>WSYC01000022.1 GCA_009773635.1 Beijerinckiaceae bacterium | reverse complement strand
CAAGCCTTTGAAAGTCAGGCGACTTCCGGCAGGCTTGCTCCGCAGCCTCGGGCTTCCTTCGCACGACCGTCGCGCCGAAATTAATGGGTCTGGACCCTAAGGCGCATCTAATGGCCGGATGGGGGCGCTTTCGGAAAACGCAGAGAACTCAACTTGGCGCCGGAAAATGGCTCATAGCTAGGCGAGCCTCTTCAGGGTGGATGAAATCGAATACCGCCCGGCCGGATGCGTGCTGACAGTGACTTCAAACAGGCTTGAACGCTGATCGTAATAGCGTCTTAGGACTTTGAGCGCCGGCGTGCCCGCTTCGGCTTTGAGCGCCTTGGCGTGATCGGCTTCGAGCGCCACCGCGCTCACCTCCTGCCGGACTTCCGAGACGCGCGCGCCGTAACGATTTTCGATGAGATCGCACACCAGGGCCGGATTGTCACCGAGGTTGAGCAGCACATCGGCGTAACGTTCCTCGACATAGACATCGACCCAGGCGAGTGGTTTCGCGCCGGGTGTGACCGGGCGGCGGATATACGAGAGCCGCATCCAGCGCGAGCCGGGCGCCGCGCCGAGATTGCGGGCGGCGCTTTTGTCCATGATGACGGGCTCGATGATCTCGACATCGCGCGTCGTCATGGCGGCGAGGCGCGTGAGATCGCCGAGCGAGGCCAGCGTCCATTGGAAGCTGCCGGAGGCTTGCCGCCGCGCCTCGACCCGGGTGCCCGAACCGGCCCGCCGTGTCACCGCACCGATTTCGGTCAGGCGCTGCATCGCCATCCGCACGGTCTGACGACTGACCTTGTAGCGCTCGACGAGTTCCAGTTCGGTCGGCATCAGCGAACCGACGGGATGCACGCCGGCATCGATCGCTCCGATCAGGTCGTGGGCGATTTCTTCATAAAGCGGCATGGTCGAGGCGGGTTTCACGAGAGCCTGTCTAGCATGAACGAGCGGGGTGTGAAGAGGGCTCTTGACACAAATGTCCGAACATTTAAATTAAGCGGACATTTAATGAAAGGAACTGCTTTGCTCTCCGGTGCAACGCTCTTCGACCACGCGCTTTACGGCGATGTTTTTTGCCCGCCGGCGATGCGCGCGATCTTTTCGGACAAGGCGCAGGTGGAGGCCTATGTCGTGGCGGAGGTCGCGCTCGCGGTGGCGCAGGGCAAAACCGGCGTCATTCCCGTGGAGGCAGCGGAGATCATTCGTGGGAAGGCGCCGCGCGTCGTTCTCGATATCGCTTTGCTGAAGCACGATGCGGAGAATGTCGGCTATCCCATCGTCGGTCTTGTGCGCCAGCTTTCGGAGGGCTGCAGCGAGGCCGGGCGCTATCTTCACTGGGGCGCAACGACGCAGGACATCATGGATACCGGCACCGTACTTCAGGCGCGGGACGGTGTCGCGCTGATCGAAACGCAGCTTGGCCGGGTGATGGCTGAACTCGCGCGCCTTGCCGTCGAGCATCGCGAGACGATCATGGCCGGGCGCAGCCATTTGCAGCAGGCGCTGCCGATCACCTTCGGCCACAAGGCGGCGGTGTGGCTCTCGATGTTGCAACGGCTGTCCGTGCGCCTCGAAAGGGCGAAGGCTGATGCCCTCGTCGTGCAGCTGGGCGGCGCGGCCGGCACGCTTTCCTCGCTGGGGAATTGCGGTCTCGATGTTCTCAAAGCCTATGCGGAAGAGCTCGGACTGGGCGAGGCCGACATCACCTGGCATGTCGCCCGCGACGGACTGGTCGGCCTCGTGCAGACCCTTGCGACAATCTGCGGGGCGCTTGGCAAGATCGGCTACGATGTCATGCTCCTGATGGCGACCGAGATCGGCGAGGTGTTCGAGCCGTTCGCCTCCCATCGCGGCGCTTCCAGCACCATGCCGCAGAAGCGCAACCCGATCTCCTCTGAAATCCTGCTCGCCAACGCCAAGGCCTCGCGCGATCTTTCCGCGCTGATGCTGGATGCGATGGTGCAGGATCTCGAACGCGCCACCGGCCCCTGGCATGCCGAATGGCATGCCCTGCCGCAGAGCTTCATGCTGGCCTCGTCCTCGCTGGTGCAGGCAGAGTTCATGCTCGCCGGCCTTGTGGTGGACAAGGCACGGATGCGGCAGAACCTCGCGTTGACCAAAGGCCTCATCGTGGCCGAAGCGGTGATGATGGGGCTTGCCCCTGTTCTGGGTCGCCAGAGCGCGCATGACGAGGTTTATGCCGCCTGCCGTGCGGCCATCGCTTCGAACGGCACATTGCTCGCGGCGCTGCTCGATCGCCCTGTCGTCGCCGCCGCACTGCCGCCTGACCGCTTGGACGCGCTCTGCGATCCCGCAAATTATCTGGGTGCAGCCCGCGAGATGGTCGACCGCGTTCTGTCCCGCGCCGGCGCTTTGGCCGGAACCAACTCAAAATCATAAAATTCCGAGGGAGAAACACCATGAGTCACGAAACCCGAATCACCCGCCGTGCGTTTTCGATCGGGCTTGGAGGCGCATTGCTTGCCCCCTATACGGCCCGCGCACAGAGCTATCCCGCCCGTACCGTCACCGTCATCGTGCCCTTCGCCGCAGGTGGGCCAACCGATGCGATCGCCCGTGTCTATGCCGAATTTCTCAGCCGCGATCTCGGCCAGACCTTCGTGATCGAGAACATTGCGGGCGCGGGCGGCACCATCGGTTCGACAAAAGCCGCCAAGGCAAATCCGGATGGCTACACGATCCAGATCGGGCAGGCCGGAACGCATGTTTCCAGCGTCGGGCTCTACAAGTCGCTCGGGTACAACCCTGTCACGGATTACGAGCATCTCGGTCTGCTCGGCGATCTCCCGCAGATTCTGATCGTCAGAAAGGATCTGCCGGTCAAGGATTTTCGCGAATTCGTCGATTACGTGAAGAAGAACGGCGACAAGATGAATGCCGGCACCGCCGGACCCGGCTCCTCCTCGCATATGGGCGGGGCGATGCTCAATGTCCGCCTGGGTTCGAAAGTCACGCTGGTACCCTATCGCGGTACCGGTCCGGCGATGAATGACCTGATCTCCGGCAAGATCGATTTCATGGTCGAGGTTTCCCTGACGGCGATGCCGCAGATTCAGGGTGGAAACATTCGTCCGCTGGCCGTGTTTCGCTCTGCACGGATCGCAACCCTGCCGGAGGTGCCCTCCACCAACGAGTTTGGCGTCGCGGGCCTCGATTTTCCGGTCTGGCTTGGCTATCTCGCGCCAAAGGGAACGCCGGTCGATATCGTCGGCCGGCTCAACGCCTCGATCCGCAAGGCGACGGCCGATCCCACTCTCCGCGCGCGGCTCTCCCCCCTGGGGCTCGAAATGCCGAACGATGCCACCAACAATCCGGTGGGCTTCAAGGCCTTCATCCAGTCGGAGATCGATCGCTGGGTTCCGCTGATCAAAGGCGCTGGCCTGCAACTCGATTGAGGAGTGGGGGCATCCGTGGCTTGCAGAGGATGAAGTCTGGCCCAGGCAACATCCGCTTTCGGGATGACCATCTGCCACAGCGAGCGACCGCTTTGGGGCGCAAAACGGATATAGTGGCGCGGCATTGTTCACATTAATGAAAATCCCGGCTTTTGGGCAGGATGCGGGCATCGCGCGGGTGGCGGTGGCGTGGTGGCGCAGAGGATGGGTGATGGGTCTCTCTGGTATTGCCAGGGTCACCAGATGTTAAGCTTTCATCTGTCGGCGAGGACAGCGATTTCGTCAGCGCAAGGCCGGAGCTATGCGCACCGCACAAATGGTCGAGCGCAGCCGAGCGGTCGATGACGTGGCTCGCCATCAGATGGACAACCCCTTCCGGCGAGCGTTGCACTCGGCCCTCCACCAGCATCAGCCTGGAGGCCATCACCGGACGGCGCAGGCGCTCGAACTCGCGCGCCCAGAGCACGCAATTGGTGATGCCGGTTTCATCCTCCAGCGTGATGAAAATCGCATTGCCCTTGCCGGGGCGCTGGCGGACCAGCACCAGCCCGGCCATGCGGGTAAAACGGCCATCGACGCGGGCGTTGACCTCGGCAGCGCTGCACGCCCCCTCCCGCGCAAACAGCGGGCGCAGCAGGGCCATCGGGTGCGCTTTGAGAGAAAGCCGCATGGTCTGGTAATCGGTCGCGACATGTTCGCCGAGCGACATCCCGGGCAGCATGGCATCGGGCTCGTCGCCGAGTTCCTGCGCGTCCATGGCGGCGAAGAGCGGGAGAGGATCATCCTCCGGCAGGCGCCTGACCTCCCATAGCGCGGCGCGCCGATCAAGCCCGATGGAGCGGAAGGCATCCGCATCGGCCAATGCGCGCATCGGGAGGCCATGCAGCCGCGCGCGGCGCGCCACATCCTCCACTCTCACGAAACCGTTGCGCCGCGCCGCCACCAACCGCTGCGCCGCCACCTCATGGATGCCCTCGGCCTGCCGGAAGCCGAGACGCAAGGCCAGCGCACCTTCGGCGGTGCGTTCGAGGGTGTTGTCCCAGAAGCTCTCGTTCACATCGATGGCGCGGACCTCGACGTCATGCTCGCGCGCATCGCGAACGATCTGCGAGGGGGCATAAAAGCCCATCGGTTGAGAATTCAACAGGGCACAGGCGAACACCGCCGGATGATGGCATTTGAGCCAGGAGGAGATGTAAACCAGCTTGGCGAAGCTTGCGGCATGGCTTTCGGGAAAGCCATAGGAGCCGAAGCCCTTGATCTGGTTGAAACAATCCTGCGCGAATTCCCGCGCATAGCCCCGCTCCACCATGCGCTCCACCATCATTCCCTCGAAGCGCCCGATGGTGCCGAGGTTGCGGAAGGTCGCCATGGCGCGCCGCAACTGGTTGGCCTCCACATCGGAGAACTCTGCGGCGATCATGGCAAGCTGCATCGCCTGCTCCTGAAACAGCGGCACGCCAAGCGTCTTGCCAAGCACGCTGCGAAGCTCGTCGGGATCATGCGGAGGCGCGGGCGAGGGGAAGCTTACCGGTTCCGCGCCGGAGCGCCGCCTGAGGTAGGGATGCACCATATTACCCTGAATCGGGCCGGGGCGGACGATCGCAACCTGAATGACGAGATCATAGAATTTTTTCGGTTTGAGGCGCGGCAGCATGTTGATCTGCGCCCGGCTTTCGACCTGAAACACGCCGATGGAATCGCCTTGGGCCAGCATGTCATAAGTGGGCTTGTCGCCCTGCGGCACGTCGGCGAGGGCAAGGTCCAGTCGCTCGTGATCCTTGAGCAGCTCAAAGGCCTTGCGGATGCAGGTGAGCATGCCGAGCGCCAGCACATCGACCTTCATCAATTTCAGCGTGTCGATATCGTCCTTGTCCCACTCGATGAAGGTGCGCTCCGCCATCGCCGCATTGCCGACCGGCACCAGTTCGTCGAGCCGCCCGCGCGTCAGCACGAAGCCGCCGACATGCTGCGAGAGATGGCGCGGAAACCCCAGCAACCGTCTGGCAAAGCGCACCGCGCGGGCGATTGAAGAGTTCTCCGGATCAAGCCCCGCCTGCTTCACTTGAGCGCGGGTGATATCGGAGCCCCAGCTTCCCCATTGCGTGCCCGAGAGCGCGGCGGTGATATCCTCGGAGAGGCCCAGCACCTTGCCGACATCGCGGATCGCGCTTTTAGGGCGATAATGGATCACCGTAGCGGCCAGTCCGGCGCGTGTGCGGCCGTAGCGGGTATAAATGTGCTGGATAATCTCCTCACGTCGCTCGTGTTCGAAGTCGACATCGATATCCGGCGGCTCCTTGCGCTCCTCGGAGATGAACCGCGCGAAGAGCAGATTGCCTTCGGCGGGGTCCACGGCGGTGATGCCCAGCACGTAGCATACGGCGGAATTGGCCGCCGAACCGCGCCCCTGACACAGGATCCCCTTGTCGTTCGCCACCCGCACGATGTCATGGATGGTGAGGAAATAACGCGCGTAATCGAGCTTGCCGATCAGCGCGAGTTCCTGACGCAATAGGCGCTCGACCTTCTCGGGCACGCCATCCGGGTAGCGCATCTGGGCATGGCGCCACGTGAGCTCCTCGAGCCAGCCCTGCGCATCCTTGCCGGGCGGAACCGGCTCATCGGGGTATTCATAGGTCAACTGGCCAAGATCGAAACTGATGCGCGCGAGGAGGTTTTCCGTCTCGGTGATGGCCTCCGGGGCATCCGCGAACAAGCGCGCCATCTCGCCGGCGTGCTTGAGATGGCGCTCGGCATTGGCCTCCAACAGGCGGCCCGCATTTTCCAGCGTGCGCCCCTCGCGGATGCAGGTGAGAATATCCTGTACATCGCGCTGGCCGGGAGCAGCATAGAGCACGTCATTGGTGGCCAGCAGCGGAATGCCCGCGTCTTCCGCGATTGTTTTCAGCCCCGCGAGCCTGCGCCGGTCATCGCCGCGTCTCGGCATGGTTGCACCAAGCCACACGGAGCCGGGCGCAGCTTCGCCAAGGCGCGGGAGCATCGCGGGAAGCGAGGCCGTGTCGCGCCCCGGCATCACGATCAGCAGGAGATCGCGCGCATTGCTGAGCAAGTCCTCCAACGTAAGGTGGCATTCTCCCTTTTTCGCACGCCGGTTGCCTGTCGTGAGCAACCGGCAGAGCCGGCCCCAGCCCACCCGGTTTTCGGGATAGGCGATGATCTCGGGTGTGCCATCGGCGAAGGCGAGCCGCGCACCGGTAACGAGCCTGAAATCTTGCGCCCTTTCCTGAACCTCCCTCCGAAAGACTTCGGCCTGTTCCTCGTCAGGCGAGAGCGCATTGATCTCGAAACGATATTCGCCCGGCCCGGAACCTTCGCGCTGCTTCACTAGCGGCAACACCCCGCCTTCGCGCAATTCCCTGAGCGCGCCCCAGGCCCGCACAACCCCGGCCACAGTATTACGGTCCGCGATACCGAGCCCCGAATGCCCCAGCAGCAGGCTGGTGAGGACAAGATCAGCCGCCGGCGAAGCCCCACGCAGAAAGGAGAAATTGGTCGCTGAGGCGAGTTCGGCATAGGCAGGCGTCAGAGAAAGGAGCGGGCCTTTCATGCGAAAAGTCCGTGCAGAAACCAGCGCGGGCGCGCGTTGGAATCCTCGTAAAGCCCCTCGCGGAAAATCCAGAAACGATGCCCGTTGGCATCCTCCACGCGGTAATAATCGCGCGTGGCGGGCGCGGGCGAAGCGTCGCGCCACCATTCCGGTGCGATGCGCTCCGGCCCCTCGGCGCGTGTCACCTGATGCAGCACGTGCCGCCAGCGGAAGCGCAGAGGCGGACTATCCGGCACTTCGGCCATCACCTCGATCCATTGGGGATGCGTGAAAAGCGTGATTGGACGCAGGGGCGGATGCCCCGGCTCCGGCGCAGAAAAATTTCCAATCTGATGGGATCGGAAATTTTCTCTGCCTTTTTGCTTTGTCGCATTTTCTTCACGCGAACCGATATCCACTTCGCTCGAAAATGCTCCATGCCATGGCGCGGAAATTACATCCGAAAGATAAGGCACCGTGCCGCCCGCCAGCACGGGATCATGCGTGTCCGCCGCCACGAAACGCCGCACGCAGCCGCGCCCGAAGCGCGCCACCAGCCGGTCTACGAGGTCGGCCACGCTCCTTGCTTCATCCTGCGCATCCTGTCCTCCAGCGAGAGTTTGTTGCGCGGCGTGAAGCGGTTCGCTCCGTGTGACAGCAAGGCGGATGGCATCAAACCCGAAGCCGGGATCAAGCGGATCCGCGAGCACCTCGATCCTGAGCCGGATCAGACGCATCAGGCGCGGAACCTCGCGCGTGCCCTGCGCGGTCTCCAACGTGATCCGCCGCACCATGCCGTCGGCGCGGAAGAAACTTGCCTCGAAGGCGCACCCGCCTGCACCGCGCTTTTCCAGCATGGCCATGATGTCGCCCGCGAGTTTTTCCAGCGCGCCGAGCAGGCTTTCCATGGCCGAGAGCGGTTCGGGAAAATGTTTTTCCGCCATCACCTCCGGCGGGGCGCGCAAGGGGGTGATGCGAATATCCTCGCGTCCGAGAATACGTCGGAGTGCCGCCACCAGCCCCTCGCCAAAGCGGGCGGAGAGCAATGGCGAAGGCCGGTCTGCGAGATCGCCCAACGTCCGAAACCCCGCTCGGCTCAGGGCCAGCGTTGTGCCGCTTTCCTGATCGAGCGCCGTGATCGGCAGGGCCCGCGCCAGCGTCTCTTCTTCACCGGGCATGGCGATGGTGCTCCGCCGATGCCGCGCTAAAGCCCAGGCCGCCTCCGGCGTGCCGGCGATGGCGGCCTGTGTTGTCAGTCCCATCCGATGAAGAGGTCGGCGCGCCCCGGCTCCGAGCCCTGCCTCGCCACCAAAGAGATGCGCGCAGCCGGTGATGTCGAGCAGGAGCCCATCCTCGCCCCGCAACGCGACCAGCGGCGTGAATATTTCGCAGGCCGCGGCGGAGGCATGCAGGAGAGAAGCATCAGCCTCCGGGCAGGCCTCGGCCGTGGCGATATCCGGCACCAGCGCCCGCGCCTCGGTGAGCGCCATGCCGATGCGCAGGCCCATCCCCGCGGCGGTGCCATCAAGGGCGGCGATCCGGAGGGCGCCGCGATCCTTCTCCACCAGCACAAAGGGGCGTTCATCCCGCCTGCCTGCGGGGTTCATCTGGCGGCACGCCCGGTCGGTTGAAAGAAACGGGAACCACAGTGCCAGATAGCGGCGCGGGCTGGATGAGGGCATCGTCGATGCCGGGGAGAAAACGGGAGACGAGTTTATGGGCATCACGATCCCACTCCACACAATAGCATAGGCCTTCCTGCCCGTTGCGGGCGCGCAGCAGGGTCATCTCGAAGGCGGGGTTGCCGGGCGCGTTGGCTGCCAGCGCGCGTGAAGGAGCGGCGCGCACCCGCCAGCGCGTTTCCGCCGCGCTAGGCGTGGGAGAAGCGGCCACACGCGCGACCAGCACCGATACAGATGAGGCCCTTGCCGCCAGCGCAAGGCGGCGACTCGCGGTGAGGTCATAAGCAGGTGCCGCCCCCCAAAGCTCCACGATCACCGCGCCGAGACGGGGCGTACGCGCGCCTTCCAGCGCGGCCTGAAGCGCTGATGCCGGATCGCGCGACAGAACCAGAATGGCCTGTGCAGGATCGGTGTTCAGTTCCCTCAAACCTGCCGGGCAGGGGCTCCCCGCCTCGCGGTCGCCATCGCCATGCCGGACCCAGAGATAAGGGACAGGCTTGACGGCTTGCCCCAGCATCAGGGCAGCACCAGTCAGACAGGCCGCGTCCATGTGAGTGGCCGCGTAGAACTCATGCAACCCTTCAGATGGCAGCACAAAGTCAGCGGGGTGGCTATGAATGGAAGCACGCATGGCTTTTGACATCAGCCGGCAGGGGCATTCGAATGTTCATGATATGTTCTGATACCATGAAACCACTGCCCCGAGTCAAGAGCGGTGCGTTCGGCTCAGATGGCCGGCTCGTTCTGACAGGCTCGAGAGCACTGTCAGAGGAAAATCGGATTGCTCGTTAAAGGATATAGTCTCAACTCAACCCGCAAGGATGAAGTGTGGTCTGAGCTTTGTGAGGACATCTCCGCCAAGCCTCGGAAGTTTTGAGACAATTTTTTCGCATTAAGTAATTGATATGATTTCGAAAAACGGTTGGTGCCCTGGCCGGAACCAAATAAGCAATTTATCTAATTGATATTGCTGATTTAAAAAGAATGAGGTTTTCAAAAGACCAGCAAAAAGACCAACATTTTTGTCGGCTAGGGGCGGATGTGGGCGGACTATGCGCGCTTGATAGCTCGCACCCGACGACACAGAAGCGCCCGCGCCTGATCGCCTCGCCATGCTATTCGCCCTGATTGGCAATTGCAGCTTTGCAACGCTTCACCGCTCAATCCCCAATTCTGACGCGGTGAAGGCATCCGCCGCCGCTCGCTGATAGAGGGCGTCCAGTTCAACCCCAAGCGCGAGAAGTGCCGCGATGCGTTGAATGACTTGGCGGAACCATTTGCGTTCGTCGTCGGTGAGCGGGTTGCCGTCGCGGCGATCGGCTTGACGGTAGCCAAGCCATTTCTTGAGCACGGGATAGCCGCCAAGCTGGTAGGTCCAGACAGCTTCGGGCACATGGGCGAAGAAGGCATCGTCGTTGATATAGAGATCGCCCGTGCGTTCGCCCCACACGTCCGCGCCCCATGCTTCAACCGGGGCATCGTCGATCGCAAAGGGCCGGGGCTTCCAACGGCCCTTGCCGCCGCCCCAATAGGTGATGTTGATTTTGAGATCGTCGGGACGAAGATTGCCGCCGTCCGTGCGTTTGAGCGGGCCAAGCAGGGCCGCGCGTTCACGGCCAAGAACGGCTTCGATCACGTCGCGGGCATCGCGGTTGGCATCAAGCAGGCGTGTCACCTGTTCGCCCTTGGCAACAAGCCTTTCGACAAGTTCAGCGTCTTTCGGAATGGGAAGATGCGCCCAATCGGCTGAAAGCGCGCTCTTGTGTTCGGCCTGATAGGCCGGGGCGTGAAGGATCGCAAAGCCGACGCGGAACAGCTTGCCCACAAAGGCGCGGGCAACATCGCTATCGCGCAAGAACGTGAAGCGACGGTCTGTTTCCGTGGGTTCGGTAAGCCCGAAATGAACGCCCAAAACACGCCAGACGGCTTCGCCAAGATTGGCATAACGTTCGGCGGAAAAACCTTCCTGAACTTCACGCGGGAACACGACGGAACCCCGTTCGTGAACGTGAAGGTTTGCCAATGCGGTTGAAAAAACCGGCCTTGTTTCCGATTCTTTTCGTGGTTCCGGAACAGTAAGAAAAAATTCGTTCCCATCAATATTCGCGGCAAAATCCGGTCGCGCTTCGTTCAACCATTTGTAGCGATCGACATAATAAATATGCCGCTGATCAAGTGGGAACGCCAAAAAAGCTTTCACAGCTTGGGCTTGATAGTGTCCTTCTGCCTTTAGTTTCGTCCAAGTTTCTTCTGGCTCATACCGTGCGCGTTCGGCGGCAACTTCCGGGTATTGTGTCATGGCTACGGCGAACGAACTCGCGGCAAAGTAGCCACCAAGGCGTTGTTCAATTTCGTGCCGCGTGTATCCGATAATGCCGCCATCGATGCCGCGATTGTGGTTCACGCCCTGATAGGACGTCGGGAACAATTCATCCAAGGCAGGCCAAGCTTCAAAGCCGCCTTCCATCATTGTGGGCGACAAGCGCCAGCGATTTTCGCGTGTCGGTGCGATGGTATCATAGGGCTTCGACGCATTCCCCACGCCAGTGGGCAATGATGCAATCAGTTCAGCCCGCTTATCCTTCGCCAAGCCCCAAAAGTCGCGATAGTGAACTGCCGTCGATATCGGCGCGGTCTTGGCTTCGGCCCGCTTCACAAGCGTGATGATCGCCGTTCCCGGCTGAATGCCGCGTGCATCCATTTCGGTGCTGAAGGCGCTTTGGTCCGAAGTGCCAGCGCCGCGCAAGCCTTCTGGAATGAGCTTGCCCGTGCGGTATTTGTCGCCGTTCAAATTGTCGATCCAAGCGCAGTGGAAATTCGACAACAGCGAATTGCGCATGATCGGGTGCGAACGCCCGGTCAAATACGACGAATTCGAGATGAACGAGACGATGCCGAATTCGGCTGCTTCGCCGATGCGTTCTTCGGCCATGCGGAAGAAGCGAATATAAAGATCGTCCAAAAGCTGCTTGCGAACGCCGTAATCGAGATAAAGTGCGCTTTGCCCACGCTGCTTGCGTTTCGGATTGCCGAATTCGTCGCGCTTCACCTGTTTGGTTTTGGAATCGACGTCATCGACAAGTTGAATGCCTTTGTAATGCGCGACCAACTCCGATTCTTCGGATTGCGCCGCGCCCGCGAAGCGATCGTATGGCGGGTTGCCAATGACGACGATTACCTTCGCCTTGCGCTTCACTTCCTGCGACGCGTCGAATTCCTCGCGCATTTCGGGGAAAGTCAACTTCACGTCGCCGCTGTCTCGCCAGCCGGATAGCGAGTTGGTGAGGAAGATCGTCAGACGCCGTTCAGGGTCCGGTTTCGCGCCAAGACTATCGAGCAAGAGATAGAGTTGCAGTTGCGCGACCGCGAACGGGGCGGTGAGGATTTCGAACCCGATCACGCGTTCATGGAAAGCGCGCGAGAGTTCTAAGCCGATGGCGGATTCGTCGCCGTCCGCCTTGGCTTCGTCGGCAATGCAGCGCGCCACTTCCAAGAGATAGGCACCCGTGCCGCAACAGGGGTCCAGAACCACAACATCGGGATCGGCAAGGCCGCGCGGGCGGTTGAGTTCGGTTTTCAGAATGTGGTGAACCCGGCGCACCTGATAGCGCACGATTTCGGGCGGCGTGTACCAGACGCCCAAATCATCGCGAAGCTTCGGATCGAAGGCTTCCAAGAAGGGTTCATAGAAATAGGTTATCGCCGCCGCCGTCGTCTGTTCGTCGATCGTCGGGAAGGTCATCCGCGTGCGAAACAGCGGACGGTTGACGCGATTCAGCGTGGCGATGGCGCGGGAAAGATGATCTTCAAGCCCAAGCGCTTTCAGCCGCTTTGGGTGGCGTATATCGTGAAGCAGCGCATCAAGAAACGGGATCGGAAGATAGCTATGGGCATCGTCGATATCGAATGGTGCTTCGACGGGCACCGGGCGACTTTCAGCGGCCGCCTTTAGCCGTTCCTCTTCCTTGGATTTATCCCACAACACCCATGCGGCGAAGAGCGAATAGAACGCCGTTTGCACCAATGAAGACCGGAAGAACCGATCGCCTTTTTCATCGTCAATATTGAAGGACAGGCCAAGCGCTTGGCGATAATCATCCAACAGCGGTTTGACTGCCTTCAGGTCTTCGGGAAGCTGATCTTTCGCATCGCGTGCTTGCCTTGCGAGCACCTTCGCCAAGCTGGCAGGATCGGCAAGCGGGGCGTAGTCGGTGACGGACCGTTCGAAAATTTCTAACAGTTCGGCGACGGCGGCTTCATCGGCCTTGGCCTTCGGCCCCGCGCCCGTGACGGCGGACCAAACATCGACGGTTTTAATCAGAGTGCGCTTGTCAGGCGGAACCGTGCCAATTGCCGGGCGATCATAGCCAGCAACGCAAGCGAGCAAGCCGAAGCCGCGCACGTTCGAAATCAGCACGACGCCGGTTTGCGCGAGATAGCGCCCGATTTGGTCGTTCTGTTCGGTCGAAACGGCAAGGTCTTCAAGCGAAGCGTTCGGGCGCTTCACTTCGCCATAGACGCCGACAAACATCTTGTCGTCGCCAAGAACGAAATCGGGCATATCCCGCGCCTTGCCCTTGGCTTCGGACGTGTTGACGCGGACTTCAAACGGAAGGCGGCGCTCCTTCAGGATCGCCGAAATCAGGTTCTTGATTGCCGGATAGAATGTATTTTCCGTCGAAGACGGTTGCGAGTCGAGTTGCCGCGTCTCTGATACGTAATCGATGATGGAAGAAATGATCGTTTGCATCGATTGTTTCTATACACGAATCAAATGAGCGCGGATTGCAGTCATATTCTGAAGAAGAGCATATTGGAGCAACGCCGGGAAGCCGCCGCTTGGGATAACAGATGATCGAAGGAAAATCCGCACCGGGCACCTTTTCCCGCCGCGATGTGAACCGGGCGCTTTTGGCGACGGCGCTTGCGATTGTCGGCGGGCGGCAAGCCGTTGCGCGGCCTTCGGTGACGCTGTTCGATTTTGCCATTGCCGGGGGGCACCACCACGGCCTTGAAACCGCCTTGGGGCGCATCACGCCGGGAACGAAGCTTGCCTTGGTCCGTGAAGCGGCGAACCCCTATGACGCGGACGCCGTTGCGGTCCATCTGGACGGGCTGAAGCTAGGGTTCATTCCAAGGGAAGCCAACAGCCCCGTTGCCCGACTCTTGGACCGTGGCGAGCGCGTCACGGCGGAAGTTGTGCGGATGCTGGATATCCGACGATCAAGCGAAGTGCCCGACGAACTGGTTTTCACCGCGTTTGCGAGCGGCGATCCGATGATACGACTTACAGTGGAAGAGGCATGATCATGGCGGATCACCGTGCTTGCCGCCATCCCTTCGCGCATTTTCTTGGCAAGGTATTCTTCGGCGACGGCATCGAATGTTGCCGCGTCGGATATCGCCTTCGTGATCTTTTCGAGCTTGCGCTGTTGGCCGGGATCGACGCCGGATACCAACAAGGCCCGTGCTTCGTCGCGCTTCTTGCGGGCTTCGGCCAAAGTGATTTCAGGATAAGCGCCCAAAGCCAGCGTTTTTTGTTCGCCACTGTAGCGATAGGCATAGCGCCAAAGCCGCGAACCAACCGGCATTACCCACAATTGCAGCCCTTCACCGTCAGAAATTTTCTGAACTTTATCGGCTGGCTTCAAGGCTCGAATCGCAACGTCGGTGAGCGCCATGTTGGTATCCTGTTGGTATCCGGCTGTTGGTATTTTCAGCGATACCAACAAAGATACCAACAAATTCGCTGGCTTCAAGCGCACGAAAACGGACGCCAGAAGACGCCTTCGGACACATAAACGTTGATTTACTTTGATTTTTCAGACACTTGCGGACGCTCTCGGGCGTCTACGGAAGGTGATGTGGTGCCCCTGGCCGGAATCGAACCAGCACTCCTTGCGGAAACCGATTTTGAGTCGGTCGCGTCTACCAATTCCGCCACAGGGGCGCAAAAGCCAAGCCGCAACATAGGCAAGCCCTCGCACGCTCCAGCGCGTATCACGGCGAAAGGCCCGGGGTCAACGGGGCCGGGGAAGCGGCCAACGCACCTGCTCGCCCGCACGCGGGCCTGCAAAGCGGCCTGTTCTGAGACCGGAATGTCGAAAGCCGGAAGGGCGAAAAATTCGGCAAAGACGGATACCGCTCCGCCCGAAAATCATCTATGCCCGGCCCATGTTCAAGAAACTCTACGACTGGACCCTGTCGCTCTCCGCATCGCCGCGCGCGCCGCAAGCGTTGGCGACGGTATCCTTCGCTGAAAGCTCGTTCTTTCCCATCCCGCCGGACGTGATGCTGGTGCCGATGGTGATGGCGAAACCGGAGCGGGCGTGGAATTACGCGCTGATCTGCACCATTGCCTCCGTGCTCGGCGGCATCGCCGGCTATGGCATCGGCGCACTGCTTTACGATACGGCCGGGGCGTGGCTGATCAGGCTTTATGGCTACGGCGACAAGATGGATGCCTTCCGGGCACTCTATCAGCAGCACGGGCACTGGATCATCCTGATCAAGGGTTTCACGCCGATCCCGTTCAAACTGATTACCATTGCCAGCGGGCTTGCCGGGTATGATTTCCTGATGTTCGTGCTCTTGAGCGCGATCACCCGCGCGGCGCGGTTCTTCTTCGTCGCGGGGATCATGAACCGCTTCGGGGCACCCTTGCGCCGCCTGATCGAGGAAAACCTGACGGCGGTCGGCATCGGCAGTATTCTCGCCATTATCGGCGGCTTTGCTGCGGCAAAATACCTGTTCTGAGAGGGGCACATGCGCGCCTGGTTCGCGACCACCGAGAGCCGGTTTGTGCTGGCAATGCTGCTCGCGTTCGGCGCCATTTCCGGCGCATGGTTCTCGGAGCTGGTGCTGGGCTATGTGCCCTGCATGCTCTGCCTCTGGGAGCGGTGGCCGTACTATATCGGCCTGCCGCTTATGGTCGGCGCGCTCGTGATGGCGCGGGGATCGCACGCGCGCCATCTTCCGATGCTCGCGGGGGTGATCGGCGTGATCTTCCTCGGCTCCATGGCACTGGGGGCCTATCACGCGGGCGTCGAGTGGAAGTGGTTCCCGGCGCCGTGCGGCGGCCGCCTCGGCGGCGCTGAAATGAGCCTCGAGGACTTCAGGAAGTCGCTCAATACCGCGCGGGTCGTCCTGTGCAACGAGGCGCCGATGCGTGTTCTCGGGCTCTCGTTTGCGGGTTGGAATGCGGTGGTTTCCGCGATGATCGCGGGGCTGTGCTGGCGCGTTGCCAAATCGTAAATTTGCGATACCATCGGTTGTTCTTCAAGATATATGCACGTTTTCGGATTCTTCGTTCTTCCCCAATTGATTGCCGGAGGAGTGATGTTACAGACCTTCAAGAAAATCGAGGATCTCTCGCGCGGGAAAGAAATCAACTTTCTGCCCGGCCAGAACTACGTCCGCTTCAGGATGTTGATCGGCGTTTCCGTGATCCTGTTTCCCGTGGTCGTCGTGCTGTCGGGACTGTGGCTCTGGGGCATAGAGACGCAGTATTCCCTGAGCCACTATTATTTTGCGCTGTCAGATCCGCAAAAATACGTTGATCTCAACCCGATCCGGAAATGGTTCTGTGGCTTCCTGTTTGTTGTCGGGGCAGCCCTCGCCATCTATCGCGGCTATTCCGACCGCGAGAACCAGCTGCTGACGATCGCAGGCCTCGGCTTGCTGGGCGTGGCCATCTTCCCGATGCAGCATGATGGCCGCAGCGATTGGGCGCAGTGGCCATTCGGGAACAACTATCACGGCGTATCCGCGCTCGTGGCCGCGCTGCTCGTATTGTTCGTGATGACGTTCCTGCATCGCGAAACGCTGGATCTGCTTCGGGAAAAGGGCGTTGCGCGCGTCCGGTCAAGCAAGCTGCCGTTCGGGGAAAGGCAGTGGATTTCCATTGATGAATTCTTTGACCGCTTCCGGAGCATCTATGCCGGTATCTGCCTTGTCACGATCTCGCTGCTGCTGGCGGTGACAATCCTCCATGTCACTGGCTCCGGGCAGAAGCTGGGCGCCTATACCATTATTATCCTGGAATCGCTCACGGTCTTCGGGTTCGGCAGTTACTGGCTGGTCAAGACCTGGGAAATCCGTGATTCCGATCTTGATTTCGAGATCGCAGCAGCCAGACACGAGGCCGATCGTGCACAGACCGAGGTCCTGCGGCGCGAGCACCGCACGCCGGCTCAGGGCTCGAGTTCGCTGTCCCAGTAGAGGTAGTCGAACCAGCTTTCGTGCAGGTAGTTCGGCGGGAAATGCCTGCCGTTCTGATGCAGGTCCTGCACGGTTGGGGCGAAGGGGCGCTGGAACGGCAGCATCCCGATGTCCTGCGGCAGGCGGTCGCTCTTCCGGAGATTGCAGGGCGAGCACGCCGCGACGACATTTTCCCAGGTCGTCAGCCCGCCTTTCGAGCGCGGGATCACGTGATCGAAGGTCAGGTCCTCGTGGCTGCCGCAATACTGGCAGGTGAACCTGTCGCGCAGGAAAACGTTGAACCGCGTGAAGGCCGGGGTGCGCGAAGGCTTCACGTAAGTCTTGAGCGAAACCACCGATGGCAGCCGCATCGAGAATGACGGGCTCGAGACCGCACGATCGTATTCGGAGACGATGTTCACGCGGTCCATGAAGACCGCCTTGATCGCGTCCTGCCAGGACCAGAGCGACAGCGGATAATAGCTCAACGGCCTGTAATCGGCGTTGAGCACAAGCGCCGGACAGGCTTCCGGAGAGACGAGCGGGTGGACATGAACAGTCACGCATACCCCCAAAATCAAACGCTGGAAAACGGCTTACAGGTCTTGAGGCACTTCCCTAACGACGAATCGGCGCGCTGCCGCCGACATCAACAGTGTAGGGCGGATGTGACGCGCGTGTGAAGAGGGCATCGGGCACCCTTCGCGCAGGAATTCGGGGCGCCCAACGTCTTTGGTGCAACCCGCCGAATCGGTCATGGTGCATTCTGGCGCGAACGGCGGGGCATCGATGGTTTCCGCCTTCCGCCCCTGACGAATGGAGCCAGCATGGCAGCCAGCATCAATATCGGGGTCTACAGCGATGCGCTGGTTGTGCTGGGCACGGCGGGCATCGTGGTGCCGATGGTGCAGCGCTGGGGGCTGAGCCCGGTGCTCGGCTATCTCGCTGCCGGCGCGCTGCTCGGCCCGCTCGGGCTCGGTGCGCTCGCCGGGGTTGTGCCGCCGCTCCACTGGATCACGGTGTCTGATGCCGGCAATGTTTCCGGCATCGCCGAGCTCGGCATCGTCTTCCTCCTGTTCCTGATCGGGCTGGAATTGTCCTTCGCCCGCCTGATGACGATGCGACGGCTGGTGTTCGGCTTCGGCACGGCGCAGATCGTGGTTTCAACCATGCTGATCGCGGCGGTTGCGCGCCTCATGGGCGTGCCCGCGGGGCCGGCTCTGGTGCTCGGGGCGTGCCTGGCGCTGTCCTCGACCGCGATCGTCGTCGAGGTTCTCGCAGCGCAGGGGCGCATGACCACCACCGCCGGGCGCGCGAGCTTCGCGGTGCTGCTGGCGCAGGATCTCGCGGTGATCCCGCTCCTGTTCCTGATCTCGGTGCTCGGTGCCGGGGTGGAGGGCTCGATCTGGCGCGGGCTGGTGCTGGCGCTCGGGCAGGCGGGCGCGGCGTTGGCGGCGATCCTGCTGTTCGGGCGCTTTCTGCTCCGGCCGCTGTTCCGGCTGGTGGCCAGCAGCGGGTCGAACGAGCTTTTCATCGCCGCGACGCTGTTCGTGATTGTCGTCACCGGCGTTGTCGCGGCGGTAGCGGGGCTGTCGATGGCGCTTGGCGCATTCGTCGCCGGGCTGATGCTGGCGGAAACCGAGTATCGCAAGGCGATCGAGGCCTTGATGCAGCCGTTCAAGGGGCTGCTGCTCGGGATTTTCTTCTTCACGATCGGGATGAGCATCGACATCCGCGAGGTCCTGCGCGAGCCGCTGTGGCTGGCGGCGGCGGTGATCGCGCTCATCGGTGTGAAAGCGTTCACGACCTTCCTGCTCGGGCGGCTGTTTCTCATCCCGCGCTATGGCGCGCTGGAGACCGCGCTGCTGCTGAGCCCCGGCGGCGAATTTGCCTTTGTCGGCATCGGCGCGGCGCTGGCGGCGGGGGTGGTGGAGCCCGGCGCGGCGCGGTTCGCGCTCGCGGTGACGGCAATCTCGATGGCGCTGATCCCCGGTCTGGGTGCGCTCGGGCGCGTGATCAAGAAGCGAAACGCGCCGCCCGAACCGGTCGATCCCGCCGTTCTCGCGCGGCCGGAGGCGCAGGTCGGGCATGCGATCGTGGTCGGCCACGGGCGCGTGGGCAAGGTCGTCACCGCGATGCTGGTGCGGCACAAGCGCAGCTTTACCGCCACCGACAGCGATGCGATCGCGGTGGCGCGCGACCGGCGGGCGGGGCATCCGGTCTATTACGGCAACGCGACGGATGCGGCGTTTCTGGAGAGCTGCGGGTTGAAGGATGCGTCAGCGGTGATCATCACGATCCACACGCCCGAAGCCATCGATGCCATCGTGAAGCTGGTGCGTTCGCTCCGGGCGGATATCCCGATCATCTCGCGCGCGCGGGATGCCACGCATGCGCGGCGGCTTTACGCGAAGGGCGTGACGGAAGCGGTGCCGGAAACCATCGAGGCGAGCCTCCAGCTCTCCGAGGCGGCGCTCGTCAACCTCGGCGTGCCCATGGGCAAGGTGATCGCCTCGATCCACGAGAAGCGCGACGAATTCCGCGCCGATCTCATCACCGCCGCCGGGGGCGAGACGACCCATGCCATCAAGGCGAAGACGACGTGAGAGGGGATGTTAGTGCATTAAAGGCCTTCGCCAATGAGCTGAGCGATGCCTTCGTTGCCTTCAATCATAAGAGAATATAGTGATTTCGAGGGTAGGTTTGGCTCGTCGAGAGGCATATTCATTCCGGGGCCTAGCATCGCTCCATACGCATGGCTTTCGCCCGAAAAACTACGGCTGACGACACCTCTAATGACTGCACCTCTTGCTCCAAAAATGGGTGCGCCGCTCATTTTCCCCGGGATTCTAGCGCAAAAATCGAAGCAGGGTCCGGGCGTTGGAACATCGCGGAGCAGATGGTTGTCGGAGAAGACCTGCATAACTTCTCCAATGGATACGAATAAATGCGCATTGAACTCAGCAATTACTAGTTGGCCGTTCTTGTACGAAATTGGGATGTCATCCATTTCCGCATAGCCAATTGCATATGCTGCCTCGTCCTTCACAAATGCGTTGAGAGACATAGCGAATGGCTGATAGGCAGCGTTAAGCGGTAGAGGTGGAATTTTGCAAACCGCAATATCAGTTGTGTAATTAAACCTATCGTTTTGATTGAGCAAAGGGCTCTGTTCCCAGTGACCCCAAATCCAAAGCTTCTCAAAAGGGCAAACTAGGATGCCACGACTACCTTCCCGTTGGTAAGGTATCAGGACGCCGAATTCAAAGTCATCGCAGAAAGTCGTTTTCCCTTCTTTTTTAATCACTCCATTCTTCTGCTCAAACGGATCCATCAGGACATGAGCAGCTGTCAATAAATAACCTGTACAACTAATTACTGACGCTGTTCCTACGCAGCGAATGACTTCGTCACCGTGCCGCCAAGAAACGACAGGCAATATGCTTTGTCGGAGAAGAAATTCAGTCGATCCAAAAGATGAAAATAACTCATAGGGATTGTTGCTGGGGCGCGTGGTTAAAAGATTGACTTCCCAATCTAACTTAAAGAACGTTTCTGAATAACCTGCTATTGGCTTAAGTGTTAAGCCATTTAAATCCGTGATGCCCCAGCTGCCATCTGCAAGGCGCGACCAGACTGACTTTAATATTTGAAATGGGGGCCGAATCAAAATTGGAAATCCAATCAAGTATGCCCATCGGCAGCTAGCTACTTTCTCACCTTGTCGGCACAGGCTTTTCGCCGCGATAATCATAGAACCCGCGCTTGGTTTTGCGCCCCAACCAGCCGGCCTCGACGTATTTCACCAAGAGCGGGCACGGGCGGTATTTTGAATCCGCGAGCCCATCGTGCAGCACCTGCATGATCGAGAGGCAGGTATCGAGCCCGATGAAATCCGCCAGCTGCAGCGGCCCCATCGGGTGGTTGGCCCCGAGCTTCATCGCGGTATCGATGGCTTCCACCGAGCCCACGCCCTCGTAGAGCGTGTAAATGGCTTCGTTGATCATCGGCAGCAGGATGCGGTTGACGATGAACGCCGGGAAATCCTCCGACATCGTCACCGTCTTGCCCATCGCGGTCACGAAATCGCGCGCGAGGTTGAAGGTGCGGTCGTCGGTCGCGATGCCGCGGATGATCTCCACCAGCTGCATCACCGGCACCGGGTTCATGAAGTGGATGCCGATGAACTGCTCCGGCCGGTCCGTCGAGGCTCCGAGCCGCGTGATCGAGATCGAGGAGGTGTTCGAGGCGATGATCGCTTCGGGCTTCAGATGCCGCGTCACGCCCTGGAAAATCTTGCGCTTGATTTCCTCGCTCTCGGTCGCCGCCTCGATCACGAGGTCGCAATCCGCGAGGAGGTCGGGCGAGGGCGCGCCGTTGATGCGGTTCAGCCCCTGCTGGCGGGCTTCGTCCGAAATCGTGCCCTTCTGCACCTGCCGGGCGAGGTTGCCGGTGATGGTCGCGAGGCCGGATTGCACCCGCTCCTCGCTGACATCGTTCAGCATCACGTCGAATCCGGCCAATGCCGCGACATGCGCGATGCCGCTGCCCATCTGACCTGCGCCGATAATCCCGATCTTGCGAATTCCGCCCTGCATGGCCCGCTCTCGTTTCCGCCGTTTTGCGTTCAGGCGAGAGGATAGTCCGGGCAGGGCATCCGGCTCAAGCGCCGGAATGCCAATTTCGCAACTCTTTTCCGCGAATAACGCGTCAGAGCGCCTTCTCCAGCGCCGGCACGGCCTCGAAGAGATCGGCGACAAGGCCGTAATCCGCGACCTGGAAGATCGGGGCGTCGGCATCCTTGTTGATGGCGACGATGACCTTACTGTCCTTCATGCCTGCGAGATGCTGGATCGCGCCGGAGATGCCGCAGGCGATGTAGAGCGCCGGGGCGACCACCTTGCCGGTCTGGCCGACCTGGAGATCGTTCGGGGCATAGCCTGCATCGACCGCCGCGCGCGACGCGCCGACCGCTGCGCCGAGCTTGTCCGCCAGCGGTTCGATGACTTCGCGGAACTTCTCGGAAGAGCCGAGCGCGCGGCCGCCGGAGACGATGATCTTTGCCGAAGCCAGTTCCGGCCGGTCCGACTTCGAGACTTCTTCGGAGACGAATTTCGACGCGCCGGAAGCCGTCGGGGCCGCGATGGTCTCGATCGCCGCCGCGCCGCCCGCACCCGCCGCTGCAAAGCTCGCGGGCTGGATGGAGAGGAGCTTTTTCGCATCCTTGGATTTCACGGTCTGGATCGCGTTGCCGGCGTAGATCGGCCGCTCGAAGGTATCGGCCGAGATCACCTTGGTGACCGCCGAGATCACCTGCACGTCAAGCAGGGCAGCCGCGCGGGGCAGGATGTTCTTGCCGTTGGCGGTAGCCGGCGCGACGATGGCGTCATAGCCGGAAGCGAGGCTCACCAGCAGCGCCGCCACGGGTTCGGCGAGGGAATTGGCAAGGCCGGCGTCATCCGCCAGCAGGACCTTGGCGACGCCGGCGAGTTTCGCGGCGGCTTCGGCAGCGGGCTTCGCGCCCATGCCGGCGACGAGCACATGCACGTCTCCGCCGATAGCGGCGGCGGCTGTGACGGCCTTCGCCGTCGCATCGTTCAGCGCGGCATTCGAATGTTCAGCGAGAACCAGAACAGCCATCAGATCACTCCCGCTTCGTTCTTGAGTTTGGCAACCAATTCTTCCACCGAGGCGACCTTGACGCCCGCCTTGCGGGTGGCCGGTTCGACCGTTTTCAGCACTTCGAGGCGGGCTGAGATATCGACACCCAGCGCTTCCGCCGAGGTTTCATCCAGCGGCTTCTTCTTCGCCTTCATGATGTTCGGCAAGCTTGCATAGCGCGGCTCGTTGAGGCGCAGGTCGGTCGTCACGATCGCCGGAAGCTTCAGCGACACGGTCTGCAAGCCGCCGTCGACCTCGCGGGTCACATCGACCGTGCCGTCCCCGACGACAACCTTCGAGGCAAAGGTGCCCTGGCCCCAGCCGGTGAGCGCGGCCAGCATCTGGCCGGTGGCGTTCATGTCATCGTCGATCGCCTGCTTGCCGAGAATGACGAGGCCGGGCGCTTCCGTGCTAATGATCGCCTTCAGGAGCTTGGCCACCGCCAAGGGCTCGACGACGGTGTCGGTTTTGACGTGGATGCCGCGATCCGCGCCCATCGCAAGGCCGGTGCGGATGGTTTCCGCCGCCTGCGCCGGGCCGATCGAGACCACCACAACCTCGGAGGCCTTGCCGGCTTCCCTGAGCCGCAGGGCCTCCTCGACCGCGATCTCATCGAAGGGGTTCATCGACATCTTGACGTTGGCAAGCTCGACGCCCGAGCCGTCCGCCTTCACCCGGATTTTCACGTTGTAATCAACAACCCGTTTTACGGGCACAAGGATCTTCATGGCCGTCTTCCTGTCCGTTTCCTGCCCGATGCGTAGCCGCACCGGGTCTTGGTCGCAAGTCCTGTCATCTCGTATGCGTAGCGATTTAGTTCACATATGAACTAAAATATCTGCCTGAGCAATCCTGATCTCGAAGCTCCCCATACGCGGCGGCGGGAGCAGGTTTTGTCGTGCGGCTGACGAAGCGCTGCATTTATCGCCGCGTTCACCGCGCCTAGCGTGTCATGCCGGGCACCCAGAGCACGTCCTTCGTGCCATCGGCGTTGGCGATGCGCGAGAGCACGAACAGCAGGTCCGAGAGACGGTTGATGTATTTGAGGGCGGCAGTGCCGATGTTTTCATCCGGCATCGATGCGAGCTCCACCATCTGCCGTTCGGCCCGGCGGGAAACCGTCCGCGCCAAATGCAGATAGGCCGCAGCGGGCGAACCGCCCGGCAGGATGAAGGATTTGAGCGGCTTGAGCCGCGCGTTCATTGCGTCGATCTCGGTTTCGAGCCGCGTGACCTGACTTTCGACGATCCTGAGCGGTTCCCAGCTCAGTTTCTGGCCCTTGTCGGGCGTGCAGAGATCGGCGCCGAGATCGAAGAGATCGTTCTGGATGCGGGCAAGAATGCCGTCCATCTCGGCGTCACCCGCCGTATGGAGACGGGCAAGACCGATGGTGGCATTGGCCTCGTCGACCGTGCCGAAGGCTTCCACCCTCAGGTTGAATTTGGTGACGCGTTCGCCGTCACCGAGGCCGGTGGTGCCGCTGTCGCCGGTTTTCGTATAGATTCGATTGAGCTTGACCATGCCGCATTTGACAGGCTGCGCCGATGGAATTCAAGCACCAAAACCGGGTATCGGGTCCGCAAGGAGCAGCACACTCGGAAGGAGCTGCACACTCAGAATTGGTAGCCCAGGCTCACGCCGATGTTGGTCAGCCCGCGATTGTGCTTGCACAGGCCCGCATTTGACAGATGCTCCAGCGTGCCGATCAGGCTCCAGTTCGCATCGATGCGATAACCCACCCCGAGCGATTCGCGGAAATGCGCGGGGCAGCCGAGCGCATTCCGTCCGGCGGGTGCAATGTTCGCGGTCTTGCCGCTGTGCAGAGCGCCGCCGAGGCCAATTTCGACAAAAACCGTCTTCGTGATGTCGAAGGTCCAGGTCAGGCCAGCATGAAGATGGCTGGTCTTGCCAGAGCTGTTCAGCGCCCCGCCAAGATGCGGACGCGGGACGGCGAGGGCGGGAATGCCGGCGGCGAATGTCGGTCTGGCAAAAAGAACCTGCCCATGGAAATCGGCCGTGCCGCGTTCCGGGCTCAGCGGGTCGTGCGCGAGAATACCGAGGCGCAATTCGCTGATGAAGCCGGGCGTCGATGCTGCGCGAGCGGGATCATCCGCCGCGTGCGCGGCGCTCTGCCAGAGCAGAACAGCGATCAGGATAAGCGCATGCCGGTGATTCACGAACAAGGTTCCCGTGTGAGCGGAAACCTTCGATCAAATTGGTTAACGTTAATGAAAAGCGAACAGGCTCCGGCCCGCCGGTCAGCTCTGGCGATACCAGATCACGCCCATGATGATGACGACTGCCACGAACTGCAGGATGACGCGCAGGCGCATCAGCTGCTGCGAGCGGTTGGGGCTGCCGCCTCTGAGCATGTTGAAGAGCCCGAGAAACAGCACGACCGTGACCGCGCCGACCGCGACGCCTACCATTGCGTTCATGTCATTTCACTCCTGAAGCTCCGCTGACGCGAAAAAGCAGTTTCATCGCGTTCTCGCAAGCCCGCCCTCGCAAGCGCATTGTTGTGAGCCCGTTCCCGGGCGACGTTACCATGCACGCCTCAGCGCTGGCGGAGCAGCCGCTCAAGATACTCCAGCTCGTCGCGCGGACGTTCGAACTCGCCGAGACGACGACGAAGCTCGCGCAGCACGCCATCTGCGCGCTCGCCGATGGTGCCCTTGGTGCCGCCGCGGCCATCGGTCTCATGGCCCTCGTTGAGTTTATCCGGGTTATTGCCGTCGCCTTGTCCACTGCCGGGCCGCCGGCCCAGCGGGTCGGTTCTGTTCTCGGCGCGCCCGCGCTGCATGCCGCCGGGCTCGCCCATGCCTTCACCCTCGCCTTCGCCCTGGCCCATCTGGCGCTGAAGTTCCTGCGCCATGCCTTCGCCGGCCTTGCCGAGCCCATCGAGCGCGCGCTGCTGGCCTTCTGTCGCCTCACCGGGGCTGCCTTGCCCGAGCTGGCTTTCGGCGTCGCCCATGCCTTGTTCGGCCTCGCCGAAGCCTTCGCTTTCCTGCATGCCGCGCTGCTGGAGGCGTTCGCGCAGCTGCTTCAGCCGGTCGCGCAGCGCCTGCTGCTGCTCCTGAAGGCTCTGTTCGCCATTCTGGCCGCGTTGCTGTTGCTGGCCACGCTGCTGCCCGCGCTGGCCCTGTTGCCCCTGCTGCTGGCGTTGCTGGCCCTGTTGGCCGCGCCGCTGCTGGCCCTCCTGGAAGGTGCGATCCCTGAGGTCACGCTGCTCGCGCTGGAGCCGATCGAGTTCTTCGAGCTGCTGGCCGAGTTCGCGCATGCGCGGGTCGACATCCTGCCGGCGTGCGGAGCGGAGGTTTTCAAGGACCTGCTTTAATTCGTTGAGGAGGCGCTGCGCCTCGGCCATGTTGCCGGAGCGCGCCATTTCCTCGATCTTGCGCAGCATGTCCGCGAGATCGCGCTGGGTGAGCATGCGATCGGGGTTGATGGGCGAGCGGTCCTGCGCGTTCCGGTCCTGATCGCGCAGCGCGCGCTCGGCGAATTCGCGCAGGAACTGGTCCATCGCACGGCGCAGGTCTTCGGTCAGCTTCTTGATTTCCTCAGGCGAAGCCTCGCGTTCCAGCGCCTCGCGCAGCCGGGCCTCGGCCTCGCGCAGGCGCTTTTCGGCGTCGGTCATGTCGCCGTTTTCGAGGTAGAGCGCGAGCTCGTAGATCTGCTCGGTGATCTCGCGCAACCTGTCGTCGGTGCGGGCTGTGCGCAGTCCGGCGCGGATCATGTCGAGGGCGATAAAATCGCCGACCTTCGGCGTGAAACGCTCGGGCTCATAGAGGAGCCCGTCGAATGCGAGCCGCACTCCGGCAAGATCATCCGGCGAAAAATTCAGCGCGCGCCGCTGCTCGACGAGCGCCCGCGCCACGCCTTGCGTGAAGGGTCGCTGCGGCAGCGTCACGCTCTTGGTTTCGCTCTCCGCCGCCTGTCCGAGATCGTCCTCGATGCGCAGGCGGATGCGGACTTCCTCGCCGGCCCAGGGGTGATCCTCGGTCGGGATCGCGACCTCGCCGGCACCGAGGCGCAGCGGGACGGATGCCGACGGGACCGGGAACAGCGTGCGCGCTTTGGGCCCGCCTGCCACGCGCTCGATGATGAGGTCGGCTTTTGCGATGCCGTAGTCATCCTCAAGCGTGAAATTCACGCGCACACCGCCCGGTGTTTGGCGTTCGGCGGAGGCCGGCTCGCTCCTGATCTCGCTGAGCGTCACCTTTGGCGGCAGATCGGGGATGACCGCGAGCCGGTATTGCGCGACATCGCGGCCGTCACGGAGCACTTTGACTATGCTGTCGGCGCGGATCACGCGTTTTGTGAGGGTCACGCCGATGCGGCTGCGGTCACCGGGCGCGGCATCGCCCGCCTCTTTCGGGATTTCCAGCCCGGCACCATGGCTCAGGTCTATTTTGGCGGCGGCGGGCTCCTTGCCCTCGAGCCGCGGCATCGTGGAACGCACGCTCAGCGTCGCACCAACCGGGGCACGGATGATCTCGTCGGGTTGCGTCCCGGTGTTGCCGGACAGGAAGATCGGCGGCCGGCCGGTATAGGCGGGCGGATCGATCCAGGCATCGAGCCGCGGCGGGGGCGGGGCGATGCGCGGGGTCGACCAGTCGAAGGCCTGCGCGATGCGGCTCACGCGCTGGTCGCCCGCGACGAAGGCGGCGGCCAGCAGGGCCATCAGCATCGCGGCGCGCAGGGCGTAGTGATCCTTTTCACGCAGTTTCACATCGGCGGTTTCCGTCCGCAGCGCCGCGCTCGCCCGTTCGGCGCGCTGGCGATGGACCGACCAGAGCGCCGCCGAAAAGCTGTCCTGCTTGCCGGCCAATTGATCCGAGAGTGTTGCCAGCGGGCGGGGAAACCCCGCACTGGTCCTGTCGAGGCGCCGCTCGATCGCGCTGCTGTCCGGCAGGCGCACACCCGGCAGCGGGCGCAGCAGCCAGACAAATCCGACCAGAAGCGCCAGCGTCAACGCCATGCGCCAGCCGGGCTCCAGCACCTCGAAGGCGCCGGTCCAGCCCAGAAGCAGGAAAAAGCCCACAAGACCCGCTGCCGGGAGCAGGGCCGGCAGAATGCGTTCGCTCAGAATGGCCAGTGCCGTCAGCCGGTAGCGCCAGCCCATCCGCTCACGCGATGTGACATCGCCCGCCGCGCGATCCCCGGCGAGCGGTTCGCCCGGTCCAAATGTGCGGTTTTGGGGTGCCGGTGCCATCACGTTCCTCTGTCACCGCGCGGGCCGGGCTCACGAACCGGACCATACGCCAGTAGGAAGGTAGCACGGAAACGCCGGATGGCCAGTCCCCAGCCATGTGGATCAGGGCTGGAATCGCGTCAAAGCCAGCCAGGCTTGCGATCGAGCCCGATCAATTCTTCGTAGGTCTGGCGCGGGCGGGTTACGGCGTAGTCCCCACCTTTCACCAGCACCTCGGGCACCAGCAGGCGCTGGTTGTAGGTCGAGGACATCGACGCACCATAGGCCCCGGCGGTCTTCATCACGATGAGATCGCCCGGCTTCATCGCCGGCAGTGAGCGGCTGGTCGTGAAAGTATCACCCGATTCGCAGATCGGCCCGACGACGTCATAGGCCACGGATTTCGCGCCGGGCTCCGGCTGCCGGACGGGCCAGATCTCGTGATAGGCCTCATACATTGCCGGGCGGACGAGATCGTTCATTCCGGCGTCGACAATGAGGAAGGCGCGGTCGGCGCGTTCGTTGATGTAGAGTACCTTCGTCAGGAGGATGCCGGCGTTGCCCGCGATCACGCGGCCGGGCTCGAAGCCAAGCTCGATATCGAGGCCATCCGTCACCTGCCGGATCATATCGCCGTAGGCGTCGAGTGTCTCGGTGCCGTGCTCGTAAGGGTGGGTCATCTCGTAGGGAATGCCGACCCCGCCGCCGAGATCGAGCCGCTCGACCGGATGGCCTTGCTTCCTCAGGTTTTCCACCACGCCGCGCATCTTGAGAAAGGCCGCGCGATAGGCGGAGAATTCCGTGACCTGACTGCCGATATGCGCAGCGAGCCCCTTCACGGAAACGCCGGGCATGTTCGACGCCTTGGCGTAGAGCCGTTCGGCCTCGGAGAAGGAAACGCCAAACTTGTTGGCGGCATCGCCGGTGGTGATCTTGGCGTGCCCGCCCGCGCCGATCTCCGGGTTCACGCGCAGCACGATCGCCGGGCGCTTGCCGCGAGCCGCGCCGATGCGCGAGAGCGCTTCAAGCTCGCCCTCACTCTCGACGTTGATCTGGTAGATGCCGGCATCGACCGCGAAGGCGAGTTCCGCCGCGGTCTTGCCGACGCCGGAAAAGACGATCTTCGAGGCCGGGATACCAGCCGCAAGCGCTTTCCTGATTTCGCCCTCGGACACCGTGTCCGCGCCGGCACCGAGCCGGGCGAGCGTCATCAGTACACCGAGATTGCCGTTGGCTTTCACGGCGTAGAACACGTGGTCCTGATGCGGTTTTACGGCCTCGCAGAACACGCGGTAATGCCGCTCCAGCGTCGCGCTCGAATAGACATAGACCGGCGTGCCCACCTCGACCGCGATTGTTTCCAGCGAAACGTCCTCGGCGCAAAGAACGCCGTTTGAATAGTCGAAGTGGTGCATGGTTGCCTCGGTGGCGGGCGGAAATCAGTCCAGAAGCCGGTCGATCAGGAGTTCGCGCTTCGGCGGCGTGATGGGGATGCGCTTGCGGGCGCCGAGCTTGGTCTGCCCGCCGCTGGCTTCGGTCGCCTTTGCACCAGCCGCCTTCGGTGCCGGTGCGGCAGCCTCGGCATCCTCGACCGCCTGCTTCTGCGACGGCGGTGGATCAAGCTGCCCGCGCTTGCCGCAGGCAGAGAGACCACCGGCCATCAGGAATAGAACAAGACTGAGGCGAACAATGCGTGGCATAGGGCGTTTCCGGTTTCCCGTGGACATCAAGGTCATCTTGGCGAAGGCAAGAGGTCGAAGCCATCCATAGCGGTTTCTGGATTGCTTCGCTATGCTCGCAATGACACGTTTATCGCGGCGCGCGCTTTTCGCGCGCGAGCTGGGCCAGCCAGCGGCGAGCCTGCTTTTTCACATTCACCGGCGCGGTGCCGCCGTAGCTGACGCGGCTCTTCACCGAATTCGCGACGCCCAGCACGCCGAAAATCTCGGCGGTGATGCGCGGCTCGACGCTCTGCATCTCGGCCAAAGTCAGCTTTTCAAGATCGATGTTGCGGGCGGACGCCAGCCCGACGATGCGCGCGGTGGCGTGATGCGCCTCGCGGAACGGCATCTTCAGCGTGCGCACCAGCCAGTCGGCGAGGTCGGTTGCGGTGGCGTAACCCGCGCCGGCGGCCTTCTTGAGCCGCTTGGCGTCCGGCTCCATGTCGCGGACCATGCCGGCGGTCGCGGCGATCGAGAGCGCCAGCGCGTCGAGCGCGTCGAAGGTCTGCTCCTTGTCCTCCTGCATGTCCTTGGCATAGGCGAGGGAGAGGCCCTTCATCACCGTGAGGAGCCCCATCAGCGAGCCATAAACGCGGCCGGATTTCGCCCGCACGAGTTCGGCGGCATCGGGATTGCGCTTCTGCGGCATGATCGAGGAGCCCGTCGTGAACTTGTCCGAGAGCTTCACGAAGGCGAACTGCGCCGAGGTCCAGATGACGATTTCCTCGGCAAGGCGTGAGAGGTGCATCGCCAGAATCGAGGCCGCCGCGAGGGCTTCGAGCGCGAAATCGCGATCCGAGACCGAATCAAGGCTGTTGGCGGTCGGGCGATCGAAGCCGAGCGCCTTGGCCGTGCGATGCCGGTCGATCGGGAAGGAGGTCCCGGCCAGCGCCGCCGCGCCGAGCGGGCATTCGTTGAGCCGTGCCCGCGCATCGCGGAACCGCCCGCGATCGCGCCCGAGCATTTCGACATAGGCCATCATGTGGTGGCCGAAGGTCACCGGCTGCGCCGATTGCAAATGCGTGAAGCCCGGCATCACCGTGCCGGCGTGAACGACGGCCTTTTCCGCCATCGCCAGCTGGAGATCGGCCAGTGCGGCATCGATGCCGTCAAGCGTGTCGCGCACCCAGAGGCGGAAACCGGTCACGGCCTGATCGTTGCGCGAGCGGGCGGTGTGCAGCCGACCTGCCGGTTTGCCGATGATCTCGGTCAGCCGGCCCTCGATATTCATCTGGATATCTTCGAGCTCTGTCCGAAACGTGAACGTCCCGGCATCGATTTCAGCCTTGACCTTGGCGAGGCCTTGCATGATCGCTTCCGCGGACTGCGGATCGATGATGCCTTGGGCGCTCAGCATCTCGGCATGGGCGATCGAACCTTGTATATCCTGCTGGGCGAGGCGCTTGTCGAACCCGATCGAGACGTTGATCGCTTCCATGACGGCCGCCGGACCTTCGGCGAAGCGACCGCCCCACATTTCGTTTGACGAAACCGTTTTGACCAAGGGACGCTCCTCGAGATGACTATGTCGAACCCGCCAGAACCCCCGCGCACGCCGCGAAAAATTGCGGTCGGGCCGCTCGTGCTCGCGCTCATTCTGGCTGTCGCTTCGCTATATGCCTTTGGCGGCTTCGGCAACCTCTCCGGTGGCAAAACCGTCGCGAATGCCGGGCAATGCAAGGCAGCGGCGGCGAAGGTTGCCAGCCTCAAACCGCTCGCGAAGGGCGAGGTCGCCGCGCTGCAGGTGCCGGACAGGCCCGCGCCGGTTGTTTCCCTCAGCTTTTTCAATGCCAAGGGCGAAGCCGTGACGCTGGCCGCTTTCCGGGGCAGGACGGTTCTTCTCAACCTCTGGGCGACATGGTGCGTGCCCTGCCGCAAGGAAATGCCGGCGCTCGATGCGGTGCAGGCAGAGCTCGGTTCGAAAAATTTCGAGGTCGTCGCGGTCTCCATCGATCAGCGCAACCTCGAAAAGCCCCGGCAATTCCTGGAGGAGATCAAGGTGACGCATCTGGCGTATTACGCCGACCCTTCCGCGAAGATCTTCCAGGACCTGAAGGCGGCGGGCCGCGCGTTCGGCATGCCGACAACGCTGCTGATCGACGCGCAGGGCTGCGAACTCGCCTATATTGCCGGCCCCGCCGAATGGGCGAGCCCGGAGGCCTTGGCTTTTGTGCGCGCTGCGCTCAAATAGGCGCTAGGCTGAATCGGCCGCGCGAGGGAGCAACGACATGAGTGAGGGAACCCGCCTCGACATCGGCCCGTTCAGGAAGATGGCGCCGGAAATCTACGACGCGCTTGCCGCGCTCAGTCAGTCCGTCTTCGCGACGGGATTGGAAAAAGACCTCGTTGAACTCGTGAAGATCCGGGCGTCGCAGATGAACGGCTGCGCCTATTGCGTGCAGTTCCACATCAACCTCGGCCGCCAGCTTGGCGTCGCGCCGGCGAAGATCGACCAGCTCGCCGTCTGGCGCGAGGCACGCATCTTCACCCCGCGCGAGCGCATCGCGCTCCATGCCACGGAAGCGCTGACCTCGATCGCGGGCGGGGAAATCCCCGATGAGGAGTTCGAGGAATTCGAGGAGGAATTCGGCGATCGTGGCCTTGCCGGGCTCGTCGCCGCCATTGGTGTCATCAATGCGTGGAATCGCATCGGCGTTGTCTATCGCTTCTCCCCGCCAGCGTCGAAACAGGGGGGCTGATCCCGATCGGTGATTGCCATCCGCCGACACGCGGCGTAGCGTTCTGTTCTTGATCGGGGAGAAAGACATGCGTGCACTCGTCGTTTCGATTTTTCTGGCCGTCACCTCCTGTGGTGCCTTCGCGGCGGAGCTTCTGCCGGAGTTGGGCACGGACGCCTCGCTGGAGCGCCCGAAGGGCAAGCCGCGCGGGTCGATCATCCTGATGCCGGGCGGCGATGGCGATCTCGGCATCACCTCAACGGGCGAGATCACCAGCCTTCAGGGCAACTCGCTGATCCGCAACCGCCGCGCCTTTGCCGCCAGTGGTTTCGCGACGCTCTCGCTGTCGTCCTCCGGCAGTCCTGCGGCGGCGGTGGAGGCGATGCGCAAGATCGCGCGGCCCGTCATCGTCGTCGGCACCAGCCGCGCCGGAACCCGCATCCATCGCGCGCTTTCGGCCGATGGCGTCGTGCTGACCTCGGGCATGCTCGATCATTTTTCCTCGAACGTCGGCTCGCCCGATGCGCTGCCACCGACGCTGATCGTCCATCATCGGCAGGATGGCTGCCGCGTCACGCTGCCGGCGCTCGTGCCGGCCTTCCAGCAGTGGGCGGGAGCCCGCGCGCGCATTGTCTGGCTCGATGGCGGGGTCAATGACGGTGATCCCTGCCAGGCACGTGGTCATCATGGTTTTGCCGGCATCGATGGCAAGATGGTGGGCACTGTGCTCGGCTTTGCCCGAGGCGTCCGGGCGCGCTAGGGCGCGAACCCTAGATATCCACGGAAACGGACACCTCGACGGTATCGCCGGGATCGAGGCCCTCGGCCTTGCGCACATCCGCTTTCACCGGCAGGAGGTAGGCGCCGGATTTTGAGTCCGGGAAGATCGAGGTTGCCCAGCTGGTCCCGCCGATGCGCGCTTTCACGCGCACCGAACCCCAGCCACGGCGGGGAACCGCCATCTTGATGATCTGCGATTGGTCCACCGGCAGCGTGACGAAGTACCACGCGCCCTTGCCGTTCCAGAGCCAGAGCGGCGCGGTGAAATCGACGACCACGAGCGGCTTAGCCGGCCTTCTTCACCGCGATGCCATTGGCCTCAAGCGTTTCCGCAAGCTCGCCCGACTGGAACATCTCCCGGACGATATCGCAGCCGCCGACAAATTCGCCCTTGATGTAGAGCTGCGGGATCGTCGGCCAGTTGGCGTAGTCCTTGATGCCGTTCCTGAGGTCGGCGTTTTCGAGCACGTTGTGCGCCTTGTAGGGTGCGCCGACGTAATCGAGGATCTGCACGACCTGGCCCGAGAAGCCGCACATCGGGAACTGCGGCGTGCCCTTCATGAACAGCACCACGTCGTTGGACTTCACTTCGTTGTCGATGAAAGTGTTGATATCGGACATATCTTTCTCCTGCCGGGTCAAGGCCGGCGTCGTTGAGTTGACCTGATCTTATTCCGCAGATGTCGTCAGCGCCAGAGCGTGCAGCACGCCGCCCATGTTGCCCTTGAGGGCCGCGTAAACCAGCTGGTGCTGCTTCACTTTCGGCAGGCCCTTGAAGGACGCCGAAACCACGGTCGCGGCGTAGTGATCGCCATCCCCGGCGAGATCCTTGATCTCGACCTTCGCGTCGGGGAGCGCTTCGATGATCATGCGCTCGATTTCACTTGCCTGCATTGCCATGGTCGTTACTCCGCCGCTGCGCCCATGAAGCGCGGGAACCAGCCTTCGTGCGCTCCGCGCAAATCCGCAACGGATATTGGCACCTCGCCCGGCAAATTCAACGTGGTGCCGGCGACAATCCCGATGAATCGCGCATAGATCCCGGCTTCGGAGAGGTGATGCTCGATCTGCGCCGCAGTTCCGCCGTCACAGGTGACGATATAGCGCGCCTGATCCTCGCCGAAGAACAGCGCGTGCTTGGGCATTTCGGGTTCGAAATCCTGGATCATCGCGCCGAGATTGCCCGCCATCGCCATTTCCGCGAGGCCGACGGCGAGCCCGCCATCGGAGAGATCGTGCACGGCAGAAACCTTGCCGTTGGCGATCAGGTTGCGGACGATGATGCCGTGCTGGAACTCGGTATCGAGATCGACCGGCGGCGGTGCGCCTTCCTCGCTGCCAAGAAGCGTCGCGAGATAGGCGGAGGAACCGAGCCAGCCCCTGGTTTCGCCGATGAGCAGGATGGCATCGCCGGACTTCTTGAACGCGAGCGTCGCGTGCTTGGTGACGTCTTCGAGCAGCCCGACGCCGCCGATCGTCGGCGTGGGGAGAATGCCTTGCCCGTTGGTCTCGTTGTAGAGGCTGACATTGCCGGAAACGACCGGGAAATCGAGCCGGCGGGATGCTTCACCAATGCCGCGCACGGCCATCACGAACTGGCCCATGATTTCCGGCCGTTCGGGGTTGCCGAAGTTGAGGTTGTCCGTGAGCGCGATCGGTTCCGCGCCGACGGCACAGAGGTTGCGCCAGCATTCCGCCACCGCCTGCTTGCCGCCCTCGAACGGGTCCGCCTCGACATAGCGCGGCGTGACATCACAGGTGACGGCAAGGCCCTTCGGTCCGTTCTCCAGCCGGATCACGGCCGCGTCGCCACCGGGCATCTGCACGGTATTGCCGAGGATGAGGTGGTCGTACTGCTCCCAGACCCAGCGCTTCGAGCACATATCCGGCGAGCCGATCAGCTTGATGAGCGCCTCGGCGTTGGTGCAGGGCGGGGCGACATCGCCGCGCCGCACGGCCTGCCGTTTCGGGGTTTCCACCCACGGGCGATCATACATCGGGGCTTCGTCGCCAAGCTCCTTGATGGGCAGATCCGCCATCACCTCGCCCCGGTGCTTGATGACGAAGCGCAGCGTATCGGTCGTCTTGCCGATCACCGCGAAATCGAGCCCCCATTTGGTGAAGATCGCGCGCGCTTCCGCCTCCTTGTGCGGGTGGAGCACCATCAGCATGCGCTCCTGGCTCTCGGAGAGCATCATCTCGTAGGCGCTCATGCCCGGCTCGCGGCACGGCACCTTGTCGAGATCGAGCTCGACGCCGAGATCGCCCTTCGCGCCCATTTCGACCGCCGAGCAGGTGAGGCCCGCAGCCCCCATATCCTGAATGGCGATGACGCAGCCCTTGGCCATGATCTCGAGGCTGGCTTCCAGCAGCAGCTTTTCGGCGAAGGGATCACCGACCTGCACCGTCGGGCGCTTCTCGTCCGAGTTGTCGTCGAATTCGGCGGAGGCCATCGTCGCGCCGTGGATACCGTCGCGGCCCGTCTTCGAGCCGAGATAGACGATCGGCATGCCGACGCCGGAGGCCTGGCTCGTGAAGATCATCTCTTTTTTGGCGATGCCGACCGCCATCGCGTTGACGAGGATATTGCCGTTATAGCGCGGGTGGAACCCGACCTGCCCGGCGACCGTCGGCACGCCGAAGGAATTGCCATAGCCGCCGATGCCGGCGACGACACCCGCGACGAGGTGCTTCGTTTTCGGATGGTCCGGCGCGCCGAAGCGCAGCGCGTTGAGGCACGCGACCGGGCGCGCGCCCATGGTGAAGACATCGCGCAGGATGCCGCCGACCCCGGTCGTCGCGCCCTGATAGGGCTCGATATAGGAGGGGTGGTTGTGGCTCTCCATCTTGAAGGCGCAGACCATGCCGTCGCCGATATCGACCACACCCGCGTTCTCGCCGGGGCCATGGATGACGCGCTTGCCCTTGGTGGGCAGGCCCTTGAGGTGCAGCCGCGAGGATTTGTAGGAGCAGTGCTCGTTCCACATCGCCGAGACGATCCCGAGTTCGGTGAGCGTCGGCACCCGCCCGATGAGCTGCACGAAGCGCTCGTATTCGTCGGGCTTCAGGCCGTGGGCCTTGACGAGTTCGGGGGTGATTTCAGGTTCGTTCTTCAGCATGGAGCACCTCGTGGGGTGCCGTATAGCGGGGATAGCCCGAGGACGAAAGAGCGAAGGCGGCGTCACATCCCCGTCATCCCAACGAAACATGCCCGACATGTGCCGCGCCTAAGCCTAGGCCTTCTTCAAGGGAGGGTCTTCATGCTCAAGCGTCTTCTTCTGGCAACATCCGCCATCGTGCTCGCAACATCCGCCTTCGCGGCCGGGGTTGATCAGGAATTTCCGGCCAAGCTCGCCGGTCATGTCGTCATTCCCGCCGGAACTTTCATTGATGTCCCCAGCGATGCCCCGGCGGACCTGAAAATCTCCGGCAAGTTTGCCAATGGCCCGGTGCGCGTCGATGCGCTCGGCTCGGTCGAGGGCAAGTCCGCCGGCCGCCCGACAGGCGTGAAGGTGCCGTTCAAGGGCCAGCCGATCCAGGGCCATTCCGGCATCAAGAAGATGGCCGACGGCACCTTCTGGGTGATCACTGACAACGGTTTTGGCTCGAAGGCGAATTCACCGGATTCGGCGCTCTATCTCAATCAGTACAGGATGGATTGGGAGAAGGGCACTGCCGAGCGCCTCAAGACCGTGTTCCTCACCGATCCCGACAAGAAAGTGCCGTTCCGCATCGTTCACGAGGGCACCGAGAAGCGCTATCTCACCGGATCAGACTTTGACCTCGAGGGTTTCCAGATCATCGGCGACAAGATCTGGATCGGCGAGGAGTTTGGCCCCTATCTCATTCGCACCGACATGAACGGCAAGGTCGAGGCCGTGTTCGAGACGATGGCCGATGGCAAGCCGGTTATGTCACCGGATCATTTCCGCATCACCACACAGAACCCCGGCCAGCCGATGCCGGCGAGCGTCAATCTCGGTCGCTCGAGGGGCTATGAAGGCTTCGCGGCCTCGAAGGATGGCAAATTCCTCTATCCGATGCTCGAAGGCCCGCTCTGGGATGCGGAGAAGAAGGATTGGGAGAAATTCGAGGGCAAGACCGTGCTGCGCATCCTCGAGTTCTCTGTTGGTGACCAGAAGTGGACCGGCCGCCACTGGAAGTTCCTGCTCGAGCCCGGTGCAACCGCGATCGGCGATTTCAACATGATCGACGCCACCACTGGGCTGATCATCGAGCGTGACAATGCCGAAGGCACCGCCGCCAAGGCCTGCCCGGAGGGCAAGAAGGCTGAAAACTGTTTCCACGATCTCGCGAAGTTCAAGCGCATCGTGAAAGTCGAGATGACCGATGCCAACGCCAACGGCCCGCTGCGCAAGATCGGCCACATCGACCTGATGAAAATCCAGGACCCGGACAAGAAATCCCGCAAGCCGCTCGACAACGGTGTGCTGACCTTCCCGTTCTTCACGATCGAGAATGTGGATATCATCGACGACAAGCACATCATCGTCGGTAATGACAACAACCTGCCGTTTTCGTCGAGCCGCGATCCGAACAAGGCAGATGACAATGAGTTCATCCTGCTGAACGTCGAGGCGCTGCTCAAGGCGAAGTGAATTCGCCGATCAACGAGTAGTTGGCCGTCAGCCGGGAGGTTGGCGGCCATTTTTTGATTCGGTCCTTACTTGGCCTTCAGTTACTTGGCCTTCATCGGGCAGGTGCTCAGCCCCAGAAGCGTGTAGGCCGGGCAGAAGCCGAAAATCGCGGTGAGAATCGGCACAATCCCGATCCAGCCGAATTTCGCATAGGCATTGCCGGGCGCGATGAAGCCGAGCGCAAAGGCGATGAGCGCAACACCGACAATGATTCTCAGCGCGCGGTCGATGGTTCCAACGTTGACGGGCATGGGCAAACTCCTGTTCGCGGGTGTTGCCGACGGCATCCTGATGCCGGGCTGACATATTACTATTCCTGAATGGGTTTGTCCGCCAGCGCTTTGCGTTTGCTCAAAACCGGGGGGATCACGTCGAAACGACGCCCTGCCGCTTCTTGATATGCCCATAATAGGCCCAGAGCATCCGCGCCGCCACTGCTCGCCACGGCTGCCAGCGGGTGGCGATTTCCGCCATCTGTTTTGTGGTCGGTCGGGTTTCCAGCCCCATCGCCAGCTTCGCACCCTCCTGCAGCGCGAGGTCAGCGGGGGCGAAGATATCGGGCACGCCGAGGCAGAACATCATGTAGACCTCCGCCGTCCACGGGCCGATGCCGTGCACCTTGATCATCGCGGCATGCGCCTCCTCAACCGGCATGTCGGCCAGCCGATCGAAGGGCAGGGAGCCGGAGGTGATGGCCTCGGATAGAGAGCGCAAGGTCTTGATCTTGGGGCCGGAAAGCCCGCAGGCGCGCAACTCGTCCTCGCTCGCGCTGGCCAGCCGCAGGGCGGTAATCTCGCCGAGCTGCGCATCCATTTTCGCGCGGATCGCATTCGCCGAGGAGACCGAGAGCTGCTGGCCGGTGATCGTCGTCACGAGGCCGGAAAATCCGTGCTCGCGCCAGCGCAGCGGCGGCGCACCGCAGGTTTCCGCGATCATCCGCATATGCGGGCAGATTTGCCTGAGGTGGTCCACGCCGCGCTGGATATCGGTTTCATCGGCAATCACGGTCATTGGTGTCCCCCTTGTGACGGATCAGTGTAAGCTGCCTGCAGATACATTCACAATCCGCATCCCATATGCCGAAGCTCATGCAACCCGTTTTCAGATTCGCCCCCAGCCCGAACGGTTATCTCCACCTGGGCCATGCGTATTCGGCGCTCATGAATGCTGATGCTGCGCGCCGCATGGGCGGGCGCTTTCTCCTCCGTATCGAGGATATCGATACCACCCGCTGCAAGCCTGAGCTTGTGCAGGCTTGCCTTGATGATCTCGCCTGGCTGGGGCTCGAATGGCCGGAGCCGGTGCTGCGCCAGAGCGAGCATTTCGCGCGTTATCGCGCCGTTGCGTCTGAGTTGGAGCGCAGGAATCTCGTCTATCCCTGCTTCTGCACCAGAAGCGAGATCGCACAAGCCGCTGATGGCGCCCTTCGCGATCCCGATGGTGCGCCGGTCTATCCCGGCACCTGCCGCTCCCTTTCGCCGGAAGAGCGGCAGGTCCGGCTTGACGCCGGCGTGCCCCATGCGCTCCGCCTCGATATGGCCGCTGCACTGGCCGAGATCGGCGACAGGTCGCTCGACTGGCACGAAGCATCCGGCGAGCGGCTCGAAACGATCACGACGATCCGCACTCGCCCGGAAAAATGGGGCGATGTCGTGCTGGTGCGCAAGGAATGCCCGACGAGCTATCACCTGTCTGTGGTGCTCGATGATGCTCTTCAGGGTGTAACGCATGTGGTGCGCGGTACGGATCTTTATGCGGCAACCGCCATTCACCGTGTCTTGCAAAGCGTTCTGGGTTTGCCGGTCCCGGTCTATCACCATCACGCGCTGATCCGGGATGACGACGGGCGCAAGCTGGCGAAATCCGCGGCGTCAAAACCCTTGCGGGACTTGCGTGCGGAAGGGATCATCCCACAGGACATCCGCCGCCAGCTGGGGTTTGCCTGAGGCTATTTTCCCAATCCGGTGACCACAGACACCGCGATCGTCATTGTGACGATAGCGAGAATGGTCGTCAGGGTGATCGCGCCGGAGGTCACGGATTCGCCACTGCGGTAGCGCTGGGCGAGGAGGTAGGCGTTGATCCCGGTCGGGCAGGCCGCAAAGAGGATAGCCGAGGCGGCATAGACGGGCGGCAGATGAAACACGGGCACGGCCAGAACATAAGCCAGCAGCGGATGCAGCAGCAGCTTGAGCGCGGCCACCGTGCCGATCAGCCGCTTGTTGCCAGCGATTGATGCCTCGATCATCGACATCCCCATCGCCACGAGGGCGCAAGGCGCGGCGGTGTCACCCAGGAATTTGAGCACGCTTTTCATCACGGCAGGGATGGGCATGCCCGTCTGCCGCCAGATCAGACCGGCGCCGATCGACAGCAGGATCGGGTTCGTGAAAATAGCCCTGAGCAAGCGCCAGCCCGCGCCTCCGCCCGCTTCATCCCGCGCGATGAGAAGTGCAACGGCGGTCATGGTCAGCGGGGAGTGAATCACCAGCAGCATGATAATCGGCACCGTGCCGGCTTCGCCGAAAATGCCGAGAATGAGCGGAATACCGATCATCACCGTGTTCGATTGCGCCGCCGCGAAGCCGATGATCGCCGATTCGCGCGGCTCCCGGCCGAGCCGTCGTGCAATGCGACCGGCGATGATCCAGCAGGCCACCAGCCCGAAGAAATAGGCGGTCCAGTAGGGGAGCGGGTTGATATCGGGCAAGGGCGAGCCGGTAACGGTCCGGAACAGCAGCGCGGGAATGGCGAGCACGAAGACGTATTCCGAAAGGCCGCCGCCAGCTTTCGCGCTGACGAGGCCCGTACGAGCTACGCCGTATCCCAGAGCCACCAGCGTGAAGACGGGCGCGACGATCGCAAGGGCCGGCACAAGGGCGGATATGAACACGGGGCGGTCTCGCTTCGGCGCGGTGGCGCTCGAGGAAGGAGGATGATTTTTCCAGTGTCTTCGCGCGAAACCGCTGATCCGGCAAGTCGATTTAGGCCAGTCGATTTAGGCAAGGCTTAAGACGCCTGCGTTAAGCTCATGAGGCGATCGAAGGGACGGGGTTGCTCGTTATGCCCCGGCCTTCCGATGCTCATTTCGAAGATCGAGATTACAGGCCCATGCCAGGCATCAAGACATTGTCATCCCAGGAAATTGCAGAAGTTGCGCACGAGCTCCGCGCGCCTCTCGGCGGCATCGAGGCCATGGTCGAGATGCTGGAGGCGAGCCCGCTCGATGCCGGGCAGACGCGGGTGGTCCGCGCGCTCAGGGCGTCGGTTGCGCATCTGCGCGGGCTTGCGGATCGCGTTCTCGATGCCCCCGGAAATCCTGATACCGCTGATGCGGCCGGCGTTGCATCGAGCCCCTGCTGTTCCGATCTCGAAACACTTCTCGGGTCGTTGGAAACGGCCTGCCAGGCCCGTGCAAACGCCCGATCCGTGCAATTCCGGCTGGAAGTTGCCGATCACGGCATCCTGAAGGCTCAGGTTGATGCCGGCCCACTGCGGCAGGTGCTCGAAAATCTGATCGATAACGCCTTTCGCCTGATGACAGCGGGCACGGTGACGCTTGACGTTACCCGCTCAACGGCCGGGCGGCTCCGGTTCCGGATCACGGACGAAGGGCCGGGCATCAGCACCGAGGATGCTGCGCGGTTGATCCGCGACGGCGGCAGGATTGATGGACGCGCTGGCGGTGCCGGGCTCGGGCTGAGTATCGCCGGGCGGCTGGTGGCGGCGCATGGCGGCACCTTGATCGGAGGTCCTTCGGCAGCCGGAGCCGGAGCAACCTTCACGTTCGAGTGGCGCGATGAGAGCCATGCTGACCTCGCCAATTGCCTGATCGTCGACGATCACCCCGCCTCGCGCCTCGTGCTGCGGACGATTCTGGGGTCGGTTGGCCATCGGTGCCTTGAGGCTGCGAGCGTGCCGCAAGCGCTGCGGATGATCGCCGCGCAGCAGCCGGAATTCGTGCTGACCGATCTCAACATGCCCGGCGGGAATGGCATGGAGCTGATCGCAGAGATCCACGCGATGCCCTCGGCAATCCGGCCGAAAGTGCTCGTTGTCTCCGCGGACGAGATCGACGCGAGCCACCCTGTCCACGCGCTTGTGGAGGCGGCGGTGCGCAAGCCGATTACCGTGCGCTCGGTGCTTGAAGCGATGGCGCACCTCGCACAGGCGCGCCATCAAACGCGCGCCGCCTGACGTGTGCCTTCCGAGGCGGGGTCAGTGCATCAGTTCTGGGCCACCAGCGCGCTGGAACCCGGCGCCAGCTTGAGAACAGCCTCGATCTGGTCGCGGTCACGCTTGAAGCTTGCCAGTTGACGACCGGCCAGTTCGCGGCCCTTCGGCAATTTGATCGCGAGCGGATCGACAACACGCTCGTTGATCATCACCTCGTAATGCAGGTGCGGGCCGGTCGAAAGGCCGGATGAACCCAGCCGGCCGATGATCTGCCCCTGCCGCACGCGGGCACCGGCGGTGATGCCGGGTCCGAAGGCGGACATGTGATTGTAGGTCGTCACATAGCCGTGGTTATGCTCGATCTCGACGCGGCGGCCGTAACCCGAATCCCACTCCGCCATGCGCACGACACCATTGCCGGCGGCGCGGATCGGCGTGCCGACCGGGGCGGCCCAGTCGACGCCGTTATGGAGCCTGTAGTAGCGCAGGATCGGGTGGCGGCGCATGCCGAAGGTCGAGCGCAGCTCGCCGCCGTCCATCGGTTTACGCAACAGGAACTGCTTCACGGAGCGACCCTGATCGTCGAAGTAGTCGACAACCTCATCCTCCGGCAGCTTGAAGCGGTAGTAGCGCCGCTTCACGCCGCCCGTGACCAGCGAAACCAGCAGCAGCTCGGGGCGGGCATTCTCGCCTTCGCCGCCGGAGACCAGCATCTCGATGGAATCGCCGGGACCAACGCGGCGCTGCAGGTCGACGTCAAAGAACACAGTGCGAATGGCTTCATCGATGACCGCCGGGGCGATCTCGTGCCGCCGCGCGGTTTCGTGGATCGAGGCATAGAGCGTCAGGCGACCAGAATTGCTCTCGCTGCTCTCGTCCTCGTCCTCGGAGGCGGCAGTGTTCGAGGATGTGGTGGCAGACTTGGCGGCGATATCGCGCGCCTCGATCGGCCAGAAGGTGCCATCGTCGCGCCGACCGGTCGAGGCGACCAGCTGCTCGTCGGCGAAGAGCTCGACGCGCATCAATTCCTTGGTCGCGCCGGGCTCGGTTGGCTGGAGGGTCAGCTTGAGGATGCGGTTGCCGTCGAGATTGCTCGCCTTGCCGTTGCGGGTGAGGGCGCTCACGACCTCCTTGATCTGCTGCGGTCTGGCGCCAGCGGCCTTCAGCGTCTGCGCCGTCGCCGCCTCGCTGCGGGAGAGCACAAGGCGCTCCTCGACCGGCATCGGCATCAGGACGGCGTCCTGACGCGGCAGGTGCGAGACATTCTCCGGCACCATCTTCACAACCAGCTTCGAGAAGGGATCGCCAACACCTGCGGTGAAGGCCATCAGGGTCGAGCCTTCATTCGGCGCGCGCATGACCTTGGCGAGGCGGGACTGGCCGGCGTCGCGCACGGAATCGCGCCGTCGTTCCGACAGGGTGTCGACCACCTGCGAATAGGCGTCATCGTCGCGCATGCCGATGCTGCTGTCCGTCACGCCGCGCGCGGCGGTGATGTTGCGCAGCGACAGGCCGACCTCGGTATCTGTCGTGGCGGTGCCCTCGCCCTCGACCAGCGCGCGGTCCTCGCTGGCGAGCGAAACCAGCTTTGCAAGATTGAAGGCGGGGATGGAGTCCGCGTAGCCGAGCGACTCCAGAGCCAGCGGCGTCGCCAGCCGCGTGTAGGCAGCATTCCGCGTCATCTCGGCATCGCCGACACGAACCTGCACCGGCGCTTTGTAATCCTGTCGGGCCGCGACAAGATTGATCCGCCGGACGAGCTTGTCGCCCCTTCGTGCGGCAATGAATGCACCACCCGCGCCAGCGCGATCGTCGCGACCACCTCTGGCGAGCTGCGGTTCGGAAACGGAATTGCGCAGAGGGCCCAGCGCGCCAGCCACCGAGAGCAGCATCAGGCCGGCTCCGGTGACGCCGGTCAGCACGATACCGATCAGCCAGCGCGCATTGACCCGCCCGCGCACAAGCGTCTGCACCACCGCGCCCTCGGTGGTGAGGGGGGGTTCAAGACCAAGATCTGCCGGCATGTGCCGATAGGAACTTTGCGACATGGCTGGAAAAGAAACTCCGGTGTCACGCTTTGAAGGCAGCGGTGGACAGCCTCAACGTGCCGATTCTAAGGCAGCGCGAAAAAATAATCCATGAACGAATGACGCTGGCGTGGACAACGCGCGCTCGCGCCATCGCGATTCCGCCTGTCTGACCCGCTGCTGTTCCACGCGCCGGCGCTCTCACGAGAAAAGCAGCAAACCGGCAAAAGAATTTTCAAGCCTCGCGCGCGCACGCCTCATCTATACATATAGGGGCAAGCGCGGATTTGATCGGGCGGGAAGGGAATCTCGTGCCGCGCCGCAAAAAAATGAAAAAGGCCGTTGACAGGGAAAAGCGCCCCGCCTATACCAACGTCACTGGCGACGCACATCGCGGCGCACCGATGACTTTTCTCTAAATTCCGGGTTGACCCGGGGCCGACTCGGGCCTAGAGAATTCGTCACACGCTGTTTGGCAATTGAAACCGAGAAAGAGAAACGTGGACGGCGGAGTCCTTGCGGGGCTCTCAGCAATGAGAGCTCGAAACGAGACTTCGGCAGTTAACGTTTCAGTGAGTGTACACACCTTGATATTCGCAAGAATATCAATCGTGCACTCCGTCAATGAAATGTTGTGACTAGCCGGTTCAAAATCTCATACAACTTGAGAGTTTGATCCTGGCTCAGAACGAACGCTGGCGGCAGGCTTAACACATGCAAGTCGAACGAGATCTTCGGATCTAGTGGCAGACGGGTGAGGAACACGTGGGAACATTCCTTTCAGTTCGGAATAACTCAGGGAAACTTGAGCTAATACCGGATACGTCCTTCGGGAGAAAGATTTATCGCTGAAAGATTGGCCCGCGTCTGATTAGCTAGTTGGTGAGGTAACGGCTCACCAAGGCTACGATCAGTAGCTGATCTGAGAGGATGATCAGCCACATTGGGACTGAGACACGGCCCAAACTCCTACGGGAGGCAGCAGTGGGGAATATTGGACAATGGGCGCAAGCCTGATCCAGCCATGCCGCGTGAGTGATGAAGGCCTTCGGGTTGTAAAGCTCTTTTGTCCGGGAAGATAATGACTGTACCGGAAGAATAAGCCCCGGCTAACTTCGTGCCAGCAGCCGCGGTAATACGAAGGGGGCTAGCGTTGCTCGGAATCACTGGGCGTAAAGGGCGCGTAGGCGGACTTTTAAGTCGGGGGTGAAAGCCCAGGGCTCAACCCTGGAATTGCCTTCGATACTGAGAGTCTTGAGTTCGGAAGAGGTTGGTGGAACTGCGAGTGTAGAGGTGAAATTCGTAGATATTCGCAAGAACACCAGTGGCGAAGGCGGCCAACTGGTCCGATACTGACGCTGAGGTGCGAAAGCGTGGGGAGCAAACAGGATTAGATACCCTGGTAGTCCACGCCGTAAACGATGAGAGCTAGTTGTCAGTAAG
>WSYC01000034.1 GCA_009773635.1 Beijerinckiaceae bacterium | reverse complement strand
CGATTTATACGCTCGCCCGCCCCAGCAGCGGGTTGAATTGGTTTTGCAACATATCGGCCGACGACATCCATCGACCCCCAGGTGATTGCGCAGCTCGCGGAAATTCGTCGATGCAGCTTTGAGGATGTTCGTGAGAATGGCATGCAGCGTTTTGGCGATGTGGGTGACAGGATCAACCTTGTTTAGTTTGCACGTCGCGACGATGGAGGCGAGCAGCGCCCAGTTTTGAGCTCCGACTTCATACACGGCGAATAACGCATTTTTTCACGTAAGAGCCACGGGTCTGATGGCGTTTTCGACCGGGCTCGTATCCAGCTCGAGGCGGCCGGCCGCAGCTTTTTCCTGCGCGGCGTCCAAGACGCCCTGAGCAATCTCAACGTCCTCGCGAGGAAGATGAAACTGATCCGGCATCAGCTTCTCCTAAGCGCTGTTTTGACCGCACCTTTTCTACGGCTAGGGACGGGGTGCGGATACCGACGAAGCCGGCCATGCATTCCAATATGAAGCCGGCCACCTATTCCAATCCGAAGCCGGCCGGCGTTCCGATTTGATGTCGGCCACCGGCGTTGCTCTGCTGCAGATCGGTTTGAATGATGTTTTGCGTTTTGAACGCGGTCAAGCGGGTTCGTGTTTCGTCGCGGCCGAGCGCCGTTTGCGCAGGCTCTCGCCGGAGAGTTCTATTCGATAGGCGTTGTGGATGACGCGGTCGAGGATGGCGTCGGCGATTGTCGGCACGCCGATCATGTCGTGCCAGCGATCGACGGGGACCTGGCTGGTGATGACGAGGGAGCCCGCGTCGTAGCGGTCCTCGACAATTTCCAAGAGGTCGCGCGCCTGGTCGGCATTGAGCGCTTCCGGCCCCCAGTCGTCGAGGATCAAAAGCTTGGCGCGGGCGATGGAGCGCAGCAGCCGGCTGTAGCGGGCGTCGCCATGAGCGACCGCGAGGTCGGCGAAGAGCCTCGGCCCTCGGTAATACAGCACGGAGATGTCCTGTCGGCAGGCTTTCTGGCCAATAGCGCAGGCAAGCCAGCTCTTGCCGAGCCCGCTTGCCCCGGTGATCAGCAGATTGCGGCGCTCAGTGATCCAGTCGCAGGCGGAGAGTTTCAGGAACAGCGCGCGATCGAGTCCGCGTGGGCTCTGATAGTCCACGTCTTCGACACTGGCCGGATGACGCAGGCGGGCGACGCGAGACCGCGTTTCGAAGCGTTTTTGGCGACGCAGCGTCAGCTCGTATTCGAGGAGCAGGCCGAGCCATTCGGCGTGTTCAAGGCCGCGCACTTCGGGCTTGTGTTCGAGTTCCTTGAATCCTTTGGCGAGCCCGTAAAGACCGAGCGTGTTCAGTTGATCGAGTGTCGGATGAGCGAGCATGACGAGTTCCTTCTCAATGGTAGTAGCCGGGGCCGCGCAAATTGGCGTGATCGAACAGGGTCGCCGGCCCGTCTTCCCGGGCGGCCGCCGCGGGTTTGCGCGCGAGCAACGAGACGACGCTTTTGCAATTGAGCGCCCCGATCTCGAGCGCGCGGGCGGAGACGGATTCGGCGCGCGCGGGCTCCACGCCTCGATAAAGCTTCAGAACGCCGAGGCAGGTGCGAAAGCCTTGTTCGGGATGGCGCCGACTCGCGAGGACGGCGACGATCAACCCTTCGGTGTTCGGCCCGATGCTAGCGGCCCAGCGACGGAAGCGGTCCGGCGTCCAATCGGCGTAGCGCCGATGTGAACTGGGCATATGGTCCGGGTCCGTCCCATGCCGGTGGCCCATGTAACGCCGCTCGTGCAGGCCGACGCGCTGGCCGCGGTGGAAAATCTCGATCATGCGCGCCGTGCCGCGCACGTCGACCTCGGCGTGGATGAGCGCATGCGGGACCGAATAGAAAAACCCATCGACCTCGATGTGGTAGTCGATGTTAACGCGCGAGAGCTTCCACTCAGCGTATTCCCAATCCGCCTCGGGCAAGGACGAGAGCGCCTCCCGCTCGATCTTCTCGAACAGCTCACGACGGCTGACCCCGAGTTTGCGCATCGTCCGGCCGTTCATCGTCTCCATGGCGAGCGCGATGGCGGCGTTGCATTCGTCAAGCGAGAAGAAGGTCTGCCGCCGCAACCGCCCGAGAATGTAGCTTTGCGCGAACCTCACCCCCGCTTCGACCTTCGCCTTGTCACGCGGCTTTCTCGGCCGAGCTGGCAGCACGCCGACGCCGTAATGCGACGCGAGCGCGCCATAGGTCCGATTGATCTCGGGGTCGTAGAACGACGCCTTGTTGACCCCGCTCTTCAGATTGTCGGGAACCAGCAGCCGCGGCGCGCCGCCGAAAAAACGGAACATGCGCACATGTGCCCCGGTCCAGTCCGTCAGCTTCTGCGTCCAGGTTGCTTCCGCATAAGTGAGGTTCGAGGCGCCGAGCACGGCGACGAAAATCTCCGCCTCGCGGATCTCGCCCGTGGCTGGGTTCACGATGCCGATGCGCTTGCCCGAATAGTCGACGAAGACCTTGTCGCCGGGCGCATGGTGCTGCCGCATCACCGGCGTCAGTCGTCGCTCAAAGCCGCGAAGCAGATCGCAAAAACGGCTGTAGCCATAACCTTCCGGTTGCGTGGCCCGGTATTCCTCCCACAAGATCATCATGTTGACGCCGGCGCGTTTCAGCTCCCGCGCCAGTTCCGCCCAGTCCGGCTCAACCCGGCGGCGCGCGCCCGTCTTGACGCCGGCATGCGTGAATAGACGCTTCTCCAGCGCCGCGTCGTCCAACTCCTCGGGCAGCGGCCAGCTCACACCCGCCGTCGTCGCCCGCTTCAAATTGTCCTGGATCGTGCTGCGCGCCACGCCGAGCCGGCGCCCCATCTCGCGCGCGCTCACCCCCTCGTGGGCAAGCCGCAGCATGTGCCTCAGTTGTCGCATGGTCAGTTCTCTCTTCGCCGGCATCCCGTTCTCCTCGTCGATCTCGACAAGGCGGAATGCCAAAGTTGCTGACCTGCAGGCAGCAGACGAAAAGAGGACCAAAGGCC
>WSYC01000021.1 GCA_009773635.1 Beijerinckiaceae bacterium | reverse complement strand
CGTTCTTCGCGCTCTCGAGCTTCGGCACGCACCATATCGAGCCGATCGCGCAGGTCATCGTCCGCCCGAATGAAACCCGGATCGGAAAATTGCCGAACGAAGATGCGCAAAGCCTTGTCTTCGACGAGAATTCGATTTTCGCGCTCAACAAGTTCTCGGGCTATGACCGGACCGAGGGCGGCTCGCGCCTGAACTACGGCGGGCGCTACACATTCAACGCCAACAATGGCATGCACGCGAGCCTGCTGTTCGGCCAGTCGATCCATCTCGGCGGTCGCAATTCCTACGCGCAGTATGATCTCGCCAACACCGGGCGCAACAGCGGCCTTGAATCGAAGCGGTCCGATTTCGTGACGGCGGCGACCTTCCAGCCGAATGTCGTCAGCTCCTTTACGGCCCGCGGCCGCTTCGACGAGCGGACGCTCGCGCTCCAGCGGCTTGACGTCGAGGGCTCGACCACGCTTTTCAAGAACGTGACGCTCTCCGCGCTTTATTCGCGCATCGCGCCGCAGCCGGAACTTGGGTACATGCTGCGCCGCGAGGGGGCCTACCTGAAGAGCAAGGTCGATCTGCCGAGGAACTTCTATGTCACGGGATCGGTATTGTTCGATCTCGATCGATATCTCACGCAGAAAATTGCCAATCCGGCAGCGGACAAGAACCGCTGGAGCGTTGCGGGCACCCTCCTCGGCTTCGGCTACAAGGATGAATGCACCGACTTCTCGCTCACCTATTCGCGCGCCTATAACGATTTCACCAACGGCGGCACCAACCAGCGCACGACAACCTACATGATGCGGCTGGAGCTCAAGGATATGGGCGACACGACCTTTGCCCAGAGGACCACACGCTGATGAAGACACTCGACCGACTTCCGAAACCGGCCAGATCGCTTGGCTGCCTTGCTGCGCGCTTTTTTCTGGCCGCCGGTATCGTGGTATCGGCCAGCGTTGTGATTCGGGCTCCGGCGTATGCCCAAAGTGTCGTTGCGCTCGTCAACAACCGTCCGATCACCAGTTTTGACATCGAACAGCGCATCCGGATCGCGGCGCTGGTCGAGCGGCGTCGGCTGGACCGCAAGAGCGCGCTGAACGAGCTGATCGACGATCAGGCCAAGCTGATCGAGGCGCGGCGCGTCGGCTATCGGGTAACCGACGAAGGCGTCGAGGCCGAATACATCAAGTTTGCCAAAGGCAACCGCCAGACCGAGCGCGAATTCAGCGACAATCTCAAGAAATCCGGGCTTCAGCCGGCCGCGCTGCGCGACAAGATCCGGGCCGATCTCGCCTGGGTCGTGCTGGTCCGCGACCAGCAGCGCAAGGGTGGCCAGGTGAGCAATGCCGAACTTGACACCGCCGCCGCCGAAAAGCGCTCCAAGGAAGGCACCGTGACCGAATATACCCTGCAGCAGGTGCTGTTCATCGTGCCGCCGGGCTCGGCACCCGGCGCGCGTATGGCTGCGGCCAACGCCGCGCGGGCGAAGTTCTCGTCCTGCGAAACCGGGTTCGATGCCCTGCGCGCCTTGCCGGACGTTGCCGTGCGCGCACCGATCGTCCGCTCGTCCGGAGATGTCAGCAAGCCGTTGCGCCAGTTGCTTGACAAGACCCCGATCGGCAAGATGACGGCGCCGGCCGCGTCGTCCGAAGGCATTGAAATCGTTGCCGTCTGCGACAAGAAAGAGCGCGCGAACCAATCGGCGCTCCGCTCGAACCTTGCGGTTGAACTCTCCGAGAAGAAGACGCTTGAAAGCGCCAAGGGCTACCTTGCCGAGTTGCGCAAGAAGATCGAAATCACTTACCGCTGAACCCGGGTCAGAAAAAGGTCGGGCCAGTACGGTCCGCAAGGAAACCGGATGATGCTCGACGACCTTCCACCGCTGCGCGACGTCATCCGGGCATTCGGCCTCGAGGCAAAAAAATCGCTCGGGCAAAACTTTCTCCTCGATCTCAACCTGACCTCCAAGATCGCCCGCTCCGCCGGCTCGCTCGATGATCACGTCATTATCGAGGTCGGCCCCGGACCCGGCGGGCTGACCCGCGCCCTGCTCGCGCATGGTGCAGCGCATGTCATCGCGATCGAGCGCGACACGCGCTGCATCGCGGCGCTGGAGCAGGTCAGCGTCGCCTATCCGGGTCGGCTGACGCTGATCGAGGCGGATGCGATGACCTTCGATCCCGTACCGTTACTCGCCGGGCGTCGCGCGCGGATCGTTGCGAACCTGCCGTACAATATCGGCACGCAACTGCTCATCGGCTGGCTGCGGACGGCTGCTTGGCCGCCGTTTTATGACAGCCTGACGCTGATGTTCCAGCGCGAGGTCGCGCGCCGCATCGTCGCCACGCCGGAGCAGCAGGATGAATTCGGCCGGCTCGGCATTCTCGCCAACTGGCGCTGCACGACGAAAATCCTGTTCGACCTGCCGCCGTCAGCCTTCACGCCGCCGCCCAAGGTCACCTCCAGCGTGGTCTCGCTGGTGCCGCGCCCGGCCCCGCAGACGGTGCGTCTGGAAGCGCTGGAGAAAATCACGGTGGCCGCTTTTACCCAGCGCCGCAAGATGCTGCGGCAAAGCCTGAAGGTGCTGGGCGACGTCGCGCCGCTGTTGGCGGCTGCCGGTCTCGATGGCTCGGAACGCCCGGAAACCCTGCCGGTCGAGGCTTTCATTGCCATGGCGAATGCGATGGACGCGCGCTAGGCACCGAAGGGGTTATTTCCCGCGTCTGACGACCTCCGCAAGATCCGTCATCAGATGCGCGATCGTCTCCGGGAGTTTGGGCTGGCGATGCCGCCGCATGCGCTCGACCGCCAAAATCTTTTTCAACTCGCCGAAACATTTTTCGATGTCTTCGTTGACGAGCACGTAGTCGTAATCGTCCCAATGCGCGATTTCGGTTTCTGCTGTCTTCAGCCGTCGCAGGATGACAGCGTCCTCATCTTCGGCGCGGCGATGCAGGCGGCGTTCCAGCTCGGCAATCGACGGCGGCAGGATGAAGATGCTGACGACATCGGCGCGCATCTTTTCATAGAGCTGCAACGTGCCCTGCACATCGATATCAAAAAGGACGTCCCGCCCCTCGGCGAGCGCAAGCTCGACCGGGCCACGCGGTGTCGCGTAGAAATTGCCATGGACTTCAGCCCATTCCAAGAGGTCACCACGATCCTTCAGGGCGTTGAAACCCTGCACACTCAGGAAGTGATAATGGACGCCGTCAACCTCGCTCGGCCGGCGCGGGCGCGTCGTGACCGAGACCGAAAGCCGGATATCGGGATCGGCTTGCAGCAGCAGGCGCGAGAGCGCCGATTTGCCCGCCCCCGAGGGCGAGGAGATCACGAACATGATGCCGCGCCGTTCCGGCAGCCGGGCATGGCCCTCACCGCCCTGTGTCCTGTTTGTCCCCGTCACACTTTTCCCCCCGGAACGATTGACGATTGATTGCCAGGCCCAAATGATTGCTGGGCCCTGGCCGCGCGCTGAACGCCCGGCACGCTGAGCCCGGTTCTTAATTGGGTTGGGCCGGTGCAGGAACCGGCGCCGGGCGACGTGGCGTCGTCACCGTCGGCGCAATGCGTGGTCCGCCCTGACTGCCCGTGATCGGCGTCGTGCCGGCGGCTGGCGGGGCGGCAAAACCGTTGACCAGCGCATTGCCCTGCCCGAGCGCGCCATCGGCGGCGCTGCGCTGACCGGACAGAGGCACCGATGGTGCGATCGGCGCAACCTCGCCTTGCGGTGGGGCAGCCCCGGCCGGCCGGCTTGCTTCGATCTGCCGCCAGCGCGCGACGTTACGATTGTGCTGCTCGAGGGTTTCGGCAAAAGCATGTCCGCCGGTGCCATCCGCGACAAAATAGAGATCCTTTGTCTTCGACGGATTGGCCGTGGCTTCCATCGCGGCGCGACCCGGATTGGCGATCGGCCCGGGCGGCAGCCCGTTGATAACATAGGTGTTATAGGGCGTCGGCCTGTCGATTTCGGCGCGGGTCAACCCGCGGCCCAGCGTCGCCTTGCCACCGACGATCCCGTAAATAATCGTCGGATCGGATTGCAGGCGCATTTTTTTCTCAAGCCGGTTGTGGAAAACCCCGGCAACGCGGCTGCGTTCATCTGCCCGTCCGGTTTCCCTTTCGACGATCGAGGCCAGCGTGACGAGTTCGCGCGGCGACTTGAGCGGTGTATCCTTCGCGCGCCGGTTCCAGATCTCCTGCAGGACGCGCTTCTGGGCCTGCGCCATCCGCGCGACCAGCGCGGTGCGCGGCGTGCCACGGTTGATCTTGTAGGTGTCGGGCAGGAGCGAACCTTCGAGCGGGATCTCGCCGACCTCGCCCACGAGCAAATCGTTCTCCTTGAGGCGTTCGAGGATTTGCTCGCTTGTCAGCCCTTCGGGAATGGTGATCGTATGCTCGACCGAGCGCCCGGAGGTGATGATCTCGATCACCTCGGCCATGGTCACCTGCTTCTTGAACAGGTATTCGCCCGCTTTCGCGCGCTTGCTGCTCGCCGGGTCTGTCACGAACTTCGACTGGATGTCCCGGATGAAAAGCGAGAACCAGAAGAACCCTGGCCGCGCGATGATGCCTTCACGCTCCAGCTGCTCGACGATCTCCTCGGTCGAGGAGCCACGCTCGATCACCACGGATTTGTCGACCATCAGCGGGCCCGGTGCCGAAAACTCTTTCTGGCTCAGGGCAAATCCGGCAGCAGACACGACAATGACGAACACGGCAGCCGTCAACAACCCGGAAAACAGCCCCACCAACCCCGTCTTGCGCTTCTTGGCGGGGGGCGGCGCGGCAATCACCGCGTGGACAGCTTCCCCGACAGCCGGCCGCCTGCGGCCGCCGAACCAGCCCCGGCGGACAGTGCCGTCATCGCCCGGCTGCGTGTTTTCGTGTTCAGGCTTGCGCGCCATGTGATCGCCTCTGACGCCGGTTGCGCCCCGTCTCGTTCCGACCCCGGGCGGGTCATTGTGTTAGTGCGGTGCCGATATTCCCCAGGAATATGGCGAAAAGGGGTATCTTCGTCGCGTTGGGCCCGGAAAGCTCAGCCGACGTAGCGCCGCATGACCAGCGACGCGTTTGTTCCACCGAAGCCGAAGGAGTTCGACAGTGCGACATCAATGTCACGCTTGCGCGCGGCATGGGGCACAAGATCGATCGAAACCTCGACCGATGGATTGTCGAGGTTGATCGTCGGCGGCGCGATCTGGTCGCGGATGGCGAGGATCGAGAAAATCGCCTCGATTGCACCGGCCGCGCCCAAGAGATGCCCGGTTGATGATTTCGTCGAGGACATCGCGACCGACCCGGCGGAATTGCCGAGCATCCGCAGCACGGCATTGAGCTCGATCTCGTCGCCGAGCGGCGTCGAGGTGCCATGCGCGTTGATATAGTCGATATCGCCGGGCTGGAGACCGGCGCGTTTGAGCGCCGCCTTCATGCAACGGAACGCGCCGTCGCCATCCTCGGCCGGCGAAGTGATGTGGTAGGCGTCGCCCGACATACCGTAGCCGACGACTTCGGCGTAGATCTTCGCGCCGCGCGCTTTCGCGTGCTCGAGCTCTTCGAGCACGACAATGCCGGCGCCCTCGCCCATCACGAACCCGTCACGGTCCTTGTCGTAGGGCCGCGACGCGCGCGTCGGCTCGTCGTTGAACCCGGTCGAGAGCGCGCGGCAGGCGGCAAAGCCGGCCATGGATATCCGCGAGATCGGCGATTCGGTGCCGCCCGCGACCATCACGTCGGCATCGCCGAGCGCGATCATCCGTGCGCCGTCGCCGATCGCATGCGCGCCGGTGGAACAGGCGGTCACCACCGAATGGTTCGGCCCCTTGAGCCCATGCGCGATCGACACATAGCCGGAGGCGAGGTTGATCAGGCGGCCGGGAATGAAGAACGGTGAAATCCGGCGCGGGCCTTTCTCGGCCAGCAGGATCGAGCCATCATGGATGCCTCCGATCCCGCCGATGCCGGAGCCGATAATCACGCCGGAAGTTGTCTGGTCCTCGTAAGAGGTCGGGTGCCAGTTTGCATCGTCCAGCGCCTGCTTGGCCGCCGCCATCGCGAAGACGATGAATTCATCGACTTTGCGCTGGTCTTTCGGGTCCATCCAGTCGTCTGGATTGAACGCGTGAGGCTCATCACCCCGCGGGATGGAGCACGCAATTTTGGCTGCGATGTCAGAGACATCGAAGGTTTCGATTTTGCGTGCCGCCGATTTTCCGGCAAGGATCGCTGCCCAGCTCGGCTCAACGCCGCAGCCGTGCGGCGAGACCATGCCGAGACCGGTTACGACTACCCGACGGAACATCCTGGGCGAGCCCCCTGAATCACACGGCCCTTAGGCCGCGTTCTTCTCAAGGAACTTCACGGCATCGCCGACCGTGACGATGGTCTCGGCCGCGTCATCCGGGATTTCCACGCCGAACTCTTCTTCGAACGCCATCACGAGCTCGACCGTATCGAGGCTGTCGGCACCCAGATCATCGATGAAGTTAGCAGCATCGACGACCTTGTCGGCATCGACGCTGAGGTGCTCGATGACAATCTTCTTCACGCGCTCAGCGACATCGCTCATTGGTGAACCCTTTTCTTTGAACTCGAATAATTCAGGACACAGCAACGCGCCGCAGCTTCATGCCATGGCGCGCGCAACCCGTGCCTTCCCTTCCAAAGCTGGACGGGAATGTCAACGTGCAGCGCGGCAAGGAAGCGGGAAATTTGACGAAAGTTTTCCCGATCTCCCCATTTATCGCGCGCTCAGATGCGCGGACACACTATTGTTCCGGCGCGCTCAGATGCGCGCCATGCCGCCATTGACGTGCAAGGTCTGGCCGTTGACATAGGCGGCCTCATTGCTCGCGAGATAGGCGACAGCGGCGGCGATTTCATCCGCCTTGCCCATGCGGCCGGCGGGGATCGACCCCATGATGCCCTCGCGCTGCTTTTCGTTGAGGGCATCGGTCATCGCGCTTTCAATAAAGCCCGGCGCGACGCAGTTGACGGTGATGCCGCGGCTCGCGACTTCCGCTGCAAGCGATTTCGACATGCCGATCATTCCGGCCTTGGCGGCGCAATAATTCGCCTGACCGGGGTTGCCGGTGACACCGACGACCGAGGTGATGCCGATGATGCGGCCGAAGCGGCGCTTCATCATGCCCTTCACCGCCGCGCGGGCGAGGATGAAGCTGGAGGTGAGGTTGACGGCGAGAACACGGTCCCACTCCTCGTCCTTCATGCGCATGAAGAGGTTGTCGCGGGTGATGCCGGCGTTGTTGACGAGGATATCGAGCCCGCCCATCGCCTTTTCCGCCTCAGGCACCAGCGCTTCCACCGAGGCGCGATCCGAGAGGTTGGCGGTGACGATATGGCAGCGCGAGCCGAGCTTGGCCGCCACGGCTTCGAGCGCCTCGCGCCGTGTGCCGGAGAGGGTCAGCGTCGCGCCTTGCGCGTGCAATGCTTCCGCGATCGCGGCGCCGATGCCGCCCGAAGCGCCGGTGACGAGCGCGAATTTGCCGTGAAGAGAGAACATCATAAACTCCTGTCGTTTCCGGCGCTTTTAGCGCGAAGGCAGGACCACCACCAGCGTCATGCTCGGGCTTGGCCCGAGCATCCACGACTTATTGTACGCCTCAAAGTGAATTTGCGGATGGTCGTGCAAGGCATCACTGGATTCTATCAGACGTCCTCATGTTTTTGGCCCAATGCCATTTCAATAGGCGATACATATTCGTGCCACCTATATCCAGAAATTCCGCTATCTCCGTTTCCTTGCAACCACCTCTGATAGGGTCGGCGTGGTGACGGATGATAATTTTGATCAAGTCGTCATTTCCTATAGCCGGAGGTTCTATTTCAGCTATTTCTTGCCATTCTAAGCTTTGATTTCTTCTGATGTGATTTGAAAAATTTATCGAGAAACCTTTGGCTGATAGGTGCAAAGTGACGACCTCATCGCAATTACCCAAATTTGCGAAAGCAATAATTGCAATGAATGGAATCAAGATGAATGGCTGCGGCAGATTTTGGTAGCCAACTGTAAATATTACAACAATTAAAGCCACCACCATAAAAATCGCAAGACACGCGAAAACATATGATAATTCTTTATATAATTTACTACGTTCTTGCTTTAAAATAATCGGATATTGAAACTTGTATTCGTCTTTTTTGCTCATAAATCATCTCTGCCGGCCATGAGATAGCGCTAGCCCCCAAACCCCGCCACATCCTCCGGCGTGCCCACCGCGCTCGCCTCACTCCCCGCGACGAGGCGCTTGGCAATCCCCGTCAGCACCTTGCCCGAGCCGCATTCGATAAAGCGCGTGACACCCTGATCGCCGAGCCAAAGCATGCTCTCGCGCCAGCGGACGGAGCCGGTCACCTGCGTGACGAGGTTCCTGCGGATGGCTTCGGGATCGGAAACCGCCTCCGCCGTGACATTCGCCACCACCGGCACTTTCGGCGCGTTGATTTTGGCTGTCGCGAGCGCGGCCTGCATCGCTTCCGCCGCCGGCTGCATCAGGCGCGAATGGAACGGCGCGGAAACGGGCAGCAAAATCGCCCGCTTGACGCCCTTGGCTTTGGCGATCTCGCAGGCGCGGTCAATCGCGGACTTGTGCCCCGAGAGCACCACCTGCCCACCGCCGTTGTCGTTGGCGACATCGCAAACCTCTCCCTGAGAGGCCTCCTTGGCGATTTCCACCGCAATATCCCATTCCGCCCCCAGAAGCGCGGCCATCGCGCCCTGCCCGGCTGGAACCGCGGCCTGCATCGCGTTGCCGCGGATGCGCAGCAGCTTCGCGGTCTCGGTGATCGAGAGCGCGCCCGCAGCCGCCAGCGCCGAGTATTCGCCAAGGCTGTGCCCGGCGACAAAGCTCGCGGCCTTCGCAAGATCGAGGCCCTTTTCCGCTTCCAGAACGCGGATCACCGCGAGGGAATGCGCCATCAGCGCAGGTTGCGCGTTGGCGGTCAGCGTCAGCTGATCCTCCGGCCCGTCCCACATCAGCGCCGAGAGCTTCTGCCCGAGGGCTGTATCGACCTCGTCGAACACCGCGCGCGCGGCCGGAAATGCTTCCGCCAGCGCCTTGCCCATGCCTACGGCCTGCGAGCCTTGTCCGGGGAAGAGAAATGCGGTCTTGGTCATGGAATGCAGCCCTGTTTCGCCTGTCGTGTTCGCGGAATGCGGCTCAAGCCCGGTTATGTCAAGATTGCTACCCCTTGCTTCGGGGCGAAGATCAGCGTCTTGCACCGCAAAAACCGGTTGTCTTTCCGGGGCGAACGCAGTATCAGGCCCACTTCTGCTTGGCCGGTGGCTGAACGGAGAGCCGCATTTATCTTTCTTTTCAGGAAGATTCTGGCGGTAGGGTCACGTGATCCGGTCTCCCGTGTCGACGCCTTCGTGATTTCTCGTAGGGCCTTCCAAGGGTCCGAAGGGCTTCGCGCCAGTGGAAGTAAACTGTGAAAGAAGGCTGATCATGGCACTGTACGAACACGTTTTCCTGGCTCGCCAGGATGTGACGGCGCAGCAGGTCGAGACGATGACGGAAACCTATAAGGCCATCATCGAAGCGAACGGCGGCGCGGTTGCGAAGGTTGAATACTGGGGCGTCAAATCCCTCGCCTACCGCATCAAGAAGAACCGCAAGGCGCATTTCGCACTCTTCAACCTCGACGCGCCGCACGCGGCTGTCGCTGAGATGGAGCGCCAGATGGCGATCTCCGAAGACATCCTGCGTTTCATGACCGTGAAGGTCGAGGAACTCGAGGAAGGCCCGTCGGCCATGCTGCAGAAGCGTGACCGTGACGATCGCCCGGACCGTGGTGACCGTTTCGACCGTGGTGACCGCCCGGATCGCGGCCCGCGCCGCTCGCGTGATGACGATGCCGGCCTTGACGCCGTCGAGGAGGATATCTGATGTCGCAGACCGCACGCCGCCCGTTCTTCCGCCGCCGCAAGACCTGCCCGTTCACGGGCAATGGCGCCCCGAAGATCGACTACAAGGACACCAAGCTCCTGTCGCGCTACATCTCCGAGCGCGGCAAGATCGTCCCGTCCCGCATCACGGCCGTTTCGGCCAAGAAGCAGCGCGAACTCGCCCAGGCGATCAAGCGCGCCCGCTTCCTCGGCCTGCTGCCCTACGTGATCAAGTAAGGGTTTTTTTTCGAATTCGGGTATCAAATTCGGGGAATTCCCTCGCTTAAGCTCGGGCGCGCATTTGCGCTTGCGGCCGTTCCGGCCGGTAGAAAATCGAAATACCCGGCGGGTTCGCCCGCCGGTTTTCTTCAGGCAAGAATGTCGCCGCTGTCAGGACACTGCCGGCGGTCTGCTGAAGCGAAATCCGGGGCCTGACCGCGCTTTCGTTTCTAACCGCCAATCCGGTTTTGCCGGTTGGTTCGCGGGACAGCTCGACCGATGACCATGGCGCACGCCATTCTTGTTGCTGTGATTTCAGGCATCGCCACGGCGCTGATGTCCGGACTTCTGACGCCCGGAGTTGCCCCGGCGGTTTTCCTGTCCCTGCTTGCACCCACTCCCCTCTTCATCGCCGGGTTCGGCTGGCATCCGCTGGTTGCGGCGCTTGGTGGCCTTGTCGCGGCGTTGATCGGTAATTTTGTCATCGGTCCGCCGGCGGCGCTGATGATTGCCGGAATGATCGCCCTTCCCGCCTATGCGTTGACCGCGCTCTCGGACCGTCTGTTCTCGGATTATGCCGGCCGTCCCGACAAGGATGGGCTTGATCTTGGCCGTCTCGCGGTGACCCTCGTGCTCTACATCGGCATTGCCGGTGTGATGGCAACCCTGATTTTCGAGCCGGATTACGCCCAGCTTGAGGCGCGCATCCGCCGCGCGGTCGAGATGGTGTTCGTTGCCTCCGGGCTCGACAAGGCGATGCCAAATGCCAGCAAGGATGATCTTGCCCGCATCTTCGCGCTGATGACGAACATCATGCTGCCGGTGAGCGCGCTGATCAGTCTGGTGACGGTGGTTGTCAGCGGCACGCTCGGCCTCCAGATCGCGGATCGTGCCAAACGCGTGCCCTATGCCCGCCCCGATTTCCGCCGTTTCCGCCTTCCCGGCGGCTCGCTCATCCTGTTCGGCATCACGCTGGCAGTGGCTTCGCGCGCGGGTTACGTCGGCCTTCTCGGCGAGATCGTCGCGCTTGGGCTTGCCTTTGCCTACATGCTGCAGGGCTGTGCTGCGCTGACAGTTGTGACAAACAAGAAGTCCAATAAGGTATTTCTTACAGTTATCGTTTTGCTTCTTGCCAGCATGGCGTTGTTCTTCGCAACAGGGCAATTGCTATTTATTGCGCTGTTTATGCTGGCAAATTTTACAGCCACAGTAATGGTTTTGATCCTCATCAGCATCGGGCTTGCCGATCACCTCATGAATTTTCGTCGCGGGCGCCTCTAGGCCTCGCACATCGTCGCTTCCACCATTCGAACGCAAAGGAGAAATTGAAATGGAAGTCATCCTCTTGGAACGTGTCGCCAAGCTTGGCCAGATGGGCGAAGTCGTCCGCGTCAAGGACGGGTATGCCCGCAACTACCTGCTTGCACGCGGCAAGGCGCTGCGCGCGACCGAAGCCAACAAGGGCCGGTTCGCCGAACAGCGCGCCCAGCTTGAAGCCACCAACCTCGAGCGCCGCAAGGATGCCGAGGCAGTTGGCGCCAAGCTCGACGGCCAGAGCTTCGCCATGATCCGTCAGGCAGGCGATTCGGGCACGCTTTACGGTTCGGTCTCGGCGCGCGACCTCGCGGAAATCCTGACCGCCGGCGGTTTCACCACCAGCAAGGGCCAGATTGTCCTCAACACCCCGATCAAGACCCTTGGCCTGCATCAGGTTACCGTGGTGCTGCACCCGGAGGTTTCGGCCAAGGTGACGATCAACGTCGCCCGCTCGGCGGAAGAAGCCGAACGTCAGGCGCGCGGCGAGAACGTTCTCGAGCGCGAGACCGACAACCTCGACGATCTCGGCCTCGAAATCGGCGCGGCGCTTGCCGAAGCCGGCCCGATGGCGGAGATGTAAGATCGGCTGCCGGCGCCAATCGCAGCTCCGGCAAGCTTTCCTTCCTTGTGCCGCAGGCGCTTGCCGAAGCCGGCCCGATGGCGGAGATGTGATTTCCCCTGCGTCATGGTCGGGCTTGGCCCGACCATCCACGACTTATCTTTTCCAGGACCCTAACTAAGTCGTGGATACCCGCCCCAAGGGCGGGCATGACGGGTGGAAAGATTATCGCGACCGGACCTTTTTCGGCAAGGCGTCAAGCCCGAACTTGATCTTTTAAAATTCCCCTGTGAGTAGCTGTGGGAATCCTTAAAATCAGGCCTCCTGTCCAACAGGGGGCCTTTTTCGTTCTCATGCCTTTGGGGCTTTGTCGGGAGCACCGGACGCGCCACACTCGAAGGCCGATTCGGAAGTCGCCGATGAAAGCCCAGAGCATGTCCAACCTCGCCCGCCTCGAACCACCGCAAGCCGAAGCGCTTCGCCTCGCGCCGCATAACCTTGAGGCCGAACAGGCGCTGCTGGGCGCGATTCTCGTCAACAACGAGGCCTATGACCGGGTTTCGGATTTCCTGCTGCCGGAGCATTTCCACGAGGCGCTGCACGGACGCATTTTCGAAGTCATCACCAAGCTGTTGCGCGCCGGCAAGGTCGCAACCCCGATCACGCTGAAAACCTACCTGCCGGATCTCGATCTCGGCGGCGTCACGGTCCCGCAATACCTCGTGCGGCTCGCGACAAGCGCGACGACGATCATCAACGCGGCGGAATACGGCCGTACGATCTACGAACTCGCTCTGCGCCGGAACCTGATTTCCATCGGCGAGGAGATGGTCAATCGCGCTTTCGATGCGCCGGTGGATGAAACCCCGCGCGCGCAGATCGAGGATGCCGAGCGCAAACTCTATTCCCTTGCCGAATCCGGCCGCTTCGAGGGCGGGTTCCAGACCTTCTCGAATGCGCTGAAACTCGCGATCCACATGGCAGGCGAGGCCTACAAGCGCGACGGCGGCCTTTCCGGCACCGCAACCGGCCTGCATGACTTCGACCAGAAGCTCGGCGGCCTCCAGCGCTCCGATCTCGTGATTCTCGCGGGCCGCCCGGCGATGGGCAAGACCTCGCTGGCGACCAATATCGCCTACAATATCGCCAAAGCCTGGCGCGGCGAACGGCAGGCCGATGGCGCAATGAAAACCGTCAACGGCGGCATTGTTGGCTTCTTCTCTCTCGAAATGAGCGCGGAACAGCTCGCAACCCGTATCATCGCCGAGCAATCGAACATCCCATCGTTCAAGATCCGGCGCGGCGACATTAGCCAGGATGAATTCGGCAAGCTGCATGAGGCTGTCGCCGAGATGCAGTCGATCCCTTTCCACATCGATCAGTCCGGCGGCATTTCGATCGCCCAGCTCGCGGCGCGCGCCCGGCGGCTCAAGCGCCAGCACGGGCTCGATCTTATCGTCTGCGATTACCTCCAGCTTCTCACCGGGGCCTCGAAGAAGGGCGAAAACCGCGTGCAGGAACTGACCGAGATCACCACCGGCCTCAAAGCGCTGGCGAAAGAACTCGATGTGCCGGTGATGGCGCTCTCGCAGCTCTCGCGTCAGGTCGAGCAGCGCGACGACAAGCGCCCGCAACTCTCCGACCTCCGCGAATCCGGCTCGATCGAGCAGGACGCGGACGTGGTGCTCTTCGTCTACCGCGAGGAATATTACCTCCAGAACAAGGAGCCGAAGCCCGGCACCGAGGAACACCTGAAGTGGCAGGCGGAAATGGACCGCGTGCACGGCAAGGCCGAGGTCATCATCGGCAAGCAGCGTCACGGCCCGACCGGCTCCGTGCAGCTCCAGTTCGATGCCAATGTCACGCGCTTCTCGACGCTGGCGAAGGAGGATTATCTGCCGGAAAGGCTGGAGTGAGCGATTCTTTCTTGCCTGCATCGGCTTCACGCGAACCGGTTCCCACTTCGCTTGCAGATGCGGTGCTGGCGAAGGAGGATTACCTGCCGGAAAGGCTGGAGTGAGGCACTGTCGTCATGCCCGCCCTTGTGGCGGGTATCCACGACTTCGCCCGAGTAAGCCCGAAAGTCGTGGATGGCCGGGCTAAACCCGGCCATGACGCCGAGGACTTCATATAACATAGTGAAATCCTCAGCCCGATTGCTATTTTTCCTGATGGAAACACCGCCTCGCTCAAGGCACACTGCCGCCATGGATGATCACGCCGCGCTCCTGACGATCGATCTTAGCGCCCTTGCCGCCAACTGGCGGCTGCTGGCCACGCGCGCCGGTGCCGCCGAATGCGGCGCTGTCGTGAAGGCGGATGCCTATGGCCTCGGCATCGAGGCGGCTGTGCCCGCACTCGCGAAGGCCGGCTGCAAGACCTTCTTTGTCGCTCACCTCTCGGAGGGCATCCGCGCTCGCAGCGTTGAGCCGGAGGCCGCGATCTACATCCTCAACGGGCTCGCGGATGCGCGCCTCGCGGACTACCGCGCGCATCGTTTGCGCCCGGTGCTCGGCTCACAGGCCGATATCGCCTTCTGGGCGGCCGGTGGCGCGGGTTGCGAACCCGCCGCTCTGCATGTCGATACCGCGATGAACCGTCTCGGAATCCGCATGGAGGAGGCGCTGGCGCTGGTGCGGTCCCAGCGGCTCGCCGATCTCGGCATCGGGCTGACCATGACGCATTTTGCTTCCGCCGAAGTGCCCGGCGCGCGGGATACCGCGGCGCAGATCGCGGCGTTCACGGCGCTTCAGAATGTGATTCAGGGTGCTGGCAGTTTGAATCAGGGGGTGCCCGCAAGCCTTTGCAATTCTTCAGGGCATTTCCTGGAGGGTGCCCCGAAATTCCAGCTCACCCGGCCCGGTTATGCGCTCTATGGCGGCAACCCGATGCCGCATCTGCCAAACCCGATGCAGCCGGTGATCCGGCTCGAAGCGCCGATCATCCAGATCCACCGCGTGCCGAAGGGCGAGGCTGTCGGTTATAACGGCAACTGGATCGCCGCGCGCGACAGCCGGATCGCGACGATCTCCTGCGGCTATGCCGATGGGTTTCCGCGCAACGCCGGCAACACTCCGAGCCACAGAGGCGGCTCGGCGATCGTGGCGGGCATCGAATGCCCCTTCGCCGGCAATGTCTCGATGGATCTCATCACGCTCGACGTGACGGATGTGCCGGAGAGCAAGGTCAAGCCCGGCGATGTCGCGACGCTGATCGGCGATGGCCTCGATATCGATCGCGTTGGCGCCTCCGGCAAGACGATCGGCTACGAAATCCTGACAAGCCTTGGCAAGCGCTATCGGCGCGTAATGAAGCGTTAGGCCAGCTTGTCCAGCAACTGCGTGTAGGGCAAGGCTGCGCGGGTGCCCGCGGTTGAGCCCGAGGCCAGAATCTGGGTGGAAACCTGCGCCATCTCGGCGGCGGCTTTCAGGGCCGCGATGCCCGCCATCATGCTGGCGGAAATGGCCGGCAGACCAGCAATATCCGACATATTCCTCTCCGTTCTTGCCCGCTGGGGGCGGGAAAAATGGCATCCTGCCGGATAATTCCTGTGCTCCCGTTCAAACGATCGCTAGAATAAGGCGAAAATGCACCGGATTCGAACGGTGCCAGCATGCCTGCGGGGAATTCTTGGCCAAACGCTCGACCTCCTTCATCTGCCAGGCCTGCGGCGCGGTGCATTCGCGCTGGCAGGGCCGCTGCGAAGCCTGCGGCGAGTGGAACTCCATCGTCGAAGAAGCCACCAATGACGCCAATTCGGCGCCGGTGGCTGCAGGCGGTGCTCGGCTTAAGAAGGGCCGCGTGTTCCAGCTTGAGGGCCTTGCCGGCACGCCGATGGATGCGCCGCGCCTCCCCTCCGGCATCGCGGAACTCGATCGCGTCACCGGCGGCGGTTTCGTCAAGGGCTCGGTGATCCTGCTCGGCGGTGAGCCGGGCATCGGCAAATCGACGCTGCTCATTCAGGCCTCTGCCGTGATCGCCCGCGCCGGCGCGCGCTCGGTCTACATCTCGGGCGAGGAATCAGCTGGTCAGGTGCGGCTGCGCGCGCAGCGGCTCGGGCTCGGGGATGCGCCGGTGGAACTCGCGGCGGAAACGCATGTCGAGGATATTCTGGCGACGCTGGCCTCCGGCCCTGCCCCGCGCCTCGTGATCATCGATTCAATCCAGACCATGTGGACCGATGCCGTTGAGGCGGCTCCGGGCACGGTGACGCAGGTGCGCGCGGCAGCTCAAGGGCTGATCCGCTTTGCCAAGGCCAGCGGCGCGGCGATCATCCTTGTCGGGCACGTGACGAAGGACGGGCAGATCGCGGGCCCGCGTGTCGTCGAGCACATGGTCGATGCCGTCATGAGCTTCGAGGGCGATGCCAGTCATCATTTCCGCATCCTGCGCGCGGTGAAGAACCGCTTCGGCGCGACGGACGAGATCGGCGTTTTCGAGATGGGCGGTCAGGGCCTCGTCGAGGTGCCGAACCCTTCCGCGCTGTTCCTCGGCTCGCGCGATGCCTCGGTGTCCGGCACGGCGGTCTTCGCCGGCATGGAAGGCACACGGCCGATGCTTGTCGAAATTCAGGCGTTGGTGACGCCGACCGCGCTCGGCACGCCGCGCCGCGCGGTGGTGGGGTGGGACAGCAACCGCCTCGCGATGGTGCTGGCAGTGCTTGAGGCGCGCGGCGGCGTGCGGCTTGGCCAGCATGACGTCTACATGAATGTCGCCGGTGGTTTCCGCATTCTCGAGCCGGCGGCGGATGCGGCAGTCGCGGCGGCGCTCGTTTCCTCGCTGGCCGATATCCCGATCTCGCCGCACGCGGTGCTCTTCGGCGAGATCAGCTTGTCCGGGTTGATCCGCCCCGTGCCGCAGGCCGCCCCACGCCTGAAAGAGGCTGCCAAACTCGGGTTCACCGAGGCGGTTTTGCCGGAAGGTTCGGCCGATACCGCGAAACAGTCGGGGCTGAAAACACGCCCCATTCAGCGCATCGCCGATCTCGTGGCCGAGATCGCGGGCGGTGCGCCGAAGCAGGTCACGAAGACGCGTGCCTGAGCATTTGCCCGAACCATGGTGTGCTGTTTCGCACAGACAAGGTGGAATTCGGTCGAGAAATCGTCATGAATTCCATGTTGAAGGGTGACGCGGGCGCGCGAAGCCTTTATACCCCGGCTCATGAGCACCGCCGCCTCGCCGCGTGCGGCTTGTTGTCATGCCGCGTGTGAGGATTGCATGCCCGTCACTATTCTCGATCTCGTTGTCATCGGCATTGTGCTGATTTCCGGCCTTCTGGCGATGGTGCGCGGGTTCACGCGCGAGGTTCTGGCGATCGGGTCCTGGGCCGTCGCGGCGGGCGTGGCGTATCTCGCCTACCCGAAGGCCGCGCCGTTTGTGGTGCAATACCTCGTCAAGCAGCCGCCGGCGCTGGTCAACGGCCTTGCGCTGGGCGGTGTCTTCCTCGTGACGCTGTTCATCTCCTATATCATCACCTCGAAGCTGTCGGATTTCATCCTCGACAGCCGCGTCGGTGCGCTCGACCGCACCCTGGGCTTCATTTTCGGCGCGGCGCGCGGCTTCCTGCTTGCGGTCGTAGGCTTTGGCTTTTTCTCGTGGCTCGTGGCCGAGAAGCAGCAGCCGACCTGGGTGGCGGATGCGAAATTCCGGCCGATTCTCGTTTCGAGCTTTGACAAGCTGAAGAACATGCTGCCGGACAATCTCGACGAATCCATCACCGCGCCGATCAAGAAGGCGACGGAAGAGTTCAAGTCCGGCGCGCCGGCGCCCTGATATCCTGACGCGTCTACGACAATTCTGCGGGCAATGAGGTCTTCGATCATGGCGAATGATGGAATGTTCGGCGATTCGTGCGAACTGGATGTCGCGGATCATATGGACGCAGATCACCTGCATGAGGAATGCGGCGTTTTCGGCATTTTCGGCCATCCTGATGCCGCCGCGATCACCGCGCTCGGCCTGCATGCGCTTCAGCATCGCGGGCAGGAAGCCGCCGGCATCGTCTCGTTTGACGGCGCGCGCTTCCATTCGGAGCGCCGGCTCGGGCTCGTGGGCGACAATTTCTCGAAGCGCAGCGTGATCGACCAGCTGCCCGGCACGGTCGCGATCGGCCATACGCGCTATTCGACAACGGGCGAAACCATCCTGCGCAACGTGCAGCCGCTCTTCGCCGAGCTGGCGGGGGGTGGCTTTGCGGTCTGCCACAACGGCAACCTCACCAACGGCCTGACCATCCGCCGCCAGCTGATCGCCGAAGGCGCGATCTATCAGGCGACCTCGGATACCGAGGTGATCCTGCATCTCGTGGCGCGCTCGAAGCGCAACCGCTTTATCGACCGCTTCATTGACGCGCTCGGCCAGATCGAGGGCGGCTATGCCTTCGTCGGCATGACCAACAAGAAGCTCGTCGGCGCGCGTGATGGCCTCGGCATCCGCCCGCTGGTGCTGGGCCGGCTCGATGGCCACCCGATCCTCGCCTCGGAAACCTGTGCACTCGATATTATCGGCGCGAAATTCGAGCGCGAGGTCGAGCCGGGCGAGATCATCGTCGTTCACGAGACCGGCGAGATGGAGAGCCTGAAGCCTTTCCCGATCCGCAAGGCGCGACCCTGCATCTTCGAATACGTCTATTTTTCACGTCCCGATTCGATCGCCGGCGGGCGGAACGTCTATCAGGTCCGCAAGAACATCGGCGCGATCCTGGCGCAGGAATCGCCGCTGAGCGCGGATGTGGTCGTGCCGGTGCCGGATTCGGGCGTCCCGGCGGCCATCGGTTTCGCACAGGCGGCGAACCTGCCGTATGAGCTCGGCATCATCCGCAACCATTACGTCGGCCGCACCTTCATCGAGCCGACGCAATCGATCCGCGAACTCGGTGTGCGCTTGAAGCATTCCGCCAACCGCGCGGTTGTCGACGGCAAGCGGATCGTGCTCGTCGACGATTCCATCGTCCGGGGCACGACCTCGCGGAAAATCGTCAAGATGATGCGCGAGGCTGGTGCGCGCGAGGTGCATTTCCGCATCGCATGCCCGCCGATCAAATACCCGGATTATTACGGCATCGACATGCCCGAGCGTGACAAATTGCTCGCTGCCACGATGACGATCGAGGAGATGCGCGAGTATCTCGGCGTCGAAAGCCTCGCGTTCATCTCGATCGACGGGCTCTATCGCGCGCTGGGCGAGCCGGGCCGCAACAATGCGGCACCGCAATTCACCGATCATTATTTCACCGGCGATTACCCGACTCCGATCGCCGATCTCGTGAGCGAGGGTGCCAAGCAGCTCTCGCTCCTCGCCGAGGCGAGCTGACAAAATGACCGAGCAGGTTCTCAAGGGGCGCATCGCGCTTGTCACCGGCGCATCGCGCGGGATTGGCCGTGAGACGGCAAAGGCTTTCGCGAAAGCCGGCGCGCATGTCATTGCGCTCGCCCGCACGGTTGGCGGACTCGAAGAGCTTGACGACGAGATCAAGGCTGTTGGCGGCACAGCGACGCTGGTTCCGCTCGATCTTACCGATTTCGACGCGCTTGACCGACTTGGTCTGACGATCTTTGAGCGCTGGGGCAAGCTCGATATCCTTGTCGGCAACGGCGCGATCCTTGGTCCCATCGGCCCGCTCAACCATATCGATCCCAAGGTGTTCGAGCACGTGCTGGCCGTGAATGTCACCGCCAACTACCGGCTGATCCGCTCGATGGACCCGCTGCTGCGCGCCTCGGACGCCGGGAGAGCGATCTTCCTCTCCTCCGGTGCTGGCAGCAGCGCCTATGCCTACTGGGGCCTCTATGGCGCCAGCAAGGCGGCGCTCGACCTGATGTGCCGCGACTGGGCCGAGGAAATCCGCAACATCACGCCGATCAAGGTGATGCTGGTGAACCCCGGCCGGACCCGCACCAAAATGCGCGCCGAAGCTGCTCCGGGCGAAGACCCGATGTCCCTGCCCGCCCCGGATGAAATCACGCCCTGGCTGGTGGATATGGCGGCACCAGCGTGGCAGGAAACCGGCAAGATCTTCGATTTTCCGGCCAAGAAAGTTATGAGCTTCCGCCCGCCGGCGTAAAAAACGGACTGCGCAATCAAAATTGCGTATTCTGCCCCCTCGTCAAAGCCGTGAGTTTCCAATAGCTTGCTCGGGCTTATGATAGTGAGACCGGGGGCTTTTCATGAAACGTTGGACTTTGGGAGTGTTGATGGCACTCCTGTGCGCGCAGAGCATGGCGTTTGCCGATACCATGACCTGGAAAATCCGGGCCTTCGACAAATATGCCGTGGACGTGTCGTTCTACTCGCAGAACCGCAAGGCCGTCTGGCCGGGGAATGGCAAGGTCTGGACGATCAAGGACTACAAGGTGCATGAATTTAAGATCAGCTGCGTCGCCGGCGAGAAGGTCTGCTACGGCGCCTGGGTGCGCGGCTCGTCGCGCGAATACTGGGGCGTCGGCAATGGCGGCACCCAGCGTTGCAAAAGCTGCTGCTACACTTGCGATAACGGCTTCGTGACGCCGGTCCAGAACCTGAACGAATAGCGGGGCAACTGCCGTCAACCGAAGACAACAAAGGGCGCTTTCGCGCCCTTTTTCATGTCATGAAGACTTCTACTTCTTGTCGAACGGGTTTTCGCTCGGCCGCACCATCAGGCGGATCGGCACGCCCGGCAGATCGAAGGTCTCGCGGATCGAGTTGACGAGATAGCGCTTGTAGCTCTCGGGCAGCGCATCGACCTGATTGCCGAACAGCGAGAACTGCGGCGGGCGCGCCTTGATCTGCGTCATGTAGCGGATCTTGATGCGGCGGCCGGAGACGGCGGGCGGCGGGTGGTTCTGCAACACGCCGGACAGCCAGCGATTGATCTTCGAGGTCGAGACGCGCTTGTTCCAGACCGAATGCGTCTGCATGATGGCTTCCATCAGCCGGTCGATGCCCTGCCCCGCGAGGCCCGAGAGCGGCACAACCGGGCAGCCCCGGATTTGCGGCAGGAGCCGCGCGGCCTCTTCCTTGAGTTCCGAGAGCTTTGCACCGCGATGCTCGATCAGGTCCCATTTGTTGAGGCCAATGACGACCGCCCGCCCCTCGCGCTCGCACAAGTCGATGATCGTGAGGTCCTGCTTTTCGAACGGAATCGTTGCATCAAGCAGGATGACGACGACTTCGGCAAATTTGACGGCGCGGATCGCATCCGCAGCCGCAAGCTTTTCCACCTTGTCCTCAATGCGGGCGCGCTTGCGCAAGCCAGCGGTATCGAACACCTTGACGCTGCGCCCGCGCCATTCCCAGTCGAGACCGATGGAATCGCGGGTAATCCCGGCTTCCGGCCCGGTGAGCAGACGCTCCTCGCCGAGCATGGCGTTGATCAGCGTTGATTTTCCGGCGTTCGGGCGACCGACGATCGCGATGCGGATCGGCTTTGTCGGGTCGTCCTCGGTGCCTTCCTCATCCTCGCCGAGCGGCGGCAGGCCGGCTTCGGCACGCGCCTCGGCCACGACTTCGGCCTGCACTTCGGCGGCGAGATCGACCATCGGTCGGAGCGCGTCGTAGAGTTCGCCCATGCCGTCGCCATGCTCGGCGGAAATCGCGACGGGTTCGCCAAACCCGAGCGCATAGGCATCGATGATGCCGGCGGAGGCCGCCTTGCCCTCGGCCTTGTTGGCCCCGATGATCACCGGCGTATTGGACCGCCGGACGATTTCGGCAAAGAAGCTGTCATCCGGCGTCACGCCGGCACGGGCGTCGATCATGAACAGCACGCAGTCCGCATCCGCGATCGCGGCCTCGGTCTGCTCGCGCATGCGGGCAGTGAGCGAGCCTTCGGCGGCTTCCTCGAGCCCGGCAGTATCGATCACGGTGAACGAGAGGTCCGCGAGTTTGGCCGCGCCTTCGCGCCGGTCGCGCGTGACACCGGGCTGGTCATCGACCAGCGCGAGTTTCTTGCCCACCAACCGGTTGAACAGGGTCGATTTGCCGACATTCGGGCGGCCGACCAGCGCGAGGGTGAAGGGCATGCGTGTGACCGATCAGGGCTTCGCGCCAACAGGGCCCGAACGGACCACGGCGAGAAGCAGTTCGGCGCGCTGACGCAGGGTGGAGGGGGTTTCCGAATCGAGAATGATCGCCTGAAGCGCGTCGAGCGCCTTGTCGTATTTACCCGTGCGATAGGCCGCGAGCGCGATACCCTCGCGCGCGGAATGACGGTAGATCTCGCTCGGCGCGGAAAGCGGCAGCAGGCGCTTTTCCACCTCCTCGAACGGCGCGGATTCCACCAGCACGAAAGCGGCACGGAGTTTGGCCATCTCGCGCCATTCAGCGGGAATGCCGGCATCACTCGAGAGCGCATCGAAGGCGGAGGCGGCATTCGCCCGGCCGGCCTCGTCCTTCGCCGCACGGGCGAGCTCGGTCGCAAGGCGGAAGCGCGCCAGCACCGGATAGGTGCCGGATTTTTTCTCGGCGAGCGCGGTCAGCCCGGCAAGAGCGTCAGGCTTGCCGGCGCCGGCATCGGCGATCGCGGCTTCGAAGCTCGCCCCGAGCGCCGCGCGCTCCTTGAACGTGTAATCGTCGTAGAAGCGCCAGCCGGCGACCGCCAGAACGATGGCGAGCGCGCCACCGATCAGCTTCGAGCCGTGCTTGTTCCAGTATTCAGTCGCCTTGTCGCGGCGGACTTCCTCGTCCACCTCGCGGAAAATATCAGACATCGTAACCCCTATCGGGTGAGTAAGGGCGCGGCACCCGGCGCCGCGCCGTTTCGATCACAGCATGCTCTAGCCTCAAACACCGATAATCGCTACCCCTATCAGGAACTTGTGCGCCCAGACCACAAACAGCGCCGTGATCGCCGTGCCCGCGACAATCGCGATCAGGTCGTAACGGGCGGCGTTCGGCGCGGTTGCGGCCTCAGGGTGGCCGACATCGCCCGCCCGTTTGAGCATGATCCGTGCCCAGACAGCCCAGGCGAGAAACGCCCCGAACAGGATGATCGAGCCGAGATCGCCGTTCACCAAGAGATGCGCCGTTGCCCAGATTTTGGTCGCCAGCAGCATCGGGTGCTTCGTCCGCGCCTTGATCTTGCCGGGTGCATTGATGTTCGAGGCGACGAGCAGGATCATGCTCGCCCACATCAGCAGCATCGCGGGATGCGCCAGCCAGCGCGGCGGGTCCCAGACCGGGATCATCCCGGCGGCGCGGTAGACCTTGAAGCCATGCGCGATCAGCGCCACGCCGAGCAGGGACACCAGCGAATACATCGCACGATAGAATTTCTCGCCCTTGCTGGCGATCAGGCGCGCTCGCAGGTCGCGCTGCCGTGTGACGATGTGACACCCGAGGAAAATGACGAGGCCGAGGATGAGCGGAATGAGGGTGGACATGAAATTCCTGTGCGATGAATTAGATCTGTCGAATTTTTGGCGCGCGCTTTGCGGCTCAGCGCACCATGAGCGAAATGCGATCCATTTTGAAGCGCCGATTACCCGATTCCCTGTGGTTTCTGGCGTGGTTCGCGCTGGTCATTGCCCTCACCTGCGCCATCGCGAGACAGGCGCACGCGGCGGAGACGGCCTTCGTCGCCACGCCGGTCGGGCCGCCGGTTATCGTCTTCGATCCCAAACGCGATGCCTGTGACGGGCATGATGTGCCGGATGCGCCGTTGCGCGCCTTCCGCGATGCCGACGGCATGATCCGCGCCTTCGGTCTTCACTTCGAGAACCGCCGGATGAGCGGGCCCTCCCTGCTGGCCTTGAAGCTGGAGTGCGGGGTGGTGTTTCGCGGCACCGGCAATGGCGATCCCCGGAACTTTGATGACCGGAGCTGGATCACCGCGACATGGACCCCGGATGGCAAGACCATCCATGCGCTCGTCCATCATGAGTTTCAAGCCAACGAGCACAAGGGGCGCTGTCGCTTCGATTCGTATATGAAATGCTGGTGGAACAGCATTCTCAACATCCGCTCGGATGATGGCGGCAGGAGTTTCAGGAAGATCGAGCCGCTGGTTGCCGCCGCAACGCCCTTCCCTTCCGAGCATGACCAAGGCCGGCATCGCGGGTTTTTCAATCCTTCGAACATCATCGCAAAGGACGGCGCCTTCTACACCCTGATCGGCACCACGGGGTGGAGCGCCACGACCGGCCGGGCGGAGCAACCCGCCGGCGTCTGCCTGTTCCGCACTGACGACCTCGCCAGAGGGGGCTGGCGGGCGTTTGACGGCAAGGGCTTTTCGGCCCGTTTTCCGTCCCCCTACCACGCGACCTTGAAGAGCCATCAGGCCTGCCGGGCGCTCGCGCCTTTTCCCGCGCCGGTGGGTGGCATCACCCGGCACCGGTCGAGCGGCACCTATCTCGCAATTTTCCAGGCCGCGAAGGGCTCCCCCGATGGCTTCGGCGGCACCTACCCCGCATCCGGCTTTTACCTTTCGGCATCACGCGATCTCATCCACTGGCAACGCCCGAGCCTCGTTCTGGCAACGCGGACGCTCTATGACGATGCTTGCGGCGCAGATGCCCTGCGCTCCTACCCCGTCCTGATCGACGCTGCCGCTGAAACCCGCAATTTCGAGGATATTGGCGAGGAAGCGCAGCTTTTCTACGCGGAGATGCGGATCGACGGCTGCGCGCACACCTCGGATCGCAAGCTCATTGCAAGAAAGATCAGGATTTCCACTTATCTGCGCGATTGAACCCTTCCCTTCCCCGGGAAAAGCGTGTTAAGCGCCCTCGTCAACGGAATTCTCCCAGCGTCATCTCCCCGTCATCGTTTCAGCCTTTATCCGGCCACGAACGGAAGGTGTGACGCATCCCGGGAGTTCCCTTCTTTGAGACGCTGTGCCCTCGACGCGCCACCAGCCACGTTGTCGGACCATGCTCTCGCCATTGGAGTCGTTGACATGTCCCGCTCGTTTTCCCGCCCTATTCCCGAAGCGCTGACCTTCGACGACGTGCTGATGCGCCCCGGGCATTCCGAGGTCCTGCCGTCGGAAACGGATCTGCGCAGCCACATCACCAAATCGATCTCCGTCAACCTGCCGTTGATCTCCTCGGCGATGGATACGGTGACCGAAGCTCGCCTCGCGATCGCGATGGCGCAGGCCGGCGGGCTTGGCGTCATCCACCGCAACCTGACGCCGGAGCAGCAGGCCGATGAAGTCCGGCAGGTGAAGCGCTTCGAAAGCGGCATCGTCATGAACCCCTGGACCGTCACCCCGGATGCGACTTTGCGCGATGCACTCGCGATCATGGCCGCCAAGGGCATCAACGGGCTGCCGGTGGTCGTGAACGGCACCTCCGGCCGCGGCAAGCTCGTCGGCATCCTCACACATCGCGATGTGCGCTTCGCCGAGAATATGGAGCAGCCGGTCCGCGAGTTGATGACGCCCAACGAAAACCTCGTGACGGTGCGTGAGGACGTGACGCAGGCTGAGGCGCGCCAGCTCTTCCACCGCCACCGCATCGAGAAGCTGCTGGTGGTTGATGGCGACTACAATTGCGTCGGCCTCCTGACGGTGAAGGACATCGACAAGGCCAAGCTCAACCCCAACGCCTGCAAGGACGAACAGGGCCGGCTGCGCGTCGCCGCGGCGACGACGACGGGTGAGGACGGGTTCCGCCGCTCCGAACTCCTGATCGACGCCGGAGTTGACCTCGTGGTCGTCGATACCGCGCACGGCCACTCCCAGAAGGTTCTGGACGCTGTCAGCCGCATCAAGAAGATGTCGAATTCGGTGCAGGTCGTGGCCGGCAATGTCGCCACCGCCGCCGGCACGCGCGCGCTGATCGATGCCGGGGCGGATGCGATCAAGGTCGGCATCGGTCCGGGCTCGATCTGCACCACGCGCATCGTCGCCGGTGTCGGCGTGCCACAGCTCACCGCGATCATGGAAGCGGCGGAGGAAGCGCACAAGGACGGCATCCCGATCATCGCCGATGGCGGTATCAAGTTCTCGGGCGATCTTGCCAAGGCGCTGGCGGGCGGGGCCTCCTGCGCCATGGTCGGGTCCTTGCTCGCCGGCACGGACGAGAGCCCCGGCGAGGTCTTCCTCTATCAGGGCCGCTCCTACAAGGCCTACCGCGGCATGGGCTCGATCGGCGCGATGGCGCGCGGCTCGGCGGATCGCTATTTCCAGGCGGAAATCAAGGATTCGATGAAGCTCGTGCCGGAGGGTATCGAGGGGCAGGTTCCGTTCAAGGGCCCGGTCGGCAATGTCATCCACCAGCTTTCCGGCGGTCTGAAGGCCGCGATGGGCTATGTCGGCGCGAAGACCATCGTCGAATTGCAGGAAAAGGTCGAATTCGTCCGCATTTCCTCGGCGGGCCTGCGTGAAAGCCATGCCCATGACGTGACGATCACCCGCGAAAGCCCGAACTACCCGACGCGGGTGTGATCGGGGCGCGGGTTTGGGCAGCGTCTGCCGGCAATAAAAAAGGCCCGCTTCAAGCGGGCCTTTTCATGTCTGGCGGAAAGGGGCGCTCAGCAGCGCTTGCCGCACTCGAGCTGGGTCTTGGCGTCGAGCGTGCGGGCCGGTGCCGGGCTATACTGCGGCTCCGGCTTGGTGGCACAGGCAGCCAGTGTGGCGAGAAGGGCGGCGGCAAGCGTGCCGCGGAGGATCTTGGTCATGAGGGCTCCTTGTAAGTCTTGAGTATCCGAAAAAGGTCGGGAAAACCTGAACGGGTCCGCGTCGCGCCGAATTGTGGCAACACGGTGACGCTTAGGCCGTGTTTGCCGCAGGCATGTGAACAAATCCTTCGTCTTGTGTGAATTTTTGGGTCGCGCGTGAAATTTTGCGCTGAACTCGATCTTTTTGCTCGCGAACCAGCAAGGAGGCGGACTCACCGCTTGACTTGGCGCTTACCTTTTGGCCTACGGAACCATGACCCCCGCAGCCAGACTTTCTGCCGCCATCGGCATCATCGACGATATCCTCCGCCAGAAGCGCCCGCTCACGAATGCCCTGAAGGATTGGGGCAATGCGAACCGCTACGCCGGTTCGGGCGATCGCAATGCGGTCGGCAATCTCGTGCATGACAGCTTGCGCGTCAAAGCCAGCGCGGCCTGGATCATGGGCATCCGCGATGCTTCCGAGGAGCCGCGGGATGGCGAAGGCCGTGCCATTCTGCTCGGCATGCTCCGTTCCTTGCGTGGCATGAGTGTCGAGGCCATCGAGGCGCTGTGTTCCGGTGAACGCTTCGCCCCTGCCCCGCTCTCGGATGCCGAGCGTGCGCACCTCGCAACGCCCGATCTGAGCGCAGCCCCGCCCTTTGTGCGCGGAAACTATACCGAATGGCTTGATGACAGCCTCGCTCGTGCCTTCGGCGAGGCCCGCGTCGCGGAAGTTGGCGCTATGGCGGCCCGTGCACCGATGGACATGCGCGTCAATCCGCTCAAAATCATCCGCCTGAAGGCGCTCGAAGCGATCGGTCATCTCGATCCCGAACCGACGCCGCTCTCCCCGCTCGGACTTCGGATCACCGCCAATGCCGAAGGCCGCGTGCCGCATGTGCAATCCGAGCCCGCCTTCCTCAAGGGCGCAATCGAGGTGCAGGATGAGGGCAGCCAGCTTGTCAGCCTGCTGGCGGGCGCAGAAGCGGGCATGCAGGTGCTCGATCTCTGTGCGGGGGGCGGTGGCAAGACCCTCGCCATGGCCGCCGAGATGAACAACAAGGGCCAGATTTTCGCCACCGACAGCGACCAACGCCGCCTCGCTCCAATTCATGACCGGCTGACGCGCGCCGGCGTCCGCAATGTTCAAATTCGAACTCCGCGTGCCGGCGTGATGCCGCTCGATGATCTTGCTGGCCTGATGGACCTCGTGCTGGTCGATGCGCCCTGCACCGGCACCGGAACCTGGCGGCGCCACCCGGATGCGAAATGGCGCATCCGCCCCACAAGCCTCGATGTCCGCACCGGCGAGCAGCGTGATGTGCTCGATCATGCCGCCGGCTTTGTGAAGCCGGGCGGGCGGCTCGTCTACATCACCTGCTCCTTGCTTGATGAGGAAAACGGCGCGCAGGTCGCAGCATTCCTCGAGCGGCACCTCGATTTCACACTGGTGGACCCGGCGACGAATGCCGAGGCGCACTCTCTGCCCGCGTTGGCGCAGCATCAGGATTGCCGCAAGATCGGCCTGCTGCTGACGCCACATCGCACCAATACCGACGGATTTTTCATCGCTGTTCTGACGCGCAACCCTTGAGGTTCAAGGCCCATGCTCCACGATTCCATCCTGATCATCGATTTCGGCAGCCAGGTTACACAGCTCATCGCCCGCCGCGTGCGCGAAACCGGCGTCTACTGCGAAATCCACCCCTATCAGAAGGCTGACGACGCCTTTGCAAAGCTCAAGCCCAAGGCGATCATCCTCTCCGGCGGGCCGGATTCGGTGACGCGGGACGGCTCGCCTCGCGCGCCGCAGGCGGTGTTCTCCTCCGGCCTGCCAATTCTGGCGATCTGCTACGGCCAGCAGACCACCGCCGTGCAACTCGGTGGTGTTGTCGAGGGCGGGCATGCCGCCGAGTTCGGTCGCGCCGATATCGAGATCAAGGAAGCCTCCGCGCTGTTCGAGGGTCTCTGGGAAAAGGGGCAGCGCTATCCGGTCTGGATGAGCCACGGCGACCGCGTGACGAAGCTTCCCGAAGGCTTCACCGTGAAAGCCACCAGCGAGAACGCGCCCTTCGCGATCGCGAGCGACGAGAAGCGCCGCATCTACACGACGATGTTCCACCCCGAGGTCGTGCATACGCCGGATGGCGGCAAGCTGCTCGCGAACTTCGTCCACAAGATCGCAGGGTTGAAATCCGATTGGTCGATGGGCGCCTATCGCGCCGAGATGATCGCGAAAATCCGCGCTCAGGTCGGTGGGGGGCGCGTCATCTGCGGGCTTTCGGGCGGTGTCGACAGTTCCGTCGCCGCCGTGCTGATCCACGAGGCGGTGGGCGACCAGCTCACCTGCGTTTATGTCGATCACGGCTTGATGCGCAAGGGCGAGTCCGCGCAGGTGGTGGACCTCTTCCGCGGGCATTACAACATCCCGCTCGTGCATGTGGATGCCTCGGAAACCTTCCTTGGTGCGCTTGCCGGCGTCTCTGACCCCGAAGTGAAGCGCAAGACCATCGGCAAGCTCTTCATCGATGTCTTCGAGGCCGAGGCAAAAAAGGTCGGCAGCGATGGCAAGGGCCAGCCAGAGTTTCTGGCGCAAGGCACGCTCTACCCGGATGTCATCGAGAGCGTCTCGTTCTCCGGCGGGCCGTCGGTGACGATCAAGAGCCACCACAACGTCGGCGGCCTGCCCGCGCGCATGAACATGAAGCTCGTCGAGCCCTTGCGCGAGCTCTTCAAGGATGAGGTGCGGGCGCTGGGCCGCGAACTCGGCCTGCCGGAAACCTTCGTCGGCCGCCACCCCTTCCCCGGCCCCGGCCTCGCGATCCGCATTCCCGGCGAAATCACGCGCGAGAAGGCCGATATCCTGCGCGAGGCGGATGCGATCTACCTCGATGAGATCCGCAAGGCGGGCCTCTATGACGTGATCTGGCAGGCGTTTGCCGTGCTGCTTCCGGTCCGCACCGTCGGCGTGATGGGCGATGGCCGCACCTACGACCACGTCTGCGCGCTGCGCGCTGTCACCTCTGTTGACGGCATGACGGCGGATTTCTATCCCTACGACATGGCCTTCCTTGGCCGCACCGCGACGCGCATCATCAACGAGGTCAAGGGCATCAACCGTGTGGTGTATGACGTGACGTCAAAACCGCCCGGCACGATCGAGTGGGAGTGAGATGAGTCGCCGCGACGCCCTCAATTCGGTTGAACGACGCGTGCGCCGCCTCGCGACGCGGCTCGGCATTCACCTGATGACCTGCCAGAAGCCGGACAAGCGCGTGCTCGCGCATGGCGGCTACATGCTGCGGGACGCCAAGACGATGAAGATCGTCTATGGCGACAAGGAATACCTGTTCTCGGCTGATCTCGACGAGGTCGAGGCCTGGCTCAACGCGCAGCGTCAATAATTGCGCACAGCCCTTCGCGGACGGCATCGGCGGAGGCGACCTGCCCGGCCTGGATCGTGAAGATGCCATCAACCCGCGTGCCCTTGCCCGATGGACGCGCCGAAATGCGCAGGGTTTGCGGACGCCCCGAGCCGGAGGTTTCCTGCAGCGCTGAAATGGCCCGAAGCTGGCGGTTTACGTCGATTTCAACGTAGCCCTCGGCGGCAACCGCGCTCGCGAGAGTATTCAGCGCCCGATTGGGGTCGAGCGTCGGATAGATCCGCCAGCTGCGGTAGATGATATCGGTCAAGAGCGGCACGCCGTCCTGCCTGAAGTTGGCGGAGCAGCTCTGCGCCGAGGCCACGCTCGTGCCGGCCAGCAGCACAAGCGCCGCGATGGTTGCGGATTTGAAGGTCATGAATCGCGTCTCCTCGTTGATTGGGGGCGAGGCGAATGAGCATGGGCCTGCAAGGCCGGTAAAGCACGGAAATGTACCGTGACATCTTTGTATCCGGACCGTCGGACAGAGCGCGCAGTACGGTACAACCATTCCGCTCGTGCGCATGCAGTCCGGCAACGACTGCCGTTCAGCGCGACGCAGCCGCGCGACATCTTTCGACAAGAGCAGCCAGATCGTGCGGCGTCTCGCACAGGTGCGTCACGCCGGCTTCGGTGAGTTCGGCGTGACCGCCGTAGCCCCAGAGCACGCCGATCGCCTGGATGGCATGGCGTTTGGCCGCATTCACATCGAAGAGGCGATCGCCGATCATCACCGCACGGGCAGGATCGACGCCCTCCTCCGCCAGGATATGCGCGAGGAGATCGCCCTTGTCATCGTTGCGGCCGTCGAGTTCCGCGCCGTGGATGGCATGAAATTGCGTATCGAGCCCGAAATGCTCAAGAATTGGCCGTGCCATGACATGTGGCTTCGAGGTCGCGACGACGAGCGTGATGCCGGATTCGCGCAGCGCGGCAAGCGCCTCGCGCATCCCGGCATAGACCGGGGCGTCGAACATGGCGCCGGCGCTGTAGAAGGCGCGGTAATGCTCCAGCGCCACCTCGATCTTGTCGGCGGGCACACCAAGCTTCGGAAACGAGTGCCGGAGCGGCGGGCCGATGACCCACAGGAGTTCCTCGACCTCCGGCGCCGGCAGGCCCAGTTCCATCAACGCGTGGCGGAACGAGGCGATGATGCCGGGCTTCGGGTTGGTGATTGTCCCGTCGAGATCGACCAGCGCATGAAACGTCATGCCTCGTCCTCGTCCTCGGCGCGATCGAGCGGAACGCCGCGGAACCCGGTCGCGAGCACGTAAAGCTCCGAGGACCCCGCCCGGCTCGCGGCCGGCTTCACGTGGCGCACAACGGCAAAATCGCGCTTGAGATCATTGAGCAGGGTAACGGTCTCGCCGCCCTGAAACAGCTTGCACAGGAAGAACCCGCCGGGTGCCAGCACATCGCGGGCGAAAGCCGCCGCCATTTCGGCAAGACCGACGATTTTGAGGTGATCCGTCGGCTTGTGGCCGGTGGTATTCGCGGCCATATCCGAGATCACGCCATTGGCGAGACCACCGAGCTTTTCCTTGAGGATCTCGTCGGCTTCCGGCGCGGTAAAATCCATCACCATGAAATTCACGCCGGGCAAAGGATCGATTTCGAGGAGGTCGATCGCGACAATACGCACATCGGCCTGCGTTGACTTGATCCGCTCCGCCGCCACCTGGCACCAGCCGCCGGGGGCCGCGCCGAGATCAACGATCCGCATGCCGGGTTTGAGCAGCTTGTATTTATCGTCGATCTCGAGGAGCTTGAAGGCGGCACGGCTCTTGTAGCCGGCCTCCTTCGCTTTTGCGACGTAAGGATCGTTCAGCTGGCGTTGCAGCCATTTCTGCTGCGAGGTCGTGCGTTTGCGGGCGGTCTTGAGCCGCACGGCCATTTCACGCGAGCCGGAGAGTTTGCTTTTATCAGCCATCCGCTCGCTTTAGCGGGAAGCGGGCTGTCTGAGAACCCCATCCTCGCGCATCATTTCCATCAGCATGCCTTCGCGCAGGCCGCGATCGCCGATGCGCACGCGTTTTGCCGGGAAGGCGCGGCGGATCGCCTCGAAAATCGCGCACCCCGCCAGCACGAGATCGGCCCGTTCGCGCCCGATGCAGCCGTTCTCGGCGCGCTCGCGGTAACTCATCGCCAGCAGTTCCTGCAGCACGGTGTCGATCTCACCGGCCTGCATCCAGAGCCCGTCCACCCGCCGGCGGTCATAACGCTCAAGGCCGAGGAAAATCCCGCCGAGCGTCGTCACGGTGCCGGAGGTGCCGAGGAGATGAAACCCCGGCTCGACATTGGCATCACGCGCTTCTTCCGCGAAGGGCGCGAGCAGGGTGCTGGTCTCCTGCACCATCGATTCAAACGTCTTGCCGCAGACATGGACACCGCCGTGGCGCTCCGCGAGCGTGACGACGCCAAGCGGCATCGACGTCCAGGCGCGGATGCGCGAACGGATATCGGCATCGCCGCAATTCTTGACTGACAGCCAGACGAGTTCGGTCGAGCCGCCGCCGATATCAAACAGGATGACGCTGGAGGCCTGGTCATCCGCAAGCGCGGCGCAGCCGGCCGCTGCGAGATGCGCCTCGCCTTGCCGGTCGAGCAGTTCGAGCTTCAACCCGGTTTCGCGCTCGATCCGCGCAAGGAAGGCCAGACCGTTCTGCGCAGCGCGGCAGGCTTCGGTCGAGACAAGGCGCACGCGGGAAACGCCACGCTCGTCGAGCTTGCGACGGCAGACGTGCAGCGCTTCGAGCGTCCGGTCCATCGCGGCATCACACAGATTGCCACTGGCCGCGACCCCCTCGCCCAGCCGGACGATGCGCGAGAACGCATCGACAACCCGGAACGAGGCGCCCTCGGGCCGTGCGATCAGCAGGCGGCAATTGTTGGTGCCAAGATCAAGCGCGGCGTAACGGGGGCTTGCCCGATAGGATGTCGGAACATCGCGGGCACAGGGCGTCGGGAGCCCCTTGCTGACCGGACGGGGCGCAGGCTCAACCGCAACGGATGACGCAACGGTCCCCGCGTTCGGCTCCAGGCACACCTTGGGCGTTTGCCGGTCATGATCGGCCATCAACAGTTGTTCCTCCCCGCCTCCACTGTAATCGCGGAAAGCGGCGTTTGGAAAGCGGTCAATAAGGCGGATAACCACCCTGCCCGGCTTTCTTCTGCCCGGGGTTGATCCCGATCAACGCTTGAAGGACACTGCTGGACCATCCTCGCCTCATCGTCACAGCGGAGTTGAATCATGAGTCTCAAGCGCATCACCCTCCATCTCGCTCGCTCGAAGGAGTATCCGGCGGGGTCGGCCGCGCATGGCTACGAGTTCATCGCGCCGCTGGACGCCAGCGGACATCTCGATTCCACGGGCTGGAAGACGAACAAGCAGGCCTGCCGCGTGCGCCGCTTCTGGGGTGGCGAGGAGCTGGACCTCGGGCACCTCGTGCATCGCGGCGGCGCAAACAAGGGTGGGAGCTGGGCCTTCACCTACGATATCGCCGGCGACGAGGACGACGAGGCCGGCTATCGCTTCGGCGCGCATGCGTTCAATCCCGGCGATTACGTCTCGATCCGCGATGACGACGAGGTGCTCCACACCTTCGTGGTGCAGAGCGTCGAGCCGGCCTGAGGTCAGCCTGCCAGGCCGCCGCGCTCCTCGATGAAGCGGATCACGGCGTCGACTCCCTCGCCGGTCTTGAGGTTGGTGAAAGCAACGGGGCGCGCCCCGCGCTGGGCTTTCGCATCCCGCGCCATCACCTCGAGGTCCGCCCCGACATGCGGCGCAAGATCGGTCTTGTTGATGACCAGAAGGTCGGAGCGGGTGATACCCGGTCCGCCCTTGCGCGGGATTTTCTCGCCCTGCGCGACATCGATCACGTAGATCGTGAGATCGGCGAGTTCGGGTGAGAAGGTCGCGGCGAGGTTGTCACCACCGGATTCGATCAGGATCAGGTCGAGATCCGGGAACTTCTTCCGCATCCCGGCGATCGCGTGCAGGTTGATCGAGCAATCCTCCCGGATCGCGGTATGTGGGCAACCGCCGGTTTCCACGCCCATGATCCGCTCCTGCGGCAGCGCCTGGAGCCGCGCGAGGATTTCTGCATCTTCCTTGGTGTAGATATCGTTGGTGATCACCGCGAGATCATAGCGCGAGCGGATGCGCTGGCAGAGCGCCGCGGTCAGCGTCGTCTTGCCCGAGCCGACAGGC
>WSYC01000002.1 GCA_009773635.1 Beijerinckiaceae bacterium | reverse complement strand
ACGACGTCTTGCCATGGTCAACGTGACCAATCGTCCCGATGTTGCAATGCGGCTTGTTCCGCGAAAACTTTTCCTTGCCCATGACGGCACTCCTGAATTGACTGGCAGCATCCTGGTTCGACATCGGATCGCGACGCGAACTTGGCGCGCCGTTTAGGCGTGTTTTTGCAAGATTTCAAGCGCGATATCATGCGCCATGCCTCCGGATGCTCCCATGAGCAGGAAGACGGTCAATCCGGCTTGCCTGCCAGACTTCACTTTGCCGGCTGGTCTAATTGCGCGCGATCAATGCAAAAATCGCAAAAACCTGTCTGCTGATAACAAGGAACAGTCATCGTCAGCACGATCGGGGAAATCAGGAACCGTCATGGCAACCGCAGAAGATTTAAAAGCGCCACAGAATGCTCCGGTGCAGCCTGATGTTGCGGTTGAAAAGCCGGTCAACGGTGCCAATCCGATCATGAAAGCCGCCGGTGCTCTCGCAGCCCCACCGCAGGAGCGGGAGAGCGTGGATCGCCTCACCCGCCGCACCCTCAAGGCCGAACGCCGCGAAGCCTTGCGCAAGGCCGAGGCCGACCCCGATGCCGTGCGCAACGCGTTTGAAACCGGCACCTACCCCTACACCGACCGGCTGACGGAAAAGGCCCATCTCAACCAGATGGCGCCGTTGCAGGTCGAGTTGCTCAAAGCGCAGAACTGGATCAAGGCCACGAACCAGCGCATCGTGATCCTGTTCGAAGGACGGGACGCCGCCGGCAAGGGCGGCACGATCAAGCGCTTCATGGAGCATCTCAATCCGCGCGGTGCGCGCGTCATCGCGCTGGAAAAGCCCACCGAGCGCGAGCGCACGCAATGGTATTTCCAGCGCTACATCGATCACCTGCCCTCAGGCGGGGAAATGGTGTTCTTCGACCGCTCCTGGTACAACCGGGCCGGCGTCGAGCGCGTCATGGGATTTTGCCAGCCCGCCGAATACCTCGAATTCATGCGTCAGGCCCCGCTGCTGGAGCAGATGTTCGTCCGCTCCGGCATCCGCCTCTTCAAATACTGGTTCTCGGTGACGCGCGAGGAGCAGCTTGCCCGCTTCAAATCGCGCGAGAACGATCCTCTGAAGCAGTGGAAGCTCTCGCCGATTGACCTCGCCTCGCTCGACAAGTGGAACGATTACACCGAGGCCAAGGAGGCGATGTTCTTCTACACCGACACCGCCGACGCACCGTGGACGATCATCAAATCGGACGACAAGAAGCGCGCACGCCTCAACTGCCTCCAGCACTTCCTCTCGTCGCTTGACTACCCGAACAAGGATCATTCCATCGTCGTGGGCTGCGATCCGCTGATCGTCGGCTCGACAGTGCATGTGGTCAGGAATGCCGAGCATATTCTCGGCAAGTCGCTCCACCCGCAAGCGCGGCATGTGTGAGGCAAAGGCGCCGGGAAACTGGAGCGGGCGGCGGGAATCGAACCCGCGTCTCTAGCTTGGAAGGCTAGGGTCTTACCATTACACAACGCCCGCGTCAGGGCCGAGAGGTAATCGGCAAGCCGCTTCATGGCAAGTCTGAATTCCTGACTCCCGATCCTGACGCGCCGCTGCATCAGACCAGACCGGGATCGCCGGAATCGTTACATGAAGAAGCTAAATCAGAATTTCGCTCTCAATTTCAATGTTTTAATCTCGATTTCTGACTCAACTTTCCACAACCCGCCCGGTGTTCAGCTCCGGCACATCACCCCTTCGGCTCCAGCCTTGGTGCCTGTTTGGCGAAGAAGGTCTCAAGGCTCGGGCGCAGGTCCGGGTTGGTCATCACCATCCCGGCGAGCAGGGATTCGGCAAAAAGCCCGTCGGTCGTCGACATGTCGTTGATGCGCGAGATACCGGTGAGAATACCGAAATTCGTGACATCATAATGCTCCGCCGCCGCCTCGGCGATGGCGAAAGCGCGGGCATCGCCCTCCCCGTCCTCGACGATCTCATGCGCCAACCCGACGTCGTAGCCACGCTGGACATCGTAGGTGCGGGCCGCGATCATCATGTCGATCATCCGCGCCGGCGTCATGATCCGCGCGACGCGCACGGTCGCGCCACCGCCGGTGAAGACGCCGCGCTGGCCTTCCGGCAGGGCGAAGAAGGTGGAGCGTTCCGCCACGCGCACATGGGTTGCAGCGGCAAGCTCCAGCCCGCCGCCGACAACCGCGCCCTTGAGCGCGGCGATGATCGGGATCGAGCCGAACTGCATCTTGTCGAAAGCGCGGTGCCAGCCCTGGCACATCCGCATGAATTCCACCGGCGAGCGGTTCAGCTCGTAGTGCTCGCGCAGGTCAAGCCCGGCACAGAAATGCGGCCCTTCCGCCCGGAGCACGACCGCGCGGATCGCCGGATCGGGTCGGTCAAAGAAGCGGTCGAACTCCCCGATCATGGACTCGTCCAGCGCGTTGCGGCGGTCCGGCCGGTTGAGCGTGAGGATGGCGACCTTGCCGCGCGTCTCGATCTCGATACTGGCCACGCGTGCCTCCTGATCTTTGGTTCGGGATGACAAAAATGCATCCGCGCTCTATCTCTGCCGCCACGGGGCTTACACCCTCATCTTATGCCGGATACGGGAGAGCAGCATGTCCTTCAAGGCCCTCATCGTCGACAAGACCGCCGACGGCAAGATCACTCAGTCCATCGAGACGCTGGACGACAGCCGCCTGCCCGCAGACGGCAATGTGACCGTGAAGGTCGACTATTCCACGCTCAATTACAAGGATGGCCTCTGCCTCACCGGGGGTGGCGGGCTGGTGCGAACTTATCCGCACGTGCCGGGTGTCGATTTCGCCGGCATCGTCGAGGCCTCGGAGGATGCGCGCTACAAACCCGGTGACCGGGTGGTGCTCACCGGCTGGCGCGTCGGTGAGATCTGGTGGGGCGGTTACGCCGAAAAGGCGCGCGTGAAGGCCGACTGGCTGGTGCCGCTGCCCGCCGGCATCACGACCCGGCAGGCGATGGCGGTCGGCACCGCCGGGTTCACCGCGATGCTCGCGGTGATGGCGCTCGAAACACATGGCCTCACCCCCGCCCATGGCGAAGTGCTGGTGACAGGCGCTGCCGGCGGTGTTGGCTCGGTGGCCGTGGCGATCCTGAGCAGGCTCGGCTATCAGGTCGCCGCCGTCACCGGCCGGCCGGAAACGGAGGCCTATCTCAAGAGCCTCGGCGCGAGCCGCATCGTCGCGCGCGGCGAACTGGCTGAGGCCCCGACCCGCCCGCTCGACAAGGAACTCTGGGCCGGCGCGATCGACAACGTCGGCGGGCCAATGCTGGCGCGTGTGCTGACACAGATGAAATACGGTGCATCGGTCGCCGCCGTGGGGCTCGCGGGTGGCAATTCACTGCCAACGACAGTAATCCCGTTTCTCTTGCGCGGCGTGAACCTCCTCGGCATCGACAGCGTAATGAAGCCTTATGCGGCGCGGCTCGAAGCCTGGAACCGCATCGTCACCGATCTGCCGATGGAGAAGCTCGAAGCCATGATCACCGAGGCAGCGCTCGATGATCTGCCGCGGCTGGGGCCGGATATCCTCAACGGGCAGGTCAAGGGCCGCATGGTCATCAAGATCGGGTAAGGAGGCAGAGCCGTTCTACAGCGTTGCCGGCAACGCCAGCCGCAAGGTTGTCCCCTGCCCCGGAGACGAGCGGATATCGAGCGTCGCTCCGATCATCTCCGCCTGCTCGCGGATGCCGACAAGGCCGAAGCGCCCCTCCTTGCCCACTGCCGGGTCAAAGCCGATTCCATCATCGACAACGGCGATTTCCAGCATCCGAGCCCCGGAATTCCGGCTGATCCGGGCGCGGATCGAGACTTCACGGGCCTGCGCATGGTGCTCGGCATTGCGCAAGGCCTCCTCGATGATGCGATAGATCGCCTCGGTCTTCCCGTCCGCAAGCAGCGCCGCCGGCTCGTCGATCTCGACGGCGACGTGCAGGCCCTGTCGCAGGTTGGCCTTGGCCGCGAGACGGCGCAGCGCCGCGCCAAGCCCATCCTCCCGCACCGGTGAATAGCGCAGGTTGATGACCGCATCGCGGGATTGGGCAAGCCCCTCGTGCGCGGCTTCCTCCGCACGGGCGAGTTCGCCGTCGACAAGCCCGGGAGCGGTCCCGGCAAGCTTGCGGACAAGCCGGATCTGCGTCAGCAGGGCCAGCATCGAATGCGCCAGCGTATCGTGCAGATCGCGCGAGATGCGCAGGCGCTCGCGCGTGACAGCAACCCGGCGCGCCTCGTGCCCCATGCGCTCGATATCCCGCGTGCGGGCACTGACCCTTTCGTCCAGCTCGGTGTTGAGCGAGGCAAGGTCACGGTTCGTCGCCTGCAGCGTGCCCACGAGGGCGCGCATCGACTGGCCGATCCGAGCGGCTTCGTCCCGCCCGGTTTCGATCTCGAAGGTTTCGGCCTCGCCGAGCCTGAGCCGGTCGGCCGACCGAGCCACGGCCTTGAGCCGCCGCGTCAGCCGCCGCGTGGCGAAAGCCGCTGCCAGCGCACTGGCGATGCCCCCCGACAGGATCAGGCCGAAGATCGACAGCGATGCCTTGTCGCCTGGCGTAAACGCCGTCGCGACCGGTTCACGGACGATCACCGTCCAGCCAAGGCCACGAAATTCGCCGACCCCCTGGCTCCGGGCAACGCCCACGAGATAATCGCCATCGACAACATGCTGGCCGCTGCCGCCAAAACGCGAAAGATCGAACCGCACCCCCGCCGGCTGGTTCTCGGAGCCAAGAAGCGCGGTGCCATCGACGCCCAGCAGCAGGATCTCGACGTTGGATCGCCCCGTCAGCATCGTCGCGGCATTGCGCCGGAGCACTTCAATCCACGACCAGCCGAGCGCAACACCGAGGATGCCCTTCACATCGCCTTTCGCATCGAGAACCGGGGCGGAAAGATCGACAAAGCGGCGCGGCTCGCCTTCAATCAGCCGCGGCAGAAGCCGGTCAAGCAGGACGCCTGCATGCACATCACCAACAGTCGGTCCGACGAAGCCTTGCGTGAACCAGGGCCGAGCGCCGACGTATTGGCCGACAAGAACATCATCGGTTGCCGCAACGATAGTGCCGCCGAGATCGGCCACCCCCGCCCATTCGATTTCCGGTTGTGCCGCCCGCAGTTCTTCCAGCAGCCCAGGCCGGACCGAGACCGGCCCCGGTTCACTGGAAAGGGCAATCAGCCGCCCCGCGATGGAAACCCATTGGCGGCGCCCGGCCAGATTGGCGTCGATGGTATCGATCAGCCGTTGCGCGTGGCCAGCATAAAGCTGGCCTATCTCCTGCTGGATGGCCGTGCGGGTTGCCCGCATCGTCAGAAGGCCCGTGATCGCGGCGATCACCAGCATCAGCGCGCAGATCGACCAGCCTATCGCCGCGGCCAGCGAATAGCGCGGATCGAGCGCATGCAGGCGCGGCTTTGCGAACAAGGGAGCCGCAAAAGCATGTTGCCCGTTGCCAAGCGCGTCGTCTGCCATCAGAGTCCCGGAGCCGTTTAGGGGACCAGCATTGTTCAGGGCGCATCGCCGCCTGTCGAGCACAAAAAAGGCTGGCCGCAGGCAGGAAACGAACCCGGACAACGCCCAGGGGCAGAATTGCGCACGCCGTGAACAAGGTCGACCCGATCCGCATTCTCATCGCCGAGGATCAGCAGCTGATCCGCCGCGCCTTTGCCAAAATCCTCGATCTCGAGGCGGATATCACCGTCGTTGCCGAGGCGGCGGATGGCGCGGAGGCGATCGAGATGGCGCGCCGCCACCGGCCCGATATCGTACTGATGGACCTGCAGATGCCGCGCGTCGGCGGGGTTCAGGCGACGCGGCGCATCGTTGCGGAACTGCCGGGAACGCAGGTTGTCGTGCTCACGACGTTTGATACTGACGATCTGGTTTTCGAAGCCATCGGCGCAGGCGCGCAGGCCTATCTGCTCAAGGACGCCAGCGAAACCGAAATCCTAGACACGATCAGGGGCGTCCGGCGCGGAGAGTCCCGGCTCTCGCCCAATATTTCCCGCAAGGTTCTCGAGGAATTCCGGCGCTCCCGCCCCTTCGAAGCCGAACCGACGCCGGACTGGGCGCTCTCCGAGCCTCTGACCGAGCGCGAGGAGGAAATCCTGACCCTTGTGGCGCTCGGCCGCTCGAACCGCGATATCGCAGACCAGATCTTCCTCGCGGAAGGCACGGTGAAGAACTACGTCTCCCGCATGATGGAAAAACTCGGCGCCGCCTCCCGCACCGAGCTTGCGGTGCGGGCCCTGAAGCGCAAACGCGCCTGATACCACCCGAATTCGGTCGATTGTGACTTTCGTCACGCACAGAAAGTGACTTCCGGCCGGATCAATCTGATGCCCGCTCTGTCACAGAGCCAAACGGGACAGTGCAACCGCAAGAGTTGCCGACCAAAAGGGAGGGTTGTCAGGCATGCGTCGTTCGATCGCCACCGTTTCGCTGAGCGGCACCCTGCCCGAAAAGCTCGAGGCGATTGCGGTTGCCCGCTTCGATGGCGTGGAAATCTTCGAGAACGATCTCGTCTTCTGCCCGCTGTCTCCGCGCGACATCCGCGCGATGGCGGACGATCTCGGCCTGACGATCGATCTCTTCCAGCCCTTCCGCGATCTCGAAGGCGTGGATGAGGCGCAGTTCCTGAAGAACCTCGACCGCGCCCAGCGCAAGTTCGACGTGATGGGTGAACTCGCCGCGCCGATGATGCTTGTCTGCTCCAACGTGCTGCCCGATGCCATCGATGACGATGCGCGCTCGGCAGACCAGCTCCACCGCATGGCGGTGCTCGCGCAAGGGCGCGGTATCAAGCTTGCGTTCGAGGCTTTGGCCTGGGGCACGCATGTCAATACCTTCGGCCGCGCCTTCAAGATCGTGAAGGCGGCGGATCACGCCCATCTCGGCCTTGCGCTCGACAGTTTCCACACACTGGCGCTGCCGAATGACTGGTCGGCGCTCTCGAAACTCCCCGGCGACCGCATCTTCTTCATGCAGATCGCGGATGCACCGAAGCTCGACATGGCGAGCCTGATGCTCTCGCGGCATCATCGCTGCCTGCCCGGACAGGGCGAGCTTGATGTCGCCGGCTTTGTCGATGCCGCCTTGCAGGCGGGCTACACCGGCACGATGAGCCTTGAAATCTTCAACGATGGCTTTCGCGCCGCCCCGCCGCGCCAGACCGCGCGTGATGGCATGCGATCGCTGCTCTATGTCGAGGAGCAGGTCCGCCGCCGGCAGGATGCCGCCATCAGGGCCGGCGAGAAGCGGGAGGCGCGCCGCGTCAGCCTGTTCGATCCGCCCGCTCCGGCTGAGACGAAGGGGATCGCCTTCATCGAATTCGCGGTGGATGAAGCCTCGCACCGCGGCCTCGCGCGGCTGCTGGCAAGCCTTGGCTTTGCGCGCCTCGGCCGCCACCGCTCGAAGGATGTGGAGCTTTACGGTGCAGGCGACATCCGCTTCGTGTTGAACGCGGAGCGGGATTCCATCGCGCATTCCTTTTTCCTGCTGCACGGCCCCTCGGTCTGCGCGCTGGCGTTCGAGGTCGATGATCCCCTGCTCGCGCTTGGCCGGGCCGAGGCCTACGGTTGCCAGCGCCTCGAAGGTCGCCTCGGTCCGAACGAGGTTCCCATTCCCGGCACCCGCGCGCTCGATGGCACGCTGATCTACTTCAACGAGCGCGGCACCGAGGGCACGTTGACCTTCGAAGCCGATTTCGTGCTTGAAAAGTCTCCCAAGGCCGCCAAATTCCCTGAGATCGCACGTATTGATCACGTCGCACAGGCCCTGCCCGAAGGCACGCTCGATGCCTCCGTGCTGTTCTGCCGTGCCGTTCTCGACCTTGCGCCGGAACCGACCGTGATCCTCGCCGATCCCTATGGCCTTGTCCGCTCCCGCGCGATTTCGGACAAGAACCGCCGCGTGCGCTTCCCGCTCAACATCGCACAGGGGCGGAACACGGGCACCGCCCGCTCGATCGGCACCTATTCCGGCGCCGGCGTGCACCATATCGCGCTCGAAACACAGGATATCTTCGCGACCGCCCGGGCGCTGCGCGGGGCAGGCGCACCGGTGCTTGCCATCCCGCAGAATTACTACGACGACCTCGGGGCGCGCTATGGCCTCGATGAGGCGCGGCTGGCCGAGCTGGCGAGTCTCAATCTGCTTTACGAGCAGGCTGGCGAAGCCGAGTTCCTGCATCTCTACACCCTGCCCTTCGAGGACAGGTTCTTCTTTGAATTCGTGCAACGAAACAACGGTTACGATCTCTACGGCGCATCCAACGCCGGTGTCCGCATGGCGGCACTGGCGCAATCACGCCGCTCGAGCGACCTGGGTCTTTGAAAGACCCGGAATCTCTGAAAGGATCAGGGTTTCTGACCTGAACCATCACAAGAATTGGCCAAAAAGGGCCATGGCACTGGAGGAAAGACAATGATTTCGAAACGACAGGCCCTTCTCGGCTCCGCCGGGCTGATGCTGGCAGCCACTCTTGGTCTCGGGACCGCCATGGCGCAGGAGACCGTGAAGGTCGTGGGCGTCATCGAGCTTTCGGGCGCGGGCGCGACCGCTGGCACCAACTACAAGAACGGCGCGCAGATGGCCGTGGACGAAATCAACGCCAAGGGCGGGATCCTCGGCAAGAAGATCGATTTTGTCGTCTACGACACGCAAACCAACCCCGGCAACACCCGCGCCGCCGTGCAACGCGGCGTCGATGAAGGCGCGTTCGCGATCTTCGGCCCGGTGTTCTCCGGCCCGATCTCGGCCTCGATGCAGATCGCGCAGAAGGCCGGCGTGCCGCAGATCGTCGGCGGTGAAGCCGCGGGCCTCACCAAGCAGGGCGTGAACACGATTTTCCGCACCTCGCTCAATCAGGCCGATGCGATGCCCAAGCTCGCCGAGTATTTCAAGAACGACGTCAAGGCGAAGTCGGTCGCCGTGGTCTGGGTCAACAATGATTTCGGCAAGGGCGGGCGCGACGCGATCATCCCGGAACTCCAGAAGCGCGGGATCAAGATCGCCGCCGATATCGCCACCGAGAGCGCGCAGGCCGATTTCGCCGCTGATGCCATCAAGGTGAAGGCATCCGATGCCGATGCCGTCTTCGTCTATCTCAATGAGGAGGAAAGCGCCCGCTTCCTGCGCGCCATCAAGCAGCAGGGTTACGCCAAGCCGATCGTCGGTGAAACCACCCTGCTCGGTGCCAAGGTCATCGAGCTGGCGGGGGATTCGGCAGAGGGCGCGAAGGGCCATGTCGGCCTCTCGGTTGATGCGCCGAACCCGCTCTTTGCCGAGTTCGGCAAGAAGTTCCAGGCGAAGTTCAACTACAAGTCCGATCACAACGGCATCAAGGGCTATTCGGGCATGTATTTGCTCAAGCATGTCGCGGAGAAGAACGGCAAGTTCGACAAGGAAGCCTGGCTGAAATACGCCCATAGCGCGATCATCCGCACGAAGGACGAGCCCGGCATCCTCATCGACTCGAAATGGGATGCCAATGGCGACGTCGATCGCGAGAGCTTCCTCGCGGAGGTCAAGGGCGGCAAGCAGGTCATCACCGGCACGCTGCCCCCGGTCAGCAAGTTCTGATCGGGCACCTCGTGTCATTCCCGTCGACGCAAAGCGGCGAACGGGAATCCAGACTTGCACCGCCCCAGACTTGCACCGCCCCAGACTTGCACCGCCCCAGACTTGCACCGCCCCAGACTTGCACCGCCCCAGACTTGCACCGTCACTATCATCCCCGGCCATGAGCCGGGGATCCGGAAAAACTAGATTCCCGCTCGCGCCTCCGGCGCGTCGGGAATGACACGCCGGACATAACTGGAAACCACCGCAACATCTGCGGGAATGTCCGTTCTTTCTCCCCACAGGAGGTCCCCATGGACCAGTTCATCCAGCTTATTCTGGCCGGGCTCGCCACGGGCGCGATCTATGCGCTTGCCGCGATCGGGTTCACCCTCGTCTGGCAGACGTCGCAGACGATCAACTTCGCGCAAGGCGAGTTCGTCATGCTGCCGGCCATTCTGGTGCTGATGGCGGTGAAATTTCTCAACGCACCGCTGCCCGTTGCGGTGCTGCTGGCGACCGGCATGTTCCTCCTGATCTTCGGCCTTGGCTTCAAGACATATCTCGTTGATCCCATGGCCAAACACGGCGTGCTGCCGCTTGCGATCGCGACGATGGCGCTCTCGATCCTGATGAAGGAAGGTGCCAAGGACGGATTTTCCGCCGAAGCCCAGCAGTTTCCCTCGCTGGTGCCTGAAGGTGTCGTGAGGCTCTTCGGCGCGACGCTGTCACTGCGCGATATCGCGATTTTCCTTGTTGCGGTGGTCGCGATCCTTGCGCTGCAGTTTTTCGTCACCCGCACGCGCACCGGGCGGATGATGCAGGCGACTGCGCAGAACCCGACCGTTGCTAAAATTCTCGGCATCCCGACGGAGCGGATGATCCTGCTCACCTTTGCGATCAACGCGGGGCTCGCAGTGCTCGCCTCGTTCCTGATCTCACCGGTCTATCTCGCGAAGTTCTCGAACGGTGAGGTGATCGGTACTGCCGCCTTCATCGCCGCCATCGTCGGCGGATTCAATCAGGTGCGCGGCGCGCTCGTCGGCGGGTTCATCGTCGGTCTCGTGGACAATCTCGCGGCGGCCTATGTCTCCAGCGCCTATCGCGCCGCGGTGCCGCTGGCGCTCCTGGTGCTCGTCATCCTGTTCAAGCCCGAGGGCCTCCTTGGTTCCAAAGAGGAGCGCACGGTATGAGCCGCGCATCGATTTTCTCCCGCATCGATGCCAACCTCGCGACGATCCTCATCGGCGCAGCGATCCTCTGGTTCGCGCCGGCGGGGCTGAAGAGCTACGGGCTCTACGTGATCTCGTTCTGGCTGGTGATGTCGATCGCCGCGATGGGGCTCAACCTCACGCTCGGCTATGCGGGACTGAAAAGCCTCGCGCAGGCGGCGTTCCTCGGCATCGGCGCCTATGCCACCGCGTTGATCACCGCGAAGGGCGGCATCGCCGGGGCGACGTGGTCATGGCCGCTCGCGTTCGTGGTTTCCGGCACCCTCACCTTCCTCGCCGGCGTGGTGCTCGGCTTTCCGGCGCTCCGGGTGAAGTTCCACTACCTCGCCTTCGTGACGCTGGCTTTTGCGACGCTGATGTTCCTGATCTTCAGGAACGAGCAATGGCTGACGGGCGGCGTCTACGGCTTCTCGAACATCCCCCGCCCCACGCTGTTCGGCGCCAAGCTGAACAATGATCTTGCCTTCTTCCGCTTCGTGCTGATCGTGAGCGTGCTGCTCTCCCTCGCGATGTGGTGGATGCTGCGCTCGCCCTGGGGGCGCGCCTTCCAGGCCTTGCGCGAGAACCCGCTGCGGGCGGCAAGCCTTGGCGTCAACCTCAGGAATTACACCCTCCTCGCCTTCGCCATCGGCTCAGCCTATGGCGGCTTGGCTGGCGCGCTCTATGCACCGCTGGTGGAATTCATCGACCCCGCGCCGTTTGCGGTCTCGGCGTCTTTCGTGCTGCTGCTGACTGTGGTTGTGGGCGGACAGGGCTATTTCCTCGGCCCGTTTCTCGGCGCGGCCTTCTCCTATGTTCTGCCGGAAGTGCTGCGGTTCACCGGCGGGCTCTACCTCCTCGTCTACGCGGCGATGGTGCTGATCCTGCTGCTGATCTCGCCGCAGGGCATCATCGGTATCGTCGAGAAATTCCGCGAGCGCCGCCGCCAGAAAGACGCGCAGGACCAGCGCGACGCCTCCAAAGCCATGCTGGGAGCCTGAGCCATGAATGTGCATGCCACGCCAATGCCTGTCACGCCGCCCGCAACCGTCCTGAAAGTCGAGGGCCTGAAGAAGCACTTCGGCGGCATCAAGGCTGTCGATGGTGTCTCGTTCCACGTCAACGAGGGCGAGATCCTCGGCATCATCGGGCCCAATGGCTGCGGCAAATCGACGCTGTTCAACTGTATTCTCGGCCAGCTCCAGCCGACCGAAGGGGCGGTTGAGCTCGACGGCGAGGCGATCACCGGGCTGTTCCCGGCGGAGCTGAACCGGCGTGGCGTCTCGCGCACGTTCCAGCTGTTGCAGGTATTTCCCAACCTGACCGTGCGGGAAAACCTTATCCTTGCCGGGCAGGAGCATCAGGGCTCGATGATGTCCCGCCTCTTCGGCCCCAAGGACGCCGGGCTTTCGGCGGAAGCCGAGAAGATGATCGGCTTCTTCAACCTCGGGCACCTTGCCGAAACCAAGGCCGGTGGCCTCTCCTACGGGCAACAGAAGCTGCTCGATGCCGCGATGGCCTTCATGGCCGGACCGCGCCTCGTGCTGCTCGACGAACCCGCCGGCGGCGTGAACCTGACGATGCTCGCGAGCCTCAAGGACCGCCTTGAAGCGATCAACCGGGAACAGGGCGCGACCTTCGTCGTTATCGAGCACAACATGGATTTCGTGATGAGCCTGTGTACCCGCGTCATCGTGATGGCCGAAGGCAAGGTGCTGGCGACGGGCACGCCGGCGGAAATCCGCGCCAACCCGGCCGTCATCGAAGCTTACTTGGGGCATTAATTCTGCCCGCGCCCCGGCGCGGGTTTCCCTCGCATAAGCTCGGGCGCTCGTTCGAGCTTCGGAAGAGAAGAACGAAGCGGAGACCTTTTCATGCAGTCCATCGATAATCCCGTCCTCACGCTGGAGAACATCGTTGCCGGCTACGGCAAGATGACAATCCTCAACGGGACGACCTTTGCCGTGCCGCGCGGCTCGATCACCACGATCATCGGCCCGAATGGCGCGGGCAAATCCACTGTCTTCAAGACGATTTTCGGCATGCTGCCCGCGCGGGCCGGCAAGGTCGTGCTCAATGGGCAGGATGTCACCAATTTCAGTCCGCGCCAGATGCTCGAAGCCGGGGCGATCTACGTGCCGCAGGGGCGCAACATCTTCCCCGAACTCACCGTCCGCCACAATATCGAACTCGGCTCGGTGGCTGCGGGCGCTGGTATTGTCGACATGCCGGCGCGAATCGAGGCGGCGCTCGATCGCTTCCCCGTGCTGCGCAGGAAGGCGAACAGCCAGGCCTCAACCCTCTCGGGCGGCGAGCAGAAGCAACTTGAAATCGTGCGCGGCCTGCTGCTCGATCCCAGCCTCATCCTGATCGACGAACCCTCCATCGGCCTCTCGCCGATGATGGTGAAGGAGACTTTCTCCATCCTGACCGAGCTTCGAAACAAAGGCGTCTCGATCCTGATGATCGAGCAGAATGCCCGTTCCGCACTGCAGATGTCGGATTATGGCCTCGTCCTCGAACTCGGACAGACCCGGATGTTCGATACCGCGCCGGCGATTCTCGCTGATCCGCGGGTCGGGCAACTGTTTCTCGGTGGTGGTATTGCGGAGGTCAGTGCTGCCTGAGCGTGCACCGACTCCGGTATTGCGAAGGCGCACACGCAGTTTTGTACGCATAACCGGAAAGGCACGCTGGACGCGCCCGCCATCTGCCGTCATCCTGACTGACAGGTCAATAACTGGTCGCCGAGGGTTGGGGACGGATGGCGGGGCAGGTTAACCGGACGACGGCAGACCGGGTGGCGATTCTCGAAATCGACAATCCGCCCGTCAATGCCATGTCGCAGGATACAAGGCGCGCCCTCGCTGATGCCCTGATGCGCGCGGAGGCGGACGCTTCGGTCGGCGCCATCGTCATCACCGCACGCGGGAAGACTTTTGTCACCGGCGCGGATATCACCGAATTCGGCCAGAAGCCGCGCGAACCCCAGCTGCCGGATGTCATCGACCGTATCGAGGCATCCTCGAAGCCGGTTGTTGTCGTCTGGCACGGCACCGCGCTCGGTGCGGGGTGCGAAATGGGCCTCGCCGCGCACCGTCGCGTCATGGCGCGGGATGCACGGGTCGGGCTACCGGAAGTCCGCCTCGGGCTTGTGCCCGGCGCCGGCGGCACGCAGCGCCTGCCCCGTCTGATCGGCCAGCCCGCCGCGCTTGACCTGATCGCTAGCGGACGGATGGTCGATGCCATCGAGGCTTTCGCGCTGGGGCTGTGCGACGAGGTTATCGACCAGAACCCCCTCGATGCGGCCGTTGCCGCTGCCCGCGGCATGATCGGCAAGATGCAGCAGCGCGTCTCGCTGCGCCTTGCCCCGCAGGCCGATGCCGGGGCCTGGGATGCCGTGGTCCAGAAGGTGCGGCGCGAAGCGCGCGGCCGCATCGCGCCACTACGCGCCATCGAGCTGGTCCAGCAGGCGCCGGCGACGCCCTACGCGCTCGGTGCGCCGGTGGAACGCCGGGCCTACCTCGATCTGATGGCCTCGGACCAGTCGCGCGCCCTGCGCCACCTGTTTCTGGCCGAGCGCGCGGTGCGGAAAACGCCGGGGCTTGATCTGGCGAAAGCGCGGCCGCTCGACAGCATCGGCATTGTCGGTTCCGGCGCGATGGCAACCGGTATCGCCGCCGCCCTGCTCGAACATGGATTTCAGGTCGTGCTGGTCGAAACCGGCGAAGTGGCGCTTCAGGCCGGGCGCGAACGCCTTGCCGGGTTGATGGCGCGCGCGATCCGCTCCGGGCGCATTGCGGAAAGCCAGCGCGCGACAATCGCGGGGCGGATCCGGTTTTCAACCGATATCTCCGCTCTCAGCCAGATGTCTTTCGTAATCGAGGCGGTTTTCGAGGATATGGCGCTCAAAGCCGATCTGTTTGCGCGGCTTGAAAGTCTCTTGCCCGCCACCACGCCCATTGCGACCAACACGAGCTATCTCGATATCGAGGCGATGGCGGATGGGCTCACGCGGCCCGAGCGCTTTGTTGGCCTGCATTTCTTCTCGCCCGCGCAGGTGATGCGGCTCGTCGAGGTCGTGCGCCCGCGCCGGACGTCGGATGAGGCGGTGGCAACAGCCTGCGATCTGGTCCGGCGGCTCGACAAGATCGCGGTGATCTGCGGCGTCTGCGACGGGTTTATCGGCAACCGCATCCTGTCGAAATTCCGCGCGCAATGCGAATTCATGCTGGAAGAAGGCGCGGTTCCCGCCGAGATCGACCGCGCGCTGGAAGCCTTCGGCCTCGCGATGGGGCCCTTCGCGGCACAGGATCTCGCCGGACTCGACATCGCCTGGACGCGGCGCAAGCGGCAGGCCGAAACGCGCGACCCCGGAGAACGCGACGTGCCGCTGCTGGACAAGCTGTGCGAACAGGGCCGCTTCGGTCAGAAATCCGGGCGCGGCTGGTATCTCTACCGCAACGGGCAGCGCGAGCCGGACCCCGAGGTCGAGGCGATGATCCGCGCGCGTGCTGCCGCGACCGGGCGCCGCCGGCCGCCGCCCGGCCCCGATACCATCCAGATGCGCGCGCTCGCCGCGATGGTGAACGAGGGCGCGAGGATTCTCTCTGAAGGCATCGCCAGCCGCCCGCTGGAGATCGATCTCGTGCTGGTGCACGGCTACGGTTTTCCCGTCTGGCGCGGCGGGCCGATGCAGGAGGCCGATGCGCGCGGGCTGCGCTCGATCCTCGCCGCCGCCGAAGCCAATGCGGCCCGGGACGGCACAGGTTTCGAGGTTGCGCCGCTCATCGGCGAACTTCTCGCATCAGGGCGGAATTTCGCGTCGCTGAACAGCGCTCAGGATGCCGGCACGCCGGCAGACGTCAGCCCGCAGCGGGCGCCGCAGCCCGCCTTGAAAGCATGATCTGCCGGACGAGGATCGGCGCTGCCATCAGAAGTCCAATGATCGTGAACATCCGGTCCGGCATGATGACCATCACGGATGCCACGAACAGCGCGAGGCGCTCGAGACCGCGGATCGGCGCCAGCCCGTAGCCCGTCAGCGCCACCGCCAGCATCACAATCCCGACAACGCAGCCGGTGGTCGTCTCCCAGAATGCGGCCCAGGTGAACCCCTTGGTGACAATCAGCATCGCCGGCGAAGCGACGAACACGAAGGGAACCAGCACCTTCGCCATCGCCAGCCGGAACGCCGTGTTGCCGGTCTTGAACGGGTCCGCCCCTGCCATCGACGCACCGGCATAGGCCGCGAGCGCCACCGGCGGCGTGATATCCGCGAGAACGCCGTAATAGAACACGAAGAAATGCGCGACGATCGGCTCGACGCCGAGCATCCCGAGCGCGGGCGCGGCCACCGTCACCATGATGATGTAGGTCGCGGTGGTCGGCACGCCGCAGCCAAGCAGGATGCAGACGATGGCCGTGAAGACGAGCGTGAAGAACAGCGTCAACGCTTTGAGATCAAACAGAAACGCCGGGATGATCTGGCCCCAGAACAGCGCGAATTCGCCGGAAAGCCCGGTGACGATGGTCGAGAGCTTGAAACCCACCCCCGTCAGCGTGACGATGCCGACAATGATGCCCACGGTCGCCGACGCCGCGCCGACGCCGATCGCGTATTTCGCGCCGAGCACGAAAGCATCCGCAAGATCGATCGCCCGCGCCTTGCCTTCTGCATCGCGGATCAGGAACCAGAGGCTGGCCGCAGCGCACAGGGTGAAGAGCACCGCGAGCCCCGCGCCTTCCACGATATGGCCGGTGAGCGCCGCGCCGACGATGCCCGCGAGCAGCGCCACCGCCACCGCACCGTTGCGCCCGGTGAGGCCAATGACGATACACGCCGTGATGCCCCAGAAGGCCGCAAGGTAGGGCGTGTAGCCCGAAAACAGCACGACGAGCAGCACGATCAGCGGCACCGCAGTCGGCCAGTCCCGCTTCAGGACCGCGCCGACCTTCGGCAGTTCATCCGCCGGCACGCCCTTCATGCCCAGGCGCTTTGATTCAAAATGCACCTGGCAGAACACACCGAAGAAATGCATCGCTGCCGGCACAATCGCCGCGATGATGATCGTCTGATACGGCAGGTTGAGAAACTCGACCATCAGGAACGCCGCCGCGCCCATGATCGGCGGCGTGATCTGCCCGCCGGTGGCCGCCGTCGATTCGATGGCACCCGCCATGTGCCGGGGAAAACCGATGCGGATCATCATCGGGATCGTCAGCGAACCGACCGTCACGGTATTTGCGATCGACGAGCCCGAAATCATGCCGAAGAGCCCGGAGGCGAAGATCGACACCTTCGCCGGCCCACCCGAATAGCGCCCCGCCAACGCGGTCGCGAGATCGATGAAAAGCCGCCCGAGGCCGATCCGCGTCGCCAGCACGCCGAACAATACGTAGTGAAATACGTATGTCGCCACGACGCCGAGCGCGACGCCGTAGATACCCTGCGAGGTCAGGTAGAGGTGGTTGACGATCGCCTTCCAGCTGTTGCCGGGATGCGCGAGAATGCCCGGCAGGCCCGAGCCGAAAAGCCCATAGACCATCAGCATCACGGCGATGATCGGCAGCGGCCAGCCGATCGAGCGCCGCGTCGCTTCCAGCAGCACGAGGATCGCGAGCGAGCCCATCAGCCAATCGGCGAGCAGCGGATTGCCGACGCGGAACGCCAGATCCTCGAAAATCCACGGCACGTAAAGGCTTGAGGCAATCGCGGCCGCGGCGAGCAGCCAGTCATGCAGGCCGATGCCAAGCGGGCGCAGCGCCGAAGGCTCATCGGGGCGCGACTTCGCCCGTCCCATCGGGAAGACGAGGAAAATCAAGCCGATGACGAAGGCGAGATGGATGCCGCGATGCGTCGTCTCCGGCAGGAGACCGAAGCCGGCGGTGTAATAATGGAAGCAGGAGAGTGCGAGCAGCGCACCGGAGACGATCCAGGCCGCAGACGCCTGCAAGGGCCGGAAGCGGATTTCCGCATCGAGCTTTTCCTCAAGCTCCTGCGCTTTTTTCAGATCGAGTTCTGCGGTCACACTACCCCCTCGGCCCGGATGGCCCGGAGCCTGCGCCCCCGCGCAACGCCAAATATGAAGAAGAAAGCCCGCCGGAGCGGGCTTCCGGTGTCGGCCGGCTTATTTCAGCAGGCCCGCTTCCTTGTAGAACTTCTCCGCACCGGGATGCAGCGGGATACCAAGCCCGGCGAGCGCCGTCGCCTTCTGGATCGATTTGCCCTTGGCGTGGCCGGCATCGAGCGCCGCGCGGGCCTTGTCCGCCCACATCGCCTTGGTGACTTCGTAGACGAGACCGGCGTCGACCTTCGACGAGGTGACCCACTGCGCACCGACCGAGAGCGTTTTCACGCCCTTGGTGTCCTTGTAGGTGCCATCGGGGATCGTATCGTCGGCGAAGAAGCCGAACTGCTTTTTCAGCTTGGCCGCGCCCTCGCCGTCGATCGCCAGCAGCTCGAAGCCGTTGGTTGTCGCGAGTTCGGTCAGCGCGCCGAAGGGGTAGCCGCCGGTGAAGAAGAACGCGTCGAGCGAACCATCCTTCAGCTTGTCGATCGCCGGGCCGGGCTTGACGTTCTCGGCCTTGTAATCGCCATTGCCGATGCCGTAGGCCGCAAGAATCGCGCGGGCATTCACCAGCGTGCCCGAGCCAGGCTCATCGACCGAGATGCGCTTGCCCTTGAGATCGGCGACCGATTTCGCGCCAAGGCCCTTTTTCACCACGATATGAACGGTTTCAGGATAAAGGTTCGCAATCGCGCGCAGCTCGTCGACCTTGCCCTTGCCCTCGTAGATGCCGGTGCCGGTATAGGCCCATGACGCGACATCCGCCTGCACGAAGCCGGATTCGGAAGCGCCGCCGACGATGGCATTCACGTTGGCGACCGAGCCGTTCGAGGCGACCGCGCTGGCGTTGACCTTGTCGGAGGTGATCGCATTCGCAACCAGCCCGCCGATCGGGTAATAGGTGCCGCCCGTGCCGCCCGTGCCGATGCGGAAGAATTTCGCCTGCGCGAGGGCCGGGCCGGAAGCTGCGCCCAAAGCCAGAAGGCTCACGGCGCCTGCGAGCGCCTGTCTGCGGGAAAGTGTCATCGTGGTGTTCTCCTCGGACCTTGTTTGATTCATCGTTGCTGGCCCATCTTTGCTGGTCCATGCCGGACGCCGCGCGGCGATCCCTGTAGCAGCCCCGGCATCCCATGCCGGCGATCATAGGCGGGGAAAGAAGGCGCTTGCAAGCTCCGGCACTCAGGCCAGCAGGCGTCGTAATTTTCGCACCGCGCTCTGCGGCGTCGTCAGCACCGGCAGGCCGGTGGCGCGGTGCACCGCGTCCGCCGCGCGCGCGAGGCTGAACTGGGCGAGCGCGATGGCATCGCAACCGGCAAGATCGCGGGCAGCTTCGGCTGCAAGCCGGTCGTGTTCCGCGCCCTCCCCGCGATCAAGCGCCGCCAGCGCCCCGGCGGCGAGCTTTGGCACAAGAGTGATGGCAGCGGGGAACTCCGGCGGCATCGAGGCCAGCGTCGGCGCAAATGTCGCCATCAGCCCGATTTTCCCGCCCGCCGCGACGGCCTCCTCGATCATGGCTTCATTTGGCTTGAGCACCGGAATTTTCGGAAATTCGCGCTTCACCGCGTCAATACACGGCCCGAACGCCGAGCAGGTGAAGAGAATGCCCGCCGCCCCCGTTTCCACGGCATAGCGCGCCAGGGTGAGAAACCGTGCCGTCATGGCCTCGGTCAGCTGGCCATCGCGGGCGAGATCAGAAGAGAGGCTGTCATCGAGCAGGTTCATCAGCACCGGCTCGGGCCAGAGCGCGGCGAAGGCTGCCTCGATCGGCGGTGGCGAATGCCGGAGGGCGTGGATCAGGGCGATGCGCATAGAGGGTTCTTTCCAGGACAGGAGCGGCTTCGGTCCGGGGTTTAACACGATACATCAGGCGGGTGATCCAATTTGGATTGGACCTCCGCATGATTTTGCTTTGACTTCGCCCGTCAATCAACGAAGCTCTGCATAATCAGAATTACAGGCACGATAGTGTCGAAACAGGAGGAACGTGCATGCTCGGACTGAAGCGTCTCGGAATGACGGCCATTGGCTTCGCTCTGGCCCTGGCGGCTGGCGCGGCCTTCGCCCAGACCAAACAGCTCACCATCGCCACGGGCGGCACCGGCGGTGTCTATTATCCCCTTGGTGGCGGTCTCGCGAACATCATCGGTAAGGTGATGCCGGGCTACACCGCATCGGCGGAAGTGACCGGTGGTTCGGTTGCAAACCTGCAGGCTGTAGGCGCGAAGAAAACCGATATCGGCTTCAGTCAGGTCGATGCCGCCTGGGACGCGATCAACGGGCTCGACAAGTTCAAGAGCGGCAAGCTCGATATCAAGGCCATCGGCGTGCTCTACCCCAACCACATGCACGTGGTGACGGTTGAAGGCACCGGCATCAGCAAGATCGAGGATCTCAAGGGCAAGCGCGTCTCGACCGGCTCACCCGGTTCGGCGACCGAAGTGTTCGCCTTCCGCGTGATCGAGGCCGCCGGGCTCGATCCGATGAAGGATGTCATACGCGAGCGGCTCGGCGCGGCCGAAAGCGTCAACGCGATCAAGGACAAGAAGATCGATGCCTTCTTCTGGGTCGGCGGCTTGCCGACGGCTGCCGTGACCGATCTCGCTGCGACGCCGGGCACCAAGATCAAGTTCGTCGACATCGCCCAGAACGTTGACAAGATGAACGCCAAATACGGCAAGATCTATGCCCCCGCTCTCATCAAGAAGGCCACCTACGGCGGCATGGAGCAGGACACCAAGAACGTGACGGTGTGGAATATCCTCGTCGTGCATGGCTCGATGCCGGATGATCTGGCCTATGCGCTCACCAAGACGCTGATGGAAACGCGCGCGGACCTTGCAAAGGTGCATCAGGAAGCGCTCAACATCCGCGAGGATAGCCAGAACGCCGCCAACGCCGGCATTCCCTGGCACCCGGCCGCGGTGAAATACTTCAAGGAAAAAGGCATTCCGGTCGAATAACCCGAACCGGGCCAGCGGTTGGATGCGCCATCCAGCACGCGCCGGGGTGCATGACGCTTAGCCGCTTTCCGACCTCCCGGTCGGGAAGCGCGATTGATGATGCGATCGAACACGGGCTGGGGAGCCGTTTCAATGACCACGACACCGGACACACCGAAGGCGTCCACCGCGCCCGAGGCGGCGGGTATTTCCGAGGCCGGGCTCGAAACGGCGCAGAAATTCATCGAGGAGGAGGAAGGTGCGGTCAACCGCGTGAGCGGCTGGCTCGGCTGGCTCCTCGTGGCGGCAGCCATCGCGTCCTCGATCTTCCATCTCTATGCGGCCTACGACATCGTGCCGACGCATGTGCTCCGGCCTGCGCATGTCGGCATCGTGCTGGTGCTGACCTTCCTCCTCTTCCCCATCGCACCGAAATTCCGTGATCGCATCCGTTGGTGGGACTGGCTGTTCGCGCTCGCTGGAGCCGGCACTATCGGCTATGTGCTCTGGCAGGGTGCGGATTTCGGTGACAACGCGATCACGCCCGGCATGCTCGATGTCTGGACCGGCGTACTGCTGGTGATCCTCATTCTGGAGGCGACGCGGCGGACGACGGGGATCATCATGCCGCTCGTCTGCGCGGTCTTCCTGCTCTATGCGTTCTTCGGCAATTATCTCCCTGCGCCCTGGACGCATCGCGGCTACGACGTCGACCGGCTCGTCGGCCAGCTCTACATGACGCTGGAAGGCATCTTCGGCTCGGCGGTCGATGTTTCATCGAGCCTCATCATCCTCTTCACGATTTTCGGCGCCATTCTCTCGGCTTCCGGCGCAGGCAAGTTCTTCATCGATTTCTCGTTTGCGGCGATGGGCGGCAAGCGCAACGCCGCCGGGCGCGCGGTGGTGCTCTCGTCCTTCCTAATGGGTGGGCCTTCCGGCTCTGGCGTTGCGACCACCGTCACCATCGGCACGGTCGCCTATCCGATGCTGGAGAAGGCTGGCTACGAGAAAAACGCTGCCGGCGGGCTGCTCGCTGCGGGCGGGCTCGGCGCGATCATCTCGCCGCCGGTGCTGGGGGCCGCCGCGTTCCTGATCGCGGAATTTCTCAAGATTTCCTACATCGACGTCATCTGGATGGCGCTGATCCCGACCCTGCTCTACTACTTCGGCATCCTCGTGATGGTGGAACTGGATTCAAAGAAGTATGGCGTTGCCGCCAACGATGCGATGATCCCCAAGGGCACGCTGTGGCGGCTGACGAAGAGCTACTGGTATCACTTCGGCTCGCTGATCTCGATCATCGTCTTCATGATGCTCGGGTTTTCGCCGGTGCTCTCGGTGTTTTACGCGACGCTCGCAGCGATCGCTGTCAGCTTCTTCCGGCGTGATACGGCCCTCATTCCGCCCAAGCTCGCCAAAGCACTGGCCGATGGCACGACCGGTATTCTCAACGTCGCGCCGACCTGCGCCGCCGCCGGCATCATCGTCGGCGTGGTCACGCTCACCGGGCTCGCGCAGCGCTTCGCCGATATCATCATCACCTATGCCGCCGGTTCGCTGTTGCTGACCGCGATCTACACCGCCGCCATCGTCTGGGTGGTGGGGCTCGCGGTGCCGGTGACGGCCTCCTACATCCTCTGCGCGGTGATCGCCGCCCCGGCCTTGATGAAGCTCGGCGTGCCGAACTACGCGGCGCATATGTTCATCTTCTACTACGCTGTGCTCTCCGAGGTTTCCCCGCCGACCGCGCTCTCGCCATTCGCCGCAGCAGCGATCACGGGCGGGAACCCCTATCGAACGACGATGCAATCATGGAAATACACGATGCCGGCATTCCTCGTGCCGTTTGTCTTTGTGCTCGATCCGCAGGGAATCGGCCTCCTGATGAAAATTCCGCCCGGCGGTGGCTGGTTCGATATTCTCGAAATCACGCTCGAAACAGCGCTTGGCATCGCGCTGCTGGCGTTTGCGTTCCAGGGCCGGTTCCTGCGCGTCAACACGAAGCTGGAAGCCGGGCTCTTTGCCCTCGCGGGTATTTTCTTCGTGATGCCGCGGCTGATCAACGCCGTGACCCTCCTCGCGGGGCTGGATATCGAGACCTATCTGCCCGGTTTGAGCGGCATGGGGCTCAGGATTGGCGTCAACGTCGTACTCGGTCTTGCGGTCGCAGCATTCGCGGTTGCGCTGCAACGACGGCGGCCCGACGATGTCATGTCGAGAGCGGCGGCGTGAACGCGCGTCTCCTGCCTTCAATGCGATAGAGTGCGATCATGGTCGGTGCAGCGTCACGGCTGAAAAGCATCCTCTGCCTCGATGATCTCGAAGCGGCCGCGCGGCGGCATCTGCCGCGCCCGGTGTTCGGGTATGTGTCGGGTTCCTCGGAAACGCGGCGCTCGGAACGCGACAGCCGCAGCGCTTTTGAGGACTACGCCTTCCTGACGCGCGTGCTGGTGGATGTCTCGCAGCGCGACCAGAGCGTCACGCTGCTGGGTCGAAGCTACGCTGCACCGTTCGGCATCGCGCCGATGGGCATCAGCGCGCTTTCCGCTTACAGGGGGGATATCGTGCAGGCGCGGGCAGCGCAGGCTGCCGGAATTCCGATGGCGCTGTCGGGTTCGTCGCTGATCCCGATGGAAGATGTGATCGCCGAGGCACCCGACACCTGGTTCCAGGCCTATGTGCCCGGCGATATGACGCGCACCGCCCCGCTGCTCGACCGGGTGGCGAAGGCCGGTTACAAGACCCTCGTTCTGACCGTCGATGTGCCGATCCTTGGCGGGCGCGAGCACTATATCCGCGCCGGGTTCTCGACCCCGCTGCGGCCAAACCTGCGCCTTGCGTGGGACGGCATCACCCGGCCGCACTGGCTCATCGGCACCTTCCTGCGAACGCTGCTTGGCCACGGCATGCCGCATTTCGAGAATTCCTACGCGACGCGCGGCGCGCCGATCCTTGCCCGCAATGTGATGCGGGATTTCTCGGCACGCGATCACCTGAACTGGAGCCACTTGTCGGAGATTCGGCGCCTGTGGAAGGGCACGCTGATCGTCAAGGGCATCCTCCATCCCGAGGATGCCATTCGTGCGCGTGACCATGGCGCGGAGGCGATCATCGTCTCGAACCATGGCGGGCGACAGCTCGACGGTGCCATCGCGCCGCTCCATGCCCTGCCCGGCGTGGTTGCGGCGGTGCCGGATATCCCGGTGATGATCGATGGTGGCATCCGGCGCGGCACGGATGTGCTGATGGCGCTGGCGCTCGGGGCAAAATTCGCCTTCATCGGCCGCCCGTTCAACTACGCGGCGTCAATCGGCGGCGAGGCCGGCGTCACCCACGCGATCAACCTTCTGCGCGAGGAGATCAACCGGGATATGGCGATGCTCGGCATCAACCATTGTGCCGAGCTTTCACCGGAGATGCTGGTGAAGCGCGCGGCTCGATAGCGACAGGCCATCCGCACAGGATTGCAGAAAACGTGCCGGCGCCTCTGACCGGCAAGCCGGCTTTCGTCGCTTCATTCAACAGCGACGACCCCGTCCCGGCGACTGTCACTGGCACCGACATACCCGTCTTCCAGCCGCATGATGATCTGCCCCGCGCCGGCCTCGTGCGACCATTGCGGCATGCGTTGCACGACGTGCCCCCGATCCGCAACATCAGCGAACCGTCATCGGACAGCCTCCAGCGCGGTGCGTCGAGAGCGGCCTGGGGCTGGAGCGCGCGGTCCATGAGCTGTGTCACGACCTGCACATGCGCCTGCGCCTGAATGGCTCCGCCCATCACGCCGAAGGCCGCGAGCGGGCGCCCGTCCGGCGCGCTCAGAAACCCCGGAATGATGGTGTTCATCGGGCGCTTGCCCGGTGCGACGGCGTTGGGATGCGCGGGGTCCGTCGAGAAGCAGGCGCCGCGATTATGGAGCGCAATGCCGGTGCCCGGCACAACCAGCCCGGAGCCGAACCCGCGATAATTCGACTGGATCAGCGAAACCATCATACCCTCGCGATCCGCCGCCGCGAGATAGACCGTGCCCTCGGCGCGGCCCGGCTTTGGCGCCAGCCCCGATGTCCGGCCGGGGTCAATGCTCTCCGCCAGCCGGGTCAGCCGCGCCGGATCGAGCAAGTCGGCGGGCGAGACGCGCATCGCGCCCGGTGCGGCGACTTCGCGATGCAGATCCGACAGCCCGAGCCGCGTTGCCTCGATCGCGAGATGCACCCGGTCCGGATGATCGACGGGGCGGTCGTCGCCGGCGAAGCGATCGAGAATCCCGAGTGCGATCAGCGCCGCGATGCCCTGCCCGTTCGGCGGCAACTCATGGACCATCGCGCCGGCATAGGATTGCTTGAGCGGCTCGACCCATTCCGCCTTGTGGGCGGCAAGATCGGCGGCCCGGAGCGCGCCGCCATCCGTGCGCGCGAAGGCCTCGATCTCTCCGGCGAGACGCCCGCGATAGAAGCTTTCCCCGTCCGTCCGGGCGATCTCGTCCAGCGTGTGCGCGAGATCGGGATTGCGGAAGCGCTGGCCGCAGGCCGGCGCCTTGCCCCCCGGAAGGAAAGCCGCCGCAAAACTCGGGGAATTGACAAACCAGCCCGCCTGCATCGCCCAATGCCGCGAGACGACGTAAGGCACGAGAAAACCATCGACGGCATAGCGGATTGCCGGCACGAAAAGATCCGCGAACGGCAGCCGCCCGAAGCGCTTCGACAACGCCGCCCAGGCAGAGACCGCACCCGGAACGGTGACGCTCGGCCATCCGGTCAGCGGCATCGCCGGCAACCCCTGAAGCGCCCTGGCGTCAAGCCCCTCCGGCGCGGCGCCCGAAGCGTTGAGCCCGTGCAGCATCGATCCGTCCCAGACGAGGGCGAAGGCATCGCCCCCGACGCCGTTCATCGTCGGCTCGACAACCGTCAGGCAGATCGCCGTCGCCAGCGCGGCATCGACCGCATTGCCGCCGCGCGCCAGCATGGCCAGCCCGGCCTGCGCCGCGATCGGCTGCGAGGTCGCGACCATGGCGTCACCGAACACCGGCACGCGGACCGAGGGATAGGGAAAGTCCAGTCTCAAAGCCATGTCGCCGCCCGTGCCTCGCACCGTCATTGCAGTTGAATGCCGGCGTCCCGGATGAGTTTGCCCCATCGCACCAGATCCTGCGCCAGAACCTCACGCAGCACAACGGCACCGCCCGGCTGGGGAGCAAAGCCGAGATCACGCATGCGCTGGCTGACCGCCGGAGTTTGCACGGCCTCCGTGATCGCGGATTGCAGCCGTTCCAGGGTCGCCGGCGGAACGCCTTTCGGTGCGAAAACGCCGAGCCAGACTTCCGAGAGGTAATCGGCATAGCCTGCCTCGCGCAGGGTCGGCACCTCCGGCAGCGACGCAAGCCGCGTCGCCGAGGTCACGGCCAGCACGCGCACCCGCCCGCCGCTGACGAGCGGCAGCAGCGAGACCGGCGTATCGAACATCGCCTTGACCTGCCCCGAGACGAGATCGTTGTTGGCCGGAGCCGCCCCGCGATAGGGCACATGGTTGATCTCGATGCCGGCCATGCGGGCAAAGAGAACCGCCGAGAGATGCGACACCGTGCCGACGCCGCTTGAGGCATAGGGGATATCCCCCGGCTTCGCCCGGCTGAGCGCCACGAGTTCGGCGACCGTCCGGGCCGGAACCTGCGGATGGACGACCAGCAGGTTCGGTGTCGCGCCGAGCCGCGCGACCGGCGCCAAATCCGCGGTGGGATCAAACCCGATGTTCGGATTGAGCGAGGGACTGACCGCCTGCGTGCCGGCCGTGCCAAGAAGGAGTGTGTGACCGTCGGCTGTGGCTGAGGCCACGACCTTGTTGGCGATCGCCCCGCCGGCACCGGCCCGGTTTTCGACCACGACGGTCTCGCCCAGCGTTTCGCCAAGCCTGTTGGCGATCAGGCGCGCGATGACATCCGTTCCGCCGCCGGCGGCAAAAGGCACGATCAGCGTCAGCGGGCGCGACGGAAATTTTGTCTGCGCCTGCAAGCCGGAAACGAGCGTCAGGCCCAGCGCCAGCACGCACCCCATCCGGGCAGCAATATCCACAACGGCTTTCAGCTTCATCTCGGTTGATCCTTGTGTTCTGGCAACTGGCACATGGTTTCGATCGGAGTTGTCATCGGACGTCTTCCGCAAGGCAGGCTTCCGCCTCAATGTAGACCTTCATGCCGGGCAACACGAGATCGGCGACCGCCACGACGCTTGATGCTGGTGGATCGACCGGGAAGGCCTCGCGATGCGCCCGCGCCACCGGCTCAAGATCAGCAAAGCTGCGCAGATAGACGCGCGTGCGAACAACGTCGCCAAGGCTCGCGCCCAATGCATCCAATGCCTCGCCGATGATCTCGAAACACCGCCGCGCCTGATCACCGGGATCATCACCGACAAGCCGGCCTTCCCGGTCAACCGGCGCGGTCGCGGAGACCCAGATCATCCCGCCGGCCCGGACGGCACGGGAATAGCCGAGCATGTCCGCCCAGGGCTTGCCGGCAGGAACCCGGCGGCGCAGGCTCATGCCTGAACCCCGGTCTGCTCGTCGAGAAAGCCCCGGATCAGGGCACCGAAAGCCTCCGGCGCCTCGATGTTCGGCTGGTGCCCCACCGCCGGCATGATCTCGAGCCGCGCGCCCGGAATGCCTTTGGCGATTATCTCGGATTTGTACGGCGGGTTTGCGCCGTCCAGCGCGCCGCAGATCGCGAGCGTCGGGCACCGGATATGGGGCAGAAGATGGCGGATATCGACCCGTCGCAATACCGGCGCGGAAGCGCGTGCCACCCGCGCGGAGCCGCACGACAGGATGATATCCCGCTCACGCCGGACATCGGCCGCGCGGGCGGGATCATTCAGAAACGGGGAGCCGTAGAGAATGGCCATCAACCGGTCGATGACCGCTTCGGGCCGTTTCGCAAAAACGTCGAGGATGAGGTCCTCATAGCGTGTGACCTTCTCGATGGGTTCGGCCTCAGCCGAGGCGCCACCGACAATCAGGCTCTTTACCCGGTCGCCGAACTGCGCCGCGATACGGAGCCCCATCACGCCGCCAACCGAACAGCCGACCCAATGGAATTGTTTCGCACCGACCGCATCGGCGACCTCGAGCGCATCACGGACAAGATTGTCGACATCATAGCCGCCGAGCGGCGCGGCGCTGCGGCCATGACCGCGCCAGTCGATCGTTACACAGCGGTATTTGTCCCGGAGCATCGCGATCTGCGGCGCATACATCTCTCCGGAAAAGAACAGCGAGTGATAAAACAGCACGGTCTCCGGGCCGGTCCCGAATTCCTCGACAAAAAGCTCCGTCCCGTTGATCGGCATCAGGGGCATGCGCACTTCCTCCAGAAGTTAGACCTCGATCCAGGCCCTGCGGATACTCTCGCAGGACCGCAACTCCGACGGGCTGCCGGCGAACACGATCGAGCCATGCCCGAGCACATAGGCGCGGGCGGCGATATCGAGCGCGATATCGAGCTTCTGTTCGACCAGCAGGATCGAAAGCCCGGCATCGCGCAGGGTGACGAGGGTCTCGGCGATCAGTTGGACCATCAGCGGCGACAGCCCCTCGGTCGGCTCGTCGACCAGCAGCAGGCGCGGGCATCCCATCAGCGCCCGCGCGAACGCCAGCATCTGCTGTTCGCCGCCGGAGAGCACGCCGGCCGGCGCCTTCGCGCGCTCACCGAGGCGTGGAAACAGCGCGTAGCTCTGCGCAATCGACCACGCAAACCCCTCCATTGCGCCGCGCTCCTTTCCGACAGGCGCGCCGAGAACGAGGTTCTCCTCGACGGTCAGGTCAGCGAAAATCTCGCGGTTTTCCGGGACATAGGCCACGCCGCGCCGCGCGACCTCGAAGGCGCGCAACCCGCCGATCTCCTCGCCGGAAAGGCGGATCGATCCCTGCCGTGCAACACGGCCGGCAATGGCTTTGACCAGCGTCGAACGCCCGGCGCCATTGCGCCCGACGAGTGTCACCGTCTCGCCGGGGTTGACCTCCAGCGAGACATCGAACAGCACCCGCGTCGGGCCATAGCCCGCGCTCACGCGGTCGAGTGCGAGCAGAGGAACCGTCTCAGCCATGCGCCGCCTCCGGTGACTGGCCGAGATAGGCCTGCCGCACGCGCGGATCGCTGCGGATCGCCTCCGGCGGGCCGGAGACGAGAACCTCGCCATGCACCAGGACCGTCACGGTATCCGCGATGCGGAACACGACCTCCATGTCATGTTCGACCAGCACCAACGTCCGCCCGCGCGCGATGGCGCGGAGAACGGGCACCATCTCCTCCGTCTCGGCCCGGCTCATTCCCGCCGTCGGTTCGTCGAGGAGGATCAGCGCGGGGTCGCCGGCGCAGGCAAGGCCGATCTCGAGAATACGCTGCTCGGAATACGCAAGATTGGCGACGATCCGATCCGCAAAGCGGGCAAGGCCGATCTTTCCCAGCAGGGCCTCGACGCGGGCCCAGACCGCCGGCATCGCGGCGCTCGTCCTGAGAATCGACCCGCGTTCGCCTGTCGCGCCCATCACAGCGATCGCCAGATTTTCGGCCACGGTGAGGCTTGGGAAAGCCGATGTCTGCTGGAAGGAGCGGGAAAGCCCGAGCCGCGCGATCAGGCTCGGCCTTGCGCCGGCGATGTCGCGGCCACGAAAGCGGATATGCCCGGAAACCGGGGCAAGACGCCCGGAAATCAGGTGGAACAACGTCGATTTTCCAGCGCCGTTCGGCCCGATCAAGGCGTGAATTTCGCCCTCGCGAATTGAAAAACTCGCGCCTCTGATGATGTCGGCATGCCCGAAGCTCAGCCGCACGCCTTCAAGCGAGAGAATGGAAGCGCTCATGCCAGCCCCCGCAGGGATCGCCGGAGCCAGAGAAGCGCGGCAAGGCAGCCCAGCGAGAGGCCCGCAGCGCCCCACGCCGGGAAAACCCGCGCGGCACCGATGCCCTCGTCACGGAAGAAGGCGATTTCGATCGTCCCGATCGCCAGAAGCCCCGCCAGCAGCGCGGCAGCGACCGGGGCGCCATAGCGCCTGGCCATGCCGCCTGCCCCGAGCTGGCGGGCATTGCGCAGCACATCGCTGACTATCCCGGTCAACCCGTTCGGCGCGAACAGCACGGTCAGGATAAACATCAGCCCGTAGTAGAACACCCAGGCATGGGTGAAGCGCGAGAGCACGCTCTGCATCAGCGTCAGCGTGAGCGCGCCCAGCAGCGGGCCAAAGGCATGGGCCGGGCCGCCGACCACCGTCATCAGCAGGACATTTGCCGACATCGCAAGGCTGACGCTCTCGACCGAGACAATTTCATTGAGGAGCGTGGACAGCGCACCGGCAGCGCCGGCCAGCGCGCCGGCCACCAACATCAGCCGGAAACGGACAGCGGAGGGTTCGATTCCGCAGAAGGCAAGCCGCGCGGCGTTGTCCCGCGTTGCCCGCGCCAGAAGTCCGAGCGGAGTCCGCGCGATCCAGAGCGCCATCGCGCCGAGCGCCAGCGCCCAAAGCGCGATCAGGACATAGGCACGGTCGGCCGCACCATAGTTCGCTGCCACCCAGCCTCCAAGCGCGGCACGGTTGGTGGAAATTCCCGCTTCACCGCCAAAAAAACCGGGGAACATCAGGAAACACGCTGCGACCAGCTCGCCGATCCCCAGTGTGACCATCGCGAAGGGGGTTCCGGCGCGCCGTGTCGAGGGAAACCCGAAAACGACGGCCGCGCCGAGCCCGGCCAGCATCCCGATCAAAGGGATCATCTCCACCGGAAGTCCCATTGCCGCGAGAGCACGGCTGTTGAGCGCATGCGCCGCCGCGAAGGCGCCGAGCCCGAAGTAGACCGCATGCCCGAACGAGAGCATGCCGGCACGTCCGAACAGGAGCTGATAGGAATAGGCGTAGGCCGCCAGCACCCAGACCTGCATGCCGAGCACGAGCCAGTAGCGCGAGGCGCCGAAAAGCGGCAGCAACACCAGCAGCGCGAGCCCGGCACCAACTGCGGGTGCGCCATATCCGCTCCGTCCGGCCCGGGGCAATTGAAGGCGCATCATCGGCTACACCTCCCGCTCGCCGAACAATCCGCGCGGGCGGAAAACCAGCACCGCCACCATCAGGAGATACGGCAGGATCGGCGCAAGCTGCGACGCCTTGAGCGCGAGGACCGCATCAAGGCCGGACGACAGTCCCTTCAACGGCATCAGCAGGTCGGAAAGACGCACGTCGATTGCGATGAGCACGCTTTCCAGCCCGCCGATCAACAGCGAGGCAATGAAAGCACCCTTGATCGACCCCAGCCCCCCGACGACGACAATCACGAAAATGATCGTGCCAAGATGCGCCGCCATCGCCGGCTCCGTGACGAGAACAGCCCCGCCGACCGCACCTGCAATCCCGGCGAGCCCTGCTCCCAAGCCGAAAACCAGTGTGAAAATCCGCCCGACATCGTGCCCGAGGCTTTCCACCATCGCCGGGTTGGCCAGCGCCGCACGGACGACAAGCCCGGTGCGTGTCCGGGCGATCAGCCACCAGATCGCGCCGAGCGAAGCCAGCGCGACGAGGATCACGAAACCCTTGTGCATCGGAAACCGGGTGCCGAACGCCTCGAACAGCGTGCCCCGCAATTCCGGCGGCACGCGGTAATCGACCGCCCCGAGCCCCCAGACGAGCTTCACGATCTCCTCGATGACGAGGACGAGCCCGAACGTGAACAGCAGTTCCGGGATATGCCCGCGCGCATGGAGATGCCGCAGCACATGGCGCTCGATCAGCATGCCGAGGCCGGCCACGAGCAGCGGTGCCGCCACGAGGCCAACCCAGAACCCGGCCTGCCTCGCGATGGAATAGGCGAAATAGGCGCCGAGCATGTAGAGCGAGGCATGCGCGAAATTCATCACCCCCATCAGGCTGAACACCAGCGTCAGCCCTGCGGCCAGCATGAACAGCAACAGGCCGTAGGAGATCGCGTTGAGGGCGGCAGGGAAGATGAAATCCATCGGATGACGTCAGCCCGGACGCTTCATGACGCAGCTGTGCGGCTGGATTGTTTCCGACGCCTTGAACCGGCCTTCGGTCCTGAAGCCGAAATTCGTGCCCTCGATCCCCTTCTTGATCGCGACACCATCGGCAGCGCCGAAAGTCTGCACGAAGAGCGGCGCCAGCATCTGGTGATCCTCCGCACGCATGGTGATCTCGCCGGAAATACCTTCGATCGTCAGCCCTTCGAGCGCCTTGGCAACCGCCCGTGGGTCGGTCGATCCGGCTTTGCGGAAGGCCGCGCCGAGCATGTCGATCATGTCGAAATAGGCCGCATGGAACAGCTCGATCTTGGGGTATTTCTCCCTCAAGCGCTTGTGAATCCACTGCATGCGCGGGTTGAGCGCATTGAGATCCATGCCGGTCACGAGGCGCGTGCGCCCCACCCCCGCCTCGCCGAGTGCTGTCGGCGCACCGAGGGCATTGGCGTAGTAGGTGTAGAACTTCACGTCGAGCCCGGCATCATTCGCGGCGCGGATCAGCAGCACGAGATCGGAGCCGAAGTTGCCGGTAATGATCGTATCGGCGCCGGAAGCCTTGATCTTGGCGACAAACGGCGAGAAATCCTTCACCCGGCCGATCGGGTGGAGTTCCTCGCCGACAATTTTGATGTCACGCCGCTTCGTGGCCAGTTGTTCCTTGGCTCCGTTCTGCACCTGATGGCCGAAGGCATAGTCCTGATTGATCAGGAAGACCTGCTTCACCGACTTGTCGACCGCGAGGAAGGTCGTCAGCGCATCCATGCGCATCAGGACATGCGGATCGAAGCGGAAATGCCAGTAGCTGCACCGCGCATTGGTGAAATCCGGGTCGATCGCCTGATGGTTGAGGTAGAGGATCTCCTTGCCCGGATTACGCTCGTTGTAGCGCCCGATCGCGTCGATCAGCGAGCCGACAACAGCCGAGGTTCCCCCGCCGGTGACATAGCGCACCCCCTGATCGGCGACCTGACTGAAAATCGTCTGCGCCTCCTGCGCCGAGCCTTTGGAATCGAAAAGCTGGACCTCAAGCTTCACCGCCTGTCCGGGCCGGGCGTTGAATTCCTCGACACCGATCTCCACCGCCCGCGCATTGGATTCGCCCAGAAGCGCAAAACCGCCGGAGAGAATTTCAAGCTGGGCAATCTTGACAGAAGGGCTCTGCGCCCATCCGCGAGCGCCCAGCGCAGGCAAGGCAAGGCTGCCCCCCAGCCCGGCCAGAACGTGACGACGATCGAATTTTCTGGTCATGGCGCACCCCCGCGTTGATCCGGCCCTATGGCTTGGCAAAGGCTAGGTCAGAAATTTTTATCGTCAATAGAAATTTTATTGATTGTTAGATTTTTTCCGTGTTATCGCTTTTGCCATGAGCAGCATTCCTGTCCTGACAACGCTCGATAGCTATGTGGCGCATCACGCTGCGGCCCGTCCGAAGGCGCTCGCCGCCGTGCATGGCCGGCGCCGCCTCGACTATGCCGAGCTGGAAACCCGTGTGGCTAAAGTCGCGGCTGCATTGCGGCGTGACGGCATCCGCCCCGGGGACCGGGTCGCGGTGCTGTCGACGCCCCGGATCGAATACCTCGTGCTGCTCAACGCCATCCTGCGGGCGGGTGCGATCTATGTCGGGCTCAATCCGCGGCATGTGCCCGCAGAACTCGCCCATGCGATCGACCTGACCGGGCCAAGCCGGATCTTCGTGCTGCGATCCGCCCTCGGGCTCGACCCGGAGAGCGCGCTGGAGGAAGCCTTGCCGCTCGCCGGCGTTTCCTGCCCGGCCACACCGTTCTCAGGCCCCGACGATCTTCCCGCCGCCCCGCAAGGCATCCCGGCGGGCACCGTCCCCCGCACGCCGGAGGATGCCGCGGTGATCGTCTTCACCTCCGGCACCACCGGCAAGCCGAAGGGCGCGACGCTGCACCATTCCGGCCTGATCCAGTCGGCGATCTCGCAGTGGGAACACCTCGCGGTGCCCGACCAGCGCATGCTGAGCAACCTGCCGATCAACCATGTCGGCTGTATCCTCAACCTCACCTATGGCCCGCTTGTCGGCGGTGGCGCGTTGATATTTCAGGAAAAATTCGACCCTGCCGGGGCGCTGGACCTGATCGAAACCGAGAAGATCAACGCCTGGCTGCAAGTGCCGGCGATGTTCCAGATGGTCGTGGCCGAACCGAGTTTTCCGTTGCGCGATCTGTCCTCGCTCCGGGCGATCTGCGCCGGCGGCGGCGCGCTTCCCCGCCCGGTTCTGGCCGCGCTGAGGAAAACCGGCGCGCGCATCTATGTCGAATACGGCCAGACCGAGGTGATGAGCACCCTCGCTTTCGCGGACCATGATTCCGATGACGAGACCCTCTCGACGACGATCGGCCGCTTCGATCCGCGTTTCGAGGTCCGTATCGCGGATGCCGAAAACCGGCCTTGCGCCACCGGCGAGATCGGCGAGGTGCAGGCGCATGGCGATTGCGTGATGCGCGGCTACTGGAACGATCCCGCGGCCACTGCCGCGGCCTTCACCTCTGACGGCTGGCTCAGGACCGGTGATCTCGCGCTTCGGCGCGCCGATGGCCTCGTCGAGATCAAGGGCCGCCTCACGGAGATGATCAAATCGGGCGGCTACAACCTCTATCCGCGCGAGATCGAGATGGCGCTTGAAACCCATCCCGCGATCGAGGCCGTGGTTGTCGTCGGGCTCGCTGATCCGAAATTCGGCGAGGCGGCGCACGCCGTTCTCTCGCTCCGCCCCGGCACCGAGGTTCAAGCCGAGGCGCTGAAGCTTTGGTGCGCCCGCGCGCTCGCCAACTACAAGACGCCACGGTCTTTCCGCCGCCTTCAAACCCTCCCGCGCCTGCCGAACGGCAAGATCGACCGGACACATATCCGGGCTCTCGCGCCGGGACTGCCCATTCTTGACTGACTGCCCATCCTCGACTGAACGAACCAACAGGAAATTCCGGCCATGCCTCCGTTACAGCCCCTTTGCCTTTACGATGATGCCGATCCTGCCCGCTGGATCGGCCGCGAGGTCGGCATCTCCTCCTGGCACACCATCGACCAGGAGATGATCAACGGCTTCGGCCGCGTCACCAAGGATTGGGACAAGATGCATGTCGATCCCGAATGGTGTCATGCCCATAGCCCGCTCGGTACGCCGATCAGCTTCGGCTTTCTTACGGTATCGCTGCTGACGGTGATGCTCAACGAGTGCCACATCCGGCCGCATGACGAGGTCGCGACCTTCAACTACGGCTTCAACCGGCTGAGAATTGTCTCTCCGGTCCGGGTCGGCAGCCGCGTGCGCGGGCATTTTACCCTGCAGGACATCGCCGCCCGCCAGCCCTGCCGCTATCAGGCGACCTACGCCGTCACCGTCGAGATCGAGGGTGAGGACAAGCCCGCCCTTGTCGCCGAATGGCTGCTCGTGACCGACACCGCAAAACCGCGCGCCAAACTCGATGCGCGGATCGCCGCCTGACCGCTCGCTCATCTTTCCGGGAGAACCACCATGCGCTTCGGATTTCTCATGTACCCCGGCTACGAGGAGCTGGATCTCATCGGCCCGTGGGAAATCGCCACGATGTGGCAGACCTACGCCAACGGGCCCGAATGCGTCACCATCGCCGAGACTTCCGCCGAGATGCGCTGCGCGAAGGGGCTGATCACGCGCGCCGGGCTGACCTATGCCGATGCCGGAACGCTCGATTACCTGCTTGTGCCCGGCGGCTTCTCCGCCTTCGAGGAAATGAAGAACCCGGCGACGCTCGAGTTCGTGCGCCAGTGCGCACGGGAGGGCAAGGCGGTGCTGAGCGTCTGCTCCGGCACGTTTATCCTGCTCGCGGCAGGACTTCTCGAGGACGTCCGCGCCACCACCAACTGGAAGGTGCTCGCCCGCCTGCGCGAGGCCGGCGTCGAGGTCATCGAGGAGCGTTACGTCCATGATGGCCGGATCTGGAGTTCCGGCGGCGTCTCCGCGGGCATCGACATGACGCTGGCTTTCGTGGCCGATCAGGCCGGACCGGAAGCCGCCTGGACGGTGCAATACCAATCGGAATACCTGCCCGACGGCAGGCTCTACGGGTCGGTGAGCACCTGGGACGGCGCCCCGGCCTATGCCCGTCGTCCCGGTTGAGTGTGCCCGATGCCCCTCCCTCCCCACCTCGTCGGCTATGCCGTCCCGCTCGTTGCAAAACCGGGACAACGCATCAGCTTCCATCTCTCCGCCGGCCCGGCCACCCGCGCCGCGATCCGCATCGTCCGGCTGGCCTGCACCAACCCCGAGCCGGTCGGACCACCCGAACGACTTGAACCCGCCGGCTTCGGCCCGGCAGGGCATCTCGACCTTGCCCGTCAACCTCTCGATCCCGGCTCGCGCCTTGAGGTTGACCTCGGCGAGACGCTGTTGCCGGAACGGTTCACCCTCGCGCTGGCCGCGATGCCACGCCGGACCACACAGGCCGCGACACTGCTCGCGCTTCACACCGGCGAACGGGAATCGGTTGCGCTGGCGCTCGACCCGGAAGGAAATGCCCTCATTCGCCTCGGCGGGCACGTCACCGACCTCGGGATCACGCTCGCCAAGCAGCACTGGCATCTCCTCTCGGTCTCGGTGGATCGCACAACTGGCGAGATCACCACCCGGCATCGGCAGGTAGCACCGGGCATGCCGGCGGACCGGCAAGGGGCAGCCCTGAGCCTCCCGCGTTCCTTCACGCCGCTGCCCGCCTCGATGCCTGTCCGGCAGCTGACAATCGGCGCCGGCACACCCCCGGCCGGCGCCGGGTTTGATGGTCTGATCGATCTACCCTTGGTTTTTGGCGGTTTACACGATCTCCTGGAAACCCTGACCAACCCCGAGGCCGAAGCCCTGCTGGCGCAGGACCCGGCGCTCATCGCCGGCTTTTCCTTCCGCGCGACGGGCGCGAGCCTTCAGCCCGAGCTTCAGGGGCGCTTTGCCGGAAAGATGATCCACCAGCCGCTCACCGCCGTGAAGGGCGTCCGCTGGACCGGCGAAACGCATGACCGACGGCTTCGCCCGGCGCACTATTCGGCGATGCAGTTCAACGCCGACGCCATGCTGGATGCCGGCTGGCCGGAAACGCTCGGCGTCACCGCGCCGGAAACGCTCACGAGCGGAGTCTATGCGCTCGAACTCTCCGATGGCGAAGGCCATCGCGGCTTCGCACCGTTTTTCGTCTCCGCCGCTGGCAGTCCGAAGCAGGGCCTCGCCTTTCTCGCGCCGACCTTCTCCTACCTCGCTTATTGCAACGCACCGGAGGCGATGCGCGGCCCGCCCTCCCGGCGCGGTCTTCTGCCTGCGGAAGCGCTGCTGGACGCTGCGAATGGCCGCTTTGGCCGCTCGCTCTACGAGCGCTTCGCCGATGGCAGCGGGGTCGTGGTGACCGGCGAGCGCAAGCCGCTGCTCTCGATCGGGCCGGACTTCCGTCTCTGGGGCTTTGCCGCCGACAGTCTTTTCACCGATTGGCTGGAACGGCAGGAACTTGCCTGCGATCTTCTCACGGATCACGACCTGCATCACGACGGCGAAGCCGCGCTCAACGGCGTCCGCGTGCTGATCACCGGCTCGCATCCCGAATACTGGTCGACCCGAATGTGGGATGCGCTCTCGGGCTGGCTCACGAAAGGCGGGCGGCTCCTCTATCTCGGTGGCAACGGCATCTACTGGCGCACGGCCGTCGCGGAAGATGGCGCGATCGAGGTGCGCCGCGCCGAGGATGGCACGCGCGCCTTCATCGGCGAGCCGGCAGAATATGTCCATGCCTTTACCGATGAGGCCGGCGGGTTGTGGCGCCGCCTCGGCCGGCCACCACAAGCCCTGCTCGGGGTCGGCATGGCGGCGCAGGGCTTCAGCCGGTCAACGCTCTACCGCAAGCACGACGAAGCCCGTGCCGACGAGACGGCCTTCGTCTTCGAGGGCGTGAGTGAGGAGCATTTCGGTGCCGGTGGCCTGATGGGCGGCGGGGCGGCCGGTTTCGAAATCGACCGTTATGATCTCGCGCTCGGTTCCGACCCCGGGGCATGGCTCCTCGCCTCCTCCTTCGATCACGCGCCGGATGTGCTGCGCACCAAGGAGGAAATGCTCTCCTACGTTCCTCCGTTCCGGGATGCGCGCGCGCGATCGGACATCGTTCTCACGGTCACTGAAACGGGCGGCGCGGTGTTTGCGGTCGGCTCAATTGCGTGGATAGGCTCCCTCGCCGATCCCGGAAGTGATGGCGCCGCAGCGCGAATCACCGGCAACGTCATCAGGCGTTTTCTCGATCCGGCACCCTTGCCGAGAAAATGCCTCCAGAAACAGACCGATCCGGAAGACTGACCCTGAAAGTTCGTCGATGAGCAACAAGCGCAGCGCCAGCGGAAAACAGGCGGTGCCGGAGGCCGCACAGGTCCTGGCCGGCACGGCCCTGGCGGGGAATGGCAAGCCCGCGAGTTCCCATGTGAAAAAAAAGCGCGCGGCGCAGCGTCTGCGCATCATGCGTGCCGCCATCGGTGAGTTTGCCGCCAAGGGCTACGAGCGCACGACGATGCAGGACATCGCCAACGCACTCGAAGCCACGAGTGCATCGCTCTACTATTATTTCGGCTCCAAGGAGGAGTTGCTCTTCGTCGCGCTGGATACGGTCCTGAGCGATCTCCTCGCTGCCCTGAGCGCCGCCGTCGAGCGCGCAGGCGCGGCACCGCTCACTGCAATGCGCAACCTCATTACCGCGCATGTCACCTTTGAACTGGCGGACCCGACCGTCGGCCCGCTCGTCAACGCCCATCTCTACGGCCCGCGCTATCTCGTCGATATGCTGAGCGTCGGGCAGCAGGCAAGCCTGCGTCGGCAGCAGCGCGCGATCTACGAGGTTTATCGCGACGTCGTGCGGAAGGGCGTCGCCACCGGCCTGTTCCGGGCGCAGGATGTCACCCTCGCCGTCTTCGATCTGCTTGCGATCGTGCAGTATCCCGCCGTCTGGTTCCGCAGCGGCGGCCCGCTGGATATCCCGGCGGTGGCGGAACGGCAGGCTGATATCGCCCTTCGGATCGTCGCCGAGACCCCTGAGCCTTGAACTCCATCAGACCTCGGTTTCAATCAGACCTCGGTTTCAATCAGACCTCGGTTTCAATCAGACCTCGGTTTCAATCAGACCTCGGTTTCAATCAAACCTCGATCTCCATCAGATCCTCGCCCATGATGATCTCGCCGAAAAAATCGGCCTCGACATCCGCCCGCAAGGCGCGGAGCATGTCGCTGCCGATGCGCGGGCGGTGATGCGTCAGCGCGAGCCGTTTGACACCCGCAGCGGTCGCGAGTTTGCCGACGGTATCGCCGCAGGCGAGCGTGTGTTCCGCAAGACGCCGGAAATGCTCGTTGTCGATTTCCGGCGTCGCCAGAAAGCAGCACTGAACAAGAAGATCAGCGTTGTGCGCGAGGCGCATCAGACCTTCGCAAGGCACAGTGTCGCCCGAGATCGCGATCACCTTGCCTTCCGCTTCAAAACGATAGCCAAGGCAGGTCCAACGCTTCAGGAACGCCGGCGGCATGCCGAGTCCATCGCCGTGACGGACAAATTCCGCGCTGACCTTCCAGCGCCCGGTGTCGAGAACCGGGCCGGCGATGATATCCTCCGCGATCACCGGCTTCCAGCCGCCGAAGGTCGGCTCGCCCTTGTCGCGCCAGGTGATATCCTTGTCGTAGACCTGCGTGAGAAGGGTGTTCACCAGCCGCCCGGTATCCGGCGGGCCAAAGATGCGCAGCGCGTCCTTGCGGCCGTGCAGCCAGGTGTTGAGCATCACGTCGTAGAGATCACCGATGTGGTCGAAGTGGTGGTGCGTGATGAAAACCGGGTTGATCGCATGGAGCGGCACGCCGGCCTTCGCCGCCTGCACCATCACGCCGCGCCCGGCGTCAAACAGGATATTCTCATCCCCGAGCCGGATCAGCGTGGTCGTCGCCATCCGATGCGGGTCGGGGCGCGGACCGCCGGTGCCGAGAAGAACGACTTTCATGCGCAATCCTCGCTGCGATCGATGAAACGGAGCCGGATCGCCCTACTCACGGTAGAGCGCACCATGCCAGATTTCCGAGAGTTCCCGCGCGAGCAGATCGAGATTTTCACGGCATCCGAGGAAGTCCGGGTTGTTGATGACGAAAATCTCGCGCAGCACATCGTCGATCATGCATTCGAGGGCCAGAACCCGCAAACGAAGCCGCGCCTCCGGCATGGCCTCGGTGCGATGTGCCTCGACATGCGCGATGACGCGCTCTGCCCAGCGGCGATTGACGCGCTGCTTTTCCGCGATGAGTTCCGGCATCACCGATCGCAATTCGCGCACGCGCTCCATAAACACGGCGTTGCGGGCGAAATAATCGATGTAGTAGCGGTTGGTTCGCTCGATGGTCTCGAGAATCGTCCCGCCACGCATTGCCCGCGCGGGAATATCGAGCGTGCGCGACTGGAAATCGGTCAGAACCAGCCGCACCGCCTCCTCTTTGGAGCCGACATACTGATAGAGCGCGGCCCGCGAGACATCCGCACGCCGGGCAATCCGGTCCATGTTGAGGTCGGCAAAACTGGCCTCCGCCAGTTCGACCGCCGTTGCCCACAGCACACGCCGGCGCGTCCGCTCGCCCTTGCGCGGGCCACCAGCCTCGATCGCCTGCGCCATCAGTTCAACAAAGGCCGGCGCAGAATAGGGCTCTACCCGCAGAACGCCACCCGGAACACCGTCCTGCTGCCCGGTTTTCCGAGCCTCCATTGATCGTGCGGCCATTCGCATCCTCACCGTTACGAATCCATCTTGCAATAAACTGACGATCATGTCAGCTTCTCAAATCTGACATGCGTGTCATAAAATTTGAAACACATTCGGGAGGCTCGCAAAATGGTCCGGTATTCCCCTACGCGTCGTCATCTGGTGGCCGGCGGCGCCGCCCTTCTCGCCATGCCGGCGATCCTCCGCGCACAGGCGCGAAAAATCGTCGTGCGCGATCTTGGCATCGGCACCTCCTTCATGGACGCCTACGGCAAGGCCTTCACAGCCGCGACCGGGATCGAGGTCCAGCCGGTGACCGGCGCGAACGACCCGATCGCGCTGATCAAGCAGATGGTCGATGCAAAAACCTACACCTGGGACATGTCGATCGTCTCGCGTCAGGTTGCGAACCAGCTCGCCGCCGATGGCGCAGGTTATCTCGAACCGCTGAAGATCGATGACGCACCGGGCTGGAAGGCCCTGCCGGAGATGTTCCGCTCGCCGTTCTACGCCGGTAACGATGTCGTGGCGACGGTGCTCGGCTACAGGACCGATAAGGTTAAAACCCCGCCGAAGAGCTGGGCGGATTTCTTCGATACCGCGAAAATCCCGGGCCGCCGCGCGATGCGACGCTCGCCGGTGGACAGCATGGAGCAGGCGTTGCTCGGCGATGGCGTGGCCGGCGACAGGCTCTTCCCGCTCGATTTCGACCGCGCCTACAAGCGCCTCGATGCCATGAAGAAGAACGTCGCGGTGTGGTGGACCTCCGGCGCGCAATCGACCCAGCTCCTGCAATCGGGCGAGGTCGATCTCTGCCCGACCTGGAACGGGCGGGCGCAGGCCGCGGTGAATTCCGGCGCGCCGGTCGCGATCATGTGGGATCAGGCGCTCTGGCAATCCGAAGGCTGGGCGATCCTCAAGGGCACGCCGAATGCGGATCTCTGCCGTGAATTCATCAAGTTCGCGCTGGCGCCGGAGCGGCAGGCGATCTTCGCCAAGGCAACCGGCTATGGCCCGACGCTGCCGGCCGCCATCAACAGCATCGATCCGGCGGTTGCGAAGACCCTGCCGACTTTCCCGGCGAACCGCGCCAGCGCCATTCTCGTTGATGTCGATTTCTGGACCAAAAACCGCGATCTTGCCGCCGAACGCTTCAACAAGTGGATCGTCGGCTAAGGCAAGGCCTCGTTCCTGCGCATGAACCACCAAAGCGGGTGGCCTTTCCGGCCGCCCCTCTCCCTCTATGCCCGGATGAGCCCGTGACGACCGCCAAACTCACCATCGACAGCCTGACCAAGCGTTACGGCCCGATGACCGCGCTGGAGCCGACCTCGCTCGCGGTGGCCGCCGGCGAATTCCTGACGCTGCTTGGCCCTTCCGGTTCCGGCAAGACGACGCTGCTGATGATGATCGCCGGCCTGACATCCCCGTCGGGCGGGCACATCGCGCTCGATGGCAAGGACATCACGACAAAACCGCCGCATGCGCGCGATATCGGCGTCATCTTCCAGAATTACGCACTGTTCCCGCATCTCTCGGTCTATGAGAACATCGCCTTCCCGCTCCGGATGCGCGGACGGTCCGGCGCAGAGATCGACCATGCCGTCCGGCAGGCGCTCGATCTTGTCCAGCTGCCGCAGGTGGCGGCGCGGCTGCCGCGCGAACTCTCCGGCGGTCAGCAGCAGCGCATCGCGTTTGCCCGCGCCGTGGTCTTCCGCCCGCCGCTCGTCTTGATGGATGAACCGCTCGGTGCGCTCGACAAGAAACTGCGTGATGAACTGAAATTCGAGATCCGCAAGCTTCACCGCGAACTCGGCACCACCATCGTCTACGTCACCCACGATCAGGACGAGGCGATGCTGCTCTCGGACCGCATCTGTCTGATGAACAATGCGCGCATCGAGCAGATCGGCACGCCGGCTGATCTCTACGAGCGCCCGGCGACACGTTTCGCCGCGACCTTCATCGGCGAAAGCAACCTTGTTGATGCGATCAGCGACGGGAATGGCGTCCGGATCGGCGATCTCCGGTTCGCAACCGCGCTGCCTGAACGTCTCCCGCCAGCGGGTTCCCCTTGCTCCGTCCTCATCCGGCCTGAACGGCTCCGCCCCGGCGTCGCCGGACCGGATTCCTTCATCGCCACGGTCGAAAGTGTTATCGATCTCGGCGCGAGCCGGCGCCTCGCCTTGCGGCTTGGCGGCGGCCTCAGCCTCTCGGCCATCACGCTTGGCGGCGGCCGCGTGATCACAGCCGGTGACACCGTTCATGTCTCGGTCGATCCGTCGGATGTCGTCCCGCTCCTCGGGGAGAGGCACCCTTGATCGCGCCCACCCGCACCTTGCTGCTGTTCCTTCCGGCCGGTATCCTGCTCGGGCTCTTCTTCATCGGACCGATCGGCAGCTTCCTGATGCAGGGGTTTTTCACCCGCGACGGCGGCCCGACTGCAGAGCACCTCTCGCGCGTCTGGGCGGCGGGCACCTATCTTCAGGTCATGGCGGCGTCGGTGAAGATTGCAGTATGGGTCACGCTGCTGAGCATTCTCGCCGCCTATCCCGCGGCATATGTCCTCGCGACAGCGGATCGACGCGCGAAAGGATACTGGACGCTCTTCATCCTGCTGCCGTTCTGGTCGAGCTTTCTCGTCCGCACCTTCGCGTGGATCGTCCTTCTCGGCCGACAGGGGCCGCTCAACGCGGGCCTGACCGGCGCGGGACTGACGGAAGCGCCGCTCGATCTTCTTTACACGCACGGCGCGGTGCTGATCGGCATGACGAATGTGCTCGTCCCCTTCGCCATCCTCACCATGGTCGGCGTGATGGAGCGGATCGACCGCGGGCTTGTCGCGGCGGCGGGCACGCTCGGCGCGCGGCCGGTGCAGGCGTTCTTCCGCGTCTATCTGCCGCTGTCGATGCCGGGGGTGACGGCGGCGGCGCTGCTGGTGTTCATCACCGCGCTCGGCTTTTTCATCGCGCCCGCCCTGCTCGGTTCGGCACGCGAGACCATGATCGCCCAGCTCATCATCCAGCAGGTGATGGAACTGGTGAACTGGCCCTTCGCGGCCATTCTCTGCCTGACCCTGCTCGCCGTGGCGCTGGTGATTTTCTGGGCCTTCGACCGGCTTGTCGGGCTTTCGACGCTCGCCGGCCAGCCTTCCGGGCATGCTGCGGGCGGTGTTATGAGAGGTATCGGCGCGCTCGGCATCCGGCTTTCCGGCGGCATCGGCGATATCCTCGCCGCCATTGCGAACCGGATCGGCCTCCCCGCCCCCCTGACGCAGGGCACTTCAGCGCCGATCCGCATGAGCGCGGCGGTCGTGGTGCTGTTCCTGCTCGTCCCGCTTTTGCTGCTGATCCCGGTCTCGTTCACCGGCAAGACCTACCTCTCCTGGCCACCGGTGGACCTTGGGCTCCACTGGTATCAGGAGGTTCTGACCTCGCCCGTCTGGCTCGGCGCGGCGTTGCGCTCCTTCATTGTCGCCGGGCTGACGGCGCTTGTCTGCTTCATCGTCGCCGTTCCCACCGCATTCGCCTTCCTGAAATTATCGGGGAGGACGGCGAGTGCGGCCTTCGCGCTGATGATCTCACCGCTGCTGGTCCCGCGTCTCGTGATCGCGGTGGCGCTGTTCTATGTCTACGCGCGTCTCGGCCTTGTCGGCACCATCACCGGGCTGGTGATCGGCCACGCGGTGATCGCGCTGCCGTTCTTCTTCATCGCGGTGATCGCGGTCCTCAAGACCTACGACACCCGGCTCGACCTCGCAGCGGCCTCCCTCGGCGCGACGCCCTGGCAGACCGCGCGGCGGATCACGCTGCCGCTGATCTCGGGCGGGCTCGTTTCGGCGGGGCTCTTTGCCTTTGTCGTCAGTCTCGATGAACTCAACATCGCGCTGTTCGCGGCGGGCGGACTGCAATCCACCCTGCCCAAACTGATGTGGGACGAGGCAACCTTACGCTTCTCGCCCCTCCTCGCCGCCGTCTCGACGCTCGTCCTCATCGTGATGAGTGCCGTTGTCCTTCTCGCCGCGCGCTTGCGGCGCATTTGAGAGTTTGCCGATGCCGCTCCATTATTCCAAACAAGGGCCCGTTGCGACCTTCACCATCGACAATGGCAAGGTGAATGTCTTCACGCCCAGGATGCACAAGGCGCTCTACGAGGCGCTCGTGGATTTCAACCGCGACCCGGCGATCCGCGTCGGCATCCTGACCGGCGCCGAAGGGCGGAGCTTCTGCGCCGGCGACGACATCAAGTCCCCCCTCCCCGAGCTGAGCCCGCAGCAGGCGCTGGAGGCGCATCTCTCGCCCCATGCGCACGAGGCGGAAACCGGCCTCACCCGCCCCGGCTGGGAGCAGGATGTGATGCGCCTCCGCCGCGTGAAGCCGATCATCGGCGCCGTCGATGGCTATTGCCTCGGTCAGGGCATGATCTACCTGCTGCTCTTGACCGATCTCCGCCTCGCCACCCCGCGCGCCGAATTCGGCCTGCCGGAGATCCGCTACGGCATGGGCGGCGCGGGCGGCATGACCCGCCTCGGACGCCACATCCCCCATACCGTCGCGATGGAAATGCTGCTGCTCGGCGAGCGGATCGACGCCGGCAAGGCCGAGGCGGTCCACCTCGTCAACCGCATCGTGTCGGTTGAGGCGCTGATGGCCGAGGCACGCGGCTGGGCAGAGCGGATCGCCGGGCATCCCGCTGTCGCGGTGCAACTCGAACTCGATGCCTATGCCCGCTGCATGGACATGACGCGCGAGCAGGCGCTCGATTACGCCGGCACGCTGTTCCGCTTCCAGCGAGTCGCCTACGACGGTCCCGGCGCCGGTACCGGCTTCTTCCGCGCCAGCCCGGAGGAGGACCCCTCGTGACCGATGCCGGTTTCTCCCGCAGGGTCGAGGCGGCAAAAGCCCGTATCCGCGCCTCCGAGGCCGGATTTACCACGACCACCATCGGCGCCTTCGTCGCGCGGCGCGCTGCCGAGATGGGCGAACGGGTCCTCCTCAACGTCTTCGAGTGTGGCGAAACCATCACCTATACCGAGGCGGACCGGCTGACAAACCGCATCGCCAATGCGCTCCTTGGCCTTGGCGTGAAAAAGGGCGACCGCGTCGCGCTGATGTTGCCGAACCGCATCGAATATCCGCTGATCTGGCTCGCGCTGGCGAAGATCGGCGCGGTGCATGTGCCGGTCAATACCCGCTACACCCCGCGCGAGATCGCCTATGTCACCGGCGATTCCGGTGCGAGCCTCGCCATCATCGATGCGGATTTCGTGGATACCTTCAACGCGATGGAGAACCGCCCCCATGCGTTGCCCGCCAGCCGCGTTCTCGTGCTTGGGGGCGCCCATCCCGTCGCGCTCGCGGGCCTCGTCGCCGGTGCTGCGGATGTGCCCCCGCCCGACCCCGGCCTCGCGCCGGATGATCTCATGAACGTCCAGTATACCTCCGGCACCACCGGCTTTCCCAAGGGCTGCATGCTCAGCCACGATTACTGGATGGTGTTGGCCCAGGCAGCGCTCGCCTGGGACGCCGAGCCGCCAACGCGCCTCCTGACCGCACAGCCCTTCTTCTACATGGACCCGCAATGGCACCTCCTGAAGACGATGCTCGCCGGCGGAACCCTGTTCATGGCGCCGCAGCTTTCCGCGAGCCGTTTCATCGGCTGGGTAAAAACCCATGCGATCGACTGGTGCCAGTTCCCGATCCTGATGACGCGCCAGCCCGCGGCCCCTGACGATCGCGAGACCGCGCTCAAGCAGGTCGCGACCTTCGGCTGGGACGGCGAGACCTGCCGGAACTTCAAGGCCCGTTTCGGCGTCTGCGCCCGCGAGGGCTTCGGCATGACCGAGATCGGCCTCGGCACCGCGATGCCGCCCGAGCTCGAGGAGCTGTTCGATTCCGCCTCGGTCGGGCTCGATGGACCTTTGCGCGAAACGACGATCCGCGACGAGGCCGGCAATCCGGTGCCGCCCGGTGTCCGCGGCGAACTCTGGGTGCGCGGTCGGGCGATTTTCCAGGGCTACTGGAACAAGCCGGAAGCCAATGCCGAGGCGTTCCGGTCGGCGGAGGATGGCGGACCCGCATGGTTCCGCACCGGCGATCTCTTCGAGGCGGATCACCATGGCTTTCTCTGGCTCGTCGGGCGTCTCAAGGACATGATCCGCCGCTCGTCGGAAAACATCGCCGCGCGCGAGGTCGAGGCGGTGGTGCGCGAACTTGATCAGGTCGAGGATTGCGCCGCCGTGCCGGTGCCGGATGCGATGCGTGGCGAGGAAGTGAAGATCTACCTCCAGCTCAAGGAGGGGCTATCGCGTGCCGATCTGCCGCCGGAAGCCGTGCTCGCGCATTGCCGCGCGCGGCTCGCGCAGTTCAAGGTCCCGCGGTTTTATGCCTATGTCGAGGCTTTCCCGCGCACCGTCTCCAACAAGATCGAGAAACGCACGCTGGTGGCCGGAAGCACCGATCTGAGGGCGGATGCCTGGGACTCGGAAAGCGCGGAAACGAGGCCCTCCTCCCCGGATCGCGGGGCCCGCAAATAACGCCAAGGCCCCCGAGGAAGCCGCGACACTTCCATAGCCCGGATTTTTCCGGCTCCGGGCGAAAAGTTCCGGCCTTGGGCGAAAGGAATGGTGGGGGAAGCAGGACCCCATTTCCGGCCTAGATCAAGTTATTGATATTAAATAATTCAATAGCTTAATCCTCTTGATTGGGGTACGCAATTGGGGTACGCAGCGGGGACTTGGAGATGCGAAATGCCCCGCAAGAGAGAATTTCTTGAACTGCATCGCGGTCAATATCGCGTCGTTGTCTCGGTGCCGCGCGACCTCCAATCCAAGCTCGGCACCAAGCTCAAGAGGCCCCTCGCCACGGATAGCCTGACAACCGCCAACGGCGTGAAGTGGCCTATCATCGCGGAATTCAAACGCAGGATCGCGGAAGCCCGTGGTGGCAGTGCAACCGATCCAATCCGCAACGAGGCAGCGCTGTTTCGCGAGTCCTATGCCAAGGCACGAAGCGATGAAGAAGCCGAAGCTCTCCGTTATGCCCCGCCAAGCTAAGCAATTTGCCGACATGGCTCAAGGGCGCGCAACGCCGTTCGACTCTTTCATCGCCAGCTTCCACGCGGAAGTGATCCGTTCGGTTGGCACAAAGGCCGATGACAATCGCGCCCTTGCGGTGCTCACGGATTGGTGCCGCCAAGAGCGGATATGCGCCGGGCGTGCAATATGATCGCTACCCGCGCAGTTCCGGCTTGGCGTTGCGCTTCATGGGGCGGGCGCTGGATTCCGCCTGCGAGCATGTCAAGGCGCGGCACCTCTCGGCAGTCCTTGCCCTGAAGGTGGCCCGATATGGCGCGAGAGAAGCGCGAGTGCAGAACGGCAGGGAGTTAGGTCGATGAAGGTTCCGGCGATCACAAGAATGGCTGGCCTTGTTAAAGTAGAGGGGGACGCACAGCCTGCACGCTCAGCACGTATGTTCGACCCCTACTTGACGACGACGCATCCTCTCGCTTCTGAAATTGCCGGTATCGTGGTTGCAAACTGGAATCACGGCTTGCCTGCCAGAAGGCGGCGCTTGAAGGATCGCGACGACAAGGCGATCAGGGACATGGTGCGGGCCATCGTAGCAAACCTCGCGCTGGCCGCATTTGAGGGCATGGAACCGCCTTCCATCGGGGTGAGCCTCAAGGATGCCAAGAGAAAGCGCTCAAGATATGATCGACCGGGCTTCTCTGGCCTACCGCGCGTCATCGCCGTGATTGATCGCACTGTTGACCTGCTCAGCCTCGCCAAATCGAGCCGCAAGGGGACTGCGAGCGCGATCACTGCCACCCCTCCCTTTGCGAAGGCTGTTGCCGGTTCGGAATTCCGACCGCACCAGTTCCATATAGCGCGGGAGCGTGAGACGATTTGGCTCAGCCGTATGACGCGGGACTATGCAGCCGGAACAGAGGAGCGGGAGCTTATCGACTACCGCGATACGGAAGAAACTCACCGCTATCGTGACGAAGTGGGGAAGATCAACGTCGCGTTGCAAGCTGCTGATTTGGCATTGCACTGGAACAATGGTCCCCCTGTAGCCACTTCGGTTCGCCAACTGCACCGAAGTTTCAACCTGCCGCCTGACGCACCGGAGGGCACTGAGAGGTTTGACTGCGGGGGTCGCCTATTCGGGGGCTGGTGGATGAACCTGCCGAAAGAGCGCCGCCATTTGATCCGTATCGCCGGGGAGCCGGTTGCCGATCTCGACTTCGCTTCCATGTTCCTCCGCCTTGCTTTCCTTGAGGCGGGCGAGAAGCCGCCCGAGGTTGATCTCTATGCCGCCGTTCCGGGGCTTGAGGAGCCGCGCTGGCGGGAGGGCGTTAAGAAGGCGGCACTCGCCATGCTGTTTCGTACGACGCCGCTGTTGCGACTCCCCAAGGACGCCAAGGGGCTGTTGCCGCCGCGAATGTCGGGCAGCATCGCGCGAGAGGCTATCCTATCGGCCTTCCCCGCGCTGGCCTCCGTCTTTGAGCAAGGCAAGGGATTGGGCCTTATGTTCACGGAATCCCAAATCCTGATCGCCGCCATGCTGGACTTGGCGGACCAGAAGATTCCCGCGCTGCCGATGCATGACGGGCTCATGGTGCCGATCTCCAAGGCAACGCCCGCTGCCCGCGCGATGCAGGATGCTGCTGAGAGAATCTGCGGGTTCCGCCTGCCTATCACCGTCAAAGCGACGTATGCTTGAGTGCCCCGGAAAGTTATGCCCCACCTAAAGGCTTGCGGTGGGGCTCTCGGTTGAATGCACGACGCTTCCAGCTTTAAGCAGTCACCTTGCGGTCACGTCCCCGATGATTGATTACCCTCATCCCCTTCCCATCCGTGAGGATAGCCAGACGGGAGCATAGAGCCGGTGCAGGTGGCGGGGCTCCTCGCTACTGTGCTCCATGTGGCCCGCTTGGAGCCAGCCAACCACAGGCCGCACCCGATGCAACGCCCACCACGTCCTGCCCACCCAAATGGGATGCCAAGAGCATAACCATGCGGCAGGAGTGGTGAAGGAGAAGGAGCAAGCACTGCCTCCTCATAGGGAGAGGCATCATGGGAGTGCTCGTTGCCGCCTTGATGCCCGGCAAAAAGTCCGCTGCCTGCTAGTGCCTAGGTCGATGAACCATATCCGATCCAATGGTCCTGCTAGGCGAACTTGCTATACGAATCTGGGGGCTTTCCAGCCGACAGCACGGGACGCATTTGGGGTACGCAGCGGGGACGCAATGCCCTCGAAACCGCCAATAACCCATTGAAATATAAGGGCTGACAAAAGATGGTGGGGGAAGCAGGACTCGAACCTGCGAAGGCGTAGCCAGCGGATTTACAGTCCGCCCCCTTTGCCGCTCGGGACATTCCCCCCGACACGTAACCTGGAGAAAACCCCGTTCGTGAGGGGTGCGTTATGGATAAGCTGGCTCGCCGTGTCAACGGGCATGGGCGGCCCGGCGGCGAAAAACATCCCCAAATCCGACAAAGGACGCACCCGGTGTGATCGACATTCCGGATCAAGCGCCGTATGGCGGAAGGAATGGCGCAAAAGCAGCGCGCTCCAAGGAACCCCAGCCCATGAAACCGCCTTTCCGGCATGGTCGCCGCCCCGAGACGCCCGGCGCGTCCGATGCCCCCCAGCGCAAGAACTTCAAGCCACGTCTTGATTCGGCAAACGAGAGAGAGACACGGCAAGGAGGCGCACGGCAGGGCGAGGCATGGCAGGAGGCGCCGAGATCGGATGAACGCGCACCATCGCGTTTCAAGCCCAAAGCCGACTTCGGCAACCGGGACTTTGCCAGAAGTTCCGGTGATGGCGGCGACATGCCCCCGCGCCCCAAGGACAAGGCCCGCTTCGCGCCCAAGCCGAAGAAGGAAAAATATCAGGCGCCGGAAGACTGCGATGTTCTCTACGGCATCCACACCGTGCGCGAGGCGCTGCTCAATGCGAAACGCCGCCATCGCCGGCTGCTCGTCACCGAGAACGCCTTTGTGCGCCTCTCCGAGGATCTGGCGCTGCCCATCGCGCCGGATGTCGTGAAAGCCGAGGCGATCAACGCGCTGCTGCCCCCCGATGCCGTGCATCAGGGGGTCTATCTCGAAACCGAGCGGCTGCCCCTGCTCCGGCTTGAAAAACTGCCGCAGGACAAGATCATCATCGCACTCGATCAGGTCACAGACCCGCACAACGTCGGCGCGATCCTGCGCTCCGCCGCCGCCTTCGATGTCGGGGCGATCCTCACCACCTTCCGCAACTCGCCGGATATCACCGGCGTGCTCGCCAAGGCCGCCTCCGGCGCGCTGGAACACGTGCCGCTGGTGGGCGTCACCAATCTCGGCCGGGCGCTCACGGAGCTGAAGGACGGCGGCTACCAGATCATCGGGCTCGACAGCGAGGCGCCCGAGGAAATGCACGCACTGGCGCTGCGCCTGCCGGTGGTGCTGGTGCTCGGCGCGGAGGGCAAGGGCCTGCGCCAGTCCACGCGCGCGCTCTGCGACCACAACGCACGGCTGGAGCTGCCGGGGGCGATCAAGAGCCTCAATGTCTCGAACGCGGCCGCCATCAGCCTCTACGCAGTGCGGCAGGCGCTGACGAGGCGCTGAACGCCCCCCCTCGCAGCGCATTCTGAGCAAACAAAACCCCCGCCGTTTCCGGCGGGGTTTCGTATTCTTGGTCGCCTCGCTTCTTCCAAAGGCCAACTGGCTTTTGGCAAGCGCGAACGCGCGCCCGAGCTTATGCGAGGAGACCCTTGAATTTGGCGAACCAAATTCAAGGGAAATATCAATTCTCGACCGAGTAGATGTCGCGGTCCTTGGTTTCCTTCACGAACAGCAGGCCGATCACGAAGGTGCCGAGCGCCACGACAACCGGATACCACAGGCCGTAGTAGATATCGCCGGTCGCGGCCACCATCGCGAAGGAGGTCGGGGGCAGGAAGCCGCCGAACCAGCCGTTGCCGATGTGGTAGGGCAGCGACATCGCGGTGTAGCGGATGCGGGTCGGGAAGAACTCGACGAGCGCCGCCGCGATCGGGCCATACACGGCCGTCACGTAGAGGACGAGGATCGTCAGGATCGCAACCACGCTCCAGGCCTGGGCCGTCGTCGGGATCACCGAGTTCAGCTTCACGATCGAGGCATCGCCCGGCGCCGGGTAACCGGCTTCGATTGCGGCCTTGCCGAAGGCGGCGATATTGGCCGGAATTGCGGCCGCAATCGGAACGTCCTTGCCGTTCATCGTCAGCTTGGCCTGAGCACCGGCAGCGCCGGGCTTGAAGTCATACTTCACGGCGGCGCGGGCGAGCGAGACACGCGCCACGTCGCACGGTGCGGTGAACGAGCGGATACCGACCGGATCGATCACGTTGCCGCAGGAAGCCGGGTCGGCCGTCACTTCCACCTTGACGGTGTTGATGGCGGTGTCGAGCTTCGGGTTGGCAACCTTCGTCAACGCCTGGAACAGCGGGAAGAAGGTCAGCGCGGCGATCAGGCAGCCCGCGAGAATGACCGGCTTGCGACCGATCTTATCCGAGAGCGAACCGAAGAAGATGAAACCGCCGGTACCCAGGATCAGCGACCAGGCCACCAGCACGTTCGCCGAGAACAGGTCGATCTTCAGAATGCTCTGCATGAAGAAGAGCGCGTAGAACTGACCGGTGTACCACACCACGGCCTGACCGGCGACGAGGCCGAGCAGCGCGATGATAACGACCTTGAGGTTCTTCCACTGGCCGAAAGCCTCGCCAAGCGGCGCCTTCGAGCGGGTGCCCTCGTCCTTCATCTTCTGGAAGGCCGGCGATTCCTGCATCTGGAGACGAATCCAGACCGAGATCGCGAGCAGGAAGATCGAGCCGAGGAACGGAATGCGCCAGCCGTAATCCGCGAAAGCCTTCTCACCGAGCCAGAGGCGCAGGCCAAGAATGACCATCAGCGAAAGCAGCAGGCCGAGGGTCGCGGTCGTCTGGATCCACGAGGTGTAGAAGCCACGACGGCCAACCGGGGCATGTTCGGCAACATAAACCGCCGCACCGCCGTATTCACCGCCGAGCGCAAGGCCCTGAAGCATACGCAGCAGGATGAGGATGACCGGAGCCGGCCAGCCGATCGAGGCATAGGACGGCAGCAGGCCGACGAGGAAGGTCGAGAGGCCCATGATCAGGATGGTCACGAGAAAGGTCTGCTTGCGGCCGATCAGATCGCCGAGGCGGCCGAAGAACAGCGCGCCGAACGGACGGACAAGGAAGCCGGCCGCAAACGCGAGCAGCGCAAAGACGTTGCGCGTCGAAACGTCAAACGCCGAGAAGAACTGGGCGCCGATCATGGCCGCCAGCGACCCGTAAAGATAGAAATCATACCATTCGAAAACGGTACCGAGCGAAGAGGCCAGAATGACCTTCTTCTCTTCCTGTGTCATCGGGCGCGGCTCTGCCCGTGACCCCATAGCTGCTACATCCGCCATAAGCGCTCTCCTACTACATTTTCTGATCAGGGCGAGAACAGGAAACGTTGAAAAATCCGAGGTCAAAAACGCAACACTCTGATTTCACCCACTTTTTCTCTGCACTCACCCAGTTTGTAATTCATTCAATCGCCCATTCCCGGACGAATGGCGCGGACCCTATGCGAAGCAGTGCGGTTCCGTTAGCTGGATTTTGGACCAACAACTTTAGTCTGGCATGCGAGAGCATGCAGATGGCCTCGCACCGGCCGGCTCCGGTGCTTCCGCCCCTTTCGACGCCAAAACCGGGCTGCCGGAAACATGCGGGCGATATCGCGCTTGGAGTTGCCAGCGGCACGCAAATCGGAGATAGAGGCGTCGGGCCGGCGTAGCACAGCGGTAGTGCAGCGGTTTTGTAATTGGTGGGTCTGTAGGCGATAAGGCGAATCGGATCATGCGCTTAGGCAGCGTGCGGTCCGGGCAAGTACCGAATAGGCACCGAGAAGCGGTGCTCCAAGGGCCGGATTAGCTCAGCGGTAGAGCAGCGGTTTTGTAAACCGAAGGTCGGGGGTTCAATCCCCTCATCCGGCACCATTTTTCCCCTCCAGTTAGCAACTGGGAAGCGGGCCGCCCACACATCCTACGTTTCAACGAGCGGTTCGTTTAGGCCCAATGGTCTTGGGCGAGCGATATGTCGTGAGAAAGCTTCGTAGTTTTTCTTTAAGCTCCCGCAAGACCACCGGCGGCGTCTCGCTTTCCAAACGATCAGCACCGCCCAGCCAAGTGCCCACAACTGCCTCTCATTATCTGCATCTCTCCGTGCATTGCGTTCCAGCTTCGGAATCCAGAAGCCTCGCCTAAATTTCAGGAGGCGCGCTCTCGTGCATGAGGGGTCCGGGTTGTGATCCCAAAAGCAACCCCTGACCTCTGTTATCTTCCGCAATCACGGCAGTACGATAACGGGAGAACCGGCAAGGTTCTTTTGGTGCAGCCAGAAACGATATCCCATGCCGTGAACGAGGCAACGAACGACGATCTCCGGCTTAGTCTCTTTCTGCCTGATCCTCGCCATGGTCCAACTGCGGTGAGACGAGGTGGCTGGCATCGGAGGCCGCTGGCGATGTGCGCTCATGTCAAACGAAATCGTAGTTGCCTTCAATCATCCTCATTACATTGCCGCTGAATCGCTCCGCCTCGGCGTTGAGATCGACCGCGGCAAGATCATACCGCAACCCGAACATCTTCTTCCCTGCGGCTGTGCTGCCGAGGAATCTGGTGGTGTCAATGCCGTTAGCAGGGCAAACGAAGCCTCCGATTGAAACGTTCATTGCGTCCATAAAGGAGAGCACCTCGTACCGATCTTGCTCCTTTGGATCTGTCTTGTATTTCGCATCAAGCAGCGCAACTACGCTGTCGCCTTGTCGAATAACGATGTCGGGGTGCACGGAATAAACGCCACCCTCGACGAACAGATCAGAAGGATTTTTGTTTCCATCTTCAACTCTGTATCCGTGTGACTTCAAACGGTCCGCCAATTCACGGCGGATGAAGGCCTCAAAGACCGCGGAAACGTCGATAATCAGGGAATCGAGCTTTACATAGCCGTCGAAAACAACTTCAGGCAGCAGGCTCTGCAGGATGAGAAACGCCGACCAGAGCGGATCGCGGTAATGGGATAGCTGCGGCGGAATTCCTCTAACCTTCCGCGCGAGCTGGGAGACAAGGTCCGCCCTCGAGCCGTCCCAGTCAGCCACGGACCACAGGTCATAGAGAAGCGCGTTGATCTCCTTGACTATGACATTCTTCTTGTCGTTCGCCAGATACCAGGTCCGGACCTGTTTTAGCGCCTCTTTGAGGCTGATGTTCTCGATGACGGTCGGCGACAAGATGCTGTGGTCGAACTCGTGCCTGTATCTGACGCCCTTGGATGCATGCCGCCTTACCGTTTCAGAGGCCAAGAAACGGCCGCGCCAAGGAGGCGCATTCGGATGCCGGACGTACGACTTCATGAAGCCGCGTTTGGCTATGACCTTTGCGCCGTCCACCAGGGATCGGCCGTAAATTTTCTCCACGTTGTTGGCGGCTACGAAGCGGGGCATGTAGCCGCGCGTGAAGCCGTTGACCGCAGTTGGGATGACGCCCGACCTGACCAGCATGTATGACAGGTTGGAAATGCTCGCCCGGGGCGTAATCTTGACGCTGAGCTTCGGGGTTACCGGAATGGTTCCGACGAAACGCGTTGTCCGGAACACGATCTGGCCGCCACTCATGGTCGCCATGAGATAGCCCTTGGTGGCGATCCTCTCGTCTATCTTAAGCTCGCCGTCCTCCATGAGCGAACTGAGCCGTACAGACAGCTCAGAAAATTCCTCACAGTCAACGACCTCAGGCGTCACCGCCAGTGCCCTCAAGTCTCTTGATGAGAGCATCAAAGCTCGCGACCAGGTTCTGCAGCGCACCGTCGTTGAGATCGATCGCCAAGGTGGCTGCCGGCTTCATCCGATATTTCCAGACTAGCTTAAAATGGTCGAGGTTTTTGACGTCCGAGAAGAAACTGTGCCCCAGACCGAATGGCACCATTTTCTGGACATTCTCGAACCACCTGCCGATCTCTGTAATCTGCCCTGGCGTAAAGCCTCCTCCGGCCTCCAGCATATCTTCTACCACATCGCGGGACGGGGCGACCTCGATGTGGTCGAACCGTCGAACGAAGGCAGCGTCCATCTGCGCAACGCTGCGGTCATAGGGGTTCATCGTCCCCAGCATGACCAGATTGTTCGGTATAGTGAAGGGATCGCCGGAAAACGGCAGTATGAAGGGATCGTCGCGGTAGTTCCGCTCTATGTATGTGAGCAGCTCTCCAAACACACGTGCGGGGTCGCCTCTGTTGATCTCGTCTACAATAAGAACAACTAACCCGTTGTCGGCCTTCACCGCTTCCGCGCGTTTGCAGGCGTCGATGAAAGTTTTAGCGACGATCTTGTAGCCGGAGACGGCATCCTGCGCTGGCCGATATCCTTCAACGAAGTCCTCATATCCATATGACGGGTGAAATTGGACTCGGAAGATGTCCTTCTCCGGCGATGCCACCAAATGGGTCGCGACCCTTTTCGCGTAGTACGACTTCCCGGTGCCGGGAGGTCCGGTAAAGATGATCCCGGAACTCCCGAATGTCAGAAGTTGTTGGACCTGCACCAGAACGGGGTCGTCCAAATCCAGCGATATGGGAGGCGTCGGGATGGACGGTATTGCTTTCGCAGTCTTTACATCGTCAACTAGGGCGTTTTTTATGGCGACCTGGTAATCCTGTAGCCCGGCATCAGGTGCGAATATCTTGTCCCGGCCTTCAGGGTGGAAAACAAAAAGCTTCTCGTAATCTTCGTCGCGTTGCGGAAACCGTTCGCGAAAGCGCTTTTCCAAAACGCTGGCGTCATCGGCATCGTTGAAGGTTTCATCTCGGAAGAAAAGGACAGCGAGATCGACCACTGGCGCGCGGGTAACCTGCCCGCTCTTGCTGAGGACATTGGTTCGGAAAACGTCGGCGTAATTATCTGCCAACTTCCATTCCTCACCTTGCGTCCCCACGGTTCGAACCGCCCCTTTCCACTTTCCCTCAAAGGTGTTCTTCCTGATCGTAGCAGCATTGCTGTGCGGAAAACCCGCCTCAGCACGTCTTAGAGTCACCGGGTTGAAGTACGGCTTGACGGTATCGCCATCTTTTAGATGGAGGTACTGATCCCAGAACTCGAATTCTTCAGGCCGTTCCCGGAACAAGATGGGATCTGGTCCCATCTTTCCCGCGCCCTTTTCCAGAAGAGCCAGGAGAGGCATCAGGTGGGCGGTCGCCTGAGACCGGACCTCATCTTTCCAATCGGACAGATTGTGCAGGGCTAGTGCCGCCCTCTCGGCCTTGATCCTGACGGACATCAGGCGACACGCCGATAGCTCTCGTCGGTGCTTCCCGACTTCAGCAGCTTCAGGAGATGGGAGCCGATGGCCTTCGCCAGTAACGGCGGAACAGCGTTGCCGATCTGCCGAGGGAAGCTAGCCCCGAGGAACTGGTATCGATCCGGGAACGACATAAAGCGAGCCGCTTCGCGATGCGAAATGGCTCGATCTTCATACGGATGCAAGAACGGCCCGGAAGCAACATTCTTGTAGTTGCAGGTAATGGTATAAGATGGCTTGTCTGGATCGAGCCTATGATAGAGCGTCGTGCAATCACGGCGGAGCTGACCATTCGAGATTGTCCGCATCCTAGTGAAGCGCTCCGGTAGGAATTCTACGGGCACCGCCCTCAGGCCCTGCCCCTGACCGATATGAGCGGCCAATGAGCCAGCCTGATTCGACAACGGACGGCTAACGTGCAGCGTGACCTTTGTCGGGGCACCGGATCGGCAATAAACCTGATATAGGCCTTCCGGCGCGGATGCGTACTTCCGCTGGGCCGTGGTGTAGTTCTCACCCATGAGCGGTAGGTCGCCAATAGCCTCGGCTACTGTGACGTATGGCTTCAAGCCGTTGACCTGATCTCCATGCGTCGGCGCAGGGAACGACAACTCGATGTCATCATCCCGAGTACCCATAAAAAGAATACGATGGCGCAGCTGCGGCACTCCATAGTCAGCGGCCAACACTTGCGTAAAATCAGTCCGATAGCCAATCTCTTGGAACGCTGCCTCAATCTGCTTCCGGAACTCCCCTTTTGCGTAACTCAGCATTCCCTTGACGTTCTCCATCAAGAACATCCTCGGACGGACTTCATCGACGAGTCGAACGAAATGTTTGAAAAGGAAATTCCGCGGATCATCTTGAATACGCTTGCCGTGGGTACTGAACCCTTGGCAGCTCGGTCCGCCGGCGATCAGATCGATCTTGCGAGTTCCGGCCAACCGAAAAAGGTCTTCGCCCGTCACAGTCGCAACATCACCTTCGATAACCGGGACGCCGGGGTGATTATGGCGATATGTGGCGGCGGCATGCTTGTCGAAGTCGACCCCCACTCGCGGGGTGAAGCCAGCCTGACGGAGGCCCTCACTAAGCCCTCCAGCTCCGCAGAATAGATCGATTACGATTGGGCCTGAGCTACCTGAACCATTCGACATGAACCCCCTCCGAATCATAGGCTTTTAACGCCGTTGGATATCAACCTAGAACATTTAACATTTTTGAGTCGCCGAGAACATATAATGAACAACTTAAATCGCTGCGTTTGTCAACAACTTGGCCTTGGACACCGCAACTGAGACGATTGTCGCTGCCCGATGTGCGCTTCCGCAGCCGATTCTCATGCCTGTCGTTCGAGCGCTGATTCCGTGGCTGTACGCTGGTAGTGCTCAGCCGGAGAAGGCTCAATCGGTCAGCGCGCTGAGCACCTGTCCGCCCTAACCAACTAGTCCTTGTTCCGGGGGGACAGCCTGTTATGAATCTTCAACAGCTTCTAGACATCGTGACGAAGGGCGCGGCGATGCCTCGCTCGATCTTGCTGACCATCTCCATCGATAGCGAAGCCTGCTCGGCACCGGCTAGAATTGGCTCGCGCTTGGGATCTCAGTCCCGGCTGGGCGGTCCCTGAGGGATCGATCCTTCCCCGATTGATCCCACGCGATGACATTGAGCAACTGGCCGACGAAATCACGCTCCGATACACGACAGACCCCAAGGAGGCGGCGTTCATCGAGCGGGCACGCCGCTTCGAACCGCAGCGAAGACTATGAACAAGGGGAATGGCGCAGGGTTGGAAAGGCAATTCACCAGCGGCTCCTCGCAGGCGAGTTGGCACCGGCCTAATAGTCATGCCTACTTCTTTCGACGGTCCGATATGGCAGCTCAGTGCTTCCGCATCCGGCTCGCGTAACTACCTGACCAACTTCTCGATCGCCTTCGCATCGTGGCCTCGAGCATTCAACTTATCGGCGATCCGCCGATAGGTCCAATCTGGGCACTCAACCAACACTCAATAACCAAGTGCCTATTCTCTCACTTGTTTCCGGCAATATGTCCAATTGCGACAACCGGATCAAATCCGAGAATGCTGCCAAGCTCGATCAGTTCGACGACATCGACGCGCCGCTGACCGCTTTCGAGCCGCGCCACGAACGACTGATACTCGCCAAGCCGGTCAGCCAATTGCGCCTGGGTCATACCGGCAGCCTCGCGCCTCTCGATCAGGAACGCGATAAGGGCCTTGTGTCGGTCTGATCCAAGCGTTTTCCCCAAGCGCGCCCCCTGCCGAAAGAGGGCTGCAAATAATCCGTTTTTCAGATTATCTTAAAAACAGATAATTTGGAGACCTAGATGTTTGCGTTCGTTTGGGATGCCGTCACGACCGGCCTGTCCTGGATCGGTTTGGCCTACGCGCTTGCAGGCGCTGCTGTGTTTGTCTTCGGGATCGGCTTTGTCATTTGGAATGATAGCATCAAGCCGCGCCTCATTCCTCGCGAGGACATTGCTCGCCTGGCCAGCGACATCGCTGCCAGACACCCCGACGATCCGGAACATGCGGCCTACAGCGAACTCGAAGCCGCATGGTGGAGAAGCGACGGTGCCGAACAGGTGAAATGGAAACGCGTGCTCAAGGAAATCCGCAGGCGAGCGGCTTCAACCAAGGCATCGGGCTAATTCTCGCAACTGCACCAGTTGCCAGACTGTTCGAGAACGGCAGAAAGGTCCCCATCGATCCAGGGTTTGTCCTCTGGCCATCTCTCGGCGCGTATCCAGGCAACCTTGATCGGTGTCCAGCACAAGGGCCGGAACTCCGTGCGCTCATAGCCGAATGACCGCAGGTAGGTTTCCATCACGACACGCGCCTCGCTGTCGTAGCTGGCCATCTGACCGCCGAGACAGACATACAGGGCCGCTGGCGTTGTCGAGAACACGCCGGTCAAAACCCTGCGAAGCTCCTTGTCGCGCTTGTTGACTGCGCTTGCTTGATTGGCCGCCATCATCACGTCCCCCTCATGTAGGAGCCGCCTCGGTCGAGGTTCGGCCAGGTGCTCTGCGCCCTGGCGCCAACCGGCAAGCGCCGCAAGAGACGCAAGCTCGATCGGTCCCGACTTTTCGATCTGGTGGATAAGTCGGCTACGGCGCTCGGAACCAAGGTTCTCGCGCATCAGCATCATGACGGCCGACTGGTAATGCGGCCGTGCCGATGACACCTCGTCCTGAAGCTTGCCGATGGTCTTGAGATAAGCGATCCGGCTGTCGGCGCTCTGGCGCTTCAACTCGGCACGATGGCCAGACACGGCACGATCGGCCACCTGCTGACGCTGAGCAAGAGGAAGATCGGCAAGCGAGCGCTCGACGGCATCCCGCCGCTGCTTCGCCTGCCCTTCCAGTGAGGTGAGCAGCGTAACCTGCTGCTCTCGATTTTCTCGGACCCGGCGCAGCCGGTCGAGCACGTCCGTCACGGACACCCACCGGTTCGCAAGGGCCACTTTTTTGACCGCCATGTTGCACCCCTTCGTTTCGCATCACGCGAGGGAGAAGGAGCAAACAGGCGCGGCTCAGCCGACCATTTGTCACCGCCATCGCGGTACGGGCAGCCCATCGGCTGCCCGGACACGATTAGAGTGCAGTGTTCACGACGGTCACGGCGCCATCGCTTCACTCAAGAGGATCAATCAGGCCAAACTTGTCCTTGGCAATCTGCTTGAAAGCCTTGTCACTGATGATCGAGGCCAGAATCTCATAGACGTCGTCAATATGCACTCCCCGCTGCAGGTACTTCTTGGCCTTGACGCCCAGCTCTGCATGCAGGCTATTCGCCCAGTTTGCCTTTGTCTTGTCCTCCCTCATACGAGTTGCAGTGAAGTACTCAGGATACTCGTAGATGGCAGGGATCTTCAGAAAATCACCAACCACCCTCTCAAAGTGCTCAGGGGCATCAGGACCCTGCATATCGAATCCATGGACAAAACGTGGTCCATCAGGCTTTCGGTTCATCATGGCAGTCTCTCCTTCAGTGGTTTGAGGCCAAGATCGACCTCGCCCACGAGTCTGAAAGAGAGCAGGTCGTTTTGGGACCAACACTTGGAGCTGCTACTTTTGGCTTTGAGCTAAGGCCTGCTTTGCCTGATGTTCTGCAGCCATCTGCTCCCAGAGGCTTTCTGGCATTGGCTGGATTGACCAGAACAACGCACCTGTTGGCTTCCCCAAGCTGGCCACGAGCTGATCTGCACCGCCTGCTGCTGCCATGGTCGTTGGAGCAGTGGCTGTAAGGGTCGTCACCAAGGCATCAGCCGCTGCCAGGTTGCGCAGCATGTCTCTTGCCGCCTCATTTGATTTCGACGAGTTCGCCATCCGCCTGGCCCTCCGTCTCGGCTTCGAGGTAACGGCCAAGCAATGCAATCAAGGCAGTGCGATCAGCAGGGTCCATTCTGGCGATTACCCTTGGATCAAGACCGGCTGGCGCTGTTGCTGACGAACCGCCTTCTGCCGTGAAGGCTAAAAAGCCATTCAGGCGCTCGGGCCATCTGAACTTCAGCAACACCTCAATCAGCCGGTCTGAAGGTTCGACTTCTGCCAAGGAGCGCTCGAACGCCTTGCTCAGTACCTGATGAAAGGCGGTATCCATGGCAGCGCCGTACCTTGCGCCAAACTCGGCATCGCGCCTGCGGTGGTCATGGATGGTCGCGACAGAGACGCCCGTCGCCTTCGACGCCAGTTTCGGCGAGCCGGTCCTTGAGACGATGTCCAAGACCTTCGCCTCGATGTCAGACGACCAGACACGGTCCAGCGCTGGACGGCGGTTCTCTCGCTTCTCCATTAATCGGCTCGCCACGATGCCCGTCCTTGCTTGCTTGATTGATTGCCACCATGCAGCGCGCGGAGTTTGCGGGACGCCATCAAAGCGCTTCTCAAAATTCTGGCGGAACCACGGTCATGCAGGCGCCGGCGAAAAGTGGTGCCGAGGCACATAGAAGCCTTCCGGCCCGGTGCCTCCCAGCCAAGGGAAGTCGGTTGTTTCCAGGGAGGCGTTCCATGTCAGCCCTGCCGGTGCCTGGCACTGTGCTTTGGGCGGCATCGTCATCCATGCCCTTGCACCGACTCGCCTTTCAGGCCTGAAGCGCCCGATCTGCAATTGGAGGGTCTGAGGCTTTGGCCGCCCAGGGCTGTCACGCCTCCCGCCATGCCCTTAGGCGCGCTTTCGCCCCTGCCACCCCTGCCGCCACCACGTCGAAGGCCCCTGAATGCGGCGATGCTGCGGCCTGCCGCCGTGCTGCCGCTTTGCCTGATTGGCAGCCTCGCACGCGCGAGGATTGCGTGATCTGCATGAAAAACGCCGCCGTCGCTTCATGCGATCGTGCCCCAGGCTCATGGTGCAGGATGGCAAGTGACCAATCTGTCAGGACATCACACCTGGACGCAGTGAGGCATGAGACAGCGCCTGCCAGGGCGGCGCATGCATGGCGCGAGCGCGACGACATCCAAGTGTCAGACGTGCCGGCAAAGTGTCGCGTGTAAAGCATTGCTTTTATTTATATTTGTCAGATTTGTCGCTTCTGTCGGATAGAAATAAATTGATCGATGCAGTGTGAAGGCAATGACGAAGGCGCATGGATTGCAGCGCAATCACGGTCCGAGACGACGTACATGGCGAATGCCGCCACGTACGTGTCCGAAGTGACAGAAGCGTCAGGCGCCGTCCCAATCGACGGGGCCACCGATGTAGACCTCGAAGTCATGGCGCGCCTGGCCGAGGTGCGGCACGCGCCACACCCGCTCGCCGCGCTTGTTCTTCGAATCCACCTCGACGCCGACCAGCTTCAGGAAGCTGGCGACTGACTTCTTCGTGAACTGGCCTGGGCGGCCCATCGACTTTGCGACAGCATTCACGTCAGAGACGATCTGCTCCTTGTCCAGGCTCGAAAGATCGACGTGATCGATGCTCCACTTGCGCTCGTCGATGTCGTTGGTGCAGCAGCCGGACTCAAGCAAGCGGAACCACCAGTGAGGCAGCGGATCGCGCTTGAAGCCCTCGACCTTTTGATCGACGAGCGCCTTGGTATTGGGGATGGCACCGCGCGGGTGCCATCCAGCAAGATCGATCGCCAAAAGGTCATGCAGCATGGCGGCGAGCCCGCCGTTCTGCATCTCAGAATTCAGGTGATCAAAGAAGCTGGATGGCAAAGCCTTTCGAGCCTCGGTATCGGCCTCGAACACGGCGAAGCGCCGCTCGTCAGCCGATGCCGGCACGACCCATGCCTCGTTGGAAGCAATGACGACGTGCAGCATGTTTGGGCCTGAAACGATCGGGCGTCCCTTCGGCTCGAAACTGAGAACCGGCTCAGTGATGAGGTTCTTCACCGCGCCGGCAGCCTTGGGATCGCCAGCCCAATAGCCCTCGTCGACGAACAGCAGGATGCAATCCATCAGGTGCTCGTTGAACTTGCCTACAAAGTGCTCGGGCTGGGCCACCTGCTTGCCGTGAGCGCCGGCGATCAGCCGGAGCGCACGGGCGAAGCTGCCCTTGCCGACACCCTTTGAGCCTTTGAAGACGAGCGCCACCTCGGCTGGAACGTGAGGCTGCTGGACCATGAAGGCTGACCAGCCAATAACGTAGTCATAGGCCTCGGCATCCCCGGCACAGAGAACGTCACGCAAAAGGCGCTTCATCAAGGACCAGTCGCCGGCCTTTGGCTTCACGGCCCAGCCGCGCCAGAGATTGTATAGACGGGCGTGCTGCCGATTTGGAGCGGGATCAAATACCACCCCGTCATACTGGCGGCGACGCGGATGCTTCACCCACCAGGCTCCGAGCGGCTTGTTCTTGCCGTCGTCGGTCTCGACTATGCGCCCCTCGAAATGAGCGCTGATCGCCGATGCCGGAAACCAGTTGACCTCAAGGTGGCCGAGCGTCGGATGGATGCGCTCACGGCCGACGAGATGCTTGCCGGCATCAAGGACCGTGAAGTGATCCTTGTTCATGGAAGAAAGCGCCAGGTCGGCTTCGGTCTGCGGCATGTCCGGCTTGTCGAGGAAATCGTCATGGGCGGCAGAACGAATGAGCGACTCGACCGCCTCGCGCCGCTTGTCCGCAGGCAAGGCCGCAATCAAGGTTCCGATGGTGATCGCCCCAGGCTTGTCGCCGAGCGACTTCCAGCGATACCTGATCTTCTCCTCATGGTCCTGATAGTCGGGATCGGATGTCGACCAGGCCAAGAACTCGTTGAGGCCTCCACCGCCCGTCGCATGGTGGCAGGACATCATCAAATTCCGCCACTTCGTCTCGTCCCGGTATTCCAAGACACTGACCCAGCCGAGCCACTCGGACAGCCGCTCAGGTGTTAACTCACCGAAGCTGTCGGCATCTGAAGCCACAGAGCGCTTCTCTATGGCCTTTAGAAGAGCCGTGGGAGCCTCGGGCGCTTCTCGAAGCAGCAGAGCAAGCGGATCGTCGTCGAGGATGTACGGCTGTCCGGTGTCAGGATGGATCGAACCGGCCGCAACGACCTGCTGGCCCTGCGACTTGAACTCGACCCCAGGGTAGTCGGACAGGTTGTTGACGATCTCGGCGTCCTCCGGCTTGCGCATGTAGTGATGCCAGCCGCCGCCACCCGTGCGGACGAAAGGCATCTCCGGCAAGCCGAAAGCAGCGATGAGCCTTACCATCGGATCGTCGCCCTCGGCGAAATGCCGAGGGTCAACATCGACCACGAGATCGGTGGAACGCAAGCGAACGCCGATGTTGCGGCCCCTCGCCATGTGCGCCTCTGCCTCAGAAAAAGACAGAGGAGCCGAGCGCCGCCAGTTGGGCAGACCCGCCTTCCCCATCGGCTTGCCGTTTGAATCCTTCGCCTTCCAATGACGAAGGGGGATTAGCTCGTGGCCAGCTGCGAGATGCTCGTCGAGCGCCTTCGGATCGTGAGATGCTGGCGCCGCCGCAGAGGCGGTTTCAGTAGTCTCGATCCTGTCGGTCTCGACAGTCTTCTCCCAAGCCTTTGCGGGCGCGCCGGTCCCCTCGGCGCGTCCGTTTCCGTTTTCAAGCGTGCTCATCGACCGTCCTCCCCACGAATGAAGGCGTCGAGGTCCGCGACGTTGTAGCGAACCGTCTTGCCGTGGATGGTGTGGTAGCGCGGCCCGCCGCCATTGGCGCGCCAGGTGCGCAAGGTGCCGGGCGTCGAGCTGAGGTAGGTGGCAGCCGCCTCGGTATCGAGCCAGGGGCTCCTGTTGTGTGTGTCGAGCACGCGCCGCAGCGCGTCCTCGACATCAGTCTTCGTAAGGTGCGTCGTCATCGTAATGACCTCCTTTGAGCCATCGGCAGCGCCGAGAGCTGGTTTCAGACAAGGTTTCTGTCTGAGGAGGACCGGGATCACCCCAGTCACGCGCTTCGCCTTTCGGCTCCTCGCAGCGCGCGTCGTCTAATAATCACCGATCAGCGTGCACCGACATCAACGAAACTATGCCTTAAGTCATTGATTCTTCGTCCGCCGACCTCGTCTCAAGAAAAAAGTTTTGGCTTTCTGTCTGCCGCGACGAGCTTGTCAAGCATCACGCGGCAGGCCGCAGCGGCACAACGTTCACATCGGTTGCCTCCAGCTTGCGCGCCGCCAGAACCTTATCCTCCAGCGCCTGCGCATGAGGCCTCAGATGCTCCACGAGATGTTCGGCATGGACGTATCCGCCCGACGCGCCGGGAAGCCTTTGGCCAAGGAGCAGCGCGCTTTCGGCATAGGGGACGCCGGCTGCGATGAAGAGCGTCCGGGCATGGTGGCGGTATTCATGCGGGCTCGGCAGGTCGGGGCCGTCTTCCCGCGGCTCCGTCACATGTCCGCAGGCGCTCATCGGCGAAGGCCAGAGCCAAGGGTTGTTCAATGGCTCATCCTGTGCCAGCCGGTCTCGGATCATGGCGGCAAGCCAGCTCCCCATCGGAAACAGCATCTTCCCGCCGGTCTTCATGTGAGTGAACGTCATGATGTTCCGGTCGAGGTCGATATCGGAGCGCTTCACCTGAAGGATCGACGATCTTCGGGCGCCGGTCAGAAGCATTGCACGATGCAGGTCGCGCCGAATGGGAGACAGGCCTTCGGAAGCCCGCCACCACGCCGAAATGTCTAGGCCGTCGACCTCGCGCCGCTTCGGGTTTGGGATACGCAACGCCGAAACTGGATTGGCGGTGATCGTCTCATCTATGCGCATCGCCGTGTTGATCACCGCTCTCAGGGTGCGCATGACGCAGGTTGCCGTCGTCTGCCCGCTCTTCTCGCGAAGCCGGTCGTAGATGTCCCGCACCTCCGTCCGGCTGAGATCGGTCACGGCCCGGTTGCGGTATCGGGCGAGATAGTGATCGACGTTGTAGCGGTAGCTTTCCTCGGTCGCAGTCCTGAAGGGCTTCTCACCGAGATGGATGTCGAGCGCCTGCGAAAGCGTCATGCCGCTCTCTTCCGGCCTAGCGGTCGGGTCCACGCCGGACTGGATTTGCGACATGATCGCCTTGGCCTTGGTTCGGGCCTCGCGCAGGCCGATCCGGTCTACGCGGTCGATCTTGACCCGCACGGTTCGGACGTGCCGTCCGTTCCGGCGCACATCGCCCTGGACCGCGTAGGTCTTGGTGGTGGCGTGGCAGATGACCATCAGGCCCTTGACCTGTTCGTCCCGCCATATGCCTGAGCCTGGTTCGAGCTCGCGGATGCGAGCCTCGGTGAGATTGATGACAGCCACTTTTGTTTTCTCCGGAGCACTGTATGAAGCACCGTACGGAGACCATCGAGGATCAGCGTACATCGACAATGATGTCGCGCAAGTGGCTGATCGCGAACCATTAATCGACGATAATCTGTTTTAGATCAACGACTTCGTGCCGAATTTGTAAACCGAAGGTCGGGAGTTCAATCCTCTCCGCCGGCACCATTTCCATCGCTCACCCTCATCGCCGGGCGCCTGGCCTCGGGCCCGAGGTGTGCCTTCCCACGTTGCCGGGCAAGGTCGACCTGCCGCTGGCGTTCACGGGCGGAGGCTCGCTGGGCACCGCTCATCATCGGGGCGCAATAGCGGCACGTCACGCCGTGTTCATGGTCGGGGTGGGTGCAGTCGTCGGCGGTCAGGGGCTGGCGACAGCCGTGGCACAGGGCAACGGTCGGGTCCGGCACCAGCGCATGCCCCACGGCGATGCGCTCGTCGAAGACAAAACAACCGCCCTGCCAGAGGCTTTCTTCGGCCGGGACATCCTCAAGATAGCGCAGAATGCCGCCCTGAAGGTGGTAGACCTCACCGAACCCTTCCTGCAGCATGAAGGCGCTCGCCTTTTCGCAGCGAATGCCGCCGGTGCAGAACATCGCGATCTTCCGGTTTTTGTCCGCGGCAAGCTTCTCGCGCACATAGGCCGGAAACGCGCGGAATGTTGCTGTTTCCGGGTCGATTGCGCCCTGGAAGGTGCCGAGGCGGTGCTCATAATCGTTGCGGACATCAATCAGCATGACATCGGGGTCCGAGATCAGCGCATTCCAGTCCTTGGCTTCGACATAGGTGCCCGCCGCGCGCAGCGGATCGACATCTCCGTCGCCGATGGTGACGATCTCGCGCTTCAGCTTCACCTTCATCCGCAGGAACGGCATCGTGGCGGCGCTGGAGAACTTGATCTCCATATCCTCAAGGCCGGTGATGGTCCGGATTGCCTCGAGGGCTCGTTGCAGCCCGTCGGGCGTGCCTGCAATCGTGCCGTTGATCCCCTCATGTGCCACCAGCAGCGAGCCTTTGATGCCCTCTTGTTCACAGGCCGGCTGCAACGCAGCAACAAGCCGCGCCGGCTCCGCAAGACGGGCAAAACGGTAGAGGGCCGCGATACGAATTGTCTCCATGCCGCAGCGCATACAGGACCGCAGACGTCACGCAAGAAAAAATGGGACGCAAGAAAGAAGGGAGCGCAAGAAAAATAGCCCGACAAGAAAAAAGCCGCCGGAATCCGGCGACTTTTCAGTCTGGCGTTCGCGTGCCCGTTGCCGGGCGGGGCAGGCAAGCCCCGCGAACATCCTGAAGGCAGGCGCTGCCCTGTCAGGCCGCGCGGACATCCTGATGGCAGGCGCGCGGCCCTGTCAGGCCGCGCGAACATCCTGAAGGAACGTCGAGACGACGCCTTCGAGCGACGAGGCTTCCGAAGCGACGGTCTGGGCAGCCTGCGCGACCTCGCTGGAGGTCGAACGGCTCGATGTCGCGCGCTCTTCAGCGTCCTTGATGGCGCTGGCCCCCTCGGCCGAGCTGCGCGCGGCTTCGTTGACGTTTTCGGAGATGGTGGCAATCGCGCTCGACTGTTCCTCGACCGCGGAGGCGACGGAGGTGGCGATCGCGCTCATCTCCGAAAGGATCCCGCCGATCTGGCCAATGGCCTCGCTGACATCGCCCGATGCACCCTGGATGGAGGTGATGCGCTGGACAATATCCTCGGTCGCCTGCGCTGTCTGGTTCGCGAGCGCCTTGACCTCGGATGCGACAACGGCAAACCCCTTGCCAGCCTCGCCTGCACGGGCTGCTTCGATGGTCGCGTTGAGCGCGAGGAGGTTGGTCTGGCCGGCGATGGACCGGATAAGCTCCACGACGCCACCGATCTTGTCGGCTTCGGCAGCGAGTTCCGACATCATCGACGTCGCGCGGTGGGATTGCTGGACGGCACGGTCCGCCACTTCCGTCGAGCGGACGGCCTGGCGCGACACCTCGTCGACCGATTTCGAGAGCTGCTCGGCCGCCACGGCTACGGAGGAGACTTCGCGCGAAGCGATGGCGGTGGCATTTCCCGCGACAGCGGCCTGCGAGGTCAATGCACGCGAATCGGCATCCAGCGTTTCGGAGGCCTGGCGCATCGATGTAGCACTGCCCTGAAGATGCTGGAGCGCCGATTCGATGGAGGAGCCGAACGCGGTGATCGAAGCCTCGATGCTCCGGGCGCGTGCGAGCCGCTGCTTGCCTTCTTCCTCGGCGGTCCGCGCCAGCTGGGCGCGCTCGTCGATCGAGGCCTGGAAGATGCGCAGCGCATTGCTCATGCCGCCGATTTCATCCTTGCGATCAAGATAGGGAATGTCGATCTCCGACTCGCCATTGGCGACGCGGCGCATGGCTTCGGCGAGCTTCGACAGAGCCTTGCCGATGCTGCGGCCGACGACAAAGATCATCGCAATGGAGATGATCGCGGCCAAAGCGGCAGAGCCAAGCGCGAAGTTGGCAGCGGATTCGTTGACAGCTGCATTTATCCGGCGTGCATCTGCCTGTCGGGCTTCCGAGCGATCGCGCAACGCTGCAGCGGCTGCGATGGCGCGCTTCGCGTGGCCGACGGTTTCGTCCCGCTGGGTCCGTTCGGCCTCGATACCGGTGCGCCAGGCGGCAAAAGTTGATGATTGCTTGCGCACGGAATCAAGCAGCATATCCGCCTGACCTTTATCAAAATCAGCGCGGGCAAGGCGCTCAAGGAGGCCGGAGCGCATGAATTCGATGCGGGTTTCGAGTTTCTGATCACGTTTCCAGCGATACCGGAGCTCAACGCCGCGCAGATCGGCGTAGGATGCCGCCATGGAGCGGAATCCTTCGTGCGTCGAAACCGCGCCGTCAAACAGGGCAGCCAGCACTTCGGTCATCTTGTCGAGATCATCCGTCAGACCTTCGTTGCTGGTGCGCCCAACAATCTCGACACGCTCTTTCAGCTTGTCAAAGCTTTCGCGGATTTTTCCGAGTCGAGTGTCGGCAGCGTCAACGGATTCGCGCATCTGCGCATCTTCAGACGCCTTCAGTTTGTCGAGCGCCTTCTGGGCCTCCGCCAGACCAACCGAAATCTCCCGCTCGATCAGGCTTGTCCGGTTATCAAGGTAGGCGGCAACCTGCGACTCAACGAGCGCCAGATTGTTTGTCACCGCAGCCACCTGCTCCAGCTCTTGCCGCACAACCATGTATGCGTCATCGCCTTGCTGGCGGATCCCTTCCGAATACTGGTTGAGCGCAAGCGTCAAGCCGAGGCCGAGAATCGGGCCCAACGCAATCAGGGCAATTTTCCACGCCACCGATTTGCCAAACCGCCCAAAAATGGCTCGAACCATAGTAACCCCCGACCAGTTAGGCACATTTCTGGTGCCAAAAAAAATCAACATTAGATGCGACGAAAATCGCATGGAATGTTGAAGAACTGGTGAATGATCTCTTGATGGCTTGCCGGCACAGGCTCGACTCCTCCATCCCGGTCAACCTGTTCCGGGTATTTCGCATTTTTTGCAACAGCGCACGAAACAATTGCGTTCGGGGATCTGGTCAAGCACACTGCGAGGGCAATTTAATGCCATAAGGCCATAAAAATACAGGCTGCCCGGCGAAGATTCCGGAGCTGCTCACAGGCACTCACATCAGACCAATGACCGCCACCACAGCGCATTTCAGGAGGATAGCATGAGCCTTTCCCGTCGCACTCTTTTGAGAACCTCAGCCCTTGCAGGGCCCGCGCTTGTGGGCGCGCCCGCGATCCTGACCGGCATCGGCGCTCCGGCACTGGCCAAGGCGCCGTTGGCGGGCGCTCCCGCCGCTTCGGCCTATCGGTTCAAGGTCGGCGACATTGAGGTCACCGCCCTGCACGATGGCGAATTCACCCGGCCGCTTGATGCCAGTTTCGTGCGCAACGCCCTGCTTGCGGACGTGCAGAAGGTTCTCGCGAACAGCTTCCTGCCGACCGACAAGCTCACGATCTCGTTCACGGCCCTGCTGGTCAACACCGGCGCGAAGCTCGTCCTGATCGACACCGGCTTCAACGACAACGGCGGGCCGACCAATGGCAAGGTCGTCGCGCAGCTCAAGGCGGCCGGCATCGAACCCGGCCAGATCGATGCCGTGATCCTCAGCCACTTCCACGGCGACCATTTGCAGGGCGCGCGCGCGAAAGACGGCAAGCTCGTCTATCCGAACGCGGAAATCATGGTTCCGGCCCCGGAATGGGATTTCTGGATGGACGATGCCAAGATGGTGGCGGCGCCCGAGGGCATGAAGGGCGCGTTTACCGGCGTTCACCGCGTTCTCAAGCCCAATGCCGCCGATGTGAAGCGCTTCAAGTGGGGTGATGAAGTCGTCACCGGCATCACGGCTGTCGAGGCCTCGGGCCATACGCCGGGTCACACCGCGTTCGTGATCGCTTCGGGCAGCGCGAAGATGATGTATGTGGCGGATATCACCAACACGCCGGTGCTGTTTGCCGCCAATCCGGACTGGAAAGTGATGTTCGACATGGATGCGGACAAGGCGGTCACGACGCGCAAACGCATTCTCGACATGGCCGCGACCGACAAGATCCGGTTGTCGTTCTACCACGCCTCCTTCCCGGCGACCGGGTTCATCGCCAAGGAAGGCGCTGGCTATCGCTTTGTTCCGGCGCAGTGGTCGTAATCGACGCCCACACAGGGGCGTGATCCATCAGGGGCATGACCAAGCAGAAGCATGACGAGATCAGGCAAGGCGTGTCGCGCCTTGCCTTTTTTATGCAGTTCATTCCATGGTGGGGAGCGTTCCGCGTCACTCGAGGAGCCTTGCGCCTTGGTCAAACCCCGCCCTTCCGGTTCACACTCTCCGGCTCAGATGCCCCGAGATCCGACGCTCGCCTTTGTTGCCTCGAACACGGCCGAAGCCCAGCTGGCGGCCAAGCGGCTCTCGCGCTTCTACGGTGACATCGACCCGGACAAGGCCGATGTGGTGGTCGCCCTCGGCGGTGATGGCTTCATGCTGCAAACGTTGCACCGGTTTCTCGGCAGCGAGAAGCCGATTTACGGGATGAACCGCGGCTCGGTTGGCTTCCTGATGAACGAGTTCCGGGAAGACGGCCTGGCGGATCGCATTGCGGCTGCCGAGCGTTCCGTCGTTCACCCGCTCAACATGCGCGCGATCGATACCAAGGGCATTGTCGTCGAGGCGCGGGCGCTGAACGAAGTCTCGCTGCTGCGCCAATCCTATCAGGCGGCCAAGCTGGAAATCTCCATCGACGGTCGCGTGCGGCTGCCCGAACTGGTGGCCGACGGTGTCCTTGTGGCCACGCCGACCGGCTCCACCGCCTATAACTTCTCCGCCAATGGCCCGATCCTGCCGCTGACCGCGCCGCTGATCGCTCTGACACCAATCTCCGCTTTCCGGCCGCGCTACTGGCGTGGTGCGATCCTGCCGGATACGACCGGCATCACCATCCGCGTCCTTGAATCCGACAAGCGCCCGGTGGCCGCGGTGGCGGACCATTTCGAGCTGCGCGATGCCGCCGAGGTTCATATCGGGATGGACCGCTCGATCAATCTCGTGATGCTGCATGATCCCGGCCACAGCCTCGACGAACGCATCCTGCGCGAACAGTTCGGGCATCAGCCCTGAATGCCGCGCGGATTCGAAGGCTGGATGGATTTCACGCAGCGTTAACGGTCTTTGCCTAAAGTGCCCCTGTCGAAGAATCGGTATTTCGGCACCGGGTGCAGTTTCGCGTCACAGCCCGGCGCCGGCGGTAGAAACCGTGATGCGTTGAGCTGTTCATGTTTCGCGTCGATTGCAGCCGCCTGCGTTTTCTTGTCATCGATGACAACGGCTATATGCGCCGCATCATCCGCACGCTCCTCCACGGGTTCGGCACCCGCGAAGTCTTCGAGGCCGAAGATGGCGCGGCGGGCCTTGAATCCTTTGCCACCCACCTCCCCGATGTCGTGATCACCGATTGGTCGATGCCCGTGTTCGACGGCATCGAGCTGACGAAGATGATCCGCCAGCCGGACACCAGCCCGAACCCCTTCGTGCCGATCATCATGATCACCGGCTACGCTGAGCGGAACCGGGTGTTCGAGGCGCGTGACGCCGGTGTTTCGGAAATGCTCGTCAAGCCGATTTCCGCGAAGGGGCTTTATGCCCGCATCGCCAAGGTCGTGCTCAACCCGCGCCCGTTCATCCGCACGGAACACTATTTCGGGCCGGACCGCCGCCATCTCGTCAAGGCCGATCAGTACAAGACCCGTGGGGCTGCCTCGAGCTTCCTCAGCTCCGCCACCGGCAACGCATAGGACCGCACGATGATCGAGCAGGAAATTGTCGGCGACGGCACGGTCGCACAGGACTTCGGCGACACCCGCGTCATTCACATGGGCGGATCGCTCCGCGCCAAGGCCGCCGTGCGCTCGCAGGATGCCGGCGGCGTCGACGAAATGTCGATCGCGGCTGCCGATGCCGCGATGAAGGACCTCTCCGGCGACTTCCAGAACTGGATGGGCGACGAGGTCAACCGTCTGATCGCCGCCTATGAGAACTTCCGCGATGCCCCGCCGAACGAGCGCGATGTCAGCCCGCTGTTCCGCGCGGCGCATGATATCCGCGGCCAGGCCGGTGTTTTCGGCTATCCGATCGCGGCGGAAATCGCCGGCTCGCTCTCGAAGCTGCTCGACAACATCGAGCCGGATTACCTGCCGATCCAGCTGATTTCCCACCATGTGGATTCGGTCAAGGCGATCTATCGCAACAACATCCGCGATTACGCCAATCCGGTGGCAACACAGATCATCCACAACCTGCGCAAGGCGATCGACAAGGTTGTTCAGGCCCGCCAGAAAGCGATGATGGAAGAGCTGCGGTTTCGCCGCACGGTCTGAACCCGGCACCGATCCGACGCAGCAACACCTTACGCAACCCGGCTCCGGCCGGGTTTGTCGTTCTGGTTGCCGAAGGTCGCGGCAACCCGCTCGGCCCCGGCCCGGTCGAGTGTCTCGCGCTCCGCCTTCCACTCCGCGATCAGTGATTTCAGGCTCGGGATCGGCTCGTCGAGCACGAGGCCGCGGTTGCGCATGACCTCGCGCATTGGAACCGTCCGGGAGAGGACAGCCTGGATACGGTCCGACACCGGCGTCGGGGGTTCAGGGGGTTCAACAGCGGCAACTTCCTCAACCGGGGCTGCATCTGAAGCCTCGATAACGGCATCCCCGTCGATCCCGGAAAGCCTGAGCATCTCCGGGCCGATATCCGATGGCAACAGGCTCATCTGATCCCTGTCCTGCACGCTCTCGCGCCGGAGGCTATCTGCCACGAGCCGGGATTCCGCACGCGCGGCTTCCGCCTCATAGCGGCGCAGCAGGGCCATCAGCCGCACTCCATCCTCGCCAGGTACATCGATGCACGCGCCCTGCGCCGCCAGCACAACCGGCAGGGCAAACGCGCTTCGCTTGCTCTCCGGTCCGAGAGCTCCGGCAGCGCGGATCGCCGCTGTCAAAACCGGATGAAGGAAACCCGGAATGCCGGCGCGGCGGATCAGCGCGCCGATCGCAGCCTCCGATCGCGACGCCAGAAGGCCGGCCACGCGAGCGCGATCCAACTCGCACAGATCGGCAAGCGCCGCGGCCATGAACGCGATCTCACCGCCAAGAACGCTCCTGAGCAGCAATGCAGGGGTGAGCTGCCCCTTTTCGCGCAAATGTGCAATGAAACCGGGCAAGGCATCGCCCGTACTGCGGGCGATGGTCACCGTTCCACTCTGGAGAGTTTCTTCCATCGTGCGCTTGTTGCGGGCAGGATTGAGGAAGCCACCGCCGGTGACATAGCCGCCGAGGCTTTGAGCCAGAATATGCATCAGGGCGTGGCGCGCCGTGCCCGGCAGATCGCCGCGCACCAGCAGCGCTTCACGCATCCGCGGCTTGTTGCCGAAAGCCTCGACCAGCACGAGCAGATCCGCTTCCGCGATCTCCGCCAGTGCGTTGCCCACCAGTGCGAAAGCGCTGTCGAAATCACGCCGCGCAACAATTGCGTGGCTGATCCGGCGGGTGACATCGGGGCGGAGCGCGATCGCCATCAACGCCAGCCGCTCGCCGGTGACGGCAAGATCGATCAGATCCGCCTCGGTCAGCAGCGGCGAGCGCGCGATCAACAGGCCGGAGACTTCCGCCTGATCCGCCGCGAGGCCGAGGACAATATGGCGCGGCACATCGGTGCGATCCGCAAACGCCATCGCCAGCACCCGGCGCACGAAGGGCGAGGGATCATCGAGGATCGAGGTCAGCGCGGCCTCGACCTCCCTCGGATCATCGCCCCCCAGAGCACGCGCGAGGTAAGCCCTCGTCAGCATTGCCACGGCTTCGGCGCGCTCGCGCACCGGGGCCGCATCCATCCAGGCCAGAAACGATTTTACGAGCATGGCTGGGACTCAACGCTTTCCGGAACGGGTGTGACGGGTGAGATCGATCGGGCCACCGGCATCAGCCGACCCGGCATTCGCCGGGGGCAGCAGATGCGCCGGCCGCTGCGGTGGTAACGGGGCGCTGACAGCCTCATAGGGGGCCTGCGCCTCGAAGAGCGCGAGTGAGGTGCCCGGCGCTTGCGCAAAATCCGTCGCGGCAACAGCCACCACGCTCGCCGGTTCGGGATCAAGCGCGGCGACCCGCACTGTCTCGGCACGTGGGAAGAACGAGGGTGCATTGGCGTTGGTGCGCGCATCCGCGACGCCGATCCAGGTCTTGCGCAGGGTTTCGGCGGATTTGCTGTCCCCGCCCGAGCGGAAGAAGCCGTTGAACTGGGCGGGCTGGCGCAACTGCCCGGTCTGCGTGACGTTTCTGGCCGGCGCAATGGCGAGCGGCGAACGCGTCGCCATCTCCTCGACCGGCGCAGGCGCGCCTGCAGCAGCGACCTGTGTCGGCCGCATCACGGCATCCGCACCGTCATGGAACGACACCAGCCGGGCATATACCTCTCGTGTCGTGCGCGCATTGCCCTTGCTATCAAAAAAGATCGGCCGGTTGGCCGAAGCCGCCTCGGGGAAGAGGCTCGCCGCCGACCGATCCGGATTGGCATTGGCCTGCGAGATCAGCTCACGTGCACCGCCCGCGCCCATGAAATGCGCGATGTAGAGTTCACCACCCGATGGATCGCGCCCCAGCGCATCGCGCAATGAAGCCTTGTTGTCGCTGGTGAACACGCCCGCCAGCCGCGCCGAGAGCGTCGGGTCCTTGCGCAGCGCGAGAATCTGCTGGCGCGCCTCCGGCTCAGGCACGACGTAGCGGCCGCCGCTGTCGCGCTGGATGGCACTCGCGGCGTCAACAAGGCCGAGCGAGGGCCCTTCCCGTTTCACGAGGCCGAGCCAGGTCTGCTCGATGAACTGGAACAGCCCGGTCGCGCTGGAGCTTGCGGCCTTCGCATCCGGGTTGAGGTTCGATTCGCGCTTGGCGGTCTTGATCAGATAGTCGAACGAAACGCCGGTCGCATCGGCAGCCTGCTTCAGCGGCCGCGCCAGCGGGTGCTCGGTGTTGGTCTGCGCGTGCGACTGCACCTGCGGCAGCGCCGGTTCCGGCCGGTTCGGTGTTGTGAAGAGGAACATGACGTACTGGCCCCGGATCGGGACGACGCTTTCGCCACCCGACCTCTTGCAGTTTCGTCATTTATGGTAAACCGCTGTTTAATTCGGGTGCATGAACCTGTCCCATTTCGCAACACCTGCCGGTTTTTTTGCCTGAAAGCCGGGATTTTTTCTGAAAACCAAGGATGTTCAGATGACTTCGCCGTTCCCTGCCGCCTCTGCACCCTGGACTCCGGGCACCCGCCACCCGCGCGGCGGCCTCTATTTCGAGGATTTCATTGTCGGGGAAACGATTCGCCATGGCCTGACGCGCACGGTGACGCAGATGGACAACATGCTGTTCTCCAACATGACGCTGAACCCGCAGCCGCTGCATATCGACGCGCATTTCTGCGCCACCGAAACCGAATGGGGCAAGCCGCTGATGAACTCGCTGTTCACGCTCGGGCTGATGATCGGGATTTCGGTGGGTGATACCACTGTCGCAACCACAATCGGCAATCTCGGCATGACCGATGTAAAATTCCCCGCGCCGCTCTTCGAAGGTGACAGCGTGCATGTGACCACCGAAATCCTTTCGAAGCGCGAATCAAAATCGCGACCGGATGCGGGCATCGTCGATTTCCATCACCGCGCCTACAAGCAGGATGGAACGCTGGTGGCCGAGTGCAAGCGTCAGGCTTTCATGAAGCGCGCGCCGCGCACCGCTGCCTGAGTTTTATTGAAGGATTTTCCCATGCGCTCGCTGCTGTTCATTCCCGGTGATGATCCCAAAAAGATCGCCAAGGGGCTCGCTTCCGGGGCCGATGCGCTGATCCTCGATCTTGAGGACTCTGTTGCTTCGAGCCGCAAACCCGAGGCGCGGCGGATTGTGTGCGAAACGCTCCGCGCCCGGACGCCAGGGGCGCCGCGGCTCATCGTGCGCGTCAATGCGCTCAAATCCGGCGAGATTGCCGCCGATCTCGACGGCGTGATGCCGGGCGGACCGGCCTCGATCATGTTGCCGAAATGCGAGGGCGGCGCGGATGTGCAGCACCTTGGCGCGCTGATCGCCGTGCGCGAAGCCGAGAACGATCTCGCCGACGGGCAGACGCACATCATCGCCATCGCCACGGAAACGCCGGTCGCGATCTTCAGGCTGGGCTCGATCGCAGGGTCAAGCCAGCGCCTCGACGCGCTCACCTGGGGCGCGGAAGATCTCGCCGGCGCGATTGGCGCGGAAGCCAATCGGGACGAAACCGGCGCCTATACCGATCCGTTCCGGCTGGCGCGCAGCCTCGCGCTCTTTGCCGCCAGTGCAGCGGACGTCGCGCCGATCGATACGGTCTATACCGATTTTCGCAACGAGGCCGGCCTTGCGGCCGAATGCCGCGCCGCGCGCCGCGACGGCTTCACCGGCAAGATGGCGATCCACCCGGCGCAGGTGGCCATCATCAACGCGGTTTTCACCCCCGATGCGGCCGCGATCGCGCATGCCGCCAAGATCGTGCAGTTCTTCCGCGACAACCCCGATGCCGGGGTCGTCGGCATCGACGGCCAGATGGTCGACAAGCCCCACCTCGTGCAGGCCGAGCGGCTGCTCGCCCGTGCGCGGGCAGCCGGGCTGGTGGGGTAGAACCCGGTGGCACTCGGCATTCGCCGAGGCCGCCGCAAGCGCGAATGCGCGCCCGATCCCAATCCATTGGGATCGGTAGCCATAAATCCTCGGCTTATGCGAGGGACCCCCGGAATGTTCGCCAGAGCATTCCGGGAAAGCAACTAGGCCTCCGGCCGCTCCAGCGAGAAGACGTTCTCCACCGCTGCGTATTCCATGTAGCCGAGGCGGGCGAGATGGTTCATCGCGGCGCTGTCGATACGCCCGCCCTTGATGAAGGCATCGTCGACATAAACGCCGACGACCTCACCCAGCACGAGAACATAGGTGCCCGCGCCATCAAGCCCGCGCATCGGCACGATGTCAGTCAGCCTGCATTCGAGCGCGGCTGCGACGCCTTTGACGCGTGGCGCCTTGACGCGGCTGGAGGCTTCCATCGTCAGCCCGGCTTTTTCGAACTCGCTGACCCCGTGCGGATAGGCGGCGGAGGATTGGTTCATCGCTCCGGTATCACTCTTCAACACAATATTGCAGACGAATTCACCGGTATCACGGGCGTTGAGCGCACTGTCCTTCATGCCTGCCGAGGAAAATCCGACGATCGGCGGGCGGTCGGAAAACGCGTTAAAGAACGAGTACGGCGCGAGATTAGGCGCCCCCTCCTTCGAGAGCGTCGAGATCCAGCCGATCGGGCGCGGCGCGACGAGCGCCTTGAACGGATCGTGCGGAAGGCCATGGTTGCGCAGGCGCGGTTCATAGAACATCGAAATTCCTGAGGTTTGATACTGTTGGCATCTGACATAGGTCAAAGTACCGTCCGGGCCAATGCCATGCTTCCGGCAAGATCGCGGTCCAGATCACCGATGAGAGCAGCAGGCTCCTGCGCTGTCGCCTTGCGCTCCCCCTCCGCTTCGGAGAAAAGGACAGAATGACGTTTCGCCGCACGATTCCCCTGCTGCTCGGCCTGCTCGGTGCTTTGCCGGGATCGATGCTGCTGGCGCCGGTTTCCGCTTCGGCGCAGGTCGGGCCTGGCATCCAGCGCACAGGCGTTCTGGCCTTGCGCGCGACCTACGGCGAGCGCGGCGGGGAAATTCCGGACAACCTGACCTGGCGCGTCTATTCCGTGCGCGGCAGCGACATTCAGCTTGTGACGAAAACCGACGCGCAGCGCCCCAGCCTCGTGCTGCCGGCGGGGCAATACGCCGTGCACGTAAGCCACGGCCTAGCCACCGCGACGCGCGAGATCAACGTCGGCGAGACCGGCTCGGTGTCGAGCGTCGCGATCAATGTCGGTGCGCTGACCGTGACCGGCTATCTCGGCATCCCGGAGCGGCCGATCCCCCCGGCGCGGCAGAAGCTGATCGTCTATATCCCGACCGCGAATAATTCCGAAGGCAAGCTCGTCACCGAGAGCCTGCGCCCCAACACGCGGCTGAACCTGCCCGAGGGCACCTATCACCTCGTCTCCACCTATTCGGGCTCGAACTCGGTGGTGCGCACGGATGTGAAGATCGAGACCGGCAAGGTGACCGAAGCCGTGGTCAACCACCGCGCCGCGACGATGACGCTGAAGCTCGTGCGCGAGAAGGGCGGCGTCGCGCTCGCGGGCGCGGAATGGACGATCGAGACGCCCGGCGGCGATATCGTCGCGGAGGCGGTCGGCGCGTTTCCGAGCGTCGATATCGGCGAAGGCACCTACAGCGTTCTCGCGCGCCACAATGATCGCGAATATCGCGGCCAGATGAAGGTCGAAGGCGGCATCAACCGCGATTTCGAGATTGTCGTCGAATAGGGTTTGCAAGCGAAGCGCCTTGCGGTTCGCGTGAAGCAAACCCGTCAAAATGAAACCAGCGGCGTCATGCCCGGCCTTGTGCCGGGCATCCACGTCTTTATGATGGGTGAAAATTCAAGACGCGAAGTCGTGGATGGTCGGGCTGAACCCGACCATGACGCCGGAGCGGCGGCAAGGAAACCGACATGCAAACCTTCTTCGTGCAAATCAAATGCAAGCTCGGCAAGACCTACGAGGTCGCGACCGCCCTCGCGGACGCCGAAATCGCCTCGGAAATCTATTCGACGGCAGGGAATTACGACATTCTCGCAAAATTCCACCTCGATGACGAGCACGATATCGGCCATTTCGTCGGCAACAAGGTGCAGGTGCTGCCCGGCATTCAGGACACGCTGACGGTGATTACCTTCAAGGCATTTTGACGGCACGCGATAAATCGCGGCCTTTTGCAAGGCGTTTTGAGGGGGTATTTTGATTCAAATAGTTGCGCGCTGGTATTTTCAAGTGTTGGACTGGCTCAAAAGGGCTTGGGTAAGAGCTCGATCGGAATTTTTGATCCAAAGACCGCATATTAAATTTGGCTCCGGAGCCTATTGGCGCGCTTACCCGGAAAATAAAAGCATTCGCTTAACAATAAGAAATGAAGGTCCAAATATTGATTTTGAAATCAGAGCATTTAAATTCTTTTTGCAAAAATGCAAAACATGCGTTGATTTAAAAAGAAAGACTAAATTCTACAAATATAATAATCTTGAATTTACAATTGATGCAAATTTTGACGATTATATTTTGTTTGAAATATCGCAACAATATGAATTAATATCAAGAGAGATTGTTGTATTTTATGAAAAAATTGAAAATAAGAAATTCTTCGAGATGGTCGATATGCTTGGCACGATGCTAAATATCACAATCGACATGATAGCGGAAATTGAATCACGAAAACTGTGACGCGTCAGTAAATTAGTAGCGTTTACACTTGTCATCACCGGGCTTGACCCGGTGATCCAGCGCAAGGGCCTGCCGCAAAGCGGCGCGGAATAGTCTGGATTCCCGTTCGGCACTTCGCACCGCCAGGAATGACACTTCCACCGTCATGGCCGGGTTTAGCCCGGCCATCCACGACTTCAATTTTCACGCCGAATACAAAAACCATCGTCATGCCCGGCAACTCGATTCTTGGAGGAATCCGGCCGGGCATGACGCCTGAGCTACTCCCTCAATTCGCCACAAAACAATACAGCAGCCCGTTGCCGCCGGTCATGCGCAGGGTCGGGTTATCGCAGCCGCGCGAGGGGTGCGACGCATTCCACGATTTCGCCTGAGCGCTGTCGTTCAGGCCCATGCGGTCATGATGACCGACCATCGCCGCGCCCGCCGCACCGCTCGTCCAGTTCTTGCAGGTCATGTCCTTGTCGGCGGCTGGCGCTGTGCCGTCGGCGTTCGAGCCGGTGAGGATATCGTGGTAGTTCACCACGAACAGGCGGCTCATCACCTGCTTGCCGGTCTCGGTGATGCCGGTATCAACGTTGATGTTGGCCTTTGCGGGATCATGCAGGTCCGCGACATTGGCAGCGATGGTGACGCCATTGGCATTCACCCACGGCCCCTTGCCGATGCGATCCTTGGCGTTCACGGCCGGCTTGCCGTCCACTGCCTGCTGGCTAAGGTAAGCGCGCCAGGGCTTGCCGCCGGCGCCGGCCTTGGCGGCAAGATCGCCGCAATGCTTGTCCGCGCCTTCGAGGCCGCCGAAATTCGCGCCGTTCGGGCCGGGCGTCGAGGTGATAAAGAACGTCATGTTCGGATACTGCGGCGGCGCGGGTGCCTGCGCAGCGGCGGCGGTGATCATGCCAGCCGTCAGCAGCACGGCGGCGACCGGTAGAGCGAATTTCTTCTGCATTGGGGTTCCTCCCTTGGAAGCCCACACGAGCGGGCATCGAAGCACAGAGTAACCAGCAAGCAGGTGAAGCTCTATCCGCAGCAATACGGACGAATATTGACGTTATACTGTTTCACTTCTTGAAGAGCTGCGCCCGCGTGCGACGATGATGCCGTCAAAGCAAAAGGCCGGGTTTCCCCGGCCTTCGCATTGTCCTGACCTCTGACGGCTCACAGCCCCTTGGCGCGCTTCACATCCGGCGGCACAGCCTCCGCCTCCAGCGCAGCAAGCGCCTCGGCGAGCGGCATCGTCACCTGTGCCTGCGAACCAAGCCGGCGGATTGTCACCGTCTTCTCCTCCGCCTCGCGTTTACCGACGGCGAAGATCACCGGCACCTTGGCAAGCGAATGTTCGCGCACCTTGTAGCTGATCTTCTCGTTGCGCACGTCCGCGCGGGCGCGCAAGCCCGCCGAGAACGCTGCTTCGGTCACCTGATGCGCGTAGTCATCCGCCTCGGAGGTGATCGGGCAGACAACCAGCTGCTCCGGCGCGAGCCAGAGCGGGAAATGCCCGGCGTAGCTCTCGATGAGGATGCCGAGGAAACGCTCCAGGCTGCCGACGATCGCACGGTGGATCATCACCGGCTGCGTCTTCTCGCCATCCGCGCCGATGTAGAAGGCACCGAAGCGTTCGGGCAGGTTGAAGTCCACCTGCGTCGTGCCGCACTGCCAGTCGCGGCCGATCGCATCGCGCAGGGTGTATTCGAACTTCGGGCCATAGAACGCGCCCTCGCCGGGGTTGATGCCGGTCTTGATCTTGCCGCCGGACCGGGCGGCGATCTTGTCGAGCACGTCCTTCATGACGGCTTCTGCCCGATCCCAGAGCGCATCGGTGCCGACGCGCTTCTCGGGGCGGGTCGAGAGCTTCACGACGAGGCTGTCGAAGCCGAAATCGGCGTAGACCGAGAGCATCAGCTCGTTGATCCGCAGGCACTCGGCCTCCATCTGCGCGTCGGTGCAGAAGACATGCGCGTCGTCCTGCGTGAAGCCGCGCACGCGCATGAGCCCATGCAAGGCACCGGATGGCTCGTAGCGATGCACCGCGCCGAATTCCGCAAGGCGGATCGGCAGATCGCGGTACGATTTCAGCCCGTGCTTGAAGATCTGCACATGGCCGGGGCAGTTCATCGGCTTGAGCGCAAAGACACGCTGGTCGGCCTCCTTGTCCTCCGGGTGGACGAAGGCGTGCGCGGATTTCACCGCGAACATGCCCTCCTGATACCACTCCCAGTGGCCGGAGGTTTCCCACAGGCTCTTGTCGAGCACCTGTGGCGCGTTCACCTCCTCGTAGTCGCGGCGGAGGCGGCGGCGCATGTAGGCGATGAGCTGCTGGAACATTGTCCAGCCCTTGGAATGCCAGAAGACCGTGCCCGGCCCCTCGTCCTGGAAGTGGAAGAGATCCATCTCGCGGCCAAGCTTGCGGTGATCTCGCTTCTCGGCTTCCTCGATCTGGAGGAGATAGGCGTCAAGATCCTCCTGCTTGGCAAAAGCCGTGCCGTAGATGCGGGTCAGCATCGGGTTGTTGGAATCGCCACGCCAATAGGCACCGGCGACCTTCATCAGCTTGAAGGCCGTGCCGACCTTGCCGACCGAGGTCATGTGCGGGCCGCGACAAAGATCGGTCCACGCGCCTTGCGCGTAGAATTTGATGTCCTCGTTGCCCGGAATGGCATCGACGAGTTCCACCTTGAAGTTCTCGCCCTTGGCGCGGAAGAAATCCTTGGCCTCCTCGCGCGTTTTCAACGTCTTGGTGAAGGGCGCATCTTTGCCGATAATCTCGCGCATCTTTTTCTCGATGGCGGCGAAGTCCTCCGGCGTAAACGGCTGATCACGGTAGAAATCGTAATAGAACCCGTTCTCGATCACCGGACCAATGGTCACCTGCGTCGTCGGCCAGAGCGCCTGCACCGCCTCGGCGAGCACATGCGCGCAATCATGGCGGATGAGTTCGAGCGCCCGGGGATCATCCCGCGTCAGGAACTCGATTTTCGCATCCGCAGGGATAGGGTCGGCGAGATCGACAACGACGCCATCCAGCGCCATCGCGACCGTGCGCTTGAGGAGCGAGGGGGAAATCCCGCCCGCGATCGCCGCTCCGGTGATGTTTTGGGGGAACTGGCGCGCGGCGCCATCGGGGAATACAAGCGTAATCATGTCGTGTCTCCGGCCCACTCCCGCAAACGAGGCGGGTAGGCAATTTTCTGTCTGAATCAACTGCGTATTATAGCAGCTTTTTATCTACTTCACTTTTTAACTGCGAAGTAATTGCATAAAGACCCCAATACAACGTATGCAAAGACAATAATATTAATGCCATCTTGAAAAATCGACTCTCACGTATCCACCCCTCCAATATAGAAATATCAAAAAAAGACCAAAAAATTATTATAAACGAATTAAAGGATATCGCTAATATTGCGAATATATTCCAATAAGATATCATATCAACATTTTTAAATTTCTTAGCTCTATGCATCGAAAAAAATAGAGAGAAAATAACAAAAACAATTACAAAAAAATACATAGATATATCTCTCTCAAAAATATACTTTATGTTACTATAATTCCAAAAATCAAAATTCACAATTTTTGATTTTTCCTTGAATAAGATATAGATATCCTTTCCAAGCTCTGCAGTGAAGCCCAGAGTTATTGCAACAAATATCCATTTTAGTTTAGGCATTATTGCCTTCCTACAAGTCGTCAATTTTTAGGTTAGAATCATTCGCCCTGCACCAAAGCCCATAGGTCCACGGCTTAAACCAGCGCGCGTTGCGGGGCAATTCCTCACAGACGAAATCGAGCCCGGAGGTTCCACCCGGCCGGCACCGGCAAATCCGCGCAAACCCCATCCAGCCGCCCGGCCAGACGCCGTGCTTCTCCACCGCCTCGATCATGTATTCCGAACAGCTCGGCATGTGCCGGCACGTCCGCCCCATGAACGCCGAGAGTGTGTAGCGGTAGAGATAGACCGGCGCGAGAAAGAGGTGGCGTGCCATGCGGATCGGCAGGCTCTTGCGGAACGTGCCGTTGTCATTGGCAGCTTTCACGCTGCGGAACCCGGTCTGGCCCGCTTCGCCTCGATCTGCGAGATGGCATCCACCACCGCGTCAAACGTCAGCAGCGTCGAGGCGTGGCGCGCCTTGTACGCGCGCACGGGTTCAAGCACGCGCAGATCGTCCCATTTTCCTTGCCACTTGCCCGCGGGTGCTGCGCCGTTTTCCTTGAGCATCATGCGCGCGATCTCGCGGATTTCCCTGAGTTCGGCGGCGGTGGAGCCCACCACATTGCGCGCCATGATCGACGATGACGCCTGCCCGAGCGCGCAGGCTTTCACCTCATGCGCAAAATCCGTGACGGTATCGCCGTCCATGGTGAGATCGACCGTCACAGTCGAGCCGCAGAGTTTCGAATGCGCGGTTGCCGAGGCGTCGGGGTGTGCAAGCCGCCCCTGCCGGGGAATATCGGCGGCGAGTTCGAGAATGCGGCGGTTGTAGACGTCATCAAGCATGGAAAACCCCTGTTGCCCTGAAAATAGGGGCAATCAGCTCAAATTGCCACTGGCTGAGACGGGGAAGTTTCGCGAGGCTCCTGACACAACCTGTCACCGCGGTGTTCGAGAGTGCCGATGCCAAAAAAAGAACATCCAGCGGCGATCCAACTCCCTCGCCGCCACGTATACTCAATTGTCCAGACCACCATGGTCATTTCAGGAGGCACCACATGGACGCCGTGGTTAAGACCTTGAAGCCCCGCAAGCCCGCGCGCGCACCCGTTGTGCGCCCCTCGCGCGCGGAAGCCGAAGCCGCTGTGCGGACGCTGATCGCCTGGGCCGGCGACGATCCGACGCGCGAAGGCCTGATCGATACGCCCAAACGCGTGGCAAAAGCTTATGAAGAGATCTTCTCGGGCTATTCGAAGGACGCCTCAGAAGTGCTCTCGACCGTCTTCCGGGATGTCGAGGGGTACGATGATCTTGTCCTGGTGCAGGATATCCCGTTCCACTCGCACTGCGAGCACCATATGGTTCCCTTCGTCGGCGTCGCGCACATCGCCTATTTCCCCCAGGATGGCGTGGTCGGGCTCTCGAAGCTCGCGCGCGTCGTCGACATCTTTGCCCGTCGCCTCCAGACGCAGGAGACGATGACCGCCGAAATCACCGGAGCGATCGACGAAGCGCTGCACCCGCGCGGCATCGCCGTGATGATCGAGGCCGAGCACATGTGCATGTCGATGCGCGGCATCCAGAAACAGGGCGCCTCGACGACAACCTGTCAGTTTACCGGGGTCTTCCGCGATGACCCTGCCGAGCAGGTCCGGTTCTTTTCCCTGCTGAACAGCCGCCGGAAGTAGCCCGCGCCGGACTATGGAGCCACCCGGCCCGCCGTCAAACCTTGTCCTTCGCGCGCTTTTGCGCGAAGACAGCGGCATGTGGACACCATCGACACCCTTTGCCCCGCCCGGAACCAAGCTTGAGCTGGAAGAAGGCCGTGCCCTCACGCCGCGCTTTTCCGCCGACGGGTTGATTTCGGCTATCGCGGTGGACCATGCCAGCGGCGACATTCTCATGCTCGCGCATATGAATGCCGAAGCACTGGCAAAGACACTGGCCACGGGCGAGGTCTGGTATTTCTCGCGCTCGCGCAACGAGCTTTGGCGCAAGGGCGCGACCTCCGGCCATACCCAGCGCCTGATCGAGATGCGCGTCGATTGCGATCAGGACGCGGTGATCGTCCGCGTTGAGCAGATCGGGCCGGCGTGCCACACCAACCGGCGCTCGTGCTTCTATCGCCGCGTCGAGATCGTCAACGGCAAACCGGTGCTGATGGGGATGAAATAAAGCCACCCGGAGACCGTTTGATAAGTCGCCAGCCCGCGCGAAATGGCGTGGTTTTCGAGAACCGGAGCGCAGCGGACATCAGGTCCGTGAGCACCGGAAGTGCAGAAAACTGCGACAGATCGCCGGGATGGTAGAGTTTGCAAACGGTCTCTCAGCTCGCGGTGATGTATTCCCTGAGACTCGCGCTTTCGTGCTCCAGCTCGGCAAGGCGATGCTTCACCACATCGCCGATCGAGATCATGCCGTCGAGCCGTCCGTCCTGCACCACCGGGACGTGGCGGAACTTGCCGGCGGTCATTACTTCCATCACCTGATTGATCGAGGACGCTGCAACGCAGGTCACGACCCGCTTGGTCATGTGGTCAGCCACGGTTTCATTGAGCGCCGCCGCCCCGCCCCTGGCCACCGCCTTGACGATATCGCGCTCGGAGAGAATGCCCGCGACGCTTTCGCCCGCCCCGGTCACCACCACGGCGCCGATCCTGTGTTCGGCGAGGATATGACTGGCTTCCTGAAGGGTCTGCGTGGCCGCCGCCGTCATGACGGATTTGCCCTTATGGGCGAGAATCTTGCCAACACTCATGGGTCCGCTCCTTGGTTAAAGGCGTTTCCAAAAAAACCGCCGTCTTGATGCGGCGTGTGGCATCGGAGTGTTGTCCAGTTTTGCCCGTTACGCAATCGCGACCTGTGCCGCAGCGCAGCAGGATCGAGCAGGCCGGGAAGTCGCCAGAATTCCCCATGCGCGCCGGGGCAGCGGGGCATAAAACGAGAAACGCCGCGTCCGGAGCGGGGACGCGGCGTTGAAATTTTCTGGAGCCCGATAACCCTCTCACACCCGGGCAGCCCCGGCAATCTACATCCGCGATTAAGCTTAACGCGGCCGCAGAATCCGCGCGCCTGACGTTAACATCCCGCCCGGCACGGTTTTCGCGAGCCGCTCTCCGGACACGCCAATCTGTGCCTTTCAGGCGCGGGTCGGCATTCGGATTTGCCTCACGCCGGAACATCGATCCCAAAAGGATACGGGTCCGGCGGAAACTCGGGAGCTTCCCATGCGTCATCGTTCGATCAGGGCCGTCTTTAACTATTGGAACGCTCTGCGCGGCAATCGCCCGGCGCCATCGCGTACCGAGATCGATCCGCGCAGGATTGCCTCCGAGCTCGGCGATGTCTTCATGCTGGACGGCGCGGCGGGTGATTATTGCTTCCGGCTCGCCGGTTCGCGGATCGTTGCCAGCCTCGGACAGCCGTTGACCGGAAAGCGCTTCGGCACGATCTGGCTCGATGCCGCCCGCGCTCCCGCGCAGCAGGCGCTTGAAAGCCCGATCGTTGAAGGCGAACCGATCCTGATCGGCATCCGCGCCTATGAACCCGTTGCCACGGAACCAAAGCCCATTTCCGGGAGCAGCCTGCGTCTGCAGCCGCGATGGCCGAACCTGCGGCCGACGGGCGGGGCGCGGCCTGTCGAGCGACGCGGCCAGCTGGTCGGAGCCGGCGAAATGCTGCTGCTGCCGTTGACGCATCAGGGCACTGCCGGCGGCCGCATTCTGGGTGCCATGGCCTTGTTCGAGGCTCCGGCCCTGCCGGTAACCGGGCCGCAGCCGCTCGATATCTCGGGCACGCGCATCCTGGGGCGCACGGCGCTGCCCCATCAGGGCCCGGGCCTTGTTCCCGGCGACCTCGCCGATACGATCATTGCCCGACATGGCCATCTCGTGGTCATCCGCGGTAGCGGTGCACCGAAAGACCCGGCCAACCCGGATAATTGATGGTTCGGTTAATCATTCGTTTGGCGCTTGCTGTCAGATTGTCGCCAGAAGAATTCTGAGCCCGGGACTCCCCATGTCACCTGCCATGCCCATCCGTGCCGGCGAAGCCAGCCCGCCCCGTCTCTTTCGAATGAGCGCCGAAAAGCGCAATATCCCGCGCGTCAAGATCGCTATCGGCGGACGCTTCATGCGTGAGGACCGTTCGGAATATGGTGGGACGGCGATCGACGCTTCTGTCCAGGCGATGACAATCGAGACCGACGTGCCCTGCACGGTCGGAGAGCGGGTTATCGGCTATTTCTATTCGATCGGCCGCGTCGAGGGGAAGGTGCTGCGCACCACCGACACCGGCTTCGTGCTCGAAATCTCGACCACCCCCCTGAAGCGGGATCGCCTCGCCAGCCAGTTCACCTGGCTTGCCAACCGCGACCTCCTGAGCCTGCCGGAAGACCGGCGGCATGATCGTGTTGTCCCGCGCGACCCCCGCATTCCGGTCCGCAACCTCGCCGATAACAATGGCAACGTGGTTCTGGGGCATCTCATCGATGTGTCGCGGTCCGGCGCGGCTGTCTCGATCAAGGGTAAATTCACGAAGGGCGATGAAATCCTTCTGGGCACCACGCCCGCGCGCGTCGTGCGCGCCTTTGATGGTGGTATCGCGGTGGAGTTTCATGGCTCGGTGCCCGATGCCATGTTCGATGTTGAGCTGAAGCTCTGACCCCCCAGACATAAAGCGCTCCTGCGTAACGCGCTTTTGCCTAACGCGCTTTTGCCGAGCCCGCCCCGCTGGCCCCGCCTGCGGGGTTTTTGCTGTCGTTGCCTCTCGAAATCGCAGCACGATCCGCATGAAGCGCCGTGATCCTGAACGCCCGCACAGGCCGAGTTCGTTTCACGCTGAACAGCACCCTAAGCCGCACAGTAAATCCTGATTAATTTCAAAGCGCTCAATTTTATCGAAGAATTCCCGTCATCCAAAATATCATCACTCTTTCAATTCGTTAGATGGTTAATTTTTCGTTTTATGAAAACAGGACCCATCTTCACACTCTCTCAAGCTTAGAAAACCCTTAAATTGACGCTCGAAATGCGAGCATCAAAAATCGCCGGATGTGAAAACACTGCATGCGATCTCTTCCCCACGACGAACGGGAGGGGTACATGAACGGACGGATCATTACATTAGTATCAGTACTGGGGCTTGCATTGCTTGGATCTACACAAGCACATGCCCAGCAAACCGGTTCAATCGGCGCATCTACATCACCGCCGATCGGGTTCGTGCAATTCTGCCGGGACAGCCCGGATGATTGCGACAACCGCACGATGCCGCGCGTTTCCATTCCGCTCACCGAGGCGAGCTGGCGCACGATTGTGAAGATCAATGCGGATGTGAACCGCGAGATCATCGCCGTGACCGATCAGGATCACTGGGGCGTGCCGGAAGTCTGGTCCTACCCGGTTGATGGCAAAGGCGATTGCGAGGATTTCGTTCTCGAAAAGCGCCGCCGCCTCATCAAGGCCGGCTACCCCGCCCAGACGCTGCTGATCACGGTCGTCCGTGACCAGAAGGGCGATGGCCACGCCATCCTGACCGTGAAAACGGATCGCGGCGACTTCGTGCTCGACAATCAGGTTGGCAAGATTCTCGCCTGGAAGGACACCGGATATCGCTTCATCAAGCGCCAGTCGGATGAAAATCCGGTGCGCTGGGTTTCGCTCGGCGGTGTCGATACCGGCACCGTGGCGGCGAGCCGCTAAGGGGCCGCTCAACAAGGGATCAGTTTTCGCAAGGTTCGGTCAGGTCCCCACCCACCCCGTCCCCCCTGGATCGGGCTTGCGAAATAAGGGCCGGTTCGCGTCACCCCACGCGGGCCGGTCCGCTTTTTTTCAGGGCTTCACCAGTTTCATCCCGGCAGCAAAGCGCTTCCAGTTACGGGCATAGCCGGCCGCCGAGCCTTTGAGGCCGGCCAGCGCCTTCTCGTCCAGCGTGCGGATAGCACGCGCAGGCGAGCCCACGATCAGCGAATTCTCGGGAAATTCCTTGCCCTCGGTGACGAGCGCACCTGCGCCCACCAGCGAGCCGGCTCCGATCTTCGCACCGTTGAGCACCACCGCGCCCATGCCGATGAGCACATAGTCCCCCAGCGTGCAGCCATGCAGGATGGCGCCATGGCCGATGGTGCAGCCGCGCCCCGTGGTCAGCGGAAAGCCCATATCGGTGTGGAGCATCGCGTGCTCCTGGATGTTGGTCTCGGCACCGAGCGTGATCGTCTCGTTATCGCCGCGAAGCACCGCGCCGAACCAGATGCCGACATCCTCGCCGACAACAACCTTGCCGATGACATGCGCATCGGGGGCGACCCAATATTTGTCCTCGGCCGGAACCGAGGGAGCAACACCGTCAAGGGCATAAAGGGGCATGGGCTGAACTCCCGAAATCGATCAATGCCAAGGAGGTATCAGGTCAGCGCCAAACTGGAAGCGTGGAACCGCGCCTCTTCGGGAAAAATTACGGCGCGAAACCGCCAACGAGCTTGAGCAGCTGGAAGCCGATCGCGATCGACCAGAACGAGGCGATGATCGTCGCCATCGCGACAAAGTGGATCTTGCGGCGCTCGTATTTCCGGCCACGCAGGGTGTTGCGCATGATGATCGCCGGCCCCGCCGCTGCGAGCAGCGGGATGGCCACGAGGCCGCTCGGCCCGCCGGCCAGCAGGAGGCTGAAACTCGCCGGTTGATCCCGCCAGGCCCGGTAAAGCGATGCGACAAGGCCGGCAAACGCAAAGCCAAGGCCCAGGGCAAGGAAAGAATCGATCTGGCTCGAGGACATCACGCAAAACTCCACTCAACCCGGACATCACACAGCAACAGCGCCATCCCGCGCCATGCCGGTGTCCCTCCGGGCTCCATGCAAACCCTGTGCGCATCCTAACGCGTCAATTTGAGGCAAATCGACCGCAAATTTAACTCTTGGTTAACCACGACGCGGTTTAGCTTCTCCTTATGAAGCGTCTTGTCATCGCCCTTGCTGTCCTCGGAACCGCGCTTGGTGCCAACGCGACGCTGCTGCTGCGCCCGGATACGGGAGCCGAAGTGCCGGCCGGCACGGTGGAGGTCACGCTCGGCAGCCGCAAGATCATCGTGCCGCGCGCGCTGATCCGGGATCGGGCGCAGATGGCCGGCGGACGGCTCGACAGGCTGGACCTTGTCGTCGACGTCGCAGATTTCTCCCCCCTTCAGCCGCCCACTGCGCGAGACCCCGATCGCTCGATGCCGGATCGGGTCGCGCTGACCCTGACAGCAGGCTCTACCTCCGCCCCCGAGATGACGGAGCTGTTCCAGACCGTCTACGCCCGGTTCCTCGGGCGCGAGACATGGTCCAACCCCGGCGGCTTGCTCATGCGCCGGTTCCGGCCGGGAACGCCGTATGAGGATCGCGAACTCTACATCGGTGCCGGCGGGAAACGCATTTTCATCGCGCTCTGCCCGCAGGAAAGCCACCTCCCCGCCAACCAGCGCGACATCGAACCGTGCACCACGCTGATCCGGCAGGATGGGCTGGATGCCGAAGTACGCTTCCATGCCCGCCACCTGCCGGACTGGCGTCGGATTGTGCTGAGTTCGCAAACCCTGCTCGATGCCTTGGCCAGCAGCGCGAGCGAAACAGTCGCGCGGCAATCTCCGGCAAAATAAGCCATCATCCGGTCCGCTAAGCGCCGTCTATGGCGCAAAAAAACCGCCGGTAACGGCGGTTTTCACAGGGCTGATGCCCGAATCTCCGAACCTCGCGCAGACAGTACCGCGCGACCCTCCGGCGGGATCGACCCGACCGCTTATTCGAGGTCGGTGTCGAGGATCGCCATTTCGAAGAAATATGACTTCTCGCCGTCCTCGTTGTCCTCGGAGAGGACGCCGACGAACTCCTCGCCAATATAGACTTCGGCGGAATCCTTCTTCTTCGGGCGCGGTACCACGCGGATCGCCGCGTTGGTAAAGGTGCGCCGCAGATAGGTCTCGACCTTTGTCAGTTCAGCCTTTTCCATGTGTACGCCTCGTCATGTGCTGGGCGTTCTCCCGCCCCCGCCGCATGCAGGACCCGGAATCGACGCGCTGTCAAACCGGCACCCGATTGCCATGCAAACGCCGACGCGGCAACCGAAAATGGTTTTGCCGCGTAAATCGGGTGATCAGGATCAAGGATCGCCCGAGGTGGTGGAATCGATCACCTGATCCATCGCGCGGGCAGGCTCGGCGCATCCCGCCTCCCCCACGACCCGCGCCGGCACGCCGGCGACCGTCGAGCATGGCGGCACTGCCTTGAGCACCACCGAGCCCGCCGCGACGCGGGCGCAATGCCCGACCTCGATATTGCCGAGGATCTTCGCGCCGGCGCCGATCAGCACCCCGTGTCGGATTTTCGGGTGGCGGTCACCATGGTCCTTGCCGGTCCCGCCCAACGTCACGCCCTGCAGGATCGAGACATCATCCTCGATGACAGCCGTCTGCCCGATCACGATTCCGGTGGCATGATCGAGGAAGATACCCTTTCCCATCGGCACCGCCGGGTGAATATCGGTCTGGAACTCGGATGAGGACCGGCTTTGCAGGTAGAGCGCGAAATCCCGTCGCCCCTGCCCCCAGAGCCAATGCGCGAGCCGGTGCGTCTGGATCGCGTGGAAACCCTTGAAATAAAGCACCGGCTCGATCGCACGATCGCAGGCGGCATCGCGGTCGATCACCGCGGCGATGTCCGCGCGCAGGCTCTCGCGATAACCGGGCTGCGCCTCGGTGAAATCGGTGAACGCCTGCCGGATCAAGCTGGCAGAGAGATCGGCGTGGTCGAGCCGCTCGGCGATGCGATGCGCAACCGCATCCTCCAGCGATTTCTGCTGCAGGACCGTCGCCAGCACCATGCCGGCCAGCGAGGGCTCGGACGTGCGCACCGCCTCGGCCTCGAGCCGCAACTGCGCCCAGACCGGATCAAGCTTGCCCATCGCGCCCGAATGCCCGGACACCTTGACGCGTTCCATCGATGAAATGGCCATGGCCAACGTCCTTGTTGCGTTACAATCTGCTGCACACTAGCAGGAAACAGGTGGAAATTCGATCAACAACAGGCCCGGATCGCCGCACACTTGCGTGATAAATTTTCACGTCCCGGGCAAAAGCGTTCAGCCAGCGCCAGCCTGCCGGTTCCGCAAGCCATCGAAAAACGCCAGCACTTCGGCGCGGTGCGCACGATCGCCCACCGCGAGATTGTGGTCCCGGCCGGGGATGCCGAAAGCGCGCGCGTTCGGCATCAGCGCCGCGAGCGGCTCGGGTGCGCCGGCGATCGGGTCGTTGGTCCCGACCGACACAAGCGTCGGCGTTGTGATCCGCGCGACTTCCTCGCGGCTCAGCACCTGCCGCGATCCGCGAATACAGGCGGCCAGTGCCAGAAGGTCCTGCCGGTTCTTTTCCGCGAAGGTGCGGAACATCAGTTGCGTGGGGTCGATGATGTTTTCGGGATCGTCGCGTTCAAGCGCCTCGGCGATCCCGAGCGGCAGGCCGACACCATCGACGAGATGGATGCCGAGCCCGCCGAGCGCCAGCCCGGTGACGCGCTCCGGCGCCTTCAACGCGAGGAAGGACGCGATCCGCGCCCCCATGGAATAGCCTTGCACAAAAGCCTGGGCGATACCGAGATGATCGAGCAGCGCCGCAGCATCCGCAGCCATCCGGTCGGTTGCATAATCCTCAGGTGAATGTGGCTTGTCTGACGCGCCATGGCCGCGGTTTTCGATCGCGATGACGCGGTAGCCAGCATCGCCAAGCGTCTTGAACCAGCCGGGGTTGATCCAGTTGACGGTGATCGACGAGGCAAACCCGTGAATCAGCAACACCGGGGTGTTGTGTGCACCGGGGTGCGGCCGATCGAGGAACGCGAGCCGGAGCCCGTCATGATGGAAGGTCTGAAGCATCCTTCCGCCTACCGTCCTTCATTCCGGCATGCAAGAGCGCGCTCACACACGTGTTCCACGCAAGTTTAGCGCCGTCGGGCCAAGTTTAACTTGGATGCCACTTGGGTTGGCGCTATTCAGGAAGGAGTCACGGATATCTTGAGGCAGGAGAAGCGCGTCATGGCCGAGAAATCGGTACCCTATTTCCAGAATTCCGCCGGCCTTCGGGAAATCCGGGTCGCAGCGAAGGAATTCATGTGCATCGGGGCAAAACCGCCCTTCGATCATCCGCATGTGTATCTGGACATGGGCGCGGACGATGAGATCGTCTGCCCGTATTGCTCGACGCTTTTCAAGTATGACGCCACGCTGAAGACGGCGCTCTCAGCGCCCGCCGACGCGCTCTGGGTTGAATCCGAAGCCGCCTAAGTTCCCGACACGAGGCGGCAGAGGCCACAAGGATCGCCCCATTTCATGCCCGAAGATCGAGAACAGAGCGAAACGTCCCCCGCCCCTCTCCCGCATTGCCTGATCGCAGGCGCGGGGATCGGCGGGCTCGCCGCCGCGCTTTTCATCGCCGATGCCGGCTGGCGCGTCACAATCTGCGACCGGGAACCGGTGTTGCAGGAAGTCGGTGCCGGGCTCCAGCTCGCGCCCAATGCCAGCCGGCTGCTGGCTGACATCGGCATTCTCGACGATCTCGATGACATCGCGGTCGAACCTGCCGCCATCCAGATCTGGCGGGGCGAGGACGGCAAGGCGATGTCGCGGGCCGAGCTGGGCCGGAAGGCCGCCACCCGGTTCGGCGCGCCGTTCATCGTCGTCCACCGGGCAGACCTCCAGAATGCGTTGCTCAAACGCGCAGAGACTCATCCGGCAATCGAGCTGCGGCTCGGTTTGCGGCTGGCTGATATCCGCGAAAACGACACCGCGATTGCCGCGCTTTTCGAAGGCGCCGATGGCGCGGAGATCCGGCTCGAAGCCGATCTCCTGGTCGGCGCGGATGGTCTGTGGTCCCGCGCGCGGACGCTCGCCGGCCTGCCCGCCCCCACGCGCTATTCCGGCAAGACCGCGTGGCGCACGCTGATCCCGCGCGAAGAAGCGCCGCTCTTCGCCCGTGAAGCCGACGTCAATCTCTGGATGGGGCCGGATGCGCATCTCGTGCATTATCCGGTCTGCGGCGGGCGCGAGATCAATGTCGTCGCGATCATCGAGGATGAATGGCGCGAGGAAGGCTGGTCCGCCCCCGGCAGCCCGGATATCCTCGCCTCGCATTTTCGCGGATGGTCCCGCAAGGCGCGCGACCTGATCGGCGCCGCCGATCACTGGAAGCGCTGGGCGCTCGTCGACCGTGCGCCGGAAGGGCGTTGGTCGCGCGCGCGGATGACCCTGCTCGGCGATGCCGCCCACCCGATGATGCCGTTTCTCGCGCAAGGCGCCAGCCAGGCGATCGAGGACGCTGCCGCGCTGGCGGCGCTGTTGCGGCCACCCGGCGCCGGGTCGACCGGTCTTGCGCAAACCCTCCGCCGCTATGATGCGCTGCGCATCCCCCGCACCGCCCGGATCCAGAAGGAAGCACGGCGACAGGGAAGTCTCTATCACCTTGACGGCATCAAGGCCCGGTTGCGCGATTCCGCCTTGCAATTGCTGCCGGGCGATACGCTGCTGCACCGGTTTTCGTGGGTCTTCGACCATGACGCCCGCCGGCCCGATGCCTGAGAGATGACCGGAAAACCCCATGGCTCCGGCCCGCCCGGGACGGCAGAAACCCGCCGCCAGCGGCTGATCGCCATCGCGCTGATCTGCGGCGCGTTTGCGTGCTTTTCCGGCCTTGATGCCACCGCGAAATGGCTCTCGCCACGCATCGGCGTGATCGAGACAACCTGGGTGCGGTATGTCTCGAGCTTCTTCTTCGTCTCGCTGGTGCTCAACCCGTGGTCACACCCGACGCTCGCCATCACGCGCCGCCCCTGGCTGCAGGCGATCCGCTCGACGCTGCTGCTGGCCTCGACGATGCTGAATTTTCTCGCGCTGCAATACCTGCAACTGACGCAGACCATGACGATCATGTTCCTGCAGCCACTGCTGGTGGCGCTGATTTCCGGGCCCCTGCTTGGCGAATGGGTGGGGCCGCGCCGGCTTGCCGCCATCGGTGTCGGGTTTATTGGCGTGCTGCTGATTACGCGACCGGGCGCGGGCGGCATCCATTGGGCCGCGATCTATTCCTTCATCGGCGTGGGAGCCTATGCGGGTTATTCGCTGATCACCCGCTCCCTTGCCGGGCAGGATTCCTCGGAAACCACGATGTTCTATTCCGCGGCAGCCGGCGTCATCGTGCTGACCCCGATCGTCATGGTCACCTGGAATGTCACGCCGGATGGCTGGACGTTGCTGATGATGGCGCTGATCGGCTTCTGGGGGGCGCTCGGGCATTGGCTGCTCATCCTCGCTCACCGGCATGCCTCGGCGGCGATCCTCTCGCCGTTCCTCTATACGCAGATCGTCTGGATGATCGCGCTCGGCTACCTCGTCTTCGGAGATGTGCCGGACCGCTGGATGCTCGCCGGAGCCAGCATTGTCATCCTGTCCGGCATGTATCTCTTGCATCGGGAGCGCGTGCAGGGCCGCCCCGGCGGCTGAAACACGCCATTCAGGCGTGCATCGACCAAACGTTAAGGTCTTCAGTGTTACTGTTCTGATGAAAGTCTTTCCTTTGGCTTTCCAGCACGTTGAAGAAGAGGACCAGGGAATGTCGACCGCCGAAAACCGGCTCAGCAACCGGACGAGGAGCTTCCTGAAGGGTGAGATCATTCACTCGAACGGAAACTCGCGCACCGATTGCACGATCCGCGATCTCTCGGCCGGCGGCGCACGCATCGAGGCTCCATCCTCGGTGACCGTTCCTGAATTCTTTGAACTCGAAATTCCCCTGCGGAACGTGCGCCAGCGCGCGCGGATCGTCTGGCGGCACAGTGCCGAAATCGGTGTCTCCTTCCAGAACCAGCATCAGCCCCCTTCGCCTTCGCTCGAGGATACACCGCTCGAAATCAAGATGCGGATGATGGAGCTGGAGCTCGAAACCGCCAGGATGCGCGCCCAGATCGTCGAGTTGCGGGCGATGCTGGACGGGTTCATTCAGGACAAGAAGGCAGTTAACTGACCCCCGTTACTTTGAAACCACGGCACCGAAGTGTGCCGGGAATAACGACCCAGAAGGGATCACCATGTCAGATCGTCGCAGCGAAAACCGCAACCCCTGCTATTTGCGGGCCGATATCGTCGTCAATATGCACAGCGATCCCGTCCCGGCGGAAGCCCACGATATTTCGGAGAAAGGTCTCCGCCTCGTCGTGCCGGATTCCAAACCGATCCCGGATGAATTCATGATCTCGATTCCGCGTCGCAAGCTGCGCGAAATCGTCCGCGTGGTCCGGCGCGAAGACAAAGAGCTCGGCGTTGTCTTCAAGGGCGCCATAACGGCACCATAGGCCCGTCACGCAATGGTGCGGCCCCCTCTTCCGCGATACGTGGTGCGGACGGCGGGGATCGAACCCGCACAGCCTTGCGGCCGAGAGATTTTAAGTTTTTGAATCAATGACATATGGGGCTATGCCGGGTCATGTAATGGCGTACTTCCCCTGAGTTTCGCGACATCGTCTTCGTGTCGGATCGTGTCGGACTTGGCTTCGTGCCGGGCCTGACACCGGGTCCGAGCACGAAGCAAAGGACCGCGAACCATGTCTAGCAAGCTCACCCAGGCCACCGTCAACCGGTTGGCTGAGGAACACCCCACCGGCACCCAACTCTACGACGCCGACCTTGCCGGCCTGCGCATCATCGTCGGTTCCAAGTCATCAAGCTACAAGCTCGTCGGCAGGATCAACGACGGCAGCGACCGGTATGTCTCTATCATCATCGGCCGCACCGACGAGGTGAGCCTCAAGACTGCCCGGGACAAGGCGATGGAGTTGAAGCTGGCCTTGCGGCGCGGCGAGGACCCGCGAGCGCCGAAGCGAGCCGTGCCAAGCCTTCGCATGGCATGGGACCGCTACAAGAAGACCCGCGGTGCCGAGCTCCGGCCAAGCACCGTTGCGTCTTACACCCAGAAGGTCGAACTCTACCTCAAGCCCATCCTGGATGTGCCGATGGACAAGCTCGACCGTGAGACCGTCCGTGCCCTTCATGAGAGGATCACCAAGAACAACGGCCCGTACTGCGCGAACAGTGCCATGCGCGTTCTGAAGCTCCTGCACAATGATGCCTCTCGCACCCAAGACCTTCCACCGAACCCTGTGAGCCGTGCGGTTCGGATGAACAAAGAGACGCCCCGCAAGTGGGCGCTCGACGCTGCCGGCCTTGCCGAGGCGTGGCGGCGTCTGGATGCCATGGAAGATCGCGTCAGGGCGGCGTGCTGGACAGTGATGCTGCTGACTGGCCTTCGCTCGCACGATGCGCGTTCGATGCGTTGGGCGCATTTGGACGAGGACGGTGTGCTAACCGTTCCGTCGCCCAAGGGTGGCGCAGACCGCGCATTTCGTTTGCCTCTGCCAAGGCGGCTGTTGCAGGTCCTTGAGATGGTGAAACAGGAGACGGCTTCGATGGAGAGTCCCTTCGTCTTTCCATCGCTCACCAGCGAGTCGGGCCACATCGAGGAAATGCGGCGGACAGCCGAGTTTTCCCACGCGCCGCATCAGATGCGTCACACCTATCGGACATGGGCGCTGGAGGCCGGCGTAGACATGCAGACCGTGACGCTGCTGATGAATCATCGACCGGCAGGCGTGACATGGGGATACGTTACCCGCGCCCACCTGCTCGGGCACATGCGCGAGGCGCAGGAGAAGGTCTGTCAGGCCATGGTCAGGCACCGCGCCTGAGTGGACAGTTTCGCCTGTTGCAGGCGATTTCGGGTCGATTTCCGATGGACGAGCCGGCCTCTGCCGGTTCACGTTGAAGGACGAAAGGTCGAAAACAGGCTCCACACGGCTCCACGAGAAACGTTGGTATGTCGACGTGCGTGGCTTCGGTAGCCTTTCCCGATCGATCACCGTTCGGAAAGGGACCGGGACATGGAAGACCTCGTCAAGGAGACGCTGATGCGCCTCGACCGTATCGAAGCCGGCATCAGGATGCCGCCCAAGGAATACCTCGACACCGACGCGGCGGCGAATTTTACCAGCATCAGTTCCGTCCAGCTCGCGGAGTGGCGCTCGCGCGGCGGCGGACCTCGCTACATAAAGATGGGCCGGAAGGTGCTCTACCGCGTCAGCGACCTGCGCGAGTTCGTCAACTCGTTCGCAAGGGAGGCGCTGTCATGAGCGCGCTTGAAAATGAGAAGGGGCCCGTCAGCTCTGCCTCTGACGGGCCCGGAACGCCTGGTGAGCGCAAGGAGATAATCGGAACGGAGTTTGGCGACCGCACCGACAGGATCGACAATGTCGCGCCCCCGGCAACGTCGTCGCCATTGAAGCTCGACATCATCCCGCTGCACGGCGCGAAGGACGTCGACGCCAACGGCAAGAATGTCGGCAAGGCGCCGCTTCGGTCCGGCTGGCAGAGGGCTGCGGCGATGAACGACGCCGAGGTCTCAGCGCATCTTGCCAAGGGCAAGAATGTCGGCGCTCGCTTGCGCGACGACCAGCTTGTCATCGACGCCGATCCTCGCAACTACTGGCCCGGCGACGATCCCCTCGCGCGCCTCAGGCGGGACGTGGGCTTGCCTGACGGGCCGACCGTCGAGACGGGCGGCGGCGGCTTCCACATCCATATGCGAAAGCCAGCCGGTCTGAAGGTCCGAGACACCCTGGATGAGTATCCAGGCGTCGAGTTCAAGACGCTTGGCCGGCTTGTCGTCGTGCCGCCGTCGATCCACCCGAACGGCACGCCGTATCGGTGGGACCCTCTCTGTGGCCCCGACATGGCCGTACCGAATGCGACGGATGCGCTCATAAACCTTCTGCAGAAGCCCGATATGGCTTCGGTGGCCTCGGGCGGCTCATGGTCGATCGAACAGCTTTCGATAGCGCTCGAAGGCTTCGACGCGCGCGAGTTCAGTACGAATGAGAGCTGGCTGCCGATCGCCATGGCGGCGCACTACGAGACGGGCGGCGAAGGTATCGACGCATTCCTCGACTGGTGCGCGACAGACCCAGAATACGCAAACCGGACGGACGAGGCCCGAGCCAGGTGGGACTCTTTCCACGTTCACCCAAGGAACGGCGCCTACAAGGGAGGCACTATCCTCTGGGCCCTCAACAAAGCAGGCCGAGGCGACTTGGTCGAGAGGATCAAGCGCTTTGGTGAAAACCCGGCCGATGACTTCCCGCCGTTTGATGAGGCCGACCTGCCCCCTGCAACCGGCGATCGCATCGACCGGATGAACGAGAGGTTTTGCGCGGTCCTCGATGCTGGCCAGTTCGTCGTCTTCATGGAGGACGAGGACACGGCCTTCGATCCGCCACGCAAGCTATGGACGCGGATGTCGCGCGAGTCCTTCAAGCACTACCACGAGGACGAACGCCTCAGCCTGATCGGCAGCAGCCGGGAAGTTTCCATCGCCGATCTCTGGCTTCAGAGCCCGAGACGTCGAAAGTATCCAGGCATCGTCATGGACCCTGAGGGACGTGATGCCGGCAGCCGGCTGAACATCTGGCGCGGCTGGGCTGTCGCGCCTGCGGCTGGCGATTGGTCGCTGATGCGCGAGTTGATAGAGCAGACGCTCTGCTCGGGCGACAAGGCGTCGGCGGACTACGTGATGCGCTGGATGGCCTTCATGTTCAAGCGCCCAGGAACATCACCCGAAACGGCCATCGCCTTTCGAGGCGAGCAGGGAACAGGCAAAGGGACGCTCGGACGCGCGCTGATGGCGATCACCGGCGCGCACGGTATCACTGTCGCCTCGCCGTCCCAGTTCGCAGGCAGGTTCAACGCCCACCTTCGGAACGCCGTCTTCCTGTTCGCCGACGAGGCGTTCTGGCCCGGACACAAGGAAGCCGAAGGCGTGCTGAAGCAACTCGTGACCGAGCCGGTCATCTCATACGAGGGCAAGAATGCCGCCATCGTCCAAGGTCGCAATCTCGTCCACCTGATGATGGCCAGCAACAACAAGTGGATCGTACCGGCCAGCCTCGACGCGCGCCGGTTCGCTGTCTTCGATGTGGCGAGCAACCGGCAGGGGGACCACGATTTCTTCAAGCGCCTTAGCGCCCAGATGGCGTCAGGCGGCCTTGCCGCCATGCTGCACGACCTGCTCGCCATCGAGCTTGACGACTGGCGACCGTCCCGAAGCATTCCGAAGACGACGGCGCTTGCCGAGCAAAAGGCGCTTAGCCTCGACCCTGTTTCGAGGTGGTGGATGGGTTTGCTCGACCGCGGTTTTCTTCCAATTCAAGTTCCGTATCGATGGGAGGCCGAAGCCGTGAAGATCGGGCCGAACGAGAAGTTCGACATGATGAGGGACCTCGAAGAGTTCCATCGGTCAAACCGGCTCTACGGCGGCGGCGTCTCGGAAAAGGCTATCGTCAATGCTGGCAGGAGCTTTGGATTGGCAGTTGCTCGCCCCGGCGGCAAGGAGCGCGTCTGGATCATACCGCCGCTCAACGAGGCGCGCCGACAGTTTGAGGCAAGCCTCGGAGGCGCCGAACTCTTCGGCTGAAGCACGGGGCACACGGAAGCATGACGCGTCATGACGCTTTGAGAAATCGACGTGTCATGTCCTAAGTCTATGTTTTCGTTATATTTTGACGCTTATGACACTTATGACACTCATTTATTCAGATAGAAAAAACAGAGCAGATGCACTGACGGTGCTCCCCCTGGAAGATCGAGGCCGACGACGAAAGAGCAGAAAGGACCGAAGCCGAAACGGAAGCGTCACAGCGTCATAAACGTCATAAGTCAGTGAAATCAATAGCTTAGCCATGACGCTTTGAAATACAGAAGCGGCATACGCGTCATGCCCCTGGTAGACGGCGACCGCGTGTCCCGTGCACTGCCTCATGCACTGCCGGCGTAGTGCCTCCATGCCGAGTTTCGCGCCCCGTGGCGCCTCGCGCGCGAGAAAGGCATCGCTTGAGCAGGCAGAGCGCCTCCCTGCCACGGTGGCCAACACGTGAGCATAAGCGCCCCTCTGACGGTGCCGCCCTGCCTCAGCCGGTGGCAGACACAAGGGATCATCAGTCTGACGCACCTCTTTTGAGCCAAATAGACCAAGCATTGCAAGCGCTTGGAGGGTGCCTTTTTCCCGGCCCGACTCCAGGCCCGATCATGGCCCAGGGAACAACCCACTTCCCCTGGAGAGCGAGGCCGGCCCATGAGGCCTCCGTGTGCCCCGTGACCTCCCCACCGCAGGAAGCCCGCTTGCCGAAATCGCGAGGTGTCCCAGGGACGGGCCCGTAGATCGATGGTGTGCCGGTCGTCACACGGCAGGCAGCATAGCCGTGAGTTTTGGAGGATTGGCCATGGCAGACAGAAAGCAGGAGGCGGTGCAGCGTTTCGATCCGGCTCGGCGCAGGCCCGAGATGGACCGGCGCTGGTCGAAGGAGGTGGAGGACGTCGTGCTTGAGATCATCTCGAAGACCGGCTCGCCGAAACAGGCAGCCGAGGCCGTCGGCATCGGCGCCTCGACGATCCACGACCACCGGCGCCGCGACCCCGAGTTCCGGCACCGCTATGCCGTGGCGATGGACGACGCCTTCAACGCCGTTCTCGGGCACGCGTTCACGCGCTCGTTTGACGAGGTGCGGCCCTCGGATCGGCTAACGGAGGTGCTGCTCCGGCTGCGGTGGCCTGAACGCCTCGGCCAGTTCCTTCAGATGTCGGGCGGCAACGGTCAGGGCGGCGGCCTTGACCCGATGGTGATCGGGCGCATGCCCTCTGAGGATCGGACGGCGCTGATCGCCCTTTTGGAAAAGTATCAGGAGGTGGCGGGTGACGTGGCATTGGAGGTGCAGACGCATGACCTCGCGCTCCTTGACTGACACGCTGCGCGATCTCCGCGCCGCCGAAGATTTGGCGCGCTGCCTGGAGGCGACTGCGCCGGGCGTCGTCATGTTGGAAGGCGGCGGCGACGCGCTGGTGGGCCGTCACGGTCGGCCGACCGGCGCCGGGTTCTGGACCTTGCAGCCTTTTCCCGAGTCGCTCTGGGAAGCGATGGCACGGGAACATGCGGAAGGACTGCGCCCCGCGTTTCCGATGCAAGGTTTCTGATCAGACTGTATGCTCCTTAAACGTGATTCATCACAGATGTTTATACAGGGTCTAGACCAAAAACGAAATTGGTCATGACCAATTATGAATAGTATTTACAAATCAAAAAATACTATTTACTTTGAAATTCGATTATAAAACTCTCCAGATTGTTGCAGATGAGTCATGCAATGTAAGGAGAGATCAAATGCACAACAAACCCGATGTTTGGAATGGCCTGCCAAAGGTTGATATCACTGCCGATCACATTGACCGGGCGCTGAAGGCGTTGGGGGGTGACGTTCTCCGCCCAGACCAGGACTTTGAACGCTTTGAAGCAGCGATCCTGGCTGCCGGCGTAATTGCGTACATGGAGGCAGTCGACGATAAGCTGCAGGGGTGGGGTTTGCTGCTTGAACTGACTGTAGCGGTCGTCGACGAGGGTTACCTTTGCGACTGGGCAATCGAAAACTACGGCCTCATTGCCCCTGAACGTGAAGAGAGTCTGCGGCAGGGCAAAGAGAATAATGCCAAGGCTGCCGAGCGTGCGGAGAAGGCCCGGATCAAGCGCGCGTCGAACATTGCCGCCAAGCGGGCAGCGGAGACCGAGGCGGAAGTGCAGAAGCGCCTCGCCAACGCGGCGTGACGGGCATGTCATGAAGACGAGCATTTCCATCAAGCCGACAAAAGCCGACCTCGACCGCTTTAATGCATCGTCGTCGTCGCCAATTTTACATCTGGCAAAGGCGACAGCGTGGCGATGTCTTTGCATAATAGAGCAGAAGGAGGGAATTGGTTATCCAATGCTTGATGTCATGGCGAACGAGATGGCGAAGGAATACAACAAGAAGTGGAGAAAGATGTTTCGACACACTGCCCTGTAAATCCCTCCCATTAAAAATGCTGGTCCGACACATCGCGCCTTCGCGTCATGCTGAGAACGTCTACGGAACGGCCGATGGGCCGGTCCAGTCATCCCGATGGGGGTGGACGCCTATGCGGGCTGTGTCCCGCGCCGAGGCCTTCCGGCCTCGTGGGCGTGATGCTCACGATGATGGAGGATTACCATGGCAACCAAAAAGGCCCGCCCGACATTGACGAAACCCTGGCGGTCCGTGACGGACCTGAGGGACGCGCTCACTCGGGCACGCGACTTCGGCGATCAGCACCGCAGGCTGCTCGCTGACCTCAACGGACGCGTGGACAGCCGCCGAAAAGAGCTGGAATCCACGCTCTCCGACCTATCCACCGCGCAGCGCATGCAGGTGGTCGAGCGCGCCTCCTCCGGCCTTCGCGCTGATCTAAAGCGATCCAGCGCCGATGCGCGCAACGCCCGTCTCCGCGACCTCGACGCGCTCCGGCGCACCGTCGAGGACGCCCGCGCTCACTATTCCAGCCCCGTGCAGATTCTCGCCCGCGAGAGGCTCGGCAGTGAGCGCCGCAGCCGCCTCATGCAGCAGGTCGAGCACTCCGGCGACGCTGAGCTCGCGAGCCTCGCCGCGCTTGCCGTCTCTGCGAAAGACAAGGAACTCGGCGCCGTCCTTGCGGCTCGCGTCGGGCGCATCCCCCACGCGTCGCGGCCGTTCTCGCCGCACGAGCTTGCAGACCTTCTCGTCGGCGACGAGTACCGCGCCGTGCAGGCCGCCGTGATGGAGGTGGCCGAAATCGCCCAGCGCGCGATGAACGACGACCGCGCCTTCGACACCGGCCGTGCGAACGGTGCCGGCGCGATAGGCGTGGCGCTGATGGCCCGTGACCGGCTCGCGCTTAGCGCGCCCGAGTTGCCCGAAGAACCGACCGACAAGGAGTGACGAGATGCCGACCTACGCCATTTTCCCATCGCGCGAAGAACAGCGCCGCGGGGACCAGCTCAACTTCGCGGTCGCCTTTGGGGCCACGCCCGCGGCCGCGCGCACAGTAGCCGAGACGCTGCTTGGCGAGCCCGGTGCGCTCGCCGGCTGGAACGTCGTCGACGTGTCCACCGCCGCGCAGCCTGCCGTCTTTGCCTCCGGGCTGCCGGTCGGCGCGCGTACGCAGTCAGTCTGGCCGAACCTTGACCGTGGCGGTTCCTATCTGAGGGGGACCTGACCGATGGCGTTCAAGGCTCCCGACGGGCTGCAATGCCTCCTCGCCGGCTGGCAAGTGGTCCAGCCGCTTGACGTTTGGGCCCTGCGCGGGATCGACTTCCGTATCTCGTCGCGGGGGCAGCTCATAGAGGAGACCGAGCGGGACCTTGTTCGCCTGGGCTACTACCGCGTCGAGATACCGACATTCCCGCCCGACGCCTATCCCTTCATCTGGGTCAGGGGAAAGTGGCTCAACGACATCCACGGGCCCAAGATCGACAAGGACCTCCGGGCGCTCATGACGGACGGCGACATGATCACGGTGCTGTTCGCCTACCGGGTACAGTTCAAGCGCGACACCGAGCGCAGCATGACGAAGGTGAAGCACTGATGGGCAGCCTCGACGACTTCGCCAAGAGGATGAGCCGCATCGCGGTCGCCGTGGAGGCCAACGCGGAGCGCGCCGTCCAGGACGTGTCCAGGGAGGTCGCGCGGGCCGCGATCAAGGCCACGCCGGTCGATACCGGCTTGGCCCGCTCGAACTGGCAGACCGGCCTCGACGCCGCGCCGCTCGGGGTTCTCCCGGCGCGCATTCCCGGTGTAAAGGGCAGCACCGGCGACGCGAACTCGGCCGCGGCCATGTCCGCGTGCGAGCCTGCGATCGAGGACTTCGACGTGACGAAGAACCGCGAGGTCCACATTACCAACAACGCGCCGCACATCGGCGCGCTCAACGACGGCCACTCGAAGCAGGCTCCCGCCGATTTCGCGCGGCTCGCCGTGCTCGCCGGCCTCGGGAATATCCGCCGGTCTAGGATTTTGCCGGATTAGCCGGCGTGAGCAGTGCGGCCGGTGTCGTGTTCAGGTGCTCGGCCAGCTTGGCAATCATGGTCAGCGACGGGTTGCGCCGGCCGCGCTCGATGCCGCTAACGTAGGTCCGGTCGATCTTCGCCTCCAGGGCAAGCGACTCCTGCGAGATGTCGAGCGCCTTGCGCGCCGCCTTCACGTTCTCAGCCAGGACTTTCCGGTAATCGACCATGGCGGCAGTGCGCCGCGATGTGGCCGGATCGTCCACGGACTCATCGTCACAATTCCGCTGCACTTCCGATTTTGTCGATTATAATCGACAGAAAAAGGGGGGGAGCGACGAATGTCGACGGTTATCGAGTGGCTCTACAAGGGGATAGCGACCTGGTACGGCGCTGCGATCATCGGCGGGTTGCTGATCCTCGCCTTCGAGCGGTGGGACCGGCGACGCGAGCCGAGTGACGCCGACGTGAGGCGGGCCGCGGAGCGGTACAGGCAGCAATACGGCGACGAGGCATTCCGAGTCATCGGCGACCACATGCTCGCGGCGCGCTTTGCGCCGGACGGCCGGCACAACCGTTTCCTGAAGCGAGTTTCAAGCCATCTCCTTCTAGAGGCACCTGCTTTCGACACCAAAGACCATCTCTCGTCGAAAATGGAAGACTGAAAAAGCCCCCCAGCACTTTACAAAGGCCCCAGATGGATGACTATTGCGCCCAAATATTGATTCCACAAGGAAATGCGGCGCAGTCATGCTTGGAGTTGCCCGAAGTCTTTATTCAACTAAAAGGCTTGAGGCATGATACAAACTGAAGAAGCACCAAAGCTTCGCTTTATCGATCTATTCGCAGGCTTAGGAGGATTCCATCAGGCGCTTTCCTCGCTTAAGCATCAGTGCGTCTTTGCCTGCGAAGTAGATCCTCAACTTGCTTCGATCTACGAATTGAATTTTGGTATTAAGCCCCACCTCGATATTAGAACGGCAAGCCCATCTTCCATACCTCAACATGATATACTTTGTGCAGGATTCCCATGCCAAAATTACTCAAAAGCAGGCGATCAATTAGGTCTGGATTGCCCCAAATGGGGTGATCTGATCAAATACATTGTCGAAATACTTAATTATCACAAACCTCGCCTATTGATTATGGAAAATGTCCCAAATCTCATGCGTCATGAGAGCGGTAAAACTTGGCAAGGAATTCGACAGTTACTAATTGGTGCAGGTTATGATGTGTCAGAACAGAAATTGTCGCCAGATATGTTCGGCGTCCCTCAAGTTCGCGAGCGGGCATTTATCGTAGGGCGCCGGGGCGGACTTCAAGGGTTCAAATGGCCAAAAGGTCATCAAGATGAGTTTCTTTCGATAAAGTCAGTTCTTGATGAAAGGCCTTCCGAGGCACGCTATCTAGAGCCTCATTTTGTTGAATATATTGATGCTTGGCAGGCCCTGTTAGATGCCTTGCCAAAAGATGAGCCGCTTCCAACTTGGCCTATATGGGCAATGGAATTTGGTGCGACCTATCCTTACATTGAAGCCACTCCATCAAGCTTTGGCTACAGGAAACTTGGGCGCTACAATGGAGCGCTGGGCCAAAGCCTTTCGTGGAAATTGGCGGACCAAGTCAAAGCAGCGCTTCCGTCATATGCTCGCGAAGAAAACAAGAAGTTTCCGGATTGGAAGATAGAGTTCATTAGAAAGAACAGACAGTTCTATGAGCGACATAAGGCGGTTATAGACCCTTGGCTTCCGCGCATTAAAAGTTTTGCCCCAAGTTTTCAGAAACTCGAGTGGAACTGCAAGGGCGAAACGCGCTCGATATGGTCTCATGTTATCCAGTTTCGGGCGTCCGGTATTCGCATAAAGTCGACCCGACGAGCTCCATCACTGATCGCAATGACTGCTAGTCAAGTTCCGGTTATCGGATGGGAAAGACGCTTCCTGACGGAACGAGAGTGTAGCAGGCTCCAGAGCATGGGTGACTTGATGCACCTTCCAAAAACAAAAAGTGCCGCCTTCAAGGCACTTGGGAACGCAGTCAATGTTACTGTCGTGAAAGAGATAGCATCGGCATTGATCGATGCTGATCATTTATCGACTACGGTGGCACCTTGCGATCCAATTCCAAAATTCAAGAGAGAAATGGCTGATGCAGCGTGAAATCAATGCACAAATGACCCGCGTCAGCATTCGACCGGGCGTCAGTGTGTTGTCGGTGCTTCGTCATTTGAATTACAAACCTTGGTTTGCGCTCGCTGAGTTCGTAGACAACGCCGTCCAGAGCTACAGCGAACACAAAGAGCAATTGCATCAACTGCACGGACCGAAATGGCGCTTAAAGGTCTCTATCGAGATCGATTCTTCGGCTCCCGGTCGCATTCTGATCCGCGACAATGCTGCTGGCATAACTCAGACCGTATTCCCCAGGGCATTTCGTCCTGCGGTCGTCCCACCTGATCGAAGTGGCCTTTCTGAGTTCGGAATGGGCATGAAGAGCGCAGCCTGCTGGTTTGCTCCGCGTTGGCAAGTCAGAACCAAGGCACTTGGCGAAACAGTCGAGCGCACCGTAAAATTTGACATTGCAAAAATCGTCCAGGATGAGATTGAAGAATTGGAGATTGAGGAGAGACCCGCCCGAGCTGAAGACCACTATACAGAAATTGCCCTGGAAGAGCTTCATCATATCCCTGTAAAACGTTCAATTGGCAAGATAAAGGATCATCTCACAGACATTTATCGCGTCCTTTTTAGGAGCGATGTTCTGGAATTAAAGTTTGGAACGGAAAAATTAGTTTATGAGGAGCCTCCGATACTGAATGCTCCATACTATAAGAGCCCTGATGGAGACAGGCGTGTTTGGAAAAGAGAGATCAATTTCGACCTTGGTGATGGCTTGTCTGTCAAAGGCTTTGCTTCTTTGCGGGATCCAGGGAATTATGCGCGCTCGGGATTTGCCCTATTCCGCCGCGGTCGTCTAATTGAAGGGAGTGGGGAAGAAGGGTATCGCCCGCCGCTCATTTTTGGGACGGCCGGCTCCAGTAGCTATGCAAGGCTTCGATTGTTTGGCGAGTTGCACCTCGACGGGTTTGACGTCAGCCACACAAAGGATGGCTTCCGCTGGGATGAAAATGAGGAGCCATTTCTCGACTTGTTGAAAGAGCATCTGGATAGCGATGAGTTCCCGTTGCTGCGGCAATGTGAGAACTTTCGAGCCTTGGCCTCAAAAAAGGATCGCACCCAGGCTGCGACGAAAGCCCTTCAGCGAACTGGCGACGCTCTCGCAGATGCAGTTGCTGAGGTGTTGCCCGAAGTCGGCGACAAGCCCACAGTCGATACGCAGACCGATCCCTTGGAAAAACAGACCGCGCTTGCAACTCGCGAACTCCGGTTTGATTATCGAGGCGAGCCGTGGCTCATCAAGATTGAACTTTCGGATGATCCCGCCGAGGGCGATTGGCTTTCCATCAGCGACCAGAGCGCCGCTGGCGGTGAACCCGAGACGATCGAAATCCGGCTTTCTATGGCCCATCCATTCATGGTCACATTCGCCCAAACCGATGCTGACGAGATAGAGCCTCTGCTTCGGATAGCTGCTGCCCTTGCGATTTCTGAGAAACTTGCACGACGGGCAGGCATCAAGATGGCAGGAACGATCAGAAGAAATATGAACGAAATCCTGCGGGAGGCATTGTCAAAAATATGAGCAATCCGAAACAGGCCAAATGGATACCTGTGCCAGGCGAGCAAGCCAACGGCGTCGCTGAACGTGCAAATCTGGATGATGACGCGAAGAAGCGCCTTTTGTCCTCGTCAATATCTATTTTAGGATCAGGAATAAATCCTTCCCAAGGTGGAATGGTAACCGGCCTTGTCGTGGGATATGTCCAGAGCGGAAAGACACTTTCGTTCACTACGGTAATTGGCTTGGCGCGTGACAATGGATTCCCGTTAGTTATCGTAGTTGCCGGCAATAAAGATAATCTTCTGACGCAATCGCATGAGCGGCTGGCCAAAGATTTGGACGTGGATGGTGGTATTGGGCTGCCGGCTTGGATTATGGCGAAGAACCTTCGCGCCCAGAACACGCAGTATGAACAGCTAATTCGCCAGACAATTGCAAACTGGAAGGATAGCACTCGTGACCCGGACGAGAAACCGACACTTTTGCTAACGGTTCTAAAACAAAATCAGCGACTTGGCGCAATTACCACACTTCTCACTAAGATCGGAATGGCTGGAATACCCGCCTTGGTGATAGATGACGAAGCAGACCAAGCTAGTTTAAATACAAAAGTAAATCAAGGTGATGAGAGTACAACATATCGACGTCTTAAGGAATTGCGCGATGCGCTACCAACACACACGTTTCTGCAATATACCGCGACGCCCCAAGCGCCACTCCTTGTGAATATTGCCGATACACTGTCTCCAAATTTTGTGCATGTCCTTGAACCCGGCACGGGATACGTTGGCGGAGAAGATTTTTTCAAGGCAAACAGCCCGCATGTGGCTGTCATTCCCGCAGCGGATATTCCGCCAAACAATGCTCTTCCGGTTGATCCGCCGCCAAGCCTGCTAAATGCACTACGTCTATTCTTCGTTGGCCTAGCCGCCAGCATCGTCAATGGAGGAGGACGGCGGTCAATGCTCATTCATCCGGCCCGTGAGCGGGTCGTGCATCAAGAGAGTGCGAAGTGGGCATCGGCGGCAAAAGATGAGTGGAATGCATGCCTTTCGGCAAAAGAAACCGATCAAGACCGCAAAGATGCGGTAGCCGATTTCAAAATGGCGTATGACGAACTCTCAAAAACTGAAGCAAGCCTCCCTAGCTTCAATGTGGTCATGGAAAAGCTCCCAAGAGCATTGCGGAACACAACTGTTATCGAGTTCAACACGCGGGGTAGCCCTAAGACCCCGGAGATAAACTGGAGGCATGCTGAAGGATGGATTTTGGTTGGTGGACAAGCAGTCGATCGTGGTTTCACGGTGGATTCGTTGACCGTTACTTACATGCCGCGAGGGACCGGTGTTGGAAATGCCGATACACTGCAACAGCGCGCTAGATTTTTTGGGTACAAGCGGCGCTATCTTGGTATCTGTCGGATATTCTTGGAACAAGGCATCAAGGACGCATTTGAGGATTACGTAGAGCATGAGCAATTCATGCGGACTGAACTGAAAAGAATTGAAAGTTCGGGAGAAGAGTTGCGATCCTGGCGGCGGCGTCTCGTTCTTGATCCGAGCTTGCACCCATGCAGACGTTCAGTCATTTCTGATCGATACTCTCGTGCGCGCTCTGGAAGTGGCTGGAGCCAACAGCGCGGCGCGTTGATGACAAGCCAAGCAAGAACAGCGAATAGCGCGGAGCTTGTCTCTCTCGTATCGAGTTTAACGTTTAAACCGGATACGAGCTATGTGTCTGCGGAAATTGCCCAGCAGCATTTGGTTGCTGTCAACGTGCCACTGAAAAAAATTGTGGACACGTTAGTAAATTACCAACTCCAAGACCCGCGCGATACCGCAAGTTTCACCGGTTTACTTGTGACTTTTGGCGAAGCAGTTCGCCGCGATCCAAGCATTACTGCTGCTGTTTATCAGATGCGTCCCGGTGCCACCGGCTTGCGGCGAACTTGTCAAGACGACGGTAGCATCGACAATTTCCAGCAAGGTCGTACTGCTCTTGCCGGAGGCGGAACGGCATATCCCGGCGACAACACTTTCCAGCTTCCTGATTGTGTGACAGTTCAGCTTCATCGGTATGACTTAGCATTCGATAGCAAGGGCCCGATTGTCGCGTCGGCCGCTCCGCTATTGGCAATCCATGTTCCCCCCGCTTTGGCGAAGGACTGGCTCGTACAAGTTCAGCAAGGTCAGTGATTGAGACTGGTGGCCGCTGTGGGACTCGAACCCACACGGGCGATGCCCGAGGCATTTTAAGTGCCTTCCGTCTACCAGTTTCGGCAAGCGGCCTTTCGTTGTCGTTCCGTCCCTCTATACACACCCGCGGCTCATGTCAGCCACGCGCGTTGGACCTATATCGGGCCTTTTCTGGCACGCATCGACCTAAGCGCATGATCCGCTTAGCATATTCCGCAGACACAGAGAGATTTTAAGTCTCTTGCGTCTACCGGTTTCGCCACGTCCGCAACGGCTCTTTCGGTATAGGCGCGCGGCGCTTCCCGCAAGCCCGTCAACCGCGATGCCGGTTCAGATCATCGAGCGCATGGTTTTTGCCAGCTCCGCCGAGCCGACATAATCCACCTTGCCCGAGCCCAGCACCGGCACCGAGCCGACAACGAGAATGGCGCGTGGAATGAAGAGTTCACTCGCCCCTTCCGCCCGGCCATGCGCCAGCAGCGCTGCCCGATCCGCATCCGGCCTGTCGGTCACAAGCACGATCTGCTCGCCCTTCTTCGGGTCGGGGATCGTCACCGCGACGTGCGTCGCTTCCGGCCAGAGACTGGAGGCCATCGCCTCGATCGCCGCAAGAGACACCATTTCCCCGCCGATTTTGGCGAAACGCTTGGCGCGGCCGCGGATCAGGATTTCGCCCTGCCCGCCGATGGCGACGATATCGCCGGTATCGTGCCAGCCGTCCCGGCAGGGCTGAAGCTTGCCGGGTTCGCTCGCGAACATGTAGCCGAGCATCACATTGTCGCCCTTGACATGCAGGCGCCCGCCTTCCTCGATGCCCTCGACCTTCTCGAGTCGCCAGGCAATGCCCGGCAGCGCCGGCCCCACGGAGCCGTGGATGTTGTTCCCCGGATGGTTGCACGCGATCACCGGCGCGCATTCCGTGCAACCATAGCCTTCGACGATCGCCGCCTTGAGGCCCGACCACAGCCGCCGCGTCTCGTCCTTCACCTTTTCCGCGCCGGTCACGACAAGCTTCACGCTGTCGAGATCCCCGGGCGCCGCCGCGCGGACATAGCCTTGCAGAAAGGTATCGGTGCCGAACAGCAACGTGGCTTTCGTTTCACCGACCAGCTTGGGCACCTGCTTGTAGTGCAGTGGCGAGGGATAAAACACGATCTTGAACCCGGCCAGCAGGCCAAACAGCGTTCCCGCCGTCAGTCCGAAGGAGTGGAAGGTCGGCAACGGGTTGAAGATGGTCTCGCTCTTGTCGAAAATATCCTGCCCGAAGGCAAAGATCTGCTGCGCATTGGCGATCAGGTTGCGATGCGAGAGCACGACGCCTTTGGGCTCGCCCTCCGAGCCCGAGGTGAACAGCACCACCGCCGGGTCATCCGCGCCGGCCGTGGCGCCACGTGCGACGAGGCCCGCCACGAGGCTGCGCGCAAGCCCGATCAGTTTTTCCCTGGTGCCGATGGTCTTGCGGACATCTTCAAGGTAGACGATCCGGCATATCTCGCCGAGGCCCGCAACGACTTCGTCAAGCTTCGCGGTATCAATGAAGCGCCTTGAGGTGATGACGGTCGTCAGTTCCGCAGTGCGGCAGGCCGAGCGCAGGTTCTTGAGACCCGCCGTGAAATTCAGCATCACCGGCACGCGGCCCTCGAACCAGAGCCCGAAGAGGCTCACCGCCATGCCATTGACATTGGGAAGCAGCAGGCCGACGCGGCCGCCCTTCGGCGCGAAAGCCGAGAGTTGCCGCCCGAGAACCAGTGCTCCGAGCACCAGCCGGTCGAAGGTCAGCGGGGTGCGCTCGGGGTCTTCGAGCGCCTCGGCCTTGCCGCCGACCTTGGCCCGCGCCGCGAGCAGGGCCTGCGGCAGATTGCGGAACGGCGTCAGAACAAGGGGGTTACCCTGCCCCTCTTGGGGCATTCCAGCGATATCCGGCATTTCATCTCCCATTTTTTTGGAAGATCATGCCGGGTCGCAGAAGGTTTGTCCAACCTGCAGGCGCTGTATCAGCCCGCCGCGCCGTCCCGGATCGGAGACTGGAAGGCGAGCCCCATATCCCACGGGAAATAGATCCAGGTATCCTGGCTCACTTCGGTCACGAAGGTGTCAACCAGCGGCCGGCCCTGCGGCTTGGCATAGACGGTCGCGATATGTGCTTTGGGCAGCATCTCCTTGACCACCCGCGCGGTCTTGCCGGTATCGACGAGATCATCGATCACCAGCACACCCTTGCCGCCATCGGTGCCAGCGATCACGCTGTCGATGCCCTTGATGACCTTGAGGCCGCCCTGCTCGGTGTAGGTGTGGTAGGAGGCGATGCAGACCGTCTCGATCATCCTCAGATCAAGCTCGCGCGCCACGATCGCCGCCGGCACCAACCCGCCGCGGGTGATGCAGACGATGGATTCAAACGGGCCCGAGCCGGAAAGCCGCCAGGCGAGCGCGCGTGCATCACGGTGAAACTGGTCCCAGGAGACGGGAAAGGCCTTGGATGGCAGCGCTTTGACGACGGGTTCCTGCATGGTTTCCTCTTCTGTTATCCGTGTTCTTGTTGGGTCAGATTGCGGCCTTGTCGGCCTTGAGGGTGGCGACCAGCGTTTCCACGGCGAGCGTGGCCGCCTCCAGCAGCGCCGCGTCCTTCGTCCGCAGCACGATCTGGTTGCGAAACCCGCCGGCGTGGAACGAAGGGTAGGAGCCGATGCTCACGCCCGGATGCGCCGCCGCGACAGCGCCGAGGCCGGCGGCATAAATCCCCTCCGGCAGCCCGCCGGTATCGATGGTCGCAACAAGCATCTTCGCGCCGGTGGCGAGGCGCGCGCTCACATTGTCGAGCATCGCCTGCATGATGTTCGGCACCCCTGCCATTACGATGACGTTGTCGAGCATGAAGCCCGGGGCCTTCGAGATCGGGTTTTCGATCAGCTCCGCCCCGGCCGGAATGCGCGCCATGCGCAGGCGGGCCTCGTTGAGGTCTTCCTTGGTGTAGCGTTCCAACATCATGGCGATGGCGCGCGGATCATGGTCGATCGACACGCCGAAGGCTTTTGCCACGCAATCGGCGGTGATATCGTCATGCGTCGGGCCGATGCCGCCGGTGGTGAAAACATAGGTGAAGCGCGTGCGCAGCGCGTTGATTGCGCCGACGATCTCGGCCTCGACATCCGGCACCACCCGCACTTCTCTGAGCTCAATGCCGATGTTGGTCAGGTATTCGGCGATATAGCCGATGTTCTTGTCTTTCGTACGCCCGGAGAGGATCTCGTCGCCGATGACGAGGATCGCCGCTGTGATACTCACCGCCGCCATGCTCACCGCTCCAGGATGTGGTTGTTGCGCGTCTCGCCGATCGAGCGATAGCCGAGCGAGGCGAGATGGCCGATGAGATCGCCGCTCCAGCGCTCCTCACCGCGCTCGACGATGATGAGCTTTGGCCAGAGGCTTTCCGGCGCATCAGCAAAATAGCGGCGCAGGATGAGGTCCTCCGCGCCTTCGACATCGAGCTTCATCGCGTCGATATGGCCGAAGCCCTCGTCGCGCACGATGGAGAGGAGCATGCGGGCGGGCACCTTGACCTGCCGCGCCTCGTCGGCACTGACGATGGTGACGCTCGCCTCGCCCTTGTTGTTCGGATCGAGGAACAGGGTGATCTCGCCATCGCGATCCGCGACCGCCAGCGCCATTGCCTTGACATTGCCGAAGGGGTTGGCGCGGATATTGTAGATCAGCCGCTCGAAAATGCCCGGCTGCGGCTCAAACGCGACGATGCGCGCACCGGACCCCGCTCTCGCCGCCACGGCGAGCGAATAGCCGCCGATATTGGCCCCGATATCGAGGAAGACAAAGTTCGGCGTCAGGCGCGAAATCAGCAACTCGCGCTCGGCCTCGTCGAAATCACGCGGCGAGAACAGGATGCGCTTCTCGCAGACGTTGTTGTAGGGGTGCAGGCGAAACTTCGCACCGAGCGATTCAAGATCGACAGGCCCGCCTCTGAGCAGGGCAATGGCGATGCGGCGCAGAAGAAAACCGATGCGCTTGCCAAGCCATGTGCGCGGCAAGGCCCGCGTCCAGCCGATCAGCGTCGCGACAAGCCCTGTCGGTGCAAAGGCACCAAAGGCCGGCGAAGCGCCAGAAGATGTGTTCATATCATTCATGATCATGTCCGTTCAGGGCGTTGTCCATACTTTCCCTTGGGACAAAAAGCGAGGCTTCTTCCGCCTTGGTGCCGCACTTGCGGAAGATTTTACCGGAAAAATCGCTTCACCCGGTCAACCCTCTTGGATCGGGCGACCAGAACCGTTAAGTCTGGTTCTCTTGGACTTTCCGACCGGTAGCAGAGACAGAGCATGACGAATTCAGGGGCCGAGAACGCGGCCCGCCGCCAGGCAGGCACCATCAAGCTGCACGGCGCAGAGGCTTTCGCAGCCATGCGGAAGGCCGGGCAGTTGACAGCGCAGGCGCTCGACATGCTGGCCGCGATGGTCAGGCCCGGCGTGACAACCGACGCGATCGACCGCGCGGTCTTCGAGTTCGCGATGGACCACAAGGCCTTCCCGGCAACGCTTTATTATCATGGCTATACGCGTTCATGCTGCACCTCGATCAACCATGTCGTCTGCCACGGCATCCCCTCGGACAAGCCTTTGCGCGAGGGCGATGTCGTCAATATCGACGTGACGCTGATCGTCGACGGCTGGCATGGTGATGCGAGCCGGATGTATGCCGTGGGAGAAATCCCTCGGCGGGCAATGCGCCTGCTGGAAGTCACCTACGAATGCCTCGAACTGGGTATGGCTGCCGTCAAACCCGGCGCGACCACCGGCCACATCGGTGAGGCCATCCAACGTCATGCCGAAGCCGAACGCTGCTCGGTGGTGCGGGATTTCTGCGGCCATGGCCTCGGTCAGCTCTTCCATGACGAGCCCAACATCCTGCACTACGGTCGGGCAGGCGAAGGTGTCACCCTCAAGCCCGGCATGCTGTTCACCATCGAGCCGATGATCAACCTCGGTCGTCCACACGTCAAAATCCTCTCCGACGGCTGGACCGCGGTGACGCGGGATCGCTCGCTCTCGGCGCAGTTCGAGCACACCATCGGCGTGACCGAAACCGGGGTGGAGGTCTTCACCCGCTCACCGGCGGGGCTCGATTTTCCTGATCAACCAACGTTCCCTAACCCCGCCGTCCCGGCCAGCAGTCCTGCATGAGCGACGAACCCCCGCCAGGCCGTGCCCGGCGCGGCACATCCACCGGGAAGCCATCCGGCAAGGGACTGGCGGAAGCGCCGCATTTTCTCGGGCATCGCCAGCGCCTGCGGGAGCGTTTCTCCCAGACGGCCGACGCCCTGCCCGACTATGAACTCCTCGAACTCGTGCTGTTCCGCTCGATCGCGCGGGGAGATGTCAAGGGCATCGCCAAGGCGCTTATTGCGCGGTTCGGCAGCTTTGCCGAAGTTCTGGCCGCCGCGCCCGAACTGCTGGGCGAGGTCAAGGGGGTCGGCCCGGCGATCATCCATGATCTCAAGCTGATCGAGCAGGCCTCAAAGCGCGTCGCGATGGGCGCGATCCGAAACCGGCAGGTCCTGGGCTCCTACAACTCCGTGGTCGACTACTGCCGGACCGCAATGGCCTTTGCCGAGTTGGAAGAATTCCGCCTGCTATTCCTTGACAAGAAGAATGGCCTGATCGGCGACGAGGTGATGCAGCGCGGCACCGTTGACCACACACCGGTCTACCCGCGCGAGATCGTCCGTCGCGCGTTGCAGCTGAACGCCTCGGCGATCATTCTGGCCCATAACCACCCTTCCGGTGACCCGACGCCCTCGCGCGCCGACATCGAGATGACCCGGGAGATCGTCAATCTCGCCGAACCTCTCGGGATCGTGGTCCATGACCATCTGATCGTCGGGCGGAAGGGGCATGCCAGCTTCCGGGCGCTCGGACTGCTGTAGCCGGATCGGCCGCGCCGCCGCACCTTTGCTAAAATGCAAACAATTTCCGAAACGCCACGGAAACGAAACCAGCTATCAACTTTCTTGCACGACAGTGGCGGGAGCATTGTGTGGCGTATTGCGAGTTGAGTTCCCTGAATGAGAATCGTGCCGGGCCAAGTCAAAAGGGCGCAGGGAACCTCGCTTTCCATCGTCCCGATCTTCCTTCTGGTCCTTTGCGTCATGGGCTCCATGGCACTGGTTGCCAATCGCGCCGCCATGCGGCAGGAAGCCTTCGAGCTCGACCGCGAAAAGCGCCAGCTTGTTCAAAGCCTTGGATTTGAAGCAGAAAATCTCCTGGCCAGCGTCTCGCGCGATGAGGGACTTGGTGAGCTGTTTCAGTCCCAGCGCAACAAGGACCAGAGCGAACGGCTGCTGGGTGCCCTCAATCGCCGGCAAGCCTCGGACTATGCCGCCCTTGTCAGCAAGATGGACGGTCAGATCGCGGCGGAAAGCGGTGAAAGCGAAACCTTCAATGCCCGCAGCAGCAATATCCGCCAGCTGATCGAGACCTCGCGGATGCGCGGGCTCGACGCCTCCATGATCGGTATCGGGCGCGAGGCGCGCGTGCTGCAGGACGGCCAGTCGGTGCTCACGCTCGCCACGCTGCCGATCGGGCGCACGATGATCCTGGTGGTGATCCGCCCGCTCGGCTCGGCGGGGCTCCGCCGGCTTTCAACCATGCTGGCGATCCCGAACCTCCGGTTCATGCCTGGCGCCTCCGACATCAAGACCAGCTATGCCATCCCCAACCTCGGCGGGCAGGAGCAATTGAGCCTTGTCTGGAACCCGAGCCGCACGGCCGCCGAAACCTTGGCCGATCTCGCGGTTTTCGGCTTTTTCGCCTCGATCGCCATCGCGATCATCGCGCTGTTCCTGTTCAACCGCATGCGGGCCTCGACCGAGGCCATTCTCAAACGCGAGGCCAAGGCCAGCCATGAGGCGCGGCACGATCCGCTCTCCGGGTTGCCGAACCGTGCGGTGTTTTGCGATGCGCTGGCGGAAAACATCGAGGATCTGCCAAACCGGGATACAAATATCGCGGTTCTCCTCCTCGATCTCGACAAGTTCAAGGATGTCAACGACACCTACGGCCACGCCGCCGGCGACAAGGTGATCGTCGACTTCGGCAACCGGGTGCGCGCGCTCCTGCGGCAGACGGATGTCATTGCCCGGCTTGGCGGCGATGAATTCGCCGTCCTGCAGCGCAGCGTGCGCACGCATATGGAAACCACACGCCTCGCCCAGACGATTATCGATGCCGCCAGCGCGCCCTTCATGCTTGACGGTGCGACGATGCGGATCGGCGTCACCGTCGGCATCTCGTTTGCGCCGGATGACGGCATGGATGTGGCCACGATCCTGCGCGCGGCGGATACCGCGCTTTACCGCGCCAAGAACGAGGGCCGCAACCGCTTTGCGCTCTACGAGCACCGGATGACGGAAGCCGAGCGGATGCGCAAGCTCGTGGATGACGAGTTGCGCGGTGCGATCGAGCGCGACGAACTGACGCTCGTCTACCAGCCGCAGGTTCATTCCGATAGCGGCCGGATCGCCTCCGTCGAGGCGCTCGTGCGCTGGCGGCACCCGACACACGGGATCATCTCGCCTGCGACCTTCATTTCGGCGGCAGAAGAGCGCGGCCTGATCGTGCCGCTCGGCGATTGGGTGATGAAGCGCGCCTGCTATGACGCCGCCCGCTGGCCGGGGCTGCGTGTGGGGGTCAATGTCTCGGCGATCCAGTTCCGGCAGGCCAACTTCGTCCAGAATGTCGCGCAGGTGATGAAGGACTACGGCATCGAGCCGGGCCGCCTCGAACTCGAGCTGACCGAGGGCGTGCTCGTCGAGGACGCCGATCAGGCCGAAGCCGCGATGATGGATCTGCGCTCGATCGGCGTGAAGCTGGCGCTCGACGATTTCGGCACCGGCTATTCGTCGCTGATCTATCTCCGGCGCTTCGCCTTCGACAAGATCAAGATCGACAAGTCCTTCCTCGATTCCATGGAAGCCACCGGCGAAAGCGCCATCCTCGTGCATTCCGTGGTTCACCTCGGTCGCGCGCTCGGGCTCGAGGTTACGGCCGAAGGCGTCGAAACCGAGGAGCAGCGCCGCTTCCTGCAGGCGGTGGGCTGCCATTTCCTGCAAGGCTACCTGTTTTCAAAACCCGTCTCGGTCGAAGCCATCGACGAGATGCTGAAAGCCGAGCGCGAGCAGGCCAAGGGATCTACCTTGCCACCGGCCTCGCCGAAAACCGCCGCCTGAGATCAAAGCGTCAGCCTCGAAAGGCCTCAGGCCATTCCGGTCGCCGAGAGGAAAAACACGGCGATCTGCTTGAGGATGGCATAGGTCAGCGCCACCGTGAAAACGAGTGCGACGACCGTTGCGACAGAACCTGCTATCACAAAAATACCGTCCCGCTCCGTCATCGCCAGACCGAACAGCGTGACCGCGATGCCGGGCGGAATGCCGCCGAAAAACGGGATCGGCGCCATCAGCGCTATCGCCAGCAGCAGCACAACAAACCCCAGAATCTGCTGTGCCCGCGCATTCGTCAGAAACAGAAAGCGTGGCCGCATGATGCGCTCGAACCAGCGCAAGGTCGGCTCCGCCCGTTCCAGCACCCGGGCGAGATCGCGGCGATTGATCTTGCGGTTCGCGAGCCAGCCGGGCAGCACAAGGCTCTCTTTGCCCAGCAGCATCTGGAACGCGACAACGCCGACAATCACCCCGCACAACATCGGCAGGCCGGGAATGGGCAGGAGGTTGGGCAGGCCGAACAGGACAAGCACGATGCCGAACGAGCGTTTGCCGAGCACCGAGACAATATCGCCCAACGCAGGAAACGGGTTCTCATCCGTGCCATTCCCCCGCACGGATTCCGCCAGAATATCTGCAATGCGAGCCGAAAAAGGCTTCATCAAACGATACGATCCTCTTCGGCACCGAGCCCTTTGAATAGAGCGAACCCGGCGCCAAGGAAAGCCAAAATCAGTCTCGTCTAGTCAATTCGACGAACACAATCTGCGGTTGCTGGAAATGATTCGTTAACCGGCATCCCTTGGTTGTGCAGCGGTTGCAAACGGCGGATCACAGCTGATCGCTGCACTGTGAGGCCGGGCGTGCGGGGACCCGTTCCAGGTGTAATGGCGTGGGCTGAAGCGCTTCGGCGGCTTCCGGGTGCAGCGTCTTGCGCCGGTTTGGTGATCGCTGCGCTCGCACTGGCGAACACAGGGCCGGCGCTGTCGCAAGCTCCCGAAGCGCCGCCGCCGGAGCGTGTCGAGCACAGCGACAGGACGACCATCCGGCAACGCCCCGAAGAAGGACAGGACGGCCCTGAGCCGACGGCCAACGAGGCCGCCGCCAGCGGCATCCGCCGCCCCATCGCCTCCCGGGCCCTGTTCGATCCAAAGGCAGCAGCTCCTGGCGAACGGCGATTCACACAGGTTTTCGGCGGCGATGCGAGGACCGATCAAGGACAGGTTCCGGGCAGCGATCTCCTTGCCGGCCGGGGCCGCACCCTCTTCGGTGGTGCGCGCGGGGATTTCTGGTTTCACACGCCGCCCACACGCAATGTCGCCTTTGCCGGGTTCGAGGCCAGCGAACGGGATCGATATTTTTCCGCCGGCATGAAACGGGCGATCAGGGGCCATCTCGATCAGCCCGGCTGGCGGTTTCTCGCCAGCTTCGGTGCGAAAATCCGCGATTACGATCCCGCGCTTGGCCTCAACGCCAACCGGCTGCACGCTGCCCGGATGAGCCTTGGCTACGAGTGGCATCTTGCCGCGCTCTCGGTGAGCGTGATGGCGGGGGGCAGCTTTGTACTGAACACCACCGATACCATCCAGCGCACGCGCCGGCTCGGCCGCGTCGGGCCGGTCGGCATGGTTGAGCTCTGGCAGGACTGGGGCAAGGCGGATGGCACCTTCGGCTCACGCTTCACATCGCTGTTCGCGATGGTCGATCAGGCGAGCCGCAGCAGCTACGTCAGGCTCCGGCACGGATTCCAGCTCTCCGGTCAGGCATGGCGGCTGGGGCCGGAGGCTTCCTACAGCACCGGCGAAAGCCAGCGGCGGCGCGGCGTACGCCTGCAGGACAGCTGGCGCAAGGCGCGGCTGGGACTTCATGTGAGCGAAATCCCGTTCTGGCAGGCCCGGCTGGCGCTTTCCGGCGGCGCGGAATGGCGGCACGACCGGAAAACCGGCGGTTATCTCCAGCTCAGCGCCTACATGCGGTATTAGGGGACATGACCCCAGGTCACCGGCTTGGCTGATCCGCCAGCGCCAGTGCCGCTTTCGTGTCGAAATCGGCGAGAATGCCGGCATCCTCGACCGGAATTTCCATCACCGCCTCGCGCGAGGCTTCCAGCAGCTTGCGCGCACCCTGATCGCCATGAAGCGCCATCAGCGAGGGAAAGAGCGCGCGCCGCACCAGCACGGGATTGCCCCAATGCCCCTCGAAGGTCGGCACGAAGGCCTGCGTCGCCGGATATTCAGCAGCGGCAAGCATGAGCCGGCGCAGGGTCGCGGCGGACACGCGCGGCATATCCCCCAGCATCACGAAGGTTGCGCCCACGCTCTCCGGCATGGCGGCTAACCCGGCCCGAAGCGAGGTCGAAAGCCCTTCCGCGAACCGCGGATTGTCAACGCACAGGTTCGCATGCGGCCCGGCCAGCGCCCGCACGGCATCGGCCTCGTGGCCGGTGACAACAATCACAGGATCGAGCCCGGATTCCGTGATGGCGCCCAGCACATGCGCGAGCATCGGGCGGTCTTCGAACGTGGCCAGCAGCTTGTTTTCCGGCCCAAACCGCGTCGAGCGGCCGGCGGCGAGCACCAGCGCCGCGATTTTTTCCGCGCCTTTCGGCACGACCACCTCACCCGCGCGCGGTTGCGGCCGCGAGATGATTTCCATCAGGAGGCCCCCGACCCCCATGCCGCGGACATCCGCCGCCGTCACCGGGAGATCGGCGCAAAGCCGCGCCAGAACCCAGTCGAACCCGTTCTCGCGCGGGCTTCGCGCGCAGCCGGGCGCACCGATCACCGGCTTGCCGGTAAATTCCGCCAGCAACAGGAGGTTGCCGGGGTCAACCGGCATACCGAGCTGGATGATCCGCCCGCCGGCGGCTTCGATCGCCTGCGGGATGATGTCACGCCGGTCCGCGATCGCCGCCGCGCCGAACATGATGAGGAGATCGAACGCGGCCGGATCAAGCGCCGCCAGCGCCGCTTCGAGTGCATCCTGCCGATGATCGAGCCGTTCTTCGATCACGATGTGGCTGCCGAGCGCAGCCAGCCGTTCGCCAGTGACCTTCACGGTCTTGTCGATCACGCTTTCCTTGAGGCCCGGCAGGCGCAGCGACAGCATCGCCACGCGTTTCGGCCGGAACGGTGCGACTTTCAATGCCGAAGCCCCCAGCGCCGCGACGCCGGACATCACGGCAGCCTCCGCCACCGCGAACGGAATGATCTTCACTGTCGCGATCATCTCGCCCGGCTCAACGCGCTTGAAGGCCGGCAGGGTCGCCAGCGTCAGGCCGGGATCGACGGCGTTGAAGGCATCGACGCCCGCGCGGTCCGGCACGAAAAGCCCGCCCGTGGTCGCGAAAAGATTGGCGCGCCCGGTGAATGCCGGGTCGATCCGCACCCCCTCACCTGCGGCCGCTTCCGCGAGCCGCGCGGCTGCCCGATCCTCGCCGATATCCCCTGCCTCAAGGCGCGCGATGGTGACCTCGGTGATCCCGGCGGCAACCAGCACGGCGCAATCTTCGGCGCTGAGGGCATGGCTTTTGCGGAAGGCTTTTTCGCCCGCACGAACCTGATGCGCCAGAATGCCGCCGACTACCTCGGCAACGGGAACCGGGCCGAATTTCATGACAGGCGCTTCCTGTTTTTACGCATTTTCTTCACGCGAACCGGCTTCCACTTCGCTTGCCAATGCTTTTGCCGGGGCGTCGCGTTTGGGCTTCTTGCGCATCGCCGCGATGATTTCGGCGAGGATCGAGACCGCGATTTCCGCCGGGCTCACCGCGCCGATATCGAGCCCCACGGGCGCATGAAGCCGCGCGAGATCGGCCTCCGACGCCCCGGCTGCCGCGAGCCGTTCGAGCCGTTTGGCGTGGGTTTTCCGGCTGCCGAGCGTGCCGAGATAGAAGCACCCCTTCGAGAGCGCGTGCAGGATCGCGGGGTCATCGACCTTGGGGTCATGCGTCAGCGCAACAAACGCCGTGTAGCGATCAAGCCCCAAGGGGGGCAGCGCGACATCCGGCCATTCGGCGATGACGCGGGTGCCCGGAAAACGTTCCGGCGTCGCAAAGGCGGTGCGCGGGTCGACGATGACGCAATCGAGCCCGACCACGCGCGCCATGTCCGCCAGCGCCTGCGAAATATGCACCGCGCCGGTGATCACGAGTTTTACGGGCGGCACGTGGACATTGATGAACACCTTGCCGGCAGGCGTTTCCACCATCCCGGATTTGCCGGTGCGGAAGGCTTCAACAATAGCCTCTGCAAGCGAAGTGGGAACCGGTTCGCGTGAAGCAGAGGCGTCAAAAGAGAAAAATGCCAACGGATCGGATTGCACTGCTTCCGGCGTCACCAGCCGGGCCTCACCAGTCATGAGATCCGTGACAATGGCCACTGCGTCCCGCGCGGCGCGGCAACGGTTGAGTTCTGCGAGTTGGTCGATCTGCATCAGGCTACCCGCACAACATGCACCACGATCTTGCCGCCGCAGGAGAGCCCGACTTTCCACGCGGTTTCATCGGCGACACCGAATTCGAGCAGCTTCGGCTTGCCGGTCTCGATGACTTCCAGCGCTTCGGACACCACCGCCCCCTCGACACAGCCGCCGGAGACCGAGCCGAGAAAATTGCCCTCGTTGTCGATGATGAGGTGCGAACCCACCGGACGCGGCGCCGAGCCCCAGGTTTCCACCACCGTCGCGATGGCAACGCCATATCCCATCCGTTTCCAGCGCTCGGCCTCGGCGAGAATGTCGGTGTCCGTCGCAAGCGAGGGGGACGTGCTCATCGGGGCATCTCCTTGAGGTATCGCCGCGGATCGGCTGCGGGGCTGCCGGAGGCCGAAAGGGCTCCACAGAGATCGGCGATCGAGTTCAGATTATGGAGCGTGCGGAATTCGTCAACATGCGGCAGCATCGCTCGGATGCCCGCCGCTTTCGCCTCGAAGCCGTCGAAGCGCAGGAGCGGGTTGAGCCAGATCAGCCGCCGGCAGGAGCGCTTGAGCCGCGCGAGTTCACGTTCGAGGTCCGGGCGCACGTCGCGCTCCAGCCCGTCGGTGATGAGAAGCACAATCGCCCCGCCCGAGAGCGTGCGCCGCGCCCAGCGCTTGTTATAGGCTTCCAGCGTCGCGCCGATGCGCGTGCCGCCATCCCAGTCGCGCACCTCTTTCGACGCGCTGCGGATGGCGATATCCGGGTCCTTCGTCGCGCGCAGCGCATGGCTGACATTGGTCAGCTCGGTCGCGAAGGTGAAGGCCGACACGCGCCGCCCGGACTGGGCGAGCGCGTGCAGGAAATGCAGGAAAATCCGGGAATACTGGCTCATCGACCCCGAGATATCGCACAGCGCGACGAGTGGCGGCACTTTTTCGGCCCGGGCGCGGAATTTCAGCTCGAAGGCATCGCCCCCGGCCCGCAGGCTCGCGCGCATCGCGGCGCGCGGATCGGCGCGGTGGCCGTGCGGATCGGCGAGGAAACGCCGGGTTTTCACGAAGGTGAGCGGCATTTCGAGTCGCGCGATGGCCTTTTTTGCCTCGGCCAGCTCGGCAGCCGACATCTGATCAAAATCGCGGGCGCGGAACACCTCGATATCCGAGACCGTCAGCCGGCTGTCGACATCGATGCGTTCGCGCTCCGGTGCTTCCTCGGGTTTGCGGTCGGCAAACAGCGCCTCTGTGATGCGGCGCAGCGCCTCCTCGCGGTTCGAGGGATCGCCGGGCGCGATCGGCATCATCGTCGCCATCATCTTTTCAAGCAGCGCCCGCCGCCGCCAGAACAGGCGAAACGCCTGATCGAACATCTCCGCATCCTGCCGCCGCTTGACGAACACGGCCTCCAACGCGGCGCGGAACTCGTCGCGGTGGCCGATGCCGATGGTTTCGACCGCTTCCACCGCATCCAGCATCGCGCCGGGGCCGACGCTCATGCCCGCCGTGCGCAGCGCACGGCCAAAATAGGCGATATTTTCCGCGAGATGCCCGCCAACCTCAGGCATTGGCCGGCTTCAGCCTGACATCGTAGCCCTCCGGCCCCTTGAGCGTGACGATCCGGTCACCCGGCTTCATCTCGCCAAGATCGATCGCGCGGTCCGGCAGCACGGCGATGACCTTCGACCCGATGAACACCAGCACCTGATCACCTTGTGCCAGCGCGGCTTCGGACCATGCCCTGAGGCTCGACAGATACGGCTCCTGCTGCCAGGCCGTGGGCGTGCCGGGATCGACCGCAACGGCCAGCGAATTCGTGCCGGCGTAGATCGAGAGCACGAAGCGCGAAACCTCCGGCTTCCATTCCGGGCCAAGATCATCGCTGAAACGCCACTGGCAGTAGAAATCACGGCAGGTTTGCGGGCGGTCGGCGTAGATCGTGCAGCCCTTGCCCTGCGCAACGTGCTGGCACCAGCGCCCTGCCGGCTTGGCAAGCTCGGGCACCGGAAACACCTTGCAGCACAACGTGCAGGTGCCGCAGATGCGGGAAGGGAGAATATCAGCCTCCATCACGCGCCTGCCTTGATCTCATCAAGCAATTCCTTCGCGCGGGAGCCCTGCATTTTGAGGATATCATCCTGATATTTCAGGAGAACGCCAAGCGTATCCGAGACCAGCGTGGGATCGAGGGCGACGGCATCGAGTTCAACGAGCGCGGTTGCCCAATCGAGCGTTTCGGCCACGCCCGGCACCTTGAAGAGGTCTTCCTTGCGGATGGCCTGCACGTAGGCGATGATCTGTTTGGAGAGTTTCGCCGGGGTTTTCGGCGCTTTTTCGCGCAAGATCGCGAGTTCTCGGGTGGCATCGGGGTAATCGACCCAATGGTAGAGGCAGCGGCGCTTCAAGGCATCATGCACCTCGCGCGTGCGGTTCGAGGTGATGATGACGATCGGCGGCGCGGGCGCCTTGATGGTGCCCAGCTCCGGGATTGTCGCCTGAAAATCGCTGAGGATTTCAAGCAGGAAGGCCTCGAAGGCCTCGTCCGTGCGGTCAAGTTCGTCAATCAGCAAGACCGGCGGGCCGGCGGCATCCGGCTCCAGCGCCTGCAACAGCGGGCGCTTGACGAGATACTTCTCGGAGAACACATCCCCCGCGAGTTTCGCGCGGTCATGCTCGCCCGCCGCTTCGCCGAGGCGGATCGCCATCATCTGCCCCGCATAATTCCACTCGTAGAGCGCGGAGGCGGCATCCAGCCCCTCATAGCATTGCAGGCGGATCAGCTTGCGGCCCAGCCCCTTCGCGAGCACCTTGGCGATCTCGGTCTTGCCGACCCCCGCCTCGCCTTCGAGAAACAGCGGCCGGCCCATCTTCAGTGCGAGAAACAGCACGGTCGCAAAGCCGCGATCCGCGACGTAATGCTCGCGGGCGAGCAGATCGAGCACCGCTTCGATCGAGGATGGCACGGCGATCATCGGTGAGTGCTCCAGAAAAACCAGATGGCGACAAGCGCCAGCGAAACGGCAAGAAGGCGCCGCACCAATCTCTCGTGCGGGCCCGCGACAAGATAAGGCCGAAGGCTGGCTGCGAAGAGCACGATCCCGGCATGAACCGCAGTCGCGACCGAAACATAGATCACGACCAGAACGAGGCTCTGCGCCATCACATCCTGCCGCCCCGGCACAAGGAACATCGGCATCACTGCGATGTAGAACAAGGCTGCCTTGGGGTTCAACAGGTTCTGCGCAAGCGCCCGACCAAAAGCTGCGGCACGCCCGGATTTTTCACCATTGTTGCCCTCCGCACCGCGCCACCCCTCCCAGGCGAGGTAGAGCAGAAAGACGCTGCCTGCATAACGAAGGACATCGTAGAGGATCCGGTTACCGTCGAGCACCGCGGCCAGTCCGAAAACGGCAGCAACCCCGATGCCGGCAAGCCCAAGCGAAACGCCCGCGACGGCAGCAAGCCCGGCACGTCGCCCTTCGGCCAGACTGAGAGCGGCCAACCATGCCATGTTCGGACCCGGCGTCAGCTCGATGATTAACGCGGTCAGAGCGAATTCGAGAAGCTGGATTGTCATTGGAGCCGGAAAAGACCGGTGCGCGGGCACCGGCCCTGATGGTGATCCATTGCGATCCCGCGCCCTCTTACTTGCCGCTCGCTGTCGTCACCGCGCGCTTCGTCATCACACCGATGAGGTGACTGCGATATTCGGCGGAAGCGTGGATATCGCTGTTGAGGCCCTTCGCCGCCGGGGTCTTCACGCCGTCGAGCGCCTTGGCATTGAAGCGTTTGGTCAGTGCGGCCTCGGCATCAGCCCAGCGGAAAACGCCGTCCGAGCCCGCACCGGTGACGGCCACGACGACCTTCGCGCCCTTTTTCGCGACCGCGACCCCTACCATCGCATAGCGCGAGGCCGGATTGCGGAACTTGGCATAGGCGAATTTCGCCCCCGCGGGCACCACGACCTTCGTGATGATCTCGCCCTCATCGAGTGCGGTCGAGAACATGCCGGTGAAGAAATCCGCCGCCGAGATCTTGCGCTGGTTGGTGACAACCGTCGCCCCGAGCGCGAGCAGGCCGCCGGGATAATCCGCCGCCGGATCGTTGTTGGCGATCGAGCCGCCGATGGTGCCGCGGTTGCGCACATGCGGGTCACCGATGCCACCCGCGAGCGCGGCAAGGCCCGGCAGCGCCCCCTTGAGCAGCGCGGAATTCGCGACCTCTGCGTGCGTCGTCATCGCGCCGATGACAAGGTTGCGCCCCTTTTGCTCGATGCCGACGAGTTCGGGCACACCCGAAAGGTCGATCACGGCTGCCGGGCTGGCGAGGCGCTGCTTCATGGTCGGCAGCAGCGTCTGCCCACCGGCGAGGAGCTTGTTGTCCGCAACCTTGCCGACAAGGCTGTTCGCCTGACGGAGGGTGGAAGGACGATGAAAATCAAAAGCGTACATGGTCTTGTTTCCTTTCAGGAAATCCCTCGCATAAGCTCGGACGCCCATTCGGGCTACGTTGGCAGCTATGCCGGGAAATTGGTCATTTCACCTCATTCCGCCGCCTTGGCAAAGCTGGCCTGCGCCGCTTTCCAGACCGCCTGCGGGGTCGCCGGCATAGCGATATTCTCATGGCCAAGCGCATCGGTGATCGCGTTGATCATCGCTGCAGGGGAGGCGATCGCCCCGGCCTCGCCGCAGCCCTTGATCCCCAGAGGGTTCGAGGGGCATGGCGTCGTCGTGTGGTCAACCCGGAACGAGGGCAGATCATCGGCGCGCGGCATGGCGTAATCCATGTAGCTCGCGGTGAGAAGCTGGCCATTGTCGTTGTAGACGGCGCCTTCGAGCAGCGCCTGGCCGATACCCTGCGCGATGCCGCCGTGCACCTGACCCTCGACGATCATCGGGTTGATGATAACGCCGAAATCATCGACCGCCGTCCATTTCGCGACCGTGGTGACGCCGGTATCCGGGTCAATCTCGACCTCCGCGATATGCACGCCCGAGGGGAAGGTGAAGTTGGTGGGATCGTAGAACGCCCCCTCCTTCAAGCCCGGCTCCAGCTCAGCGCCGGTGAACTTGTGCGCGACATAGGCCTGCAAGGCGACCGAGGCGAAATCGACCGACTTGTCGGTGCCCTTCACCGAGAACTTGCCGTCCTTGAAGTCGATGTCCTTCTCGCTCGCTTCGAGCACGAAGCTCGCGACCTTTTTCGCCTTCGCTTCCACCTTGTCGAGCGCTTTCACGATGGCGCTCATGCCGACCGCGCCGGAGCGCGAACCGTAGGTGCCCATGCCCATCTGCACCTTGTCGGTGTCGCCGTGGACGATGGAGACATTCTCGATGGGGATGCCGAGCCGCCCCGCAACCAACTGCGCGAAGGTCGTCTCGTGGCCCTGCCCGTGGCTGTGCGAACCGGTGAGCACTTCCACCGTGCCGACCGGATTGACCCGCACTTCGGCTGACTCCCACAAGCCGACACCCGCACCGAGCGAACCCACCGCCGCCGAGGGGGCGATGCCGCAGGCCTCGATATAGGCGGAATAACCGAGACCCCGGAGCTTGCCGGCCTTGGCGCTGTCGCGCTTCCTTTTGGCAAAGCCTTTGACGTCATGAACCTCCATCGCCTTCTTCAGCGAGGCATCGTAATCGCCGACGTCGTAGCACATGATGACCGGGGTCTGGTGCGGGAAGGACTTGATGAAGTTCTTCCGCCGGAAGGTCGCCGGGTCCAGCCCGAGTTCGCGTGCCGCGACCTCGACGATGCGCTCGACGACGAAGGTCGCTTCCGGCCGCCCGGCACCGCGATAGGCATCGACCGGCGCGGTGTTGGTATAGACAGCCTCGACCTCGGCATAGATCGCCGGGATGTTGTACTGCCCGGAGAGCAGCGGCGCGTAGAGATAGGTCGGCACCGAGGAGGAGAAGGTGGAGAGATAGGCGCCGAGATTGGCGCGCGTCTTCACCCGCATCGCGGTGATCTTGCCGTTCTCGTCCATCGCCATTTCGGCGTGGGTCAGATGGTCGCGGCCATGCGCATCCGAGAGGAACGCCTCCGTGCGATCCGCCACCCATTTGACCGGGCGGCCAACCTTCTTCGCCGCCCAGACGCAAACCGTCTCCTCGGCGTAGATGAAGATCTTGGAGCCGAAACCACCGCCGACATCCGGTGCGATCACGCGCAGCTTGTGCTCCGGCGCGATGCCGATGAAGGCCGAGAGCACCAGCCGCGCCACATGCGGGTTCTGGCTGGTGGTATAGAGCGTGAAGGCGTCCTCGCCCGAATTATAATCGCCGACGGCCGCGCGCGGCTCCATCGCGTTCGGGATCAGGCGGTTGTTGACGAGATCAATTTTCGTGACGTGTTTTGCTTTTTTGAAAGCCGCGTCTGTCGCGGCCTTGTCGCCGAGATGCCAGTCGTAGACCTGATTGTCGGGTGCGACATCGTGGATCGTGGTGATACCCTTTTTCGTCGCCGAGGCGAGGTCAACCACGGCCGGCAGCGGTGCGTAGGTGACCTTGATCGCCTCCGCCGCGTCCTTGGCCTCGGCCAGCGTTTCCGCGATGACGACGGCGACGTGATCGCCGACATAGCGCACCTTGCCCTGCGCCAGCGCGGGGTGAGCCCCGGCCCGCATGGGCGAGCCATCCTTGTTGTTGATCATCCAGCCGCAGATGAGGCCGCCGACCTTGTCCTTCTCGATATCCGCGCCGGTGAGAATGCCGACGACGCCCGGCATGCCGGACGCCTTTTTCGTATCGACCGACTTGATGACGGCATGGGCGTGCGGCGAGCGCAGGAAATACGCGTGCGTCTGCCCCTCGCGGTTGATGTCGTCGGTGTAGTTGCCCTTGCCCGTGATGAAGCGGAAGTCTTCCTTGCGCTCGACGCGCGCACCAATTCCAGTGCCTGCCATTGTCATGGTCCTCTCGGCGAGATGGGTCGTTTCCTCAAAGGCTCCCCTTCGCAGCGTCGTCTCCAGACGATCTTTCCGGCAAAGGGGAGGAATTCAGCGTATCATTTGCATTTGGAGGCGCAGGTCTGGGCCTTGCCGCCGCACTGCGACTTGTTGTTGGTCCGCTTCAGGCAGGCCTGCTCCTCGTCGTTGCATTTGTTCCGGCACGTCGCCTGGGCATTCGCCTCGGAAACGAAAACGCCGGAAGCCCCGGCAAAGCCGAGAGCGAGGAAGGTGGCGAGAGTAGCGATCTTGAGCACGCGCATGGGGTACCTCCTTGAATGGTGTGCCAGAGCAAACTGCGGAGGCCGAAGCACCCGCGTTGTGCGCTGGCGCACTTATTCGGCAGCGACCTTCATGCCGCCCATCGCAGCCGCGCCGGCCTGAATAGCCTTGACGATGTTGTGGTAGCCGGTGCAGCGGCAGATGTTGCCCTCAAGCTCGTGGCGGATCGTCTCTTCGGAGAGATCGAAGCCGAGCCGGTTCACCATGTCGATCGCCGACATGATCATGCCCGGCGTGCAGAAGCCGCACTGAAGCCCGTGATGGGTGCGGAAGGCTGCCTGCATCGGGTGCAGATCCTGCCCGTTGGCGAGCCCCTCGATGGTGGTGACATTCGCGCCCTCGCACGAAAGCGCCAGCGTGGTGCAGGATTTGATCGCCTTGCCGTTGACGTGCACGACGCAGGAACCGCACTGGCTGGTATCGCAGCCGACGTGGGTGCCGGTCAGGCGGTTTTCATCACGCAGAAACTGCACCAGCAGCGTTCGCGCATCGACATTGGCGCTCACGCGCTTGCCGTTCACGGTCATGCTCACTTTAGGCATTGTCACTCCTTCAGCGAAAAATGGCGAAAAACGCGCCAAATCGTTTCCCTTTGGGGATGCCTTCTGCCGCTTTGCGGTCATTTTGGCCCCAATTCCGGCAGTTTGGACCCTTTTCCGAGAAACGGTCAAGCATCCATTCGCAAGCGCGCAACAAATTCGTCCCCGCAGCGCAGCATGAGCTGGCGCCGGAGGCCATGCGCCGCGTTGATGCGCGTTAAGGCTTGTCATTCGCGCCCTTTCCCCGGATGCTGCATCCAGACGAACCCGCACCCCGGAAGCATCAAAAACACCCCAGCGAGGAACCCGTGCCCTCTGAAACCAACTTTATCGAAGCGGGCGGCATCCGCTTTCGCGTCTGCCTCGATGGGCCGGAAGCCGCGCCGCCGCTCGTGTTCTCGAATTCCCTCGGCGCCAGCCTCGAGATGTGGGACGCGCAGGTCGCGCATTTCGCCAAAGATTTCCGCATCATCCGCTACGATGTCCGTGGCCATGGGATGAGTTCCTGCCCGCCCGGCCCCTATTCGATCGCCGCGCTGGCGCAGGATGCCTTGCGCCTTCTCGATGCGCTCCACATCCACAAGGCCGACTGGGTGGGCTGCTCGATGGGCGGCATGGCCGGCATGCATCTGCTGACGCATCACCGCGAGCGGATCGGCAAGGCGGTCCTTGGCAATACCTCGCCGTTCATGGGGCCACCGGCGACCGACTGGAACGCCCGCATCCGCATGGCCCATAAGGATGGCATGGGCGCGATCGCCGAAGCCATGAAGCCACGCTGGTTCACCAGACGCATGAACGAGACCAACCCGGCGGAAGTGTCCCGCATCACCGATCAGGTGCGACGCGCCTCGACGGTTGGCTATACTGCCTGCTGCGGCGCGATCCGCGACATGGACCAGCGCGAGAGCATCAAATCGATCACCAACCCGGTTCTGGTGCTGATCGGCGGCGAAGACCCGGCAACGCCACCCGCGATGGGCGAGATTCTCGTGCGCAACATCACGGGCGCAAAGAAGGCCGTCATCCCCGCCGCGCATATCTCGAACTGCGAGATCCCCGTTCAGTACAATGCGGCCATCGCGCCGTTCCTGGCCGGATAAGCCGGCAATTTGACGCTGGCCATCTGCGACCACAGTCCATACCTTCGTGCCATGAACGGGCGATGCGCCCACCCATCACGAAGGATATGACATGACCAAGGTTGCACTTCTCACCGGTGCCGGCAAAGGCATGGGTGCCGCCGCCGCACGCGAACTCGCGGGCCGCGGCTGGAAGGTCGCGCTGCTCTCGCCCTCGGGCGGCGCAGAGGCACTGGCGAAGGAACTCGGCGGGGTCGGCATCACCGGTTCCGTTACCGAGGAAGCCGATCTCAAGGCGCTCGTCGACAAGGCGATGGCGACCTGGGGCCGGATCGACGGTGCGGTGCTGAACACCGGCCATCCGCCGAAGGGCGATCTGCCGGCCCTCACCGATGCGGACTGGATGAAGGGTCTCGATCTCATCATCCTCAATGTCGTCCGTCTCGCCCGTCACCTCACACCGATCATGGAAGCGCAGGGTGGCGGTTCAATCGTCAACATCACGGCTTTTGCAGCCGTGGAACCCGATCTTATCTTCCCGATCTCATCGACGCTGCGGGCGGGGCTCGGCGCTTACGCCAAGCTCTATGCGGATCGCTACGCGGCGAAAAACATCCGCATGAACAACATCCTGCCGGGGTTTATCGATTCTCTGCCGGAAAAAGAGGTATTCAAGGCCCGCATCCCGATGGGGCGCTATGGCACAGTGGCGGAAATCGCGAAAACCGTGGCCTTCCTGCTCTCGGACGATGCCGGCTACATCACCGGCCAGAGCCTCCGTGTCGATGGCGGGATCACCCGCTCCGTGTAGCATGTGCAAGCGAAGTGGAGACCGGTTCGCATGAAGCACATGCGAACAGAAGAGAATGCGGGTTGGAATATGGCCTTCCCCGCGCGCTCACACCGCGTGATAGGCACGCCGGGTATAGACCAGCCCGGCGTGAGCCTGCCCGAACCCGATCGTCATGACCTCGCCGATCACGATGAGATGGGTCGCAACCGGCTTGATCTCGGCAACCCGGACCGTGAAACTCACCAGCGCATCCGCGAGCACAGGCTGGCCCTCCGCGCCTGTCTCCCACTTGCCGTGCTCGAACCGCACCTCGCCCTTCGCGGGCGTGCGGCCGGCAAAGACATTCGCCAGCTCCTGCTGCCCTGCACCCAGCGTGTTGACGGTGAAATAGCCGTTCGCCCGCAAGGCTGCCGCGGTGCGGCTCGTCGCGTTGAGGCACACGAGCAGGGTCGGCGGATCGGCGGCAACCGAGGCGACAGCGGTCGCGGTCAGCCCGGCCTTGCCGCCCTTGCCATCGGTCGCCACAAGGTGCACCGCGCCGGCAACGCGGCTCATGGCATCCCGGAAAGTGTCAGCCTCCCGGAAACCGGCGCCTGAAGCCTCCGGCGAATTGGCCGCAGCCCTTGCGGTATGCTTGTCTGTCACGGCGCGCCCTTTCGTCCGCAATGAACTGGACACTTTGGAGAAAAGCGCAAGGGCACCTTGCGGTATTCCCGGCGAAAATCGACAGGGTGGCTTCGGGGCCGGAAAAAACAATCAGGGATCGCAGCGTAAATTGACAGCCCCCTGACATGCATGTCAGGAACGCCTTCCCGTGTTTGGCCCTGGACTGTCCGGGCCGGAAACCTGCCGCCAGGATTGAAACGTGACCCTGACCTTGACCCCTGAGGAACGCGAATGGCTCACTGGCAGCGCCGGCGCGCCGCGCGCGCTCGCCATGCGCGTGATTGCTGAAACGGCCCGCCTGATGGGCGCTGAAAAACTGATCCCCGTTGCCTCCGCACATATCGACGGCGCGCTCTACCATGGCGATTCCGGCACGCTCTTCGGCGAAAAGCTCGTTGACCTCGGCGCGAAGGTCGTGATCCCCACCACGCTGAACGTCGGCGGGGTCGACATGCATTGCGGCGCGAAAATCCGCCTTCCGGCCCACGAACACGACATGGCAAAGCGCATGATGCGCGCCTATGAGGCGATGGGCTGCGCAGCAACCTGGACCTGCGCGCCGTATCAGGCGGGGCATCGCCCGGCGTTCGGCTCCGATGTCGCGTGGGGTGAGAGCAATGCGGTCGCCTTCTGCAATTCCGTGCTCGGCGCGCGCACCAACCGCTACGGCGATTTCCTCGATATCTGCTGCGCAATCACGGCGCGCGCGCCCTACTACGGGCTGCATATCCCGCAGAACCGCCGTGCGACGTTCGCGCTCGATTGCTCCGGCATTTCGCCGGATTTGCGCAATTCCGATGTCTTCTGGCCGGTGATCGGCACGCTGTTCGGCCAGCGCGCCGGAACGGATATCGGCGTCGTGCTAGGGCTGGAGAATACAGCCACAGAAGATCGCCTCAAAGCCTTCGGCGCGGCGGCCGCCTCGGCAGGCGCGGTCGGGCTGTTCCATATCCTCGGCGTGACACCGGAAGCGCCGGATCTTGCAACTGTGACGCAGGGCCATACCGGCATCCCGGTCATCCCTGTCACCGCCGCGATGCTCGATGCGGCGCGCGCGGGGCTTTCGACCACCAGCAATCCGGCAATCGATGCCGTGGCTGTCGGATCGCCGCATTGCTCGATCGACGAGCTCATGGAAATCGACCGTCTGATCGCCGGGCGCAAGCTGACCCGTCCGTTCTACGCCTGCACCGGCCGGCATGCCGTGAAAGCGCTCGAAGCCACCGGGCGCCGGAAAGCGCTGGAAGACGCGGGCGTGACGCTGGTCGCGGATACCTGCGTTGTCGTCACACCGATCCTGAGCGAGCTCACCGGCGTTCTCATGACCAATTCGGGCAAATTCGCACATTATGCGCCGGGCAACACCGGATATGCCGTGCAATATGGCGCGATGGCCGAATGCGTCGAAAGCGCCGTCACCGGGCATCTGAGCCGCAACGAAAGGCTCTGGGCGTGATGGAAACCGGCAAGACGACCTCCGGCATGAACGCTTCTCCCCTCCTGCCCGGTGCTGCCACCGGCACCGCGCTCAAGCTCGACGCACCGCTCTCGTTCTGGGGCGGGGTCGACCCGAAAACCGGGATGATCATCCTGGTCCGCCACCCGCAATGCGGCACCTCGATCGCGGGGCGCATCCTGTGCCTGCCGGCGACGATCGGCTCGTCATCCTCCTCCGCGGTGTTGCTGGAGCTGATCCGTGGCGGGAATGCGCCCGCGGCGCTCGTCATGGGCGCGCCGGATGCCATCCTGCTGATCGGCTGCCTGATCGCGCGCGAAATGGGCTGGAGCGCTCCGCCCGCGTTCGAACTCGCGGCGGAAGATCAGCGCAAGCTTGGCGATGGCCTGCTTTCCATTTCACCCGAGGGCATTATCCTGCCGCTCAACGCTTAACCTGAAACCGGATTTCTCATGGCACGGCATACCTTTTTCTGCGTCGACGGACACACCTGCGGCAATCCGGTGCGGATGGTCGTCGGCGGCGGGCCGAACCTCATCGGCGCCACGATGAGCGAGAAGCGCGACCATTTCATGCGCGAGTATGACTGGATCCGCACCGCGCTGATGTTCGAGCCGCGCGGCCACGACATGATGTCCGGCTCGATCCTCTACCCGCCGACGCGGCCCGATTGCGATGTCGGCATTCTCTACATCGAGACCACCGGCTGCTTGCCGATGTGCGGGCATGGCACCATCGGCACCGTGACGATGGCGCTCGAACAGGGGCTCGTGACCGCCAAAACGCCGGGCAAGCTCCGGCTCGATACGCCCGCCGGCGTTGTCGAGGCCTATTTCAAGCAGGAAGGCGGGCGCGTCACATCCGTGAAGCTCGTCAACATCCCCTCCTTCCTCCATGCCACCGACGTGAAGCTCGATGTCGAAGGCCTCGGTGAACTGACGGTCGATATCTCCTATGGCGGGAATTTCTACGCCATCGTCGACCCGCAGCCAAATTTCGTCGGGGTCGAGGCGGTTCAGCCGTCCGATATCCTGCGCTGGTCGCCGGCAGTGCGCAAAGCGGTGAACGCGACGATCGAGCTTGTCCACCCCGAGAACCCGGCCATCCGCGGCTGCCGCCATGTGCTCTGGGCCGGCAAGCCGACGAAGCCGGAAGCCACCGCCCGCAATGCGGTGTTTTATGGCGAAAAGGCCATCGACCGCTCGCCCTGCGGCACCGGCACCTCGGCGCGCATCGCGCAATGGGCAGCGAAGGGCAAGCTCAAGCCGGGGCAGGATTTCGTACACGAGAGCATCATCGGATCGCTGTTTGTCGGCCGTATCGAGGGCGAAACCACCGTCGGCGGCAAGCCGGCGATCATCCCCTCCGTCGAGGGCTGGGCGGTGATGACCGGCCTGAACACGATCTTCGTCGACGATCACGATCCCTTCGCCCATGGGTTCGTTCTGGCAGACAAAGTATGAGCAATTAGAGATGTTCTAGAAAACTGGATCGCATTTTAGTGATATCCACGGGGTTGAACTCGTTTTTGCGATTGATACGCCAGAGACAGTAGGCCATTAGTCGCCGCCAGCTGATCGATCGGGTTTGCGTATTGCCGCTAGCCAAGCAAAGCGCGCTCCGGTAAATCGGTTCTGGCACAAATCCCGCATCAGACGGGATGCGTAGAGTGGGGAGGCGTTCGTAGGGTATGGAAGTATTTGTCCAGCAGCTGATCAATGGCGTCACGTTAGGTGCCGTTTATGGCCTGATCGCCATCGGATATACGATGGTCTTCGGCATCATCGGAATGGTGAACTTCGCGCACGGCGACGTGTTCATGATTTCCGCCTTCATTTCCCTCATCGTTTTCATGGCGATCACGGCTTTTGCCGGCATGTCGGGCGGGGTGGTCTTTCTCGCCCTTCTGGTCGCGCTGATCGTCTCGATGGTGATCACCTCGCTCTACAGCTGGACGATCGAGCGCATCGCTTATCGTAAGCTCAGAGGCTCCTTCCGCCTCGCGCCGCTGATTTCCGCGATCGGCATGTCGATCCTTCTGATGAATTTCGTGCAGGTTGCCCAAGGCGCGCGCAACAAGCCCATTCCGCCGGTGATGCGCGACACGATCAACCTGTTCGAGCGCAACGGCTTCCAGGTCGCGATCTCCTACAAGCAGGTGATGATCATCGCCGTAACAGCGATCCTGCTCGGGATCTTCTGGTACGTGGTGCAGAAGACGCCACTCGGCCGGGCGCAGCGCGCCTGCGAGCAGGACCCGAAGATGGCGGCGCTGCTCGGCATCAACGTCGACCGGACGATTTCCGTCACCTTCATCATGGGCGCGGCGCTCGCGGCGGTCGCAGGGACGATGTTCCTGACCTATTACGGCGTTGTCGTGTTCTCCGATGGCTTCACGCCCGGCGTCAAGGCGTTCACGGCGGCGGTGCTCGGCGGTATCGGCTCGCTGCCCGGCGCGGTGCTCGGCGGGCTGCTGATCGGGCTGATCGAGACCTTCTGGTCGGCGTATTTCTCGATCGACTACAAGGACGTCGCGGCGTTCTCCATTCTCGCCATCGTGCTGATTTTCATGCCGCAGGGCCTGCTCGGCAAACCCGAAGTCGAGAAGGTTTGATCATGATGGACGCTGTTGAAAAACCCGTCGTGAACTGGGGCATCCTGTTCAAGGATTCCGTCATCGCCGCGATCATCGCCTTCGGCCTGTTCGCGCTCATGCTCGGCCTGAAAACCGATCAGGCGCTCAACAACCAGATGGTGCTCGTCGGCCGCCCCGGCCTGCTGGCTGCGGTCGTCGGCCTCGTGTTCGTCGCCCGCCTCATGACCGGCTACTGGCAGGCTTCTCGCGCCGGGCGGATAGCCCCGGCAAAGAAGACGTCATCCTCGGCGATGATGCTCAAGATCGAGAAATTCGGGCTGCCGGTGGCCGTCGGTTTCCTGGTCGCCTACCCGATTTTCGTGCTGGCGACTGCCGGGCCGCAGGGCGCGATCAAGTGGATCGACAACTTCGGCATCCAGATCCTGATTTACATCATGCTCGGCTGGGGGCTGAACATCGTCGTCGGCCTCGCCGGCCTGCTCGATCTCGGCTATGTCGCGTTCTACGCGGTGGGGGCCTATTCCTACGCGCTGCTCGCCTCCTCCGAACCGATCAAGGAGTTCATGGCGCAGCTGATCGGCGAAGGCTTCTGGCAGGTCTGGGCGTTCTGGATCTGCCTGCCGGTCGCAGGCATTCTCGCGGCGTTCTGGGGCGTTCTGCTCGGGTTTCCCGTGCTGCGGCTCCGGGGCGACTATCTCGCGATCGTGACGCTGGCCTTCGGCGAGATCATCCGCCTCGTGCTGATCAACTGGGTCGATTTCTCGAACGGCTACGCGGGAATTTCCTCCATTCCGCGGCCGAGCTTCTTCGGTACACCGTTCACGGCCGGAGAGGACGGGTTTGCCGCAAAATTCGGGCTCGAATTCAGCCCGATCTACCGGACGATCTTCCTCTTCTACGTCATCCTGGCGCTGGCGCTGGTGACGGCGGCGGTGTCGATGCGGCTGAGGCGCCTGCCGGTCGGCCGGGCGTGGGAAGCGCTGCGCGAGGATGAAATCGCCTGCCGCTCGCTTGGCATCAACACGGTCAACACCAAGCTCACCGCCTTCGCCATCGGCGCAATGTTCGGCGGGTTCGCCGGCGCATTCTTCGCCGCACGGCAGGGCTTCATTTCGCCGGAGAGCTTCGTGTTCCTCGAATCGGCGCAGATCCTCGCCATCGTGGTTCTCGGCGGCATGGGGAGCCTGCTCGGCGTGGTGATCGCCTCGATCCTGCTGGTCGGCGGCGTGGAAGTGCTGCGCGAACTCGACTTCCTGAAACTCTATTTCGGCGACGGGTTCGACCCCGCACAATACCGTATGCTGATCTTCGGCATCTGCATGGTGTTGATGATGCTCTGGAAGCCGCGCGGCCTGATCTCGGCGCGTGAGCCGACGGTGTTCCTGAAGGAAAAGAAGGTCGTTTCGTCTGACCTCGTCAAAGAGGGGCATGGCTGATGCGCGCGAAATCCGATCCCATCCTGAAAGTCGAGAACCTGACGATGCGCTTCGGCGGCCTCGTCGCGGTGAACGATCTCTCCTTCGTTGCCGGACGTGGCGACATCACCGCACTGATCGGCCCCAACGGCGCCGGCAAGACCACGGTGTTCAACTGCATCACCGGCTTCTACAAGCCGACGACCGGGCGCATGGCGCTGCGCCATGGCAATATCGACATCGAGGCTCACGTCGAAACGCTGACCGACACGCCGCGGGACAGCCTCAAGGGTGAAGGCGGCAGCCTGTTCCTGCTGGAACGGATGCCCGATTTTGAGGTCTCGGCACGGGCGAAGGTCGCTCGCACCTTCCAGAACATCCGGCTCTTTTCGGGCATGACCGTGCTCGAAAACCTGATGGTGGCCCAGCACAACCCGCTGATGGTCGCCTCCAACTGGACGCTTGGCGGCCTCATTGGCCTGCCCGGCTTCAAGAAGCGCGAGAACGAGGCGATCGAGACCGCCAAATACTGGCTCGAGAAGACCAAGCTGATCGACCGTGCGGATGACCCCGCCGGCGATCTGCCCTACGGCGACCAGCGCCGGCTCGAAATCGCCCGCGCCCTGTGCACGGACCCGGTGCTGCTCTGCCTCGACGAGCCGGCCGCCGGCCTCAACCCGAAGGAAAGCGCCGAACTCAACGCGCTCTTGCGCTCGGTCTGCAAGGATCACGGCACCTCGGTGCTGCTGATCGAGCACGACATGTCCGTGGTCATGGAGATTTCGGATCACGTCGTGGTGCTCGATTACGGCACCAAGATTTCGGACGGCACACCGGACGAGGTCAAATCCGATCCGCGCGTCATCGCCGCGTATCTTGGCGCGGAAGATGAAGCGGAAGTGGAGAAGATCGAAGCAGAGGTGGGCCTATGACGATGAATTCCGCTCCCCTGCTCTCGGTGCGGGGCGTCAAGACCTTCTATGGCAATATCATCGCGCTCAAGGGCGTCGATATGGATGTCAACGAGGGCGAGATCGTCACGCTGATCGGTGCGAACGGCGCCGGTAAGTCCACGCTGATGATGACCATCTTCGGCAAACCGCAGGCAAAAGACGGCACGATCACCTATCAGGGGCAGGACATCACCAAGATGCCGACCCATGAGATCGCGCGCCTCGGCATTGCGCAATCGCCGGAAGGCCGCCGCGTTTTCCCGCGCATGAGCGTGTACGAGAACCTCCAGATGGGGGCCTCGGTCAACAATCTCGCGTGGTTCAACCAGGACCTCGAAAAGATCTGCACGATCTTTCCGCGCCTGAAAGAGCGGCTCCAGCAGCGTGCCGGCACGCTCTCGGGCGGCGAACAGCAGATGCTGGCGATCGGTCGTGCGCTGATGAGCCGACCGAAGCTGCTCTTGCTCGACGAACCCTCGCTCGGCCTCGCGCCGATCATCGTCCGGCAGATTTTCGACGTGATCCGGCAGGTGAACGCCGAGGAGAAGATGACGGTCTTCCTCGTCGAGCAGAACGCGTATCACGCGCTCAAACTCGCGCATCGCGGTTACGTGATGGTCAACGGACTGATCACGATGAGTGGCACCGGCAAGGCGCTGCTCGCCGATCCGCAGGTCAAGGCAGCCTATCTCGAAGGCGGGCACCACTGAACGAACAACAAGACCTCGACTGGAGGCAACGGAGTTCTGGCAATGCAAGGCATTCTCTACGAGGAACCCTCGGTCTGGCTGTTCCTGCTGGTCACGGTCATCATGGGTGGCTGGGCCGCCTGGCGCGCCGGAAAGGCAATCGCTGGCTCCTGGAAGCCGTCCTGGACGCTGATCCCCTACATGATGATCCTCGGCCTCGCCGTGCGCTTCATCCATTTCGCGCTGTTCGAGGGCACGCTGTTCTCGCTGAAGTATTACCTCGTCGATACGGCGGTGATCACCTTCTGCGCCTGGCTCGGCTGGCGTAACCAGCGCGCCGGAGCAATGGCGCGGCAGTATTCCTTCGCCTTTGAAAAAACCGGGGCCTTCTCCTGGCGGCGAAAGAGTGCGTAAAAGGCAAAAAAACATTCGATTTGGCTGGTGACAGAGTGGAAAAAACCGGCTTTGATGGCTTCAGGCGTACTCAAACACCGCCGCGTGCGAAACGGGTTTCCGCTCTCGCACTGGTGGTGGTCAATCAAGACATAGTGCGTTTGGAAACGCTCGCGGGTAGCGATGTGAACCCGTTTTTATCAGTCACAGGGAGAGACCTGATGAAGAAAACTTTGTTGGCCGGCGTTGCGCTTGCCGCGACCCTTGCTTTTGCGGGTGCGGCCAATGCGCAGCTGAAATTTGGCGTCACGGGTCCGATCACCGGTCCGAACGCCGCCTTCGGCAAGCAGCTGACGGATGGTGCTGAACAGGCTGTTGCGGATTTCAACGCAGCCGGCGGTATCATGGGCCAGAAGCTCGCCCTCTCGAAGGGTGACGACGTTTCGGACCCGAAGCAGGGCGTCTCGGTGGCGAACAAGTTCGTCGGTGACGGCATCAAGTTCGTGGTCGGCCCCTTCAACTCGGGCGTGACGATTCCGGCATCCGAAGTCTATGCCGAAAACGGTGTTCTCGTGATCACCCCGTCGGCGACGAACCCGAAGGTCACCGAGCGCAAGCTGTGGAACGTGTTCCGTACCTGTGGCCGTGACGATCAGCAGGGCGCGGTTGCCGCTGACTACCTCGCCAAGAACATGAAGGGCAAGAAGGTCGCCGTCGTCCATGACAAGACGACCTACGGCCAGGGCCTCGCGGACGAGACGAAGAAGGCCATGAACAAGGCCGGCGTCAAGGAAGTGATGTACGAAGGCGTGAACACCGGTGAAAAGGACTTCTCGGCCCTCGTCACCAAGATCAAGAACGCTGCTGTCGATGTCGTCTACTGGGGTGGCCTGCACACCGAAGGCGGCCTCATCATCCGCCAGATGCGTGACCAGGGCGTCAAGGCTGTCCTGATGTCGGGTGACGGCATCACCTCCGACGAGTTCGCCACCATCGGTGGTCCGGGCGTCGAAGGCACCCTGATGACCTTCCCGCCGGATCCGCGCAACCGCCCGGAAGCCAAGAAGGTCGTGGACGCCTACAAGGCCAAGGGCATCAACCCGGAAGCCTATACGCTCTACACCTACGCCGCGATGGAAGTCATCAAGCAGGCTGCTGAATCCGCCAAGTCGCTTGATCCGAAGAAGGTCGCTGCGCAGATCCACTCCGGTCAGAAGTTCAAGACCGTGATCGGCGAACTCAGCTACGACAAGAAGGGCGACATCACCCGCCCGGATTACGTCATGTACACCTGGAAGAAGGGTGCTGACGGCAAGGTTACCTACGTTCAGAACTAAGAACGGGGAAACCCAGCCAAAGCTCCGGCTTTGAAACGGAAAGCCCGCCGAAAGGCGGGCTTTTTGTTTGTGGCCTTCCCTTCACGCGAACCGGAACCACTTCGCTCGGGAAGGCCGCGCTGAAAGGCGGGCTTTTTGTTTGTGGCCTTCCCTTCACGCGAACCGGGGCCACTTCGCTCGGGAAGGCCGCGCTGAAAGGCGGGCTTTTTGCTTGCGGTGACGGAACAGCGCCTAGGCGCGTTCGATCCGGCAGAAGAAGCAGCCGCGCCGGGCGGAATGGATGTCGACATGCGCGACATCGGCCCGCGCAAACCACGTGTCCACGAGCGCCTTCAGCCCCTCTTTCTCTGCAAGCTCCCCCTCAAGCATGAAGCCGGCGGCGTCATAGGCGCGCACAGACATTTCCCGCTGCATGATGATTTCGGGATAGGCATCGGCCTTGGCGAAGGCAACGGCGTTACGCCGGATGAAGATCGGCCCTTCCGATCGATACGGCGTGCCGGGCTTGTCGAGATGCCGGTAGTTCACCAGCAGCAATTCCTCGCCGGGCTTCGCAAACGCGAGGCTGACGCGGCAGGGATAGCCGATTGCAGGGTTCTCCGGCGCAAAATAACGACGCATGCCGCGCGCTTCGAGTTCCGCATCGGTGAGGCTGAAGAGCGATGCATACGGCGCATACGACAGGCCGGAAATCGCGACCGGGGTATGTTGGGCACTTGAGGTGCGAGCGAGTGTGGCAATAGCTGACATGAAATCCTCCTTGACTGGGCGCAAACCATCGCGCTTCACCAAGGCCAAAACCACCCGATTTCAGGGCGCTTGTTTTATCCGTTATTCCAATGGCTTGAAGGCATCGTCGACCGGCACCTGCAGGCCGACAGCAAGACGATTCGTCTTGTTGGCGAGGCCGACCACCGCCATCAGCTCCATGTAGTGCGCCTCGCTCATGCCCTTCGCACGCGCTGCCGCGCCGTGTGAGGCGATGCAATACTGGCAACCGTTGGTGACGGAAGCGGCGATATAGAGCAGCTCCTTGATCATCGGATCGAGCGCGCCGGGCGCCATCACCGTCTTCGCCTCCTCCCACACCTGCCGGAGCTGGACCGGATCATGCGCCAGCGCGCGCCAGAAATTGTTGACGAAATCGCTTTTCCGCGTCGCGCGGATGTCATCAAAGACTGCGCGGGCAGCGTCGCTCAGTTCATGGTCGGCCAGAAGGCGCATGGGGTTCTCCGGGGTTGCCGGGGAAGACTAGCCCAGCTTGCCAGATTAGCCCAGTCTACCGAGAATCGGGAAGGCTTCGAGCAGATAGAACCCCATCTGGCTGATCGAGCCCGTGAGGAAACCGATGCCGGTCAGGACCAGCAGCGCGCCCATCACCTTCTCCACCTTGCCAATGTGCTGCCGGAAGCGTTGCAGAAGGCGCATGAACGGCCCCATCGCGAAGGCCGCGAGCAGGAAGGGCACGCCGAGCCCGGCGGAATAAACCGCGAGCAGCCCTGCCCCGCGAACCACGGAGGCCTCGCTCCCTGCGACCGCCAGCACGCCTGCAAGCACCGGGCCGATGCAAGGCGTCCAGCCGAAGGCGAACGCCAATCCCATCACGAAGGCGCCCAGCGGCCCGGCGGGCTTGTCAACCTCCAGCCGCGCCTCCCGGCTGAGAAAGCCAAGACGGAACACTCCGAGAAAATGCAGCCCCATGATGATGATCGCAACGCCTGCAACCTGGCTCAGCACATGGGAATACGCGCGCAGCACCGCTCCGATCAGCGAAGCCCCCGCCCCCAGTGCGATGAACACGCAGGAAAAGCCGAGCACGAAGAACAGCGCCGCGAGCAGCGCGTGCCGCCGAAGCGCGGTATCGACCTCGCCCGCCTTCGCAAGTTCACTCACGCTGGTGCCCGCGAGATAGCACAGATAGGGTGGCACCAGCGGCAGCACGCAGGGGCTGAGAAACGAGAGCAGGCCAGCGAGCGCAATCGCAGGCAGTGTCAGTTCCGGTGTCATGGTGCCCCTGAGGTTGGATGGCGGCAGCTTCGCTCCCTCCATACCGCATCAGGCGTTGAGAAAAAGCCAAATCCGGTTGAGATTGCCCGAAGAAGCGGACACCTTGTCGTGAGTTCTGCCAGACAACTGCACCGGTGCCCCGCATGCCCTCCATTCCTTCCAGGAAATCCGCCTCGGCGACCAGTCTCATTCCCGGTGTGCGGATCGGCCATGCCGATGACGCCAGCGCCGCCACAGGCGTTACCGCCGTGCTGTTCGACCAGCCCGCCACCGCTTCGGTTTCCATTCTCGGCGGCGCACCGGCGGGACGCGATACCGCGCTTCTCGAACCGGAGATGACGGTCGGGACCGTCGATGCCCTCATTCTTTCAGGTGGTTCCGGCTTCGGGCTCGACGCCGCCGGCGGCGCGATGGCGGCGCTGGTTGCCATGGGACGCGGCTTTGCGATCCGGTCCGCTCTGGTACCGATCGTGCCGCAGGCAATCCTGTTCGATCTTCTCAACGGCGGCGAGAAGCCCTGGCTGACAAGAGAGAGGCCTGCTGCCGCTCCTCCCGTCATGCCGCCCTATTGGCAACTCGGTTATCAGGCCATCGGTGTCGCCAGTCCTGAATTCGACCTTGGCTCGACGGGTGCCGGGTTTGGTGCCACCACCGCGAACCTCAAGGGTGGCTTTGGCACGGCCTCGGCAACAACGGCCGGTGGACTCATCGTTCAGGCCTTCATGGCGGTGAATGCCATCGGTGCCGCCACCATCGGTGATGGCCCGCATTTCTGGGCGGCGCCTTACGAGCAGGGTGCTGAATTCGGCGGGCTCGGCCTGCCCAACGCGATGCCGGCTGACGCGCTCACGCTCCGCATCAAGGGCCATGCTGCCGAACCGGCGACGACTATCGGCACCATCGTCACGAATGCCATCCTGACAAAACCACAAGCCAAACGCCTCGCGATCATGGCGCAGGACGGGCTTGCCCGCGCGATCCGCCCGGCGCATGCACCGATGGACGGGGATACGATTTTCGCGGCGGCAACGGGCGAGATCGCGCTCCGCGATCCGGCCTATGATCTCACCCTGCTCGGCATGCTGGCGGCGGATTGCGTCGCCCGCGCGATTGCCATCGGCGTCTATCAGGCGACGGCCCTGCCGTTTCCCGACGCCTTGCCAAGCTGGCGGGACAGGTTCGGCTGAGTGCAGCCGCTGATTGTCAAGCCGGCGCTTGAATCACCTTCTGAAGCGCGCGATTCACCTGTTGAAGTCCATGATTCACCGCTTCTGCAACGGTTGCTAACCGATTCCGGTGCAAACGTTTTTCGGCTGCCGGCACCCACCTCAGTTGAAGCGGACGAGGCTGTAGGGGGCGGGGTCCGCGTAGGGCTTCTCGCCGGTGATCATCTCGCCAAGAAGGCGCGCGCAGGAGCCGGCAAGCGTCAACCCGTGGTGTGCATGGCCGAAGTTGAGCCAGAGGCCCTTGTGCTTGGGCGCCTTGCCGACCACACAGAGCATATCCGGCATGCAGGGGCGCGAGCCCATCCAGGGCCTGGCCTCCACCCGGCCTTCGAGCGGCATCATCTCGCGCGCATAGGGTTCGATCATGTCGATCTGGACCGGCGTTTGCGGTGAATCGCGATCCGCAAATTCCGCACCGGACGTCAGGCGGATACCGCGCGCCATTGGCACCATCATGTAGCCGACATCGGCGTCGAGCACCGGCACGTTCAGCGTTGCGTTCCCCTTGGGGCGCATGTGGACATGGTAGCCACGCTTGACGCCCATCGGCACCGTGTAGCCCATCGGCCGCAAGAGATCCGGCGCCCAGGGGCCGAGCGCGACAACGCAATCGGGCGCGGAGACGAGCCCCTCTCCGGTCTTGACCGACCAACCGTCGCGCTCCTCGGCAAGGCTCATCGCATCGCCATGGATCACCTTGCCGCCAAGCGCCTCGAACGCCTTCGCATAGGCCAGCGTCAGCGCTTCCGGGTCGTTGAGGCTGAAGGGCGTCGTCCAGTGAATGCCGCCGACGACGACATCCGACAGGCTCGGCTCGCGCGCCTGAAGCGCCGCACGATCGAGCACATCGTATTTCACACCGAAGGGGCCAACGTCGATCGCCGTCTGGCGGACATCCTCGTCCATGTGCTTGCCATCGCGATAGGCCTTGATCCAGCCGCCGGGCCGCAGCATCGCCTGCACGCCAGCCGCCGTCGCCAGCCGCTCGTGCTCGGCAAGACAAGCGCTGAACAGCGGAAAATTTGCCGCTGCGGTCCTGAGCTGGCCTTCCCGGTTCGAGGCCCGGAAATAGCGCCAGAGGAACGGCGCGACCTTGAACACATCCTTGGGATGATAATGCGCTTCCGGCTTGAGATTGAGGGCGTATTGAAGGAGAAGGAGAGGGTCACGCGGAAACGCGTAAGGCATCATCGCTTCGCTCTGGATCAGCCCGGCATTGCCGAAGGAGGTTTCACCCCCCGGAGCTCCGCGTTCAACGATGGCAACAGATTTGCCGCGCAATGCCAGATCAAGCGCAAGCGCCGTCCCGACGATACCGCCGCCGAGAACCAGAACATCAAACCGCATCGGAACCCCTCATCAATTCCCGCTATCCTGCAGAAAGCCCCTTCATGTTTCAATCAAGATTTTCCGGAATACGCGGTGGAATCCCTCGTGATTCCGGCATTTTTTACTGAAATGCACCAAATCCAATGCTGAATCCCCTACGCTCCGCCCTTGCCTATGTCGGCCGCCACGCCGCAGCCGCCTATGCCCTGTCGATTTTCCTCGGCCTTGCCCTGCCGCAGATCGCCGCTGTGCTGCGGCCGGTGATCCCGATCTCGATTTTCACCTTCATCGTCCTGAGCTTCGCGCGGGCGAACCTTCCGGGGCTTCGGGCGGTGGTGGCACGGCCGGTCCGGCTCGGGTATGGACTCGCGATCTCGACGCTCATCCCGCCGCTCGTCGCCTGGGTGATCCTGGCAACCCCGCTCGCAGCCGGGCTGGACCCCGGCATCCGCCTCGGCATCGCGCTGATGGCCGCGGCACCGCCGCTGATGGCCTCCCCCGCCTTTGCCAGCGTGCTGGGGCTTGAGAACAGTCTCGCGCTGACGCTCCTCGTGCTCGGCATGGTGCTGGCGCCGGTGGCCTCGCCGGCACTCGCGAGCGCTCTTGCAGGAGCGGAGGTGCCGATCTCCCCCTTCGCGCTGGCACAAAGGCTGGCGATTTTCATCGGCGGCGGCATGCTCGTGGGGCTTGCCGTGCGCAAAGTGCTGGGCATGGCGCGTATCGCCGCGCTGAAAAACGAATTCGACGGCATGGGCGTGGTGCTGTTCTTTCTCTTCGCCATCGCGGCGATGGACGGGGTGATCGATGCCGCCTTGAGCACGCCGGTTCTGGTGATCTCGATCCTGCTCGCCTCCTCGGCGTTTTCAGCGGTGTGCTTCGCGCTGGCCTACGGGCTCGCGCGCGCTTTCGGCTTCAACGACCGGTTCACGACCGCGATTTGCATCGGGTTGCGCAACATGGGGCTGTTGATGGCGCCGATCTTTTCTGTGGTGCCACAGACAACCTTCCTTTATTTCGCCCTTGCACAGGTTCCGATCTATATTGCCCCGATTATTCTCAAGGCCGTCAAGGCGCGGCTGGAACCCCCGTGAAACATTTTCGCTTGCGCGGACCTTCGGTTCAAGCGAAGTGGCCCCCGGTTCGCGTGAAGAAAATGCGAACAAGAAATAGATTTGGAAGATTGACCATGCCCGCCCCCTCCCCGCGCCCGATCCTGATTGCCCCCTCGATTCTCTCCGCCGATTTCGCCGACCTTGGCGCCGACGTCACGGCCATGATGGCCGCGGGTGCTGACTGGGTGCATATCGACGTGATGGACGGGCATTTCGTGCCGAACATCTCGTTCGGCGCGCCAATCATCAAGGCGATCCGCAAGGTCACGCCGAAGCTGTTCGACACCCACCTGATGATCGCGCCCGCAGACCCCTACCTCAAGGATTTCGCGGATGCCGGCTCGGACCTGATCTCGGTGCATGTCGAGGCCGGCCCGCATATCCACCGCTCGCTACAGGCCATTCGCGCGCTGGGGAAGAAATCCGGCGTCGTGATCTGCCCGGGCACACCGGCGGCGATGGTCGCGCCGGTGATCGACATGGTCGATCTCGTGCTGGTGATGAGCGTCAACCCCGGCTTTGGCGGGCAGAGCTTCATCCCCTCCGCGCTGACGACGATCGCGGAAATCCGCGCGCTGATCGGCGATCGCGCCATCGATCTTGAGGTCGACGGCGGTGTGACGCCGGAAAACGCCGGGGCTATCGTCCGCGCCGGGGCGAACGTGCTCGTCGCGGGCTCTGCCGCCTTCAAGGGTGGGCGGACGGCCTATGCCGCCAATGTCGCCGCGATCCGCGCCGCGGCTGATGCCGCCCGCGCCTGATGCCGGACGCTCCCGCCAGCGCCCGTCTGCGATGGCAGTTCTTTCTGCGCTGGATTGCGCAGCTCAATGCCGTCGTGACCATCGGCCTCGTCACGGTGATCGCCAGCCTCGCCATCGCGCTCCGGATCATCGAGCGCGACGAAATCTGGCACGAGCGAACCTACTGGATCGTCTTCATCGCGACCTTCGGCGGGCTTGTGGGCGCGATCGCGGGACGGTTGGCTGGCGTCGTCATGCCTTGGCCGGTTATCCGGCGTTATCCGCGTCTTGTAGCCGCGCTCGCGTTCGGGCTGTTTTTCGTCGGCGGCATGGCGCTCGGCTTTACCGCCAACATCCTCATTTTCGAAGGGCAGTTCGAGCCCAACCCGGAAAGACTCATCCGGGCGTGGATCATGTCCTCCCTGCAAGTGATCTTCCTGTTTCTCGCCTCCTGTCCGGCGTATCTCCTGCCCTGGCCGCTGCCGGTGATGATCGCTGCCGCAGCACTGCTGTTGCCTTCCGGCGAGAAGCCGGTTGAGCCGGCGGACGATGGCGTGTAACGAAGCCGGCGATACGCGGCGTCGCCGCCCAACCTCACCGAGAACCCCGATGATCCCGCGCTACGCCCGCCCCGAAATGGTCGCTGTCTGGTCTCCCGAGACCCGTTTCCGCATCTGGTTCGAGATCGAGGCGCATGCGACCGATGCGCTTGCCGATCTCGGCGTGGTGCCGAAAGAGGCGGCGAAGATCATCTGGGAAAAGGGCGGGCCCGCGACCTTCGATATCGCGCGGATCGACGAGATCGAGCGCGAGACCAAGCACGATGTCATCGCGTTCCTGACGCATCTGGCTGAAATCGTCGGCCCCGAGGCGCGCTTCGTGCATCAGGGCATGACCTCCTCCGACGTGCTCGACACCACGCTCTCGGTGCAGCTCGCCCGCGCCACCGATATCCTGCTCGCCGATATGGACAAGCTTCTGGCCGCGCTCAAGCGCCGGGCGATGGAGCACAAGTTCACGCCGACAATCGGGCGCAGCCATGGCATCCACGCCGAGCCGGTGACCTTCGGCCTCAAGCTCGCGCAGGCCTATGCCGAGTTCGAGCGTGGGCGCGCGCGTCTCCTCGCTGCCCGGCAGGAGATTGCCACCTGCGCCATCTCCGGCGCTGTCGGCACTTTCGCGAACATCGATCCGCGCGTTGAGGAATACGTCGCCGAGCGTATGGGGCTTGCGGTCGAGCCGGTCTCGACGCAGGTGATCCCGCGCGACCGCCACGCGATGTACTTCGCAACGCTTGGCGTCGTGGCCTCGTCAGTCGAGCGTCTTGCCATCGAGATCCGCCACCTCCAGCGCACCGAGGTCTATGAGGCCGAGGAATTCTTCTCGCCGGGGCAGAAGGGTTCGTCGGCGATGCCGCACAAGCGCAACCCGGTGCTGACGGAAAACCTCACCGGCCTCGCCCGCATGGTGCGCGCCTATGCGCTGCCGGCGATGGAAAACGTCGCGCTCTGGCACGAGCGGGATATCTCGCATTCCTCCGTCGAGCGTTACATCGGCCCGGATGCGACAATCACGCTCGATTTCGCGCTTTCCCGCCTCACCGGCGTCATCGACAAGCTGCTCGTCTACCCCGAGAACATGAAGAGGAACCTCGACAAGCTCGCGGGGCTCCACAATTCGCAGCGCGTGCTGCTGGCGCTGACGCAGGCCGGCGTCTCGCGCGAGGACAGCTACCGCCTCGTGCAGCGCAACGCGATGAAGACCTGGGAGCATGGCGCGGACTTCCTGACATCGCTGAAGAACGATGCCGAAGTCTCCGGCCGGATTCCGGTGTCCGAGCTCGAGGCGATGTTCGATCTCGGCTATCACTTCAAGCACGTCGAGACGATTTTCGAGCGCGTATTCGGGCGGTAGAGCGTTTTCAAGCGAAGTGGATGCCGGTTCGCGTGAAGAAAATGCGATAATCGAGAAATGATCCCATGCGCCACCTGCCCAAAATCCTGATCGCCCTCCTCGCGCTCGCGGGGGCGGGCCTCGGCTGGGCGATCGGCTTCGGGACATCACCGGCACCGCCCGAGCTGACCTCGATCAGCGCGCCTTTCGCGGCGGTCGATTTCTCCGATCTGCCGCCGATCCGCAAGCTTGAGGTCAAGCACGGCTCACCCATCGCCTATCGCCGCTATGACGCGGGCGTGAAGGGCGAGAAGGCTGCGGGCAAAAATTCCTCGGGCATCACCATTGCCATCCATGGTTCGAGCGGGCTCGGTGCCAGCCTGCACCCGCTCGCGAAGGAACTCGCTGCGGCCGGGCAGATCGTCTATGTGCCGGATTTGCGCGGCCATGGCGATACAGGTCGGCGCGGGGATGTCGATTTCATCGGCCAGCCGGACATGGACCTGATGAGCCTCATCCTCGCCGCGCGGGCGGAAAACCCGGACCACAAGCTGACGCTTCTCGGCTTTTCGCTCGGCGGCGGATTTCTGATCCGCTTTGCCGGGGCTTATCCGGTCCTCCAGCCCGACGCTCTGGTCCTGCTCGCGCCAGCACTCGGGCCGGAATCACCGACCATCCGTTCGGCGGATTCGGGTCGCTGGGCCGCAGCCCATGTGCCGCGCATCGTCGGGTTGACGATCCTGAATTTCCTCGGTTTCAGTGGGCTGAACGCGCTGGAGGCGATCCGCTTTGCGGTGCCGCCAAATTCTGGCCGCATCCAGACCGCCGCTTACACATTCCGCCTCTATGCGTCCTTGATGCCGCTGAGCTACAAGCGTTCGCTCGGCAAGACCAGCGCGCCGGTCCACGTGCTGATCGGCGAAAAGGATGAGCTCTTCAACGAAAAATTGATGCGCGAAGCCCTTGCAGGTGTGAACCCGAAGCTCGATCTCAGGGTGGTTCCGGGGGTCGATCATGTCGGACTTGCGCTCGACCGGGCAGCCCTGCCGGCCATTCTCGAAACAATCGCGAAAGATCACCAGTGAAAGAGAAAGATGAATTTACTCTAATCAATTTTTCTGTTGATTCATTAAGGAAAATTCATACTGACCACCTCGGCTATTTGATTGCGAGTTCACACGCCTGCAATCACTTGAATTTTCCAAGAGTATTCCATGGTCTTGAAAATGCTGAACTCGCCAAAAATCAACCGGAGCGGTCCTTTATAATTATACGACAATTAATATTGCTAAGGTATTCAATAAGTTCAATATTTGAGTTCAACATCATGACATGGAAATATTTAAATAAAATAAGAAGAACATTTCCAAATTTGTCTGACAAATTTAGAAATAAATACATTGTAATTGCAAATTTAATTTCAAAAGTGCCAGCCGCAGAGAGAATACGCAATAAGATCTCGTTCCACTTTGACGAAGCTGAGATGCTGAAAATGGTTAATAACATTTCAAAAAACAAGAATTAAATTTTGTTATTGGATCAAAACAGGGACATATTGCATATACATTCGCAGAAGAAATAATAGAGTCAAACATTGCATATTCGGTCGGGTTGATGAATTTGCAAGATGGATCCGATAAGCTCTGGAAATTCTACAATGAGACTTCAACCGAAATATCTCGATTTCATAGTGATCTAGTTATACAACTATTCGATCAATACGGACTTTTCAACAATAGAACGAAAGTATTCCCGAATGAGTCATCATACGGCATACCGGGCCAACATACGATACCTATATTTCTGAGGAAGAGCAGCATATGAAGCTCTCAGACGCCACCATCCTTTTCGTGCCCGGGTTCGGCAATTCCGGGCCGGACCATTGGCAGACCCGCTGGGAGCAGAAGCTCTCGACGGCGCGGCGGGTTTGGCAGCCGGACTGGCACCGCGCAAACCGTGCTCAATGGGCGGGCGCGATTGCCGAAGCCGTCAACACGGCGGAAAAGCCGGTTGTCGTCGTCTCACACTCGATCGGTACCGCCGCGATCCCGCATGCCGCGCCGCTGTTCTTGCCGGGCAAGGTGATTGGCGGATTTCTCGTCGGGCTCTCGGATTGGAACCGCGAGGAGCTGCTGCCGGGTGTGAGCCACGATTTCGCGCCGCTCCCGCGCGATCCCCTCCCGTTCCCCTCGCTGCTGGTCGCCAGCACGAACGACCCCTACTGCGATTTCGAGGTCGCGGCGGACCATGCCAACGCCTGGGGCTCCGTGCTGGTTGATGCCGGCGAGGCTGGGCATATCAATGCCGACTCGGGCCACGGGCCGTGGCCCGAGGGCCTCTTGCGCTTTGCCAGCTTTATGAAGCAGCTGTCGGTGAGCTGACCCGCTTCAGGCCGTCACCAGACGGTAGGCGGCGCCCGCCTTTTCTGCACGGCCGAGGCCGGGTGACGGCAGATGATAGCCGATGAAGGGCAGCCTGTCGGCCACCAGTCGGTCGAGCAACATCCTGCGCGTCGCAGCCCCCCTATCGGCATCCTGATCCGAGCCGGATTTCCATTCGGGATGCTGGAACGAGATCGCCCTGTGGGTGAGGGCATCGCCGAGCACGACGAGGCTCGAGCCGCCCCCCGCGACCTCGAATGCAAGGTGACCCGGTGTATGACCGGCTGTATCGATCGCCAGAATGCCTGGTGCGACCTCCTGCCCCGGCTTGATCCGCACCGTCTTGTCCCCGATTGCCTTGAGGATGCGCTGCGCCCCGGCGGCGAAGAAATGCCGGTCCTCCGGCAGTTTCGAGAACACATCGGGCGCGGTCCAGAACGCCCATTCGGCTTCCGAGATCATGTAGCTGGCGTTCGGGAAGAGATCGCTGTCGAAATCGTCGATCGCGCCCCAGAGATGATCCGGGTGCGCATGCGTGAAAATCACACGCTTGACCGCCTCGCGCGGGATGCCGGCGTAATCAAGGTTGGTCGCGAGCTTGCCGGAGCCGGGCAGGAAATTCGCGCCCGATCCGGCGTCGATGATCGTCCAGTCCTCGCCGTCCTGAATCAGCGTGACGTTGAGGACCATGGTGTTGATGTCGGTCGGCAGTCCCTCGGCCTTGAGCAGCGTCGTCACCGCCTCCGGCGCAACGTCTCGCGCCAGCATCGACACCGGCATCACAAAACCGCCATCGGAGATGACATGGATCTTCCGTGCGCCGAGAGCCGCAACCTCGATTGCGCGCGCGGAACGAACCGCGCCACCGGCGACGACCAAGGCCGCCGCCGAGCCCAGAAAGGCCCGCCTTGAAAGAAAAGCCCGCCGCAAAACGCTGTGGTCGCCAATGGCCCTGCCGCTCATGTCAGAAACTCCCCGCGTATGACTTCTGAGGTCATATCGCAGAAAATGAATATCTGAAAGGGCAGCAGCTCCGGGGAAGGTGCGCCTCAGGCACCACGCGTCTGTTCAAGGATGCGGCGGGAAATCCAGATACTGAGCGGAATGGCAGCGACAAAGCCAACCAATGCCGCCAGCGGTATGAGCTGCTTACCCTGATCGGCAAGCGAAGGAACGCTGACGATGGCAACAACGAGAGCGCCGACGATAGACGTCGCAAGTATGACGTGAATAAGGACTGCAAGTTTAGCCATAGAAACCCCCGCAGTTCGACCCGGCCCAGCGCCGGTCATCAGGAGAAGGTGCGCGAAGGCTAATCCTCATTCACGCAGGCTGGCTTTGATCCCGCGCAAGGACATGGGTCGATTTGATCGTTGTCGGCTCTGGCAAGCGGCCGGCATGCCGCTCAGGCGAGCGCGACGTTGTCCGTGAAGGCGGCATCAAGCACCAGATCATCCGCCGAGCGCAGGACCGCGAGGCGATCTGCCACACCGCGCAGGAACAGCGTGCGCTCGAAGCGCGCCTGCAGAGCGGCCAGCGCCACTGTCTCACGCGCATCGAGATGGTCAGTGAAATTGAACATCCCTATGAGCGCCATCGCATTCGGCACCCGCCCGAGCACGCGTTGAACCCCGGCGAAAGCCTGCTCGCCCTCACGCATTTCGGGGTACACAGCCAGATAGAGCCTTCCGATGTTGCGATTGCCGGAAAATAGCCCGCGGACCTCGAACGGGATCGCACCGAACCGGCGCAGAGCATCCCGTGCCGCTGTCGGCAACCGCTCCTCCTCCACAGCGAGGTTGCCGCAAATCGTGGCATGCAGCCTGTCGGCGCGCTTCGGCAGGAGACTCCAGGCGATTTTGCCTGCAAAGGGCGCGCTGCGCAGTGCCGCCTCCAGCGCACAGTACTGTTCATCCGCCGCCAATGCCGCGGCATCGATGGGCAGAACCAGCGAATAGCCGGGTGCATGCACACCCATGTGGTAGCCGTTTCCCACCGCAATGACATCGGGGTGACCGGGCGCAACCAGCGGCAGATGCGCCAGACGATAGGCTTCATCGAGACGGAGGGTCGCCCCCGGTGCAAGGTGCGTCCGGGCGGCAGCATAGTCCATATCGGAATCGGTGGCGTAGGTGATCATCCCGCCAGCCTATCGATGCTGCCCGAAACAAAAAAGGCCGCCCGGAGGCGGCCTTTGGCATTGCTTCGCTAACGGCAAATCAGCGCGAATAGAATTCGATGACGAGGTTCGGTTCCATCTGCACCGGATAGGGCACATCTGCGAGGCCCGGAATGCGGGCGAACTTCGAGGCCATCTTGCCGTGATCCACTTCGAGGAAGTCCGGCACGTCACGCTCGGCAAGGCCGGCGGCTTCGAGAACCAGCGTCATCTGCTTCGAGGCTTCCTTGACCTCGACGACATCGCCAACCTTCACCGAGTAGCTCGGGATGTTGACGCGCTTGCCGTTGACCTTGACGTGGCCGTGGCTGACGAACTGGCGCGCGGCGAACACGGTCGGGACGAACTTGGCGCGGTAGACAACCGCATCAAGGCGACGCTCGAGCAGGCCGATCAGGTTCTCGCCGGCGTCGCCCTTCATGCGGACGGCTTCAGCGTAGTAACGGCGGAACTGCTTTTCCGAAATCGAGCCGTAATAGCCCTTGAGCTTCTGCTTGGCGCGGAGCTGGGTGCCGAAGTCCGACATCTTGCCCTTGCGGCGCTGGCCGTGCTGGCCCGGGCCGTATTCACGCTTGTTGACCGGGGACTTCGGGCGACCCCAGATATTCTCGCCCATGCGGCGATCGATCTTGTATTTGGCTTCGTGACGCTTGGTCATCTCTGACTCCTTGAAGGGCCAGAGGAATACGATGGCGCCCCGGCAGAGAGCCGGTGCCCTTCCCATCGCGTTCCAGCCGGCCCGGTAACGGGTTCGGGACATCCTCTCGGAAATGCCCTGGGCTTGGAACACCCCTCCTTTCGCCGAAGCGGCGCGACAGTCGCAGTTCCCGGCCCGAAAGCCCCGGAACGCGACACGGGTGCATGCTCCGGGCGGGCAACCCGCACGGAAGTGGCGGCAATACATGGGTCGGGGGGAAAGGTCAACAACAGCCGGCGCGTTGCTCGAATTTCGATATTTTTCGCCATACAAACACGCTCAGGTTGTATATTTTCCTGCGGCAATTTACTAAAAAGCAAACTAATCCCCGCATTGTCCGTCGTGATTGCAATTTATGGGATTTCAAAATGACCCGCCGGTCGCTGCAAGCCGCCCTTATTGGCGCTGTTCTCCTGCTCTCCGCCACGATTTCAGCCATCGGCATCCTCGCCTTCTTCGGCTTGAATACGCTCAACACCCGCACGCACGAGATCACGCGCAAGATGCTGCCGTCGATCGACGCGGTCCATACGCTCAAGGAGCGGGTCGCGGACTGGCGCACCCTGGAGCTGCTGCACGGCCTCGCCAACGATGCCCAGGAAATGGACGATCTCGAAAAGCAGATGTCGCTCTGGCTGAACGATATCGACAAGGCCCGGAAGGACTACGAGGCCTTGCGGTCGCAAAAGGAAGAGTTCGAGAATTACGACGCCTTCTCGAAGGACTGGCTGATCTACGTCGATCTCCACAATCAGCTCCTCAAGGAATCGCGGCTTGGTGCGCTTGGCAACGGCGTGGGCGCCCTCAACAGCGAGATGAAGAAGCTGTTCGAGAAAATGGCGAAGACTCTCGAAAAGCTCGTCGATATCAACCGCGATGGCTCGAAGCAGGCCTTGCGCGATGCCGACTCCGCCTATTCCACCGCGAATGCGCAGCTGGTCACCGGCATCGGCATCGGACTCGTGATCGCCCTCGTAACCGTGCTGTTTATCGTATTCCGCATTGCCCGCCCGATCACCGGCGTGACCCATGCGATGATCGAACTCGCGGGCGGCAAGATCGATGTCTTCGTGCCCCATCTTGGCCGCACGGACGAGATCGGCCGGATGGCCGGCGCGGTCGATGTGTTCCAGGCAAACATGGCCCGGACCCGGCAGCTGGAGGCGGAAGCAGCGACCGCAAAAGGGCAGGCCGAAGCGCAACGCAGGACGGAGATGACGACGCTCGTCAAGGCCTTCCGCAACTCGGTCGGCTCGATCGTGATGACGGTTGCCACCGCTGCCACCGAACTTCAGGCCACCGCCGCCACGCTGACCGACGCCGCCGAGGAGACCAGCAGTCAATCCGCCAACGTGGCAGCGGCAACCGAAGAAACGACGATTTCCATCCGCACCGTCGCCGAGAACGCGGAAGAGCTCGCGCAGTTCGTCGGACAAATCCAGGCCGATGTGGATCATTCGAGCCAGGCTTCAACCCAGGCCGTCCGCGAGGCGGAGGAAACGACCGCGCAGATCGATGAGCTGACCACCGCCGCCGAGAAAATCGGCAGCATCGTCGGCATGATCTCGAACATCGCCAGCCAGACCAATCTCCTGGCGCTGAACGCCACGATCGAGGCCGCGCGCGCCGGAGACGCGGGCAAGGGCTTCGCCGTGGTCGCGCAGGAGGTCAAGATGCTCGCCGAGCAGACCGCCCGCGCGACCGCCGACATCTCCTCCCAGATCGCGACGATCCAGTCCTCGACACAGAGCGCCGGGAAGGCCATCGACCGGATCAGCACCACAATCCGCTCGGTTGCCGATGCCGCCGGGAAGATCGACGATGCCGTGACCCGGCAGGCCGAGGCAACCCGCGCGATGGCCACAAGCGTCCAGCAGGTCTCGGCCGGCGCGGATACGATCACGGAGAATTTCAGCAGCGTCAGCCGCGCCGTGCAGGAATCCAGCGCGGCTGCCGCGCAGGTTCTTTCCGCCGCGGACGAGCTCTCGGATCAGTCCGAGATGCTCAGGGTCGAACTCGACACGTTCCTGGCTTCGCTCGAAGCCGCCTGAGTGCGTCCTCCCTTCACCCGGGCGGGCTCAACCGGCAGGCGGCAATCGCACGCCGGCCTCGCTCAATCCATCCGCTGCCAGCGCCCGAACGAGGTTCGGCTCCTGCGGCGTTCCGGCGGTGAAAGTCGCGCGGGCGCTCCCCTCGCCCTCGCTCCTGATCTCGCCGAGCACCTGCACCACGCGCCGCGCGATGGCCGGAGCCGGGTCGACCCACTTGACCGGCCAGGGCGCCAGCGCATTCAGCCGGTCCAGCAGCAGCGGATAATGCGTGCAGGCGAGCACGACGACATCGGTCCGGCGATCGCCATCCTCGACAAAGCATGGCGCGATTTCCGCACCGATCGCGGCGTCGTCGACGGCCTCGCCCCGAAGCGCCCGCTCGGCAAGGCCGGCCAGCGCCTTCGAGCCGACGAGCGTCACCCGGACGCCACCGGCAAACTCGCGGATGAGATCCTGCGTGTAATCCCGGCTGACCGTGCCGGGCGTTGCCAGCACCGACACCACCCCGCTCGCCGTCATGGCCGCAGCCGGCTTGACGGCCGGAACGGTGCCGACGATGGGGATGGAAAAACGCGCCCGCAATTCCGGCAGCACCAATGTCGAAGCGGTGTTGCAGGCGATCACGATGCAACCGGCAGGAAATTGCGCCATCGCGGCCCCGATCACCGCGTTGACGCGTGCGATCAGCACCTCCGGCGCGAGGCGGCCGTAGGGGAACAGCGCATCATCCCCGAGATAGAGGTAATCCGCATCGGGCCGGAGCGCGCGCACGGCGCGATAGACCGTCAGGCCGCCAAGCCCGGAATCGAAAACAAGGATTTTCTGCCGCGACATGGATGGCTGGCAACCGGACATCTGACCCCGCAGGATGGTTTAGAATTCCCGCCTACTAGACATCTGACCGCGTTAAAAAATCGAATCGCATCAAGAGCCGGTTTGCCAGTTGCGCCCTCAGATCCCCTTGCGTCCTCCTGCGGCAAAACCGCGGATAATCTCGTCCACCGCGCGCCGCCCCGCGAGCGAAGCCCCGCCGGCTGTCATCGAGGCCGAGCCGGCATTGGCCTCACCCGCGAAATAGATCCGTCCGTGAACGGGGGCTTCAAGCGCCGCACGCGCCGCCGCCTCGCCTGGCCTGGCGATGGAGTAGCTGCCCGCAGCAAACGGGTCTGCGCTCCAACCAGCGAGCCGCCCGCCACCGAAAGCCTTCCGTACATCAGGACCGATAATGGCCGCCAGCCGCGCCAGAATGGTCTCGACAGCTGCCCTCTCGCCCTTCGCCGCCAGCGCGCGGGCATAATTGCCGCCGAACATCGCGACAACGATGTTGCGGTCAAAAGGCCAGAACTCGAAATTCACGAGATCATCGGGTCGCCCCTTGTCCGCCGCGCCGCCCTGATCGAAGAATTGCGTCCACGGTGACTGGCCGAAGCGATTGCCATCGAACTTCAGCGCCACCTTCGTCAGCGCACCCATGCCGAGCCCATTGATCGCGCCAAGCGTGGCCGGCGGCAGCGCTGGCGCGAAGCGGATCGCCTCACGTTGCAGCACGCCAACCGGCACGGTGACGATCACCGCCCGCGCCAGAACATCGCCGGCAGCGGTGGTGATGCGGAGCGCATCCGCACGCGCATCGATCGCCGTTACCGGCGTGTTGAGCCGGATATCGAGCCCCTGCGCATAACGTTCCGCGAGGTGGCCATAGCCCGAGGGCACCACGAGATCATCACCCGAATCAAGCTGCTGGTAATCGCGGATCGAGACCTTGTCCGGGTCTTCGCCGAGCGAGAGCAGCGTCAGGCTTTGTGCGGCCTCGACGAGGTCGGGCGCAAGCCGCCGCGCGGCTTCCTCGAAGGAAAAATCCCCCCCGCCTCCCTGCTGCTCGACTGCCGCGGACAGCTGCCCGAAGGCGCCGCGCCGTCGACTGCGCTCTTCGGGCGGGATCGGCTTGCCCTCACGGAAGACGTTGAACCCGCCCCAAAGCGTATTGTCGTCGACAAGCGGCACCTTCTGCGCCTCGGCGACCTCGCGCCAGGGGTTGCGTTCGGCGAAATGGATGTAGAACGCGCCGGCCTCATAGCCCGCGCCCAGCGAATCATCGGTGAATATCCGGCCGCCAACGCGGGAGCGTGCCTCGAAAATCCGCGCCTTGAAGCCTTTTTCGCGCGCCCGGTGCCCGGCCATCAGCCCCGCGGCCCCCGCGCCGATGATCGCGATATCGATGCTCGATTGCGCTTCGGCACGGCCGTTCAGGCCCAGAACGGCGGGTGCGGCGACTGTCCCGGCAGAAAACGCGCGGCGGGTGATCATGAAAACCTCAGGGGATAGTGGACAGCATGGGCAACCACGACTCCAAGCCGGAGAATACGGCGGAATTCATGGTTTGCACGATGCGTTCGCGCAAAGATACCGCTCAATTTTCCGTATTGGCTGGCGGCTCATCCGCCGCAGCATCAGCGGGCCTGCCGCGCTTGACCAGCCATTCGATCGCGCCCCTGAGGGTGCGGATATCCTGCTCGGACGGGTTCAGCCGGTGCACGATGTTACGAAAATTCCTGATCATCACCGGCTTTTTCTTCTCGGGGAAGAAATAGCGCGCGCGCTCCAGATGCCCCTCGATGAAATCGAAAAACGAGAGCAACGTCTCGCGTTTTGCGGGCGGGCTCATCGCCGGCATGACGAAGGGCGGGGCTTCGCCGCTCGCGTGGCGATACCACTCATAGCCCGTCAGCAGCACGGCCTGCGCGAGGTTGAGCGAGGCAAACTGCGGATTGACCGGAAAGGTGATGATCGCGCTCGCGAGCGCCACATCGTCATTCTCGAGGCCCGTGCGCTCCGGTCCGAACATCAGGCCGATGCGCTCTCCCTTGCCGATGCGGGCATGGGCCTCCGCCATCGCCACGGATGGCGCATGGACGGGCTTCGCCTGCCCGCGCTCGCGCGCCGTGGTGGCGAAGACGCTATGCAGATCAGCAACCGCTTCTTCCAGCGTCTCGAACAGGCGCGCGTTCTCGAGGATATCGGTCGCGCCCGCCGCAGCCTGGAATGCGCCCTTCTTCATCCGCGTCTTCTGCGGCCAGCCATCGCGCGGCGCGACGAGCCGCATCTCGCTCAAGCCGAAATTCGCCATCGCACGCGCGCACATGCCGATATTCTCGGCCAGTTGCGGGCGGACAAGAATGATGACGGGACTGGAGTGCAAATCCGAATTCATGCCTGCTCCTTAAGCCGCATCCGATCCCGCAAACAACCCGTTTCTTGCGCACCTTCGCCTATCGTCAATCTTTGCGTGGCATCAAAGCGATGCTATAGCCGCCGTCGATGCTCGTTCGCCGGATCGGCGGTCGCTCCATATCTTGAAAACAGAATGTTTTCACCAAACCCGCCTCCTGCCTGAAGGTTCTTCCACCATGAAAAAAATCAAGGTTGCCAACCCGGTCGTCGAGATGGACGGCGATGAAATGACCCGGATCATCTGGGATTTCATCAAGCAGAAGCTCATCCACCCCTATCTCGACATCGATCTGCACTATTATGACCTCTCGATCGAGAACCGCGATGCGACCAACGATCAGGTGACGATCGATTCCGCCGAGGCCACGAAGAAGCATGGCGTCGCCGTCAAATGCGCGACGATCACGCCGGATGAAGCCCGCGTCGAGGAATTCAAGCTCAAGAAGATGTGGAAATCGCCGAACGGCACGATCCGCAACATCCTCGGCGGCGTGATCTTCCGCGAACCGATCATCTGCAAGAACGTGCCGCGCCTCGTGCCGGGCTGGACGCAGCCGATCGTCATCGGCCGCCACGCCTTCGGCGATCAGTATCGCGCGACCGATTTCGTGGTTCCCGGCCCGGGCACGATGACGATCAAGTTCGTTGGCGATGACGGCAAGGTCATCGAGCACGAGGTCTACAAGTATCCCGGCGGCGGCGTCGCCATGGCGATGTATAACCTCGACGAGTCGATCTACGACTTCGCCCGCGCCAGCCTCGCCTATGGCCTGATGCGCAAGTATCCGGTGTATCTGTCGACCAAGAACACCATTCTCAAGGCCTATGACGGCCGCTTCAAGGATATCTTCCAGGAAGTGTTCGAGAAGGAATTCGCCGCCGATTACAAGGCGGTCGGCATCACCTACGAACATCGCCTGATCGATGACATGGTCGCCTCGGCGCTCAAGTGGTCCGGCGGTTATGTCTGGGCCTGCAAGAACTACGACGGCGACGTCGAGTCGGACATCGTGGCGCAGGGTTTTGGCTCGCTCGGCCTGATGACCTCGGTGCTGATGACGCCGGACGGCAAGATCGTGGAAGCGGAAGCCGCGCACGGCACCGTCACCCGTCACTATCGCGAGCACCAGAAGGGCAAGTCGACCTCGACGAACTCGATCGCCTCGATCTTCGCCTGGACGCGGGGCCTTGCGCATCGCGCCAAGCTCGACGACAACGCCGAGCTCGCCAAGTTCGCGAAAACACTGGAAAAGGTCTGCGTCGATACCGTCGAAGCCGGCCACATGACGAAGGATCTCGCGCTCCTCGTCGGTGCCGAGCAGAAGTGGCTCTCGACCTCCGGTTTCCTCGACAAGGTCGACGAGAACCTCCAGAAGGCGATGGGCGCTTAAGGCGTCGCGGGCAGAACACCTCTGCCGTCATGGCCGAGCCATAGCCGTTCTCTGGAGAACGGCGTTCTTTCAGAACACCTATGGCCCGGCCATCCACGACTTCCCCTTCAGGCAAACCTTCACGTCGTGGATACCCGCCCCAACGGCGGGCATGACGATGAGCGGATCACCATCATGCCCGCCAGCCACACCCGCGTCGCCTTCCGCTTTTTTCACCTGTTCCGCGTTCGGTATTCGGAAATCGATGGTCAGCAGGTCGTCTACAACGCCCATTACCTGACGTATTTCGATACCGCGATCTTCGAGTATTACCGCGCCATCGGCTACGACCAGTTCCGGGAATCCCGGGAATTGCAGGAGGATTGGCACGTCGTGCGTGCGCTCGTCGAATACAAGGCGCCGATGGCGTATGACCTCGAATTCGAGGTCGGCGTGCGGGTTGCCCGCATGGGCAATTCCAGCATCACCTACGCACTGGCCATCTTCCCCAAAGGGAGCGACATCCTGCTTGCCACCGGCGAGGTGGTGCAGGTCTACACCGACCAGAAGACGCACAAGGCGATCCCGATGCCGGAACGCGTCCGTGCACTTTATCTGGCTTACGAGCCGCCGCGCCCGGCCTGATCTCTTGGTGTGATGGGCCCGGCCGCTGTGCGCTGGCGCACTTGTCGCACACCATTTTGCCAGCCATACTTCCCGGATGACCGTGAATCGCCCATTTTTCAACCGCGATCTCGACGCTGCCGTCGAGGCGGGCGTCCTTGATCTGCCGGCGGCCGAACGGCTGCGGGGGTTCCTTGCGGCGCGGGCACCTCAGCCTGTCGAAGCGCAGATCCCGGTCCCCGTGTTGCGCCCGAAATTCGATCTCACGCATCTGCTCTGGTACGCCGGAGCGCTGATCATCATGAGCGCCATGGGGCTGTTCTCCACCCTCGCCTTCGCGGCGATGGGCGGGGGAGCGCTTGCGGTCACGGGACTGATCTATGGCCTCGGCCTCTGGTATGCAGGCCACCGGCTGTGGAAAAACGAGGAGACCCGCACCCCCGGTGGGCTGCTGATTGCCGTTGCTGTGGCCATGGTGCCGCTGATCGTCTTCGGCATTCAAAGCGCCACCAAGAGCTGGGCGGGCTACGCCGATCCCGGCAAGTACCAGGGGTTCTACCACTACGTGAAAGGCGGCTGGCTGCCGATGGAAGTCGCGACGATCATCGCCAGCATCCTTGCCATCCGGCGCTATCCTTTTGCCTTCATTGCCTTTCCGGCTGCGGTCTGCCTCTGGTTCATGTCCATGGACATTGCGGCTCATATCGCGGGAGACAGGAATTTCAGCTATGAACTGCGGCGTCGGGTGACACTCTATTTCGGCATGGCGCTGTTTGTCGCGACCTGGATCTACGAGTTGCGCCCACGCAAAGCCGATTATGCTTTCTGGCTGCATCTGGTTGCCGCCTTGAGCTTCTGGGGCGGGCTGACCTTCCAGTCGAGCACCTGGGAATTCGGCAAATTCCTCTACTGCATGATCAACGTCGCGCTCATCGGCGTGTCGCTGTTCGTGGGGCGCCGTGTCTACACCGTCTTCGGCGTGATCGGCGTGATGACCTATCTGGGGCACCTCGCCTACAGTGTTTTCAAGGATTCGATGCTGTTCCCCTTCGCGCTTTCGGCGTTCGGGCTGGGGATGGTGGCGCTCGGAATTTTCTTCGCCCGCCGGCGGAGTGCGCTCGAAGCAGCGATGGAGACCTGGCTGCCGCCGGGCTTGGCGCACCTCAGGCCGTATCCGGCGCGCAGCGAGCGGATCTGATCCGCGGGCTCCCTTATTCGAGCTCCCGGCTCGTCAAATCGCCCTGCGGTTCGAGCGGTTCGGGCGCGGCCCGACCGCGCGCGACCTCGTGGATACGCTCCGCGATCAGCGGGTTCTGCTGCATGAGGGTCACGAAGTCCTCCCGGTCGAGCACGAGAAGCTTCGTCGTATCCAGCGCCCGCACGGTCGCGGTTCTGCGGCCCTGCCTGAGAATGGCGATTTCGCCAAAAAACTGTCCCTCGTCGAGCCGGACGCGCCGCCCGTGCAACTCGACCTCCACCGCACCGCTGGCGATGAAATACATCGAATGCGCCACGTCATCCCGGTGAACGATCGTTTCGCCTTTTTCCGCGATCTGCGAGCGCAGGAAGCGCATGATGGAGGCGATTTCCACCGCATCGAGCTGCGAGAACAGCGGCACGCGCGCGACCATGTTCCATGTAACCACGAAATCACGCCGGTGGATCACCTCCGCGAAGGCCGTCGCAATGATGCCGACCGGCAGGGACAGCATCACAAGCCCGGTCACCGCCGTGATCCCGGCCACCAGCTTGCCGCCCGGTGTAATCGGAAAGGCATCGCCATAGCCGACCGTGGTGAGCGTAATGATCGCCCAATACATGGCCTCGGGAATGGTGCCGAACTTGTCGGGCTGTGCCTTTCCTTCCACCAGATGCATCATGGCAGCGGCAACAATCATCAGGCCGCCGAGAATAACCAGACACGCCAGCAGCGCGCGCCGCTCGGTGTGTACCGCCTCGATCAGCGACCGCATGCCGGGCGAATAGCGCGCGAGCTTGAAAAAGCGCAGCAACCGCAGCAGCAGCAGCACCTGCAGGTCGCTCGGGCCGGCAAAGGCAAGAAACAACGGTAGAATGGCCACGAGATCAATCACAACCGCGGGGCTGCCCGCATAGGCAAGCCGCGCCCGCCAGTGTGGCAGGCGCTTCAAGGGCGGGTGATCGACGATGGCCCAGATGCGCAGGACATACTCAAGGGTGAACAGGCTCGCGGCAAAAATCTCCACCGCGTGGAACAGCAATGCGTATCGCGCATAGAGCGAAGGGATCGATTCGAGGATGGCGGTGCCAACACTGATCAGAACCAGCGCAACCAGACCTCGATGGACCATCCTGCTCGTCGGATCATGCGTCGATCCGACATCCAGCACCTCGTAACACCGGTGCCGGAAGAGCCTTAACCCCCGAACATGCCCCATCAATCACCCGATCGTGGCCAACCTCTCGGCAATGGCGGCAAAGGCCTCGTTGATCCTGCCGCCATCCGGCCCACCGGCCTGCGCCATATCCGCGCGGCCACCGCCCCCTTTGCCGCCCAGGATTTCGGATGCAAGCCGCACGAGATCGACTGCGCTGATCTTCGCCGTAAGATCCCCGCTCACCGCCACCACGACCCCGGCGCGCAAATCCTCACCGACCACGGCAAGCGCGACCACGCCGGAGCCGACCTTGGCCAGCTGCTGGTCCGCAAGGCCCTTGAGATCCCTGACTTCGACCCCCGTGGCTACCTTGCCGATATAGCCGATCGCGCCAATACGCATCGCTGCTGCTTCTGCCGCTCCCCCGCCAAGGGCAAGCTTCTTGCGGGCGTCTGTCAGGTCCCGCTCGAGCCGCCGCCGCTCCTCGGCAATCTGCGTGACGCGCTCGCTGGCATCCTCGACACCGACCTTGAGCGTCGCGGCGATGCCGCGCAACCGATCACGCTCGGCAGTCAGGTGCCGACGGGCAGAGCGCCCTGTCAGGGCCTCGATACGGCGAACGCCCGCCGCAACAGCGGCCTCGCCGACAATCGAAATCAGCCCGATATCGCCGGTTCGCGTCGCATGCGTCCCGCCGCACAACTCCACCGAATAGTTCAGCGGTGTGCCCTCACCGTTGTCCTCAGTCCCCATCGATACGACACGGACCTCATCGCCATATTTTTCACCAAACAGCGCGCGGGCTCCCGACTTGATCGCCTCATCCACCGCCATGAGCCGCGTCACCACAGGCTCATTTCGCAGGACAATCGAGTTCGCCAGTTCTTCAACCTCGGCAAGTTCCGTGGCCGAAATCGGCTTGGGGTGCGAAATATCAAAACGCAGCCGTTCGGAATCAACCAGCGAACCTTTCTGTGCGACGTGATCGCCAAGCACCTGACGCAGCGCCTCATGCAGCAGATGCGTCGCAGAATGGTTGGCACGAACGGCCGAACGGCGTGCATGATCGACACGCAACTGCGCGGCATTCCCGACGCTGACCTTGCCAGACTCCAGCTTGCCGATGTGCACGATCACATCCCCGGCGCGCTTGACCGTATCCGTCACCCGGAAAGAAAACCCATCGCCGGTGATCACGCCCTGATCGCCAACCTGCCCCCCGGACTCGCCATAAAACGGCGTCTGGTTCAACACCAGCGCCAGTTCGCCATCCTCCGCCATGGTTACGGAAGCACCATCCCTCACCACGGCAGCAACAACCCCTTCGGCGATCTCGGTTTCATACCCGAGAAATTCGGTCGCACCGACCGCTTCACGGATGCCGAACCAGATGACCTCGCTCGCGGCATCGCCCGAGCCGGCCCAGGCCGCGCGAGCTTCCGCCTTCTGCCGCGCCATTGCCGAATTGAAGGCATCAAGATCAACCTCGATCTGGCGCGCGCGCAGCGCGTCCTGGGTCAGATCAAGCGGGAATCCGTAGGTGTCATAAAGCTTGAAAGCTGTCTCGCCGGAAAGCTGCTGCCCGGCGCGCAACCCAGTCGTTTCGGCCTCAAGCAGCGAAAGCCCCCGCTCCAGCGTCTTGCGGAACCGGGTTTCCTCGAGAAGCAATGTCTCTGAAATCAACGCCTCGGCACGGACAAGTTCAGGGTAGGCCTGTCCCATCTCCCGCACGAGCGCAGGCACCAGACGATGCAGCAAGGGCTCTTTCGACCCCAGCAACTGGGCATGCCGCATGCCCCGCCGCATGATCCGCCGCAAGACATAGCCCCGCCCCTCGTTCGACGGCAGTACACCATCAGCGACAAGAAAGCTTGCCGCGCGAAGGTGATCGGCAATCACGCGGTGGCTGACGCCCTGGGGGCCATCGGATGCCACTGAGACGCTGTCCGCGACTGCGCGGATAATGGCGCGCATCATATCCGTCTGGTAGTTATCGTGTGTGCCCTGCAGGACTGCGGAAATGCGCTCAAGACCCATGCCTGTGTCAATCGACGGCTTCGGCAGCCGAACGCGTTCTCCGCCCGGCAACTGCTCGAACTGCATGAAAACGAGGTTCCAGATCTCGATGAACCGATCGCCGTCAGCGTCGGACGAACCGGGCGGGCCGCCCGGAATATGATCGCCGTGATCGTAGAAAATCTCGGAGCACGGGCCACAAGGGCCTGTATCGCCCATCGCCCAGAAGTTGTCCGATGTTGCAATCCGGATGATGCGATCATCCGGCAGTCCGGCGATTTTCTTCCAAAGTCCGAAGGCTTCATCATCGTCGTGATAGACTGTGACACTGAGCTTCTCGCGCGCGAGACCGAATTCCTTCGTCACGAGAGTCCAGGCGAAATTGATTGCGTCTTCCTTGAAATAATCCCCGAACGAGAAGTTGCCGAGCATCTCGAAGAACGTGTGATGCCGTGCGGTATATCCGACATTGTCGAGATCGTTGTGCTTGCCGCCCGCACGGACGCACTTCTGCGATGTTGCCGCTCGTGAGTAGCTGCGCGTCTCTACACCGGTGAAGAGGTTCTTGAATTGAACCATTCCGGCATTTGTAAACATCAGTGTCGGGTCATTCCGCGGAACAAGCGGCGAGGAACTGACAATCGAATGTCCGTTTTTTGCAAAAAATTCCAGAAAGGTCGACCGGATATCGTTAACGCCACTCATGCCCATGCCCTGATACGGGTGCCCGTTCAAAACAGGCACAAATTCATCCGGCATCGGTTCTAATCAGCCCGCATCGTGCTGTCCATGAGTTCTATGGACATCTCCGACAGGGGCGGGTTGATTTCAGGCGTCGTCACTGCCGTCCGAGCCCGCGAGAATCGACTCGGCGATCAGGCCGGCATTCTGGCGAATGGATTGGGCAATCTTGTCGGCAATTTCCGGGTTCTGCTTGAGGAAAATCTTGGCATTTTCCCGGCCCTGGCCCAAACGGACGCTGTCATAGGAGAACCAGGCTCCGGACTTCTCGACAATGCCGGCCTTGACGCCGAGATCAACCAATTCGCCGGTTCGGGAAATCCCCTCGCCATACATGATATCGAATTCAACCTGCTTGAAGGGCGGCGCAACCTTGTTCTTGACCACTTTCACGCGGGTCGTGTTGCCAACCACATCCTCTCCGGCCTTGATCGAGCCGATACGCCGGATATCCAGACGGACAGACGCATAGAATTTGAGAGCATTGCCACCGGTCGTTGTTTCGGGGCTGCCGTACATAACGCCGATCTTCATACGGATCTGATTGATGAAGATGACCATGCAGTTCGAGCGGGAAATTGACCCCGTCAGCTTGCGCAGCGCCTGGCTCATCAGACGCGCCTGAAGTCCCGGCAGCATCTCGCCCATCTCGCCCTCGATTTCGGCTTTTGGCGTCAACGCCGCGACCGAATCAACAACCAGGACATCGACCGCACCAGAGCGAACCAGCGTATCGGCGATCTCGAGCGCCTGCTCGCCCGTGTCGGGCTGGGAGATCAGGAGATTGTCGAGATTGACACCCAGCTTGCGCGCATAGACAGGGTCGAGTGCATGCTCGGCATCGACGAAAGCAGAAACGCCACCCTGCTTCTGAGCCTCGGCGACCACATGCAGTGCCAGCGTTGTTTTCCCTGATGATTCAGGGCCATAGATTTCAATGATCCGGCCCTTCGGCAGCCCGCCGACACCCAAGGCAATATCAAGCGACAGCGAACCGGTCGGGATCGCCTCGATCTCCATCGACGTCTTCTGGCCGAGGCGCATGATGGAGCCTTTGCCAAAGGCACGTTCAATCTGGGAAAGCGCGGCATCGAGAGCTTTGGTCTTATCCATGGAGGAACCTTCTACGAGACGAAGCTGGGCTTGGGACACTTGATCCTCCATAGGGTATCGGCGGAGCGCATTCAATGGTGTCATTATTCACGGTTTGTTCTTGCTGTAAAGTTCTTTTTTTGTCCCAATTATGCACTTAACATAACGAGGACAAAATGGTAAAGAATGCGAGACGGGCCGGCACTTTTTTAGCGACGAATGAGCTGAGTGAGCTGCACGACACAAGTGAGGTGAAGCTCTGCGTTATGGAGCAAGTCTCAGGAGGTGACATCGACTGCAATGTGGACTTAGTCAGGAGCGATGGTGATCGGCTCGTGATTCGTGGATATAACGAAGCCGGCTATTCATGCGTTGATATTGATCTTATTGACCTGCTTGAGTGGTTGAACCGCGAGGCGAAGGGCAGCGTAAATGTCAAATCCATTAATTCTTCCATTAGAACTAGGTTCAATATTAGATGATATGAACAATTGCATCATAGCAAGATTGTACTACCCTGCCTTGCTTGTCGCCCTTACTCTTCCTGAGATATGCTCTGCAATGCAATTGCCAAATACAACAATGATAAGAGATAAACACTATATACCTTTTGTCGACAAATACACAACACCGGCCGATTTGGGGATAGATGGGCTGGATTGTTATAGAATGCGAGGCGGGCTTATTCATAGAGCGAGCTTAGCACGCCACCCAAGTGCCGATTTTACACATGTAATATTTACAATTCCAGAAACTAAAAACCTATCAATGCACGCATTTAGCATAGAAGCTGGCGATAAAAGCGCTGTAATGCTTGATTTGATTAGTTTTTGTAGAACAATGGAAATTGCCGTTCGTCGTTGGTTTTTTGATCATAAAGACAACGCATTAGGGCCCAGACCCATAAAATAGTTGGCATGATCAGCGCGGTGTGATTCACGGCTTCCGAAAGGAAGTCTGGATGAATCGGGACCATTTCTGGCTGA
>WSYC01000020.1 GCA_009773635.1 Beijerinckiaceae bacterium | reverse complement strand
CTTCACCCGATGAGGATCGCCGGGATCGGTTTTCGCGCCGGGGCCAGCGAGGCCTCGCTCGCGGATGCGCTCGAAACGGCCGCCGATGGCTTGCCGCTCGATGCGCTGGCCACGCTGGAGGACAAGGCAGCAAGCAGCCTGATCCGCGCGCTGGCCACCCGCCTTCGCATGCCGGTTATCGCCATTCCGCGCGCTCGGCTGGGCGGAATCGAAACCCTCACGCAGTCCCCCCGCGTGATGGGCATGCTGGGCACGGGCAGCGCGGCGGAAGCGCTCGCGCTCGCTGCACTCGCTCCCGGCGCACGCCTTCTCGCCCCCCGCGCCCTCTCGCAAGACCGCATGGCCAGCGCTGCTATTGCGACAGGAGAAAACCAATGACCATCCATTTCATCGGTGCCGGGCCGGGTGCGGCGGACCTGATCACCCTGCGCGGACGCGATCTGATCGCGAAATCGCCGGTCTGCCTCTATGCGGGATCGCTGGTGCCGGAGGCGCTGCTCGCGCATTGTCCGAATGGCGCACGGGTCGTCAACACGGCCTCGATGAGCCTCGATGCGATCATCGCGGAATGTCGCCTCGCACATGAGGCCGGGCAGGATGTTGCGCGGCTGCATTCGGGGGATCTCTCGGTCTGGTCCGCGATGGGCGAGCAACTCCGACGGCTAAGGGCCGCCGGCATTCCCTTCGATATCACGCCGGGCGTTCCCGCCTTCGCCGCTGCCGCTGCCGCTCTGGAATCCGAGTTGACGCTGCCGGGCGTCGTGCAATCGGTCATCCTGACGCGGACCTCTGGCCGCGCCTCTGCAATGCCGGAAACCGAGACGCTTGCAGCCTTCGCCGCCACCCGCGCGACGCTAGCGATCCATCTGTCGGTCCATGTTCTCGACCGCATCCGGGCGGAACTTATTCCCCATTACGGTGAGGATTGCCCGGTCGCACTGGTATTCCGGGCTTCATGGCCTGACCAGCGCATCTTGCGCACGACACTCGGCGCACTCGATCCCGCCATTGGCGAGGGCGAACGCACGGCGCTCGTGATGGTGGGCCATGCGCTCGGCTCGGAGGATTTCGATGAAAGCCGGCTCTATGCCGGCGATTACGACCGCCGCTTCCGCCCAGTTGGCACCAGCCCCCGGTTTCCGGAGGTGACATGACCCCGCCCGGTCTCGTGATTTCCGCTCCCGCATCCGGCACCGGCAAGACCACCTTGATGTTGGGGCTGCTGGTCGCGCTGCGGGCGCGAGGGCTGAGGGTTCATCCCTTCAAGAGCGGGCCGGATTACATCGACCCCGCGTTTCACAGCGCGGCAAGTGGCATTGCCTCCTACAATCTCGATAGCTGGGCCATGCCGGATGCGATGCTGCGTGGGCTCGCGAGAACGGCTGGAGAGGCAGATCTCGTGCTGGCGGAAGGCTCGATGGGCCTGTTCGACGGCGTGGCGACACGTGGGGAAAGCGGCACAGGTGCCAGCGCCGATCTCGCGGACCTATTCGGCTGGCCGGTTGTGCTGGTGATCGATGTTTCCGGACAGGCCCAATCGGCTGCTGCCGTCGCCAAGGGCTTCGCGAGCCTCCGTCCCAGCCTGCCCTTCGCGGGCGTGGTGCTGAACCGGGTCGCTTCGCCGCGCCACGAGGCGCTGGTGCGTGCGGGCATGGAGACGGCGGGAATCCGGGTCTTCGGCGCCCTGCCGAGGCGCGAGAACATCCGGCTGCCGAGCCGGCATCTCGGGCTTGTGCAGGCCGAGGAGCAGGAAGGCCTCGCCGCCATTCTGGAGGAAGCCGGAGCTTTCGTCGCGGCGCATGTCAATCTCGACGGATTGCGCGCCGCCGCAGCGGGCGGGTTGTCCCCTGCCGCCTCGCCTGCCATCAAGCCGCCCGGCCGGCGCATCGCGCTCGCACGGGATACCGCTTTTTCCTTCGTTTACCCGCATCTGCTGGATGGCTGGCGTAGCGCAGGCGCGGAAATCCTGCCGTTTTCGCCGCTGGGCGATGAGGCTCCCGATGGGAGCGCCGATTGCTGCTGGCTGCCGGGCGGCTACCCCGAACTTCATGCCGGACGGCTGGCGCAGGCGGGGAATTTCCGGACAGGCCTGCGCCGGTTCGCCCAAAATCGCCCGGTCCATGGCGAATGCGGGGGCTACATGGCGCTGGGCGCCGGGCTGGTGGATGCCGAAGGCGTGCGCCATGAAATGGCGGGGCTGCTCGGCACGGTCACGAGTTTCGCGAAAAGGAAGATGCACCTCGGATATCGCCTCGCGACGCTGCTGGCCCCCATACCCGGATACACAACCGGCACGCGGCTTCGCGGGCACGAATTCCACTATGCTAGCGTTCTGGAGGCGCCGGATATCCCGCTCGCGGCGGTGGTCGATGCCAATGGCGAGGCCGTGCGCGAATCCGGTTCGCGGCGCGGGCTGGTGAGCGGCAGCTTTTTCCATGTGATCGCGGAGGCAACATGACGGGTTTTGTTTCCTTCGTCTCATCCGGCCCGGGAGATCCGGAGTTGCTGACCCTGAAAGCGGTCAAACGCATCCGCGATGCAGAAGTTATTCTTCATGACCACCTGTCTACAATCCCTGTCGCCGCACATGCGCAGCCTGGAACGAAGCTGGTGAATGTAGGCAAGCGTGCCGGGCATCCCTCTACCCGGCAGGATGACATCAACCGCTTGCTGGTCAAGCACGCCAAGACGGGTGCACGGGTCGTTCGGCTAAAATCCGGCGATGCGGGAATCTTCGGTCGGCTTGAAGAGGAACTCATCGCCCTCACCACCGTCGGGATACGATTCGAGATTATCCCCGGTGTTTCAGCTGCCTCGGCCGCTGCAGCAGCGGTTGGCATCCCCCTAACCCGTCGCATGACCGCGCGAAGGGTCCAGTTCTTCACAGGCCATGATATCACCGGTGGATTTCCGAACGATGTGAACATCGGTGCATTAGCGGACCCCGCGGCGACGAGTGTCGTTTATATGGCGAAAGCAACCTTCCCGGCATTGACGAAAATTCTGATCGCCGCCGGTCTCTCGCCGGATACCCCGGCCTTGCTGGCGGAGGCGGTTTCAACACCGCAAGAGCGGAGTGCCGCTTATACAATCGACACATTGGCAAATCATCTGATTGCTTTGCCTCCTGAACACGATGCCCCCACCCTGATCATCTACGGTCCTTTGGCAACACCGAGCATCAGCTTTGATTGACTTCCCGAAAGCGACTGTGCATCTCTGGTGCTGACGGTTCCCGGCGGCATGACAGCCAATGGGTGAAAAGGGAATACGGTGAGGTGTAGCCAACAGGCGCCAAAACCGTGACTGCCCCCGCAACTGTGAGCGGCGAGCCGCCCTCGATCCAGCCACTGGCCGAAAGGCCGGGAAGGCAGAGGGATGGCGAAGGGGTCAAACCCGAAAACCGCAAGTCAGGAGACCTGCCGTCCGGCGCGAGAAGCGCTGACCTGAACCCCATTGCTGCTGTCGGGGAAGACAGCACGGAGGAACTCATGCATATCGAACCCGGACTCGTCGACAGCGCCAAAATGGTGCTCAGCTATGCCACCGCCGCCGCTTCGGCTGGCTACCTCGGCAAGCTCACGCTCGAAAGCATCCGCGAGCAGGGCCCGCTCTCGCTCGTGCAGCGCGCCATCATCTCCACCGTCGCGGTATTCTCGTTCTTCGAGATTTTCCCGCATTATCCAATAGGCCCCTCGGAGGTGCATTTCATTCTCGGCTCCACGCTGTTCCTGCTGTTCGGTGCCGCTCCGGCGGGAATCGGGCTGGCGCTCGGCCTGCTCCTGCAGGGCATATTCTTCGCGCAGGAAGATCTGCCGCAATACGGCATGAACATCACCACCCTGCTGGTGCCGCTGTTCGGGCTTCAGGCAATCGCGCGCCGCATCATTGCGCCGGGAACGGCCTATGTGGACCTGAGCTATCGTCAGGCGCTGGCGCTTTCCACCGCTTTTCAGGCCGGCGTTGTCGGCTGGGTGGCGTTCTGGGTGATCTACGGTTCGGGATTCTCGGCAACAACCCTCGCCTCGCTCGCGACGTTCGGCGGCGCCTACATGCTGGTGGTGCTGGGCGAACCGCTGGTGGATCTCGCCGTGCTCGCGCTGGCGAAATCGCTACGCGGTTGGCGCAACTCCGGCCTGTTCACGCCGCGCCTCCACCGCGCAGCCTGAGGGACAGGGCCGGGGCGCGATGATCGAGCTTGTTCTCGTTGGAATCGGCACCGGCAATCCCGAGCACGTCACACTTCAGGCGATCCGCGCGCTCAACCGCGCGGATCTCGTGTTTGTTCCGCTGAAGGGCGCGGACAAGGCGGATCTTGCCGCTCTGCGCCGCGAGATTCTCGCCGAAACCCTCACCAATCCCGCGACCCGCATCGTCGAGTTCGACCTACCGACGCGGAACGAGGCCATCCCCGATTACGCGGCCCGCGTCGCCGACTGGCATGCCCGCATCGCCAGTCTCTGGGCGGCTGAAATCCGCGCGGCGCTCGGCGGGGACGGTACCGTGGCGCTGCTCGTCTGGGGTGACCCGTCGCTCTATGACAGCACGTTGCGTATCGCCGCGATGATGGATCTTCATGTCAAGGTCTCGGTTATTCCGGGCATCACCGCGCTTCAGGCGCTGAGCGCGGCTCATGCGATTCCCCTCAACGAGATCGGAACGCCGTTCACGGTCACGACCGGACGGAAACTGCGCGAGGGCGGTTGGCCCGCCGGGGTGGATACGCTCGCCGTCATGCTCGATGCCGGCGGCGCTTTCGAGGCGCTTGACCCTGCGGGAATCACCATCTGGTGGGGGGCCTATCTCGGCATGAAGGAGGAGATCCTCCTTCATGGTCCGCTCGCAGGGATACGCACGACAATCCTGGAGACGCGCTCGGAGGCTCGCCAGCGCCACGGCTGGATCATGGATACCTATCTGTTGCGACGCGCAAGGGTAAGTAACTGAAAAAATTTATTTAATTCTGGTTTATGGGTCACCACTCTAGGGGCAAGACCCATAAAATGGTTGGCATGAACAGCGCAGTATGATTCATGGCTTCGAGGGAAATCCAACTATACTTCACCATTCGTTCAGTTTCTAAATCCCCTGCCCTTTGGGCTTCTGGCTGGCGGCTTCGGCCTCGGCCTGACGCTTGAACTCTTCAATGGTGCGGCGTTGCTCCTCGCGAAGACGATCGACGCGGGTAGAGTTTTCCACGGGGTTGGGGTCAATGGTTTTGGCGGGCGAGGATGCGAGCGCTTCGGCGGCGTAGCGGGCTTCCTGCGCCTCGCGGGTTTCCCGGGCGGAAGTCGTTTGAGCCTCGCGGGCGAGTTGGCGATGGGTCTCGGATTGGGAATGGGATGCAGGATCAAGCGCGACATTGCCGGCATCACGACGAGCGGCAGCATCCGCGCGTTCGGCAAGAATACGAGCAGCATCCGCCTCGCGCTGCTCGATCTTTGCGGTATCGCGCGCACGCTCAATGAGGCGGTCGGCTGAGGCACCGGCAAGGGCCCGGACCTGCTCGGGTGTCACATGGGTGACGCCCTGCTCCTTCATGCGCTGGAAATCGGCGAGAACAGCTAAGTTCTGGAGAACACGGCCGGAGTTCTCGAGGAAGCGCACCTTCTCCTCACCCGTGAGGTTTGCCCCCATTTTGGCCATGTCCTGGTTCATCAGGCGGAGATCAGCCCGCATTTTCTCGGATGTAATGGCCATGGGTTTTCCTTGTGCTGACTCGAACTTGTGGATGGTGGCGCCAACCTCGACCGAGGTCGAGAGCCGGACGACAGTTTCGCGAACGGTCTGGTTCTGCGGCTGCTGGAGCGCAAGAGATTTCCAGTCCGAGAGGCTGGCACCGACAATCGCACGCTGTTTCTCGGTGACGGCAAAGCGGACAGGATTGGTTCGCGCGACCTCGATGCGTTTGCGGGCATTCTCAACGAGGTTGGCATTCTCGCGGGCATAGACCCTGTCACGCTCCTCCCGGCCGGGACGGGGCCGATCGGCAACGGCGACAATGGCCTTGTCCTTCGCGCCATAGCTCTGCGATGAGGCTCGCTGCGCGGCACTGGTCGCGACGACCTTGATCCCGTGCGCTTGCGCCTGGATTGCATAACGCTCGCGCCAGGCATTGAAGGTCGAAGGACCCGGGTGGATCTTCTGCCCGAACTCGTCGCGTACCGCGATAATCGCATGGGCATGGATATGCCGGGCATCCTCCGCCTTGTCGGTATGGATTCCGAAGGCAAATTTGTGATCGGCGAACTCGGATTGCAGGAAGCCCCGGACTGCCCCGCGGAAGGCTTCAAGATCGACACCCGCTTTCGCGGAGATGATCATGTGTATGGTGTCGCGCGGGGTGAAGGAACGAAGCTCAAGTTTCCACTCGCGCGCCGTGCTGCGCGCCTGCGCCTCCGTCCCAAGACGTTCGCCGCGATCCGTGACAGCGCCACCAGCTTCGACAAGCTGGTTCAACCGATAGGCCACGGCATCAACACCATGCCCGGTCTTGCCGGGCCTCAACGAGACATCTGACGCGGCAAGGTCAGTCGCAGCTTGGATCCGTTCTCCGATCGCCCGCTCATAGCGCTCGTTGAACCGGACCTCTCCCCTCACCTCCCGAAGCGAGAACCGTTCCGCCTTGCGCGGATTCTCTCCAAGATCGGGATTGGCGACCAATCCAGCCATGACGGTCACAATCCGGGCAGTGATCGCGCCGCGCTCATCGACCTCGATGCGATGAGCATGACAATGACCGGCAAACCCGGCCTCAACCGCCCGGCTCAGAAGTTCGCGGTTCTCAGGTATATCCGTCAATCCGGCGACACCCATCCTGACCGTCACCACATCCGCGCTCTCGCGCCGGTTCTCAAAACCCTCCGCCCAGCGCTTCATCTCGGCTGAGACAGCCTCATGATCCTCAAGCACCCGGCCATCATGAGTCTCCAGCTTCACATCATCCCGCTGGACATACTGCGCCGTGGCGCTCGCTCGCGTCACGCCATGCGCATAAGAGATCACCTTGATCACCGCAGGCTGATACCCCGCTGCCAGCATCGCCGCCTTGCTCGACCCGGAAGCGCCACCCACGGAAGGAGCAACATTCCTACCCTCGCCCACACCAGAGGATCGCGCAGCCTTACCGCGCGGAACATCCTCAAGAAGGGAGCGGGAAGCCTTACCGGCGAACCCCGTAACTCCGCGCTGCGCCACAGGAACGGGAACAACCCTTGGCGCACGATCCGGCTCGATCTCCCGCATCGAGCGCACCGGGGCATCCATACGCCCGACCGGGCTCGTCACCGCATCATCAAACCATTGCGCCGCAGCCAAGCGTCGGCGGCTCCGCGCCACGCGCTCCGCCTCCCCCGCCTGACGAATCAGATCAATCCAGCCTTGAAGCGCACCGCTCATTCGCCGGACGCCCCCACCGCCATGCCAGCGGATGCCCTGAGCCTGACGCCGAAAGCGACCGTCATCGCCGTCAGCTCCTCGTCCATCTCCCGAACGCGCTCATGCAACGCGGCCCAGACCGGCTCGGCATCCGCGATATGAACCGCACGGCCCGAGTGAATCGCGTGCAGCACCTGCATCAGGTTACGCCCGACCATCCGGACCTGCGATGTCAACGCGCCAACCGTTCGCGAGTTCTCTTCTGACAAAGCCGGACCAACATCGAGCGCCGCCCGGACAAGCCGCCGCATCAGCTCGGAGCGCGTCAGGCCGAACCGTGCCGCCGCCATCACCAGCAGCGCGTGATCAGCCTCATCAAGATCAATCCGGTGCCGGCTTTTCTTCGTCACTCCGGCACGCCCTCCGCATCCATCCACCAACCCCACCACACCACACCACACCACACCACACGCTGGCACGCCCGAGAGGGTCGCCCACGGCAATGTCGCCCTGCCCCAAGAGGAGCTTCGCTCCGACTTGCCCGAGCATTTGACCCAATATGCGGTATCTTGTCAAAGAACAAAAGACAATCTCACCCACCAGAACCATCTCCTCCCAAAACTCCCTCCGGGAGAACAGCATTCCATATTCCCAGCAAGCTGGCTTTCTGGCTTTACAGACAACCAGCAACCTGATTCCAAGGGTTCCCATGTTCAGGGCTTCCCGGTTTCATGGAATGCCCACGTGATAGTTGAGACCTTTGATGACAGACGAGACCACCCTCCCCAGCGTGATCGTCATTGCATCCCCGAAGGGCGGCTCGGGCAAAACCATCACCACGATCCTGCTCGCCTGCGAATTTGCGGCAACAGGTCATACTGTGAAGATCATCGATGCCGACCCGCAAGGCTCGGTCTCTCGCTGGTTCAAGACCTCCAGAGAGCTGGGCTTCACATTGAACGGGATCAGCGTCGAACCCGTGATTACCGATAATCCGATGTTCCAGCAGACAAAGATCGCAGAGGTGATAGCAGCATCGCGGGGGACGGATGTCGTGCTGATCGATGTGCAGGGAACCGCGCAAGGCGCCATGGGCGCCGGACTGCAAAAGGCCGATCTCGTCCTGATCCCGGCACGCCCTCACCTCTTCGATATCAACCAAGCCGCTGAGCTTTGCCGCTATCTCAGTGCCTCCTCAGGGACTGTTCCCTATCGGATTATGATCAACGCTCTCTCGGAACTCTCCCGCAAAAGCCCTGCCTTCGCGACGGCTCTGGAGACGATCAAACGCGAGAAGCTCCCCTGCCTCAACACGACTCTTTCTGAACGACCAACCTTCGCCAATGTCGCAACGGCCGGAAACCTCTACGAGGCAAAGCCCCTGACGAAACCGATCGAAAACGCGAGAGCCAACACCCGGCGGCTTCTCACCGAAATCATCTCGCTCCTCAACGAAGAGGCAGCCGCAGCATGAACGATCAGCAGGACGATGCGCCTATCACGCTTAAAAAGAAGAAGGTAACGGGTCAGTTCGATCCCAGCGCGGTGGCCGCGCTGGCTAGACCTGAAGCTGGAAGCCAGCAGTTCGCAGAACCTGCTATCGCCTCCAGCACGGCAGCGTCTGCAGCAGGCACAGCGGACGCCGCAATTCCCGAGAGCAGGGCGAATCTCGTGAACGTCACCTTCAAGACGGATAGACGCGTCCGCGATGAGTTCATGATCTACTGCCGGCGCCAGGGCGTCTCAGCGCAATCGCTGCTCGAGGCCTTCGTGACCGAGAAAGCAAAACTCTCGAATTCCTGACCACAGTCCCTCCGGCACCTACAGCGCTTTGATCGGCGCGGTGCCTCCGGGCCTGCTCCGCTTCGCTCCGGTCGCGCAAGCGCGACTGGACAGCAAGTCTGGGGATCAGACCAAACTGAGATTTTAGCAAGAGCAGCAGGACAGTTGATTGACGCCAGAATTTATCCGGCACATGCTCACATAATGAGCATCAATGACCGCCCTGCAGACATGATCCGGCGTCGACGTCGCATGACAGTGCAGCGGGACGAGGTGATTCTATAACGACGATGTTTCCGAGCGGGGTAACCTCCCTCCTATCGTCCTAGAATTTTCCCGCAACCTGCCCACCTTCCGGTCGGCGGGCTTTTTATTGCCTGAAACTATCAATCCTTCGGAGAACATATGCTCCCGACACCTGCATCTCAATCCATCGCGTTCCGGTCCCCTACCCAAGAGGACTGTGCACATTTTGTGCTTCTCGCGGATATGGCGACACGTCGCCTGACATCCTTTCTGTGGGGGCAAATGGCCACTCCCGGCCAGTCAGCCTTCGAGATAGGTCGAAACATTATCAGAAATGACGAGAGCCATTTTACGCACTTCAAAAACTGGCGCGTAGCCGAAAATGCGGGCCAGCTCGTCGGGGCTCTAAACGGGTACGTTCTCCCAAAATCATCCGGAGCTGCGGCAGCCACTCTCGAAGTCGTAAAGCCGCTGAATGAGCTGAAAACAATAGCTGCCGGAACCTGGTATATTTCAGCTGCAGCCATCTATCCCGAGCATCAGGGGAAGGGCTTTGGCAAATCTCTACTGGCTGAGGCAAAGAATCTCGCAAAGGCAGCGGGTAATGATCGCCTGACGCTCATGGTCGGCAGCTTCAACCCGAATGCTTATAGCCTCTACCGCAAAGCCGGCTTTGCGGAATGGGATCGGCGGGCTTTTTCTCCCTTTCCGGGTTCAGACGAACCGGGAGAATGGATTCTGATGGTCAAGGACATCACAGAAGCTTCTCAAAATGAGGACTTCTGAGATTATCGACAAAGCACTGTTCCGATGTTCTAACGAGAAGTGATTTCAAATGGCGCGTCGCGTTAAGTTGCAAGATTTGAACGGCACCTATGGGGTCGCCCGCTTGAGTTTTTCCGCCCCTATTCCAGCATGGGCGGGGGGAGGCGGGTTTGTCAGCATTAGCCGTACCGATGACGAACTTTCGATCGTCTGCCTGCAAGATCGTATTCCTCAAGAGGTGCAAACAGATGGCGGTTGGTCCTGCTTCAAATTTCAAGGGCCGTTTGCATTCGATGAAACCGGTGTTGTCTTGTCCGTGATCGAACCCCTGTCCACAAACGGCATTGGCATTTTCGTAGTTTCGACCTTCGATGGGGACCACTTGCTTGTAAAATCAAGCGACCTGGAGCAGGCGCGTAATTTGCTGTTGAACGCGGGCCACACTCTGAGTGCATGATACTGACGTTCAAGTCGCGCCAGTAGACCGGATAGCGACTTCTGCCCTGGGTTGTTTAGAGGCTGGGGTTTTCGTCATCACAGAACCAGCGAAAAACTCAATCCCAAGGATTCAGGAGCTTCGTACCTGTCATCTCAAAATCAGCAATATTGCGCGTGACGACCGTCATGCCATGCACCAGTGCCGTTGCCGCGATCATTGCATCGCGTTCGGAGCGGGGATCGGGAACATGCAGGCCGGCACAACGGCGTGCAACCGTCGCATCAATCGGTAAAACGCGGTTTTCAAATTCCGGAAGGACATACCGTTCCAGCCAGGAGCGAAGCAATGCCCCTTGCGCCGCGTCTCGACGCTCGACCAGCAAAACGCCTTGCTCCAGTTCCAGAATGGTGATAGCCGAAAGAAACAGGGTCGCCGCATCGACGCCATCGGCCCAGGCTGAAACACCCTTGTCAGCCTTGCCTGCCTTGACCTTGCGGAGCTCGGAAACGACATTCGTATCGAGAATGAACATCAGCCAAGATCCGCAGGGCGCGAGCGGATATTTGCACGCGGCAGATCAAAATCGACATCCTCGATGCCCGGCATCGCAAGGGCGTCGGCGATACGCCGACCACCACCCGTCAAACGATGATAATCCTCGATGCTCAGAAGAACGTGCTGCGGTTGTCCCCGATCGGTAATGAATACGGGACCGGCCTTGGCTGCACGCTTGGCACCACTGGCATCCTGATTGAACTCCCGGCTTGTCAGTGTCGTCACAGGCATCTCAGCGCTCCATAATTGTAGATACGTTACTACATACTATTGCTTGTTACAAGATCCTATTCCAAAACCGTACGTCCGCTAGTTCGCGCAGCTTTTGTCTCCTTCAGCCTCGCACTGATCAGCGCCATGAGGATGGGCCCGACGGAGAACTGCCCATCCCGCTTTTTCTCGGTCAGCGCCCGAAGATAGCCGCCGGGAAAACGGACATCGTCGCCCTTCTGCAGGATTGCAGCGATGACGATCGAGGCATCGACAACCCCCATGGTCTCCACAGCATCGCGCCAAGCATCCGGCGAAATTCCGAGCATGGCCCGGACCAGCGCGGCGGTTTTCAGAAAGGCAGCCCAGTTGCGGATCGTTGGCACCTCGCCATCCATCCCCCCTGCCCCGGTCTCGGCATATTCCACGATGTCCGGGCAGGCCTCAAGCACCATGCCGAGCGGCGTACCGGTTACAGGACGGATTTCCGGGCCGCTAGCCGGGTCTGTTTCTGCCCCCGCTACGGCTTGCTTATCCGCCTCAGGAAGATCCGCAACGGTTTCGCCCCTGCCTTTCTGGAAAGCAGGTTCAGATTCATGAAGATCAGTATTTGAATTCTGTTTGTGCTGGCCAGAATGGGACTCATTGGCATCTGAAATCGATGAATTCACGAAGAGTTCGAGATGCATGGCGATGGATTGCGCGAAATCGGCTAGCTCCGCGGCAACCACCGTGAGTGCGGCAGCCTCCGCTGATCGTTTCAGCCCGGAGATAATGCCAAGATAGGCCATGTGCAGTCCGGCCCAGTCCCCTGGAATGCCTTCTTCCAGCCCCAACGCAATCATCTTGGTGATGTCGCGGCGCGCCAACGTGACGCGCTCCCGCGCGAGGCGCAGGGCCTTCTTTTCTGCCGCAACCTCGGCCGCGAACGCTTCAAACTCCTCGGCACGCGCGACAAGCGGGGTGAGATCAAAGCCAAAAGCTTCACTGACCGCACCGCCCTCCCCTCGCCGGGCGTAACGCTTGCCGTTGGGGCTATCCCGACGAATGACGATGCCGGCATCAACCAGGATACCGAGGTGACGTCGCAAGGTTGTGGGTGCGACACCATGCGCCCGCGCCGCCAGTTTCTCGTTCGAGGGAAAGACCACCAGCGGGTCGCCCGCCGTCAACGTCGTCTCCTGATGGAACGAGAGCAGAGCGTTGAGAACGGCCAGAGCACGATCTGGCAGGCCCAGCCTGTCCTTCGCTTCCGTGAGCGCTGTGAAGACCTTCCACTTGTGAACGGTCTTGTCGGGTTCAACCGCCCTCGCCTTCGCCTGTGATGCAATTTGGCCAAGAGACATCGTTCGCCGCCCGAAAGGCGTCGTTGCTAATCCATGTGTCATCGTCTTTGCCCTCAATCAGGCAAAAGAATTCTGGCCGCCGAAATGGCAGTTTCCCTCACGGGACTCTTGACAGCGATTCGCGGAAGTGAGACTCTCAGCTTGTCACAACTTGAGAGAGGCTTCCGGTGGAAACGTCGGGGGCCTTTTCTTTTGCGTGCTAATCTCCTTGGTTGCGGGTTTTCGCTTCCTTGAAAGCTCGATAGAGACCTTCAAGGTTGGACGAAATGTATTGGCCAAATTCGCTGGCATCTTTCGACTTGAGCGAAAGGCTAAAAGCCTTGCCGGAATTTGTGAATGTAGCGGCTACCTGATTGTCGCTGGCACTCCAGGCACCCGACTGTACGCTATCGGCAGGTTTGCGGCCCTGCCTGCGGGCCGCTTTGACAGTCTCAAGCAAATGATTGAACCGCGATGTAGGCTCCATCGACAAAAATTCAGTCGATGAGATCACTTGACTTGCCAGCTCGGTCGCTTTGGGGAGGAGAAACAGCTTTTTCAGCTCTTCCCATCGGTCTCTTCCAACGGATCTTGCTGCCCCAATAGCGTTGATGACCTCCAAGGGTATCACTTCTACAATCGACGCCATTCTGGATAACAACGTGTCGTCCACGCTCAGAGCCGACCGGATTGTTTCCTTGGTCTGTCCCATCTCGGTCAGTTTTCGTGCGAATAGGGCTTTTTCGATAAATGTGAGGTTGGCCCTCCGCGTGTTTTCCTGACCTTGGAAAATAATATGCGCGATCGCCTCAAGATTCTTGACGATCGCCTGAACCGGGATGCCTAGCTCACTAGCGGCCTTCGTCCTTCGGTGCCCAAAAACAACCATATAGCGGCCGGGCTGATCTGGATGCGGGCGGACAAGGATAGGCTGCAATTGCCCCTCCTTCTCCATCCCTTCCTTGAGAAGCGTGAACCCCTCTTCATCATCTTCGATACGATCCGAAACGAAGGAACCATCAATCAAATTTGGATCAAGGCTCACAATTGCTTCGCCCGAAACCAATTTCTTGGAGTTCTCTGCCATCTCCTCAAGAGACAACATCATTGATCGGGAGGCCCCGCGACTTGCATACTCGGAACGTGCCTCCTGAACATCCTGCGATGCACCTTGACCAGTGACGCTAAGCAGCAAATTCTTACGAGCCATTTTGAGCCCCCAATGATTTTGCCAAGACATTGAGATTGTGCGCAGATTTCATGATCTGCACGGCTGTCAAAACTTTGATCATTTCCGCCCCCATGCACTATGCAGGAGGCCTACGACCTCTTCATTGACTGCATGGAGTGCCTCAAGCGCCCTATCATAGGTTGAGCGGACGAACTGAGATCGTTCGACCTCGTAGAGCGACTGATTTGTTATTCCCGCGTCCGAAATCGCTGTTGATTTGAGCATCGGATGTTGCAGCATCTGTTTTGGAAACAGGGCTTGCATAAAGCCCACCATTTGGGCCTGCGGGCCATCTGTGGGCTCATAGCGGGTTACCAGATAACGGAACCACTTAAGACGAACCTGAGCACCGGCTTTGGCAATCGACTTCAGAATGCCGCCAAGCATGAGCAAAAACTGACTCATGGACATCACATCCAACATTTGGGGATGGATAGTGATCAGCACAGAAGTCGACGCAGTCAGAGCCGTCAAGGTGAGATACCCGAGCTGTGGCGGGCAATCGATCACGACAACATCGTAGCGATCATCAACTTCCTTCAGAGCATCCGTAATCCGAGTAAAAAACAGTCGCCCGTCAGATGACGCTCGATTCGAGGCAGCGAGGGGGGTATCGTACTCGTATTCTTGAAGTTCCAGATTAGCCGGGACGATATCCAATCCCGGGAAATTGGTCGCGCGGATAACATCAGTGATCGGCTTCTTCTGATCGTCGTAGCGAAGGGCCTCATAGAGAGACAGATTCTTATCGAGCTCAGGCTGAATGCCGTGAAGCGCGGACAGTGACGCCTGCGGATCGAGGTCGATCGCTAGAACTCTATGGCCTGTCAGAGCAAGATGTTGAGCAAGATGGGCTGCCGTTGTGGTTTTCCCACTTCCGCCTTTGAAGTTGACGACAGAGATGACCTGCAACACCTCACCGTTTCTGCGATGAGGCACGTACTTCTTAAAATCCGCACGCCCATGCCGATCGAGGTAATGGCGAAGCTCAAGCATTTGCTGCGCCGTATAGGTGCGGCGGCCTGACGGAGATGTCGTGGGAACGGGGCCCTTGCTATCGAGATGGAGCTTCTTGATATTGGATTGGGTAACACCCAAAAAATAGGCGACCTCGGCAAGCGAAAATTGCCTCAAGCCTTTGGTTGCATTCGGCGGGTAATGTTCAATGCGAAGCATATTCAGCTTATCAGAAATGAGCTCTCCCTGCTGGAGAATCGTTTCGTGAAAGCTGAATGCCTCTAGATCGCTTTGCAATGCCATCGTATTCATGCGCCCAATTCTCGGAATAACGCTTTTCTGCCCGAACACGCGCAGCAAGCGGGAATTATGCCCGATTCTCCTTGGGCCGCAACAAATATTGGGTAAAGAAAGTCTTAACGCTGCCCGAGCCTCCATATGGGATGAATCCGACCGCTCGATTTCAGTGATCCATTTAATCTTCTTGCCTTTTTCTGCCTTTTGCACGGCTGTCAAAATGCCCTCACAGCATGGTACCCGCTGCTATTTCGTTACTTTTCTAGCCCCCTGAGGGAATCAGCGCACAAGAGCGATCGAGTTAATACATTGATTTTTTGAACTGTAAAATCCGACACTGCCCTTGCAGCCTCGGAATTTCCAATTTGCACAAGATCGTATCGATCTTCTGTCAATTGCATCATTCGATGAGCTATAATGGCTTTATTTTTGATGTTTTTGGCCAAAGCTTAGGAAGCTCAAAACATTGACCCTAATTGATACAGCCTTGGAAGCAGATAAATCAGACAATAACTAGATAATAGAAAACCCCACGCTGGGAGAGAGCAGCGTGGGGCACCTCCGGATTGGAGGAGAAGTGGGCGGGGAGGGGTCAGGGGAACGCGGTTCGGGGTTCCCCTGGGCGAGCCTATCGCTCGCCTCAGGCTTTAGCTTTCAATTCTCGGCTCTGTCCGGCGGAGTTAGCCGTGAACGACTGTGAGGGCAGGGCGGTCCAGCCCCAGCCGCAACCCGCCAACACGAACGGCATGAATGATCGCGCCCCCCAATTCTCCGGGCGAAACAGGGTCGAGCGAAACTAGTTCGGGCGTGATGACGGGCCGGAAGATTCTAAACCGCTCGGCAACCGCTTCTATAGACAGGGTGGGAGATGTATCGCCTCCTTCTCCGTCATCGCCGACAATGATCGCACGACCCGCAACCGGTGAAGCCGAATGGTCCCGAATTGTGAATAACCCGGTCACCGACCCAAGCATGCCTTCGTCGTCGAAATAAACGACATGCTGATCATCGAGCCAGAGACGATCAACCCTAGAACATCCGATGAGGCGATAGAGCGAAGCGAGAAGATCGTTCTTGTTGAGGAGAACCGTCCGGATCGTCGCGGTAGACGGGTCGAGCAGGAACGCCGGAAACAAGGGGCTTCCGTCCGTTTGCAGCGCGGCTTCGAGTGAAACCCTCGCGGTATTGAGCAGGGTCCATGCTGCGTCTGTATCGGTGTAATGGATTGCTTCGCATTGGCGCGAGAAGGATTCGATGGCCGCGATCACCCTTTGGGTGGCGTCCTTGAGAGGGCTTATCATGAGAATGTTCCTGAACTGATGGGAAGGGGAGGGACCGGAGTTCCGGTCCCTCGCGGCCTCACTCGGCTGCGATCACGAGCACAGCGACGTCATCATTTGCAGCAACGGACAGACTGGGCGCGAACATTGGTCGGGTCCGCAGGAACGGAGGAACCCAACCCTTGCCTTCCATGGCATCCCCTGCGATCCGGATCGCATCTGCCTTCGGGGCATCAAGGATACTGGAGACAACCTCGCGCGCCACGCCAGCCTCGCTGGCTGCAGCACCAATCATCTTTTTCGTGATCCGTTTGAAGAAGCCGTCGCTCGGCTTCCACCACTTGGACATATCGAGCCCGATCACTTCCGCGATCTTGTCGGCCTGACGCGCGTTGGTAGCATTGGCAGAAGATGCGGTGCCGTCGATCTGATCGGCGACGCAAAAGGTCAGCAACGTGAGAAGTGTTGCCTGATCCGCCATCATGCACCAGTCGAAAAAGTCAGCGCGCTCGCCCGGCAGAAGTGCTTGCAGTTTTTCGCGCTGTTCACGGCGCGCGAAAAACACCGCCATGTTGTCATCGTCCTGCGTGTTGAGCGTGCGCTCCTGCTTGGCCGCGTTGATGCGAATGCAGGTCTGATCGGCAGTGTAGCCGTAACCGTGGGAGGGAGAGAGGTAGAGCGACCGCAAACCGAGGGTATGAACGGCAAGGGCAAGACCGATCTCGGGCCGTTCGCTGACCTCATAGGCAAGCGCGGCTGTCCGCACATGCGTCAGGTCCTCGGTCAGGGCAGCGGAATACCCTTCGCTCGGTTCTGCCTCGACGGGGGAGGGAGGAGAATAGACTTCGCCTGTTTCAGGATGGGCATCGCCTTCTCCATCATCCGGCTCCACCGCTTGCAACTGGCCGCGTCGATGCGCGGCAAGATCGTGCTGGTCTTCCTTCTTCACAAGGCCGCGCCGGATTTTGATCTCGCCATAATGGTTGAGGATCACCCGGACGCCCGCAAAGACCATTTCTTCCGGGGCATAGCCGATACACATGGCATCGATCTCGTCCATCCGCGCGAGCTTCAATTCATATTCGGTTTGCTCATCATCGGTCATCTGACCGGCCTCATAAGCAGCTTCGTGCTCTGTGACGAACGCCATGATTTCAGCAACCTCGGCGCTCTCGGCATTGGTATGCTCGCGCTTGAAGGAATCGATCACCGGCAGGTGGTCATAGCGATCCTGATCGGAGAGGTAGAACTCGCTCCATTTCCAGCCCTCGGCCTGAACCTCGGCGGCAGCGGCTTCCATGCGATCCGAGACGAGGCGGATCACCAGTGCCTTGTTGTCGAGATAGCGCTCGTCATCCTCGGAAAAGAGGTCCTGCGTGAGTGTGCCACCGGCTGCGAGATAGGCACCCAAGCCAAGGAACTCGACGAAACGATGATCGGCGCGAAGCTTCTCGCTCGTGAGACGCTGCCTCAGGTGGTGGGCGGCTCGGTTATATTCGGGCTGACCGAAGAAGGCGTCTTCCTGCGCGGCATGATCATCCGCGACCGCAAGGGCCTCCATCTGCTGCAGGGTGACACCGCCAACCCGGAACTCGTCCATGATCCGGGGGGAGATTTTCGCCAGCTTCACCCGCCGCCGCACGGTCATGTGGCTGATGCCGAACCGATCCCCGACATTCTCCGGGGTCATACCTTCGTCCTCGATGAGCTTGCGGAAGGCTTCGACCTGATCGGCAACGTGCATGTTCTCGCGCACGGTATTTTCCGCAAGCGAGACCTCTGTGTCATTCTGAGCGTCGAGCAGATGAACCGGAATCAGAGTGTGCTTCGTGATCGACGCGCCTTCTTCCCTTGCAAGTGCGGACAGGGCAGCAAGACGGCGCGCACCGGCCACGACCTCGTACTTGCCCTTGTCATTCTTACGAACCGTGAGGTTCTGCAGAAGGCCATGGGAACGAATGGAGGCGCAAAGCTCGGTCAGGCCAGCTTCACTCTGGAAGCGGCGGACGTTGCTCTTGCTTGGCACGAGCTTGGACAGGGGAACGGTGATAATCTCGATCTTCGACATGGTGTTCTCTCTCCTTTGATCAGGCGCGGCGCGCATGGCCTCGCCATGCCGCCTGCCAGGTGGCGAACCGGGGGAGAGAAGGGGGCCAGCACAAAAAATGCGGGAGTGGCGCGGCCGCAGCGTCAGCGAGGCACGGTCCCCGTTTTTGTGCTGGTGGGGAAGAGAGGGGGAACACCCTCGCATCCCTGCCGGCGCCAGTCCTGGCGCGATCGATCAAGAGAACCGGCGATGCGCGGAAACCTCATTCTGTGCTGATATCCGGGCTGCCCAGAGGTGTTCGTGATGGATCAGTGCATAGTGGTCGAGCTGATCTATTGAACGGTTATCCCTGCTACTTTCGTAGGGTCCCTCAATCTCAGATCCATCCGCGATTGCGGTGCTCATATTGTTCAATCTATTGTTTACATATCGACGGTTCAGGCGTGATGTGACAAAAGTCGCTCCAAGTGCCGAGAAGGCGATTAGATATAGAAATGTGCAGATTTCATCTCTCAAAGGGCCGCTTAATGCGACCTGCATGCTTGCAGCGGCAGCAAGCGTCCATATTCCAACCGAGAACAGCCACGCCACGGGAGCCTCACCCGAAATCAACAGGAATATTTTCGTCTTATATATCGATCTTTTTGGAAGAAAATATGGGCATCAGCGCCGACTGGAAACAAGCTGTTCTGGCTGCAAAACGGAATGATTTTTCGTGATCAGGCAGCAGCGGAGAATTATCCTATTGCAGCAAACGGTTCCGCGGTGATTATATTATCTGGAATTATTTCAATGAGTTAATCTCACAGCGTCAAGGTGATGTTTCTTGCCGATCTTTAAAAGAAAAAGCACGGAGAGTGAAGGATGGCTTCGTGTCATTCTGGCCCTGAGGCTGCGTCAGATCGAAAAGAGATATGCAAGCTACGAAGAATTCGTGGCCAAAGCCGGCGTTTCCAAGAGCACGCTCTATTTGCTGCTCAATGCGAAAACTAACCCGACATTCCAGACGTTGGAAAATCTGGCCGCGAGTCTGGAGATTCCAATCTGGTCATTACTTGGTGTCGACGAGCAAATGGCAGAGCGCAATCTGCTGAGCCACGGCCTGAGGGTGCAGGAGATCCGCGACTTCGTCGCCGAGGGTCATAAATCCAGGCTCGCCGAACTGTTGAACGGCACCAAAGACACTTAGCCGACCAGCCAGGCCGGCGTGGTGGCCTTTCCCCTCCCTGATGAATGTGCGAAGCAGCCTGCGCCCGTGCCTAATTAGCGGGCAGGAGTGATCCGTTGAAGCCGACGGGACTTTGAGCTGTTCAAGCAAGAACGCTTACCCGTTCGACGCGATCTTGAATTCCCGCTCAAGGATCCAGAAGCCAGGACATCGATCCAGCGATGGATCTCACTCCGCATTTTACCGGAGCGTATTTATGATCAGTCATATTCCTTTTGAAAATTCCTCAGCGCACAGAACATTCGCTAAATCTCCTACTCACGACGCGCCAGTAGAACCAGCTTGGCTTGGCCTCGTTTCAGGGATGGAGAGAAGCCTGTGAGCAGGGACGACAGAAAATCGAATGATCACCTCGATAACCTGATCGAGTGCGATGAACTGTTCGAACAGGCTGAGCGCGCGGAACCTTTGCCTTCAGCGTGCGAGATAGCGAAGTTTGTCAAACACAAGCATCCCGGCGACCTCGCCCGGCTCAAGTTCGCTGAACTTCTGACCGAGGCGGTCATCAAGGAGCAGCCGGATTCCGTGGTCTTTTATGCGGCAGTCTTTGGCTTCTACATGAAGCGCCCAATGGGACAGTATGCGAAGCGGGAAATCCTGAGGTTGATCGAGGCACAGCGCGGTTTTCTGCAGTAGCCTCCGATTTGGCCTCGGGAACCCAAAGGCATAACGGTATCCAGCTCAATCTCTGTCACTCGGGAGGCAGCACATGCAAATCGTCAGAATTTTCACAATTGGCGGCGACCAGGCGATCCGACTGCCCGCGTTTTGCCGGTTTGAAACATCGGAGGTCTATGTGCGCCGCGATCCAGAAACCGGTGATGTCGTGTTATCCCGGCGCCCCTCGACCTGGAGCGGCCTGATTGATGCCATCCATGCTGCTCAGCAGCGTGATGACTTTCTGAGCCCGGATGAACGATCTTCCTCGCCGGCAACGCGTGATACAATCTTGGGAGGTAACACCTAGTATTATAGATGGATTCATAGGTTCTTACAGGGCGTCTGTCAGAGGAGAACTGCGATGGGCAAGACCTATAAGAGTGATGCGATGGCGGCCGTCCATGACATGATGGAAGGCTTCCGTCAGAGCGGTGCTATCGACAAGCAGACCATGCGGGAATTCGACGAGGCTTGCCTCACCGCCATAAGCACTCTGACGCCCGATGAAATCCGGGCGCTCCGCGAACGTGAACACCTCTCGCAGCCGGTTTTTGCGCGCTATCTGAACGTCAGCAAGAATCTCGTCTCGGATTGGGAACGAGGCGTCAAAAAGCCCGGCGGTCCGGCCCTTCGCCTTCTGACGGTTGTGAAGAAAAAGGGGCTTCAGGCTATCGCCTGAAACCCTTATCCGGCTCTGTCAGGCAAATTGTCGGTCAGATGTCGTTGGTGCTGACGATAACATCAGAAGGTGAAGGAGGAGGGGGGCTTGCAGCGACTGGCGTCGTCGGAAAATCGCCGGGACCGGAATCACAAGCTTGGGTGCTCCCCTGGCATGCTGATGCGGCAAGTGCTGGATTGTTCTGCAATTGCCGGTGCGCATTCTGGACGCCACGCGTCCAGCTTGCCTGCTCGGCTGGCGTCGAACCGTTGTACCGAGAGGCAAGGCAGGCATAATCCATCCCACAAGCGCGATAAGCATCGCGCAGTGTAGCCACACCTCCACGGATATTCTGTTCGAGAATATCGCGATCATAGCCGTATCCTCGTCCCGTACGCCTCGTGAGCTGCATTGGCCCGAGAACGCCAGTTTGTGAACCAGCACAAGAACGGAACCCCATCGATTCATGATAGCTGACCGCGAGTGCGATATCCGGAGGAATTCCGGCTTGTTCCGCAGCTGCAATGATCATCGCGACCGTCTCGCGTTCGCGAGCGATCGATTGCTCGATGGAACCATTGTGATTGCGGCTATCAAACCCGTTCGGACACACAGAGGTCAGAGGGGTGTTGTTCCGGAGCAGTTCATCGCCATTCGGGCATTGAGATGCGTAAGCAATCGTGAATGCGAAAAATGCGGCTGTGTGAATGGCGATCCGCTTCATTGTGAGCAGAGCCCGTATACCACGCCATCCACGACCACCTCATTCGGCGAGCGAACAACAATCGATTGTTCGATGACCGTCTTGTCTGGGTCAGCGTTGATCTGATCGATAGTTCTTCGATCGAGCCCCTGGGACTCGATGCAGGTTGAGCGAAAGCGAGTCCCGGAAATGGGGTCCGTGCGACAAACCTGATAGTGGCCAGAAAGATTCCTGCCATCGAAAGTAAGCGAAGCGGCGCTCCCGCCGCCCGTGCACCCGATCTCCTTGATGACATAGTGGCCTGCCTTGAGCTGGTTCAGATCCTGCGCCAAAGCTCCCATACCGAGGCTGGCAGTGATCATGCATGCGGCAAGAGTACCCATCGAAAACCTCCGAAAAGAAGATCCGATGCGCCAGTCGGCAAGCGCCTGGATGGTCAAGGCCGCGGAAGCGCCCGAAGGGTTGCCTTGACCGTCCGGGTGCGGCCGACAGCATCTCGGGTTCTTCTCTGGGGGGATGATGGGCAGCAGCGCCGGCATCGGGTGGCTCCTTGATCAGCCTTGCGGCAGGGGGATACGAGTGATGCAGTCATCCGCTGGCTGACCAGCGAAGAAGAGGCCCGTCCGGATGGTCCGGGTGTCCTTGTCGTACGCGGCATAGGAGGCGTTGCGCGCAGGATCCCTGCTCGAACCTGTTTCCACGGCTGCATACTCAATGAAGCAGCCCGTGCCGGCATTCAGGATGGCAGAGCGGTTCGCCTGATAGACCGCAAGGCGCATCGGGCAGCGTTTGAGGGTCGCGCGACCAACTCCGTCGGTGGCGATATGGCGGCAAGCAGTTGCGGTGTTCAGCACACTCAGCACCACAGTCTTGACCGGGCTCCGGATCACAAAATGGCTTTCGGTCGCAGGCGCGTTTCCCGCAAGAAACCGGCGATCACCCCTCTTCCGATAGGCGGCATTGTTGCGCGTGATCTCATCAGCCCAGAGAGCCGCGAAACTCGTGGTCGTCGGTCCCGGCAATTGGAGATCGGCATAGCTTACTGATCGCCATTCGTTGGGCGCCGCGATCTGAGCGAGCGCTCCCGGCACACAGCAGATGAGGACAAACGCAACGAGACAGAGAGCAACATGTCGATCAGAACCCGCCATCACGCACAAAAGCTCAGTAGCGATCGCCAAACCAGCCTGCGCTGCGGCGAAGGGAGGGATCTCGGTTTGACCAGCGAGGCGGCGCATAGGACGGTTCGGGATTGTGAACCCGCCAGGCTTGTCCTTCGTAGTAGAAATTCAGCGGCAGGCGCGAAAGCACCTGCCCCGTCTCGTCAAGAATGTCGGTTGCGCAAACGGCCACGGCCTCGCGAGAAGCGATCGTCCTTCCCGTTGCTCCGTTGAGCGCACCAGGTCGGCAGGCAAAAATGCGGATAGAGATGCCGGCGGCGTCAGCTTGCTGGAAGGCCCAAATCCAGCGCGAGCGCTCGAAGGCGAAGTTGGCTTGAATCTCGGTAGGGTAGGGGTGTCGACGCGTCATGACTGGTGCAAACGCTTGACCATCACCAGCGTATTGGAGCCTGCCGCTCGCCACCTCCCTCGGAGCATAGAGAACGTCTCTCTGTGGCGCTGGGATATGGGAGGGCTCCATCAAGGCATTTTGCTCAATACCGCATGCGCCCAGCAGGCAGGTCAGTGCGACTGAAAGGGTAGGGCGCAAGGCAATCTCCATTTAGGTAATATATTAAACATTATCTAAATGGATAACCCTGCCACGTCAAGGATCGTCACCCGCATGGGCCGATACCGAAAAGTGGGTTCGGCGAGTGCAATGAGCGACGACAGCCTAGCTCACCGAGAACCGCTACGCTGATTTGTGAATGCGAAACATTGTGCCCTCCAGTGAAAGAAGGAGGAGGGCGGGTGACCGCCCTCCAATATCTTGGCGGTATCAGTTGCCTTCGGGCTCCGAGGGGACGAGGCTGTCGAAGAGAGTGGCGATGATGTCAGTCGTGTAGACCCGCTCGCCGTTCTTCTCGTAGGAGGATTCCTTCACCCGACACTCGGCGTAGACGGGATCGCCCTTTTTGACATTGGTCGTCACCCAGGTCGCGACTTTCTCATTGAGGATGGAAACGGTGACCCATTCGGTGTCTTCGCGGCGTTGGCCCTTCTGGTCCCACCAGACGTTCTTGGTGGCGATCGAGACCTTGGCGGTCTTGCCGAAGCTCTTGGGATCCTGTCCGACGTAGCCGCGGATGATGAAGAGGTTGGTGGTGCGCATGTTCGTATCTCCTAAGCGAGTGGTTTCAACGCGAATTTGGGAAACGTCGTCGATGCAGCGTCCACGAGAATGACGGAGGCTCCGAAACGGAAACCGTTATTGTCGTTGACGCGAGACGCATCGCGGAAGTGCAGAAATCGCGGGGCTTGAAACCACGGCTGCGGAGATCGGCACGAGCACGCCAATATCTTTCAATCACAGCTGCTTTGCCGGGGCGATCAAATGCGGCGGCATTTCTGGGTTTCGTTCTAAGTGAGGAATTGCTGCGGACATGGGCGCGTTGAAATGAAAGGTATTGTTTAATACATTAATTAATATGACGCACAACACGAACCGAATAACAAATCGGATGCCCCCTAATTGCTTGGTGTCAGATCCCGGATTTCCGTCGAGACAGCTCGCGGTAGAGCGCCTCTGCTGTCACGCCGATTTCATCGGCCAGGACATGCCAATTCCCCTTGGCAGGAAGCTCACCGCCGTTCAGGGCGATCCAAGCATCAAGCCGCTCGGACACCCGCTTGAGTAAGAGGATTTCGGCGCGCGCGCGGTTCTGCTGGACCTGAGCTGCAAGATGGCGGGCGATTATCTCCATAACCGCCGGATCAGTGCGGGAAGCGATCCGCAATCGACTTAAGCTGGCACCTGTGATGCGAGCTTCTGTCAGCGCAACTGCGTCGCAATGGTAGGCTTCTGCGAAAAAGGACGCTTCCGCCAGCACATCACCTGCCCGTGCCCGTTGCAGGATCAGACGCTGACCATCGGTGGACAGCCGCTCAAGCGCGACTTCGCCTTGCTGAACAACATAGAGCCGCGTCACAGGTTCCCCGAGGTGGAACAGGGTTTCTCGCGCCGCGAGACTGCGTTCTTCTATTTGCTCGGCAAATATCAGCGATTTCAGCAACAACATGATTATGATCATGTCGATGCAGGATGAGACATGCAAGATGGACGCTGCTTTTGATTTCAGAACAGGAACACCGGATGACCCGCACTTCAGTCCTGGCCGCTGGTGTCTTCGCGCTCTCCGCTTCCCTGACCGGCCCCGCCCTCACGCAGCATCAGGGACACCAGCAGAGCGCACCGCCGTCGGCTTATGCCGGGTTCGAAACCCGCTCCACCAAGGCGCTTTCGGAAAGCCAGATCGCCGATCTCAGGGCCGGGCGAGGTATGGGACTGGCGCTCGCCGCCGAACTCAACGGTTATCCCGGCCCGATGCATGTGCTGGAACTGGCGGACAAGCTTGTGCTTACCCCCGAGCAGCGCACGCGGATGCAGGGTCTGATCCACGCCATGAAGCAGGAAACCATTGCCATCGGTGGCGAGGTCATCACTGCGGAAACCGCGCTCGACCGCCTGTTTGCGGAGAAGCGGGTTGATGCGGCATCGCTTGCGAAGACGACGAAGGTCGTGGCGGAGGCGAACGGGCGGTTGCGCGAGGCGCATCTGCGCTACCATCTCGACACGCGAGCCGCGCTCACCCTCGAACAGGTCGAAGGCTATGCGCGGCTCCGGGGTTATGCCGCCCGTCCGTGACGGTCCGCCTTACAGCTTCAGAGCACGCAGACGCAGCGCGTTGGTGATCACGCTGACCGAGGACAGTGCCATCGCGGCGGCGGCGATGATCGGCGAGACGAGAATGCCGAAGGCGGGGTAGAGGATGCCGGCCGCGATCGGCACCCCGGCGGCGTTGTAGAAAAACGCGAAGAACAGGTTCTGCCGGATATTCGCCATGGTCGCGGCCGAGAGCTGCCGCGCCTTGACGATGCCGGTGAGATCGCCCTTGAGCAGCGCGACCGAGGCGCTTTCGAGCGCGACATCGGTGCCGTTGCCCATCGCGATTCCGACATCGGCGGCAGCAAGCGCGGGCGCATCATTCACACCATCGCCCGCCATCGCGACGATCCGCCCTTCGGCCCGTAGTTTGGCAACGACCTGCTGCTTGCGCTCTGGCGTCACCTCGGCCTCGAACCTGATAATGCCAAGCCGTTCCGCAATCGCCTTTGCCGTGCCTTTCGCATCGCCGGTCAGCATCATGATCTCGATGCCCGCTTCGCGTAAGGTTGCCAACGCCACTGGCGTCGAGGATTTGATCGGGTCTTCGATGCGAAGAATGCCCGCCAGCTTCCCGTCGACCGCCACGAAGACGGCTGTCGCGCCTTCATGGCGCATGGTCGTTGCCGCCTCGGTTGCCACAGTCACGCCAATCTCGGCAAGATAGCGCTCCTGGCCGATGGCGATATCGCGGCCGTTGATTTTCGCGCGCGCGCCCTTGCCGATCGGCGAGTCAAAATCGAGCGCGGGCAGAAGGGCGATGCCGCGCTTTTCTGCTGCCGTGACGATGGCATGCGCCAGCGGATGTTCGCTGAGTTTCTCTACCGAGGCGGTGAGCTGGAGCAGCTCGCTCTCATCAAGCGAACCGGTGGTGATAATGCCGGTCACGCTCGGTCGCCCTTCGGTCAGGGTGCCGGTTTTGTCGATCACCAGCATGTCGATCTTTTCCATCCGCTCGAGCGCTTCGGCGTTCTTGACCAGCACGCCGGCACGTGCGCCGGCACCGACACCGACCATGATCGACATCGGCGTCGCCAGCCCGAGCGCACAGGGGCAGGCGATGATCAGCACCGCGACCGCCGCGATCAGCGCATAGGAGAATTGCGGCGCCGGGCCGAACAGATACCAGGCCAGAAAGGCCAGCACCGAGATCAGCATCACGGCGGGCACGAACCAGCCGGAAACCGTATCCGCCAGACGCTGGATCGGCGCGCGCGAGCGCTGCGCCTGCGCCACAAGGTGAACGATTCGCGCCAGCATCGTATCGCGCCCGACGGCGGTTGCCTCGATCACCAGCGAACCGGTGGTGTTGATGGTGCCGCCGATGACCCGCGCGCCGACCGCCTTGGCCACGGGCATCGGTTCACCGGTTACCATGGCTTCGTCGACATTCGAGCGTCCCTCGACCACGGCGCCATCGACCGGGATTTTCTCGCCGGGGCGGACGCGCAACCGATCGCCCAAGTGCACGTGCTCGAGCGGGATATCGGTTTCCACGCCACTCTTGTCGATTTTCCGTGCGGTTTTGGGCGCGAGCCCCAACAGCGCCTTGATCGCGCCGGAGGTCTGCTCGCGGGCACGCAGTTCCAGCACCTGCCCGAGCAGCACCAGAACCGTGATCACCGCAGCAGCTTCGAAATAGACCGCGACAGAGCCATCCATCGCCCGGAAGGCGGGCGGGAACAGGCCGGGGGCGAGGGTGGCGACGAGGCTGTAGATCCAGGCGGCCCCCGTTCCGATCGCGATCAGCGTGAACATGTTGAAGTTGCGGGAGACAAGCGAGGCCCAGCCGCGCTCGAAGAACGGCCAGCCCGCCCAGAGCACGACCGGGGTCGCGAGTGCGAGTTGTACCCAGTTCGAGGTTTGCCCCGCCATCAGCGCATGGAAATCGAACAGATGTGCGCCCATTTCGAGGAAGAATACCGGGATGGCCAGTGCAAGGCCGATCCAGAACCGGCGGGTCATGTCCGCCAGTTCTGGGTTGGGAGCATCGTCGAGGCTGACAGTCTCGGGCTCTAGCGCCATGCCGCAGATAGGGCAGGTGCCCGGGCCTTCCTGCCTAATCTCCGGATGCATCGGGCAGGTGAAGATCGTCCCCACGGGCATCGGCTCGGCGGCGCGCAGCTCAGTGGACTCAAGGTATTTCTGCGGATCGGCCTCGAACTTTGTCCGGCATCCCGCCGAGCAGAAATAGTAGTCCTGCCCTTCGTGGTGGGCATGGTGCTTGGCGGTCGAGGGATCGACGCTCATCCCGCAAACCGGGTCCTTCAGGCCGGGCTTGGTCGCTGCGTGATCATGAGGGTCAGAACGGTCATCCTTGTGTTTGTGCCCGCAACAGCAGTTCCCCGCAGGTTTTGCCGCCGGCGTGACCAGCAATTCGGCAGAAGACTTGGTGATTTCCGGGGCGGCGGTCTTCATGTGAATCTCCAGCGATTGAATTCAGAAACGAATGTCTTGAAACCAGTCAGCACCTTCCCATAATTGGAAGGTCAAGCACTGAAATGGAGAATTCCCGATGCAGATCGGAACAGCGGCCGAGGCGAGTGGCGTCTCGGCAAAAATGATCCGGCATTACGAAGCCATCGGGCTGATCGCCTCAGGTGCCAGGCGGACCAACGGCTACCGCGACTATGATGCGCGAGATATCCACGAGTTGCGCTTCATTCGCAGCGCGCGCGACCTTGGCTTCTCGCTAGACGAAATTCGGACCCTGCTGGATCTCTGGCGCAACAAGGATCGCAACAGCCGCGACGTCCATCACTTGGCTGCCGAACACCTTGCCGATATCGAGGGTAAGATCGTCGAATTGCAGGCGATGGCGACCACGCTCCGCGATCTGCTCGAGGCCTGCCACGCCGATGCCCGCCCCGATTGCCCGATTCTCGCGGGCCTCAGTGGTAAAACGACGATGGCCGGCCATTAGTTCCGCCTGAGCATATCGCAGGCAGCGTTGCCGTAGAACGTTCAAGCCAGCCTGCGATATCCGTTCGGATAGTCGACGAAAACCGTCGGGTTGCCGTCTTTGTGAAAGGCCATCACGGAAAACGGATCGGGTTTTGTATCCGGCATTTCCATGCCGGGCGAGCCGACAGGCATATCCGGCACGGCAAGGCCGAGGATTTGAGGCCGCTCGGCAAGCAGCTTTTCGATTGCCTCAAGGGTCACATGCCCCTCGATCACATAACCCTCGACAAACGCCGTGTGACAGGATTGCAGCGCATCTGGCACGCCCGCCCGACTTTTCACCGGCGCCATATCGGCTTCATTGACAATCGTGACCGGAAAACCGGCGCGCCTGAGATGATTGGCCCAGGCACCGCAGCATCCGCAGGTCGGGCTGCGATGCACGGTGACGGCGGGGCGCGAGGTGGCGAAAGCGGGCGGGCTGGCGAATGCGGCCAGCAACAACCCGAACTGACGGCGATCGATCATATCGTCTTCTCCTTCGATGCTCCGTCAGAATTGGCGGCAAGCGCCACGACCCATAGCCCGATCAGGTTTATGCCGGGCACGAGGGCCAGTATCGACCAGAGCGGCGAAAACCCGAGGCGCCTGAGAATAAGCCCAATGGGGTAAAGAATTACAGCAACCATAACCACGAAAACCAGCCAGTGGCTGATGCCCCAGCCGCCGCCCATCATCCAGCCATAGCCGTAGGTGTCCGGGTGGAACATCGTATCCTCCTCATGTTTGCAATAGAACAGAACGAACTCAGGTCACCCGGAGTTCCGTCATCATGCCGGTGGCCATGTGGTAGAGATGATGACAATGGAGATACCAGCCGCCCGCCTTGTCGGCGTCGAAGGCGACCATGACCGGCGTATGCGGCGGCACGATGATCGTATCGCGGAGCGGGCCGGGAAACCGCCCGGCGCGGGAGCCGACAACTTGGAAATGATGCCCGTGAAGATGCATCGGATGCATCATCATCGAGGGGTTCATGAACATGATCTCGATCCGCTCGCCGACCTTGGCTTCCAGTGGAACATGCTCGCCGTGAACCTTGCCATTAATCGTCCAGCGATAGCCCGCCTCCTCGCCCAACATCAGATGATAGGTCCGGTCGGCACGCCGCTCAGGCAGGGATGTCGTGGCGCGCAGCCGCTCATCCAGCGCAAGGGAGGTGTGAGGGGCATCTTCAACAGCGGTTTCGTCAAGTTTGGCGACCGCTGCCCCGACGGTCGCCAGCACGATTCCGGTGCGTCGCCTGTCGGCCTCGACCTGCGCAAAAATGGGGAACGCGCCACCTTCTGATGGAATGGTAAAGAGGAGATCGATCCGTTGCCCCTGTGCGAGCGGAAAGCGCCGACCCTTCAGCGGCAGGCAGCGTGATCCGTCAACCGCGATACATTCGGAATCCAGTCCCCCGGTATCGATGAAGAAGGCCGTGGCCGTTCCGCCATTAATGATCCGAAGGCGCAGTTTCCCGCCCTTCTCGACGCGAACAACCTCCGGGTCATCGAGGGTGCGATCATTGGCGAGGAAGGCGTCATAGCGGACATCATTGGCGTGAACGCGCATGCCCGCCATACCGCCCATACCCATACCCGGCATCATTCCACCGCCGCCCTGCATCATGCCGCCCATCGACATCGACCCGTGGTTCATCCCGGATTGACCCGGCATCGCGGGAGCAGGCGTCCTGCCGGTCTGATCGCCGGTGGCGCCATGTGCTCCATGCGCATTCGATCCGCCAAGTTCGGCGAGAATCTCCGTCGGGGAACGAAAGGCAAAGTCATGAAGCATCACGACGACATCCTGCACATCCCCGGCATCGCGTTCGCGCGTGATCATCGGTGCGGCCAGCAATTGCTGCTCGGTCAGTTGGTGCGAGTGCATCCAGTGGGTGCCGGGTGTGAGAGCAAAATCGTGTGGATCATGCGCTCCCGCCGCGAGCGCTCCGCCGCCAGGGCGGGAGCGATCCTGATCGGCACTCGCATGGACTTGTCCGTGCCAATGCATGATCAGCGCGTCCGAGGTTCCGTTGTGGACGGTTCCTTTGAATCGATCCCCTTCATTCGCAAAAATACCCGACGTGCCCTTGGCACTTGTGGCGCCGAAAACCTTGGCGGCGCGACGCTTGACCTCAAGGGTGCGGCTGGAGACCGAGAGGAGCGGGGGCGTCTGGCCAAAGGCGGCAGAGAAAGGGGTGACCAGCGTCATTGCGCCGGTTCCTGCAAGTAGCTGACGGCGATTGATCTTCATTGTCGATCTCCTGATCTCTAGACGATGCACGATAGAGGTCAGGATAGAGCCCCAAGTAAGACGGCGGCTTTGATCCAGCGCACTGAATTTGTTACAAATTATTTCAGGGTGGCCGGCTGGGGCGATTGCTGGGGGGCAGCCGGATGACCGAAGCAATTCGGTCATCCGTGATTGTTCACAGTCCGGCGACGGTTTCGCTGTCCTCATTTTTTCTTGGCCATCCAGCCGTCGATGTCGGCGATTTCCTTCTTCTGCGCCGTGATGATGTCCTGCGCGAGTTTTTTCACCTGCGCGTCCTTGCCCTCGATGAGCACGACCTGCGCCATATCGATCGCGGATTGGTGATGCGCGCGCATCTGCGCCATGAAATCCACATCCGCATCGCCGGTATACTGCTTGGGCATGTTCTGCATCTGCATCATCATGGCCATCTTGTAGCCTTTGGTAGCCGTCGAATCGTTCGGGCCAGGCGTCATCATGTGCATGCCTTGCATGGGCATGCCTTGCTGCGCGCCGGGCTGCATACCGGGCATCTGCGCTGGCTGCGCGGACGCACCTGCAATCGCCAGAGCAAAGGGAACGATCGCGAGAAAAAAGCGCTTCATGGGAATGATCCTTGCTTGAGGTTGAGAAAAGCGCGGCACGGAGCATCCGGCCGCGCTGAAACTTAGGCGGCGACGGGAAGGGCAGCGAGCTTGCGGCAGCTTTCCGCGCATTTGCGGCAGGCATCGACGCAAGGCTGCATGCCGCCGATGGCTTCACAGCTTTTAGCGCAGGCCTCGCAGATATCGACGCATTCAGCGCAGACATGCTTGGCGTGATCGCTGTTCATCAGCATGAGATGCGCGCAGGTCCGGCAGACTTCGGCGCAGGCCAGCATCAGGCGCAGATGCTGGGGTTCGACGTGTTTGCCGCCGGTTTCAAGGCAAAGGTTCGTCGCTGTTCCGAGGCAGACCTGATAGCATTTCAGACATTCGTCGATACATTTCTGCGTGTCCTGGGATGTATGGTGCATGGTATTCTCCTTGGAGGTCGCGGATCGACCAACAGGAGAACGCCTCGTGCTATCGAGCGTTCCTCGCGGTAACAATTTGTAACAATGCGGCTGCGATTTGAGGGGCGTTTACGGCTGCCGCTGGAAAGGCAACCTCAATCCCATCCGCGCCAGCAACCCATCGCGCCAGACCACGGCATGCATGATCGCGCCGACGATATGGAGGACGAGCAGGGCATAAAGCAGTCTCGTCAGGAGGATATGGACCGGGCCGGCTGCGGAGACGATGTAGGATTTCAGGAAGCCGGTAACCGGCAGCAGCAGGAGCGTGCCATAGAGCGCGATATGGGCGTAACGCGCGAGCGTTTCGAGCAGGGGATGCGGGAAGGGCGGCGGCGCAACGGGGTTTCTCCGCTTCAGCCATAGACGCATGAGCGCAAAGGCGAGGATTAGGCCGCCGCTGATCATGTGGATCTTATGCAGTTGCAAATCCCATGGGTCGACCAGCATTCCGGGGTGATCGACATGCGTGCGGCCGATGGCCGGATAGGTCCAGAGCTGGATGAGAAACAGCCCCAGAGTTGCCCAGTGAAGAACTTTGTGAAGGGGAGAATATTCTGTGCGCATGGATATTCTCCCCTCCGATCAATTGGCAAAAAAGAGCCCCATGATCACTTCGATTTCTGAAGCTTGGTGACGGTGATCTGGCCGTTGACGCGATCGGCATCAAACTTGATCTTGTCTCCGGTCTTCAGCCCCTTGAGCATGGCCGGATCGCCGGCGCGGAACACCATCGTCATCGAATCCATGTCGAGATTTTTGATCGGACCGTGGTCGATCGTGAGCTTGCCCTGCGCATCGTCAATCTTCTTAACGGTGCCGTTGATGGATTGGGCATTCGCTATCACCGACGAAAGGATCAAAGCGGCACTGGCAATGAGGAGTGGTTTCATGTGCTAATTTCCTTGTGTCCTGGGAATTACTTTACGATGATCTTTCCGGTCATACCGGCTTCGCGATGGCCGGGGATGAGGCAGGAGAAGTCGAACTCGCCTACCTTGGTGAAATGCCAAACGATATCTCCGGTCTTTTTCGGAGCGAGGCGCTTCGCGTTGGGATCATCATGCTCCATATCCGGGTTTTTCTTCATCTCTTCAGCATGCTTGAGGTTTTCCTGGAGCGTCGCAATGACAAGCTCATGATCGAGTTCACCACCATTCATTAGTTTGAACCGAACCTGCTCGCCCTTCTTGATCTCGACAATCGGCGGCGCGAAGAACATCTTGCCGTCGCCTTCGCCCATACGGATCTGCACAATCCGCGCGGGCTTCTTCGGATCCCCGGGTTTACCGTATGCGACCTCGGCATCGTGGTGTCCGGCAGCGCCGGGGCCAGCGATCGCAACACTTGTTGATAGAGCGGCGACGACTACCGCAGATCCAAGAATTGAAAGAATGTATTTCATGAGCTGATCTCCTTCAGGGACGAGGCTGTCAATGGTTTGAGTGTGCGCCTTTGGGCATCGGCAGAGGGTTGCCATCCGGCCCAAGCGAGGGCTTGCGCGGATCTTTTACGCGCCATTCGGCGGACTGGGCATCGGGCGGTGCGGATGACGTGACCGCCGCGAGCTTGCCCTTGTACTCATAGGCGACAGTACCCTCCGGGTGCTTGAACCAGCCCGGATCCTTGTAGTCATTCTTCGAGAGACCCTCGCGCACCTTCACCACCGAGAACATCCCGCCCATCTCGACCGGACCGAACTGCGCGAAGCCGGTCATCATCGGAAGGGTGTTGTCAGGCAGAGGCATTTCCATCGAGCCCATCTCGCCCATGCCGTTCGAACCCATCGGCATATAGCCCGGCGCGATTTTGCGGATGCGCTTGGCAAGGTCCTTCTTGTCGACGCCGATATAGGTTTTCACCGAATGGCCCATCGCATTCATCGTGTGATGCGATTTATGGCAATGGATCGCCCAGTCACCGGGTTCGTCGGCGAGAAAATCGAAGGCGCGCATCTGGCCGACGGCGCAGTCGATGGAAACCTCGTCCCATGCCGCAGCAGGGTCCACCCAGCCGCCGTCGGTGCAGGAGACCTTGAATTCGTAGCCATGCATATGGATCGGGTGATTGGTCATGGTGAGGTTGCCGAAACGGATACGAACCTTGTCATTCTTGCCGACGACGAACGGGTCTATCCCCGGAAACGCCCTGCTGTTCCAGCACCACATATTGAAATCAAGCATGGTGTTGACCTTGGGCACATAGGAACCCGGTTCAATATCGAAGGCATTGAGCAGGAACACAAAATCCCGATCGACACGGCGGAAGGCAGGATCTTTGGGATGAACAACGAAGAAGCCCATCATCCCCATCGCCATCTGCACCATTTCATCCGAATGCGGGTGATACATATAGGTGCCAGAACGCCTGAGCAGGAACTCGTAGACGAAGGTCTTGCCCGGCGGGATATGCGGCTGATTCAGCCCGCCGACGCCATCCATGCCGTTCGGCAGGCGCTGGCCGTGCCAGTGCACGGCGGTGTTCTCCGGCAGCTTGTTGGTGACATAAATGCGCACCTTGTCGCCCTCGACCGCCTCGATGGTCGGGCCGGGGGACTGGCCATTGTAACCCCAGAGATAGGCGTTCATGCCCGGCGCGATCTCGCGCACCACGGGCTCGGCGACGAGATGGAATTCCTTCCAGTCGCCATTCATCTTCCACGGCAATGTCCAGCCGTTGAGTGTCGCGACGGGATGATAGTCAGGCCCTGTTATCGGCACGAGCGGGGCCTGCGTTGCCGGACTTTTGGTTGTCGGCGCTTCAGGTACGGCCGCGAAAGCCGTTCGCCCGGAAACCATGCCGGCGCCGGCCAGAACGAGGCTCGACCCGCCAACAAATCCTCTGCGAGAAACGTCCATCATGCTCTCCTTAATGGCCTTCGCCGCCGCCGGCCTGCGGCGCGGCACCACCGCTGGCCGCACCACCGGAAACCCCGCCGCCGATCAGCGCGTGTTTGAAGTCGACATCGGCGATGAAAAAATCGCGTTTGGCATTGATGGCGGCGATCTGGCTCATCATCCTGCCGCGGGAATCGGCGATCAGCTGCGTTACGTCGATCAGCATGCCGTTGTATTGCAGGAGGCTCTCGTCCTGGATCACCTTGCGCAGCGGCAGGATCTGGCTCTGGTAGAGCCTGCTTACATCATGCGTGCCGCGCCAGACCTGATAGGCCTCACGCGCTTCGGAGCGGATGTTGACCGCCTTTTCCGCGAGCTTGTTCGCAGCCTGCATGTAGGTCTCCTCGGCCTGCGCGACTTTGGCCTGCCCGAAATCGAAGATCGGAATCTCGATTTCCAGCTCCAGCGTGCGGCGTTTGACGCGCTCGCGCTCAAGATCGTTGGTCACCGGGTTGATGGCATGCGAGCGATCTGTCGTGCGCCGTCCCAGAAGATCGACATCCGCCACAAAGCGGGTGGCCTGCGTAAGGCCAAGCGACTTTGCGAGAAGATCTAGATCGCTACGGGCCATCTGGAGATCGACGCGGCGCTTCAGCGCCTCGGCCTCGATCTCGCGCGCCGAAGCCAGCCGCGGCATGCCGGGGAGGGCGCCGGGGAGTTTGAGGGCGACAAGATCGTTCCCCCACAGGCCGAGCAATCGCACCAGCTTCTCGCGTTCAACGCGACTCTGGATTTTCGCCTGCGCGAGCTGCGCGCCGGTCTCGGCGTAGAAAACAAAATCGCGCGCCTGATTAAGCTTGTTGACGCCGCCAGATTCCCCGAGACGCTTGAAGAGTTCCGCCGTCGCTTCCGCCGTGGATTTTGCCTGAGTCAGCGCCGCACCCGGTAGTATTGCCGGCGCGTATCGGCCGCGAGCTTGAGGACGGATTCCAAGGTCCGGAGTTGGGCCGAGCGGAATTTGTCCTTCGCAATTTCAGTCCGTGCCGGCAGCGTTGCCAGTGCGAAGATAGAGCCGGAAATCTGCCGTTCAATCTCCAGCGCCAAGGATGCAGTTGTCCTTGCGATCGAGATGCGAGGGTTCGGTGGCAAACTTGCCTGAATCCTCAGGGCGTCAGCAATTCCAAGCTCATTAAAGGAAGCCTGAAGGCCGCGATTATTCCAAAGCGCGATCTGGACTGCCGTATCCGCGCTCAAGGGCTTTTTGAGGAACGCATCAACGCGCGACTTGGCGCTGCCCGCTTGATCCTCTGATGTGATCTTCTCGACCTGCTTGCCAAGATCAGCGGTAGCGCTTGCCTGCAAAAGACCAAGCCCGCCATCAGGCTGGGCCGTTGCACACCCCGCCAACAAGAGGGCGACACCGGCGAGGAGCACGGCTCGAACAGATAAATGCCCATGAGCAGTTATGGCAGGATTGTGAACTGAATTTTGCATCATGATTTTGGCGCCACACGACGGTTGAGATCTTCCCAGCCCTTAGGGCCGACGGGGCGATAGGTCTTCGTCTCTCCAGCGACGGACTGATAGCCGACGCGCGGAACCTTGACGGAAGGATCAGCGGGTTTCTCGAGGTATGCAGGCACGGAAGCGCAGGCAGACAACGTCGAGGCAAGAAATGTGAAAGCCAGCAATCGGCGCATTTACCCGTCCTGAAAAACCAATCGATGATCAGCGGATAGCAAAGACAGATGCCGTGCGTCTGTTACAAATTATTGCGGACTGACCATTTGTAAATGTTGCGAAATATTTCGATATCTCTATGAAATTATAGGGTTACACAATATACCGATACTCTTTGGCAGGTCGCGATGAAGCACCCGAACGCATGGTTACCCTGTGCGGCAATTGACAAAGAGGAAAAGCAACATGAACAGGATTACAGGTGCAGCGATGATGATCGTCGCGATATTCGGCACTGGAACAGCTTCTGCCAATGACGGCATTCTGTTTCGCAATACGAGTGATCCCTATTTCACGACGCCGGCGGAATTCGTAGCACTGGCCAAGACAAAAACGGGGACGCAGGAGGTCGATCGCGCGGTTCCCGGCGCTTCGAGAATTCCTCAAAGGGATCAGAATGACCCTGCTCGCGGCGGCCTGACCGGTCGCTGAGAGAAGACAGCAATGAGCAGACGGATGTTCTGAACGGAGGGAAGCTTGGAGACCGAAATTGCATTCCCGCCCAACGATCACGGCAATATCCTTGTTGTAGATGATGATTCTGAAATCCGTCTGCTCGTCACCAAATTCCTTCAGCGACATGGCTACCACGTGCACTCTGCCGGCGAGGCGGATGCGCTTCAGGAAACGCTGAAGCGATTCACGATCGACGCGATTATCCTCGATGTCATGCTGCCGGGAACATCGGGCATCGAGGCATGCCGGCGCATCCGGCAGTCCTCATCCGTGCCGATCATTCTCCTCACCGCCCGTTCCGAAGAAGACATTCGAATCTCCGGTCTTGAGGGCGGTGCCGACGATTATGTCACCAAGCCTTTCTCTCCCCGTGAATTGCTGGCGAGGTTGCGCTCGGTTCTCAGGCGATCACGCGGTGGGGAGCCGAACTCCCCCGCAAGAGATCAGAATCACATTCTCTTTGACGAATGGGTGCTCGATACCCTCAGGCGCGAACTCAATACGCCTGAGGGCGTGCTGATCGATCTCTCGACCGGCGAATACAATCTCCTTGTCGCCTTCCTCGAACACGCCAATCGCGTGCTCTCTCGCGAGATGCTTATGGAGCTTGCCAAGACCCGCACAAGCGATCCCTTCGACCGAACGATCGACGTGCAGATCAGCCGGCTCCGGCGCAAGCTCGAAAATACCGAGAACGCCGGCCAGATCATCAAGACTGTGCGCGGCGCGGGCTATGTCTTCGTTCCCAAGGTGACCTTCGGATGACGCTGAGATCCTTCCGTTGGCTGCCTGACACCATTGTCGTTCGTGCGGTCATGATCCTGGCAGGCGCTCTGATCTCTATGAGCCTCGTCGGTTACTGGGTCTACCGGGTCGGCGCCGAGGGGCTCGCCACCACCGCCCGCGACAAGGGGCTCGCGGAACGCATCGTCTCTATCAAGCGTGCCGTCACCGCCATTCCCGATGAAATTGAGCGCGACAAGGCGGCGCATGCATTGGCAACTGCTTCACTCGAGGTGCATTGGAGCAAGGTTAGTCTCGTGCTGGGCAATGCGCCCGTCACCGTGCGGTCCCGTGCCATGGAAGCGCGGCTGAAGGAGCTCGTACCGGAATTCGGTGCAGAATCCTTCCGCGTGGGATACGCGGATGATGGCGCATTGAACGCCGGTGAGGGCGATGCCTACCGTCACATGCTGCTGGTCTCGGTGAAGCTGGAAGATGGCACCTGGCTCAATTTCGCCTCGCCCACCTTCGGCACCGCACATCACATGGCCGGGAACATTCTCGCCATCGCTGCAATTGTCGGATCGCTCATCATCCTGATCGCGATCCTGTTGCTTCGATGGGTCACGCGGCCCCTGCGCGACCTTGCGATTGCCGCCGAACGATTCAGCCTTGATGAGGCGCGTGACCCGGTTTCCGAAAGCGGCCCCGCTGAGGTGCGGCGCGCGGCGAAGGCCTTCAACACGATGGGCGAGCGCGTGCGGCGTCTTGTCTCCGAGCGCACCATGGCTCTCGCTGCCGTCAGTCATGATCTGAGGACGCCGATCACCCGGCTGCGGCTGCGCTCCGAGCTGCTCGACGACGAGCAGACCCGCAATCTGATTGATGACGATCTCGCGGAAATGGAAGCGATGATCAATTCGACGCTCGAATTTCTCAGGATGGGTGTCCCGGGCGATGAAACCAAAGCCTTCGATCTTGCCACGATGCTCAGGACCATCGTCGATGGTGAGGCGGATCGTGGCCGATCGATCAGTCTGAAGGGAATCGAACATGCCTCGATGCTCGGCAAGCCCGTCGCAGTCAAACGCGCCCTGTGGAACATCATCGGCAATGCCCTGAAATACGGCGGCACGGTCACGGTTCACATCAAACTCGATGATGCGCACGTCCTCGTCGAGGTGCTGGACGATGGGCCCGGCATTCCGGATGCCGAATTCGAGAAGGTGTTCGAACCTTTCTATCGGGTTGAAATCTCCAGAAGCCGACAGACCGGCGGCACCGGCCTTGGCCTCACGATCGCCAAGGCGATCCTGTCCGAGCATGGCGGCACGATCGAGCTTCATAATCGGCAGCGCGGCGGCTTGCGGGTTTCCGTTCGCCTTCCGGTTAAACCGGCGGAAACCGTAATGCCCACATCCCGCAAGCGTGAAGACGCTCAGTCTGGGCACGGCCATCAAAACATGCGATCCTGAACCATGATCCGCTCGTTATTTCTTCCGCGATTTCTGGTGATCCTTACGATCATCGCACTTGTCGTCGCGCCTTTGCCCGCGACGGCCCGTGGCGGGATGCCGGTTGACGTGGCCAGCATGATGGAGCCGATGGATTGCTGCCCGCCCGCTGATCCCGCGATGCCGGATTGCCAGAAGACCTGCCCGTATCTCGCGCTCTGCATGGCAAAATGCTTTCCAGCGGCTGTCCCCGGCATCGCGCGTGTGGTGTATATATACGCGGGTGCGAATATTCACCGGGCATCCCCGGATGAGGCGGCTCTCCGCCGCACGATAACGCCCCCTGCACCTCCACCCCGAATTTAGGACATCGCCGACGCCACCTGCGTCGGCTCGCGCTGTTCTGGTTGATCCGGAGCAGGCGAAATGCCGTGGCCTGAGGCTGTGGCTCCTGCTGCCATTGTGCAGCCTGTCCTGAATTTGTGAGAACACCCATGAAAGCTCATTTTCACACGCACGCCATTGCGGCGGCGCTGGCCGTTCTTCTGTCCGTGGCTTCGTTCAATGCCTCCAAAGCCGACCCCAAGGACTATGAATTCCGCCTCGTCGAGAGCGCGATCAAGCAGGGCGATGGCGCTGTCATCACGGTCAGGCTGATCGACAAGCGTTCCGGCAAGCCTGTGCCTGATGCGGTGATCTTCGCGACCCGCATCGACATGGCCCCCGACGGCATGGAGATGATGACCTCCAAGATCGAGGCGCTCCCCTCGACCGAACCCGGCACCTACCGCTTCAAGGCGAATCTCTCGATGGAGGGCGGATGGCGGCTCTCGCTCGGCGCGAAGGTTCAGGGCGAGACCGGAACGATCGAAAACAAACTCGTTCTCAAAGCCGTCAAATGAACAGAGCCCTTTCCAGGACCCTCATCCTGGCCGCCATTATGGCGGCAGGGACGGGAGGATATTGGGCAGGACAGCGCGGTTTCGCGCTATCGACCCATTTGCCACTCTTATCCATGCCGACATCGAGCCAGGCTTCCTCATCTCCGACGGGAGCTATCCTCTATTATCGCGACCCGGATGGGCCCTTCTATGCCTCTGAACCCAAACAGAATGCAAAAGGCCAAGCCTTCCTGCCAGTGCTCGCGAGCGAGGATGTAGGTTTTGATCCTGTTCCCGTAAAAGCAGAGGCTGGAAATTCAGCAAAGGGGTCGAGCAAAATCCGCTTCTACCGCAATCCGATGGGGTTGCCGGATACTTCGCTGGTGCCGAAGAAGGATTCCATGGGGATGGATTATATCCCCGTCTATGACGGCGACGAGGATGAGAGCGCTATCGTCAAGCTCTCGCCCGGCAAGGTCCAGCGCACGGGTGTCCGCTCGGTGCCGGCTCTACGCCAGAAGATCACGCAGATGTTCCGCGCTCCGGGGATCGTGGCACTCGACGAGCGGCTGATCACCGTGCTTTCGGCGCGGGTTGATACCTTCGTCGAGAAGGTGGCGACAGTGACGACCGGCGAGCGGGTAGACAAGAACCATCCGCTCGTCACGCTGTTCTCGACCGAGATCGTGGCGGCGGCGGCGCAGTTCATCACCGAGCTGAGCAGCAACTCGCCGGCAGCAGCAACAGGCGGGGCGCGCAAGCGCCTCGAAAACCTTGGCGTGCCGCCTGAAGTGATCGGAGAGATCGAGAGAACCCGCAAGGTGCCGCCGAACATGGTCTGGCGGGCACCGCGCGACGGAATCGTGCTCGAACGCAATGCCGTCGAGGGCATGAAGATGGCGGCGGGCGCGACTTTGTTCCGCATCGCCGATATCTCGAAACTCTGGGTGCTGGCGGATGTGCCGGAGCATGGGCTTGCTTCCTTGCGCCTTGGCGCAGAAGCAGTGATCCGGGTGCGGCACCGTCCGGATCTCCAGTTTTCGGGCAGAATTTCTCTGATCTACCCGCAGGTCAGCCTCGAAACCCGTGCGGCGCGCGTCAGGATCGAGATCGCCAACCCCGATCTTGTGCTGCTCCCGAACATGTATGCCGAGGTCGAGATCGAAGCCGGGGAGGTGGTTCCTCAAATCACCGTGCCCGACAGTGCCGTGATCGACAGCGGTACCCGCAAGATTGTGATCATCGACCGCGGGGAAGGCCGGTTCGAGCCGCGCGAGGTCAAAACCGGGCTTCGTGGCGCCGGCCTTGTCGAAATCCTTGATGGCGTGGCGGAAGGCGACAGCGTCGTTGTCGCGGCGAATTTCCTGATCGACGCCGAAAGCAACCTCAAGGCCGCGCTCCAGAACCTGATGATGGCCAATGAGGTGAATAAAAACGAAGCAAATAAGCAGGAGAAGAAGCCATGACTATCAGGCTCATTTCCTGGTCGTCGCGCAATCTGATGCTGGTGTTGATCGGCACGGTGTTCGCAATTGCGGCGGGGCTTTATTCGCTGCGCAACCTGCCTTTGGACGCCATCCCCGACCTCTCGGACGTGCAGGTGATCGTCTATACCGAGTATGCCGGGCAGGGTCCGCAGGTGGTTGAGGATCAGGTAACCTATCCGCTCACCACCGCCATGCTCACCGTGCCAAAATCGAAGGTGGTGCGGGGGTTCTCGTTCTTCGGCGTTTCCTTCGTCTATGTGATCTTCGAGGACGGCACGGACCCGTATTGGGCGCGAAGCCGCGTGCTCGAATACCTCAATGCCGCGTCCCGGCGGCTTCCCACCGGCGTGACGCCGACCCTCGGTCCGGATGCGACCGGCGTGGGTTGGGTCTATCAATACGCGGTTATCGCCAAAGATATGAACCTTGCCGAAACCCGCAGCTTGCAGGACTGGAAACTCCGCTTTGCCGCAGCGAAAGCCGAAGGCGTTGCCGAAGTGGCTGCGGTCGGCGGCTTTGTGAAACAGTATAATGTGGTGGTCGATCCGAACCGGCTTCGTGCGCTCGGCATCCCCGTTTCCCGCATCCGAGAGGTGCTCAGGGCCAGCAATGCCGATATCGGCGGGCGTAGCCTCGAACTCTCCGAATTCGAGTTCATGGTACGCGGGCGCGGGTATCTACGGAGCATCGCGGATATCGAGAGCATCACCCTCAAAAGCGAAGCCGGGGTGCCGCTGCGCCTTGGCGATGTCGCCCGTGTGGAACTCGGGCCGGACGAGCGGCGCGGCATTGCCGAACTCAACGGCGAGGGCGAGGTCGCGAGCGGCATTGTCATCCAGCGGTTCGGTGCCAATGCGCTTTCGGTGATTGCCAGTGCCAAGGCGCGGCTCTCTGAAATCCTGCCGAGCCTGCCGAAGGGCGTGGAGATCGTCCCTGTCTATGATCGCTCCGAACTGATCAACCGCGCCATCGAAACCCTGAAAACAACACTCATCGAGGAAATGGCCATCGTCGCGCTGGTTTGTGTCGTGTTCCTTCTCCATCTCAGAAGCGCCCTGGTTGCGATCCTGATGCTGCCCGTCGGCATCCTCATCAGTTTCGCGGCGATGAAGTTCATCGGTCTTGGTTCAAACATCATGAGCCTTGGCGGGATCGCCATCGCAATCGGCGCGATGATCGACGCGGCGATCGTGATGATCGAGAATGCGCACAAGCACCTTGAGCGCGCGCCAGAGGGCAAATCGCGTGTCGAGATTCTTATCGAAGCCGCGAGCGAAGTCGGGCCAGCCCTCTTTTTCAGCCTCCTGATCATCACCGTCTCCTTCCTGCCAATCTTCACGCTGGAGGCGCAGGAAGGGCGGCTCTTCAGCCCGCTCGCCTTCACGAAAACCTTCGCGATGGCGGCGGCGGCGTTCCTTTCGTTGACGCTGGTGCCGGCTCTGATGGTGATCTTCGTGCGCGGGAAAATCATCCCCGAGCACAAGAACCCGATCAACCGCTTCCTGATCTGGATTTACCGCCCGGTGATCGCGGGCGTGCTCAAGGCCAAGACACTGACGATCCTCATCGCACTCCTCATTCTCGGTGCCAGCCTTTGGCCGGCCCGGCAGATCGGCTCGGAATTCATGCCCAGCCTCGATGAGGGCACCTTGATGTATATGCCGACGACCTTGCCCGGCCTTTCCGTAACGAAAGCGGCGGAACTCCTTCAGATGCAGGACCGGATCATCAAATCCTTCCCCGAGGTCGCATCGGTCTTCGGCAAGGCCGGGAGGGCGCTGACCGCGACCGATCCTGCACCGATGGAGATGTTCGAAACGATCATCAACCTCAAGCCGAAATCCGAATGGAGGCCGGGCCTCACCACGGAACGCCTCCGGGCCGAGATGGACAAGGCATTGCAATTCCCCGGCGTTTCCAATGCCTGGACGATGCCGATCCGCGCCCGCATCGACATGCTGGCGACCGGCATCCGCACCCCCGTCGGCATCAAGGTCTTCGGCCCCGATCTTGCGGAGATCGAAGCGCTCTCGCGGCAGGTCGAGGCTGTCGTGAAGGCGGTTCCCGGCACATCGAGCGCCTATGCCGAGCGCGTCATCGGCGGCTATTACCTCGATATCGTACCCGATCGCGCCGAGCTCGGGCGCTACGGGCTGACGATCGGCGATGTTCAGGATGTCATCGCCTCCGCGCTCGGCGGCGAGAGTGTCACCAGCACGATCGAGGGTCGCGAGCGTTACAGCATCAATATTCGCTACCCACGCGATCTGCGTTCAAGCCCGCAGGCGATTGCGACCGAGGTTCAGGTTCCCCTGCCGAAAGGCGGCTTCGTGCCGCTCGGCGCTGTGGCGGAGGTGAAGCTCACACGCGGAGCGACCGCAATCCGCACCGAAAACGGCCAGCTTGCAGTCTATATTTTCGTTGATATGGCCGGGCGCGATCTCGGTGGCTATGTCGAGGAGGCGCGGGCTGCGGTGGCCAGGAAAGTGAAGTTTTCGCCCGGAACCTATGTGCAATGGAGCGGACAATTCGAATATCTCGAACGCGCGGAGGCGCGGCTCAAGATCGTCGTGCCGTTCACGCTGATGATCATCTTCCTGCTGCTCTATCTCAATTTCCGGGCACTCACCGAAACCCTCATCGTCATGTTGTCGCTGCCCTTCGCACTCATCGGCGGGTTGTGGCTGATGTGGTGGATGGGGTTCAACATGTCGGTTGCTGTGGCTGTCGGCTTCATCGCGCTTGCGGGGGTAGCAGCAGAAACCGGCGTCATCATGCTGATCTATCTCGATCACGCGATGAAGGAGGCAAAGGCGGCTTGTATCGCTGAAGGTCGACCTTTCATTCACGTTGACCTTCACCGTGCGATCATGATCGGCGCGGTTGAGCGCGTCCGGCCCAAGATGATGACGGTCATCGCCATCATGGCCGGGCTGATCCCGATCCTCTGGAGCACCGGCGCGGGCTCGGAGATCATGCAGCGCATCGCGGTGCCGATGATCGGCGGCATGATCTCATCGACACTGCTCACGCTTATCGTCATTCCGGCGATCTATGGGATTGTGAAAGGGATTGGGGTTGGTGCAGGCAAGCCTTTGGAATAGCCCGGGTGCAGATGGGCATCCCTATCCAGCGCGCCCATGCTCGTGATGACATTGCCCGTGATCGGCGAGGGCCTCGATGATGGCGCAATCGCAGGCGCTGACACCGCCGGCGCAGGATGTCGCGATCCTCTGGAGTTCCCCTTCGAGTAGGCGTAACCGGGCGATCTTGTCGCGGACATCGCCGAGATGCGCGCTGGCGATGGCATGGGCATCGTCGCAGGCCATGTCCGGCTTGTCGGAAAGCCTGAGGAGCGCCCGGATGCTCTCGACGGTAAAACCGAGATCGCGCGCATGCTTTATGAAGGCCAGTCGTTCTCGATGACGGCGGCCATAGCGCCGCTGATTGCCTTCCGATCGCTCCGGTTCCGGCAAAAGACCGACCTGCTCATAGTACCGGATCGTCTCGACCTTGACGCCGGTTTGCTCCGCGAGTGCGCCAATCGGCATCACCCGCTCCGCAACAGGCATTCGGATTTTTCCTGCATCAGGCATGATTTTTCTCTTGAAGCTGTAGTTGCTAGAGCTTGTAGATAGAGAGCTTGAGAACTTTATCAAGGGAAAATCCATGTCCGTCGCAACGCCCGAATCCGCCACCGGCCCGCTATCCTGGAAAGTTGGCGGCATGGATTGCGCGGGCTGCGCGGCGAAAATCCGCAGCGCGGTCGGGCGAATGCCTGGCGTCTCCGATGTTCGTCTATCGGTGATGACCGAAACCCTCACGCTGTTGCTCGACGAAAGCCGGACATCGCGGGCGTCGATCGAGAAGCAGGTCTCTAGCCTCGGCTATTCCATGCAGGCCATCGCGAAGCCTGCTGCTCCTTCACTGGAAGCCAAGCCAGATTCATGCGGGTGTGGCCACGATCACGACGATGGTCACAAGCATGAGGGCAAGGACGGTGGGAATGCTCATAAACACACCCACGCTCCTGCGCATGGCGAGGGCAAGAAGACGGAAGCAAAATCCGCATCAGGCCCAAAAGCAGATACTGGTCATGGCCTGCCCGGCCATATCCACGAGGTCACGCCGGCTGGCGTGAGCTGGTATCAGACCGGCAAGGGCAGGCTGGTGCTCGGCACCGGCGCACTGCTCGCCGCCGCCTGGGGGGCCAACCTTGTCGTGCCCGCCATCGCCAACTGGGCCTTCATTGCCGCATGCCTGATCGGTGTCGCGCCGGTTGCGCGGCGGGCTTTCGCCGCCCTGCGCGCAGGGATGCCTTTCACCATCGAGATGCTGATGAGCATCGCGGCCGCCGGCGCGCTGGTCATTGGCGCGGCGGAGGAAGCGGCGCTGGTGGTGTTCCTGTTCGCGGTAGGCGAAGTGCTCGAAGGCGTGGCGGCCAACCGCGCCCGGGCCAGCATCAAGGCGCTCGGTGATCTCGTTCCAAAAACGGCAATCATCGAGGAGGACGGGGTGACGCGTCAGGTCGATGCCGCGACGCTCGCCATTGGGCAGGTGCTGCTCGTGCGCCCCGGCGACCGCATCCCCGCCGATGGCGAGATAACGGACGGCACCTCCGGCATCGACGAATCCCCGGTCACCGGCGAATCCGTGCCAAAAACGAAGACCGTCGGCGAACCGGTCTTCGCCGGCTCGATCAACCGCGAGGCAGTGCTGCGGGTGAAGGTGACCAAGGCGGCGGAGGACAACACCATCGCCCGCATCATCCGGCTGGTCGAGGAGGCGCAGGAGGCCCGCGCGCCAACCGAGCGCTTCATCGATCGGTTCAGCCGCATCTACATGCCGGCCATTGTCGGCCTCGCGATCCTCGTCGCCCTGGTGCCACCACTCGCGCTCGGCGGGGACTGGAACACCTGGATCTATCGCGCGCTGGCGCTGCTGCTGATTGGCTGCCCCTGCGCGCTGGTGATCTCGGTGCCGGCCTCCATTGCCTCGGCGCTCTCGACCGGTGCCCGGCGCGGCCTTCTGATGAAGGGCGGAGTTGTCATTGAAAATCTTGCCCGCGTGAAGACCGTGGCCTTCGACAAGACCGGCACGCTGACCATCGGCAAGCCTGTCGTGACCGATATCCGCGCCTTCGGGGTCGAGGAGAGCGAATTGCTCGCGCTCGCCGCCGGGGTCGAGACCGGATCAAGCCACCCGTTGGCGGAAGCCATTCTGGGTATAGCCGAGTCGCGTGGCGTAAAAGCCCGCCCGGCAACGGAGGCCAAGGCGATTGTCGGAAGAGGCGTCGAGGCCAAGATCGACGGGCAATCCGTCTTTGTCGGCTCGCCGCGTTTTGCAGCCGAGATCGGCTCCCTGTCCGCCGAGGTCAAGGCAGCAGCGGAAGCGCTTGAAGCCGAAGGCAAAACGGTCGCCGCCGTGTTCAGGGCAGGTGACGTCATCGGACTGATGGCCTTGCGCGATGAGCCGCGCGAGGATGCACGAACTGCCATCACTGAGCTCAAAGCGCTCGGCATCGGTTCGGTGATGCTGACCGGCGATAATACGCGCACCGGCGCGGCTATTGCCGGCAGTCTCGGCATGGAACACAAGGCCGAACTCATGCCGGACGAAAAGGTAAAAGCGATCAAATCGCTGGCCGCAGAGGATGGTGTGATGATGGTCGGCGACGGCATCAACGATGCGCCCGCGCTTGCGGCTGCATCGGTGGGCGTTGCGATGGGTTCGGGCACCGATGTCGCGCTCGAAACCGCCGATGCGGCGCTGCTGCGCAGCCGCGTGAGCGACGTGCCGCGCCTGATCCGGCTGGCGCGGGCCACGATGGCAAATATCCGCGTGAACATTACCATCGCATTAGGGCTGAAGGCGGTGTTCCTCGTCACCAGCGTGCTTGGCCTCACCGGCCTGTGGATCGCGATCCTCGCCGATACCGGGGCGACGGTGATCGTGACGCTGAACGCGCTGCGGCTACTGTCCTTCAATCCCGATGCACGCAGCTGATCGTCAGAGGGAGCCTAAACCATGATCGCGATGGAAGCTGTCAGCTATCTACTGTTCTGCGTGTATCTCGTGAGCTTTTTCGGCCTGAGCGCTTTGGCCGCGCGCGAGGCGGGCCGCTCGGTCTGGCTGTTCAGCAAGGGCACGGAGCCGCAAGCCCTTCCGGCCTGGCTGTTCCGGATGGCCTTCGCGGGTGCTGCTATCCTGCCGCTCATTCGGGCGGTTTTTGGTGGCCCCGTCCTGCGTGACCCGGTTTTCGCGGAGCTTGATGGAACAGCCGGCGATATCATCGGCCACCTGCTGGTGGCTGTCGGCGCCCTGATCGCCGCCGCCTCGCAGATGCATATGGGGGCGTCATGGCGGATTGGTGCTGCCGAAGGCGAGATAGGCTCGATCGTCGACACCGGGCCGTTCGCGCTCTCGCGCAATCCGGTCTTCGTCGGGCAGATAATCCTGTTCGCCGGGTTGTTTCTCGTCTTCCCCGATCTCCTTCAGGCGGCGCTGACCCTCGCGCTCGTCATCGCGATCCGCCTTCAGGTTAAGATCGAGGAGCGTGTCCTCGCCGTCTCGCTGGGCGAGCCATACCTTGCCTATACCCGCAGGGTGGGCCGCTGGTTCGGGGCGAGAAAAGTCTGATGGATATTGTGCAATCCTTCCTGCGCGATTACGGCGTGGCAATTTATGCACTTCTCTTCGCCTATTGCGCGCTGAAAAGCGGCACCTTGCCTCTTTTCGCCGGCTATGCTGCCCAGAGTGGCAGCCTCGATCTCGGCGCTGTCGGCATTGTCACGTTCATGGGCGGCTATCTCGGGGACGAAGTTCGGTTCTGGTTTGCCAGGCGCTATGGCAACGGTCTTGTCGAAGGGCGGCCACGCCTCGCAAGCCTCGTCGAAACCGGAAAGGCACTGCTCGATAAATACGGCACTGCGTATGTTTTTCTCTACCGCTACCCGAAAGGCATGCGGACGATTGGCGCATTGCCGCTGGGTTTCACAACCATCCGCTGGCGATATTTTACAGTGCTCAACGCAGCATCGGCTGGTTTGTGGACCCTGCTGATTGTTGGGGCGGGATATCTTTTCGGGAGCACGATCGAACAGACGATCAAGGCTGATTGGGGCTTTTACAGCTTTCTGGCGCTGGCCCTGTTCGTCGCGGCAACCTTGCTCGCATGGCGTCGCCTGCTGCGCAGCGCTGCCCCGAAGGAGAGCGTCTGATATGTCGGCAAGATCAAAACTATTCGCGAGGCTCCCGTCGATTGCAGCCGTCATGGCAAGCTGGTTTCTGATCGACCAAATCAGCAAATGGATCATCCTTGAGCAGGTCATGCAGCCGCCGCGCATGATCAATGTGACGCCGTTTTTTAATCTGACCCTGAACTTCAATACGGGCGTCAGTTTTGGTTTTTTCAAGGAAACGCTAGCGGATTGGCCCGGCGTGATGACCGCTGCGAAAGGGCTTATCGTTGTCGGGCTGGTGGTCTGGGCCGCGCTGACCACCAACAGGATCGAACGCATCGGTCTAGCAATGATCGCCGGTGGTGCGCTCGGGAATGCGATTGATCGCTGGCGGCAGGGAGCCGTGACCGACTTTCTCGATTTTCACTGGGCCAACTGGCACTGGCCGACCTTCAACATGGCTGATGTCGCGATTGTCGTTGGTGCTGCACTGATGATGCTTTGTGCTTTTATCCCTTCACAGGGATTATCAACAACCCAGGGCAAACTTGCCCCTCAACCATCGAGAGACCCATGACAAAATGGCAATGGGTCGGCAGGTTTGGAACGGCCTGCGTCTATGCGATGATCGGCGCTATCCTCGGTTTTCTGTTTGGATATTTCTTTGTTCGCCCGTTCCTGATGATCAGTTTCTGGCCCGAATTCGTGCAAAACGCCGCGTTCTGGGCTCCTCACGTCATCACGACGGCAACGGGGCTTTTGGCCGCAGCCGGGTATCTGAAAAGCGATACTCCGCCAGCCACGCCTCCGTAACGAGAAATCCTCAGCTCAATCCCGATCACATGATCAGGATCACCTCAAGGTAAATGAAGCATTGATTTGTTCATGAGAAACAATGTGTTGGATTTTCCGTGAATTGAACGCGTCTCCTGTAGGTTGCTCTTACAACAGGACAATAACAGAGCGTCAAAACAATGCGTATCTCTTTCAAGAGCATCCTCATCGCTGCAAGTTTTTTCGGTTTCGCTACGATCAGCGAAACAGCCTCAGCCGGTGGGCGAACGGACCTGGCACACCTGCATTCCGGTCAACGGACATCACCGCCACTGGGATGGACACAGTTTTGCGCTGAAAACCAAACAGAATGCCGGCCGGGCACCTCAGCCGCAACTTCCGTCGTCCTGAATGAAAAGCTCTGGCGCGAATTGCTGAAGATCAACCACCACTTCAATCAGTCGGTGGAGCCTGTGACGGATCAGGTTCAGTATGGAACACCGGAATACTGGACCTACGCAAAATCGGGGAAGGGGGATTGCGAGGATTATGTCCTTGAAAAGCGCCGCGAGCTTGCCCGCCGTGGTTGGCCGCTCTCATCGCTGCTGATTACGGTCGTGCTCGACAAGGAAGGTGGTGGACACGCCGTCCTGACCGTCATCACGGATCGCGGTGAATTCATCCTCGACAACCAGACCAACCTCATTCTGCCGTGGTCCCAGAGCGAACTGACCTTCATCAAACGGCAGTCACCGTCGGATCCGAATACCTGGGTCGAACTCGGCCGCAAGCTCGGTCGATCGGATATTGTGACCGCCGGACTTCGCTGACGCCGCTCACGGCTTGGGGGCAAGAAGCGGCGCCAGGATCTTGTCGAACTGCTCCAGAGTCAGGGCGCCGGTCTGCTTTTCCCCGTTGATGAAGAAGGTCGGGGTCGAATTGACCCCGAATTCCTTCGTGGCGCGCTGAGCCGTCGATGTAATGCCCTTGTAGAGCTTCTCATCGCTGAGGCAGGCCTCAAACGTCTCTTTGGTAAATCCTGCGAAACGAACGGCGTCGAGCAGTGCTTCGGCGGGTTTCTCCGAGTGCCCCCAAGTTTCCTTGGTGCGGTAGAGCAGGTCAAGCGTGGGATACCAGCGCTGTTCGCCCGCACACCGCGCCAGCATGAACCCAGCTGTCGCGAGTTGATCGAGCGGGAATTCGCGGATTATGAAACGAACCTTGCCGGTGTCGACGTATTTCTGCTTCAACGTCGGCCAGGTCTCGGTATGAAATCGCATGCAATGATGGCATGTGATCGAGGCGTATTCGATGATCGTCACAGGAGCATCGGCATTGCCGAAAACCTTGTCCGGAAGATCGCCCGGTTCCAGAAGGCGTGCCGCGATGGATGGCTTTGCCTGAGCAAATGCAAGGGATGGCAAGGCAAGCAACGAAACCGTCGCAAGCAGCGGCAAAAGAAGTCGGCGGTTCATGGATTCTCCCTCCCATTTCACCCTCTTGTAAATGCTGTAGCCACATGAGGTTCAAGAGGAGCTTGCGCGTCTTTCCTGCCAAGCGATCAAAATAGCGCGAGTTGGCGATTTCAGGCTTGAACCTGAAGTCACTTCACGTCTTAGAAATTCGTTCAGTATCTTTCTTCATGGCCTGTCAGGCATAGTTGAGCTACGAATCCACGATGAATTTCAGTTTTTTAAAGCGCCGGAAAAGTCTTGCCGCGGCTCTCATCGCTGGCGCATTACTGCTTGCCGGTTGCGTGACCACCGAAACCGACAACAAGCATTTGCAGCCGATTCCTCCGCAGCTTCTGTCGGAAATGTCCGCAAAAGGTATGAACGCCTCCGATCCGATTCTTGTTCGCATTTTCAAGAAGGAGAGTGAACTGGAGGTCTGGAAACGCGACCATTCCGGCAAATACGCGCTTCTGAAAACCTATCCGATGTGCCGTTGGTCCGGGCAACTCGGGCCAAAAAAACGCGAGGGCGACCGGCAGGCGCCCGAGGGCTTCTATTCCGTTGCACCGGAACTGATGAACCCGCGCTCGCAATTCTACCTCTCCTTCAATCTGGGCTATCCAAACTCATTGGAGCGCTCGCTCGGCTATTCCGGCTCGGCGCTCATGGTGCATGGTGCCTGCACATCGGCGGGCTGTTTTGCGATGACCGACGGCGGCGTTGCTGAAATCTACGCGCTGGCGCGCGAAGCCTTCTCAGGCGGCCAGAAGAATTTCCAAGTTCAGGCCCTGCCATTCCGGATGACACCGGAGAACATGGCAAAACATCGAAACAATCCGAACGTCGCCTTCTGGCGCAACCTCAAGGAAGGTTCGGACCATTTCGAGGCAACAAGACAACCACCGCGCGTTGCCTCGTGCGGGCGTCGCTATGTCTTCGATCCCAAGGAAGGGGCGGGGCCCTTCACGCCCGGCGCACCGTGCCCAGCCTATGAGGAAGATCCAGCGATTGTCGCTGCGGTCGCGGACAAGAAGGCCGAAGACGAAAAGCGCCTTGCCGATCTTGTTGCCAAAGGCGCGCCGGCCATGAGCTTCGCGCATGTCGATGGCGGGATGCACCCGAGTTTCCGCTCCCTTCTCAAGACGGTGGGGCCGGAGCGGCTGCAGGCTATGACATCGGGGCGTGTCGAGGTCAGTCGGCCCGATGCCGCCTTGCTCGACCCCTTTAACGCGCTTGAGTGATCGGGAACTTGGAGCCGCTTGGCCGCAGCCATCATCCCGGCTAGAGATGTGTCCATGATCACCACGCAAATCGTCAGGCAGGCAAGCCGCGCACTCATCGGTGCCGTACTTGCCTTTTGCTTGCTGTTCCAACTCGTGCTCGGAACTGCTGCGAGCGCCGCGCACGCGGCAAATAAGGCTCAAGGCCTCGACAGGCTCAGGATTCTCTGTTCTGCGTCCGAAGGGCGCGGCACGCCTGATAGAACGACTCCTGAAGAAGTCCATCATACCAAGGACGGCTCCGGATGTTGCCCTTGGGGCGGCAGGGATGCGCAATGTGCCTGTCATTTGTTGCAGCCGGTTGCGGCCTTTACTGGCGCCTATGATGCCCCCGCTCGAAGCATCGCTTTTGCTCGGAATGATATAGTCGAACACCCAACGCCGCTTGCTCTACGACGACAAGCACCGCGTGCCCCGCCAGCCCTGATCTGAACAAGCAGAATACCTGCGCGGTCCATGGCCGCAAAGGTCCCAGTTCCGCGCGATTTGCTGCGCGCGGATCGGAACGCAATTTCCAGATCAGGATATCCCCATGACCAGACTATCCCTTGAGGCGGGCCAGTTGGCCTTGCGCCTTCACGCTCGCATCCCGACGTTTTCTGTCGCGGCTCCAACATCGGGGACACACGCGTCCCGCAACAGACGAGCCAGCTTGTCGTTATTCGCCATGTTGACGATTGTCACTTTCGCCGACCCGGGCAGCGCCCACGATTTCAAGATCGGGGACATCAAAATCGGCCATCCCTGGACACGGGCACCGCCCGGCGGCGCGAAAGTCGCTGGTGGGTACATCACGATCGAGAACACCGGTGCCAAACCTGATCGCCTGATCGGCGGAACCCTGGAAGCTTCCGGCAAAGTCGAACTGCATGAAATGTCCGTGACCGACGGTATCATGCGGATGCGTGAATTGCCGGCCGGGGTTGTCGTACCCGCCGGAGGGCGCGTCGAGATGAAGCCCGGCGGCTATCACATCATGTTTTTTGATCTGCAGCGCCCGTTGAAACAGGGTGAGAAAGTCGCGGGCACGCTGGTGTTCGAGGGCGCCGGAACCGTAAAAGTCGAATTCCAGGTTAATGCCATGGGCTCACCCGGCGCGCCCGATGGCCATCCGCATTGAGGAGCGCCATATGAACACGCTCAAATTCATTCGATACGGCGCATGGGCCGTTATTGCGGTCATCGTCTTTGTTGCTGCCGCACTCACGCTTGGCTGGTGGCAGGTCGATGGCCCCGGACGAGCCCAAACGAGTGGCGGCATCGAGATCAAGGGGCTGCCGCAGATCGGTGGCCCCTTCACGCTCGTTGACCATCGCGGGAAAACCGTCACGGAAAAGGATTTTCTTGGCAAGCCGACGCTGGTGTTCTTTGGCTTTACGCATTGCCCGGAAGTGTGCCCGACGACGCTGTTCGAGATCACGACCCGGTTCCAGAAGCTTGGGGCCGACGCGGACCGCCTTCAGGTGCTCTTCATTACCGCCGATCCTGAACGCGATACACCCGAGCAGATGGCGCTTTATCTCCAATCCTTCGACCCGAGGATTATCGGACTTTCAGGCACGCGGGAGCAGGTCGATGCAGCGATCCTCGCCTACAAGGCTTTTGCCAAAAAGAGTCCGACCGAGGATGGCGGCTATACGATGGATCATACCGCCTCCGTCTTCCTGATGGACCGGAATGGCCGATTTTCCGGGTTGATCGATTATCACGAGCAGGAAGCGCCGGCTCTGGCTAAAATGCGTCGGCTGCTCGCCCCATGATCCGGCCGTTCACATAAGATCGGCGGTCGGGAAAGGCAATTTTGCGTCTCCCCGACCGCGCTCATCTTGCCGTTTTCTGGTCTAAAGCCAGTGAAGAACGAGCGCCGTCAGAGCCAGATAACGCCCGATCTTGGCGATGGCGACCAGCACAAGAAAACGTATCAATGGCTCGCGCATGATGCCCGCGACAATGGTCAGCGGATCGCCGATGATTGGGACCCAGCTCAGCAGCAGCGACCAGCACCCCCATTTCCGATAGAACGCCTGCGCCTTGTCGAGATCACGTTCGGAGGCTGGGAACCAGCGATGGTGCCGAAACTGCTCGATCCCCCGACCAAGCATCCAGTTCAACAACGATCCCAGGATATTTCCAAGGCTGGCAACCGTGACCAGCAGCCAGATTGGTCGCGATCCCGCGACGATCATTCCACCGAGCACGGCTTCTGATTGTGCCGGCAAAATAGTGGCTGCGAGGAAGGCAGTGAGAAACAAACCAGCATAGGCAAGGAAATCAACCATCACGGGCGCTTGGTGAACTCTGCCAGAGAGATACCCGGCCTTATGCTTCGGATTATCCGTGTATTCGCCATTTTATCGGGGCGATGGCCAAGTTGGGTGGAGGTCGTCGACGATGTAGGCATGCGTGTGTTGACCAGCCGGGCTGGCACGATGCGCAATCTGATGCGGATGGTCCTCCGGCAAATCTGAATGGCGATGCGCGATTGCTTCCGGGTCAATAGCCGGCCAGACTTGGAGGGCAACCAGCACGCCACCTCCCGCAATAACCGCCAGAAGCAGGGATGCCACCGGCAAGCCGAAGGTGGCACTTGCCCAACCCGCCAGCGGATAGGTCAGAAGCCAGCAGGCATGGGACAGCGCAAATTGCGCGGCAAACAGGGCGGGGCGATCCTCGGGCGAGGCGGACCGCCGCAGCAGCCGGCCGGAAGGCGTCTGGGCAAGGGAATACCCCGCACCCATCATGAACCACAGCGGCAGAAGCCAGAGGTAGGCGTCGATCAGCGCGGATAAGAAAGTTCCCGCGATCAGCACGCCAGCCCCGACGAGCATCACCGGGCGATCGGACAGGCGCTCCAGCAGACGCGGCAAAATAAGCGCGACCACCATCGATCCCGCACCGAAGGCGGCAAGCGCCAAAGCCGTATCCGGTTGAGCAAGCCCGAACCGCCCTTGAACGAAGACTACCGTGTTCACGATCACCAATGCCCCGCCGGCCGCCACAGCCAGGCTGATTGCAAGAAGCCCGCGCAGCCTCGGCGTTGCCAGATAGATGCGAAGCCCGCGCGTCGTGCGGTCGTAGATGCCGCGCGGTGCCGTCGGCTTAGGGCTGGGCACGCTCACCGAAAGAACAAGCACCGCAGAGGCCAGAAACCCGATAACCGTGCCGCCGAAGAGGTTGTGAAAACTGATCACGGTCAGGAGGAGTGCCGCCAGCATCGGGCTGAGCAGGCTTTCGAGATCATAGGCGAGGCGCGAGAGCGAGAGCGCCCGGGTGTAATCCTTCTCATCCGGCAGAACATCGGGAATGGTCGCCTGAAACGTCGGCGTGAAAGCCGCAGAAGCTGATTGCAGGACGAAGATCAGGACATATACCTGCCAGATCTCGCTCACGAAAGGCAGACACAGCGCGACCGCCGCCCGCACCAGATCCAGCGACACCAGCATGGCCCGGCGCGGCATACGCTCGGCAAAGGCCGCTGCGATTGGCGCAATCCCGACATAAGCGATCATCTTGATGGCGAGCGCCGTGCCCAGAACTGCACCGGCCTGTTCGACGGCCAGCTCATAGGCGAGCAGGCCGAGTGCCACCGTGGCCAGTCCTGTGCCGATGAGCGCGATCACCTGTGCCAGAAACAGGTGCCGATAGGTGCGATGAGAGAGAACATCCAGCATTGGGAATCACAGATATTTGGTGATGGTCTTGAATTCGTCGATGACGCTGCGTTGCTCACGGGCGAGGGGGCCAACAGCGTCTTCAAGACAATGATCAAGATGGTCACGGATCAGCGTTTTCTTGGCCTCACTGATCGCCTTCTCAACGGCGTGAAGCTGCTGCGCAATATCGAGGCAAGAGCGCCCGGCCTCTATCATTTCGACAATACCGCGCAGGTGACCATCGGCGCGCTTGAGACGCAGGATGATTTCCGGATGGGTCGTATGCTGATGTGGCTCGCTCATGGATTTTACTATCCCCCTGGAGAGGATATAGTCAAGTATTCCGGCTTGATTCGAACAAGCTAAATCCCCGGTATGACTCTCACGTTCGGTCTGTTTATCGTGCTCATATGGAAAATAATCGCGGCCATTCGTGTTATCATCGCAGTGGCCCTAGCGATGGTTCTCATTCTCGATCAACCGATGAATATCCTCGCGCATAGTCCGGTTCACACGGCTGAGGCCGGCATCGAACGACACGCAGACATGCACTCGGCGAAGAGCGCCCACAAGCATTCCCATGATGATTTTGACGCCCGCAATGCCGTTAGCGGGCCGGATCGGCATGAAAGGCATCTCGGGCACAGTGCGGTAGATCACACGCATGAAGCCGGCATTCTGACATTCTTCCACCCGCCGTCCCCTGTGAGGCTCACACAAAGGACGGTTATCGGATCGGTTTGGGTGAAACTTCCAGAGCGGCTTTGGCCACCTGAAAGGCCACCTCGCCACTCCTGATGCGAGAAACCGCGTGGCTTCCAGCTGCGCTTTTCAACGATTAATCAGGAGTTTTCCATGCATCCACTGTCCAAACGGGAACGAAAGCGATGCGGTTTTGCGTCGATCTCCCCGGTTCTTCCGGCTATCGCGGCGTTTGCTGCCTTTGCCGCGTCGGCCCTACTGGCCTCGCCTGTTTTTGCCCATGCCGTCGCCGAGGGTGACAAGGGCTATATCCAGGAGATCACCGGCATCAATTTGCTGCCCTTCGCCTATCTCGGGGCGAAACACATGGTCACCGGCTATGATCACCTGCTGTTTCTTGCGGGCGTGATATTCTTTCTCTACCGGCTGAAGCATATCGCGCTGTATGTCTCGTTGTTTGCGCTCGGTCATTCGACAACGATGATCCTCGGGGTCTATTTCAATATTGGCGTCAGTGCCTATCTGATCGATGCGATCATCGGGTTTTCCATCGTCTACAAGGCACTGGACAATCTCGGCGCCTTCCAGCGCTGGTTCGGATTTCAGCCGGACACCAGAGCTGCCACCCTGATCTTCGGGCTGTTCCACGGCTTCGGGTTGGCTACCAAGCTTCAGGAATACCAGATCGCGCCGGATGGTCTGCTAGCAAACCTTCTGGCTTTCAATGTCGGGGTCGAGATCGGGCAGTTGCTCGCGCTTGCCGCCATTCTCATCGCCATCAGCTACTGGCGTCGCACAGACAGTTTCTGGCGTCATGCCTACACCGCCAATGTCGTGATGATGAGCGCCGGCTTCGTTCTGATCGGCATGCAGCTCACCGGCTATTTTGTGACATCGAAATAAGGATCACCCCATGTACAATTCCGACACGCCGACCCGCGCCGAACTTCCGACATCGGCCCAACTCCTCAAATCGACGATCCTGGCGCTGATTGCCGCAGCTTTCATCCTCGTCGCCGTGGTGCTGCCGGCAGAATACGCCATCGACCCCACCGGGATCGGCCGGGTGCTCAAGCTCACCGAAATGGGTGAGATCAAGAAGCAGCTCGCGGCCGAGGCGGAAGCCGACCGGCAGAAGACCAAGGCGGGCGAGTCCACGCCGGCTGAAAAGCGGTCAAGCCTTGGCACTATGCTCGGCAATCTCCTGATCGGCCCGGCAGCGGCGCAGGAGAGGCGCGAAATTGCGCAAGCCTCCCGCACCGACGAGACCGTCATCACGGTGAAGCCAGGCGAAGGCGTCGAATACAAGCTGACGATGAAAAAGGGCGCCAAGGTCAAGTTTGTCTGGCGTGCTGAAGGCGGCACTGTGAACTACGACATGCATGGCACGCCAGGCACCGGAGCCAAGGAAACCAGCTACAACAAGGGCCGCGGCGTCGCGACTGAAGAAGGCGTTCTCGAAGCTGCCTTCGACGGCAGCCACGGCTGGTTCTGGCGCAACCGCTCGCCGGGCACCGTCACCATCATCCTGAAAACCAATGGCGACTATTCCGAGATCAAGCGGATGGTCTGAGGAAGTTCGGGGAGGGCGGGGCTATGTGCCTCGCCCGCACCCTGATGGGCGTACCATACTTGGAACCTTACGCCTTCCCTGCCATGCTCAGGGCATGAGAATCTGGATCATCTACGTCGCAGCAGCCTTTACCGAACTTGCCGGGTGTTTCGCGTTCTGGGTCTGGCTGCGCAACGGCCGATCCATGCTCTGGGTTACACCGGGCGTGTTGGCCCTTGTCACCTTCGCCTGGCTGCTGACATTGGTGCCGATCGAGGCCGCCGGGCGCGCCTATGCGGCGTATGGCGGCATCTATGTCGCGGCGTCGCTGCTCTGGCTCCGCTTCGTCGAGGGCGTGGTGCCGGATCGCTGGGACCTAAGCGGCGCGGCGATCTGCATCCTTGGGGCAGCGGTGATCCTGCTCGGGCCACGTGCGGCTTAGCGTTCAGGCACGGATCGCCTCGATGATCGTGCAATCCGGCGAGTGGCCGTTTCGACAGGCATCCGAACAGCTTGCCGCAAGATCGGTGAGGATCGCTTCCAGCGCATCAAGTTCGGCCCGCTTCGCGCGGATGACATCGATATGGCTCAAAGCGAGATCGCGGACGTCAAGGCAGGCAGCGCTGTCAGGCGAATGCATCGCCTCGATCAACGTCCGGACGGCATCGATCCCGAAGCCGAGATCGCGCAGACGGCGGATCAGCCGCAGCCTGCCGATATCCGGCCAACCATAGGCCCGGCGGCCATTCGCGGCCCTGCCGATCCGGCCAAGAAGACCTTTTTCCTCATAATAGCGGATGGTCGCGACCGAACAGCAGGTTTTCTCCGCAACAAAGCCGATCGTCATGCTCATGCGTTCATGCCCATCACACCGCTTGCTCCTCAAGTTGCTTGAGGATGTAGAGCCTGTCTCCAGATCACGATCAAGGAGACAATCCGTGAAGAATCGTTCAATCATCCTTACCGGCGGCTTCGCCTGCGCGGCCTGCTGCGCGCCACTCATCTGGCCGTTCATCGTCGGTGCAGGGCTTGGTGGCGCAGGGTTAGGCACGTTCCTGAGCCGGAACCTCGCCGAAATCCTCTGCATCGCGGGAATTGCCGCCGCCGCGACCGGTCTGTTGCTCTGGCTGAGGCACAGGAACAAGCCTGCTACGTGCTTGCTCGACGGTGAGTCATCGCGCATTTCGCCGTGAGGTTGGTGTGCCGCTGTCTGCTCGCCAGCCAGACACTTGATGTGACCTATCTGACCTTTCCGTTGAACCAGGCCCGGCCGGGCTTTTCGATGAACCGGAAGGTCACCCATGAAACCGCAACAACCGCCAGCAGATAGAGGAGAGTGTAGAGATCGTTCAGCAGAAAATGCCCGAAATCATAGTTCATATGCGGATTGCCAGCCCCGATGTGCTCACGGGTGATCTCGACGCCGGCTCTGTTCGCGGCAAGCACCGGCGCACGATTGAAGGGCAAGCTGACAAGCAGAGCCGTCATGTAGATGGAGTAGGAGAGGTCTCCCAGTACGTGCCCCGCCTTGCCGGAAAGGACGGCAGATATCCGGCCGCTCTGGAATGCGAAAACGAGAATAAGGCCCGCGAAAACGAACGGCGCAGCAAGCGAGGCCTGCGTTCGCCCGGCCCATGAGACGAACAGGAGAGCTGCCACGATGGCTCCGGTTTCCAGCAATGTCGCGAATTTCAAGGGGATGGTTCTGGTTCTGAGCCAAGTCTGCCAGACCAAATAAGCGAGAACGCCGGAGAAGAAACCCGCCAGACATCGTGCGAAGCCGAAATCGAATGTCGTATCCATCCCCTTCGGCGAGAAGGCGCCTACCACCACAAGTCCACCCAGGATCAGTGTCGCGGCGGCAAAAGCGACAAAGCGCCGCCCGCCAAAACACAGCAGGGCGAAGACGATATAGGTCCAGAACTCGGTCGAGATCGACCATGCCGGCGTGTTCCAGAGCGTGAGACCGGTAAAGCCGAGCGCCTGAACCAGAAGAAAATCCCACAGGATGGTAATTGGTGCCCGCTGATCAACAAAAACGCTGGCCGGCGACGATTTGACGAAACCAGCTAGACCGCGCACAAGCTCGAAGGCCACGAAAATGCCGAGCAGGACCACATGCAGCGGCCAGACACGACCAACGCGCCGCATGACGAAAACAAACGTCTCGCGCGATGTCCCCAGCCTTCCGAGATAGGCGTAGGCAATCACGAATCCGGACAAAACGAAGAAGAAATCGACGAAAAGCCATGCATTCTGGATGAACGGCAGACCATGCAGCCATCCGTCAGCCTCCAGCCGGTAGAGAGCGACGAGCAGGGCCGCGACACCGCGCCATGCATCGAGTGCAACAAAGCGGTGGGGAATGGGCTCCTGCATTGGCTATCACTCCTGGATTGGCGTGGTTCAGAGTTCTTCTGCCAAGTCCTTTTAGACGAGCATTCTTCACAGGCCCTTATCTCGAGCAACAACGTGCAGCCAGATCAATGAAGTGGCTCGTCGATCAAAAACGGGTCGTGAGGTTTGTCAGCCAATCCGGCGATGCCTGGATCAGCGTGGTCTCGATCCGCTTGTCATAACCGGTGAGGATCAACATGCCGACGATGAACAGCAGGGCAGCAAAGGCGAGCTTGATGCCAGAACCGGCACCCATCAGGCGGCCGCGCCACGTCTGGAGCGCGCTGCGCGAGAGCATGCCCAGCAGGATAAGAGGAAGAGCTGAGCCTATCCCGAAGGCAATCATGGTCAGTGTGACAGCGCAAAGGCTCTTGCCTTGCGAGGCCAGGACCATCGCGGCACCAAGGGTTGGGCCGACGCACGGTGTCCAGACGGCACCCAGCAACAGCCCAACACCAAATTGCCCCTTCAGTCCGGATATTGAGAAGCCGCCGAACCGGGTCTCTACCCAGCTTCCGATTGGCCCGGCAGCCAGCGCGAACCGCTGCTGAAGGCTGGGAATGGCTAGCATGAAGCTAAAGCCAATCAGCAGGATCGCGGCGATCAAACGAAACACGTCGGTATCAAGACCGATCGAAAAGCCGATGGTGGCCACAAAAACGCCGATTGCTACGAACGAGGCCGCCAAGCCCGCAGCCAGAACAAGTGGACCGGCGCGATGCTCTGCCGATGCCGTTCCCAACACGATCGGGAGCAAGGGCAGGACGCATGGCGAGAGGATCGAGAGAACACCAGCGCCAAAAGCAAGACTCAACGTGCCGAAATCCATTGTGTCAGGCTCGTGGGTTAAAGGGCTTTTTCAATCAGGTCTTCAATTGCGAGCGGGTCGGTGTCACCAACTGAGCGCCCTGTTTCCGTCGCGCCCTTGAAGCCGATCAATGTGCTCTGGGTTTGCGCGCGCAGTGACCGAACCACGTCCTTCTGGCTGTCGAAATCGACATCGAAGATCACGATATCCTTGTATTTTGGTTCAGCGAAAATCTTGTCAATGATGTGGGCTTGCGTCTTGCAGGTGGAGCACCAGCTTGCACGAATATCGACAAGGATTGATTTTCCGGCCTGCTGGGCTTCAGCATGCATTTTGAATGTCTCTCTCCAATATATTCTATTTCTTGAATGTTTAAACTGTGTCGGAGGAAGTTGCATCCCCTTTCGTCAGCGCTCACGCGTTTGTGAGGATCCCGCGCGGCCTTCATTCACGGTAGTGGTCGATCAGCTTTTCCGATGCCGCCGGATCGCGAGCCACACGATCGCCACCCCCGCGAGCGCGAGCCATGGCAGGAGCACGAGGTTGAGGCTCTGCCAGCCAAGCGCGCGCAACATCAGCCCTGCGCCGAGCGAAGCGGCGAGGCCGGTCACGAAAATCATCATGTCATTGAAGGCCTGCGCCCGGCCGCGCTCGGCGGGGGTGTAGGTGGTGGTCAGTAGCGCGGTGCCGCCGACATAGAGGAAGTTCCAGCCCACGCCGAGAAAGACGAGCGCGGTCGCGAAATTCGAGAACCCATGCCCGGTGAGGGTGGTCAGCACATGGACCGAGAGCAGGGCTACACCCGCCAGCATGACCTTGAGAACGCCGAACCGGGCGATCAGGCTGCCGGTGAAGAAGGACGGCAGAAACATGCCGAGCACGTGAAGCTGGATGACCGTGGCGGCATCCTCCAGCGCATGGTGGTGGTGCGTCATCGCAAGCGGGGTAGCGGTCATCGCCAGGATCATCACGCCGTAGCCGGTCGCAGCGCCGAAGAGCGCGACGAGATAGGGCGTCTGCGCGAGGATCGCGCGGAGAGACCGGCCTTCGCCGACAACCGAAGCGGCTGGCTGCGGCACCTTCACGCCGAGCAGCACGGCAAAGGCGAGCACGGAAACCACGGCCAGCAGCAAGAACGAGCCGGCATATTGCGCGGGGAGAAGTCCGCCGCCCAAGCGCCCGAGCAGCGGTCCCATCAGCGCTGCGACGATGCCGCCGGCGAGTACCAGCGAGATCGCGCGCGGGCGGAAGGCATCATTCGCCACTTCCGAGGCTGCGAAACGATAGAACTGTGCGAAGCCCTGATAGACGCCAACCAGCAGCGTGCCGAGGCAGAGGATCGTCAGGGAGCCGAGATAAAGCCCTGCTGCGCCGATGAGGCCGCCCATTACTCCCAGCCCCGCACCGGCGAGAAACCCCGTTCGCCGCCCGACGCGCGCCATCCAGTTCGAGGCGGGCATGGTACCGAGCGCCGTGCCAAGGAACATCGCCGCGATCGGCGCGGTCGCAAGCCGTGGATCGGATGAGACCAGCCCGCCTGCAAGCCCACCCACGGTCATCACCAGCACCGAGACGGTCTGGAACAGCGCCTGAGCGGCGGACAGCAGGACGACCTGCCGATGCATGGGCGAGAAAACCACGGGAAAGAAAGCCATGTCAGGTCCGATCAGAAGGTGAGAATATGGGTCGCGGCAAGCGTCGCTTCGGCGAGCGCCTCCATGGTGCTGCCCGCCGCACCCTTGATCATGCCGCTTTCCGGCAAGCCGCGGGCATCCATGCAAGTGCCGCACAGCAGCACCGTGCCACCGGCGGAAACCACGCGCTTGAGCATGAGTTCGATGTTGTAGAACCCTTCCGGGGTCTGCTGTCGGGCGCGCGCGGCGAGCACGGCATCTGCCATCAGGAATACCGTGATTTTCGTCTCGGGGTTTTTGCGTGCCAAGGCATGGGCGAGGCGCAACCCGTTGTAGACGCGCTCGGAGCCATAGGGCGGATCATTGAAAATCAGCACGAACTGCATTTTGGCCTCCCGCTTGATCCCGGAACATGATATGTTATTATTCAAATGAATTATTGAATGAAGACATAGAGCCGCCGATGTCAAGCCTTTCTCCCACGCTGGGTCCTGCCCCCATCCCTGGCCCTGGCCCCAAGCGCCAACTGTTCGAGCAGTTCGCCGATCTCGCCCGCGCGCTGGGCCATGCGCATCGGCTGGAGCTGATCGAGCAGCTTGCACAAGGCGAGCGCTCAGTCGAAGCGCTGGCGGGCAAGATCGGGCAGAGCGTCGCCAACACCTCGCAGCACCTCCAGCAGATGCGGCGCGCCGGGCTGGTGGCGACGCGGCGAGATGGCAAGCGGGTGATCTATCGGCTGGCCGACGGGCCGGTGCTCGAAGCCGTCGCGGGCTTGCAGAAATTGGCCGAGGCCAATCTCGCGGAGGTGCGTGAAGTCGTGGGGGCATATTTTGCCGGCAAGGACAGCATGGAGCCCATCCGTCGGGAGGAACTCGCCGCGCGTCTCCGGACGGAAAGTGTGACTTTGCTCGACCTTCGCCCCGAGGATGAGTTCGTGCTCGGGCATCTCCCCGGCGCGCTCAACATTCCGCTCGACCAGCTCGAGGCCCGCCTCGCGGATCTGCCGGAAGGGCACGAGGTCATCGCCTATTGCCGCGGGCCGTATTGCGTCCTCTCGTTCGAGGCTGTGGCACTGCTCCGAGCGCGCGGATTGCCCGTTCGCCGGCTGGAAGACGGTTTCCCCGAATGGCGGGCGGCGGGGATGGGGGTTGAGGTCGGGCAGGCCTGAGCCCCATCGCATCGGCTAGTGACTTCCGTAGAGCAGGCTGCCGAGGTCGTTCGAAAGTCCCCTCGTATCGAAAATCGAACAATCAATGTGATCGTTTGGATAATCCGAACATCGTTCGACTGGAGGCGCGGCATGATATCGCTCCATGATGTGACCGTAACCTATCCCAATGGCGTCATCGCGTTGCATCCGACGAGCGCCTCCTTCCAGCGCGGGAAGTTCATCGTACTGCTGGGGACATCCGGCGCGGGAAAGTCGACTTTGCTGCGCAGTATCAACGGGCTTGTGCGGCCGACATCAGGCGATATTGCCGTAGAGGGTCGCGGATCGATTTTTGCCGACCGCGCGCAGTTGAGGGCGCATCGCCGCAGCACTGGCATGGTCTTTCAGCAACATCACCTGATCGGCCGCCTCACTGCGCTCGACAATGTGCTGACTGGACGGCTTGCCGCGCATAGCACATTGCGCACCCTGCTGCCGCTGCCGCGTGCCGACCGTCTGCTCGCGCTTGAGGCGCTCGACCGGGTGGGTCTTGCCGACAGGGCGCTCGATCGTGCCGACCAGCTTTCAGGCGGTCAACAGCAACGCGTTGGCATCGCGCGGGCCATGGCCCAGAAGCCGGAGATCATGCTCGCCGATGAGCCGGTCGCCAGCCTCGATCCTGCGACGTCGATCAAGGTTCTTGAAGATCTGCACCGGATTTGCCGCGAGGACGGGATCACTGCAATTGTCAGCCTGCATCAAGTCGATCTCGCGCGACAATTCGCCGATCACATCATCGGCCTTTCGCAAGGACGCATTGTCTTCGAAGGCACGCCGGATCGGCTCGCGTCGGTCACGCTCGATCAGATTTACGCAGTGGAACGCCAGAGTTTGGCGAAGGCCGCCTGATCCGGATTCTTCCGGCAAATTCCAGTCAAGTTGGAGAAAATGAATGATGCAACGTCGCAATTTCCTCGTCGCGTCGGTCGCGACCGGTCTCTACACCTTCGCCGCTCCGGTGCTTGGCGCCGATAAGACGGACCCTGAGAAGCTGCGTATCGCACTGCTTCCGGATGAGAATGCCGCGACGATCATTCAGAACGCCCAGCCGCTCCGAGTGTATCTTGAGGGGGTGCTCAAGAAGCCGGTCGAAGTCATCGTCACCACCGATTATTCCTCGATGATCGAGGCGATGCGCTTCGGACGGATCGAGGTCGGGTATTTCGGGCCGTTCTCCTACGTGCTGGCCAAGTCGAAAGCGCCGCAGATCGAACCGTTCGGTGTGGGTGTCGAAAAAGGCAAACCTAACTACCAGTCGATCCTCATCGCTACCGCTGACGGCCCGGTGAAGGAGCTGATGGACGTCAAAGGCAAGCCGTTCGCCTTCGGCGACCGGGCCTCGACCTCGAGCCACCTGGCGCCGCGCGCCTTGCTCGCCAACCGGGGCCTTATCGGCGATACCGATTACAAGGTAGTTCATCTTGGCCAGCACGATGCGGTGGCCCGCGCCGTCGCCGCTGGGCAGGTGCCTGCCGGCGCGCTGTCCGAATCCATCTATCGCGTTCTGGTTGAGACCAAGAGAATCGATCCGACGAAACTCCGGCAGCTCGCGCTATCCGAACCCATCCCGAACTACCCGATGACGATGCAGGGCTACCTGAAGCCCGAGCTCAAGGATGCGATCAAGCGGGCGTTCCTGGAGTTGAAGGATCCGGTCATCCTCAAGCTTTTCCGTGTTGAAGGCATCGTGGCGGCCACGGACAAGGACTATGACGTGCTGCGTGACATGGCGAAGGTCCTCGACCTCGACATCGCCAAACTGTGAGAGAAAAAATGGCCGGAACTCGATCATACGACGCCATTCTTGCCGCCCAGAGCCGTTCCGCCTTGCGTGGGGCGGGACTTGTCGGCCTGATCGTCTTGGTGTGTGTTGCCGCCCTGGCGGCCACCGGCTTCTTCGATGCAAAACGGTTTCTGGAGAGCGGGCCCGCGATCAGCACGCTGGCCTCCGAAATGGTGCCGCCCGATTTCACGCGCTGGCGGACATGGCTGCGGCCGCTTCTGGATACGCTGGCCATGTCGATCGCGGGGACCGCGCTCGCCGTGATCTTTTCCTTGCCGCTTGCCCTGCTGGCTGCCCCCAACACCAGCCCGCATCCAGGCGTATATTGGATGGTGCGAACCCTGCTCGCCTTCCTGCGGTCGGTGCCGGAGATCATTCTCGGCGTTCTGTTTGTCGCGGCGGTCGGTTTTGGCGCATTGCCGGGCGTTCTTGCGCTGGCGCTGCATTCCATCGGCATGGTCGGAAAATTCTATGCCGAGGCCATCGAGCACGTCGATCCCAAGCCGCTCGAAGCGGCGCGTGCCGCCGGCGCCACACCGATCCAGGTTATCGTGCATGCCGTGTTGCCGCAGGTGCTGCCGCAACTCACCGATGTCACGATCTATCGGTGGGAATATCATTTCAGGGCTTCGGCCGTGCTCGGCATCGTCGGCGCGGGCGGCATCGGTTTCGAGCTGATCGCGGCGCTCCGGCTCCTGAACTACGATCAGGTATCCGCTATCCTGCTCTCAATCCTCGCCTGTGTCGTGATGGTTGATAGTGTCGGCGCTTATCTGCGGAAATCACTCAAGTAACGGTACCCCAATGGCAGAATTGCCGCTTATTATTCTGACGAACCGGGTTTTCCCCGAAACGCAGGCCGCGTTCGACGGCATCGCCCGTATCGTTTCAAACGAGCGCTCAGAGCCCTGGAGCTATGACGAGGTCGCCGAGCGCTGCCGAGATGCTGCCGGACTTATGGCGTTCATGACCGATCGCATCGATCATGCCTTTCTCGAGCGTTGTCCCAATCTGAAGGTCATCGGCGCCGCGCTGAAGGGCTATGACAATATCGATGTCGAGGCCGCCAGCAAACGCGGCATCCAGGTGACGATCGTGCCGGACCTCCTCACCGAGCCGACGGCAGAGCTGGCGATCGGTCTGATGATCGCGCTTAGTCGCAATATTCTTCTCGGCGATACCGGAATCCGCACGTCCGGGTTCCAGGGATGGCGACCTCGCCTGTACGGAACCGGGCTCAGCGGCTCGACGGTCGGGATCATCGGGTTTGGCCAGGTTGGTCGGGCCATCGCGCGGCGCCTGTCCGGCTTCAATTGCCGGATCGTCGCCTTTGACCCCAGGCCATTCGACGCCTGCGCCGATGTCGAGGCGATGGCCTTCGGGGACGTGCTGGAACGCGCCGATATCGTGGTGCTGGGTGTGCCCCTGACCAGCGCTACAGCCGGCCTGATCAACGCCGAAGCGATTGGCCGGATGCGGCGTGGAGCCTTACTCATCAACCCGGCGCGCGGCTCGCTTGTCGATGAGGCCGCGGTGGCCGATGCGCTTGAAAGCGGCCATCTCGCGGGATACGCCGCCGATGTTTTCGAGTTCGAGGATTGGGCGCTGCCCCACCGGGCGAAGACGATTGATGCCAGATTGACTGCCCCGGGCGCTCGAACGGTGCTGACCCCCCATATCGGATCGGCCGTGGGATCGGTGCGACGGCAGATCGAATTATCCGCTGCGACCAGCATCCTCGATGCTCTGGCAGGTAAAGAGCCCGCCGGAGCCGTCAACACCCCGTCCCATACCCCCAGAAACGCCGGCAGCGCCTGAATACAATGTTGAATCTCATCCACGTTCGAACGTTTCTGACTGTGACCACGACCCAAGGGGTGCGGGCAGCGGCGCGACAGCTCGAACTCTCGCCATCCACCGTCGCGGATCATCTCCGGCAGCTTGAGGAGCATCTCGCGGCGCCTCTGTTCGTGCGGCGGCTGGGCGGCGCCAGACTGACTGACCAGGGTGGGCGCTTCCTGCCGCTGGCGCGCGCGCTTATCAATACGGCCGGGCGGGTGCGCAATCTTGTCCACCTCCCGGGGTTGCGAATCGCCGCATCTAACAATGTCGGCACCTATCTGCTGCAACCCTACCTCGCGGATTTTCAGCTCAAATCCGGCTTGCAGGTGGAACAATGGATCGGTTCGAACCCGGAAGTAATCGCCCGGCTAGAGCAGGGCGAGGCGGACCTTGCGGCAATGGAATGGTGGGACGCCAGGCCGGGCTTCATCGCGCAGACCTGGATGCGTGAGCGTCTCGTCGTCATTGTCCGGCCATCGCACCGTTGGGCGAGGCTTGGCGTCATATCGGTGGCTGAGTTGCAAACCGAGCCGCTGCTCGGCGGCGAAGCCGGCACCGGGACTGGATATCTCCTGCGCCAGAAGCTTGGACCCCTCGCAGATTCTCTCGTCATCCTTGACGGCTTTGGCAGCACAGAGGCGGTCAAGCGCGCCGTCCGAGCCGGTCGCGGCGCATCGATTGTCATGGAATCGTCGGTTGCCGACGAGGTTGAATCCGGCCACTTAGTCGCGCTTCAAATCGAGGGCATCGATCTGGCCAAGGAAATCAAACTGATCGTCCCCGAAGCTTTGCCTGCATCCGCTCCGGCCATGACTCTGCTCGCGGCATCCGCGAGTTGGGCTGGAATTTCTGGGGCAAGCAGCTTCAGTTGAGGCAGTGGCAGACCAGCCTGATTGGAGACAAAATCCTAAAGGGAATTACCAGGAGCGGTGCAACGAATGGTCAGATGCACCGTTGCTCTCATCGGTGCCGTGCCCACACGTCGAGACGGTCGAACTCGGGGACAGTTCGGATCAACTAATTGAAAGGGCATATCATGGCAGCCGCTCGTTGTGCGCGGCTTGCTCAAACACCGTTCGCATAAGGAACGTTACGGACTGCGCCTTGATAAGAGCTAGGCTGCCTTGCATGAAGAGCCCTGAGTTTCTTGGCACCGTCAGCTTTGAGGTGAATCTCGCCCGATATTCTCACGCAGCAAACGGGGCGATCCCATTACCGAAGGACCAGTTCTCGCGCTTCGTCTCGATGAGGTTGATGATCACATCCTCCCGGCGGATCGGTGTTTCGCGGGCAATGTTCTCGACAATTGCGGCATAGAGCGCCTTCTTCTGCTCGACGGAACGTCCCTCCGCGCAGGTGATCTGCACGAAGACGAGATCCTTGCTGTGATCGATTCCGAGGAAGGACTCGGGACCGATGAGTCCGTCACCGGCGACGTGCTCGGTAATGATCTGGAAGAGATCGTCGGCTGGGATGCCAAAGGCTGCGATGAGAGCCGTGTGCACAGCCTGCGACACGGTCTTCGAGAACCCGGCCGGCTTGGCCGAGAGATGGGAAATCCTGACGAGAGGCATGGACTCTGTTCCTTTCATGATGAAAGGCCGCGCGAAGGATCCCGCGCGGCCGGAAGGTCAAAGCGAAAGCAGAAGCGGTGCGGGAACGACTTCTGGCGCGGCGATCACCGGAGTTGTGGGGAGGGCAATCGCCGAAACCGGAGCACCACAGGAAATCGCCATGACCGCCAGCATAGCGAGGGTCTCGCGACGCTGGAGTTCGCGCCCTGGCAAGGAAGAAGCAGGTTGGCCGGACATGGCCTTACCCCTTCGCGACAGTGGCGCCGATTTCGGCATTGGTGAGTGCCTTGCCACCGAAATTCCAGGCACCGTCGACCGCATGGACGACATTGATAAAAATGCGGTCCTTCGGCTGCTTTCGCCCGGACATTTCGTGGATGATGGTGGTCGCTTCATCGAAATAGCCGACCTGAACCTCGCGCTTGGTGAAAGCAAAGGACGGCACCTTCCATTCGATGAAGACGGCATCGATCTCCTGCATGCCAGAGAAGGTCGCGCCTTTGGGCAGGACATGCAGCGTGCCGGTGATATTGGGCGTTATCGCCTTGTTGCCGGTGAGGCCATGCCATTTCAGCATGGCCTCGGAGAGGCGCGAAAAGGCGAGTTTTTCCTGCCCCTTTGGCAGGACGCCTTCGGTAAGGGTGAGCGTGAGCGGCATTGTAGCTCCTTGAGTGCGAGTTTGCCTGGGCACGCTTGCAAGTCGTGCCGCAATGAAATAACGATCGTTACATTGATGGATATGACGAAGCGTCAGCAGCTGTCAATCATAAAATAACGACCGATATTCTATGGAGTCGAGATGCGTTACGGACCGGGACACAAGGAGGAAGCACGGGCGCGCATTATCGAGGCGGCAGGGCGGGGCTTCCGCCGTCAAGGCTTCGGTGGCATCGGGGTGGATGGCCTCGCAAAAGAGGCCTCCGTCACCTCGGGTGCCTTCTACGGCCATTTCAAATCAAAGGATGCTGCGTTTGAGGCCGTGATCCAGGTGGGCATCCGCAAGCTGCGGGACAGCATTCTGGCGCATCGGGCTGAACATGGCGCGGACTGGCTATCGGTTTACGCTCGTCTCTACATGACCGATCGCCGCACGTGTGATCTCGCCGAGAGCTGCGCTCTCCAAAGCCTTACGCCGGATGTCCAGCGGGCAAGTCCGGAGATCCGCGGCACCTTCGCTGCTGAGGTGAGGGAGGTGGTGCAGGCGGTTGCGGAGGGGCTGGAAGGCACAGAACCCGCAGATCGCGAGCGGCGCGCCTGGGCCATTCTCGCGATGCTATCTGGCGGCGTCACCCTCGCGCGCAGCATGTCCGACCCTGCCACCGGGGAAGCAATCGCGGAAGGCGTTATGGCTACGATATCCAAGCTTGCCGGCTGATCGTGCCAGGCTTCGGTTGTGCGGGTTGGTGTCGGCGCGACGCAGATGCACGGGAAGGTGAACAGAGACGGCAGCATTCGCTCTTGCCCCTTAGAGGCCGCATCGCGATACCTTTCGCCGATGCAGTTCAGCCCATTCACCCGACGCAACATCGTTTCCGGCATGGCGTTGATGGCAGCCACGGTGCCGGGCCGGAGCCAGGGCAGGGAGGCTTTGCCCACCTTGCGATCCGGGCGCTCGCAATTCGTCGAGTTCGAGCCAGCGATGCCAGTGCCGGATTTTCGGCTCACGCGGCTCGACGGGAAGAGACAGTCGCTCCACGAATTCCGCGGTAAGGTCCTGATCGTCAATTTCTGGGCGTCCTGGTGCCCGCCATGTCGTACGGAGATCCCGCTTCTGGAGAAGCTTGCCGGCATGGGAGGCGACATGCCAGCCCGCGCGATCGCGGTGGCGATTGACGCCGAAGGAGCAAGGACAGCCTCACCATTCCTGGCTTCGCTGAACGTGAAACACCTGCCGGTGTTTCTCGACCCCACCTTCAGGATGGGACGCCGGGCGGACGAGGCCCGCCCCGACGATCCTTTCCGATTGTTCGGACTGCCGATGAGCTATGTCCTGTCTCGCGACATGCGCAATCTCGGATATTTTACCGGACTGGTGGACTGGACCTCACCGGCGGCAGGGAAGCTACTTCAGGCGGCTGCGCTGCGTTGATGAATCCAAGGCTCCATCGTGAGATCGAGGTACATCAGATTGCTTCAATCATGATTGTATCGTATATGACACTATGAGTATTGAAATTGACGTCTACGAAGACGCATCGGGAATTCGGCCATTCGAGAAGTAGTTCGATGATCTCCCAGCGACCCATGCTGCAAAGGTCACGACGGCTTTGGTGCGCATTGGAACCGGGGCGCGCTCTGGCCTGAAATCCGTCGGGGCAGGGGTTTCGGAATGGAATATCGACTGGGGCCCGGGAATGCGACTCTACCCAGCCTTCGACGGGACCAGACTTGTGATCCTGCTCGGCGGAGGAACAAAGACCCGGCAGCAGAATGATATCGCGGAAGCACAATTGCGCTGGAACGACTACAAGCGCCGCAAAGCCGAGAAAGAATGAAAACGATGGCATTGTCCCGAAGCTTCAAGGAAACAGTGAAGGCTCGTGCAGAGCGCGATCCTGAATACCGCGTTGCGCTTCTCGGTGAGGCAGTCGAGGCATTCGCCGCGGGCGACGCGCCCATTGGCAAGGCGCTGATGCGCGACTACATCAATGCGACCGTCGGGTTCGAGCAACTCGGCGAGGCAGTAGACATCGATCCAAAAAACCTGATGCGCATGTTCGGGCCGCGCGGCAATCCACGACTGACGAACCTGTCGACCGTCCTGCGAGAGCTCAGCCGCAGGGAGGCAATCCATTTCAAGGTCGAGCCCGATCGCCTCGCCGGATAAAATCGATCTGTCTTATTTCAACGGCGGGTTAGGCACCAAAGCCGACAAGACGTGGGAATCGTTCCAGACGGCTGAGCTCTCGCCGTGACGTGAGAAGCGCACAATCTCAACTTTGTGGCTACAGATATGATTCGCATAACGAACATTATGGAACTAAGTATTTGATATTGTTAATTATTTTTAGATTCTTGATTGGAAACAATCGCCAAGATTGCCGCCTTCAGTGACGGGAAATCATCCGCCGCCACAGACCAGATGATCGCAGGCTCAACTCGATGATATTCGTGGCGGATCACATTGCCGATGGCCTTGATCTCTGACCAGGGAATCTCCGGCCGCGTGCCGAGCATATCGTCCGGGACATGACGTACAGTTTCGGACACAATTTCAAGTGCACGCTCAATGCCGCGCTGTAACAGCCAATCCTGACGGAACGCCTCGAAGGACCGGATGCCGACGGCATTCTCTATTCCCGAAATGGTTTCGAGAATTTCCTCGAGAACAACGTCGACGCGACGGGCCATCAGAAAGCCTGGATCGCTTCTCGCTCGATGCTACTGCGCAACTTCGGATGGAGCGAACCTCGCGTCGTCAGATCGACAGAAATTCCAAGCTCGGATTCCAGAAAGCGGCGAACGCCGATGAGATCGATGAGCGAGAACTTTCGATCAGGCACCACGTCGATGAAAACGTCGAGATCGCTGTCCTGCCGTGCCTCATTGCGCGTGGTCGAGCCGAACAGATAAGCCGATGCAACGCCGCGCGCCCGCATGGCGTCAGCATGTCGAACCAGCTCGTTGATCGCAGCATCCCGTTTCATCCTACGTCGATACACGGAATTACCCGGCTTTTGAAGCGGGGCGCTTCAGTATGGCGATCCACTTCCCTGCCCGCTCGGACTTACAGATTCTGGAAGCGAAAACGGATGATCCGCTTCGCGCCCCATTTCGGCCGTTCAGATCAATGGTGTCTTTCCTCAAAAGCGGTCATTTGTTTATTGCCCCGAAGCCGAGGCGCCACTCAGGATCACTGTCAATGCTGAGACGCAGGCAGTCTTCAGCCTGAGGATCGCTTTGCTTTGGTTATCGGAGCTTCAACCTCGGGATTCAGCAAGCTGAGCATCCGGCGAACATTCTCAATCTCCTGAGGCACCAATAGCGCGGAACAGGGGCGCGCGAAGAAATAGCCCTGAATGGCATCGCAGCCTGTCCGCATCAGAAAGCGTGTTTCCGCCTCGGTCTCTGCGCCCTCGACGATCACTTCCAGCTTGAGGCCTGCGGCAAGAGCCGTGATCCCCTTCAGAAGCCGTTGCTTGCTTCGATCCCTATCAATGTCTACAGCAAAGGTCCGGTCGATCTTGATCTGGTCGAGATGAACCCTGTGAAGATAGCCGAGGGATGAATAGCCGGTCCCGAAATCGTCAAGGGCAATCTTGACACCAACAGCACGCAGACCGGCAAAAATTGATTGAATCCGGTCTTCGGAGAAATTCACAAACAGGCCTTCCGTCACTTCGAGATAGATCATTCGTGGCGGAATCCGATGCCGTTCGAGCGTTTCCTGGACAGTCTCGACGAAGTCCGGCTGCCAGAGTTGGGCTGGAGATACATTGATCGAGACATGGGGAACGAGGATCGCCGCATCGAGCCATTGGCGCATGATACGGCAGGTCTCATCGAGAACCCACGAGCCGAGTTCGACAATAAGGCCGTTGGCTTCTGCGATGGGGATGAACTCTCCGGGTGAGATCATCGGACCATTCCCTTGGGGCCAGCGGACCAACGCTTCGAGACCAAAGATGTCGCGCGTCTTTGTTGATGCCTGAAGCTGGAAATGAACGGCCAGTTCGTTCCGTTGAAGGGCTTCGCGAAGGGCAATCGAAAGATCGTGTTCACGCCTTGCCCGCGCGTCCAGCGCTGGGTCGAAAACCGCAATGTTCCCTTTGCCTTTAGCCTTAGCGGCCTTCAGCGCAAGCTGTACGTTTCTCTCGGCATCGTCGGCACTAGAGGCATGTACGGGGAGTGAAACCACGCCGAGGCCGACCGTGAACTCGACAATGGTACCGTCGAAGGCCAACGGGCGAGACAGCATATCCCATAGGCCATCGAGTGCATAATTGAGCCGCTCCGGCGGGCAATCTCGTAGTATCAGTGCGAATTCATCACTCCCGGTCCGGGCGGGGGGCGGATTGTATGAGCCGGAAAACGCCTTCAGCCGATCGCCGATCTCGATCAGGAGACGGTCCCCGATGGAGGCACCAAAACCTTCATTAATGCCCCGAAATTGATCGATGTTGATGAGGATCAGAGCGCTCACTTGTGTCCACGATTCTCGTGCAAAGGTGCGCTTCAGCTCGCGGCGTAAATGCGCACGATTGCCCAGTCCGGTCAGCGGATCCGAAAAAGCGAGGATCTCAAGTTCCTGATAAAGCTGGTTCGTGCGCTCTAGACCCTCTGCAAGATGCCCGACTTCATCCCCCCGCCCGCGGCCCGGGACAGAGACACCCTGTTCGCCAGCACCTATACGATGGGCAACCCGCGCCAGTGCTGGGATCGGTGCGAGCATGCGCCAATGGAGCAAGCCGCCGATTGTTATTGTGATGGCAACGATCAGCAGACTGGCCAAGAAGATTCGCTCTTTCAGTCGTTCCTGACCAGTGACAAGGTCATCACTCCACCCCACGTCAATGGCAAGTACGCCCGCTAGCTCACCCCCGGAAAACACGATTGGGGTCAGATAAGCATATCGCATCCGTCCCATGACGGGGACATCGCCCATGAAGACCTTGGAGTCGCGGATCGATTCATAGGCGGGATGCCCGGCTCCGATTGAAAAGGCAGGAGGCATCGATCCGTCAGGCCGGCGGAAGGTGGTTGCAAAACGGTCGAACGCCTGGGTCGCTGCGTTCCAAGCAAAGACATTCGCCGCACCGTTGTTGATCCGGCCGATCTCTTTGACGAGCCTATCAAGGGCCGAAGGTTCGGCGCGAGACACCAGCGATTCAGCACCTTTGAGACGAATGAGTGTTGGCAGGTCCTTTTCCTTGCGTTCAACAAGGAAGCTTTCCGGGAAATGAGCTTCCGTGAGGCTTGCGGCAGCCTTTGCCGCCCGCTCGATTCGCATCAGTGAATTTTCGACCGTGTACTTCTTCAGATCCTCATAGCTCAGTGCCGCCATCAGAGCGATGCCGCCAGAAACGAACCCAAGGAGCAACATCGTTGCGCGGAGTGAAAGCGACCTGACAGCTGTCATCATGGAAATATCCTCAAAGCATTTCCGGCTTGCTAGCAGAAAGTGCTTAAATTTCATTGGAGATTGGCCAAGCCAGAAAAAATGAACCGGATATCGGATCCAGCCTTACAGCTCTGCGCCCCATTGCGGTCATTAGTGCTTTGTTGCGTAAGCCCGCAACCAGACATGCCAATGCCTCTAAACAGCTAGGGGTACTGCAAACCTCGCGCCTCGTTTTTCAACCAAGCACAAAACTGGATCGCCAGCTTATTGTCACGGCGATGCCGGCGAGCAATGTAACGATAGCCTGTCTCGACGAATCCGAACGGCGCAATAAGGCGTCCTGTTGCAAGATCATCGAGAACAAGATGATAGGGTACTGCACAGGCGCCGAGACCGCTGGCGGCGGCTTCAATCGCAAAATAATAGTGATCGTATTCGCTCGCATTTCCCATGTCGCCTGCCGACGGAACAATGCCAATTCCTTCAAGCCAATTCGACCATGCATTCGGGCGGGTTCTTGTCATCAGTTGGTTCACCTGACCAAGATCAGCAATTTCGGCAATGCCCTTTTCCTGAATGAGTCTGGGTGCCAGCACGACGCCCAATTGTTCAGAAAACAGAACGACATCCTCGGCGTTTGGTCTGGTTGCACTATCGATGACGAGGATCGATAGATCGAGACGCCCTCGCGGGACATTGATTTTCGGATCTTTGGTACTCAGCCGAACATCGGTATCGGGATTTGCCGCATAAAAATGGTGCAACCGAGGAATGAGCCATCGCATGGCGAAGGTACTAAGACACGCAACATCCAGAACGCTAGCCTCCGTTTCGGTAATGGCCCGGACTGCTGCCTCGATCTCATTGAAGGCATCACTCAATGCGGGAGCGAGTGACTTGCCTGCTTCGGTAAGGACCGGGCTGTGCCGGGTACCCTGAAAAAGAGGGACACCCAGATAGTCTTCAAGCTGCCGAACCTGCCGGCTGATCGCACCATGAGTGACACCCAACTCTTCCGCAGCATTGAGCTGACGACCAAGGCGTGCCGCTGCCTCGAAGGCGCGTAAGGCGTTCAGAGGAACATTCTTTCGTTTCATATGTGATATTTTATCACAATTAATCTCCGGAAACATCGTTATCTGGGCGATTTGTCCCGCCGTAGAAAGGGCTTCGAAACGTGTTGCCAACCATCGGGAGAAACTATGCCTTTCGTCAGAACCGCAGTCCGCCAGGGGACCGACGGCATCAAAAAGAAAGAGATCGTTGAATGCATCCATGATGCGCTCGTTTCCGCGATCAGCATGCCGGAGGACGAGCTTTTCAATATCGTCAGCGAATATGATCCTGCTGATTTCTTTTACAGCCGTACTTTCAATGGCATTGCACGATCTGAATTCCTGATCGCTGTCGAAATTACGATGCGCCGCGGACGTAGCGATGCGATGAAGAAGGCGCTCTACGCGGCAATCACAGCGAACCTTGCTTCACGAGCGGAGGTTTCACCGAAAGACGTCTTTATCCTCCTCCATGAGAATGATTATTCTGATTGGTCGGTTGGAAACGGTGTATTTGCCATGACTTTGACGCAGCAGCGCGGGGCCGACAGCTGATGAATTCGGCTTCACCCGGAAAATGAAAGTTGGTCTTTCGCGAATGGGATGGCCGTCCTCTGTGCAAGCTTTTCTCATATACGTCTTGTCAGCAACATGCTTCCCCGTTCTCGCCATTCCGGAATTCTAGGATTAGGGGGCAATTGAGCGCCTGATGTCGGCCGTAGAGATCGACATCGCTGCGTCCCGAAAGACCTTGCCAGTGATGCACTGGAGGAATTGGTACTTCAGGGGCGGACGTAGAGATCGGTCTAAGGTAGGCTGTATCTAACGGTGGTGAACCGCTCCGGGTTTGCCGGAGGCAATTTGGTTTAAGTTATGCGGCCATGGCTGGCTCGTCCAGCATGGCATAGTAGCGTTCCTCGGCCTCGGCGGGCGGGATGTTGCCGATTGGCTCCAGCAGCCGTCGATGGTTGAACCAGTCCACCCATTCGAGGGTTGCGAACTCTACGGCCTCGAAGGATCGCCACGGCCCGCGCCGATGGATCACCTCGGCCTTGTAAAGCCCGTTGATCGTCTCGGCGAGAGCGTTGTCGTAGCTGTCGCCAACGCTGCCGACTGATGGCTCGATCCCGGCCTCCGCCAGCCTCTCGCTGTATCGAATGCTGACGTATTGAGATCCCCTGTCAGAGTGATGCACCAGTCCGCCGCGATGAAGTGGCCGCCGATCATGGAGTGCCTGCTCCAGCGCATCGAGCACGAAGCCCGTATGAGCCGTCCGACTGACCCGCCAGCCAACAATCCTGCGGGCATAGGTATCGATGACGAAGGCCACGTAGACGAAGCCCGCCCAGGTGCTGACGTAGGTATAATCCGAGACCCAGAGCACGTTGGGCCTTGGCGCGTGGAACTGCCGGTTGACGTGATCCAGCGGGCAAGGCGCAGCCTTGTCACTGAACGTGGTGCGAACCGGTTTGCCGCGAATGACGCCCTCAAGCCCCATCACCCGCATCAGGCGAGCAACGGTGCAACGGGCAACGTCGAAACGTTCCCGTCGCAGTTGCCGCCAGATCTTGCGCACGCCATAAACCCGGAAGTTCTCCTTGAAGACGCGATTGATCTCCGGCTGCAAAACGGCATCCCGCTTTGCCCGGAAGGATCGCTTCCCGGGATCGGCACGCTTGGCGACGTGATCGAAATACGTCGACGGGGCAATCGGCAACACCTTGCAGATCGGCTCGACCCCATGCGTACTCTTGTGATCGTCGATGAACGTGATCATCGCTTGAACGGGCGGTCGAGCTCCGCCTGTGCAAAATAAGCGCTCGCCTTCCGAAGAATCTCGTTGGCTTGCCGGAGTTCGCGCACCTCGCGTTCCAGCGCCTTCAGCTTCTCGGCAACATCGGTCGGGACACCGGCACGCTTGCCACTGTCGACCTCGGCCTTCTTCACCCAGTCAAGCAGCGTGTGCGCCGAACAGCCTATCTTGGCCGCTATCGACGCGACCGCCGCCCAGCGCGAGGCGTGCTCGCCTTCGTGATCCATAACCATCCGCACGGCTCGGGCGCGGACCTCGGGTGAAAACTTGTTCGTCGTTTTGCTCGTCATGGCTCCATCCTATTTGGAAGTTGGAGCCTCCGGCAAACCCGGAGCGGTTCACTTTGCAACAAGATGTTGGCGATCCTGCTCACTTAAAGACATAATCGCCCGAATTTCGCAGCGGAGCCCGGTCAAGCGCTTGATTTAGCCCCTGTCTCAGCAAGACCAGATTTTCCTGGCCGCTTTGTCCACGCTAGCGCCAGCACGAACACAACGGATTGCACCACGACAATGGTCGGGCCTGTCGCCCCGTCGATATGGAAGCTCAGGATCGTGCCGATCACGCTCGACCCGATCGCTGCCGCCGCTGCAATGGCCAGCATGACATCAAACCGCTTGGTCATAAGATATCCGATGGCGCCGGGCGCGATCAGCATGGCAATGACCAGAATGATCCCCACCGCCTTGAGCGAGGCGACAATTGTCAGGGCCAGTAGGGTCAGCAGCCCGAAATGCAGCAAGCCGACGGGCAGCCCGATGGCGCGGGCGTGCGCCGGATCAAAGCAATAGAGCAGCAGGTCCTTGCGCTTGGCGAGAACGATGAGGATCGCGGGGACCGAAATCAGCGCGGCTTCCACGACATCGGGCCATTGCACGCCCAGCATGTTGCCGAACAGGATATGGGTGAGATGAAGGTCGGTATCCACCTTGACGAACATCACCAGCCCGAGCGCGAACATGCCGGAGAAGACAATGCCCATCACCGCGTCTTCCTTGATCCGGCTGTTCGCCTTGAGATATCCCGTTGCCAATGCACAGCCGAGCCCGGCCACGAATGCCCCGATCGCCAGCGGTATCTGGATGACATGCGCCAGAACGATTCCGGGCAGAACCGCATGGGAAACCGCATCCCCCATCAGCGACCAGCCCTTGAGCACGAGATAGCAGGACAAAAGCGCGCAGATCGCCCCCACAAGAACAGCAACAACAAGACCGCGCTGCATGAAACCGTGCGCCAGGGGATCGATGATCCAGGAAAAGAGAGAGGAGAAATCGAGCGGGATCATGCTGTGGTCTCCTCTTCCAGCCCAGAGCGCTTTACCGCATTTTCTTCACGCGAACCGGCATCTACTTCGCTCGAAAATGCTCTTGCTGCCCGCCGCGCCGCCAGCCGCCCATGTTTGGGGGCGAAGACAAAGGCTGCGAGAAACACCAGCGTCTGGAAGACGACGATCAGCCCGCCGGTCGCGCCATCCATGAAAAAGCTGAGGTAGGCGCCCAGCGCGCTTGTCGTGGCGCCGATGATCATGGCCAGACCGATCATGACACCGAAGCGATCCGTCAGCAGGTAGGCCGTCGCGCCGGGGGTCACGACCATTGCGATCACCAGCACCGCTCCAACGGTTTGGAGCGCAGCAACCGTGCAGGCGCTCAGCAGCACGAAAAACAGGACGCGCAGACGCCAGGGGTTAAGCCCGACGCTGCGGGCATGGCTGTCGTCGAAGAAGGCCAGCATCAGGTCTTTCCACTTGAGCCCGAGGATCGCGAGCGAGATCGCAGCGATGATGATGACCTGCACGACATCCTCATCCGAAATCGCGAGAATATTCCCCAGCACGATGGATTGCACATTCACCGAAGTCGGGTTGATCGAGACAATCAGCAGCCCGATGGCGAAGAAGGTCGTGAACACCAGACCGATGACGGCATCCTCCCGGAGCATCGTGAGCCGCCGGACAAACGAGATGCCGAGCGCGGCGATGATGCCCGAAGTGAAGGCCCCCAGCGCATAGGGCAGCCCCATAAGGTATGCCAGCGCCACGCCGGGCACGACCGAATGCGCGAGCGCATCGCCCATCAAGGCCCAGCCTTTCAGGATCAGATAGCAGGACAGGAAGGCACAGACCGCGCCCACCAGCGCGCTGACCCAGATCGCCTTGGTCATGTACTGATAGGCGAAGGGTTCAAGAAGGAGGTCGATCACTGCGGAGAACAACATCATGATGCCCCGCCACGATCGGGCTTGATGTGTTTTTCCTGATCGCGCTCGCCATAGAGAACCAGCGGGCGCTCGTCGTCGGTCAGCACCGTCACGCGCCGCTGGTCGGCGTCATCGTGGAGATCGGAGCCGCCAAGGCGCACGTGGCGGAGCAGCCCGCCGAAGGCTTCCGCCAGATTGGCCTCTGTGAAGGTGGTTGCCGTAGGTCCATAGGCCAAAACAGTCTTGTTGAAGAGCACCACCTGATCGCAGAAGTCGGGCACGCTGCCGAGGTTATGCGTCGAAACGAACATCAGCCGCCCGTCATCGCGCATGGCGCGCAGGAGATCGATGATCGCGGATTCGGTCTTCACGTCAACGCCGGTAAAGGGTTCGTCGAGTAGAATGATCTCGCTGCCTTGCGCGAGGGCGCGGGCCAGAAAGACGCGCTTTTTCTGGCCGCCTGAAAGCTCGCCGATCTGGCGCTTGCGATAATCGCTCATCCCGACGCGCTCCAACGCCTCATCAACCGCCTGCCGGTCCGATTTGGCGGGCATGCGCAGGAAACTCATGTGGCCATAGCGCCCCATCATCACCACATCCTCGACGAGAACGGGGAAGTTCCAGTCGACATCCTCGCTTTGCGGCACATAGGCCACGAGCCCTCGCTTGAGAGCCGTATTGACGGGCAACCCCGCAATCCGGACGTCGCCGCTCGAAGGCGTCAGGAACCCCATCAGCGTCTTGAAGAGCGTCGATTTGCCCGAACCGTTGACGCCGACCAGCGCGCAGATCGTGGATGCGCCGAGCTTGAAGGAGGCGTTGCGCACCGCCGCCACGCCATTGGTATAGCTGACGGTAATGTTGTTGACCTGGATGGAGGGCATCAAGCGGCCAGACGGCGCGGATAAGCTCCGCGCCGGTGTTTCTGAATGGATTTCAAGCACGCGACTTTTCATGTCGTCCGGCCTCTCGTTGCCTCGCCGCCCGTCATTTTCCGAACCCCTTGACGATGGTTTCGACTGTTACTTCTAGCAGTTTCAGATAGGTCGGCACCGGTCCATTCGCCGCACTCAGACTGTCGACATACAGCACGCCGCCGTATTTTGCGCCGGTTTCGCGCGCGACCTGCTTTGCGGCCTTGTCGGCAACCGTGCTTTCGCTGAAGACGACGGGAATCTTGTTCTTGCGGACGAGATCGATCAGGCGCCGCACCTGCTGCGGGGTGCCCTGCTCATCCGCGTTGATGGGCCAGAGATAGGCTTCCTTCCAGCCGAAATCGCGAGTGAGGTAGCTGAAGGCGCCCTCGCTGCTGACGAGGGTGCGCTGCTTTTCCGGCACTTTCGCCAGCCGCTCACGGAGCGGCGCATCCATAGCCTTGATTTCGGCGGAATACGCCGCTGCATTCTGCGCATAAACAGCCGCATTGGCCGGATCGGCCTTGGCGAGCGCCTTCCTGACGTTCTCGACATAGATCAGCGCGCTCTGGGTGGACATCCAGGCATGGGGGTTTGGCTTGCCCTCGTAGGGCCCTTCCTTGATGCCCATCGGCTCGATGCCATCGGTCAGAACGGCGCTCGGCACGTTTCGGACGTTCTCGAAGAACTTCTCGAACCAGCGTTCCAGGTTCATCCCGTTCCACAGCACGAGATCGGCGGATTGCGCTTTCACCACGTCCAGCGGCGTCGGTTGATAATCGTGAATCTCGGCGCCGGGCTTGGTGATGGATTCGACGATGGCTGCCGTTCCCGCGACATTCTGCGCGATGTCCTGAAGGATGGTGAAGGTGGTCACCACCCGCAACGGCTTTCCAGGCGCCCTCGGGGTCTGGGCCTGGGACGCCCCGCCGAAGGCAAAGGCGGTGATTGCAACCGCGATCGAAAAGGATGCCAGGCTGAAAAGTCGCCGCCGGAACGGTGAAAAAGCACGATGCGACATGAGATCGGTTCCTTGTTGTTCAAAAAGCATAGCCGAGCTTCACCTTCGCCAGATGGCGATTGAACTGCTCGAGGTTGAGGGAATTGGTCTGGCCGTTCGACTTGCCGGCGATCTGGGACGCCCAGGCCCCATTCATCGAGAGTTTCTCGTTGATCTGCCAGAGGAAGTTGGGGCCGGCGAACCAGGCATGGCCAAGTCCGCGGTTCAGGAATGCCCCGTCATAGGCTCGCTGATGCGAGACCTCACCGCCGAAATAGAAATTATCGGCCACCTTGAGGGAGAGCGCCGCGCGCAGGTTCAGATTGGAGGCCCGGCAATAGCCCGAGCCGCTGTTTGTCGTACAACCGTTGACGTCACTCCGGGTCAAGCCCAAGCCGTGCTCGACGTTGAATGCACCATAGAGCCGATCCTCCACCAACTCAGAATCGATAAGAATCTTGAGCGTATTGCCCGCCAGCAGGCCGGTACCCGAGATGGCCGGCGACGCAAAGGGATCGTTGAGGCGGGAATAACCGCGCGCCAGGGTCGGCTCCACAACCAAGGTCAGCCCGATGCCATGGATCGAGCGCCCGAGGAGCTTGTATTTGAATTCGATACCGCCGCCGATTGCATTGCTGATTGTGGAGGTCTGGCCGATTCGCTCGTTGCTGCGCCCGGCGCCAAACGTGAGCGATGGACCAACCTCAAGACAGGGAAAAGGTGACGTCGATGCTTGGAGCTTCAGGCCATGGCTTTGAAGGCTGCCAAATCGCGTTCCGAAAGCACCGCCATATTCCGCTCCGGCACTCCACGATCCGAGATCGGCGACATCCGATCCCGCCGCGAAACCGAAAATATCGGGCGAAAGCCCGGCCGTTTCCTTGCACGCTTGTGCCGCCGGCGCTGGTGACTCTGTCGGCTTTTTGCGAAGATCCGCCGCCTGCGCAGACACGTTCACCGCCAGTGCGGCCAAGGCCGATGTCATCACAGAAATAGGGCCCGCTCGTCGCTGCCGTCGTCCGTCTGTTGTCACGCCACATCTCCTTGTTGATCAGTAGAAACGCTAATGCGAACGATTTGCATCTGTCAACGGCAATTAGGAATTATTTGCAAATTGTTTTTGCACTTGCTTCGCAAAAGGGGTAGATTCTCATTATGACAAAATCGGATGATCGCTACGAACGATTCTGCGCCGATATCAAGACTGTCGGACTGCGCATGACAGAGCAACGCAAGGTCATCCTGCGGGTCCTCGCGGAGGCGAGCGATCATCCGGATGCGAACGAGCTTTATCATCGTGCCTATGCCATCGACGGTACCGTCTCGCTCTCGACGGTGTATCGCACCCTGCGGCTGCTGGAGGAGAAAGGCGCCATCCAGCGGCACGCTTTCGACGAAGGGCGTGCCCGTTTTGAAAATACCGATGCCGAGCACCACGATCATCTGATCGACCTTGATACCAGCATGGTGATCGAGTTCAGATCAGAGGAGATCGAAAAATTGCAGACCGAAATCGCCGCCAGGCTGGGCTACGACATCGTGCGCCACAAGCTCGAACTCTATTGCCGCAAGCGCTGTTAAAGCGCGACCATTCCGGGCTCAAGGCCATGTAAGAACTCTCGGCATTCTGCACAGATATCAGATGGTGCGCCCTTCACTCCCACAATCCGCGCATTCACCTACGATTTCCACGATCGGATTGCTGGCGCGGAAACCTGCTTTGGCGGCAGTTACCTGCAGGTGCTGAACCGAGCTCGAAACCGCGCTTTCCTGCACGCGGTCGCATTCTCTGCACACCATGAACACGACGCTCCGACCGGTATCCGGCGCGGAAGCACGCAACACGAAGGCTGGGCGGGAGGCCAATTTGTAAATGGCGCCCGCTTCCTGAAGGCTATCGAGTGCACGATAAACCTGTGTAGGTGCGATGCGCTTCTCGCCCTGGATCTGGCTAAGAATATCGTAGGCCGAGAGCGGGATGGCTGATCCGCAGAGAGTTTCCAGAACTTTCTGGCGCAGCTTTGTCGCGCTCTCGCCGCGCTCATGCGCAGGGCGAATAGCGGGCCCAACAATCGGGATATCGATTTCCTCACCCGTGGGTTTGTCCTGAAGTGTGATCGCCAAGAAAATCTCCCATCACTCTTGACTTAAGATGGTATGTTATATTGTTACATATCTTGAATTTTCGCAACGAGAGAATTTTACCGATGCCTGAACCGTCAAATGCCGATGCCCGCCTGCCCGTTACTGTCCTCTCCGGCTTCCTTGGCGCGGGCAAGACGACGCTGCTCAATCATATCCTGAACAACCGTGAGGGTAAGCGCGTCGCTGTGATCGTCAACGATATGAGCGAGGTGAACATTGACGCCGATCTGGTACGCGAGGGCGGCGGCTTGTCCCGCACCGAAGAAAAACTCGTTGAAATGTCTAATGGCTGCATCTGCTGCACCCTGCGGGATGATCTTCTCGCCGAGGTGCGAAGGCTCGCTGCGGACGGGCGCTTTGACTATCTGTTGATCGAGGGCACCGGGATTGCCGAGCCGCTGCCGATTGCCGCGACCTTCGATTTTCGCGACGAGAATGACCTCTCGCTCTCCGACGTCGCGCGGCTTGATACGATGGTTACGGTGGTCGACGCCGTTAATCTCATGAAGGATTTCGGCTCGACCGATTTCCTCAGGGATCGCGGTGAAACGGCAGGAGCTGCCGATGAGCGCAGCCTTGTTGATCTCTTGACTGACCAGATTGAGTTTGCCGATGTCGTGGTGATCAACAAGATCTCGGACGTCTCAGCCGAGCAGCGCGAACTCGTGCGCAAGGTGGTGCGCTCCCTTAATCCCGATGCCCGCCTTGTTGAAACTGATTTCGGCAAGGCTCCGCTTGATGCGATCATGGATACCGGCCTCTTCGACTACGAGAAGGCGCAAGGGCATCCGCTCTGGGCAAAGGAACTTTACGGTTTCGCGGACCATGTGTCGGAGACCGTGGAATACGGCATTTCTTCCTTCGTTTACCGGGCACGCCGCCCCTTCCACCCGGAGAAATTCTCGGCTTTTCTCAAGCAGTCCTGTCCCGGTCTCGTGCGTGCAAAGGGGCATTTCTGGCTGGCGACACGGCCGGAGTGGGTGGGCGAACTCTCGATTGCCGGCGCTGTCTGCCGCACGGAAGCCATGGGGTTCTGGTGGGCAAATGTGCCGCGTGATCGCTGGCCGAAATCCGAGGAATGGCGGCAGATTCTCAATCGCCACTGGCATTCCGTCTGGGGGGACCGGCGGCAGGAGTTGGTCTTCATCGGCATTGGGCTGGATGAAATGGCGATCCGCTCGGCGCTTGATCAGTGCCTTCTGGGCGAGTCCATGCCGTTGAAATTCAACCCCGAGAAGTACCGCACCCTGGCCGACCCGTTTCCGGTCTGGCGCAGGGCCGAAGCGGCGTGATGGCGTCGGAATTTGCCCCGCGCTCAATGGATATCACCGAGGGGATGCGCGTGCTTGATCTCGACTGTGGGCGGGGTGATGTCTCGCTCATGATCGGGGCAGGCTCCGACGATTGCAGGCTCGTGGTCGGCCAAAAGCGAACGAAAACAGCGAGCGCTTCGACCAAAATCACGAGATTCCTCGCCATGCGTCGGCAACGCTCGTCGAGCCGCCCGGTTGCTGCTGCTCACTTCCGGATCCTGCATCAGTGCAGTATCCCCCTCACCGACCGGGAAAGAACTACGTTGCCTTTCCCCACGGCAGTGCCTAGCATCGCCCCGACGACGGTGTCCCGGAGGTCGCAAGGCCGAATGAACTTAAAAGGGAACGCAGTGCCACCTGGTTCCGGGTGAATGCTGTGGCTGCCCCCGCAACTGTAAGCGGCGAGCCTCCTCCATCAAGCCACTGATGCCGTTATTCCGGTGTTGGGAAGGCGGAGCACAGGCCACGACCCGCAAGCCAGGAGACCTGCCGTGGTCTGTCACCCACCCGAGGCGCGGGGCGCGTCATGGGGCGGCTGTCCGCAGAGGTGATTGTCATGATCGTCGGCGCATCGGGAAACCGGGGCGTCCGGGGGTTGATTGTCATCGCGCACCGCGCCGCCACGGGAGAACCCCATGATATTTCGTTGCCATATATTTCGCCGTCCTGCGATCCGGCCTTGCGCCGCGCTTCTCGCCTTTGCCGCCCTCCTCACCGTGCCGCTTGCCTTAGTGCGGGCCGAGCCGATCGTGATGACCGACCTTGAAGGGCGCACCGTCACCCTCGAAAAGCCGGCCGAACGCGTTGCCGCCATCCCGATCCCGATGGCCTCGATCCTCATTGCGATGGGTCAGGGCACGAAGAGCCTCGCCGGCATGAACAGGATCGCCAAGACCGCGATGCTTGAGGGCATTCTGGGCAAGATCTTCCCCGAAACCGCCGATATCCGCGCGGATATCGCGGGCCAGAACTTCATGCCGAATGTCGAGGCGCTGGCTGCCGCGCGGCCCGATCTCGTCATCCAGTGGGGCGGGCGCGGCGACGATATCGTCAAGCCGCTGACCAATGCCGGGTTGAACACCATGCTGATCCTCTATGGTACCGAGGATTACGCGCGCCGCTACATCACGCTGGCCGCGACCGCCATCGGCAAACCCGAACGCGCGGCTGCCAATATCGCGTGGCGCAGAAGCGTCGAGGCCGAGATCGGTGCCAAGGTGCGGGCCATTCCACCCGCGCAAAAACCGCGCGTGCTGCATCTTTCGCGCGCGATGACGGCGATGGCGGCCTCCGGGCGCGGCAGCTATGAGGATGCCTCGATCACGCTGGCCGGTGGCGAGAATGTCGCCGCCGCGCTCAACGATGTCATGCCGGTGAACCGCGAGCGGATCGCGGCCTGGGACCCGGAGGTGATTTTCCTCAACGGTTTTGAGGAGGAATTGACCCCGGAGTTTATCTACAAGGACCCCATCCTGTCGCAGACGGCGGCGGCGCGCACGAAACGCGTCTACAAATATCCGCTTGGCGGCTATCGCTGGGACCCGCCCAACCAGGAATCACCGCTGACCTGGATGTGGCTCGCGAACCTGCTTCATCCGAAGGTTTTCGCCTTCGACCTGCGCGGGGAGATCCGGATGCGATTCCGGGAACTTTACGCCTATGAGCTGAAGGACACGGAGATCGATGGCATCCTGCGCTTGCCGATCCACGCTTCCGCTGCCGGATACGACGCGCTGCGGAGCCGCTAGGATGGCTCTCGCTGATGCCCTCGTCGCGGCAGGAAGCCGGCAATCCCGGCGTGTCGCGACGACCACGCTTCTCGTCGCCTTCCTGGTGGCCGCGAGCCTTGTCGGGCTCGGCGTCGGGCAATTCCCGATTGCTCCCTCGCGCGTGATCGCCATTCTCGGCCAGGCCATCACCGATCCCGCCGCGCCGCTGGCTGTGGATGCGCGTATCCTGCTGCTGGTACGTCTGCCGCGCCTTGTGCTGGCGATCCTTGCGGGCGCGGGGCTGGCGATTTGTGGCGGGGCGCTGCAATGCGTATTCCGTAATCCGCTCGTGGCGCCGCAGATTCTCGGGATTTCTCCCGGCGCCGCCTTTGGCGGGGCGCTGGCGATTTTCCTCGGGATATCAGGCGTGGGGCTACTCGGCCTTTCCTTCGCCTGCGGTCTTGGTGCGCTCGTGCTGGTCGGCTGGATTGCGCGGATTGACGGCCGGACGGAGACCGTCACCGTCCTGCTCGGCGGGCTTGTTGTCGGGTCGCTGTTTTCCGCGCTGGTCTCGCTGATCCAGTTCGTTGCTGATCCCAACGGCTCGCTGCCCGCGATCGTCTACTGGCTGATGGGCAGTTTCGCCAGCGCCACCTGGGAGCAGGCAGGGCTTGCCGCGCCGGGCCTTGTCACCGGCTCGTCGGTGCTGCTGGCCCTGCGCTTTCGCCTCAATATCCTCTCGCTTGACGAGAACGAGGCCCGCAGCCTTGGCGCGCACCCCGAACGGGAACGCTGGCTCGTCTTCGGCCTCGTAGCAATCGTGGTGGCGTCGAGTGTCGCGGTCAGCGGCATCATCGGCTGGGTCGGGCTGATCATCCCGCATATCAGCCGCCTCATCGTCGGACCGGACCAGCGCGTCGCGCTGCCCGTCACCGCACTTATCGGCGCGAGCTTCCTGGTGGTGACCGACACCATCGCTCGCACCGCGACAACGGCGGAAATCCCGCTCGGCGTGCTGACGGCGATTGTCGGCGCACCGATCTTTGCGCTGTTGCTGCGCCGGCATTTCCGGGAGCGCGAGGCATGAAGATCACCCCCATGAAGATCGCCCTTAACCGCGCCGGCATGCGCTTCGGCTCCCGCTGGATTTTCCGCGGATTGGACCTTGCGGTCGAGCATGGCGCGACGCTTGCCATTCTCGGCCCGAACGGGCGCGGCAAGACGACAGCCCTCCATGCGATCCTCGGATTTCTTCCCCTCACTGAGGGAGAGCGGACAGCCCCGAACCGACTCGGATACGTGCCGCAACTCCTCACGATCCCCGCGCCCCACGCCCTGCGCGAGATGGTGGTGATGGGGCGCTGCGCCCGGGTCGGCCTTTTCGGCCAGCCCTCACCGGAGGATTACCGCGCCGCCGATGCCGCGATCGAGCGCGTCGGGATCCGCCATCTGGCCGGTGAACCCTTTGCGCGGCTTTCGGGCGGCGAGCGGCAGATGGGGTTGATCGCCCGTGCGCTCGCAACCGGATCGGACGTGCTGGTGCTCGATGAGCCGGCCTCGGCGCTTGATCTTGGCAATCAGGGCCGGCTCCTCTACCTCCTGAATGATCTCCGGCAGGCGCGCGAAATGACGATCCTCTTCACCACGCACGACCCCAATCACGCGCTGGCCGCCGCCGATGATGCGTTGCTGATGATGAAGAACGAGGCGGCGCTTTCCGGTCCGGTCGACACCATCATGAGCGAGGCGAACCTCACGCGGCTCTACGGGGTTGCGATGCGCCAGTTCGCGATTCCCGATCAACAGGGACAGGCGATGCCGGTCATCGTGCCGATGCATGCCCGACACTCCGGAGAGAAGCGATGAGCATGAACGAGATCACTCCGGGAGAAATGGCTAATACCGCGCCGCCATCGCCCGCTTTCGAGGTTGCCGTCCTGCTGGGGCGGGGCATGCCGCTCGGCGAACAGCGGCGGACGCTTGACGAGATTGGGGTAGCGCTTGTCAATGAGGGCCTCGCGGAACGGAGTGAAATCGCCTTCGCGGAACTCTCCGATCCCGCGCTTTCAGTGGTGCTGCTCCACCTGCGCGATGAGGGCGTGCGCTCTGTTGTCGTCGTCCCCGTGATCATTCCGTTCGACCGTAATCTCAAGGGCTGGATCGGGCGCTGGCTCAGCCGCTGGAGCGCGGAGGAAGCTGGCGCAATGCGTGTCGTTCTCGCCGATCCGCTCGACGGGATAGCAGACCAGCTTTCCCCGGTGCGTGCCGTGATCGAGCGCGCCCGGCTTGGCACCGATGTCCGCGAGGCGATCAAGCCGCTGAAGATAAAGGCCGGCGCCTCGCGCATTCCCGATGTCTCGCGTGTGGCGCTGGTCTGCCTCGGGCCGCGCTGCGCGCAAGCCGGCGCTGCCGTGATCTATGACCAGCTCCGCCGGCGTTTCGGCCCGCATAAACCCGATGATCTCCAAGAGAACGAGGTTCTCTGTCTCACCACCAACTGTCAGGGACCGTGCAATTTCGCGCCGCTCGTCGGCATCCAGCCCGATAACATCTGGTATGGAAACCTGACGCCGGAAGCCCTCGAAGGCATCGCTGACAGGCATCTCGCACAGGGCGGAGAACCCGTCTCGCCCTGGGCTTTCCAGCCCGGCGAGCGGCTGAAGAAGACAGATGGTGCGCTTGTCGAGCCCGATCTGCCGTTAGCAGCGGCGGAAGCCGGCGCGATCCGCATCCGGCAGGCTTTCGTCCGCAAGGCGATGGTGGAAGACAATGCACTGGCCGGGTTCATGGAGATTACTAATCTTGGCACGTTCGACGACATGCTGTTGGCGATCGAGTGCTGCTTCTCGGCGCGCATCGCCATCCACGCCGCCGGAGGCCATGACGATATTCTTGCAGGCGAGGGCCTGCCCCTGCCTCTCGCGGCGGGAAGCACCATTCGCCTCCAGCCCGGCCGTCTGCATCTGATGCTGCTCGATATCCCCGATGTGCCCGATCCCGGAAGCACGGTCGATCTGGTGCTGACATTCCGGCACGCCGGAAGCATGCCCATGACATGCCATGTCCATGCGCCATCCTGATTGACAGCATGAACCCCGAAGATGCGCGGACTTGTGAGAGGAAGAAACATCCGACCTGAAGCGCATCAACATTAAGTCAGGCTCTTTCCCTCCTTTCCCTCGCAGTTCTACTGGGGCATAGGGGTGCCATGAATTTGCCGGTTGTCATGCTCGTCGCTCTGGGAATTGATCTTGCTGTCGGCTGGCCGGACGGCCTGTTCCGGCGCATCGGGCACCCCGTGACGTGGATCGGGCGCCAGATCCTGTTTCTGGAGGGAAAACTCAACCGGGGTACATGGCCGGCGCTCAAGCGTCGCCTCGCCGGGGTTCTCGTGCTGGTCCTCGTGGCGGGCACTGCCGCCCTCCTCGCACTCATGCTGGAGCGGAGCCTTCCGGCCGGCACTCCCGCGATGCTCATCGCAGGGATCACGGGCTGGCCGCTCATTGCCGCGCGATCCCTGCATCAGCATGTCAGGGCGATCGCGGTGCCGCTGGACGCGGGTGATCTGGCCGGTGCACGGATCGAGGTTTCCAAGATCGTCGGGCGCGATCCGGATCTTCTGGATGCAGCAGGCGTGAGCCGCGCAGCCATCGAGAGCCTCGCGGAAAACACCTCGGACGGGATCGTCGCCCCGCTGTTCTGGGGCGCGCTGCTCGGGTTGCCGGGGCTGGCCGCCTACAAGGCGATCAACACGCTCGATTCCATGATCGGCCATCGCACGGAGCGATTCTCGGCGTTCGGCTGGGCCTCGGCCCGGTTCGATGATCTCGTCAACCTCGTTCCAGCGCGATTGACTGCTCTTCTCTTCGCCCTCGCCTCTTCGCGCCCGGTCGCGGCAATCGCAACGGCTTGGCGCGATGCCGACCATCATCGCTCCCCGAATGCTGGCTGGCCGGAAGCGGCGATGGCAGGCGCTCTAGGGGTGCGGCTTTCCGGCCCGCGCGCCTACGAGGGTGCGGTGTCGGACGAGCCGTGGGTCAATGCCTGCAAGCGCGACCCGGCAGCCGCTGATATCCTTGCCGGTCTTGCCCTCTATCGCCGGGTGATCCTGCTCCTCGCGGTCGCCCTCGGCACTTTGGCGTTCGCGGTGCAATGATGCGCGATCATGGCGGAAACCTCGACATGGCCGTTGCGCGATTTGGTGCCGGTTCCTGGATCGATCTTTCGACCGGGATCAACCCAATCCCCTATCCCGTGCCAGCGATTTCCTCGACTACTTGGACGGGACTTCCCACACAAACCGAGATCGGCAGGCTCATGGCTGCTGCCTTGCGCTGCTATGCAAGCGAAGCGGATATCGCGCCCTTGCCGGGAGCGCAGGCCGCCATCCAGCTCCTGCCACGCCTTATTCTGCCGGGATGTGCAAGGGTTCTCTCGCCGACCTACAATGAACATGCTGCAAGCCTCGCTGCAGCGGGCTGGACTGTTGAACCGGTCGCAACGCCTGAAGCACTGCGCGGGGCTGATCTCGCGGTTGTCGTCAATCCCAACAATCCCGATGGCCGGACCCTTTCGCTCCCGACGTTGCTTGATCTCAGCCATGATGTCGGCCTGCTGATCGTGGATGAAAGCTTCGCGGATGCAACGCCGGAGGTGTCGCTCGCCCCGCAGGCCGGGCGGAAGAACCTGATCATCCTGCGATCTTTCGGCAAATTCTATGGTCTGGCCGGGCTTCGACTTGGCTTCGCGCTCGGCTCGCCGGAGATCATCGCTTCGCTCCGCGAGCTTGCTGGCCCCTGGCCAGTGTCCGGGCCGGCGATCGAGATCGGGACCGCGGCCCTCAGCGATACCAACTGGCAGGAAGCCACCCGCGCGCGCCTTGCACTGGAAGCGGATCTGCTCGATGCACTGGCCCTAGCAGCAGGCTGGCAATGCGTCGGCGGGACATCCTTGTTCAGGCTTTTTGCCGTGCCCGATGCGATCACCGCGCAGGAGGCGCTGGCCCGACATCATATCTGGAGCCGGATTTTCCCCTTTTCCCGGCACTGGATACGCCTTGGAATACCTGGCTGCGCACCTGAATGGACACGCCTGGCGGAGGCATTGAAACCGGTTTCACCGCCGCGGGGGGAATCGTGAATTTTTCCCCGGAGGATGCCGCGCGACTTGAAACCCTGCTGCGCTGGCGGCGGGATGTCCGTCATTTCCGCCCTGATCCAGTACCCGAGGCCCTTCTGGTGCGATTGCGGACCATGATGGCCCTTGCGCCTTCGGTCGGCAATGCCCGGCCATGGCGCGTTCTCTCGGTGAAATCCGCCACTCTGCGCGCAGCGGTCCGCGCGCTTTTCGAACAGGAAAACCGGGTCGCAGCCGCTGGATATGATCCAGAACATGCTGAGGTCTATGCCCGCCTCAAACTTGCGGGGCTGGACCGCGCACCGGAGCAACTCGCCATTTTCATGCTGGAAGATCCTGAAGCTGGCCATCGGCTTGGGCGATGCACCATGCCGGAAACCCTGCATCAATCCACCGCGATGGCGATCCATACGCTCTGGCTTGCGGCACGGGCAGAAAACCTCGGCCTCGGGATGGTCTCGATTCTCGATCCGCGCCACATGGAACACCTTCTCCAGGTGCCGGAAGGCTGGCGCTTCTCGGCCTACCTTTGCCTAGGCTGGCCAGAAACCCACGACGATACGCCGCTTCTGCACCGGACAGGCTGGCAGGAGAACACCCCGACGGTGTGGGAAGAGCGATAAATTATCTGGCGAGCGCCAGTAGCGCGGTCACATCGAGATGATGCTCAATGTGCGCAGCGAGCGCATCTAGCGTCGCTTCCACCCCTGCTGCGTAGAACAGTGTTCGGGTTTGTGCGCCAAAACCGCCAAGATAAGCGTCGCGAAAAGCGTCATTCGTGAACATGCCATGAAGATAGCTCCCGGCAATCCGGCCACCTGACGCCACAGCTCCATCTGGTCCATCTTCCATCCGGGCAAAGGGACGAATGCAATCAGCACCTGTGGTTCGTCCGATATGGATTTCGTACCCCTCGAAGTGCTGGCCAGTGGCGCAATGGGTGCCAACCTGCCGCGTCAGTCGCTTGTCGGCGCTCATTTGCGTCTCGACATCAAGATGGCCAAGCCCGGGTGTGACGCCTGCAGGGCCTTCCAGCCCGTTCGGATCGGCAATGACACGCCCAAGCATCTGATAGCCGCCGCATATCCCCAGGACATGCCCACCGCGACGGATATGGGTGGCAAGGTCGATATCCCACCCCTGCTTCCTGAGAAAGGCAAGGTCGCCTCGCGTCGATTTGCTGCCCGGCAGGATCACCAATGTGCAATCGCCGGGAATGGTTTCTCCAGCGCGAACCATTGTGAAGCGCACGCCCGGCGTCTGCACTAGAGGATCAAGATCATCGAAATTGGCTATGCGCGAGAAGGCAAGGCAGGCGATATGCAAAGGACCATCACCGCTTGAGTGCGGCAAGTCCAAGGCATCTTCCGCCGGCAGACGAGAAGCGTCAGAAAAATAGGGCAGAGTGCCATACCCGCGCCAGCCGGTTCGATCCTCGATAAGCCGGTAACCATCGTCGAAAAGGGTCAGGTCGCCCCGAAACTTGTTGATGATGAAGCCGGCGACCTGCGCCACATCCTCAGCCTCCATGACGGTTCGCGTTCCGACAATCTGGGCGATCACTCCGCCGCGATCGATATCGCCGACCAGCACCACTGGCACATCGGCGGCGTGAGCGAAGCCCATATTGGCAATGTCGCCACTGCGCAGATTGACTTCAGCCGGACTACCCGCCCCTTCGACAATCACCAGGTCAGCTTCAGCCTTCAGTTTACGAAAACTTTCCAGCACTGGCGCCAACAGCGAAGGTTTCATCGCCGCATAATCGCGTGCCTTCACCGTGGCGATGCGACGGCCTTGCACAATCACCTGCGCACCAGTTTCGGTCTCCGGTTTGAGCAGCACCGGGTTCATATCCGTTCGCGCTTCGACACCACATGCCAGCGCCTGAAGCGCCTGTGCCCGGCCAATCTCACCGCCGTCTCTGGTTGCGAAAGCGTTGTTGGACATATTTTGAGGTTTGAAGGGAAGGACCTTTATGCCTCGGGCCCGTGCCGCGCGGCACAATCCGGCCACGAGTAAGGACTTGCCCACATTCGACCCGGTGCCCTGAATCATCAAGGCCTTCATCAGAACTCCACACCCTTCTGGGCCTTGATGCCTGAACGGAACGGATGCTTCACTAGGGTCATCTCGGTGACGAGATCCGCCAGTTCGATCAGCTCCTCCTTGGCGTTGCGCCCCGTGAGCACGACATGAGTCAGCGGCGGCTTCTCGTCGCGCAGGAAGGCGACGACCTCGGCGATATCGAGATACTCGTAGCGCAGCGCGATGTTGATCTCATCGAGCAGGACGAACTGGATCGCAGGGTCCCTGATCAGCGCCTTGGCCTTCTCCCAGCCAGCCGCGGCGGCGGCGATATCGCGGGTCTTGTCCTGCGTTTCCCAGGTAAACCCCTCGCCCATCGCATGAAACTGGCACAGATGGCTGAAATTCTGCTCGATCAGCCGGCGCTCGCCGGTATCCCAGGCGCCCTTGATGAACTGCACGACGGCGCAAGGCATCTCATGGGCAATGCAGCGCAGCACCATCCCGAAGCCAGAGGAGGACTTGCCCTTGCCGGCGCCCGTATGGACGATGACCAGCCCCTTGCCATCCACCTTCCGCGCCATGATCCGGTCGCGCGCGGCTTTTTTCTTGGCCATTTTCTCGGCATGGCGGCTGTTGTCGGCGTCTTGATCGCTGGGCAGCATTGTGGAGATCAGCTCCGGGTCCGGCTTGACAAAGCGGCGGGCTTGCCGCTTCGGTTGCTCTGTGTTGGTTCCTGTCTATGACAGGCGAAGAGGGAATGCGATAGGGGAGACCCGAAGCGCAGCCGCCCCCGCGACCGTGACCGGAAAGGCGCACTAATCCACTGGCTTTCGGGCTGGGAAGGTAGTGAGCCGCTGGGTTTGGGGTTTTCCCCCGACCCGTGATCCGCAAGCCGGGAGACCTGCCAGCACACGCGATTTTCGGACGGACGGGGTGTTCCGTAGCCGGCAGGGTCTGCTTTGCGCAGCCCCTCTGGGACACCCTTTGCCTGCTGGTGAAAGGGGTTTCATGGCCACGGCCACGCTTTACGTCTGCACCACCTGCCGCCGGGCCGATGCGCCTGATGCACCACGCCCCGGCGCTGAACTGTTGCGGCTGATCGAGGCGCAGGAGACCCCGGCGGGTGTCACGATCATCGGCGCCGAGTGCCTCTCGGCGTGCAACAATGGCTGCTCCGTGGCGCTGGCCGCGCCGGGCAAATGGTCGTATGTTTACGGCAATCTCGACCCCGTTCTGCATGCCCTGGCGATCATCGAGGGCGCGGCGCTCTATGCCCAGAGCGAGGACGGCATCGTGCCGTGGCGGCAGCGGCCTGAAATCTTCCGCAAGCAATCGATTGCCCGGATTCCGCCCATGCCAGCATCCAGCTCGCCCATTTCGGAATTGCCCGCGGCCTCTGCCCTCACCCCGCCTTTGAAATCACCGGTTCAGGATTGATCTGATGTCCCAGCTTGCCAAAATTCCCGTCACCATCGTCACCGGCTTTCTCGGTGCGGGAAAAACGACGCTCATCCGCCATCTGATGGCCAATCCGCAGGGCAAGCGCCTCGCGGTTCTCGTCAATGAATTCGGCACGCTCGGCGTCGATGGCGCGATCCTCAAATCCTGCGCCGACGCGAATTGCCCGGCGGAAAACATCGTCGAACTGGCCAATGGCTGCATCTGCTGCACGGTGGCTGAGGATTTCATCCCCACCATCGAGGCTCTGCTCGCCCTGCCGACGAAGCCCGATCACATCCTGATCGAAACCTCGGGCCTTGCCTTGCCCAAGCCGCTGCTCAAAGCTTTCGACTGGCCGGCGATCCGCTCGAAGATCACGGTGGACGGCGTCATCACGCTGGCGGATGCCGAGGCGGTGGCCGCCGGCACCTTCGCGCCCGAAGATCACCCGGCATCGTTGAATGCCAGCGCACACGAGCATGAAACGCCGCTTTCGGAAGTGTTCGAGGACCAGATTTCCTGCGCCGATATCGTGCTGCTGACCAAGGCCGATCTCGCCGGGCCGGAAGGGCTAGCCGCCGCCCGCGCCGCCATCGTGCCGGAACTGCCGCGCGCGCTGCCGATCCTGGAGATCACCGGCGGCGTCATCGACCCTCGCGTCATCCTCGGGCTGAATGCCGCCGCCGAGGATGGTCTTGATGCCCGCCCTTCCCACCACGATGGTGAGGAGGAGCATGAGCATGAGGATTTCGACTCCGCGACCATTGCCCTGCCGGAAATCACCGATCCCGAGGCGCTGAAAGCCGCGATCATCCGCCTTGCGCACGAGCAGAAGATCCTGCGGGTCAAGGGCTATGTCGCGGTTGCCGGCAAGCCGATGCGGCTTCTGGTGCAGGCGGTTGGCGCGCGCGTCTCGACGCAGTTCGACAGCCCCTGGGGCAGCGCGCCCCGCCTCTCCCGTCTTGTGGTGATCGCGGAGCATGATCACATCGACGAAGCCGCCATCCGGGCCGTGCTGGAGGGCTGATGCACGTCGTTTTCCGGGAAAAGCATGGGCTAGACGAGGCGGAAACACCGGTCGATCTGGGTCAGGACCCGGCCGATCTCGTCGTGCTGTCTTTCTCGGACAGCGATCTTTCCGCTTTCGCCGCTGGCTGGAGGAGCGGGCGGGCGCACCTTCCTTCGCTGCGCCTCGCCAATCTCATCGCACTCAGGCATCCGCTTTCGGTCGATACCTACCTCGAACAGACGCTTTCCCGTGCGAAAGGCGTGCTGATCCGCCTCATCGGTGGCGAGAGTTACTGGCCCTATGGCCTCGCCGAGGTGCATGCTTTGGCACAAGCTAAAGGCATCGCGCTGGCCGTGCTGCCCGCCGACGGCCGGCCGGATGCAAGGCTCTCGGCGTTTTCTACCCTGCCGGAGGCGGTCCTCTCCCGGCTGTCCATGCTCTGCGATGCCGGAGGTGCGCGCGCGGCGGAAATCGCGCTGGCCGAACTCGCTCATGCCGCCGGAATAGGCCCGGCCCCCACAGGCTTTGCGACGCAGATCCCGGCCTGCGGTTGGTATTCGCCGGAGGCCGGTGTCATTCCGCCGCCCGCTCCTTGCGCGGAACTGGCTGTCGTCGTCTTCTACCGCAGCTATCTCACGGCGGCCGATACCGGCCCGGTCGATGCCCTGATCACGGCATTGCGCGCTCGTGGATTTACAGCTCTCGGCCTGTTCGCGCCGTCACTGAAGGGCGAAAGCGCCGCGACCATCATGCGGGAGCTGGCGCGGCTAGAGCCTGTCGCACTCATTAACGCGACCGCCTTTTCCGCGAAGGGACCGGAGGGCGTCTCGCCGCTCGATGCGGCGGGATGTCCGGTGTTTCAGGTGGCGCTGGCTACCATCCGGCGTGACGACTGGAGCGGCGACGAGCGTGGGTTGCCGCCGACGGATCTCGCGATGCATGTGGTATTGCCCGAGGTCGATGGCCGGATCTTCGCCGGGGTCGCCAGCTTCAAGACGATGCAGCCGCGCGATCCCGATCTTCAGTGCGCGCTGTTCTCGCATCAGGCCGAGCCGGAGCGCATCGCCGCGATTGCCGACCGTGTGAGCGCGTGGCGCAAGCTTGCGCAACGTTCGCCAGAAGCGAAACGGATCGTGATGGTTCTTTCCACCTACCCGGGCAAGAATCATCAGATGGCACATGCGGTGGGGCTGGACCCGCTCGCCTCACTGGAAGCGATGCTGGCGGATCTCGCGGCAACCGGCCATGCTGTGGAACCTCGGCCGCCCGAACAGGGGTTCGCGGCCGCTCTCCAGTACGAAACCCTCGATTTTCCGCTGGAAGCCTATCACGCTGCTTTGGCCACCCTGCCCGTCGATCTCCGCGAAAAGCTCGGCAAATCCTGGGGTGAAGCCGAGGCGGACCCGCAGGTCGTGGCAGGGGCTTTCCGTTTTCCCGCGCTCTGGCAGGGGAACGCATTGGTCGCGCTTCAACCGGAGCGGGGCGAGCGGGCGCTTCGGGAGGATGATTACCACGATACCGCCCGCGTGCCCCGCCACGCCTATGTCGCCTTCTACCTGTGGCTGAATACGCTGGAGATCGACGCCCTCGTGCATATCGGCGCGCATGGCACGCTCGAATGGCTGCCGGGCAAGGCGGTCGCGCTTTCCGGCACCTGCTGGCCGGAAGCATTGACGGGGGCGATGCCGGTTCTCTACCCCTTTATCGTCAACGATCCCGGTGAGGCGGCGCAGGCGAAGCGGCGCATCGGCGCGGTCACGCTTGGCCACCTGCCGCCGCCGCTTATCGACGCCAGCGTGCCGGAAGCGCTGTCCCGGCTCGAAATCCTCCTGGACGAATATTCCACCGCCGATGGGCTTTCTCCCGCACGCCGTGACCGGCTTGTCGCGGATATCCGTAGCGAAGCCAGCGCACGCGGCGTCGAGGCGGATCTCGGAATTCCGCCGGGTGCAAGTGCGGCGGAAGCGCTGGTGCGCATCGACCGCTTCGTCTGCGACATCAAGGAAAGCCGCTTCGGTGACGGGCTGCATATCTTCGGGCGTGGTGCTTGCGGAGCAGAGGAACAGGCGGGCCTCAACCTCGCGCTGGCAGGCCGGCGCGTGCCGGCTGGTCCCTCGGGTTCGCCGAATCGTGTGCGCGAGGACATCCTGCCGACCGGGCGCAACCTCTTCTCCGTTGATCCGCGCGCCGTCCCCTCGCATGCGGCCCATGCGCAAGGCGTGAAGCTGGCCGAAGAACTCCTGCGCCGGCATTTGCAGGATCACGGCGATTGGCCCCGCGCGCTGGTCGTGGATCTCTGGGGTTCGGCAACCATGCGCAGCGCCGGCGAGGAATTCGCGATGGCGCTGCATCTGGCGGGTCTCGCGCCGCTGTGGGATTCCGGCTCAGCGCGGGTTTCCGGGTTTGAAATCCTGCCGCCGGCCCTGCTCGACCGGCCGCGCATTGATGTCACCCTGCGGGTTTCCGGCCTGTTCCGCGATGTCTTTCCGGATCTGGCCCGGATGTTCGAGGCGGCGAGCGTGGCTCTGGCCAGACGTCAGGAGGAAGGCGCGGAGAACCCCTATATCACACGCGGCCCGCGCGTTTTTGGCCCGGAACCGGGGCGATATGGCCTCGATATGGGCGATCTTTCCGGCGATTTCAGCGCGGCGGCCCGGCATGCCGCCGGCGAGGCCTGGCTCAGGGCATCGAGCTTCGCGATCGACGCAGAGGGGCGCAGCAGCCCGGCGCGCGCGGCACTGGAAGCGCGGGTGCTCGGCTCGGATGTCTTCGTGCATGTGCAGGACCTGCCGGAGACGGACCTCCTGCTTGCCATGGATTATGCCGCGCATGAAGGTGGGTTCGCCGCAGCCGTGGCGCGGCTGGGGGGAGCCGCTCCCACGCTTTACCACCTCGATTCCACCCGCCCGGAAACGCCTCGGGCGCGCGATCTCACCGAGGAAATCGCCCGCGTGACCCGCGCGCGCGCCACCGCGCCGGAATGGCTCGACGGCATGATGCGGCACGGATTTCGTGGCGCGGCGGAAATCGCCGGCACGCTCGATCATCTTGCGGCCTTCGCCCACCTCACACATGCCGTGCCGGACCATCTCCTCGATCTCTATTTCGAGGCGACACTTGGCCGCGAGGACATCGTGGCCTTCATGACGCGCGAAAATCCCGGTGCTCTCGCCGCGATGCGCGGCACTTTTGCGGCGCTGGCGGCATCGGGCCTGTGGCAGACGCGGCGCAACACCATTCGTGCGGCGCTGGAGGGCGGAGCATGACGGGCGGGCGGGTGAAAGGCTGGTGCCCCGGCGCGCTCAAGCCAATGCTCTCGGGCGATGGCCTCGTGGTGCGGCTTCGTCCATGGCTCGGGCGACTCACCCCCGATCAGGTTCGAGGAATCGCCGTGCTGGCCTTGAGGCATGGCAATGGCCTGATCGACCTCACCGCGCGCGGGAATATCCAGTTGCGGGGCATCCGGGAGGAGGCTCATCCGGCGTTGATCGAAGATCTCGATGCACTCGGGCTTGTCGATACCGATCCCGTGCTCGAAGCGCGCCGCAATCTCGTTCTCACGCCTTTCTGGCGGATGGGCGAGGCCATTCCGCGCCTCGCCTCAGCGTTGGAAACCGCGCTTGGAACGCCGGATGCACCGGCCCTGCCGGCGAAATTCGGCTTCGCGATTGATTGCGGCCCGGCGCCGGTTCTGAGCGCGATTTCAGCCGATATCCGTCTGGAGCAGGGCCTTGGGGGCGCCCTCCTCTGCCGCGCGGACGGCGCGGAGACCGGCATGATCGTGGCGGAAGACGATGCCATTCCCGCCATGCTGGATCTCGCGCGCTGGTTTCTTGGCTCGGGCGGCGCACCGGAAGGCCGGGGGCGAATGAAGCGACATCTGGCTTCCGGGGCCAGCCTCCCGCCTGCCTTTCTGGCGACGCAAGCCCGCAAGGCCGCATCCGGCACGCCGAAGCCGGGGCTTTTCGACCAAGGCGCACTGGTCGGCTTTGCCTTCGGGCAATTGCGCGCTGAAACCCTTGCCTCTCTCGCGGAACTCGGCCCGCTGCGCATGACGCCCTGGCGGATGATGATGATCGAAGGGGCGGCAACGCTCCCCGAAATCCCCGGCCTGATCACGCGGGGTGATGATCCCCTGCTGCGGGTCATTGCCTGCACGGGCGCACCGGGATGCCTTCAGGCGCTTCAGCCGACGCGCGATCTCGCGCGCATGCTGGCACCGCATATCCCGGAAGCCGGCTTGCTTCATGTCGCTGGCTGCGTCAAAGGCTGTGCGCACCCCGCTGCCGCGCCATTCACCCTCGTGGGAACGGCGGCAGGATTTGGTTTCATCCGCGACGGCAACGCCGCCGCATTCCCTGTCGTGACCGGCCTTCGGGCCGAAGCGGCCTCGCTTGCCGGATTGTTCTGATGCCGCATCCTTATGAAAAAGACGGCGCGACGATCTACCGCCAATCCTTCGGCATCATCCGGGCCGAGGCAAACCTCGCGGGTTTTTCGGCGGAGGAGGAGCCGGTCGTGGTGCGCATGATCCATGCCTCCGGGATGGTGGGGCTGACCGCGCATGTCCGCTTCACCCCCGGCATGGCCCGCGTGGCCCGCGCGGCGCTCGAAGCGGGTGCGCCGATCCTGTGCGATGCACGCATGGTCAGCGAGGGCATCACGCGGCCCCGCCTGCCGGCGAACAACCCGATCCTGTGCACGCTGCAGGACCCCGCCGTGCCGGAAATGGCGCTTCGCATGGGCAACACCCGTTCCGCCGCGGCGCTGGAATTGTGGCGGCCGCATCTGGCTGGAGCGCTCGTCGCTATCGGCAATGCTCCGACGGCGCTTTTCCACCTGCTGAACATGCTGGAAGACCCCGATTGCCCGCGTCCGGCGGCGATCATAGGCTGCCCAATCGGCTTTGTCGGCGCGGCGGAATCGAAGGAAGCCCTGATGGCCGCCCCGCCCGTCCCCGCGATGAGCGTGATGGGCCGGCTCGGCGGCTCGGCGGTCACGGTGGCGGCGATCAACGCGCTTGCCTCGGCGAAGGAATGACGATGACGGACACGCGGGCGAGTCAAAAAACGATTGGCGCAGGGAAAATCATCTGCGCCGGTCTTGGTCCGGGCGATCCGGACCTGATGAGCGTGAAGGCTGATCGCGCGATCCGTTCTGCCGGGCATATCGCCTATTTCCGCAAGAAAGGCCGCGCTGGTCAGGCCCGACGCATCGTCGAGGGCATGCTGGCTCCGGGCGCCGTCGAATACGCCATGGAATACCCCGTTACCACCGAGATCGCATTCGACAGCGCCGAATATAACGCGGCGCTCGCAGCCTTCTATGACGAATGGACCGAAAAACTCGCCACCCTCGCGCAAACCGAGGAGATCGTGGTGCTCTGCGAAGGCGATCCGTTCTTCTACGGCTCGTTCATGCATCTCTTTGTCCGGCTTCAGGGGCGCGCGGTGCTGGAGGTCATTCCCGGCATCACCGGCATGTCCGGCTGCTGGACCGCGACGGGCATTCCCATGACCTGGGGCGACGACGTGATGAGCGTGCTCTCCGGCACGATGCCGGAGGAGGTGCTGGCCCGGCACATGAAGGCTGCGGATGGCTTCGTGGTGATGAAGCTCGGCCGCAACCTCCCCAGAGTGCGCCGCGCGCTGGAACTGGCCGGGCGCAGCGATGCCGCCTGGCTGGTCGAACGCGGCACGATGCCGGGCGAGAAAATCGTGAAACTCAGCGAGGCCGGCGCGATCGAGCTGCCGTATTTCTCGATCCTGCTGGTGCATGGGCAGGGCCGGCGCCCCGAGCGGAGCGAGGCATGAGCGGCTCGCTTGTCATCGCCGGTCTGGGGCCGGGCGCGGAAAGCCTCGTGACGCCGGAGGTTTCCGCCGCGCTTGCCGAGGCGACGGATATCGTAGGCTACGGGCCTTATGTTGCCCGCATCCCCGCTCGTGAGGGGTTGACGCTGCACGCGACCGATAACCGGCAGGAGCTGGAGCGGGCACGCCACGCCCTCGCCATGGCGGCCAGCGGCCGCCGTGTCGTGGTGGTATCCTCGGGTGATCCCGGTGTTTTCGCGATGGCGGCGGCTGTTTTCGAGGCGCTGGAAGGCATGCCCGGACATCACGAACTCGATATTCGCGTGCTGCCGGGAATCACGGCGATGCTGGCGGCGAGCGGACGACTCGGCGCGCCGCTGGGGCATGATTTCTGTGCCATCAACCTCTCGGATAACCTGAAGCCCTTTGCGCTGGTGGAGCGCCGTGTCCGGCTGGCGGCGGAGGCGGATTTCGCCATGGCCTTCTATAATCCGCGCTCGATGTCCCGCCCGGATCAATTCGCGCGCGTGCTGGATATCCTTCTGGAGGCCTGCGGGCCGGAGCGGCTCATCAGCTTTGCGCGGGCCGTCTCGACGCCGGAAGAACGGCTCGAAACCCTGCCCCTCGGGGAAGCCCGGCCGGAAATGGCGGATATGCGAACGCTGGTGCTGGTCGGCAATGCCGCGACGCGGCGCGTCGGGCGCTTCGTCTATACGCCGAGGTCGGCCTCATGAGCGAGATGGGCCATCACGGCATCCGCCGTTTCGAAGCAGAGCTGGTCGGGAACCGCGGGCCGGTTGATCAGGATAACTGGCAGGGAAAGCGCCCGCGCGGCGTCGATCTTGGCGCGGGTCGCCTCGCCGCCAGAGTTCTTGGCGACGATATGGGTAATGCCATGATGCGCCAGCAGCGCGCGATCCCCGGCTTCGGTGAAGGGGCCGCGCATCGCGAGCGCGACGTGATCCGGCAGGGGAATGCTCTCGGGAGCCTCGATGAAGCGCAGCAGATAGAAGTGCTCGGGGCGCGCGGCGAAAGCATCGACCGTCTGCCGTCCGATGGCCAGAAAAATCCGTGCGGGCAGCGCCGGCAAGGCCGCCACAGCCCCGGCGGTATCCGCGACCTCGTGCCAGCGGTCGCCGGGCCGGGCCTGCCAGGGCGCCCGTTCGAGCGCGATGAGGCGGGTGCTGCTGCGCGCCGCAGCCGCCACGGCGTTGCGGCTCATGCCCGCCGCGAAAGGATGCGTGGCATCGATGAGATGCGTGATCTTCTCGGCGCGAAGATAATCCGCCAGGCCTTCCACCCCGCCGAACCCGCCAATGCGCGTCGGCAAGGGCTGGGGCGTTGGCGTTTGCGTGCGTCCTGCGTAGGAGAAAATGGCGTCGCAGCCGGCCTCCGCCAGCAATTGCGCGAGGCGGGTGGCGTCCGCCGTGCCGCCAAGCAGCAGGATTTTCGGATGCAGGATTCCGGACAACGGGGTGCGTGTCATGGCTGATCCCGTCCCTCCCCGTCCCTGGCTTTCCATCGTCGGCATCGGCGAGGATGGGCTGGATGGCCTCACGTCCGGCGCCCGTGCAGCACTCGATGAAGCCGATATCGTGTTTGGCGGCGATCGTCACCTGAAGCTTGGAAAAGTTGAGGCGCGAGGCTCGGCATGGCCGATCCCGTTTTCGACAGAACCGCTTCTGGCGCTGCGTGGCAAGCGCGTCGCGGCGCTGGTCTCGGGCGATCCGTTCTGGTTCGGCGCGGGCAGCAGCCTCGCGAAACAGCTCGCGCGCGAGGAATGGCGTGCCTTTCCCGCGCCCTCCTGCTTTTCGCTGGCGGCGTCCCGCCTCGGCTGGCCGCTGGAGGAGGCGACCTGCCTCGGGCTGCACGCCGCGCCTTTCGAGACCCTGCGGCCCCACCTTCAGCCCGGCTCGCGGCTCCTGTGCCTTGTGGCCGATGCCGCCGCTCCGGCACGCCTCGCCGCCTATCTCTCCGATACCGGTTTTGGCGACAGCCGTGTGATCGTGCTTGAAGCGCTCGGCGGACCGCATGAGCGGATCAGGACAGCGCGAGCTGATGCTTTTGCGATCGAGGATATCGCGGTGCCGGTGATGGTCGCATTTCAGGCAGAGGGCGGGCCCGCCCTGCCGCGCACTCCCGGCCTACCGGATGCTCTCTTCACGCATGACGGGCAGATCACGAAATCCCCCATCCGTGCCCTGACGATTGCTGCGCTGGCCCCGTGCATCGGCGAACGGCTGTGGGATATCGGCGCGGGATCGGGGTCGATTTCGGTCGAGTGGTGCCTTGCGGGGGGCGTGGCCATCGCGATCGAGACGCGGGCGGACAGGGCGGGAAATATCCGCGCCAATGCGGCGCGCTTCGGGCTGGCGCATCGCCTCGGCGTTGTCGAGGGACGCGCGCCGGAGGCTCTGGCGGGGCTTGCTCTGCCGGATGCGATTTTCATCGGTGGCGGGGCGGATGCCGCCTTGCTGGAAATCGCGCTTGCCGCGCTTCGTCCGGGCGGGCGGCTGGTCGCGAATGCGGTGACGCTGGAAACCGAAACCCTCCTGATGCGGGCTTTCGCGGAGAATGGCGGCAGCCTGCTCAGGCTTGACCTCGCGACCGCCCAACCCTTGGGCGGGATGCAGGGCTGGCAGCCTTCGCGCCCCCTGCTTCAATGG
>WSYC01000001.1 GCA_009773635.1 Beijerinckiaceae bacterium | reverse complement strand
CGTGCTCCAGATGCAGACCGGCCTCGCCGTGCTGACGCCGGAAACGCTCGATGCTGCCGCATTGGCGGAGGTCGGGGCGCGGGTCCACGCGCTGTCCGATCTCGTCACCGCCAGCTATTTCAATTAGGCGTCGGGCGATGCTTTACGATATCACCCTGCGCATCTCGTATGCCTTCGGCAAGAACGCCGCGAGCGGCCGCCAGATCCTGCGGGTTCAGCCGAAGGAATTGCCCGGCCGGCAACGCGTGATCGCGGCGAGCCTGACCTTCACCCCGCGCCCGGATGAGCGGGTCGACCGGTTCGATTTCTTCGGCAACCCGACCATCGAGGCGGCCTATCATCACGTCTGGAGCGAGATCGCGCTCGTTATGCAGGCCCGCGTCCGACGCTCGGTTGCGCCGCCCGCGCTCGATCTCTCGCCGAAGCTGGAGCAGCTGGCGGGTGACATCGAGCGCTATCGCCGGCTCGATGCCGCCTCGCCGCATCACTTCACCGGCGCTTCGCCGCGGATTGCGCCGGACGCCGCCATCGAGCGTTACGCCCGCCAGCAGTGCCAACCGGGCATGACCGTGTTCGAGGCCGTTCTGGCGCTCAACGCCGCGCTCTACCGCGACATGACATTCGATGCCGATGCGACCGATGTGAACACGCCCGCCAGCAAGGCTTTCGCGCACCGGCACGGCGTCTGTCAGGACTTCACCCACATCATGATCACGGCGCTGCGGGCCGTGGGCATTCCGGCGGGATACGTCTCGGGGTTTCTGCGCACCATTCCGCCGGAGGGCAAGCCGCGCCTTGAAGGCGCCGATGCGATGCACGCCTGGGTGCGGGCATGGTGCGGGGCGGATGCCGGCTGGGTCGAGTTCGATCCCACCAACGGGCTCGTTGTCGCCAATGATCATATCGTCGTCGCGATCGGGCGGGATTACGCCGATGTCTCGCCGGTCAAGGGTATCCTCAAGACCGCCGGTGCGCAGAAAACCAAGCAGACCGTGGATGTGCTGCCGCTTGAAGAGGCCGTTTAATCTTCCGGCACCGGCGCGAGCCGGCCGTCGACGACATGCAGGCGGCGCGAGGCGCGTCTGGCGAGATGCGGATCATGCGTCACGATGATGACCGAACGCCCGCCTTCGCCGACAAGCGTCTTGATGATGTCGAAAACCTGCTCGGTCGAGGCGGTGTCGAGATTGCCGGTCGGCTCATCCGCGAGGATCACCTTGGGGTTGTTGGCGAGCGCGCGGGCAATCGCAACCCGCTGGCGCTGCCCGCCGGAGAGCTGGTCCGGGCGCTTGTGGGCGTGATCCTTCAGCCCCAGTCGCGCCAGAATATCCAGCCCGCGCGCGCGCATTTCGTTCTCGCTGAGTTTCTCGAGCGCGCGCATCGGCAGCATCACGTTGTCGAGGGCGGAAAATTCCGCCAGCAGGAAGTGGAACTGGAAAACAAAGCCCAGCGTTTCGAGCCGGAGCCGCGCCTTGTCATCCTCCGGCATCCGCGCGGTCGGGCGGCCCTCGACGAGGATTTCCCCGGTCGTCGGGCTGTCGAGCAGGCCGAGCAGATACATCAGCGAGGATTTGCCGGAGCCGGAAGGGCCGGTGATTGCCACGAACTCACCCGGCCCGATGGCGAGGTCGATGCCGGCGACGAGGGTTGTGTCGATTTCGCCGGCAAGGACGCGCGTCACGCCGCGCGCCTCGATCAGCGGTGTCGGAGGCGCGCTCATGATGCCCCCCGGATGATATCGACGGGGTTGACGCTGGCGGCCTTGCGGGCCGGTAGCCAGGCCGCGATCAGCGAGGCTGCGAGCGCGATCGAGCCCGCCAGCGCGTAATGCAGCGGCTCGTAGATCACCGGCAGGCGCGTGGCATCGCCGAAGGGGGATTTGAATTCCACCGCGCCAAGACCTTTCGTCATCAGGAAGCCGAGCAGGAACCCGGCGCCCATGCCGATCAGACCGATGATCAGCGCCTCGATCACGAAGATGCGGCGCACCAGGTTTGCTCTGAGGCCGAGCGATTTCATGATCGCGATATCGCGGGTTTTCTCGTGGGTGATGGTCGAGATGATGTTGTAGGTGCCGAACGAGGCCACCAGCAGGATCGCGCCCACCACCGCATACATGATGAAATTGCGGATGTTGAAGGCGTTCAGGAGGTCCTCGTGCGCCTCCTGCCACGAGACGGATTTGTAGCCCGTTTCCGCCTCGATGCGCGTGGCGAGTTCACGCGCGCCGAGCGCATCGGTGGCTTTCAGGCGCAGTTCGTTGATGAGGCCGGTCTGCCCGGCGAGGATCTGCGCGCTGCGGGTGAGCGCGTAGATCTGGCTGTCGTCGACCTGCGCGACGCCGGTGCGGAAGATGCCGACGGCGGTGGCGGTCATCGTCTTGCCGCCGGAGGACGAAATCGTGATGGTGTTTCCGACGCGCACGCCGAGCCGGTCGGCGAGCCGCGCGCCGAGGATGACGGCGTTCGAGGCCTTCAGCAGGTTGTCGAGCTGCCCTTCGATCATCTTGGTCGCGATGTTGGAGACCAGCACCTCGCGGCGTGGATCAATCCCGAGCATCACCGCGCCGACATCGCGCCCCGCCTGCCGGAGCAGGATATTCGCCCGCACCGAAGGCGCGACCTTCGCCGGCGCCCAGCTCTCCAGCTCGGAGATGACCGCCAGCGGATTCTTGATGCCGCGCCGCCGGTCCTGCGTCGAGAGGTTCGAGATTTCGACATCATCATAGAGCAGGCTCGCCGGCTGCACCGGCGGCGTGCGGCGCTCGTCGGAGATCGTGATATGCGGTAGCGAATCCACAAGCTGCGCCACGAAATCGCGCTGCGACCCCTCCATCAGCGAGGCCATCATCACCGAAAAACCGACACCGGTGGCAACGCCGAGCACCCCCACCAGCGTCTGGCGGAGGCGGGAGCGGATATGCGTGACGGCGATATCGAGCGCGAGGCCCATAGCTCTCTCCTGTCGCGAACTCTCTCCTACCGCGCGACGCGCACGGCCATGCCGTCCCTGAAATCCGGCTTGACGGGGGCGGCGAGCGCCGCGCCCTCCGCGAGCCCGGAGGTGATCTCGATCAACCGCCCGCCCTTGATGCCGATGGTAACGGGCACCGCCTTGAGCTTGCCGTTTTCGATCACGAAGGCGGTTGCCTGTCCCGCGTTTGCCTGCGCGCCGGAGCCAAGACGCAAAGCTTCGGCCGGCGCGAGCACAACGCCCCGCTTCTCGCGAATGACGATGTTGGCCTCGACGCTCATGCCGATGCGGAGGGGTGTCTCATCCGGCAACGCGAGATAGGCGCGGAAGGTTTTCGTTGCCGGATCGCCCTTCGGCGTGATCGCGGCGACCTTCGCGCTGAGCCCGCCTTGCGGAAAGCCATCGTTGCGCAGGAGCGCCGTTTGACCGGTGACAACCTTGGCGATGTCCTCCTCGTTAACATCCGCCACCACCTGCAAGGCGAGGAGGTAATCCGTCAGCCGCGCGGTGAGCGCCGCGATCTGGCTGTCGAGCTGACGCAGTTCTGTCTCCGCGCGCTCAAGCGTCAACCGTGTCGTGGCGCCACGCGTCATCAGGTCGCTGAAGCGGGCAACATCGTTCTGCGCGAAATCACGCTTGGCGACAATCTGGCGCAACTCGGCCTGCGCGGCGGTGTCGTCGAGTTTGGCGAGAACATCGCCCTTACGGACGACTTTCCCCTCGCAGCCGCAATGATCGACAATCCGCGCCCGCAACAGCGGCAGCACTTTCGACCAGGTGACCGGCTCGATCGCACCGGTCGCATAGACGACCTCGGCCACATCGCCCTTGGTGACGGTGGCTGAACTGACCGGAGTGCCGCGGTTCCAGAAAACATACCCCGCAGCAGCGACGATGATGGCGAAAACAACTGCCAGAACGCGTCCTGAAAACATCCGTCCGTTCCTCTGGGCCGTGATCCACGCACGGATCGGGTACGCCTTGGTCAATCACGGCGCACGCACCTGCGTAGCGCGATCTGCCTAGCGGCAAAAGCCCGCAGGCGGGATGATGCGGGTCAAATGCGCGGGCGATCGTCCCGGTTATTCCGCCTTGCGGCTGGAGACCAGCGCCACCAACGTGGCGAGCAAGCCGGCACCGAGCATCATCACGAAGCTGGCGGCATTGAGGGCCGGTGTCGCGCCCTCGCGCATCTGGCCATACATGTAGATCGGCAGGGGTGCGTCCGAACCGACGAGGATCAGTGTCGTGTTGAAATTCTCGAACGACATCAGGAGGGCCACCAGCCCCGCGCCGACAATCGCCGGCTTGAGGAAGGGCAGGGTGATCGTCAGCAGCACGCGCAACCGGCTCGCGCCAAGGTCATAGGCCGCTTCCTCGAGGCTGCGGTCGAACTTCTTGAGCCGCGCCCCGATGATGAGGGTCGAGATTGTCAGGATGAACGACAGCTGGCCGAGAATGACCAGAAACAATCCCGGCCGGAGGAAATCGAGATCCATGTTCAGCCAGGCCTCGAGGCTGTTGGCGATGCGCGAGGAAAACGCGAGGATCGAGATCCCGAGGATGACGCCGGGAATGACGAGCGGCCAGAGCATCATTATCGACAACAATGCCTTGCCGGGAAATTCGCGCCGCTCGAGCAGGAAAGCATTCATTGTCCCGAGCACGATGGCGAGAAACGTCACCGGCAGTGCGATCTTGAGTGAATTCCCGAACGCGGTCAGCATCGCCGGGTCGCGCAGGATGCCGGGCTTGCCGAACATCGCACCGGTGCCGGTGAACCATTCGAGTGTGAACCCCTTCCACGGCGGAGCCGGGAACGGGCTCGCGTTGAACGCGAACAGCGCGACAACCACCAGCGGTGCAAAGAGGAACAGGTAGAACGCCAGCACATAAAGGCGGAAGGAAAGTGAAGCCTTGCCCATCAGGTCCTCCGCAGCGTTTCGCATGATGTTCCGGAAAACCGGGCGCCACTTTTCCGCATCATGCTCAGGTCCTCCGCAGCGTTTCGGAAAAGCCCTGCCCGGTAAGGCGCAGGCCAAGCCAGACGATGCCCGTCGAGAGCAGCAGCAGCATGAAGCCGAAGGCAGAGCCCTGAGGCCAGTTGAAGCGGGTGATGAACTGCGAATAGATCTGTTCGGTGAACCAGAGCCCGTTCTTGCCGCCGAGCATCACCGGTGTCACGAAATTGCCGACGGTGAGCATGAACACGATGATCGCCCCCGCGACGATGCCCGGCATCGCATGGGGAATGATGATCTTGCGCAGCACGGTGAAATTCGTGCCGCCGAGATCATATCCGGCCTCGATTTGAGCGTTTTCAAGGCTTTCAAGCGCGTTCGTGAGCGGCACGATCATGAACAGCATGCCGCCATAGACCAGTCCCAGCACCAGGGAGCCATCGCTGTAAAGCATCTCGACCGGCTTTCCGGCAATGCCTGCCCATTGCAGGAGGAAGGAGACGACGCCTGCCTCGCGCAGCAGCATCATCCAGCCCAGCGTGCGCACAAGCTCGGATGCCCAGAATGGGATGAGGCACATCAGGAACAGGATGGGCTTCGATTTTCCGACCGCGAATTTGGCAATGTAGAGCGCCACCGGAAAGGAGATCACCAGCGTGATTGCGGTCACCAATATCGACAGGAGCGCCGTTCGCGCGAAGGTGTGCCAGTAGATCGGCTCCGAGAGGAACTCGAAATAATTGCCGAACCCGATGGTATAGACGCGTGCGGCAATGCGTTGCGAGAGCGAGAGAATCCCGATCTCGACATGCGGCAGGATCACCAGCAGGCCGAGCCAGAGAATGGCCGGGGTGATCAGGAGGAACAGACCCAGGCGTTCGCCGAGGCCTTCGCTGGTCAGGGTGCGCGCGCTTGCCATGATCTTCGGATTTGCCATGATCGCCTCAGGCCGGGAAAATCTTGAGCGCTTCGGGCGTGAACCCGAAAGCCACAGCCGCCCCCGCCTCGATGCCGGCCAGCGGGCCGGCCTGCGGCAATGTCGCCCGTAAGGGCGGGAAGCCCGCGGCGTCGATCACGAGTGTCGAGGCCGCGCCATCGAAGAGTACGGTTGAAACCGTTCCGGGGAAACGATTCGGCAGGGCGGAGAGTTCGTCGAGGCTACCGGCCAGCGCAATCGCTTCCGGGCGGAGGTAGGCGCGCACACCGTCGTCAATGCCGGTGCCCATGCCCGTCACTTCCGCGCCGGTTGCGAGTTTCAGCCGGGTTCCGCCAGCGATCGCGCCGGCCGCTGAACCGCTCCAGATATTGGCGTCGCCGACGAAGCCGGCAACAAAACTGGTCTTCGGATTGTGATAGAGTTCGCGCGGCGTGCCGACCTGCTCGAACCGGCCCTTGTTCATCACTGCGACGCGGTCCGACATCACCAGCGCCTCGGACTGGTCGTGGGTGATGTACATGAATGTCGTGTTGAACGCGGACTGCAGCTGTTTCAGCTCGATCTTCATGTGCTCGCGCAACTTGAGATCAAGCGCGCCGAGCGGCTCGTCGAGCAGCACCAGCGTCGGTTCCAGCACGAGGCAGCGCGCAATCGCGACGCGCTGGCGCTGGCCACCGGAAAGCTGCGTCACGGCACGTGGACCAAAACCGGACAACCCGACGCGATCGAGAATCCGCGCGATGCGCTCGGCAGCCTCCGGGCCGGAAACGCCGGCGCAGGCGAGGCCATAGCCGATATTCTCGCCCACGCTCATCATCGGGAAGAGCGCGAGGGACTGGAAGACCATGTTCACCGGCCGCTTGTTGGCGGGGACGGCCAGCATCGAGACGCCGCGGATCCGGATATCGCCGGATGTCGGGCTTTCGAAGCCTGCAATCATGCGCATCAGGGTCGTCTTGCCACAGCCGGACGGGCCGAGGATCGAGAAGAACTCGCCCTGCGCAACCTCGAAATCCACGGCATCAACGGCAGCGATGCCGCCAAAGCGCTTGGTAACAGCAATCAGCGAGAGATCGGCAATATCAGACATTATGGACCCGCAAGGAAAGCGCGGACGTTCGCATGAACGCCCGGCATGAACCTTCGAAAAACTCCGCGAGCCGGGCTCGCGGAGCTGGTTTTATGTGGAACAGAGCGGCTCAGTTCGCAGCCTTCACCTTGTCGAGCATCTTGCCATCGATGGCCTCAATGCCGGCCGGCACGGCGGGGTACCACTTGATGTTGTCGATCGCCGCCTGCGGGAAGCTTTCGGCGAACTGGTCCTTGAGCTTGCCCTTGGTCAAGGCATCGGCGCCCTTGGAGGCGGTGAAATTACCGGCAGAAGCGGCAACCTTCGCCGCGATGTCCGGGCGCATGTTGAAGTTGATCCACTTGTAGGCAGCATCGTCATTCCGACCCTTGGACGGGATCGCAAATCCGTCAATCCAGCCCAGCGCGCCGGATTTCGGTGCGATGAACTTGATGTCGGCGTTGTCGGCGTTGAGGCGCCAGCCAATCGTATCCCAGCCGAGCGCGGCGGTCACTTCCCCGGCGCGCATGCCGCTGATGAGCTGATCCTTGCCATCCCAGTAGAACTTCACGTTCTTCTTGCAGTCGATCATCGCCTGGCCAACTTTGTCGACCATGGCCTGATAGGCGACCTTGTCACCGTAAACGGCGAAGGGGTCCATGCCCATGCCGAACGCGAAGCCGAGGACAACCGGGCGCTTGGTGCGGTAGGAGACCTTGTTGACCAGATCCGGTGCGCAGATGTCCTTGTAGTCCTTGACCGTCGGTGCGAGCTTCGTGTTGACGATCAGGCCGTCCGTGCCCCAGACATGCGGCAGGCCGTAAACCTTGCCGTCAATGGTCGTGTTCTTCTTTGCGGCTTCGAGCATGGAAGGAATGAACTGGTCGCTCTTGATCTTGGACATGTCGAGCGGCTTGTAGATGCCGAATTCGGCCTGCGGGCCGGTGATGCGGTCCTGGCTCGGCTGGGCAAGGTCGAACCCGGCACCCTGCGTGGCACGCAGCTTGGAGATCATTTCCTCGTTGTTCGAGAGCGTGACCTCGACCTCGATCCCGGTTTCCTTGGTGAAGGCGTCGACGATTTCCTTGGGGGCATAATCCGCCCAGGTCAGAAGGCGCAGCTTTTCGGCGGCATTGGCGCCGCCAGCGGTCAGAAGCGCCGCAAAAGCCGCAGAATAGAGCAAAAAGGATCGTTTTTTCATCGCTAAAGTTCCCCTTGGAATGGTGCGTGTGGACTTGAAATGCCAATTTCTTGGCCAGCCAGCGCGCATCGTTGTGCGAAATTGTTTCGTTGTCTAATAAAAAATTCAATTTTGCGGTTGATGCCTGTGCTGACCGTGCTCGTGGACATGATCACGCTAGGACACAGATTTATGACAAAGTCGGTTTTATGCCGCGATTTCGGACATTGGCCGGCACGGGCTATCTGCAGGTCACCGCCTGACTCCGGATCATGGGCGACGGCAATGAAGAATCAGCGGTTCAGGGGTGCCGATGACGATGACGCTGGACAAGCGCAAGTCCGACGCGAACGGGGCTGGGGCGCCATTCGCGGGCTTTCGAAGAATTTCGGGAGTTTTCAGGCGCTGCATATGCTGCTCGACCGGCTGGTGTTCTCCCGCCTTCAGGTGAGGCGGAAGCGATAGGCCTCTATCCCCTCAACCTTGACTGGCGGATATCACCTGACGCTTCAAGGATCGGGTGCGCAACCGAGACGATATGGGCGTTGATGCGCTTCATGTCCCGGAGCATGTCGAGATGGAGGGCGCTCGTTTCGATCGAGGCGGCGGTTCCCTCGCGCAGGCGTGCAAGGTGCTGTTCCGTGGCGGTTTTTTCTGCCGCCCGGATCGAATCCTTCTCGGCGACGAGTTCCCGCGCCATGGCAGTGTCCTTGGTCATGAAGACCGCCATGGCGAGCTGCATCTGGCGGACGACGCGGGCATGGAAATCCGTCAGTTCGGCCCAGCCGGCGGCCGAGAAGCTCACCGAATGGCGCTGGCGCTTGGCGGCCAGCTCCAGCAGGTTCTTGTCGATGATATCGCCGACGGCCTCAAGGTTGGTGGTGAAGAGGATGAGATCGAAAGCGCGGCGCGCATCTTCCTCGCTCAGCGGCTGGCGCGTGAGGCGTGTCAGATAGAGCTTGATCGCTTCTTGCAGCGAATCCACCTCGTCGTCGAGCTTGCGAATCGCAAGACGGCGCTTGTCGTCGTTGTCCGAGAAGGTGTGGATCGCATCGGCGAGCATCGCCTCGACGCGCTCGGCAAGCCGCATCACTTCGCGCGAGGCCGCACCGAGCGCCAGCGCAGGCTGATCGAGCAGGGACTCATCGAGATGCAGGGGGCGACTGATACCGGCTTCGCGGGTCGGATCATCCGGCATCAGGCGTTCGAGCAGCCTCGCGACCCGCTCCGTCAGCGGCAGAAACACAAGGGCCAGCGCGATGTTGAACAACATGTGCGTGGTGGCAATGGCGCGCTCCGGGCTCTGCCCTGCCGGCAGAACAATGCTGGCAAGGGTCGAGAGGAAGATCAGCGCCAGCACTGCGCCGATAACGCGGAACGCGAGGTTGCCGACGAGGATGCGTCGCGCCGCCTGCGGTTCATGCCAGCCGAGCCCGAGGGGAATGAGGCCCGCGCCGATGTTCGCACCGAGCATCAGTGTCAGCCCGAGCGGCAGGGAAATCACGTGCGCCCCCGTCAGCGCCATGACGAACAGCACCATGGCGACGCTGGAATGCAGCAGCCATGTCAGCCCGGCTGCCAGCAGCACCGCCATCACCGGCTCGTCGCCGAGGCGGGAGAGCAGGAACCCGAGCGTCGCGTGTTCGCGCATGCCGGCACTGGTGCCGACGACCATGCCGAGCGACATGATCATCAGCGCGAGACCGATGACGATGCGCCCGGACTGGCGGACTGTGGAATCGCCGGACATCATGAAAGCCGCAACACCGCCGATCAGCAGCACCGGAATGAAGCCCTTGAGATCGAAACTCATCGCCTGCACAACGAGCGTCGAGCCGATATCCGCGCCGAGCATTACCGCCAGCGCCGGGCCGAGCGTGATCAACCCGCGCGCGGCGAACGAGACCAGCAGCAGCGCGGTCGCGGTCGAGCTTTGCAGCGCCGTTGCGACGACAACCCCGAGGCCGCAGGCCCGGATGCGATTTTCGGTCGCGCGTTGCAGGAGCGCGCGGAGCTGGTCGCCGAACGCCCGCTGGACACCTGTTTTCACAAGACGCGTGGACCAGAGCAGCAAGGCGATTCCGCCGAGGAGATTGAGCAGCAAAGCTCCGCCATTATTCAAGGGAATCAATATCCTTCGTGCGTTGCCGGGGCATCGAATCCTCCCGGAAAATGACCTAAATTTTTGAAAGACAGGCGATAACGCCCCGGAGACGGTGCGCGCATCCAGCGATGATGGACGTGAGTTGGCTAAGATTCAAGATCCGCGCGTTCTGTCAACTTAAATATTTTGACGGCTACACAAAAAACGCATTGCAAGCGCCCGCCTCCCGCGCATTATCTGCCCGATTTCAGATGTGCCGGACAGTGTCCTGCCGCACACACGCGTTGGGAGGGCCATATGGCTGGTATGCTGGATTTTGAAACGCTGAAGGCGGCTGTCGCTTCCGGCGAGATCGATACGGTGCTGGTCTGCATGGTCGACATGCAGGGTCGGCTGATCGGCAAGCGCTTCCACGCCGATTTTTTCATCGATGGCGGCCACGAGGAAACCCACGCCTGCGATTATCTCCTCGCCGTTGACATCGATATGGAGCCGGTGCCGGGCTACAAGGCCTCGTCGTGGGAAAAGGGCTACGGCGATTTCGTGCTGAAGCCGGATCTGTCCACCCTGCGCCGCGTGCCCTGGCTTGACGGCACCGCGATGGTGATCTGCGATATCCAGGACCACCACCATACCGATATCCCGCATTCGCCGCGCGCCATGCTGAAGCGGCAGATCGCCCGCCTCGCGGAGCGCAACATGAAGGCGTATTTCGCCTCGGAACTGGAATTCTACCTCTTCGACGAGAGCTTCGAGGCCATCCGCGCCAAGCGTTACCATCAGCCGAAAACTGCGAGCGAGGTTATCGAGGATTACAACATCTTCCAGACCTCGAAGGAGGAGGATGTGATGCGCGCCGCGCGCAACGGGCTCGCCGCAGCCGGCATTCCCGTCGAATGCTCGAAGGGCGAATGGGGCCCGGGGCAGGAGGAAATCAACGTCCGCTATGCCGATGCGCTGGAAATGGCCGACCGGCACGTCATCATCAAGAACGGCATCAAGGAAATTGCTTGGTCGAAGGGCAAGGCGGTCACCTTCATGGCGAAATGGCGGGCGGATCTCGCGGGGTAAAACGCCGCTGTTTCTCGATAAGAATGCCGAATACGGCATGTCCACGCTCATGCGCAGCTTTGTCGCTGGGCAGCTCAAATACGCGAAGGACATGACCTATTTCCTCGCGCCCTACATCAACTCCTACAAGCGCTTCATGGCGGGCACCTTTGCTCCCACCAAGACGATCTGGAGCCGGGATAACCGCACGGCGGGTTTCCGCCTTTGCGGCGAGGGATCGAAGGCAATCCGCATCGAATGTCGCATCGGCGGCGCGGACCTCAATCCCTATCTCGCGTTTGCGGCGCTGATCGCGGCGGGCCTCGCCGGCATCGACGAGAAGCTGGAGCTTGGCAAGCCGTTCACCGGCGATGCCTATGCTGTCGGCAAACTGCCGGATGTGCCGAAAACCCTGCGGGAAGCCACTGTGACGCTCGACAAATCAAAATTCCTGCGCGACGCACTGGGGTCCGATGTTATCGACCATTACGTCCACACAGCGCGCTGGGAGCAATCCGAATTCGACAGGAAGGTCACGGACTGGGAATTGTTCCGCGGCTTTGAGCGGTATTGACGAACCACGGTGTCATTCCCGACCGAGCGCAGCGAGGAGCGGGAATCCATTTTTCACTGCCTGTCTGGATTCCCGCTCGCCTTCGGCGTCGGGAATGACAGGTTGAGCGAAGCGAACGGAAGCATGAATGCCTGAAATCACCTGTATTTCCCCCATTGATGGCAGCGAAGTCGCACGCCTGAAGACCGCCACGCCCGTCGAGATCGAGGCGGCGGTCGTGGCCGCCCGCAGTGCTCAGGCAGCGTGGAAGCACGTTCCTGTGGTCGAGCGCGCGGTCTTCCTCACCCGTTTTGTCGATGCGATGCTCGCGATGAAGGACGAGATCGGCCCCGAGATCACCCGGATGATGGGGCGCCCGATCCGCTATGCGGCGGGCGAACTCAACGGTTTTGCCGAGCGCGCGCGCCACATGATTTCCATCGCGGAAGCGGCGCTGGCACCCGTCCGGCCCGAGGCGAAAGCCGGGTTCACACGCTATATCCGACGCGATCCCGTCGGCCTCGTGCTCACCGTCGCGCCGTGGAACTACCCGTATCTCACGGCAGTCAACACGGTTGTTCCCGCGCTGATGGCGGGCAATGCCGTGATCCTCAAGCACGCCGCGCAGACCATCCTCACCGGCAAGCGCTTCCAGATGGCGGCGGATGCTGCGGGCCTGCCGCAGGGCCTGTTCCGATGGCTGGTGCTCGGCCACGAGGATACGACCAGATTGATTGCTTCGGGCGCGATCGATCACGTCGCCTTCACCGGCTCGGTGGAAGCGGGTCGCGCCATCGAGCGCGCGGCGGCGGGCACCTTCACCTCCATCGGCCTTGAACTTGGCGGCAAGGACCCCGCCTATGTCCGGGCGGATGCCGATCTTCAGCAGGCGATCGATACGGTTGTTGATGCCGCGTTCTTCAATTCCGGGCAGTGCTGCTGCGGCATCGAGCGCGTCTATGTCCACAAGGATGTTTATGAGAAATTCGTCGAGGGCGCGGTGGCGCTGACGAAAACCTATGTACTTGGTGATCCTCTGGATGACGCTACGACGCTGGGCCCTATGGCGCAGCTGCGCCTCGCGGAAACCGTGCGCAGCCACAATGCCGATGCGCTTGCCAAGGGTGCCAAAGCGCAGCTTGATCCCGCCTCCTTTGTGGCTGGCAAGGCGGGCACGCCCTATCTCGCGCCGCAGATTTTCACCGGCGTGAACCACGAGATGCTGGTGATGAACGAAGAAACCTTCGGCCCGGTTATCGGCATCATGAAGGTCGCCTCGGACGAAGAGGCGATCGCCCTGATGAACGACAGCAAATACGGCCTCACCGCGGCGCTCTTCACCCGCGACGAGGCGGCGGCGGAGCGCATCGGTGATGCCCTTGAAACCGGAACCGTTTTCATGAACCGCGCTGATTATCTCGACCCCGGCCTTGCCTGGACCGGGGTCAAGGATACCGGGCGCGGCGCGAGCCTTTCGAGCCTCGGCTATGAGGCGCTCACACGGCCAAAATCATTCCATCTGAAGAAACTCTGAGAGACGATCATGCAGCTTCGCGGCAACTGGAACTATCCGACTTCCATCAAGTTCGGCGCAGGGCGCATCAGCGAGCTTGCTGATGCCGTCAAGGCCGTCGGCATCACCCGCCCGTTGCTGGTGACAGACCCGTTTCTGGCCACTCAGCCAATGGTCGCGGCCGCCAAAGCCCAGCTTGATGCGGCGGGACTGCCGTGCGCGATCTTCTCGGATGTGAAGCCCAACCCTGTTGCCGCGAATGTCGATGCCGGCATCAAGGTGCTGCGCGCCGGCAAGCATGATGGTGTTGTGGCCTTCGGTGGCGGTTCGGCGTTGGACGCTGGCAAGGTCATCGCCTTCATGGCCGGGCAGACGCGCCCGATGTGGGATTTCGAGGATGTCGGTGACTGGTGGACGCGCGCCGACCCCAAGGGCATCGCGCCGATCATCGCCGTACCGACCACCGCCGGCACCGGTTCGGAAGTCGGGCGTGCCGGCGTCATCACGGACGAGACAACGCACACCAAGAAGGTGATCTTCCACCCCTTGATGATGCCGAAGATCGTGATCTGCGACCCCGAACTCACCGTCGGCATGCCCAAGTTGATCACCATCGGCACCGGCATGGATGCCTTCGCGCATTGCCTCGAGGCCTATTGCGGCCCGTTCTATCACCCGCTGGCGGATGGTATCGCGCTCGAAGGCATGCGGCTTGTGAAGGAATTCCTGCCACGCGCCGCGAAGGATGGCACCGATCTTGAGGCGCGGGCGCAGATGATGTCTGCCGCCGCGATGGGCGCGACGGCCTTCCAGAAGGCACTCGGCGCGATCCACGCGCTCAGCCACCCTGTCGGCTCGCTCTACAACACGCATCACGGCATGACGAACGCCGTCTTCATGCCCTATGTGCTGGAATTCAACCGCCCGGTGATCGAGGAGAAGATGGCGCGCGTCGCCGCCTATCTCGGGCTCACGCCGAGCTATGCCGGTTTCCTCGATTTCGTGATGAAGCTCCGCGCTGATCTCGGTGTGCCGCATACCCTGCCGGAATTCGGCGTTTCGAACCCGGATATCGCGCTGATGGCGACGATGTCCCCGAATGATCCGACAGCGGGCGGCAATCCGGTTCCGCTCGATGAGGCCGCCGCGCGGAACCTTTTCGAACGCGCGATGCGCGGGCAGATCTGACGGCGTAAAAGCCCGCTTCACTCGGGGTGGGCTCCGCACGGACGCAATCTGGTGTTGCTGCATCGCCACAAAGACGAAACGATTGGCAAACCTGTTTCTTTTCCCGCCGGATCGCCCTAGTCTGCCCGCATGACAATCAATGGATCGGGCGGTGCTTCCTGACACGGCGTCACGGAAGCACGCCTGCGGGAGTTCTGCATGCGGCTGTCTCGACAGGTCATGGCCATCGCGATCCTCGGAGGAGGAGCCTGGCTGGGCTGGAGCCAATGGGCATCGATCGCACCTGTGGTGTCGAAGGTGCCGGGGTTTGGCTTTCTGGCCCCCGCGTCCAAGCCTGCCGGAGGAGCACCGGCTGCTGCGCGCAATGCGCCGCCGCCGATGCTGGTCGAGATCACGACCGTCGGCACCGGCGCGATCATCGAGATCGCCGAAGCCGTGGGCAATACGCGTGCCTTCGAATCCGTCGTGCTCACGGCGAAGGTTTCCGGCACGGTCGAGAAGATTTCCTTCGTCGAGGGGCAGGAGGTCAAGGCGGGTGACGAGCTGATCCGGCTTGATGTCGCCGAGCGCCGTGCGGATCTGGAAGCCGCGCGGGCCGTGATTTCCACTACCCGCGCCCAGCGCGACGAAACCGGCCAGAAGCTTGAACGCGCCATCGCGCTGCGCAAGACCGGTGCGGGCACCGAGGCGCAGGTGGCGGACCTTTCGCTCCAGCTCAAGACGATCGAAACCAACATTGCTGCTGCCGAGGCGCGCGAGCGCGCCGCCGCCGCGCGGCTGGAGGATCTCTCGATCCGCGCGCCGTTCGATGGCCGTGTCGGGCTCCGGCAGATTTCACTTGGCGCGCTTGTCGACAACAAGGTCACGGTGACGACGCTGGATGATGTCTCGCGCATGCGGCTCGATTTCTCGGTGCCGGAAACGCTTATCACCAAAGTGACCGTGGATGCGCCGGTCAAAGCGTTTTCACTCTCCTATCCCGGCAAGACCTTCGAGGGGCGCGTCGCCGTCATCGACACCCGGATCGATCCCGTCACGCGGTCGGCCAAGGTGTCGGCATTGATCCCGAATCCGGATTTCGCGCTCAAGCCCGGCATGTTCATGAATGTCTCGTTGCAGGTCGCGGCCCGCGACAAGGCGGTGATGGTGCCCGAAGAAGCGATCACGGCCGAGGGGCCACGGCAGATCGCGTTTCTGGTCAAGGATGGCAAGATCGAGCGCCGGGTGGTGACGATCGGCCAGCGCCAGCAGGGGCAGGTCGAGGTGACGACCGGGCTTTCGGTCGGCGAAACCATCGTCGTGCGCGGTGTCCAGCGCATCCGGCAGGGGATGCCGGTGCAGGTCAAGCCGGCCTTCCCGGACAAGAAGGAGATGCCGGCCGCGCGCAGCGAAGCGCCGGCACCTCCCGGCAAAAAGACGTGATGCTGCCTTCGGGCCAGCGCGTGCGTTTCGCAAGACGGTCTTTAATACCAGGACGGTCCTTCTACACGGGGAATGGCGATGCAGCTTTCTGATGTCTCGATCCAGCGGCCGGTGTTTGCCAGCGTGATCAGCCTGCTGCTGTGCGTGGCGGGCATCGCGGGGCTGCTCGGCTTGCCCGTGCGCGAATACCCGCAGATCGACCCGCCGGTGGTTTCGGTGTCCACGGCCTACAAAGGCGCTTCGAACGAGGTGATCGAGAGCCGCGTCACGGAGGTGCTGGAGCGCGCGGTGGCCGGCATCGAGGGCATCACCAACATCTCGTCCTTCAGCCAGAACGACCGTTCGTCGATCTCGATCGAGTTCAATGTCAACCGCGATCCGGATGCCGCGGCAGCGGACGTGCGCGACAGGGTCGGGCGCGTGCTTTCGCGCCTGCCGGCGGGGGTGGATGCACCGATCATCCAGCGCATCGATTCCAACGCGCAGGCTATCCTCTGGATCGGCGTGACCTCCGAGAACCTCGACGCGATGGAACTGACCGATTTTCTCCGCCGCTCGGTGGTGGATCGGCTGGCGACGGTGCCCGGTGTTGCCAGCGTCAACATCGGTGGCGAGCGGCGCTTTGCCATGCGCATCGCGGTCGACCGCACGGCGCTGGCCGCGCGCGGCGTAACCGTGCAGGAGGTCGAGGCGGCGATCAAACGGCAGAACGTCGATCTGCCGGGTGGGCGGCTCACTTCCAGCCAGCGCGAACTGACGGTCAAGACCGATTCCAAACTCTCCACCCGCGCCGAATTCGCCGATATCGTCATCGCCACGCGCAACGGCTATCAGGTCCGGTTGGGCGAGGTTGCGCAGGTCGGGGTCGGCGCGGAGGACGAGCGCTTCGAGTTTTTTGCCAGCGGCAAAACCGCAATCGGCCTCGGCATCATCCGGCAATCGACCGCGAATACGCTCTCGGTGGCGGAGGGGGTGGCCAAGGAGCTGGCGCTGCTCAGGCCGGCATTCCCGCAAGGAACGAATGCAGAAATTCTCTACAACGAGGCCAATTTCATCCGGGCGTCGATCGATGGCGTGCTGAAAACCCTCGTCGAGGGCATCGGCCTCGTCATCCTCGTCATTCTCGTGTTCCTGCGCTCGTGGCGCTCGACGCTGGTGGCGGGCATCGCGATCCCGGTCTCTATCATCCCGACCTTCGCGGTGCTGTGGATTTTCGGCTTCTCGATCAACGTGTTGACCTTGCTCGCGGTTGTGCTGGCGATCGGCATCGTCGTCGATGACGCCATCGTCGAGGTTGAGAACATCCATCGCCGGATCGAGGAAGGCGAGCCGCCGCTTCTGGCCTCGTTCATCGGGGCGCGCGAGATCGCCTTCGCGGTGATTGCGACGACGATCACGCTGATGTCGGTTTTTGTACCGATCGCCTTCATGGACGGGCAGACGGGACGGCTGTTCCGTGAATTCGGCATCACGCTCGCGACCGCGATTTTCTTTTCCGGCGTCGTGGCACGCACGCTGACGCCGATGCTGTGCTCGAAGCTGCTTTCCGCGCATCACGGGTTGTTCCACCGGATTTCCGAACCGTTCTTTGCCGGCATGAACCGGGTCTACAAGCGCATCCTGCGCCGCTCGCTCAACGCACCGTTGATCGTGATCGCGATCGGCGCGGGTGTTTCCTTCGCAGCCGTGCAGCTGTTCTATCTCGTGCCGAAGGAGTTCGCCCCGATCGAGGACCGTGGCACCATCATCATCCCGATCACCGCGCCGGAAGCGGCCTCGCTCGCCTACACGCGCGACCGGACGAAGGAGGTCGAGGCGCTCCTGCAACCCTATATCGACAGCGGTGTCATCTCCTCGACCCTGACCATCGTCGCCCCCGGCCTGCAACGCCCGGCACCGGTCAATTCAGCCTTCGTCATTGTCCGCCTTGCGCCCTGGGGTCAACGCAAGGAGACGCAACGCGTGCTGCAACAGGCGCTGCTCGGCAAGGTGCAGGGGATCGCCGGCGCGCGCGTCTTTCCGATCAATCCGCCATCTCTCGGCCAGCGCGGGTTCCGGCAGCCGCTGGAGTTCATCCTTGGCGGGCCGGATTTCCCGACCATTGCCGGCTGGCGCGACCTCGTGCTGGAAAAGGCCAACGCCACCGGGCTGTTCCGCAACCTCGACAGCGATTTCACCGAGCGCCAGCCGGATCTGCGGGTGAAGATCGACCGCGCGCGGGCCGCCGATCTCGGTGTTTCCGTCGAGACCATCGGGCGGAGCCTGGAATTGATGTTCGGGGAGCGCGAGGTCTCGACCTTCGTCGATCGCGGCATCGAATATTCCGTGATCATGCAGGCGCGGCAGGAGGATCGCATCCGGCCGGATGACCTCAAGAACGTCTTCGTCCGCACCACATCGGGTGAGCTTGTGCCGCTGTCGAACCTCGTCGTGCTCAACGAACTCGCCGGGCCGCAACGGCTCAACCGGAACGACCGGTTGCGTTCGATTACGATTTCCGGCTCGCTCGCGCCGGGCGTGACGCTGGGGCAGGGGCTCGATGCGCTCGATGCCATCGCCAGAGAGGTTCTGCCGCCCGAGGCACGCGTCAATTACGGCGGACAATCGAAGGAATACAAGCGGGCGTCGAGTTCGCTCTACATGACCTTCGGCTTCGCGCTGCTGGTGGTGTTCCTGGTGCTGGCGGCACAGTTCGAGAGCTGGATTTCGCCGGCGGTCATCATGATCACGGTGCCGCTGGCGCTCACCGGGGCACTCGCGATCCTGCTCATCACCAGCCAGACGCTGAATGTCTACAGCCAGATCGGGATGATCCTGCTCGTGGGCATCATGACCAAGAACGGCATCCTGATCGTGGAGTTCACCAACCAGCTCAGGGAGCAGGGGGCGGGGCTCTACGACGCCGTTCTGGAAGCCTCCGAAATGCGGCTGAGGCCCATTCTGATGACCTCGATCGCCACGATTTCCGGCGCGGTGCCGCTGGCGCTCTCGACCGGGGCGGGGGCCGAGGCCCGTGCCTCCATCGGCTGGGTGATCATCGGCGGGGCCGGGCTTTCGACCTTCATGACGCTGTTTCTCGTGCCGTCAATCTTCCTGCTGGTGGGCAGATACACCGAGCCCCGCTCGACCATCGGCGAGAAAATCACGGAGCTGCAGGAAAGGTTTGCAGGAAAGAAGGGGCAAAGGTCCACGGGCGAAGGCGGGCAGAGTACCGGCTCGGCGGGCTTGCCAGCCGAATAGAAATTCGGAAAACCCATCTTGTCAGCGCAATCATCACCTTATCTTGGTTTATAGGCCCTCAGGCAATGAGAGTTTAACGACTTCGGGTTAGGTTATTGTTTGTTAACACTGACAGGCGATAAGCATTCCATGCGCACGTCTAGGTTGTATCTTCACGTTTTCGCTGCCAGCCTCTTCCTGATGAGCGCTGCACAAGGCCTTCATGCGCGCGAGATCACCATCGTCGGCACGGGCGATGGTCTTGATCTGCTGAAGGAAATTGGTGCGGCCTATACGGCGGCCAATCCGGCGACGCTCATCACGGTGCCGCCCAGCATCGGGTCGGGCGGCGCGATTGCGGCTGTCGGAGGCGAACGGGAGAGTCTGGGCCGGGTGGCCCGGCCCCTGACGCCGGGCGAAGCGTCAAGCGGGATCGACTATCGCCCGATTTTCACCGTTCCCTCGGCGTTTTTCGTCCACCCCGGCATTCCCGTTCGGTCTTTGACGGGTGTGCAGCTCCGCGCGATATTTTCGGGTGAAATCACGTCTTGGAAGGATGTTGGTGGCCCGAATTTGCGGATCAGGGTTGTGCGCCGGGAAGAAGCCGATTCCAGCGTTGCGGTTTTCCGGGCGTCGATCCCGGAATTCAGGGACATCAAGTTTACCGAACGCTCGAAGTTCGCGCTGACAACCCAGGAAGCGATCGATTCTATCCGCGATAACGAGGGCGCGATCGGGTTTGCGTCTTATTCATCCGTGCTTGCAAAACGATTGGGTGTTGTCGCCCTGAATGGCGTGATGCCGACCGACAAGACCTATCCGGCGAATGTGACGCTGGCACTCATCTTCAAGCCGGGCAAGCTCGACAGCGAACTCTCGGCGTTCCTGGCGTTCTTCAGGAGCGAGGCGGCGCGACGCCTTATTCTGGATCTGGGGGCAAGGCCCCACGTGCCATGAAACCCGCCGGAAAGCTGCGCGATCTTTTCAGCCAGTCGCTGGCGTTGCGCTGGGTGCTTTACGTCACGACGGCGGCGGGTCTTGGCATCGCCCTGCTGCTCGGGGTCGCCTACAACGAGATGGACTATCAGGTCGATGCGCAAGGTTCGACCGTCAGGGCGCTGGCCCGGGCGAAAACCGCAGAGCAGATCGACGCTGAAATCGAGCTGGCGGAATACCGGCTTTCGACCCATTTCCAGTATCTTGAGCGTGTCCTGCTCGGCGTTGCTGCGCTCCGCTCGACAGTCGGTGCCGTCCAGCATTTCAACGATGTCATGATCTCCGCGGATGTTGGCCAGAGACTGGTGAAATCCGGGTTTTCCGGTGCCATCGTCCTCGATACCCAGCTGCGTGTGGTGGGTTCCGACAGAACCGGCGCTGAACTGGTTATGGCCAATGAAGCGCTGAAGATGCACGATCTTTACGAGACGCTGGGCAACTTTCTGCACGACAGCAGCCCGGCACAGCCAAAGGTTTTCCGCAGCATCGGGCCGCTTGATGCATCCCACGCCGCTATCCTGCTCGCGCCGATGCAGGACCAGTATGGCGGTGTGTTTGCCGCGCCGGTCTTTGATGATTTCGGCGAACCGATTGCGCTGATCGTTGCCTTTCGCGTCATGCAGCGGCGGGAGCCGTCGCTGACGGAATTTGCCGGGATCACCAAATCGAAGATTGCCTTGCTGCTCGAGGGGCGACCCATTTCGGTGGCCGGCACGGATATTGATAACCTCGTCTTCGCAACGGAGGCAGTCGATGGGCTGCTGGCCGTTCCCGAACTGAATGCCTCCGCGCGGTGCAAGAGCTCCTTCCGGGCGTTGGCCCTCTGCGTGATGCATGACGACGCTGACATCGAGCGGCTCAGCGGGGAAATCATGTCGATCGGGCGCGAGCAGTTTGCCCGGACGAAGAAAACACTGACGCTCATCGGCGGCATTTCGGTCCTCGTGATCATGCTGCTCCTGATCTTCCTCGTCCGCAGGCTGACGCGGCCGTTGTCGGAAATCACGCAGTCGATCGACATGGTCGCGCGGGGTGAATGGCGCGTCGAGGTCAAACATACCGCGAGGCTGGACGAGATCGGCAAGATCGCACGGGCCATTTCCGCGATGCAGCTCAGCCTGGCCGAACGGGATCGCATGCGCCAGGAAATGGTCCGGATCGATGCGATCAACCAGCGCCGCTTCGTGCTGGATGGTGCCGTCGCCCGGTTCGAGGACGGCATGGCGGTTGTCATGAAGAATATCTCCGGCACGGTGCATGCTCTGGCGTTGTCGAACGAGGCGCTGGACGAGGCCGCCCGGCAGGCTGATCTTCAGGCCGAAACGATCCGCAACACCTCGGTTGCCACGGCCAGCCGGACCACCCTCGCCAGCCGGACCACCAGCGAACTCTCCCGCACCATGCGCGCCATCGGTGACCGCGTGCGCGCCACGGGCACGGTCGTTCATCAGAGCGAAGCCCATGCCCGTGCCGCCGAGGCCAAACTCGGGGAAGTCAGTGATGTCACGCACGAGGTGCAGGATGCGATTGCCGCCCTTCAGGGCTTCGTTGCCGATCTCGGTCATATGGGGCTGCGCGCCGCGATGGAGGCCGTTTCCGTCGGCGAGGCGGGTCGGAGCTTCTCGCCGATCGCGCAAGACGTCAACGCCCTGTCTGTCAAGGCGGCCGAGGCGACAGAGATCATTGCCCGCGAGCTTGGCCGCCTCAACCGCATCGCCGAAGGAGCGAGCGAGGAAATCGGCGAAGTGAAAGACGTGCTCGGCAACGCCCTGCGGGAAACGCGGGAGATATCGGTTGCCGTGGAAGAACAGGATGCGGCGACGCGCGAAATTTCCGAAACTCTCGGCAGCTCAGCCGGTGCGCTGATGGAACTGGCCGGGGCGGTGGACCAACTCCGGCTCTCCATGGCCAGCGCGCATGATGCCTCGGCCGAATTCGTGCTGACGGCGCGCCGTATCGCCGAGGATGCGAAATCGATCGATGGCTCGATCCGCACCTTCGTCCGGGATGTCGTGGCATAGGGGGCAAGCCCCAGAACCCGTAAACCTCAGGTCTCTTGAGGCATCAGATATCTTGAGGCATCAGATCTCTTGAAGCATCACATCTCTTCGGGCCTCAGGTCTTGGTCCGGCCAAGGCTTTCCGCGAGAGCGTCGATCTGGGCATGAACGGGCGATGTCTTCCGCGGCTTGCCGGAGAAGAAATTCCTGATCTTCATACCAAGCGGGATATCGCCGCCCGAAGGCAGGAACGGATCGGCATAAAACCGTGCGCCGGCGGCCAGCGCGGCAGTACGGACTTCGGCGACCATCTCCGGCGCTCCGCAGGCAAAGACCGTGTCGTCCGGGCTGAAAACCGGCAGGAAATGCGTCGCGCGGCCATGCCGTGCCGGGGGCAGCGGGTTGGCGCCGGAGGCTGCCATGGTGATCTCCGTCACGCCGTGCTTGGCGAGCCAGTCCATCGCCGGGCGCATGTAGAGATTGCGCGGATCCCGGGCGGACGCGATCAGGTGAACCGGTCTGTGCGGCTGGCCGAGCCGCGCCGCCACCGCGATCGACCAAGCGGGGGCGAAGCCAGTGCCGGTCGAGACGAGCACGATCCGTCCTTCTCCCCGCCGCAGGAAGGCATGCCCGAACGGGCCGCGGACCTTGATCTTCCGGCCCGGCGCGATGCCGGTCCCGAGCGCGGCGGAGACGATGCCGTCGTCCATGCGACGGATGTGGAACACCAGCTGATTGATTTCGCGCAGCCCGTCGAGCGTCAGCGTCGGGCTGTAGTCGCGCGCGGGGAATCCGGCGAATTCCACCTTGACGTATTGTCCCGGCAGATAGGGCACCGGCTTTGTGACCTCGACGACGACCTCCACGATTTCGCCCGCAAGATCGCGGACGGAGGTGACGGTGCCACCGGTTTTCATCACACTCGGGACGGGATCAAAATGGATTTCCGCCTCGCCGGTCAGGCGGGCCTGACAGGCGAGGACCGAGCCGCGCTCCTCGGTGCCGGCGGCATCGACGGCGCCGGCGAGCACATCGACCCGGCAGGTGCCGCACTGGCCGGTGCAGCAATCCTGCGGCAGCACGATGCCGCCCTGCAACGCGGCATCCAGCAGCGTGACGCCGGGCGCGGCCGTAACAATCTTGCCATTGATCGTGAGGCGGCAATCCCGGCTCATGGTGTTGCGCTCATGAAGTCACTATCCCTCGGGTTACGGGATTCTTGGGGTTACGGGCGAAGCTCGAGCTTGACCGGGCGAACATGGCGCGTATGGCGCACCTGCGATCGATCGAAGACCGACACCCACATATAGAGCGGTTTGGCTTCGGTGAAGTCGACATCGTATTTCGATGCCGATTTCAGCTTCCGCCGTGTCTCCAGCGTCCACCAGCCGTCCTTCCATTTCGGGACGACGGCGACATCATCCCGGTCTCCTTCGTAGGTGCCGGTGATGAGAATGCCGGGCATCACGGTGCCGACCGGAATGGTTGCATCCAGTTCCTTTGTATAGGGCACGGTCTCGGCGTCGAACATCCACCATTGCGAGCCCTCGTCGTCCGAGGCGGTCTCGCTCATGTCGATTGTGCCGAGCTTGGCCGTCATCGCCTTGTAGTCCTTCGGCAGGCGGTTGATGCCCACCGGGCCGCGATAGCCACCCGGCGGCTCACCCTTGTAGTTCTGGGCGTAGAAGGCCTTGCCAGGATCATTGGTGTAGCCGGCAGAATAGCGCCCGGTGCCGGCGATCTGTGCCTTGTCCGGCGTCAGCGGCGGACCGAAGTGCATGTCGTCCATCTTGCCGAGATGCCCGCCACGTGAGGCCTTCCACTGCCACATGTCGGCATAGGTGCCATCGGTTGTATAGTGGAGGCCGCGCCCGTTGAGCGCGCCCGGCTTGTCCGCCAGCGGCTTCGGCCCCATGTAGGTGGTGCCGCCGTTGCCAAACGCGTTGGAGCGCGAGAACAGCACCGCGAACTTGTCTTCGTAGTAGCGGCTTTCATCGGCGATATCGCCATGGTTGTTCATCATGTGCCAGCCATCGGCCTTCTTGACGAGCGGCATCCGCTTGATCGAGCGCGTCGGGTCCTGCCAGCGGAACGCGAAATAGATCGTCTCGCTATCGTGCACAGCCCGGACTTCAACCGTGGATTCACCCTTGCCACCGGCAAGGTTGAAGCCTTGCTGTGTGTGGACGCGGGCCGGACGAAGGGCTTTCCAGGCCTCGTCATCGAGCACGCCGTCGAGTATCGGAGCCTTCGCTACCTTCGGGATCGCGAGTGTGTCGCGCGTGCCGAAATCGAGCGCTGCCATTGCCGTCGATGTCGCAACCCCGATCACCAGCGCCGCGAGCAGGGGCCGGGGCTTGGTGTTCGGGCCGGGCACAAGCGCCTTGGGCAGGAAAATCCTGAAAATCTGCGCCCAGCCGCCCTGCATGAAATGGCCGAGGATATGCAGGACGAGATAGGCCACGAGCGCAATCGCCACGGCCGCATGGATATCCACCACAAGCCCGCCCCAGCCGAGGTAAAGCAGAATACCAGTGGCCATCATCACGAGGGTGAGGAGGTAAAATCCCCAGTGGAGGGACACGTTGAAACCCTGCCATTTGAGGCGGGCCGGCGCATCGAGGATGAGCAGGCGCATCCGGCCAAGAGCATTGCGGCTGAACAGTGCGGCGCGTTCCATATAGACGGCATAGGCGGTTGCGCAGGCAAACATGATGCAGGCGACGATGAAATGGATCGTCCAGATGTCGCCCTGCAGCAGGATCGGCGCGATCCAGCGTGAGAACACCGCGCCTTCCCCGTCCCAGGAGATGCGGAACCCGGTGATCATCGCGAGAATCATGGCGATGGCCATCACCCAATGCAGGACAAAGGTGCCGGTATCCGAGCGCGGGCGGGTGGATGCCGCGGATGTCTGTGATTGGCCGACCGGCGATTCGGCAATGGCGGTTTGGTTAAGCCTGGAGCCTGACATGCTGCCCTCTAAAAAATCAAAAACGTTAATTGCCGCAGAGCCTAATCGGTTTGATGACAGAGGCCCATCGAAAATGGATTGAATGTTTAATGCTGGGCGGTCTTTTGCCAGAAAGCTTCTAAAATGCTCGCCACAGGGGGAAAAGCACTCTGTATACAGAATATCAGCTGTAAATCGCCCCCGGACACCGTGAGGTGTTTCTTCCTGAAATAGAACAGGTCTTGCGTTTTCATGCTTGATGACAAGGGGCCGGGGATCGTTAGGATGCCCCTCGGAACAGGAGAACTTCATGCTGACGCTCGACAAAGCCCGCACACTCGCCGATACCGCGCTCGCCTTCGCCCGTGACAAGGGCTTCAAGCCGTTGTCCATCGTCGTGCTCGATGCCCGCGGCGCGCGCAAGGTTGTGCTGACCGAGGACAACACCTCGCTCAAACGGGCCGAGGTCGCGTTCGGCAAGGCATATGGCGCACTGGCGATGGGCTCCGGCAGTCGCGCGCTGATGAAAATGGCGGCGGATCGACCGAACTTCATGGCAGCCGCGATGCACGTGGCCGATGGCGCGCTGGTGCCGGTGCCCGGCGGTGTGCTCATCAGATCCGGTGAGGTTGTTGTGGGAGCCGTCGGTATTTCCGGGGATACGTCCGACAATGACGAGGCAGCAGCGATCGCGGGGATCGCGGCGGCAGGGTTCACGGCGGATCCGGGCGCCTGAGTTTCCCGGTCTGGAGCACGAAGCCGATCACCTCGGCGACGGCCTTGTAGAGCGGGATCGGGATTTCGGATTCCAGCTCGATCTTGGAGAGCGCCTCGGCGAGAACCGGGTTCGCCTCCACCGCGATGTCGTTTTCCTCGGCGGTGGCGATGATGCGCTCGGCGATCTCGCCGCGGCCTTTGGCCGTGACAGTCGGAGCGCCATCGCCGAAATCGTATTTCAGCGCGACCGCGACCCGGTTCGGGTCCACCTTGGGCTTGTCGGTTCCGGCGGAGGCTTCGCCACTCATGTCCGGCGATCCAACACGGGGCCGCGCGGCACCGGCTTGCCTTGCGGCCGGCCGTCTTTCACCTCGAGCTTGAACACGTCGAAGGCCGCGCCGGTGAGGGCCTCGTGCAAGGCACCGATACTCTCGCGGGCGAGGCTCGCCATGCTCGTGCGCTCGGCCCAGAGCGTCACCGCAACGGACTGGCCCCGAAGTGCAATTTCGGCCTGAACCGGCCCGGTTTCCTCGAGATCAAGCGCGATCCGCACCTTCCAGGGGAAGGGTTCGGTATCGCCGCTGCCTTCCTTTTCTGCCTCGTAGGGCGCGGCTTCGGCGGTTTGCGGGCGATGCTCGATCATCAGGCCCATCACCGCCGTCGGCGGGCGATCCTGCCCCTGGGTCGCGATCGGGATCGAGAGCGCGAGCCGCATCGGCTGGGCGCGGTCATCCGTCACGCGGATTTCCGGGTGCTCGGGCATCGAGGCAAGCTGCATCAGCTTGACGCGTTCGACCGCACCTTCAACCGACCGTGCGAGCTCGGGAAGGCGGTCGATCGGCGCGCGTGCCGTAGCCTCCTGCGGGCTCGCCCGGCCGGCAAGCTCGTTCGGCACGGCTGGCTTGCCCGGTCCGGGTTCAGCACGCAAGGCATCGCCGCCCACTAAGGTGCGCAGGGCGAGCAGGATCGATTTCAGGTCCGCCGGGACCGATTGTCCTGGGGCAGTTTGCGCAAGGTTGCTCTCCAGAAACAGGCCGGAGAGCTTCACCGCGTTCTGGACGCCCTCACTCGTCCGGAGCGCATCCGGGGTTGCCCTTGCCTGTTGAAGCGCGCGGACCGCGGCGGCGAGATCGGGGGGCAGGTGCGCCATCTCCGTTTCGCTGATCGCGAGGATATGCGTCACGGCCGGGGCCAGCGGCATCTGGCGGCTGGCGGCCCGCAGCAGGGCCTCGGCGATATCAGGCGGCATCGGCTGGCTCAGCATGCCGGGGCGAAGGCCCGGCGTGCCGGCGGGCAGGTTCGGTGCCATCAGCGCTTCCGGCTCGGCCTGCGGAAAGGCGATGCCGGCCAGCCGGGCGATCACGGCGCCGAGTGTGCCGGGCGGGAACGGGCTCGCGAGCGGCGGCGCGGGGCCAACACTGGGGCCGGTTGCAAGGCCATGCAGATCGACCATCGTCGCAGGGGGCGGCAGCGCCCGCGCGGGACTGTCTGCCGGCAGCATCACGGTGCTGCCGGGCTTGAGCAGGTTCGGGTTTGTCAGCGCCGCGCGCAGCAGGGCAGGGGGCAGCTCGGCTTCCACCATTCCGCCGGGAACCTGAAGGATCGCCCGGCCATTGCCGGAAGTCTCGATGATGACGGCGCGGATCGCGGCATCGACGGATTGCATCGCCGCTTCGACCGAGCCGGTGAGATTGCCGACGACCTTCGCGATATTGCCCACGGGATCAACCGTCGCCATCAGGGTCGAGAGCGTCTGGGCTCTCAGATCCTGCGCCTGTTTGGCGGCGATGGCGCTGGTCGACGGCATGGGTCAGGAAGCCTTTGCGCGCAAAATACGACGATTCGGGAACGAAGTATCGCCGCAATCCCCTTTCCGCTTGGTTATGAAAGGCCGGAAAATTCAGACAAATCCGGCTTGCGGCGGGATCGGCGTGAAATGCGTGCCTTTTGCCTTGAAAGAACAAGAGCCGGTTGCTACCTCAGCATGACCTCGCGCGGGGCCTGAACGGCTCGCGCATTGTTTCCCATTTCATTAACGCCGGACATTCCCTGAACATGGCACGTCAATTCATCTACCACATGCGCGGCCTGACCAAGGTGTATCCCGGCGGCAAGAAGGTGCTCGATAACATCCACCTCTCGTTCTACCCGGACGCGAAGATCGGCGTGCTCGGCGTCAACGGTTCCGGCAAATCGACGCTGCTGAAGATCATGGCCGGGCTCGACAAGGAATGGACCGGCGACGGTTTCGTCGCGGAGGGCGCGCGCGTCGGCTATCTGCCGCAGGAGCCGGCGCTCGATCTGACAAAAACCGTGCGCGAGAACGTGATGCTTGGTGTTGCCGCCAAGCAGGCGATCATCGATCGCTACAACGAGCTGATGGCGAATTACTCCGATGAAACCGCCGAGGAAGGCGCGTTGCTGCAGGACCAGATCGACAGCCAGAACCTCTGGGATCTCGATTCAAAGGTCGATCAGGCGATGGACGCCCTGCGCTGCCCGCCGGATGACTGGGCGGTCGACAAGCTCTCGGGCGGTGAGAAGCGCCGCGTCGCGCTCTGCAAGCTGCTGCTCGAAGCGCCGGACATGCTGCTCCTTGACGAACCGACCAACCATCTCGACGCGGAAACCGTCAACTGGCTCGAAAACCACCTGCGCGAATACCCCGGCGCGATCCTGATCGTGACCCATGACCGCTACTTCCTCGACAACGTGACCGGGTGGATTCTCGAGCTCGATCGCGGCCGCGGCATCCCCTACGAAGGCAATTATTCCAGCTGGCTCCAGCAGAAGCAGAAGCGTCTCCAGCAGGAGGGCCGCGAGGATGCCGCCCGCCAGCGCACCATGAGCCGCGAGCAGGAATGGGTGGCCTCAAGCCCCAAGGCGCGGCAGGCCAAGAACAAGGCCCGCATCACGCGCTACGAGGAGCTGGTGCAGAAGGCTTCGGAAAAGGCACCGGATACCGCGCAGATCGTCATCCCGATCGCGGAGCGACTTGGCGCGAATGTCATCGATTTCGAGCACCTCAACAAGGGCTTCCAGGACAAGCTCCTGATCGAGGATCTCTCGTTCAAGCTGCCGCCGGGCGGTATCGTCGGCGTCATCGGCCCGAACGGCGCGGGCAAGACGACGCTGTTCCGCATGATCACCGGCGCGGAACAGCCTGATGGTGGCTCGATCGCCGTTGGCCCCTCGGTCAAGCTCGGCTATGTCGACCAGAGCCGCGATGCGCTCGATGACAAGAAGTCCGTCTGGGAGGAAATCTCGGGCGGCGCGGAGGTGATCTACCTCGGCAAGCGCGAGATGCACTCCCGCGCCTATTGCGGCTCGTTCAACTTCAAGGGCGGCGATCAGGAGAAGAAGGTCGGCATGCTCTCGGGCGGTGAGCGCAACCGCGTTCATCTCGCAAAAATGCTGAAATCCGGCGCGAATGTGCTCCTGCTGGACGAACCCACCAACGATCTCGACGTCGATACCCTGCGCGCGCTCGAAGAGGCGCTGGAGGATTACGCCGGCTGCGCGGTGATCATCTCCCATGATCGCTGGTTCCTCGACCGCATCGCGACCCATATCCTCGCCTTCGAGGGCGACAGCCATGTCGAATGGTTCGAGGGCTCGTTCTCGGATTACATGGAAGACAAGAAGCGCCGCCTCGGCGCGGATGCCGTGGAGCCGAAGCGGATCAAGTATCGCAAGTTTGCGCGATAGTCGGGTGTCATTCCCGGCGATGCGAAGCATCGGACGGGAATCCAGCCAGTTCTTAATAGTGTCTGCTGCCCGTTGCCTCGATTCCCGCTCGCACCGTGTGGCGCGTCGGGAATGACAGGGCAGATCGCCTCTTGCACCTCGCTCCAAAATCACATAAACATATCTTTATGTCGTTTTGCGGGTTCGCCCGCGCATGTTTGTGCAAGGGGCAATCCGCCTGATGGCCCAGAACTATCCCAAGCCGGAAAGCCTTGCGGGCTTTGCCTTCGCCGATCTGCTTGCCGCGCTGGAAGCGGCGGGAGAAGAGACGCGCCTGCGCATTCTCGCGCTGCTGACCGAGGGCGAACTCACCGTCACTGAATTGATGACCATCCTTGGCCAGAGCCAGCCGCGCGTCTCGCGCCATCTCAAATTGCTGGTCGAAGCCGGGCTGATCGGCCGGCATCGCGAAGGCGCATGGGCGTTTTTCCGGCTGGCCGACACCGCGATTGCTGCCGCTGTGCGTGACGGTGTTGTGAGCACTCTCGATCCGAATGATGCCACGCTGGCAGGCGACAAGCGTCGGCTTGAGGCCGTGCGCGCCGAGCGCAAGGGGCAGGCCGCTGCCTATTTTGCCCAGCACGCGGCGGACTGGAATCGCATCCGCGCGCTCCATGTGCCTGAAGCCCGCGTCGAAGCGGGCGTGCTGGCGCTGCTCGGTGATATCAGGGTCGACTCGGTGCTCGATCTTGGTACCGGGACCGGGCGCATGCTCGAAATGCTGGCGCCGAAGGCCTCGCGCGCCGTGGGGCTCGATGTCTCCCCGGCGATGCTGGGCGTCGCGCGCGTCAATCTCGATGCGGCCGGCTTGCGCCATGTCCAGCTCCGGCAGGGCGATGCCTATGCGTTGCCCTCGGATTTGCAGGGGTTTGATCTCGTCATCCTGCATCAGGTGCTGCACTTCCTTGATGATCCCGCCCGCGCCGTGCGCGAGGCCGCGCGCGCCCTGAAGCCCGGCGGGCGACTGCTTGTCGTGGATTTCGCGCCGCATCAGGAAGAAAGCCTGCGCACCGAGCATGCGCATCGTCGCCTCGGGTTCACGCAAGCCGAGGTCGAGGGCTATCTCAATGAGGCCGGCCTCAGGGCTGAAACCTGCACCGTGCTCGGCCCGGAAACCGCTGATGTCGCGCGGCTCGCGGTCTCGCTCTGGCTCGGGGCGGATACGCGCGTCGAGGGTGATTTCCCCCTGCGTGGCGGCCCGACCTTCGCCCAATCCACCCAAACCAAATCGCAGCGTGAGGTTGCCTGATGAATGCCTTCCCCATCCGCTCCAGCCGTCAGGTGCAGGGCAAGCCGCTCGGGATTTCGTTCGAGTTCTTCCCGCCCAAGAACGATGCGATGGCCGAAAGCCTCTGGGCCTCGGTCGAGCGCCTCGCGCCGCTCTCCCCTCGCTTTGTCTCGGTGACTTATGGTGCCGGCGGCTCGACGCGCGAGCGCACGCACCAGACGGTGAAGCGCATTCTTGACGAGACGAGCCTCAAGCCTGCCGCGCATCTCACCTGCGTTGCGGCCACCAAGGCGGAAACCGACGAGATCATCGCCGATTACTGGGCGATGGGTGTGCGGCACATCGTGGCGCTGCGGGGCGACCCGGTGACGGGGCTTGGCACGCCGTTTGTCGCGCACCCGGAAGGGTATCAGTCCTCCGCCGATCTCGTGGCGGGGATCAGGAAAATCGGCGATTTCGAGGTCGCGGTGTCCGCCTACCCGGAGAAGCACCCGGACAGCCCGAATTTCGAGGTGGAACTCGATCTCTTGCAGAAGAAGGTCGATGCGGGCGCGACGCGCGCGATCACGCAGTTCTTCTTCGATAACGATCATTACTTTCGTTACCTCGACAAGGTCAGGAAACGCGGCATCGGAATCGAGATCGTGCCGGGCATCCTGCCGGTGCAGAACTTCAAGGCGGCGGCGGGTTTTGCCAAGCGGACCGGGGCCGATGTGCCGGAATGGCTGGCGGCTCGCTTCGAAGGGCTCGATGATGACGCCGAAACCCGCCGTCTCGTGGCGGCGGCAGTGGCCGTCGAGCAGGTCTATGACCTCCTGGATCGCGGCGTCTCCGAGTTCCACTTCTACACGATGAACAAGGCCGATCTCGTCTTCGCGATCTGCCACATGCTCGGCCTGCGGGCGGAATAACCGCCGCGTGTCATTCCCGACGCAGCTTTGCTGCGGGCGGGAATCCATGGGGTGCAACGGCAATTTTTAGTCTGGATTTCCGTTCGTCGCTGCGCGCCGCCGGGAATGACAAGGAAGATGGATCATGAGCTTCAAGGCCGATGGCACCGAAATCCGTGCCGCCCTGATCAAGGCTGCCAGCGAGCGCATTCTCGTGCTCGACGGTGCGATGGGCACCGAAATCCAGAACCGCAAGTTCTCGGAGGAGGATTTCCGCGCTGAACGATTCAGGGCCTGGAACCACCCGCTCAAGGGCAACAACGACCTGCTGATCCTGACGCAGCCCGATGCAATGCGGGATATTCACCTCGAATACTTCCTCGCGGGCGCGGATATCGTCGAGACCAACACTTTCTCCTCAACGACGATCGCGCAGGCCGATTACGGCATGGAAGCGCTGGCCTACGAGCTGAACAAGGAAGGCGCGCGGCTCGCCCGCGAGGCGGCGGTGCTGGCCGAGAAGCAGGACGGCCGTCGCCGCTTTGTCGCCGGCGCCGTCGGTCCGACCAACCGCACGGCGTCGATCTCGCCGGATGTCAACAACCCCGGCTTCCGCGCGGCAACCTTCGACGATTTCGTCACGGCGTATGCCGAGCAGATCCAGGGCCTTGTCGATGGCGGGGCGGAGCTCATCCTGATCGAGACGATTTTCGATACGCTCAACGCCAAGGCGGCGGTTTTCGCGGCGAATTCCGTATTCGAGAAGACCGGTAACCGCCTGCCGGTGATGATTTCCGGCACGATCACGGATCTCTCGGGTCGCACGCTTTCCGGCCAGACGCCGACGGCTTTCTGGCACTCGCTCCGCCACGCCGACCCCTTCACCATCGGCCTCAACTGCGCGCTCGGCGCGCGCGAAATGCGGGCGCATATCGCGGAAATCAGCCGCGTGGCGGATACGTTTGTCTGCGCCTATCCGAACGCGGGCCTGCCCAACGAATTCGGCCTCTATGACGAGAGCCCGGAGGCGACCGCCGCGCTTGTGGCTGAGTTTGCCGAGGCGGGTCTCGTGAATATCGTCGGCGGCTGCTGCGGCACCACACCAGCGCATATCCGCGCGATCGCGGGGGCCGTTGCCGGCAAGACGCCGCGCGCGATCCCTGAGATCAAGCCGTTGCTGCGGCTTTCAGGTCTCGAGCCTTTCGTGCTCGACGAGACCATTCCCTTCGTGAACGTCGGTGAACGCACCAACGTCACCGGCTCGGCGAAATTCCGCAAGCTGATCAAGGACGGCAAGCTGGCTGAAGCGCTGGATGTCGCGCGCGATCAGGTCGCGAACGGCGCACAGGTCATCGACGTCAACATGGACGAGGGCCTGCTCGACTCGGAAAAGGCGATGGTGGAATTCCTCAACCTCGTCGCCGCCGAGCCGGATATCGCCCGCGTGCCGGTGATGGTGGATTCATCGAAATTTCACGTCATCGAGGCCGGCCTGAAGTGCATCCAGGGCAAGGGCATCGTCAACTCGATTTCCATGAAGGAAGGCGTCGAGAAATTCATCGCTGAAGCGCGCAAGGTTCGGGCTTATGGCGCTGCCGTGGTCGTGATGGCCTTCGACGAGCAGGGGCAGGCGGATACCTACGCCCGCAAGGCGGAAATCTGCCAGCGCGCCTACGATATCCTGACCAAGGATGTCGGTTTTCCGCCCGAGGATATCATCTTCGACCCCAACGTGTTTGCGGTCGCCACCGGCATCGAGGAGCACAATAATTACGGCGTCGATTTTCTCGATGCGGTGAAGTTCATCAAGGAGAACCTGCCGCACGCGCATATCTCCGGCGGTATCTCGAACCTCTCGTTCTCGTTCCGTGGCAACGAGGGCGTGCGCGAGGCCATGCATTGCGTGTTCCTCTATCATGCGATCAAGCTCGGCATGGATATGGGCATTGTGAACGCCGGCCAGCTCGCGGTGTATGACAACCTCAACCCCGAACTGCGCGAACTGTGCGAAGACGTGGTGCTCAACCGCCGCGCCGATTCCACCGAGCGCCTGTTGGACGCCGCTGCGCGCTTCAAGGGCGACGGCAAGGGCGAGACCCGCGTGCAGGACCTCACGTGGCGCGAACAGCCGGTCGCGAAGCGGCTCGAGCACGCGCTCGTCAACGGCATCACCGAGTTTATCGAGGAAGATACCGAGGCCGCCCGTCAGGAGGCGGAAAAGCCGCTCCACGTCATCGAAGGCCCGCTGATGGCGGGGATGAACGTGGTGGGCGACCTCTTCGGCGCCGGCAAGATGTTCCTGCCGCAGGTCGTGAAATCCGCCCGCGTGATGAAGCAGGCCGTGGCCTATCTTCAGCCCTATCTGGAGGCGGAAAAGCGCGCCTCCGGCCTCACCGAAATGCCTGCCGCCGGCAAGATCATCATGGCGACCGTGAAGGGCGATGTGCACGATATCGGCAAGAACATCGTCGGCGTCGTGCTCCAGTGCAACAATTACGAGGTCGTCGATCTCGGCGTCATGGTGCCGGCGCAGACCATTCTCGAGGCTGCGCGCCGCGAGAAGGCCGATATCATCGGCCTTTCCGGCCTCATCACGCCTTCGCTCGACGAAATGGTGCATGTCGCCGCCGAGATGGAGCGCGAGGGCTTCAAGATTCCGCTGCTGATCGGCGGTGCGACCACCAGCCGCGTGCATACGGCGGTGAAAATCCACCCCGCCTATTCGGCGGGGCAGACGGTTTATGTCACCGATGCCAGCCGTGCGGTGGGCGTTGTCTCGACGCTTCTCTCGCCCGAGACCAACGACAATTACACCGCCGGCATCAAGGCCGAATACGGACGCGTCGCCGCCGCGCACGCCCGTTCGGAGGCGGATAAACTGCGCCTGCCGATTGAAAAGGCGCGCGCCAACGCCGTGAAGCTTGATTGGGAAGGCTACACGCCGCCCAAGCCGACCTTCACCGGCACCCGCATCTTCCAGACCTATGATCTTGCCGAACTCGCGCGCTATATCGACTGGACACCGTTCTTCCAGACCTGGGAAATGAAGGGTCGCTTCCCCGCCATTCTCGAGGACGAGAAGCAGGGCGAGGCCGCGCGCTCCCTGTGGGAAGATGCGCAGGCGATGCTGAAACGCATCATCGACGAGCGCTGGTTTCAGGCCAAGGCCGTCATCGGCTTCTGGCCGGCGAATGCCGTGGGCGATGATATTCGCCTTTACACCGGCGAGAGCCGGCAGGAGGCGCTCACGACCTTCCACGGCTTACGCCAGCAGCTCTCGAAGCGCGACGGGCGGCCGAATACCTGCCTCTCCGATTTCGTCGCGCCGGAGGGCACCAAGCCCGATTGGCTCGGGACCTTCGTCGTCACAGCCGGGATCGGCGAAGACCGGATCGCCGACAAGCTCAAAGGCAAGAACGACGATTATTCCTCGATCATGGCGAAAGCCCTGGCCGATCGCCTCGCCGAAGCCTTCGCCGAGCGCATGCACGAGCGCGTGCGCAAGGAATTCTGGGGCTATGGCGCCGCCGAAACCTTCAAGCCGGACGAATTGCACGCCGAGCCTTATGACGGTATCCGCCCGGCGCCGGGCTACCCCGCGCAGCCCGATCACACCGAAAAGGCGCAGCTGTTCGAACTGTTGCAGCCGACGCGGCGTATCGGCGTCAAGCTCACCGAGAGCTACGCGATGTGGCCGGGCGCGAGTGTGTCGGGGCTCTATTTCTCCCACCCCGAGAGCCATTATTTCGGCGTCGCGAAGGTGGAGCGCGATCAGGTCGAGGATTACGCCGCCCGCAAGGGCATGGAGATCCGCGAGGTCGAGCGCTGGCTCGGCCCGATCCTCAACTATGACCCGGCGGGGTATAACGTCGTGGCGGAGTGAGCTTCAGCCGTCATTCCCGACCGAGCGTAGCGAGGGGCGGGAATCCAGTTTTTGGGCAATATGGGGTTCTGGATTCCCGCTCGCGCCTCCAGCGCGTCGGGAATGACAGTAGCGCTTTACGCCTGCGCTGCCGTCATCAACGCCCTCAACACCCCCACCGTCTCGCCATCCGCAACCCCGTCCACGCAGCCCTGCCGCCAGTGGCGCTGGAAGGCGGTTACGACATCGGCCGTGCGCTGGTCGTAGACGCCGGTGATCTCAATCCCGTAGCCGAACTTGGCGAACATCGATTGCAGCGCCGCGACCGGGAGCCCCTCGTCGCCGGGGCGGTAGGAGGGCAGCGTCGCCAGCGGCGCGATGGCTTTATCAGGCCACAGCCCCACACCCGCCTGCGCCAGCTTTTCCCACGGAAACCCCTCGCCAGGATCGATCTTGCGGCCGGGCGCGATGTCCGAATGCGCGACAATCCGCGCGGCAGGAATGTTCCAGCGCGCGGCGATATCCTTCACGAGCGCGATCACGGCGTCGATCTGGACGCCCGGAAAATCCGGGCCAACAGGCGGGAGTGGCCCGGGAATGGTCAATCTTTCTCTCGACGCATTTGCTTCACGCGAACCGGTGCCCACTTCGCTTGCAAATGCTTTTGATAAATCATGCCCCGGATTGGCGATCTCGATGCCGATGGAGCGCGAGTTCATGTCGGTTTCGCCCTGCCAGCTTGAACGTCCGGCGTGCCAGGCGCGGCGTGCTTCCGGCACCATCTGCCAGACGCGGCCATCCTCGAAGACGAAGTAATGGCAGGAGACTTCGGAAATCGGGTTTGCGAGCCAGAGCAACGCCTCGGAAGCGGAGGGCATGCCGGTATAATGCAGGATGATGCTGTCCGGGGTTACTCTTCCGGATTTTTCGCCGCCCTTGCGCTCGCCATGGTTGGGCGAGGGATAGACGCGGGTCGCGACCGGCGAGTCGGGCCGTGCCTCCCCAATCGATGCTTCAGAGGCAGACGTGTTCCCGGAATCAGACATGGTCTTGAAATCAGACATGGCGGGAAGTTACCCCCGCCATGTCCATAGTCAAACGAAGCTGCCGTTGCTTAGTAAACGCGGCGATAGCGCGTGCAATAGGCGTTGCCGTAGGCGTCATAGCGCACGCGGACGCATTCGCGCTGCGGACGGGTGGCATCGGCCACAACCGCACCACCGACAGCGCCGATCGCCGCGCCAGCCAACGCACCACCGGCACGACCGGTGACAGCCGCGCCGATGAGGCCGCCGGCAACAGCGCCGATCGCGGCGCCGCCTGCTGCGCGCTCTTCACGCGCCGTGCAGGCACCGAGGGTCATGGCGACAGCCGCGATGGCGGCCACAGAAAACATTTTACGCATCTTGCTCTCCCTGAATTCAAATGAACGTGCGGCGACAGTTTACGCCGCGGAGCCTGCTGAACTCAAGCGTGTTATCGCACAGTGCGAACGGTTGCCTTGTGAAACATCAAATGATTCGTACCGGTATACTTCACGTTGACGCGCCTGCTGGCATGGCCCTATCTGGCACCATCCAGTCGGCCGGGCGGCCGCGGCGAGGCATCGGGCCGAAAAGTGGTCTTCCGGTTTTCGGATCAACCCGATGCACAATCGCCGAGGAAAGTCCGGGCTCCATGGAGAAACGGTGGCGGCTAACGGCCGCCGGGGGCGACCCCAGGGAAAGTGCCACAGAAAGGATACCGCCGGGCTTGCCCGGTAAGGGTGAAAGGGTGCGGTAAGAGCGCACCGCGTTGCCGGCAACGGGAACGGCATGGCAAACCCCGCCGGGAGCAAGACCGAATAGGGATGGCGCGCGCCGGGCAACCGGGGCAGGGGTCTCCGCCCCGACCATCCGGGTTGGTTGCACGAGGTGTCTCGCGAGAGGCGCCCCAGAGGAATGGCCGCCACGTTTGCGTGAGAGCGCAGGCCATACAGAACCCGGCTTACAGGCCGACTGGATAGTGTTTTTTGCCGGATATTCGGGGCTGCGCCGAATATCCGAAGACCCCTCGCATAAGCTCGGGCGCCCGTTCGGGCTATCGGAGGGGCTGATGGCTTTCGACAGGTCTTTGCTAAAAGCCAGCACCTTTGCCGGATGCAACGTGGGGCGTGCGGTTAGAATGGTGAGGAGAAATCTTAAAAAGCGCTAATTTTTCACTGAGCCGCCAAATTTGTGACTCAAAATGAATCACAAATTCCATTGCAATTTATGATTCATTAAGAGCGCTCTGCGAAACTTCTGGTTCGTGTCAATTTCGACGCGAAGACTAGGAGTCTGAGTATGAAGCTCCCAATCGAGCTCATCATGATGGTCGTTGAATTAGCAACGGCCATCGCAAAAATTATCTTGGCACTGCTTGCACGCTAAAACCAAGATAAAATCTGAAAACTGGCCAAATGCCGTAAGGCGTTTGGCCTCCATCTTCTCTAGCACCTAAAGTGGGCGCGTATGGTTAATATTTGGTAAAAAATTAATAAATTCCAGAAGCATAGTAAATTTTTGGTTTTTCTTCGCATTTGGAGGGCTCTTCCTCCACCCCTCCTTAACCCTACCAAAACCCTTCCTTAACGCCTCCATGGAAAGATGCGCCCTGTGTGCGTCTGCAGGCGTGGCGTGCGCACGTGTTTGCGTTGACGCCCAAGATTTCCCATGCTAGCCCATATCAGCCCAAGAATTGTTGGCGATAGGGACGGGGTGAGCCCTGTCTTGGTCGCCGTGTGTGCCGCGCCCGTTGAGGCGACGGCGGGGCTTGAGTGGTTGCGTCATGCGTTTTCTGTCGACCATTTCCAGCCGTCTCGACGGCAAGGGCCGGGTTTCCATCCCCGCGCCGTTCCGTGCCGTGCTGGAGGCCGACCAGTATCCGGGTTTGTTCGTGCATCAGGCGCTGGAGGTTCCGGCGCTCGACTGCGGTGGCAATCGCCTCCTCCGGGAGATCGATGGGTTGATCGAGCGCTATCCGGCCTATTCGGAGGCGCGCGATCTGATCGCGACCGCGCTTCTCGGAGGGGCGGAAACGCTGAAGACCGATCCCGAGGGGCGCATCTCGCTGCCCGAACGCTTCCGCATCCATGCGGGCATCACGTCGGACGTGGTGTTCGTGGGGCTGGGGGACAAGTTCCGGATCTGGGAGCCGAGCCGGTTTTCCGCGCATCTTGCCGAGGCAAAGGCGAGCTTGCGCGCACTCAGAGCCAATCTCTCGGGGCCCGATCTTTCGGGGGGCAATCCGGGGAGAGGTTCTGGACGAGGGGAGCCGGAGACATGACGGGCATCGGCACTTCCGGAGGGGGGGCTGATGGCGGACCAGCCCATCATGTCTCCGACCCTAATTCTCCAGCTGCGCCGCATATCCCCGTTCTCCTGACCGAAGTCCTTGATGCGCTTGACGCGAGGGCAGGCGGCGATTTTCTCGACGGCACCTTCGGCGCTGGCGGCTACAGCCGCGCGATCCTCGATGCAAACGCGAAAACCCGCGTGCTGGCGCTCGACCGCGACCCCACGGCGATTGCGGCCGGGCAGACGGTTGTCGCAGCGTATGACGGCCGGCTGACGCTCGCGGAAACGGAATTCTCCGACATGGAGCAGGCCGCGGCGGATGCCGGTTTCGGCCTGTTCGACGGCATCGTGCTCGATATCGGCGTATCCTCGATGCAGCTTGATCAGGCGATCCGGGGGTTCTCCTTCCGCAACGATGGCCCGCTTGATATGCGCATGGCCGGGGATGCGGGCGGGGAGAGCGCGGCGGAGATCGTCAACGGCGAGAGCGAGACCCGCATTGCCGATATCCTCTATCATTACGGCGAGGAACGCCTCAGCCGCGTCATTGCGCGCGCCATCGTCGCGGATCGCGTCCAAAAGCCGTTCACGACGACGAAGCAGCTCGCCGATATGATCGGGCGCATCATCCACACCAAGCAAGGCGATATCCACCCGGCGACGCGGAGTTTTCAGGCGCTGCGCATCGCGGTGAACGACGAACTCGGTGAGCTCGCGCGGGCGCTGCACGCGGCGGAGCGGCTCTTGAAGCCGGGCGGGCGGCTTGTGGTCGTCAGCTTCCACTCCCTCGAAGACCGGATCGTCAAGGTGTTCCTCGCCGCCCGCGCCGGCAAGATGGGCGGCTCGCGCCATGCGCCGGTGATGGCGATGCCGGTCTCGACCTTCCGCACGCCCGGCAAATGGCCGGTGATGGCGGGCGAGGCGGAGCTTGCCGTCAACCCGCGCGCGCGCTCGGCAAAGCTGAGGGCTGCGATCCGCACCGATGCGGCGGCGCAACCGCCGGAGGCCAGCGTTTTCGAGCTTGCCGCGCTGCCGGCCAGCCAGCCGCGCAAATCCGGTGCCGGAAAACCGCGGCCTGACGCGCGCGGTGCGAAGGGGAAGCGCCGATGATCCGCCTTCTCAATCTGCTTGCGCTGATTGCCGTCATCTCGAGCGCGACCTGGGCGTATTCGGTGAAATACGAGACCATTCTCGTTGCCGAAACGCTGCGCAAGCGCGAGGTCGAGCTGACCCGCGAGCGCGATGCCGTGGCTATTCTTCAGGCCGAATGGCATCTGTTCAACCGCCCCGAACGGCTGCAGTCGCTCGCCAAGCCCGAGTCCGGCATGGGGACAGTTTCGGCCAGGCAGATCGCGAAACCAGCAGATATCCCGCAGGCGACGCCCGCCAAGGGTGATGTGATCGATTCGCTGCTCACAGGCTCGATCCCGACCCCGGACAGCGCGAAGAAAGCGGCGTCCAAATCGACAGGCACGACACCTTCCGCAGCCTCGAAAACCGGCAAGGCGACGACGCCGGCTTCCGCCAATACGACTGGAAAGACCACTGCGCAGGCAAAGTCGTCCGCACAGGCCAAGGCTGCGAACCCGGCGAAATCAACGGGTCCGGCCAAGGCGGCATCCGGTCCTGTCCGGCTGATCCCGCCCGCGAAAGTTGGCGCGCCGGCACCCGCCGTCGCGGCATCGGCACCTGAACCGAAATCCTCCAATCCGCTGACCGGCTTCCTCAAGAAGCTCATCCAGTGAGGAAGTAACGATGCGTCTGCCGCGTTTTGCGTTCCGGAATCCCTTCCTCCGCCGGCAAACGGCCGAGGCCGTTCCCGTTGCCGTGCCTGCCCGCGCGGCCGGACCGGGGTTTTTCCGGGCCATGTTCATGGTGCGGTCGGAGAAGCTCAATCCGCGCATCATGCTGGTGGCGCTGGTCTTTGGCAGCATGTTCGCCACGCTCGCCGGGCGGTTGGTGCAGATCAATGTCCGCCAGGATGATGCTTCCACCATCGGCCGGATAACCCAGCAGGCGATTTCCACGGCCCGGCCGGCGATCGTCGATCGCACGGGTATCGTGATGGCGACGGACGTCAAGACGATCTCGATCTTTGCCGACCCGCGCAAGGTGATCGACAAGGACGAGGCCGCCGAACTCATCAATGCCGTGATCCCCGAACTTGACGGCAAGGAACTGCGTGACAAGCTCGGCAAGAAGAACGGCTTTGTCTGGATCAAGCGCGAGGTGACACCGAAGCAGCAGGCGGAAATCCACCGCCTTGGCCTGCCGGGCGTCGGCTTCCTGCCCGAAAACAAGCGCGTCTACCCCAACGGGACGGCGGGCGCGCATGTGCTCGGCTTCGCCAATATCGACAATATCGGTATTGCTGGCATCGAGAAATACATCGATTCCAATGGTCTGAACGATCTCAAGGGCGCGGGCCTCGCGCATGATTCAGCCGATCTCAACCCGGTGGAACTCGCGCTCGATGTCCGCGTGACGCATGCCGTGCGCGAGGAACTCGCGGCGGCGGTGGCGAAATACAAGGCGATCGCCGGCTCGGCGCTGGTGCTTGATGTCGATACCGGCGAGATCATCAGCCACGTCAGCCTGCCGGATTACGATCCCAACAACCCTGCCGATGCGCTCAAGCCCGAGAACATCAACCGGCTCCAGGTCGGTGTTTACGAGATGGGCTCGACCTTCAAGGCGCTGACGACCGCGATGGCGCTCGATTCGGGCAAGGTGAAGCTCTCATCGATGTTCGACGCCAGCCAGCCGCTGCGTTACGGGCGGTTCAAGATCGGTGATTTCCATGGCAAAGGCCGGGCGCTCTCGGTTCCGGAAATCTTCATCTACTCCTCGAACATCGGCACCGCCCGCATGGCGCTGGCGGTGGGGGTGGAGGGGCACAAGGCGTTTCTCAAGAAGATGGGTCAGCTCGATCGCATGCGTACCGAGTTGCCGGAAAGCTCCGAGCCGATCAAGCCCGCCAAATGGGGTGAGCTCAACACCATGACCATCGCCTTCGGCCATGGCCTTGCGGTCGCCCCGCTTCAGGCGGCGGCGGCGACGGCGGCGCTCGTCAACGGCGGGCGGATGATCACGCCGACCTACCTCAAGCGCTCACGCGAAGAGGCGGACAAGGTTTCAACGCAGGTGATCAAACCCGAAACCAGCCAGATGATGCGCTATGTCATGCGCCTCAACGCCGAGAAGGGCTCCGCGACCAAGGCCGATATCCCCGGCTATTACCTTGGCGGCAAGACCGGCACCTCCGAGAAGGTCGTCGGCGGGCGTTATTCCAAGACGCGGCTGTTCAACGCCTTCATGTCGGTGATGCCGGCGGACAAGGCGCGCTACATCCTCCTCGTGACGCTGGATGAGCCGAAGGGCTTGCCCGAGACGCATGGCTATGCCACCTCCGGCTGGAATGCCGCGCCGACGACGGGACGAATCGTCGAACGCATCGGCCCCATGCTCGGGCTTGAGACCAAGTTCGAGCTGCCGCACCAGCCTTTCCCGCTGATCGCGAAGCTTGGCGGCATGCCGGTTCGGCAGTAACACGAGAGCGGGAGACCCCGCCGAGGATCGAAGCGGAATGGCCGAGCCGAAACTTCCCGCCAGCGCAAGTCCCGCCAGCGCAAGAACGGATGCGTTCCCGACGCTTGGCGGCCTTGCCACACTCCTTGGGTTGAATGCCGGGCATTTCAGCGCTGTGCCGCTGGCCGGTATCGCTTCCGACAGCCGCAATGTCCGCGAAGGCTACGCGTTCTTTGCGATGCCCGGCACGAAGATTGACGGCGCCGGGTTCATTCCGGCCGCCGTAGCCGCCGGGGCCACCGCCGTCGTCGGTGCCGGTGAACGACCTCGCGATCTCGACCGGATGGTGCTCTATCTGCAGGCGCCGGACATGCGCCACGCGCTCTCGAAGGCCGCGGTCTTTTTCTACCCCGGCCAGCCGGAGACCGTCATCGCCGTGACCGGCACGGCCGGGAAAACCTCGGTCGCCGAATTCACCCGGCAGATCTTCGCGGCCTGCGGACGCCCCGCCGCCTCGCTCGGCACGCTCGGGCTCATCGGGCCGGATGGCGCGGATTACGGCGCGCTGACGACACCGGATCCGATCACGCTGCACCGGACGCTGCACCAGCTGGCAACCGACGGCATCACGCATCTGGCGATGGAAGCCTCCAGCCACGGGCTCGATCAGGCGCGGCTTGATGAGGTCCGGCTGAAGGCCGCTGCCTTCACCAACCTCGGGCGCGATCATCTTGATTACCACCCGACGATCGATGCCTATTTCGCCGCGAAAATGAAGCTGTTCGAGCAGTTGCTGCCGCCGGGGTGCCCGGCGATCATCAATCTGGACGGGGATCGCGGCGCGGAAGCGGCGGTTGTGGCTGAGCTGGCCGGGCGGCACGCGGTTACGGTGGGGCGGCGCGGCGAGGATGTCAGGCTTGTTGCTGTCGAACCGCACGGCTTTGGCCAGCAGGTGACGTTCCGTTTCAAGGGCAAGGACTATCCGGTGCATGTCCCGCTGATGGGCACCTTCCAGGTCGAAAACGCGCTCGTTGCCGCGGCCTTTGCGCTACAGCTCGGCGAAAAACCCAAAGCTGTCGTCAAGGCGCTCGGCGCGCTCACCGGCGTGCCGGGGCGGTTGGAGCGCGTGGGGGCGTTCAACGCCGCGCCGGTGTTCGTCGACTATGCCCACAAGCCCGAGGCGCTGTCCTATGCGCTCGGCGCGCTCCGCCCGTTCGTGAGCGGCAAGCTGATCGTGGTAATCGGCTGCGGCGGGGATCGCGATCCCGGCAAGCGCCCGATCATGGGGCGGATTGCGGCGGAAAAGGCAGATATCGCGATCATCACCGATGACAACCCGCGTTCCGAAGACCCGGCGATGATCCGTGCGGCCATGCTCGCGGCCTGCCCCGGCGGAATCGAGATCGGCGACCGCGCTGCTGCGATTCGCGAGGGGGTCGTGCGGCTTGAACCTGGCGACGCCTTGCTGATCGCCGGAAAAGGCCATGAAACCGGCCAGATCGTCGGGTTGGAAACGCATCCTTTCTCGGATCACGATGTCGCACGCGCCGTGATTGCTGAGCTTACGTGAACGGAGAGCGGGCATGAACGATACGGCTTCCGGGCCCCTCTGGCGTGCGGCGGATCTGCCCGCCCTGATGCAGGGCAAGGTGCGCGGCCGCCTCGCCGGCGATATCGGTTCGATCTCGATCGATACCCGTACGCTCGAGCCCGGCGCGCTGTTCTTTGCCATCAAAGGCGATGTGCACGATGGCCACGCCTTCGTCACCACCGCGCTGGAGAAGGGCGCTGCGGCGGCGGCGGTTGATACCGCCCATGCCGGCAATTTCGGCCCGGATGCGCCGCTGATCGTGGTCGATGACGTGCTCAGAGGGCTGGAGCGGCTCGGATGCGCCTCGCGCGCGCGGATGCACGGCCCGGTGATCGCGGTCACGGGCTCGGTCGGCAAGACCTCGACCAAGGAGATGCTGCGCGGTGCGCTGGGTGGGCAGGGAAAACTCCATGCCTCCGTCGCTTCCTACAACAATCACTGGGGCGTGCCGCTGACCCTCTCACGCATGCCGGAAGGGTGCGATTACGGCATCTTCGAGATCGGGATGTCGAATCCGTTCGAAATCCTGCCGTTGACCGCGATGGTGCGTCCGGATGTCGCTGTTGTCACGACGGTCGAACCGGTACATCTCGCGCAGTTCCGGGGCATCGAGGCCATCGCCGATGCCAAGGGCGAGATTTTTGCAGGAATAGAGCCGGGTGGTGTCGCGATCATCAACGGTGATAACGCGCAGGCGGCGCGCCTTGCGGCCCATGCGGCGGCGAGCCGGGCGGGACGTATCGTCCGCTTCGGTGCCGCGCCGGGCATGGATATCCGGCTGGTGGATGTGCATCTTGACCCGGATTTCTCGCTTGTTTCGGCCGAAGTGTTCGGCATCCCGGTCACCTACCGCATCGGGGCGGCGGGGCGGCATTTTGCGATGAATTCGCTGGCGGTTCTCGGTGCGGCGCATGTTGTGGGGGCGGATCTCGCGCTCGCGGCGCTGTCGCTTCAGGGGTTCGGCTCGGTTGAGGGGCGCGGCAAGCGGATGCTGCTCAAGATCGGTGACCGCAGTTTCACGCTGATCGACGAGAGCTACAACGCCAATCCGTCCTCGATGCGCGCGGCGCTGGCGGTGACCGGCTCGATCCCGCGCGGCGCGCGGGGCCGGCGGATCGCCGTGATGGGGGACATGCTCGAACTCGGCCCCGAGGCGGCAAAGTTGCACGCGGCGCTTGGTGATCCGGTTGTGGACAACGATATCGATCTTGTCTTTGCCTCGGGTCCCCTGATGCGAAATCTCTTTCAGGGCTTGCCCGCGAACCGCCGGGGGGCGTATGCGGAGGCCTCGGATGGGCTGGCGCCGCTTCTGTGTGATGCGATCCAGCCCGGTGATGTCGTGATGATCAAGGGTTCGCTCGGCTCCAAGATGGGCCGCGTGGTGGCTGCGCTCAAGGCGCGGTTCCCTGTGGCAGAAGCCACGGTGGTGGAAGGCTAGGGGCTATGTTTTTCTGGTTATCGGATCTCGCGAGCACCTTCAGTCCGCTGAACGTCTTCCGTTACATTACCTTCCGTGCCGGTGCGGCGACGGTGACGGCGCTGTTCTTCGTGCTGTTCTTCGGGCCGGGGATCATCAATCTCCTGCGCATGAAGCAGGGCAAGGGCCAGCCGATCCGTGAGGACGGGCCGGAATCGCATCTCCTGAAGCGCGGCACGCCGACCATGGGCGGCTTGATGATTCTTGCCGGCATCGTGGTCTCGACGCTGCTCTGGGCGAACCTCTCCAATCCGTTCGTGTGGTGCGTGCTGGGTGTGACGCTCGGGTTTGGCGCCATCGGCTTCTACGATGACTTCCTGAAGGTGACGAAACAGTCCCACAAGGGTTTTTCCTCGCGGGCCCGGCTGGCGTTGGAAGCGGTGATCGCAGGGGTGGCCTGCTATGTCATCTCACGCAGTTTCCCGCCAGCGCTCGGCACGACGGTGGCCGTGCCAGTGTTCAAGGATCTCGTGATCCAGCTCGGCCTGTTCTTCTTTGTCTTCGCGCCGTTTGTCATTGTCGCGGCGGGCAATGCCGTGAACCTTACCGACGGGCTGGATGGGCTCGCCATCGTGCCGGTGATGATTGCCGCCGGCACATTCGGCTTCATCGCCTATCTCTCGGGCAATGCGATTTTCTCGAACTACCTCCAGATCCACTTCATCCCCGGCACCGGCGAAATCGCGGTCATTCTCGGCGCGGTGATCGGGGCCGGGCTCGGCTTCCTGTGGTTCAACGCGCCGCCGGCGCAGATTTTCATGGGCGATACCGGCAGCCTCGCGCTCGGCGGCCTGCTCGGCACGGCGGCGGTGGCGACGAAGCACGAGATCGTTTTTGCGATCGTCGGCGGGCTCTTCGTGCTCGAAGCGGCCAGTGTGATCATTCAGGTGGCCTCGTTCAAGCTCACCGGCAAGCGCGTGTTCCGCATGGCGCCGATCCACCACCACTACGAGAAAAAGGGCTGGAAGGAACCGCAGGTCGTGATCCGCTTCTGGATCATCGCGGTGATCCTGGCGCTGGTCGGCCTCGCGACGCTGAAGCTGCGGTGAGGCGCTTTTACGCCATTGTGCTTTGATGTAAGTCGTGGATGCCCGGGCCGAGCCCGGGCATGACGTTTATGCAAGGCCGGAGAAACCACATGATCCCTGTCGAAACCTTCCGCGGCAAGTCTGTGGCCCTGTTCGGGCTCGGTGGTTCCGGGTTCGCGACCGCCGAGGCCCTGCGGGCGGGCGGTGCCCGTGTCGTGGTGTGGGATGACGCCGAAAAGGCTGTCGAGAAGGCCCGTTCTGCCGGATTTGATGCCACTGACCTCCGGACGATCGACTGGAAGGGCATGGCTGCGCTGGTGCTCTCGCCGGGCGTACCGCTGACGCATCCGGCGCCGCACTGGAGCGTGGACCTCGCCCGGAAGGCGGATGTCGAGATCATTGGCGATATCGAGCTCTTCTGCCGCGAGCGCAAACGCCTCGCACCGGATGCCCCGTTCATCGCGATCACCGGCACCAACGGCAAATCGACGACAACGGCGTTGATCGCCCATATCCTGCGCGAAGCGGGTAGGGACGTGCAGCTTGGCGGCAATATCGGCACGCCGATCCTGCATCTTGCCGCGCCGGCGGGGGATCGTATCCACGTCATCGAGATGTCGTCGTACCAGATCGATCTTGCGCCTTCGCTCGCCCCCAGCATCGGGTTGCTGCTCAACCTCTCGCCGGATCACATCGACCGGCACGGCACGATGGAGCATTACGCTGCCGTCAAGGAGCGGCTCGTGATCGCCGCGGATACCGCCATCATCGGCGTCGACGATCCCCACTCCGAGGCGATTGCCGTGCGGCTCGATCATTCCGGCAAGCCCATCGTGCGGATTTCGCTGTCCGAAAACCTGCCGGCGGGCATCCATGTGCGCGGCCGTGAGATTTTCGCCTGGCGCGGGCACGGTCGCAAGCTTGCGGACCTTGCCGGCATCGGCTCCTTGCGCGGGGATCACAACGCGCAGAACGCGGCGGCGGCCGTGGCGGCCTGTCTCAGGATCGGGCTTGATGAAGCCAAGATTCAGGCTGGCCTTGCCAGTTTCCCCGGCCTCGCCCACCGGATGGAGCAGGTCGGGCGCGTCGGAAAGGCGCTGCTGATCAACGATTCCAAGGCGACCAACGCCGATTCAACCGAAAAAGCCCTGCTCTCGTTCGACGAGGGGATTTTCTGGATCGCCGGTGGCAAGGCGAAGGATGGCGGTATCCGCCCGCTCGCGCCGTATTTCCCGCGAATCGCGAAGGCCTATCTGATCGGGGCGGCGATGGACGACTTCGCTGCAACGCTGGAGGGCAAGGTGCCCTACGAGCGCGCCATCACGTTGCAAGTGGCGCTGGAGAGCGCGGCGCGGGATGCGAAAAACGCCGATTTTGATGAGCCGGTAATCCTTCTTTCACCTTCTTGCGCCTCCTTTGATCAGTTTCCGAATTTCGAGGTTCGCGGGGCCATGTTCCGCGAACTCGCTGAAAAACTGCCGGGATACTCGGCGCAGTAGCGAGGTGCGGTGCACCTCGGCAACGAAGGTGCGAAGCACATGGTGACACGCGCGGAACGCACGACATTCGGCGAGTGGTGGTGGACCATCGATCGCTGGCTGATGTTTTCGTTCGTGGCCCTGATGGTTTCCGGCTTCCTGTTCGGTCTCGCGGCCTATCCTCCGGTGGCGAACAAGCTCGGGCTGCCGACGTTCCATTTCGTGAACCGGCAGGCGGTGTTCCTGCTGTTGTTCGGCGCGCTGATGGTCGGTGCCTCGTTCCTTAATCCGCGTCAGGTGCGGCGGGCGGCCATTGTGCTCTTCATCGTCGGGCTGGGGCTGGTGGTGGCGACGCTGTTCGTCGGGGCCGAGGTCAAAGGCGCGCGGCGCTGGATCAACCTGCCGGGGTTTTCGCTCCAGCCGTCTGAAATCCTCAAGCCCGCCTTCGTGATCATGGCAGCCTGGGCGTTTTCCGAACGCCAGTCACGCCGGGACATGCCGAGCCTGATGATTGCGCTCCTGCTGCTGCCGATGGTCGTTGTCCCGCTGATCCGCCAGCCGGATCTCGGCCAGACGATCCTCGTCACCACAGTGTGGTGCGGGCTGTTCTTCCTCGCCGGTCTTCACATCATGTGGGTGATCGGGCTCGCCGGGGGCGGCATCGTCGGGCTTTTCGCGGCCTATCGCTTCCTGCCGCACGTGACGGACCGCATCGACCGCTTCCTCAACAAGGGCAACGGCGACACCTTCCAGACCGATATGGCGCTGGAGAGTTTCCTGTCCGGCGGCTGGTTCGGGCGGGGCCCCGGCGAGGGCATCATCAAGCGCTCGCTGCCTGACAGCCATACGGATTTCATGTTCGCGGTGATCGGCGAGGAATTCGGCGCCATCACCTGCCTGCTGGTGGTAGCGCTCTTCGGCTTCATCGTCGTGCGCGGGATGATCTCGGCGCGGCAGAACGCCGATCCCTTCTGCCGTATGGCAGGGGCGGGGCTCGTCATGCTGTTCGGGTTGCAGGCCTTCATCAACATGGCGGTGAACCTCAACCTCATCCCGCCGAAGGGAATGACGTTGCCGTTCCTTTCCTATGGCGGCTCGTCGCTGCTCTCGGTCGCGATCACGACCGGTCTGTTGTTGGCTGTGACCCGCAAACGCCCGAAGGCAGCGCTGATGGACCGCATGGCGCAACCCCATGGGGCCAATGCGCCGGCGGGGATGACGCTGATGCCCGGCACCGCCTATCGACAGGGGAGCCCGACGCATGCCTGAGTCCAAGAATCCGGCTCCCAAGCATCCGATTCCCAGACGTCCGATCTTGCTCGCGGCCGGTGGCACCGGCGGTCATCTCTTCCCGGCGGAAGCGCTGGCCGAAGTGCTGGTCCATCGCGGCGAACTTGTGGAACTTGTTACCGATACGCGCGTCGACAACTGGGTGGAGCGCTTTCCGGGCGATGTGAACACCATCACAGCCGGCACGGTAACGGGCTCCAGTCTGGAGGCCAGAATCAGGGGGCTGTGGCGGCTTCTTGTCGGCCTGAAACAGGCCTATGCCCTGCTCGGACGCATCAACCCGAAAGTGGTGGTGGGCTTTGGCGGCTACCCGACCGTGCCGCCGATTCTGGCCGCGCGCTTCAAGGGCATTCCGACGATTATCCACGAAGGCAATGCCGTCATGGGGCGGGCAAACCGCTTCCTCGCGCCGAAGGTCGACCGGATTGCGACCGGCTTCCCGCTGAAGACAGATGAGTTCCCCGAAAAGACCGAGGTCACCGGCAATCCCGTGCGCAAGCCCGTGCTGCATGCGGCCGAGATCCCCTATCCGGTCTTGACCGAAGGCGGACCGGTGCGCCTGCTCGTGTTCGGCGGCAGTCAGGGTGCGCGCGTGATGAGCGATGTGCTGCCCAACGCCCTCCAGAACATGCCGGAAGAATTACGCAAGCGCATCCATATCACGCAGCAGGCGCGTGACGAGGATGTCTTCCGTGTCACGAAGCTCTACGAGAAGATGGGCGTGGCGCATGTCGTCGAGCATTTCTTCTCCGATCTGCCGCAGCGTATCGCCGAGAGCCATCTGGTGATCGGGCGTGCGGGCGCTTCCACCGTCTCCGAACTCGGCGTGATCGGCCGCCCCGCGATTCTCGTGCCGCTGCCGGGCGCGCTCGATCAGGATCAGGCCGCGAACGGCGAGGTGCTCGCCAAAGCCGGTGGGGCGATCGTCATGGCGCAAAGTGCGTTCACGCCGATCGCGCTGGCGGAATTGATCGGCAAGCTCGTGGCCGAACCGACGCTGCTGACGAACATGGCGACCAGCGCCAGACGGATCGGCGTGCCGAACGCCGCGGAGCGCCTTGCAACCGAGGTGCTTTCCATTCTGCGTCCGGCCTGATAGGCGAAACCAGCCCGAAATTCGCGCCGAATCGGGTTTCACGAACGACAGGCATCGCCGGCTCGCGCTGCCTCAGCCAGGCAGAAGCTCGCCATGAAAATCCCCCGCGAAACAGGCCCCATCCATTTCATCGGCATCGGGGGCATCGGCATGTCCGGCATCGCCGAAGTGCTGGCGAACCTGGGCTACCCTGTGCAGGGCTCGGATGCCTCGGACAATGCGAACGTGAAGCGCCTCAGCAAACAGGGCATCACCTGCTTCGTCGGCCATCGCGCCGAAAATCTCGGCAAGGCCGGCGTGGTCGTGGTGTCGACCGCGATCAAGCGGGACAACCCCGAACTCGCCGCCGCGCGCGAGGCGCGCATCCCGGTCGTGCGCCGCGCGGAAATGCTGGCGGAATTGATGCGCCTGAAAACCTGCGTCGCCATCGCCGGCACGCATGGCAAGACGACAACGACCAGCCTCGTCGCTACCCTCCTCGACAAGGGCGGGCTTGACCCGACCGTGATCAACGGCGGCATCATCAACGCCTACGGCACGAACGCGCGCCTCGGCGCCGGGCAGTGGATGGTGGTCGAGGCCGACGAGAGCGATGGCACCTTCCTCAAACTGCCGGCCGATGTCGCGATCATCACCAACATCGACCCCGAGCATCTCGACCACTTCGGCACCTTCGACGCGATCAAGAAGGCGTTCCGCGCGCTGGTCGACAATCTGCCGTTCTACGGTTTCGCCGTGATGTGCATCGACCACCCGACCGTTCAGGAACTCGTCGGGCAGATCGAGGATCGCCGTGTCATCACCTACGGCGAGAACGTGCAGGCCGATGTCCGGCTGATGAACGTGAATCTCGAAGGCGGCGTCTGCCGCTTCTCGGTGCTGATCCGCGACCGCAAGACCGGCATCGTGACGGAATTGCCGGATATGGTGCTGCCGATGCCCGGCCATCACAACGCGCTCAACGCCACGGCGGCGATTGCTGTGGCCTATGAGCTCGGCGTGCCCGTCGATACGATCCGCGCCGGGCTTGCGGGCTTCGGCGGCGTCAAGCGCCGCTTCACCCGAACTGGTGAGTGGAACGGTGTCACGATCTTCGACGATTACGGCCATCACCCCGTCGAGATCGCTGCCGTGCTGCGCGCGGCCCGCGCCTCGACCAAGGGGCAGGTGATCGCCATCGTCCAGCCGCACCGCTATACGCGGCTGCAATCGCTGTTCTCGGATTTTGCGACCTGCTTCAACGATGCCGACACCGTCATCGTTGCCGATACCTATGCGGCCGGTGAAGCCCCCATCGCGGGCGCGGATCGGGATGGGCTCGTCGCCGGCATCAAGGCGCATGGCCATCGCCATGTCATCCCGCTCGAAGGGCCGGAAATGCTGGCAAAGCACGTCGCCGATATCGCAAAGCCGGGCGATTATGTGATCTTCCTCGGGGCGGGCAACATCACGCAATGGGCCTATGCCTTGCCGAAAGAACTTGCTGAATTGAAACGGTGAGGCGATGACTTTTCCTGATATCACCGCCGATCTCGCTGCCCGCATGCCGGGGTTGCGCGGTCGGCTGCTGGCCAATCAGGAGCTCGCGCCCTTCACATGGCTGCGGGTCGGCGGGCCGGCACAGGCGCTGTTCACCCCGGCGGATACGGAAGACCTCGCGTATTTCCTGAAGCATCTTCCGGCTGATATCCCGGTGATGGTGATCGGGCTCGCCTCGAACATGATCATCCGCGATGGCGGTATTCCCGGTGTCGTCATCCGGTTTTCGCCGCGCGCCTTCGGGCAGATTGCGATCGAGGATGGGCATCGCATCCGCGCCGGGGCTTTCGCGGCGGATCGCAAGGTCGCGATCGAGGCGGCGAACGCGGGAATCGGCGGGCTCGAATTCCTGTTCGGCATTCCCGGCTCCATCGGTGGCGCGCTGCGCATGAACGCCGGCACGCGATCGAATACCAACCCGGAGATCGAGGGGGAGACGCGCGAGCGCTTCGTCTCGGCGACAGCGGTGACACGCGCCGGGGATATCGTCAGCTTGACGCCGGACGACATGAAATTCGCCTATCGCACATGCGGCGTGCCGGCGGATACGATTTTTACCGAGGCCGTGTTTCAGGGCTTTGCGTGCCCCGTCGACGAGGTGCAGGCGATCAACGCCCGGGTGCAGGAGCATCGCGAGAAGGATCAGGAAACGAAGGTCCGCACGGCGGGCTCGACCTTCAAGAACCCGCCGGGGCATTCCTCCTGGCGGCTGATTCGCGACGCTGGCGGACTCGACCTCAGGGTCGGGCAGGCGGAAATGTCGAAGAAGCACGCCAATTTCCTGATCGCGCATGAAGGTGCCAGCGCAGCCGATATCGAGGGATTGGGCGAGGAAATCCGCGCGCTGGTGAAAGCCAGCAGCGGAGTCGAGCTTGAGTGGGAAGTGAAGCGGGTGGGCGTCGCCTGAGAGGCGAAACGCCGGAGGAAAGATGATGGCCAAACACGTCGCGGTTCTGATGGGCGGCTGGGCTGCCGAGCGGCCGGTAAGCCTCAAGTCCGGTGCAGCCTGCGCCAAGGCGCTTGAAGGGCAGGGCTATCGCGTCACCGCCGTGGATATCAAGCGGGATATCGCGGAAGTTCTGGCGAAGCTGAAGCCGGATGTCTGCTTCAACGCACTGCACGGCCCGTTCGGCGAGGATGGCACAGTGCAGGGTCTGCTGGAGATTATGGGCATCCCGTATACCCACTCAGGCGTGCTCGCTTCTTCCCTCGCGATGCGCAAGGACCGCGCGAAGGTGGTGATGGCGGCGGCGGGGGTTCCGGTCGCGGCCGGCCTCACGGTGTCGCGATTCGAGGTGGCGCAACGGCACGTGATGGCGCCCCCTTATGTTGCCAAACCCGTGGCAAATGGCTCGTCCTTCGGCGTTTTCATCGTCAAGGAGGGCCAGAACAGCTGGCCGCAGGAGCTGGCGAGCCCGGATTGGCCGCTCGGCGACGAGATGCTTGTTGAAGAATTCATCCCCGGCCGCGAACTTACCTGCGGCGTGATGGGCTATCCCGACGGCGCCCGCGCGCTCGATGTTATCGAAATCAAGCCGGCAACAGGGGCCTTCTACGATTTCGACGCAAAGTACGCTGCGGGCGGATCAATTCACGTCCTGCCTGCACAAATTAAACCAAATATTTACCAGCACGTCCAAGAAATGGCGGTAAGGGCGCATGAGGCGCTTGGCTGCCGTGGCGTCTCCAGAGCGGACTTCCGTTATGATGACGCTACCGACACGCTGGTCTGTCTGGAAGTGAACACACAACCCGGCATGACAGAGACCTCACTCGTGCCTGAACTTGCGGCCCAGAAGGGCCTCAGCTTCGGCGAGCTTGTGGAATGGATGGTGGAGGACGCCTCGGTCGATCGATAGCTACCCGGCTCGGCAGCCTTGCCGACGCTGGCGCGCTTTGGCGTGCCGAACGCTCTGCCCGCCGCCGCGCCGCGCACGGCCTGCGCATCCCCAGAGGGATCGGGTCCTCGGCAGCGATTGCCTTCATGCTCGCCTGCGCTGGCACCGGCTTCGTGCTCGGCGGCCATTATGACGCGATGCGCGCGACGCAGGGTTCGCTGCCGGACATGCTGGCACGCGGCTTCGGCTTCGGCATCCAGCACATCGGTGTTTCCGGCAACCACGAACTGACGCAGGACGAGGTCATCCAGCTCGCCGGGCTGCAGTCGACGGCCTCACTGCCGTTTCTCGATCCCAAGGTCCTGCAGGCGAGGCTCGCCGCCGTGCCGATGATCGCGGAAGCGAGTGTCACCAAGCTTTACCCGGATCGCCTCCTCATCGATATCCGCGAGCGGATGCCCTACGCCATCTGGCAGCAGGACGGGCAGGTGCAGGTGATTTCGGAAGATGGCACGTCGATCGAGACCCTCTCCGATCCGCGCTTTCTCCGGCTGCCGCACGTCGTCGGGCCGGATGCCAACCTGCGCGTGAAGGAATTCGCCACGCTGATCGACGCGGTGCCGGACCTCAAGGACCAGATCCGCGCCGGTATTCTCGTCTCCAAGCGCCGCTGGACGCTCAAGCTCCAGAATGGTGTCGATATCAAGCTGCCGGAGGTTGCGCCGGAAGCCGCCCTGAAAGCCTTTGCGGCCATCGAGCGCGCGGAAGGGATCACCAAACGCGCGGTGCTCGCCATCGATCTGCGCCTGCCGGACCGGATCACGGTGCGCCTGACCGAAGAGGCCTCCGCGAGCTTCGCCGAAACCATCCAGCAGAAGATCAAGAAGTGGGGGGGCAAAGCGTAATGCGGAACCCGTCCACGCTCACGCCGCGCATCCGCCCGGTGCCGCCGAACAAGACCGCCATTCTCTCCGCGCTGGATGTCGGGACGTCGAAGGTCGTCTGCCTGATCGCGCGGCTCGATCCGATCGAAGGGTCCGATGTGCTTTCGGGTCGCACGCACCGCATGCGCATCCTCGGTATCGGGCATCAGCGCTCGCGCGGCATCAAGGGCGGCACGGTCATCGATCTCGGAGAGGCCGAAAAGGCGATCCGCCTCGCCGTCGACAGCGCCGAGCGCATGGCCGGGGTTCAGGTCGCAAGCGCGCTCGTCAATATTTCCGGCGGTCGGATCGGCTCGCATCACTTCGCCGGCCGGGTGGCACTGCATCGCCGCAATGTCGAGCAGAGCGATATCCACCGCGTGATCGAGGTCGCATCAAGCCATGCACAGGATGCCGGGCGCTCGATCCTGCACGCGCTCCCTGTCGGCTATTCGCTCGATGGCGCAGGCGGCATCCAGGAGCCGATGGGCATGGTGGGCGAGCAGCTCGGTGTCGATCTCCACATCGCCTCCTGCGATCCGCTGGCGGCGCATAACCTCATGCTTGCGGTCGAGCGTGGCCATCTTGCGGTCGAAGCGCTGGTTGCGACCCCTTATGCCTCTGCGCTCTCGACGCTCTGCGACGATGAGGCGGAACTCGGGTCCGTCGTCATCGATATCGGCGGCGGCACCACCTCCATCGCGGTGTTCAATCAGGGTCACCTCGTGCATTGCGACACGATCGCGGTCGGCGGCAATTACATCACGCTCGATATCGCGCGCGGGCTTTCGATGCGCCTCGATGATGCCGAGAAGCTCAAGAACCGCTTCGCCTCCTGCATCGAGACCGAGGCGGATAACCGCGACATCCTCTCGATTCGACAGATCGGCGAGGATGACCGCGACCAGAGCCATGCCATGCCGCTCGGCCAGCTGACGCGGATCGTCGCGCCGCGCGCGGAGGAGATCGTCGAATTCGTGCGTGAGCGGCTCGATAAAGCCGGCTTCCACATCGCCAAGGGCCAGCACGTGCTGCTGACGGGCGGCACGGCGCAGCTCGGCGGGCTGACAGAACTTTCAAAGCGCGTGTTCGGCACGCAGGTGCGCATGGCGCGCCCGGTCGGCGTTCAGGGCTTGCCGGAAGCGGCAAAGAGCCCGGCTTTCGCGAGCGCCGTCGGGCTGCTCGTCTACCCGCAGGTCGCGGGCAAGGAATTCTTCGAGGCAGGACGCAGAAGCGCCCTGCAGATGACAGGCACCGGAGGCTACATCGCCCGAGTCGGGCAGTGGCTGAGGGACAGTTTCTGAGACCAATCAGTTTTCGCGTTCAAACCCGGCGGGCGGGCCGGAGGGAAAGAGGCACACCATGACGATCACCATCAAGGCACCGGACATTCACGAGTTGAAGCCGCGCATCACCGTTTTCGGGGTCGGCGGCGCAGGTGGCAACGCGGTCAACAACATGATCCGCTGTGGCCTGATCGGCGTTGATTTCGTCGTCGCGAACACGGATGCGCAGGCGCTGCTGCTCTCGAACGCCGAGCGCCGCATCCAGATGGGCATCCAGGTGACCGAAGGTCTCGGTGCCGGCAGCCAGCCGGAAGTCGGTCGTTCGGCGGCAGAAGAGGTGATCGACGAGATCCGCGATCAGCTCGCGCATGTCCACATGGCCTTCATCACCGCCGGCATGGGCGGCGGCACCGGCACCGGTGCGGCCCCGGTCATCGCCCGCATCGCCCGCGAGATGGGCATCCTCACGGTGGGCGTTGTCACCAAGCCGTTCCACTTCGAGGGCCAGCGCCGCATGCGCGTCGCGGAAGCCGGCATCGCCGAATTGCAGAAGGCGGTGGATACCCTCATCGTGATCCCCAACCAGAACCTCTTCCGCATCGCCAACGAGAAGACGACCTTCGCCGAAGCCTTCGCGATGGCCGATCAGGTTCTGCTGTCCGGTGTTGCCTCCGTCACCGATCTCATCGTCAAGCCGGGCCTGATCAACCTCGATTTCGCCGATGTCCGCGCCGTCATGCGCGACATGGGCAAGGCGATGATGGGGACGGGCGAAGCCACCGGCGAAAGCCGTGCCATCATGGCGGCCGAAGCCGCGATCGCCAACCCGCTGCTCGACGAAACCTCGATGAAGGGCGCACGCGGCCTTCTGATCTCCATCACCGGCGGGCCGGACATGAAGATCTACGAGGTCGACGAGGCCGCCAACCGCATCCGCGAGGAAGTGGATGTCGATGCCAACGTGATCTTCGGTGCGACGCAGGACGAAAGCCTCGATGGCATCATCCGCGTCTCTGTGGTTGCGACCGGCCTTGACCCCGCGACCGCCCGCGAGGACAGCCCGGAGAACGGCGCGACGATTGACCAGCGCCTTGCGCAGATGGCGGATCGCCTCCGCGCCCAGATGGCGCAGCGTGTCCAGCAGGCCGCGCCGCAGATGCCGATCGCCGCCCCGGCGCCGGTTGTCGAAGCCCCGGCTCCGGTCGTTCAGCCGGCTGCCGTGTTCCAGGCTCCTGTGTTTCAGGCTCCCGCCCAGCCTGAGCCGGTTGCCGTGATGCCGGATGTCGTGGTCGAGGCCAGCCAGCCGCGCCCGGCGGCTTTCTTCGCTGCGCCGATCGTCGAAGAGCCGAAGATCGTGCATGAAGAGCCCCGGATGCCGGAAGCCTTCATCCCACCGGCCCCGGAGCGGGCTCCGGTTCGCCAGCAGCGCATGCCGACGATGGACGAATTCCCGCGTCCGGGCCAGGCCGTGCTTCAGGCAAGCCGTCAGGAAGCCGTTGCCGCCCCGCCGGCCCCGGAACAGAAGCGCATGACGCTGATGCAGCGTCTTGCTGCTGTCGGCCTCGGCGGTCGCCGCGAGGAGGAGATGCCGGCCCAGCCGCGTAGCCCTGAACCGCCGATGGCACCGGAAGCGCCGATGGCGCCCAGCGCGACGCATGAAATGTATGCCCGCCGTGCGCCGCAGCCGGCGGCTCCAGCGCCGGTCTATCGTCCCGCACAGGGCGCGCTTGATCCGCATGGCCGGGTTGCCGCGCCGCAGCGCAATCTCGAGGACGACCAGCTCGAAATCCCGGCCTTTCTCCGCCGTCAGGTGAAGTGAGTCGGGGGTCCGAACCTCAAAGCAGTGAATAAAGTGTAACAAACCTGCCCGCCCGGACTGTGGCGGACAGGTGGCAAAAATCCCGATAATTTTAATTAATGTATTGAAAACATGAGATAAACAGGATTTTCGTTCTTTCCCCAGTATGGCGTATGCGTGTTACGAAGCGTAAGAATCAGTGATTTTGCAATTGCTGGTCGACGGGGTATCCCGGCTTTGGTAGCGGGTGGCACACGGCTCTGGCCGCGTGAAATATGCGTCGGGCATCGAGGCTGAACCTCGAGCGTAGGGGATAGACACGTGAAACAAACCACTTTGGCCGATCAGGTTGTCGTCGAAGGTATTGGCGTTCATCAGGGTCGTCCGGCACGTGTGGTGCTGCATCCGGCGGAAGCTGGCGCGGGCATCACGTTTCTTCGCACAAATCTTCCCAACGGTCGTGAGCGCCTCATCGAGGCCAAGAGCCACGCCGTGCGCGATACCCAGCTTTGCACGGTTATCGGTGACGACAGCGGCGCGACGGTCGCGACGATCGAGCATCTGATGTCGGCGCTGGCCGGTCTTGGTGTCGACAATGTCCTCGTCGAGGTCGATGGTCCGGAAATGCCGATCCTCGATGGTTCGTCGCGGCTTTTCGTTGATGCGATCGATCAGGTTGGCCTTGTGACGCTCTCCAAGGAGCGCAAGGTCGTCAAGGTTCTCAAGCCGGTCCGGGTCGAGCTTGGCAATTCGGTTGTCGAGCTTCTTCCGCGCGAGGCCGGGTTCCGCCTCGATGTCGAGATCGCCTTTGACTCGAAGGTAATCGGCCGTCAGGCCTATGGCTTCGATCTCGAACCGCACCGTTATCGCCGTGAAATCGCCTCGGCCCGCACCTTCGGATTCATGAAGGATGTCGAGCGTCTCTGGAAAGCCGGCCTCGCGCTCGGCGCCAGCCTTGAGAATACGATTGCTGTCGGCGAGGATGCCGTCGTCAATCCGGAAGGGCTCCGCTACTCCAACGAATTCGTCCGCCACAAGCTTCTTGATGCCATCGGCGACCTTGCCCTGGCCGGCTATGCCATTCAGGGCCACTACAAGGCCTTCTGTCCGGGCCACAAGCTGAATGCCATGATTCTCGACGCGCTGTTTGCCGATCGTTCGGCCTATGCCATCGTCGAGCCGATGCGTCGCCCGGCGCGCGCCCTTGGCGAAATGCTTCAGCCGCAACCGGCTTTCGCGCCCGATCTCAACTGACAGAAATCACGTTCTCGGTACCGGTGCATCGTACAGCGGCGGCTTGCCTTATTGTTGCCGCTTCGGCGGTTAACGAGAATTAACGATGTTTGCCGCGACGCTCTTGCGTTCGGGGGTGGATTTCTTCAAAAGAACCGATAGTCAGGCGTTGTGCGTGTGACGCAGGACGGCAGGAGCGTGAGGCCTAGATGAGTTCTTCTTCGCAATCGAATGCAGTGCGGGGTTCCGGCCGGTTTGTGCGGCTCGCGGCCTGCTTGATGATCGCGCTTTCCGTTGCCGGTTGCGAGACGATTTCATCGCTCAACCCCTTTGAAGACAAGGGTCCGAAGAGCGATATCGGCAAGGACGAAAAGGCCGACGTGCTCTACAATGACGGCCTTGCCCGCATGGAAGCCCGCGATTTCGGCGCGGCTGCGAAGAAATTCGTCGAACTCGACAAGCAGTATCCCTATTCGCAGTGGTCGCGCAAAGCGCTGCTGCTGGCGACCTTCTCATCGTTTGAAGGGGGCGATTACGCCGATTCGATCAACCATGGCCGCCGCTACGTGCAGCTCTATCCGGCGAGCCCGGACACGCCCTACGCGCAGTATCTTGTCGGCATGAGTTACTATAACCAGATCCTCGACATCAGCCGCGATCAGGAGCGTGCGGAGAAAACCGTCGCGACGATGGATGACCTCGTGCGCAAGTGGCCGACCTCCGAATACGCCAAGGACGCGCGCGAGCGCATCCGCATCGCGCAGGATCAGCTCGCTGGCAAGGAAATGGATATCGGTCGCTTCTACCTCACGAAGCGCAATTTCACGGGTGCGATCAACCGCTTCCGCGAAGTCATCGTGAAATACCAGACGACGCGCCACGTCGAGGAAGCGCTTTCGCGCCTCACCGAAGCCTATATGGGCCTTGGCATCGTCCATGAGGCGCAGACGGCAGCGGCGGTGCTCGGCCACAACTTCCCGGACAGCCAGTGGTACAAGGACGCCTTCGCGCTTCTGGAAACCGGTGGCCTGAAGCCGCGCGAAGACGGCGGATCGTGGATCAGCAAGACGTTCCGCGGTTTCACGCGCGTCGTCGGCCTCTGAGGGGTCTGATCCTCGCAAACGGAAACGCTCATGCCCCGTACACTCCCTATGTCGCATGATCTTGCCCGAAAACCGGTCCCCACTTTTCGGGATCAAGCGATGCGCCCGCCATGCTGATCGGCCTCTCGATCCGGGACATCGTCCTGATCGACAGGCTTGACCTGAGTTTTGCCGAAGGCCTCTCCGTGCTGACCGGCGAGACGGGGGCGGGCAAATCCATCCTGCTTGATTCGCTCAGCCTCGCGCTCGGGGCGCGCGGTGATGGCGCGCTCGTGCGCCAGGGCGCAAGCCAGGGGCAGGTGACCGCGATTTTTGATGTCGGGCCGGATCATCCCGCCCGCCGCGTCGCCCGCGGCTTCGAGATCGACCTCGATGGCGACATGATCCTGCGCCGCATACAGATGGCGGATGGCCGTTCCCGTGCGTTTCTGAATGATGCCGCTGTGAGCATGCAGGCGCTGCGCGCTGTTGGCCTTGCGCTGGTGGAAATCCACGGTCAGCACGCGGATCGCGCGATGATCGACCCCGCGACGCACCGGGCGCTGGTCGACGGGTTTGCAGGCATCAGCGGTGATGTCGAAGCCCTCGGGCGCATGCATGCCGAATGGCGCGCGGCGGAAAAAGCCGTATCGGAGGCGCGACTGCGGATTGAGGCGGCGCGCAAGGAGGCCGATTTCCTGCGCCATGCGGCGGCGGAACTCGATGCGCTCGGCCCTGAGCCCGGCGAGGAAGCCGCCCTCGCGGAGAAGCGCCAGACGATGATGCAGGCCGAAAAGGCCATGGCGGATATCCGCGATGCCAACGATCTCCTCTCCGGCGAGGGCTCGCCGAGCCCGGTGCTGGTCTCCGTGATGCGGCGGCTGGAGCGGCGGCGTGACGGCGCAGGTGAGGCGCTCGCCGGCGCGATCACCGCGATCGAATCCGCGCTTACGGCGCTCGACGAGGCGCAGTATGGGCTGGAAGCGGCCCTGCGCGATGCGGAATTCGATCCGCGCGAGCTTGAACGCGTGGAAGAACGCCTGTTCGCCCTGCGCGCGGCGGCCCGCAAGTATCACGTGCCGGTGGATGATCTGCCGGCGCTGGCGGCGAAATACGCCGGTGATCTCGATGCGCTCGACCACGGCGAGGCCCAGCTTGCGGCGCTGGAGCAGCGCGCCCGCGAGGCGGAGGCGCTGGCGCGGGCGAAGGCAAGCCATATCTCGGATATCCGGCGCAATGCGGCTGCGGCGCTCGATGAAGCCATCGCGGCGGAGCTGCCGCCGCTGAAGCTCGATCGCGCGCGCTTCATCACCGAAATCGACAGTGACCCAACGCGGCTGGAAGCCACCGGTTTTGACCGGATCGAGTTTCATGTCGCGACCAACCCCGGTTCGCGCCCCGGCCCGATGATGAAGATCGCCTCGGGGGGCGAGCTTGCGCGCTTCATGCTGGCGCTGAAGGTCGTGCTCGCCGACAGGGGCTCGGCCCCGACGCTGGTGTTCGACGAGATCGATACTGGCGTGGGCGGTGCGGTGGCGGATGCGATCGGCGCGCGCCTCAAACGCCTCGCGGACGGCGTTCAGGTGCTGGCGGTGACACATGCGCCGCAGGTGGCGGCACGCGCCGCGATGCACTTCCACATCGCCAAGGGGGATGTCGCAAACGAGGATGGCGCGGTAAATCGGGTGGCAACGCGCGTTGCCCCGCTCGATGCTCCGGCGCGGCGTGAGGAAATCGCCCGCATGCTCTCGGGTGCCGCGATCACCGACGAGGCCCGCGCGGCAGCAAGCCGTCTGCTGGAGGCGTGAATGGCAAGAGGAATGCTTTTTGATCGCGCTCCGTGGACACTCGAAGAAGCGCGCGAACAACACCGGAATGTCACGGCGCAGATCGAAGAGCATAATCGCAGGTATTTCCAGGAAGATGCTCCGACGATCTCCGATGCTGAATATGACGAGCTACGCCGATTTGTTGAGCGACTTGAAGGGATGTATCCCGAATTAAGGTCGAAGCTCACGGAAGCCGTCGGCTCTGCACCCTCCTCGAAGTTCGCCAAAGTCCGCCACGCGGTGCCAATGCTCAGCCTCGGCAATGTGTTCTCGACCGAGGAAGCCGCCGAGTTCGTTGCGCGCGTGCGCCGCTTTCTCGATTTCCCGGCCGACCGCGAGCTCGCAATCACAGCCGAGCCCAAGATCGACGGGCTCTCGCTCTCCTTGCGCTATGAGAACCGCAAGCTGATCACTGCCGCCACACGCGGCGATGGCGCGGAGGGCGAGGATGTCACCGCCAACATCCGTGCGGTCATGGCAACCACCGGCATTCCCGAGGTGCTGCCACCCGACGCCCCGGAGATCGCGGAAATTCGCGGCGAGATCTACCTCTCCCACGCCGATTTTGCCGCAATCAACGCCCGGCAGACGGAGATCGGCGGCAAGATCTTCGCCAATCCGCGCAATGCGGCGGCGGGCTCTCTCCGGCAGATCGACCCGAAGGTGACGGCGAGCCGCCCCTTGCGCTTCTTCGCCTACGCCTGGGGCGAGATGAGGGATTCGCCAAGGAAGGAGGCTGTGCCCGCGACAACGCAAGCCGGAATGGTGCAGGCCTTCGCCCGCTGGGGCTTTCCTGTGAACCCGCTGATGGCCCGTTGCGCTGATGCCGAAGCGCTCATCGCGCATTACCGGCTCATCGAGCGCGAACGCCCCGTCATCGGCTATGACATCGACGGCGTCGTCTACAAGGTCGATGACCTCGCCTTGCAGGCCCGGCTTGGGTTTGTCGCGCGTGCCCCGCGCTGGGCTGTCGCGCATAAATTCCCGGCGGAGAAGGCGATCACGCGCCTCAACGCCATCGACATCCAGGTCGGGCGCACCGGCGCGCTGACCCCGGTCGCCAAGCTCGAGCCGATCACGGTCGGCGGTGTCGTTGTGTCCAACGCGACGCTGCACAACCCGGATGAGATCGCGCGGCTTGATGCGCGTGTCGGCGATTTCGTCGTCATCCAGCGCGCGGGCGATGTCATCCCGCAGGTGGTGGAAGTGGTGCTCGACCGGCGGCCCGAGGGCACGACGGCGTTCGAATTCCCCACGCTCTGCCCCTGCCATCTCAAGACGGCTGTCATCCGCGAGGAGACGAGCGCTGGCATCGAAGGTGCGGTGCGGCGCTGTTCGGGGGAATTCGCCTGCCCGCACCAGCGGGTGGAGCATCTGAAGCACTTCGCCTCACGCCGCGCCTTCGATATCGAAGGCCTCGGCGACAAGCAGATCGCGTTTTTCTACGACTGCCCGGTGGAAGACCTCCGCATCCGCGAACCGGCAGATATTTTCACGCTTGAGCGGCGTAACGCGGCCTCGTTCCAGAAGATCGAGAACTTCGAAGGCTTCGGCAAGCAGAGCGTCACCAATCTTTTCGCCGCCATCAATGCGCGCCGCGAGATCAGCCTTGAGCGGTTTATCTTCGCGCTCGGCATCCGGCATGTCGGGGAGACAACGGCGAAAGATTTGGCGAAAGCCTTCAAATCGTGGGGGAATTTCTTTTCGACGGCCTTCGCTGCGGCGAGCGAAATACCTGGACCTTCTTATAGGGAAATTGGCGAACTTAAGAACGTTGGCATTAAGGCTGTTGGCTACCTATTTTCCCAACTTTCGAAAATTGCCGATCTGAATGCGCGAGGTGCTTCACTGGAAGACATATTCTCTCATTTATCGCGCATGTCTCTCAAAGAGCCGGCTCGAAAATCAATTCGCGAACGGTACGAAACGGCGACTGCGTTCGTTGAGGTTCTTCGGAACGCCTACAAGCAAAGACCTGGAGGTAGCTACCGCGAGCTTGTTTCTGCTCTTAGCTCTAGGGTGGACGTGGAGGGGGAAATGAAGGAGTTGGCCGTTCCTGATTCAATTTGTTCGTTTTTTTTACAAGACGAGAATGTACGAATTGTCCAAGAACTCGCGCGTGAGGTGAATATAGAGGATAAGTCAGGACTATCTTATCCTGAGCTTTCAGGAAGTAAGGTATTCGGCAAGACGGTGGTTTTCACCGGCTCTCTTGAAAAAATGACCCGCGACGAGGCGAAAGCCCGCGCCGAAAGCCTCGGCGCGAAGGTCGCGGGATCGGTGTCGAAGAAGACCGATTTCGTCGTCGCCGGGCCGGGGGCGGGGTCCAAGCTCGACAAGGCGACCGAGCTTGGCGTGAAGGTCCTCACCGAGGACGAGTGGCTGGCGCTGATTGGCTGAGCGTCTGCTGATTCGACAGGGCCAGCAGAGGCTCATGATCGTGATGTTGCCGCATCCGCTTTATCCGCCAACCGGTGCCCACTTGGCGGGCGGATGCTCTAGCCTTTGCTGGCGGCAGCGAGCGCATCGTCCTTCGCATTGGCGGCCACACAGGCCGGACGGGTCTTGAGGCGGTTCCAGTAGGCCTCGAAGGCCGGGCGCTTGTCGATGGTGCCGAACTCCAGTCCCCAGCCGACCGCCATGCCGACATAGACATCCGCTGCCGTGAAGCGGTTGCCGGCAACGTAATCCGAGGTGGTGAATTTCTTTTCCAGCGTATCGATCGTCTGGGCATAGCTGCCATAGCCAAACATCCGCGCCTGATCCGGCGTGGGGTCGAACTTCGCGTAGTGGTTCGTCGTGGCCTGCTCGAGCGGACCGGCGGCGAAGAACAGCCAGCGATAATAATCGCCGCGGGCAGGGTCGGTCAGCGCCGGGGCGAGCCCAGCCGCCGGGAAAGCATCGGCAAGATAGGCGCAGATGGCGGCTGCCTCGGTGACGATGACACCGCCGTGCCGGATCGCGGGAACCTTGCCCATCGGGTTGATGGCGAGGTAGTCCGCCGCCTTCATGGTGGTGCCGTAATCGAGCACGACGACATCATAGGGCTGGCCGATTTCCTCGAGCATCCAGCGCGCGATGCGCCCGCGTGAATAGGGATTGGTATACAAGGTAACGGCATTGGTCATGAAATTCTCCTTGAGGAAAGCACTGCCTGAGGCCCGGAATGTGGCACGCTTCTCCTGACAGAAATTGGCAGGAGCAAGCAGATCCGCCTCAGCTGCGCCCGACAGCGAACCGGTTCATCTGGAACATCGAGAGGTCGAATGCCGGTGTCTCGCCGGAGGCCATATCCGCCAGCACTTCGCCGAACACCGAGCCGAACTTGAAGCCATGCCCGGAGCAGGGTGAGGCAACAACGATCTGCGGTGCACCGGGCAGGTGATCGATGATGAAATGCTCGTCCGGGGTCATGGTGTAGTGGCAGGCCGTAAGCCGCAGGCACGCGCCGTTTGCCTCGGGGAACGCGAAGGCGAGGCCCTTGCGCAGCAACGCCTCGTCTTCCGGGTAGACATTCCGGTCGAGCGTATCCGCCGGGCTCTGCTGGAAAAGGTGCCGGTGCGCGCCGATCTTGAACCCCGGCGCGCCCCAGAGCGGGAACTGGTAGAAATGCCCGTCCTCGGTCTTCAGGATCGAGGCGGGAAACCGGTCCGGCATGAAGCGGGCGGGCTCCTTCGGCTGGAACCAGCCGAGCACCTGCCGCTCTGCCACGGCGAGGGTCTTGAGCGCCGGCACATGCTCACCGATCCAGCCTCCGGTGGTGAGAACGAGGCTCTTCGCCTCAAAGGTGCCCTCCGCCGTTCGCACCTTCACACCGCCATCCGGCGTCGGCTCGTAGCCAAGCATGGGGGAGCGGGCGCGGATTTCGGCGCCATCGGCGATCGCGAGGCTCTGGTAGCCGGCCAGCGCGCGATCCGAGGCAAGGAAGCCGCCATCGGGCTGGAAGATGCCGGTAAAATGCTTGGGCACACGAAAGCCAGGAAAGCGGCGGTTGATCGCATCGCCATCAAGCTCCTCGAAGGGGAGATCGTTCGCGACGCACGAATAGCGTGATTGTGCGGTCAATGGCGAGGTTGCCGGCGCGCAATCGAGCGTGCCGGTGACGTGCATCACCCTTTCGCCGAGCCGGTCACCGAGCGCGGTCCAGAGCTGCGCCGCGCGCTGCACCATCGGCACGTAGGAGGCGCCCTCGAAATAGGCGATGCGGATGATGCGGTTGATGCCATGGCTCGATCCCATCGCATGGCCGAGATCGAAGCGCTCCAGCCCCAGCACGCGCTTGCCGCGCGCCGCGAGGGTGGCAAGCGTTGACGAACCCATGATGCCGAGGCCGACAACGATGGTGTCATAGCGTGCGCTCATCCGGCTACCCCTGTTTCGGCGTTTCCTGGCGGCTGACCCAGCCCGAAAAATGCGCGATGAGTGCACAGACGAGCATGAGAACCGCGAGCGGTAAAGCTGAATCCTCGGTGTACTTCGCAGCAAAAAAGCTCAGGGCCGCACCGACACCAACCTGCCCGAACCCCATCAGCCCCGAGCCCGCGCCCGCTGCTGCCGGATCAACCCCGAGCCCGCCCGCAATCGCGTTCGGCAGCACGAGCCCGTTGCCGAACGACATGATCATCGCCGGGCCGAACAGCACCAGCGGGTGGAGATAGCCCATCAGAGCCGGGCCGAGCAGCGCCACCGAGCCCACAAGCCCGGCGATATTGCCCCAATAGATCAGCGTATCGATGCCAAGCCGCCGCGCGTTGCGCCCGGAGACGAAATTTCCGGCCATATAGCCGAGCGAGAGCGACATGAACCAGATGCCGTATTCGCTCTTCGAACGGCCGAGCACCTCGATCATCAGATGCGGTGCCGTGCCGAGAAAGCAGAAAAACAGCGCCGAGCAGAAGGCACTCGCGCCCCAATACGCCATGTAGCGGATATTGACGATCAGCCCGATCGTGCGCTCGATAACCTGCCGCGTGGTCGCGGCCACCAGTGTGACCGGGCGCGTCTCAGGCAGGTTGAGAAGCGCCAGCGCGAAGCTGAGCGCACCCAGCACGGCGCAGAACGCCAGAATGGCGCGCCAGCCGAAGGCTTCATCGATCATCGCGCCGAGCAGCGGCGAGATCATCGGTGCCAGTACCATCGCCATCGTGACATAGCCGATGACGCTGGCGGCGGAATTCTGGTCGTAGCGGTCGCGGATCATCGTCCGGCCAAGCGTCAGGCCGGCGGTCGCGCCGAAGCTTTGCATGACACGCGTGGCAATCAGCATCTCGATGGTTGGGGCAAAATGCGCGCCGATGCTCGCGGTCACGTAGGTCACGAGCGCGACCAGCACCACCGGTCGCCGCCCGAAGCGGTCTGCCAGCGGGCCGAGCACGAGCTGGCTGATCGCCATGCCGAAAAGATAGAGCGAGAACGTGAGCTGCGCGTTCTCCCGGCTGGTCGAGAAGGCTTTGGCCAACCCCGGCAACGAGGGCACGAGGATGTTGAGCGTGAGCGGGCCGAGCATCGAGAGCGCGACGAGCAGCAACAGAAAGCCGCGCGGCTGGCCGCCAGATGGGGCAGGAGAACTTGACGGGGCAGGCGCACTCATAGCGGGCGGCAGGCGGCTTCGAGGAAGGCATGATCCGCGCCCGGGACCAGCGGCGAGAGCCGGCGGAAGGTTTCGGCATGATAGGCATCGAGCCAGGCGCGTTCCGTGCGAGTCAGCATCGAACGGATGATCGGCCGCCGATCGATCGGGCAGAAGGTCAGCGTCTCGAACCCGAACATTTCGCGCTCCGCGCCCTTGATAGCACGCGGCTCGACCACCACCAGATTTTCGATGCGGATGCCGAACTTGCCCTCGCGGTAATAACCCGGTTCGTTCGAGAGGATCATGCTAGGCTGGAGCGCGGTCGAACCCAGCTTGGAAATCCGCTGCGGCCCCTCATGCACCGAGAGGTAGCTGCCGACGCCATGGCCGGTGCCATGGTCGAAATCTTTCCCGCCTGCCCAGAGGAACTGGCGCGCGAAAGCGTCGATCTGCCCGCCGTTCGTGCCCTTGGGGAAGAGCGCGAGCGAAATCGCGATCATGCCCTTGAGCACACGCGTATAGGCGTCGCGCATCGCGCGGGTCGGTTCACCGATGGCGATGGTGCGGGTGATGTCGGTCGTTCCGTCGCGGTATTGCCCGCCCGAATCGATCAGGAACAGGCCGGGGGTAATCACACGGTTGGTGGCCTCGGTGACGCGGTAATGCGGCAGAGCGGCGTTGGGGCCGGCGCCGGCGATGGATGGGAAGGAGGCATCGACAAGTTCGCCGGTGGCAATACGGAAACCCTCCAGCGCGACGGCGGCATCGATCTCGGTGATCGCGCCCTTCGGCGCCTCGCGGTCGAGCCAGGCGAGAAACTTGACCATCGCCGCGCCATCGCGCAGATGCGCCGCACGCGAGCCGGCAATTTCCGTCGCGTTCTTGGGCGATTTCATCAGCGCGAGCGGGCAGGGGGCGGTGACGGCCTTGCCGCCCGCGGCATCGATAATCCCCGCTAAATGCGAGGCGGCGGTATCCTCATCAAGCCGGATGCGCGCGCCGGCCTTGCCAAGCGTGGCCAGCCGCTCGGCAAGTTCCGCCCGCCCGTCATGGGGGGCGGCTTGTGTTGGCACGATCTCGCAGAGCGCGGCAAGACGCTTCGCCAGCCCCGCCTCCAGCCGTTTGGGGTCCACGAACAGCACCGGGCGCCCTTCGCGCGGCACGAGGCAGAACGCGCGCAGGATCGGCAGATGCGGCACATCCCCGGCGCGGATATTCAGAAGCCAGTTCAGTGAAGGGCACTCGGAGACAACCAGCGCATCGAGCTTGTAGCCGGCCAGCTTGGCCTGAAGCCGCTCGATCTTGCTCGCGGCCTCCTCGCCGGCAAAGTGCAAGGGGTGATCGACAACCGGCGTCGCGGGCGCTGCGGGGCGATCATCCCAGATCGGCGTGAATGGGTCCGCAGGCAGCGGCACCAGCACAAAACCGGCCTCCTCCGACGCGCTGGCGAAGCGCTTCAGCCCGCGCGCCGTGAACAGGGCGGGATCATACCCGATGCGCACACCCGGTTTGGCGTTGTCGCGCAGCCATTCATCAGGGTTCTTTTCCGCAAGCGGGACGACCCGGATCACGCCGCGATCAACTTCCGAGCGCGCCTGAACGGTATAGCGCCCGTCCACAAAGAGTGCGACGCGCTTCTTCATGACGATGGCAAACGCTGCCGACCCCGTGAAGGCGGTGAGCCATTTCAGCCGGTTTTCGGACGCCGGGATATATTCACCCTGAAAGATATCGGCGCGCGGCAGCAACAGCCCGGCCACGCGTGCGCGGGCGAGTTCAGCCTGCAGAGCGGCAAGACGGGGCCGGGACCGATCCGGTTGCGCATCGGTTGTGAAGGTCTGGAATTTCGCGTGGGGCAAGGTCGATCCTCAAGGTAGAGGCGAGCTTAGCGTCGTGCATTCAAGGCGACAAGCACGACGCTGCGATTGCGTATTCAGGCATCAGGTCGACGCCAGAAATTCACTCTGCCGCCAATGATTCAGCCTGCTGGCAACACAGGCAGATTGTGGCAATATTATGCAAAAACAGATGGTGTATTAAAGTTCTATAACCGAGCCATGTTAAAAACACATATCTCGGTTGCATCAAAATCTCTTGTTGCAGCGCAACATAGGTATATCTTTAGTCGTACAAGGCCGAACCGGAAACCCGGTTGACCAGAGAGTTGGCGCCTCCCATCAGCGCGATGCGCGACGCACCTCTCGAGGACACAGGAGATGACCATGGCTAGCATGACCTTTTCGAATGCGCTGCTCCCGCTCGCCGGCACCGACAAGTCGGTGGCAGCCGAAACCACCTCACCGGGCTTCTTCGCCCGCTTCATGGACGCGATGATCGAAAGCCGCCGCCGCACCGCAGAGCGTGAAATCGCACGGCTCGAAATCGTTTACGGGTTCAAACTGCGCGATGTCGGGAGCCTCTCGGAGACGCCCGATACCGCCGAGCTGCCCTTCGCTCGTTGAGCGTAAGCAGCCATCATCAAAGGACTAACATCATGATTATCGCATTTCTGAGCCGCGTTTTGCGCTCCTTTTCTCTCATCCGCGATTCGATTCGCGACGGTGCCGAGCTTCATCGCGCGATGTCGCTCAAGCATCCGGGCCTGATGGGTAGCGAATAAGCTTCGCGCCCCTGAACATTGGCCTTTTGGCCAGACTGGCCCCGGCGCAAGCCGGGGTTTTTCGTTTCAGGCATACCCGTATTGGGTGTGCCTGCTCTTTGTGCCGCCGCGCTTCAGGATAAGGCTGGCCCAGCCTTCAAGATGCACCCGGCGCGCGAGGTGGAAGCCGAAAGCGCGGTATTTTGCGAGCACGCCCGGCACATCGCGGATCAGCAACCCGGAGAGGATCAACTCGCCCGATGGCGCGGTGGCACGGGCGATTTCCGGGGCGAGCATCTTGAGCGGGCGCGCGAGGATATTCGCGAACACGAGATCATAGGCGCGGGTGGCGCGCAGCATCGGGTGCTGCAGCCCCGCCGCGACGACGGGCCGCACGAAGGTGCCGACGCGGTTGAGCCGGGCGTTCTCCCGCGCGATGACCACCGAATCCGGGTCAAGTTCGCCCGCGAGCACCACATCCTTCAGTGCCATCGCGGCAGCGAAGGCGAGAACGCCGGTGCCGGAGCCAATATCGACGATATTGCGTGGTTTTCTTCTCTTCAGAACCGAATCGAGATGCAGCAGGCAGCCGCGTGTCGTGCCGTGATGGCCGGTGCCGAAGGCGAGCGCGGCCTCGATCTCGATGTTGAAGCGGTTGGGTTTGAGGGTGCTGCGTGAATGTGCGCCATGCACGGTGAAGCGCCCGGCATCGACCGGCTTCATGCCGTCAAGCGAAGTCGCGATCCAGTCCTGCGCGGCGACTTCCTCGAAGGTGAGCGCGGCGGCGGCTTTGGCGCCAACGATATTCGCCACGAGATCGCGGATCGCGTCGCGGTCGGGCGCCTCGCCGAAGTAAAGCTCGGCCTGCCAGGGACAATCGCTGTCGGGGAGCAGCGTGCCCATCGCGCCTTCGCGTGGCGTGTTCTGGCGCGAGGGGCGCGGCACAGAGGTGGGGAGTGCATCGGCATCCGGCAATTCGAAGGCCGAGGCGGCCAGCTCCTCAGGCTCGAAGAGTTCGGAAAGCTGGTCGGCGATGGCTTTCGCGGTGGCCTCATCGGTGATGAGCCGCGCGATCACGGTGGGGGCGGTGGTGTTCATGCCCAAAGCTTCAAGCCGAAAGTCGCGACGATTGCCAGCAGGATTGTGACCATCAGGTAGATTTCCCAGAGCGCCAGCCGCGCATGACGGAGGTGGCGCAGGTAGGGCGGGAGGTCAGGTGATTTTGGGGAGGGCTTGGTGGGCACTGTGACGCTCCTGATTCGTTGGTGCGTCTTCCATTGATTGCTTCCTCCGGTCGGTTGCAATCAATAGTTTTTGGCTTCGGCGTGTAAAATATTTTGCACTCTGTAACCCATTGATCGTGGCTGAAAGCGAAGAAATTTTAAGTCCTTGTTTTAGAGATTCAAATCCGTTTTTGAGGTCGGAAGAAACGGAATAATATCGGATACGAAATGATTTTTACACACATGACTGCAGAAGTTGGTTTGTGAGGTTAGAAATTCCATGCAAATAGGCTTTGCATATTAAGATATTGATATTGAACAGTTTTCCTTGCGCGCCCCTCACCCCGCCTGCACAAAACTGTCCAGCACCATCTTCCGGCCGGCCTTGTCGAAATCCACCGTGAGCTTGTTGCCATCGGTTTCGGCCACCGAGCCCGGCCCGAACTTGACGTGAAACACGCGGTCGCCCGCGCCGAATTTCGAGGCGCCGCCGGTGGAGGAGGCGAGCACGCGGCCTTCGATCAACGCGGGGCCGCGGCGACTAGGGTCTTGCGGCGCTGCCGAGGGGCGGAAGCCTGCGGCACCCGCCGCCTGCGCGCGTTGCCAGCCCGGCGTTGAATAGGATGAAGCCTGAAACGGCGCGACCTTGTCGAAGCGCGAGCCGCCATAGCCGCCGCCGACCATCTGCCGTTGCTGGCTGCCGTAGGTGCCCTGACCCTGCATCACCTCGACATGATCGACCGGGAGCTCGTCAATGAAGCGCGAGGGGATCGCGGCGTTCCACTGGCCGTGAATGCGGCGATTGCTGGCAAAAAACAGTTTCGCGCGGCGCTTTGCGCGGGTGAGGCCGACGTAAGCCAGCCGGCGCTCTTCCTCGAGGCCCGCCTTGCCCTGCTCATCGAGCGCGCGCTGGTGCGGGAACACGCCTTCCTCCCAGCCCGGCAGGAACACGGTTTCGAATTCGAGGCCCTTCGCGGCGTGCAGCGTCATGATCGAGACGCGATCATCGCTCTCGTTGGCGGTGGTGTCCATCACCAAGGAGACGTGTTCGAGGAAGCCGGCGAGGTTCTCGAATTCCTCCATCGCGCGCACCAGTTCCTTGAGGTTTTCGAGCCGCCCGGCGGCATCGGCCGAGCGATCCTTCTTCCACATGTCGGTGTAGCCGGACTCCTCGAGAATGGTTTCCGCAAGCTCGTGGTGCGGCGTGGTCTCGATCAGCGAGGACCAGCGCGCGAAAGCCTCCATCAGCTCGCGCATGGTCTGGCGCTGCTTGGGCTTGAATTCCTCGGTCTCCACCAGCACCCGCGCCGCCTGCATCAGCGGAATGCGCTGGTCCCGCGCATAGGCATGCATCGTGGCGAGCACGGCATCGCCGAGGCCGCGTTTCGGGGTGTTGAAGATGCGCTCGAAGGCGAGATCATTCGAGATGTTGGCGACGCACTTGAGATAGGCCATCGCGTCGCGGATTTCGGCGCGTTCATAGAAGCGCGGTCCGCCGATGACGCGATACGGGATCGCGTTGGTGATGAAGCGCTCTTCGAATTCGCGCATCTGGAACGATGCGCGCACGAGGATCGCCATCTCGTTGAGGCGATGCCCCTTGTGCTGGAGGCCTTCGATGTCATCCGCGATCTGCCGGGCTTCCTCCTCCGAATCCCAGGCGCAGGCGACCGAGACGCGCTCGCCTTCCTCGCCCTCGGTGAAGAGCGTCTTGCCGAGGCGGCCTTCATTACGGGCGATGAGATGCGCGGCAGCGCCCAGAATGTGCCCGGTGGAGCGGTAGTTGCGCTCCAGCCGGATGACGGCCGCGCCGGGAAAATCCTTCTCGAAGCGTAGGATGTTGTCGACCTCCGCGCCGCGCCAGCCGTAAATCGACTGATCGTCATCGCCCACGCAGCAGATGTTGCGCCGCCCCTGCGCCATCAGCCGCAGCCAGAGATACTGCGCGACGTTGGTATCCTGATACTCGTCCACGAGGATGTAGCGGAAGCGATCCTGATATTGCTGGGTTATTGTGGGGTTGTCGCGGAAGAGGCGGATCACCTCCAGCAGCAGATCGCCGAAATCGACCGCGTTCAGCGTTTTGAGACGCTCCTGATAGAGCGCATAGAGCTTGCCGCCCTTGCCCGCGAAGCCGGTCGCCTCGCCGGCGGGCACCTTCTCCGGTGTCAGCGCGCGGTTCTTCCAGCCGTCGATGATGTTGGCGAGCACACGCGCCGGCCAGCGCTTGTCGTCGATATCCTCGGCAGCAATCACCTGTTTGAGCAGGCGCAGCTGATCGTCCATGTCCAGAATGGTGAAATCCGAGCGGAGATCCACCAGCTCGGCGTGGCGGCGCAGCAGCTTGGTGCCGATCGAGTGGAAGGTGCCGAGCCAGGGCATGCCCTCGGCCACCGACCCGACGAGATGGCCGATGCGCTCCTTCATCTCGCGGGCGGCCTTGTTGGTGAAGGTCATCGCGAGGATTTCATTCGGGCGGGCACGCCCCGTGGCGATCAGATGCGCGATGCGCGAGGTCAGAACCTTGGTCTTGCCGGTGCCGGCACCGGCAAGCACGAGCACGGGACCATCGAGCGTTTCAACGGCGCGAAGCTGCTCGGGGTTGAGGTTGTCGAGATAGGTCGGTGCCGGCTGGGCAGCCGCGCGGGCGCGCGCAGCGATCCCACCCGCAGCAGGGACGGGGCGGGAAGCCGGGGCTGGCGGCTCGGACCAGCTATCGAGCGAGAACGGATCGGACACGGTGGCTACTTCACATTTTGGGCAGGATAGAGCGGGGAGATCATCGCATTCCTAGCAAGCATTCTGGCTGATTCGCATCCCAAAGACCTCACCGAGAGGCGGGATAGCACGAAAACCGGCGATCATGTTCTATTTATGTTCTGAATATTTCGTGTGCATGCGGCAATTCGCCGCCACCCTTGCCGTGCTGGATAACGAAGGCGTGAAGGAGCGCGGCGCAAGGAAGCACTTGAAGCCCCGCAGGGGATCGGCATTGTGGTGCCATCTCCGGGTATGCACCCGTCTCAACCATCAGGGAACATCCATGTCATCCGATAATTCTTGCATGAACCAGATCGGCATCGCCACCTTCACCCAGACGCTGACCGCCATCGACAAGATCCTCGACAAGCTCGCCGCCCATGCCGAGGCGAAGAAGATCGACGAAAGCGTCTTCGTGACCCTGCGCCTGTCGCCGGATATGTTTCCGTTCTCGCGTCAGATCCAGATCATGAGCGATGCCGCCAAGGGCGCCGCTGCCCGTCTCTCCGGCCGCGAGGTTCCGAGCTGGCCCGATGACGAGAAGACGATTGCCGATCTCAAGGCCCGCATCGCCAGGACGCTCGCTTTCATCGCCTCCATTCCGCCGGCTGATTTTGCAGGCTCTGACGATCGCATCATCAAGATCAAGCTCGGCCGCAACGCGCCGGAAACCGAAATGAGCGGCAAGGACCTGCTCGCTAGGGTCTCGCTGCCGAATTTCTACTTCCACGCCACCGCGACCTATGCCCTGCTGCGCGCCAACGGCGTTGATGTCGGCAAGAACGATTTCCTCAACCGGAACTGAGGTGAGGGGTCGACGAGCCTTGCCCGTCATGCTTGATTTTCCGGAAAAGGTCAGCGACGCTGACTAAAATAGCGGGCGGCCAATAGGCTGCCCGTGCCAACACCGGCGGGCCAACCGCCGGCACGCGGGAAGAGACACGTGAGCGAGGGAAGAGACGCATGACCGATCACGCCGGCCGGCCTTCAGCCGAAACCATCGCAACCGTGACGCTGGCGCTGCAACGCCAGTTTGGCAACCGCTGCGTGACAAGCGATGCCGTGCGCCAGCAGCATGCGCATACCACCACCTGGCTTGCGAACCAGCCGCCGGACATGGTGGTCTTCCCGGAGAGTGCCGAGGAAATCCGCGAGATCGTCAAACTGTGTGCGGCGCACCGGGTGCCGATCATTCCCTTCGGCGCGGGATCGTCGCTGGAGGGGCATCTCAATGCGCCGAACGGTGGTGTTTCGATCGATCTCTCCTCCATGAAGAAGATCATCACCGTCCACCCGGAAGACCTCGATTGCGTCATCGAGCCGGGCGTGACGAGGAAAGAACTCAACGAATATCTCAAGAGCTATGGCCTCTTCTTCCCGATCGATCCGGGTGCTGATGCCTCCATCGGCGGCATGGTCGCAACGCGCGCCTCGGGCACCAACGCCGTCCGCTACGGCACGATGAAGGACAATGTCATCGCGCTCGAAGCCATCCTGCCGAACGGTGAGACGATCACCACCGCCCGGCGCGCGAAAAAGACCAGCGCCGGCTATGACCTCACGCGCCTCTTCGTGGGGTCGGAAGGCACGCTCGGCGTCGTCACGAAGATCACGCTGAAACTGCACGGCTTGCCCGAGGCGATCTCGGCGGGCGTCTGCCCGTTTCCCTCCGTCAAGGCGGCGGCGGATGCCGCGATCCTGACGATCCAGACCGGGTTGCCGATCGCTCGGATCGAGCTGCTCGATGCCGTGCAGGTCAAGGCCGTCAACGTCTATTCCAAGCTCGCGATGCCGGAGAGTCCGGTGTTGCTCGTGGAGTTTCACGGCACCGAGCAGGGCGTGGCCGAGCAGGCACAGCGCTTCGGCGAGATTGCGGAGGATCTTGGCGGCGGCCCGTTCGAATGGGCGACACGGCCCGAGGATCGCACCAAACTCTGGCAGGCGCGGCATGACAGCTACTGGGCGGTGATGGCGCTGCGCCCCGGCATCAAGCCGTTCGCGACCGATATCTGTGTGCCGATTTCGCATCTTGCCGATTGTATCGAGGAGACGCAGGCCGATATCGCCGCGAGCGGCCTCATTGCCCCCATCGTCGGGCACGTGGGGGATGGCAATTTCCACACCTCCGTGCTGGTGGACACCGCGAGCGCCGAGGAAATGGCCGTGGTGAAGGGCTTCCTGACCCGGCTTGTCGAGCGGGCGCACCGCATGGAAGGCACCTGCACCGGCGAGCATGGCGTCGGGCAGGGCAAGATGAAATACCTCGGCGCGGAGCTGGGGGACGCCACCGTCAGCACCATGCGGCTGATCAAACACGCCATCGACCCCGACAACATCATGAATCCCGGCAAGATTTTCACGTTTACGCCGTGATCGATCGTCACGATGCCGCTAAGGTGGGCGTCTAGTTTCCGAATCGACGGTTCGGAGGCGGGATCACGAGGTGGTATCGCGTGCGGGATAGTCTGACAGCCCTGGCTGCCCTTGTCGCCATCGCGCTTCTGGCGTTGATGGTCGGACCGCATTTTGTGGACTGGGACAGCCAGAGGTTGCGCGTTGCGGCGGCGATCGAGGCCCGGACCGGCGTTGCCGTGCGTTTTTCCGGCCCGCTGCGGGTCACCCTGCTGCCGACGCCGGAACTGGATGCCGAGACCATTGAAGTCGGCCCGCCGGAGGCCCCGGTTGCGCGGGCCGAGCGCCTGACTGTTTCGCTATCTCCGCTGGCGCTGATCTCGGGGCGCCTCACCTTCAACACCGCTCGCGCCGACCGCGTACTGGTTTCCCGGCCCGCGCTTCGGACATTGCGGGCTGGAACTGCACCCGGGCTGGATGAAGACTGGATCGGGCAAATCGGGTTTGATCTTCTCGATCTCAAAGGGGTGCGCTTCGTCGAGCGCCTGGAGACCGGTATGCCGGCGCCGACCGGTACCGGAGCCCTCGACATCGCGCTGGAAGCACCGAGCTTGCTGGGGCCGTTCCGCCTGCAGGTGCAGGACCCGGCAACCGGTCGGGATTTCCGGGCGCAGATCGGCAAGCTTGAAAAAGGGCGGGCGCGGCTCAAGGGGGTGCTCGAAGATCGTGGCCTCGCGGCGCGGGTCTCTCTCGATGGCTGGTTCGGCATGCCGGACGTTTCCGGTCGCCCCCTGTTCGATGGTGCCGCGACGTTCAGCGGCAATCCTTCGCTCACCGGCAAGGACGGTGGGCAGCTTGCCTATCAGGGCACGGCGCGGATCATCGCGCATCTCGATCAGACGATCGCCGACCCTATCAATCTTGCCTTCGGCAGCGGGGATGGTGCCTTCCAGCTCGCGGGGCAGGGGTTTCTTGATCTGAAAGGCGCGCGGCCGGCGCTGCAGATCAAGCTCGGCGCCAAACGCTACGATGCCACAGCGCATTTCGGGGCAGAGGATGGCGCGCGCAAGCCGGGGCAAGTCAACCCGGAGCAAACGGGCCGTGCCCCATCGGCAATGGCTCAGAATGCAATCGCAGTTCTCGGTCAAATGGCCCTCCCGATTGACATCGTGGCTGACCTTTCAGTCGGAGCGATTCAGGTTCCCGGCGGGACGTTGCAGGATGTCCAGCTGAAAGCGGCCGTGAGATCGGGCGGGCTCGTCGTCGAGACATTTGCCGCCGGGCTGCCGGGCGGCACGAAAGCCACTTTCACGCGCGCCGCCGCGCCCGAATCCGTGCCGGTTGACGGACGGCTGGAGGTGGATTCGTCCGAGTTGCAAACACTCGTCAGCTGGATCCGCGGGGCGGACGGCGCCGCCAATCTCCCGGCGAGCGCACGGCTTTCCGCCCGCCTTGTCGGTGGCGTGACAGGGCTGAAAATCCCGGATGTTCAGATCGAAAGCACTGCCGGTACACTGCTTGGCTCCGGCGACCTGTTGCCCCCGGAAGCCGGCAAGCGGATTTCGCCCAAAATGACGCTCGATCTTGCGGCCGAGCGCTTTGATGCCCGCGTGCTCGCGGCGCTTGATCCGCTCCGCCCCATTCCCGGACTGGAACTTGCGACCCGGCTTTCCGTCAAGAGACTGGCGCTCGACGGACAGGATATGGGCGGCCTGCAGGTCGCACTCGATCGCGACGGCGCGATCGCGACCCTGCGTCAACTGCGCCTGACCGGGCGCAAGGGCGAGGAGGTCACACTCTCCGGCACGGCCTCCGGTGACGGCCTGCAGATGACCGCCAAGCTTGATGCCGAACGGTTGGGCGATATCGCGCAGCTTGGTAACGCCCTCTTGCCCGGCCCGATGACAGAAGCCTTCCTGAAGCGCGCGGGCCAGCTTGAACCTGCGATCGCCGTCGCCAACCTCCGGCTGATGACGCGAGCCGGGGATGCGACCTGGGATGTGGCGGTCGATGGCCGGCTCGGCGGCACGGCTGTTGTGGGGCGAAGCCAGTCCACGCTCAAAGGCAATGATCTCTCGGTTTCGCTGGAGGCCGATGTCAGCAATGCCGACGGCGGGCGACTGGCGGCGCAGGTTTTTGGCCTTGCCATGCCGGCGACGGCGATACCGGGACGGCTGACCCTGAAGGCGGAAGGTAACCCGCGCCGACTCGTCAGCGGCACCCTGACCGGAACGATGGCTGGTGTCGAGCTGGGTTTCGAGGGTGGGCTGAACCCGTTCCGCTCGACGCCGCTCGAAGGGCGGATCACGCTCGCCTCGCGCAACCTTGCGGTGCTCGGCGCGGCCATGGGCAGCACGAAGTCGTTCCGGGACGGCGTCTCCGGGCGTCTTGCGGGCCGGCTTGTGGCGGACCGCAGCAAGGTTCTTGTCACCGGGCTTGATGCCGCGATTGGCGATGATCCGGTCTCGGGCGAGATCGCTTTCGATCTCGTGCGTGGCGGGCAGGTGGCGGGGCAGATCCGGCTGGGCTCGGTTGCGCTTGCCCCCATTCTTGCCCCGGTTTTCGGGACCAGCTGGCCACAGGCGGCGGCAGGATGGTCGGGCGAAGGATTTGCGCCGCCGGTGCCGCCTCTGGCTGCGGGCGATCTCTGGATCGAGGCCCGTACCCTGTCGCTGGCGGAGGGTTGGACGCTCGATCAGCCACAGTTCGTGCTGCGTTTTGCCCCGGGGTCTGTCGCCGTCGAGAACTTCGAGGCGAAAGCCGGCGAGGCGCGCGTGGCGGGCTCGGTGACCTTCTCGCGCCGGGACAGTCGCGTCGATCTCGGTGGGCGGCTGGAATTTGCCCGTCTGCCGCTGGCGGCGCTCAAGGGCCGGCTGAGCGGCGAAATTCCAATGACCGGCGGCGGTGCATCCCCTCGGGAGCTGATCGCGTCGCTTTCCGGTGCCGGCAAGGTCACGCTTGACGAGATGGCGGTGGCGGATGCCGATCCGCAGGCGCTGGCGCGGGTGGTCACGCGGCCGCTCGACGATCTCGCGCCGATCAACGAGAACCGGATTGGCGGGTTGATCGATCAGGAATTGCGCAAAGGCGAGTTGCGGCTCTCCGGCCTTGCCGCGCCGCTCGGGCTCATCAACGGGCAGGTGCGGGTTGCGGTGCCGCCGCGGGTTCTGGAACAGGCTGGCGGTATGACGGTGAGCGTGACGCCGAATTTCTCGGTTGATCTTCTTCGCCGGGAAGCCGAGGCAAGGTTCATTTTTGCCCAGACCGTCCTTCCCAGGGACTGGAGCGGGGCGGTGCCGGAAATCCAGCTCGCGTTGCCGCTTGAAGCGCGCGCGCCGGGAGAAGGCAGGCCCGGAGAAAGCAAGCCGCAACGGCGGCTTCAGGTTGCCTCGCTCGTCAACGGCTTTCTGGCCATGGCCATTCAACGAGATCTTGAACGGGCCGAGGCGTTCGAGGCGGATGTGCGCGAACGTGCGGCGCACCTGCGGCGTCAGCGCGGCGATGCCTTCATCGAGCGCCGTAACCGGGAGATACGGGAGGCCGAGGCCGCGATAGAGGCCGAAGCCGCCGCGATTCGTCGCCGCGCCGAGCGGGAAAAGGCAGACCGCGAGGCCGCTGAACTTGCCGCGACACTGAAGGCGTTGGAGACCAAGGCGCGGGAGACGAAAGCGCCGGAAGTCCCGCGTCCCGCAGCAGTTGGTGCGCCGCTGGAGCTGGTGCCGCGTGTATCGCCCACGATACCGCCCGCTGCGACACCGCCCGCTGCGCCGCCGGGCTGACTTTCGGGTGATCAGTCCTCATCCGGCAGGATGATCGCGCCTTCAGCCATCATCCATTCGAGCAGATGCACTCGCACCGCCGATGAGAGATTGCTGCCCTGCCGTGTGCGGTCGATGGATTCGACGAGCGCGGCGATGCCGAGGCCCTGACGTTCAGCAGCAAGGCGCAGCAGCCGCCAGAACGGCTCCTCCAGCGAGATCGAGGTGGAATGCCCGGCGATCTTCAGGCTGCGCTTGATGACTTTGACCACCGGGCGGAATCCTGCTTCCCAAAAGCCCTACTCAGCGAGCAACTCGCGGTAGCGCTTCACCTCCGCCTCGACATGCGCCTTGACGAACCCGGGCGTGAGCTCATCGCCCGTTGCCGGAAACGAGGCGAGATCCGCGAGACGCTTCGTCACTTTTTCGCTCGCCATCGCCTTGCGCAGGGCGTCGTTGAGTTTGGTGATTGCCGGCGCGGGTGTGCCCTTGGGCGCAAACAACGCGTTCCAGCCCTCATTGGTGAAGGCGGGCAAGCCGGCTTCTGCTGCCGTGGGAACATCAGGCAGGATGTCGGCGCGCTTCTTCGAGGCGATCACGAGGCCGCGCACCTGCTTGCTGTTGATGGCACCGGCCACGGAGGTTGCGGCATCGCAGACGCCGTCAACATGCCCGCCCATCGCGTCATTGAGAGCCGGGCCGGCACCGCGATAGCCGATCAGTTCGACCTTTACCTTCGCGGCTTGGAGAAAAAGCTTGCAGATAAGATAGTTCGACGACCCCACTCCGGCATGACCGAGCGTGATCTTGCCGGGATTGGCGGCGGCATAGGCGAGGAATTCCTTGAGGTCTTTCGCCGGAAAATCCTTCTTGATCGCAATGATCGGCAGGGTTTTCGCGATCATGCCGATGGGCGCGAAACTCTCCGGCGTGAACTTCAGATCCTTGTGGATCGAATAGGTCGCGGCGGAAACGCCGGCATTGCCGATCGAGATCGTATAGCCATCCGGCGCGGCTGCTGCGGCGCGGGTGAGGGCGGTCGAACCGCCGGCACCGCCGACGTTCTCGATCACGATGCGTTGGCCAAGAATCTGGCCCATCTCGTCGGCGGCGATGCGCGCGATGATGTCCGATGTGCCCCCCGCCGAGAACGGCACGATCAGCGTGATTGCCCGCGCGGGATATTCCTGCGCTGCCGCGGCACCGGCAAGGCTGAGGGCAAGCACAAGGCCAGTGATCAGGCGACGCATGGTTTCCTCCCGCTATTATTCTGTATGCCGACTATCGGGTGCCACGCCCGGATGGCAAGAGGCCTGGGGCGCAAATCAAGAAGCCGACGGCGTAAATGCGGAAAACACTTATTCTGGCCTTTCGAGTTGCGACTTCTCGATCCTGCCGGCGGCATGGGCCTTGCCGGCGCGGGTCGCCTCGGCCTTGCGGGCCTTCTTGTCGGCTTTGGTCTGGCCGAATTTGGCGCGGTTTTCCTCGGCCTGTTTCCCGGCTTCGGAGCGGGCCTTCGCCTTGCGGGCCATGCGCAGGTTGATGATCTCGGCCATACAAGCTCCGACAAAAAGCCCTCCCGCGAGGGGAGGGCCGATTGTGCCGTCAAAGTCCGCTGAACTCAACCCGGCGAGATCATCTTGGCGGGATCGACGATCTCGTCGAAATCCTCGCCGGAAATGCCGAGTGCGATGGCTTCCTCGCGCAGGGTGGTGCCGTTCTTGTGCGCGTATTTCGCGACTTTTGCCGCGAGATCGTAGCCGTATTTCTCCTTGAGCGGCGTCACCAGCATCAGGGAATTCGCAAGCCCGCGCGCGATGTTGTCGAGGCGCGGTTCGATGCCGACGACACAGTTATCCGTGAAGGAGACCGCTGCATCGGCCAAGAGGCGCACCGACTGGAGGAAGTTGTAGGCCATCATCGGGTTGAAGACGTTCAGCTCGAAGTGGCCCTGCGAACCGGCAAAGCCGATGGCCGCATTGTTGCCGTGGATATGGGCGGCAACCTGCGTCAGCGCCTCGCACTGGGTCGGGTTGACCTTGCCCGGCATGATCGACGAGCCCGGCTCGTTCTCCGGTAGCGCGAGTTCGCCGAGGCCCGAGCGTGGGCCCGAACCGAGGAACCGGATATCGTTCGCGATCTTGAAGCAGCTCATCGCCACCGTGGTGATCGCGCCATGCGTCATCACCATCGCGTCATGCGCGGCGAGCGCCTCGAACTTGTTCGGCGCCGAGGTGAACTTCAGCCCGGTGATGCCGGCGATGCGCTCGGCGACCTTTTCCGCAAAGCCGATCGGTGCGGCAAGCCCGGTGCCGACGGCGGTGCCGCCCTGCGCCAGCTCCATCAGCATCGGCAGTGTCATCTCGATGCGCTTGATGCCGTTCTCGATCTGCTGGGTGTAGCCGGAGAACTCCTGCCCGAGCGTCACCGGCGTTGCATCCTGCGTATGCGTGCGGCCGATCTTGATGATGTCCTTCCAGGCATGCGCCTTGTCGTTGAGCGCGTTGCGCAGCTGGGCGAGCGCGGGGAGGAGGCGGTTCACCACTTCCACCGCGCAGGCGATGTGCATCGCGGTCGGGAAGGTGTCGTTCGACGACTGGCTCATGTTGACGTGATCGTTCGGGTGAACGGGCTTCTTCGAGCCCATTTCGCCACCGAGCATCTCGATCGCGCGGTTCGAGATCACCTCGTTGGCGTTCATGTTCGATTGTGTGCCCGAACCCGTCTGCCAGACGACGAGCGGGAAATGCGCGTCGAGCTTGCCCTCGATGACTTCCTGTGCGGCTTTCACGATGACCTCGCCGAGCGTTGGATCAAGCTTGCCGAGCGCCATGTTGGCTTCCGCCGCCGCGCGCTTGACGATGCCGAGTGCATGCACCACCGGCGCGGGCTGCTTCTCCCAGCCGATCTTGAAATTGCCGAGGCTGCGCTGCGCCTGAGCACCCCAGTAGACGCTGGAGTCGACCTCGATCGGGCCGAAAGTATCGGATTCGGTGCGGGTAGCCATGGTATGCTCGCCTCGGTGCTGTGAGTGATGCCGCGCTTCTAGAGCATGGGCGCAAAAGTGGAAACCGGTTTTGCGCAAGACCCATGCGATCAAATTGTGAGAGCATGGGCGCAAAAGTGGAAACCGGTTTTGCGCAAAACTCCATGCGATCAAAAAGTGCTCTAGCGGAGGCTGCGGGGCGGGGCAATCCGGCGTTTGGCGGATGCCCTCCGGCCTGCGAAAGACGCCATGGCAAGGCTTGCGCCGCACCGGAGGCCAGTGCAGGATCGCGCCAACAGCCGCGCGCAGCGCCGGGGCACGTTTTCGGAGACGCATCATGGGTTTGAGATTTCCTCGCCGGAGCACGGGCGCGGGTATTCAGCCGTTTGGAACGCTTTCCAAGATGTTCCGCTCCGCGGTTTTCGGCATAGCACTGCCAGCTTCGGTAATTGTCGGACCCGGCGTGCTGGCACAAGCCCCGGCACCGTCCAAGGCGCCGTCGATCGAGATTGATCTCAAGCTGTTCGACCGGAACGAGAAGGATGCGGATCGCTCGAAGGGTTGCACGGTTTCAGTCTGGCAGGCCAATCGCGATCCGGACAAGGATCAATACGCGCTGCTGTTCGTCGAACAGCTCCGGGGGCGCGACCACGCGCGCGATCCGGCGCGGATCAAGATCGGCGCCGCGAACGTGCCGCTCGCCCGGATCGCGACCGGCGGCAAGACCAACGGCTACGGCCTTTACGAATTCCAGCTCTACAAGACTGCAGACGGGAATGGCTATGTCGTGCTCGATCTCAAGCTCGGCGATCTCATGGGGGAAGCGGTCGAGATCGAGAGCGGCAAGATGATGGTGACCATGCTCGGCAAGGAGGCTTTCCGCGCCTCGGTGAAGGGCGGGGCGGGGTGCATGGGCAATCCGTTGCCGCGAACTCCTGCTGCGGCAGCCCTTGCGGCTCCGGTTGCTCCGGCGCTCAGCGCGGCGAAGAGCGCCGCCGGTTCAGTCGCGCCCGCTTCGGCGGCATCCGGCCCTGCGCCGACCCTCAGGCTGCCGCCCGCACCAAAAATGTTCGAACGTTACAAGGTTGACGCGGCCTATTTCTCGCCGGGTTTCCGGCAGGAAGTGCAGAAGAAATTCAAGTGTGATGCCGCCGTCATGCGCACCGGTGTCACCGGTTATTCGCTCTCGGAAGACTCGGCCATCTGGGAGATTCCCTGCGAGCGTTTTGCCTATCAGGCAACCTCGGTGTTCGCGCTCGTCTACGTGCCCGCGCCGGAGAAGGAGCATACCTTCATCACGATACCTGCCCCGCCGGGCCGCAAGCGCACCATTGACAACAGCGTGCTGATGAGCCCGGTCTGGGACATCAAAAGCCGGGTTGTGACCTCGGTTTCGCTGGGGCGCGGGCAGGGCGATTGCGGCGTGCTGGAGAAATTCCGTGTCACCGAAGAGGGAGGCCTGGCCCTGATGGAATATCGGGAAAAGCCGACCTGTGATGGCGTGCAGATGACGCCGGAACAGTTCCCGCTGGTGTTCCCGAAACGCTAGCGTCCGCGGTGGCGGAGGCTGCCTTGCACTCCGGCACCGGATCAGCAGGCGTTCCGGTGCGGGACTGCCGGGCAATCAGCCCGCGTCCTATTTCTTCTTGCGGAAGGCTTCGAGGCTGACGACTTCCGCGCCGCCGCCCGATTTTTCGCCGGCAGGAACCACATCGGACTCATCCCCGGAAATTACAGGCTTGCCCCGCGGCTTTTTCGCCGGCTGCGGTGTGGCGTCGGAATTGTTCTGCGTGGTGGAATCGGCCAGGGCTTCGGCCTTGGCCTGATCACCTCTGGCCTGATCACCTCTGGCCTTCTTGCCCTTGCCGGTCTTCTCGAGCGTCGTGATTGCGTCGAGCTGATCCTTGACGCTCGGTTCCTCGACCTCGTCGCCGAGATCGTTGTCCGCCTGCGCTTCATCCGGTGTGAATTTCAGACCGAACTGGACGGAGGGATCGTAGAAGCCGGTCAGCGCCTCATAGGGCACGACGAGCTTTTCCGGCACGCCGCCAAAGGACAGCCCGACCTCGAACCCGTGGTCGCCCACGATCAGCTCCCAGAACTGGTGCTGGAGCACGATGGTCATCTCATCCGGGTATTTTTCCTTGAGGCGGTTCGAAATCCGCACCCCCGGCGCCTGCGAGCGGAAGGTGATGTAGAAATGATGCTCGCCCGGCAGGCCGACCCGCGCCGCGTCAACCAGCACTTTACGGACAACACCGAGCAGGGCTTCCTGCACCATGACGTCGTATCGGATGAGGTCTTCGGTTGGCGGCTCGTTGGTCATGCTGTTTATTGATCGTCCGGGTTGGGAGGGCTCGACACCCGGAACCTGCCCGGAAGCCATCGTGCCTGATTGCCGTTCTATTTCGCCCGATTCGATTGCCGGGAAAACCGTAAAAACGCCGGAACACACGAGAGACAGGAATACACGGAAGAAAAGTGGCAGGGTTCTGTTGTCAGGCCCCTTGTGATTCTCTTGCGCCTTCCGGCGCGAAAAGTAGGAGGCTTCTGTTGCCAGGCGCCTCCCGTGCCCCGCCTCTAGGTGCTACCCCAGAGGACTTGATTTCGGAATTCCAAACCGCTTACGCAGCCTGGGCAACCGGAGCATAGTTGTCATTCGCAACTATAAAATGACCCGATAACGGCGGAATCATGCCGAGCGAAAGTCAACCCTTTACACCCTCGTCGATCCTGTTTCGCCCCCGCCTGAACGTCGCACGCGGCGTTGAGGTGGAGGCGCCGGGTACCGCCCCCGGGTCCGAAAGGTTTATTACGATAGCCGTTTATCGCCATAGTCGCCCGGATGGACGACACGGGGAATATAGGGGCAATGCTTCACGAAATGAAGGGCGAAGATGCCCTTTGTGGCGGGCAAACTGAATTCGTCGAGGTTTTCCGTGTGTTAGCCGTTCGGCACAGTGGCATTCTTCCGAGAACTGTGATCCATTTCCGGTCGGCGCCGGGAACGGGGCCTGAGCTGTCGCTTTTTCGTGGGAGGACTACCGTATGGATCACCTTGCCGATGTGAAGAAATATACGTCCAATGTCGATGAAGCCGCCGTCGCCGGCATGGCCAAGACCTATGCGCTGGTGATGAGCAAGGCGGATACGCGTTACGTTGCCGCCTCCGATCCGGCCGAGGTCAAGCGCGTTGTCGACAACTTCTGCAAGAAGAAGCTCGGCCGCAAGGAAAGCGACGCCGATCTGACCGCGGTGGTGAAAGCCCAGTGCGAGAAGATGAAAGCGGACCGGACGAAATCGCGCATCACGGTCTATTATCTCGTCGCCGAGCACTTCAAGGCGCTGGCGATGTTCCATCCGAAGAAGTGAGCGCCGAAACTCGCTTTGGATAAACCGGGGGCTGGTGCCACAAGGCGTCGCCCCCGGGCCCTTCCGGTGGCATAACGGGCGGAGATTTGGTTCGATCTTTCGCCGACGGGGCTTGTCGCCATGAAAACCTACCTCGACCTTGTGCAGCGTGTCCTCGACGAGGGTGTCGCCAAGCAGGACAGGACCGGCACGGGCACGTTGTCGCTGTTCGGCGCGCAGATGCGGTTCGACCTCAGCCAGGGGTTTCCGCTCGTCACAACCAAGAAGCTGCATCTGAAATCGATCATCCACGAGCTGATCTGGTTTCTCGCCGGTGATACCAACATCAAATACCTCAAGGATAACGGCGTCTCGATCTGGGATGAATGGGCCGATGCGCAAGGCAATCTCGGCCCGGTCTATGGCCGGCAATGGCGCTCCTGGCAGACGCCGGATGGCGGTGCCGTCGACCAGATTGCCGAAGTGTTGCGCGAAATCCGCCGCAATCCCGATTCGCGGCGGCTGATCGTCTCGGCGTGGAACCCGGCGGATATTCCGAAAATGGCGCTGGCTCCCTGCCATTGCCTGTTCCAGTTCTATGTCCTCAACGGCCGGCTTTCCTGCCAGCTCTACCAGCGCTCGGCGGATATCTTCCTCGGCGTGCCCTTCAACATCGCCTCCTACGCGCTGCTGACGCAGATGATGGCGCAGGTGTGCGGGCTGGAGCCAGGCGATTTCGTGCATTCCTTCGGGGATGTGCACCTTTATTCGAACCACCTCGAACAGGCGCGGCTGCAACTGACGCGCGCGCCGCGCGCTCTGCCGCAACTGAAGCTCAACCCTGCGGTGACCGATCTTTTCGCCTTCCGCTACGAGGATATCGCTATCGAGGGTTACGATCCTCTCCCCGCGATCAAGGCACCGGTGGCGGTGTGATGGCGTCGCAAGGGGCAAAAATCCAGCAGCCGAAGATCGTCATCATCGCCGCAGTCGCCCGCAATGGCGTCATCGGCGCCGATAACCGTCTTTTGTGGCGACTGAAGAGCGATATGAAGAATTTTCGCGGTCTCACCATGGGCAAGGTGCTGATCATGGGCCGCAAGACCTACGATTCCATCGGCAAGCCACTGCCGGGGCGGCACATCATCGTGATCACGCGCGACAAGGGGCTTGTTATCGAGGGCGCACTGGTGGTCCCGTCGCTGGAGGCAGCGCTGGATGCGGGCCGCAGGATCGCGCACGAAACCGGGGCGGACGAGGTGTTCATCGGTGGCGGCGGCGAGATCTATGCGGCCGCGATGGGCTTGGCGGATCGGCTCGAAATCACGGCCGTTGCGCTCGAGCCCGAGGGCGATACCGTCTTTCCAGCCATTGACCTGGCGCTCTGGCGGGAAGAAAAGCGGGCGTCATTCACCAAAAATGCCGATGATGAAGCCGCATTCGACTTCATTTCATACGTCCGGCGTTGACCTTCGGGCAGCAAAGACCCAAATGATGCACGGTGCGATGGGGATCATCCCGTGGATGAGCCCTGTCACAAAGCAAAAAACGACGGCCGGAGAGAAATCTGACCTATGAGCAATGGACCTTGGCAACCTAAGGGGCAAGGCCCCCGCAATCCGAACCCCTGGGGTGGCGGACCGACTGGCGGCGGCAACAATGGCAGTGGCGGCGGTGGTGGCCGCGAGCCGCCGGACCTTGAGGATATCCTGCGCCGTGGCCAGGAGCGCTTGCGACGCGTCCTGCCAGGCGGCGGTGGCGATAGTGGGCTCTCGAAGCTCGGCGTGCTCGGCATTGCCTTTCTCGGTCTGCTGGCGATTGCCGGCTGGATGCTGACCGGATTTTACACCGTTCGACCGAATGAAATGGGCATCGAGCGCGTGTTCGGCAAATTCCTGGCGATCACACCGCCGGGCCTGAACTGGAACTGGCCGTACCCGATCGGCCGGATCGACAAGCCGACCATCGGTGTCCAGACCGTCGAGATCGGTTTGCGAACCAACGAGGCCCGGCGTGGTGGCACGCGCGACGTGCGCGAGGAAAGCCTGATGCTGACGGGCGACGAGAACATTGTCGACGTCGATTTCTCCGTGCTCTGGCTCGTTGATGCCAAGCGCCCGCAGGATTTCGTGTTCAACCTCAAGAACCCCGAAGGCACCGTGAAGGCTGTTGCGGAAAGCGCGATGCGCGAAGTGATCGGCCGGCGCGAGATCCAGCCGATCCTGACCGGCGCGCGGCTCGAGATCGAGCGCTCCGTGCAGGAGCTGATGCAGAAGACGCTCAACGCCTATGGCGCGGGCATCATCGTCCAGCAGGTGCAGATGATGAAGGTCGACCCTCCCACCGAGGTCATCGACGCTTTCCGTGACGTTCAGGCCGCCCGCGCCAATCAGGAGCAGGCGCAGAACGAGGCCCAGACCTACGCGAACAAGGTGATCCCGGAAGCGCGCGGCGAGGCCTCGAAGATCACCCAGCGCGCCGAAGCCGAACGCGAACGCATGATCGCGGACGCGCGTGGTGAAGCAGCGCGCTTCATCTCCGTGCTCGACGAATACAGGAAGGCACCGGATGTGACGCGCCGCCGGCTCTATCTCGAATCCATCGAGCGGATCTACACCGGTATGGAAAAGATCATCCTGGATCAGGGCAAGCAGGGCAGCGGCGTCGTGCCGTTCCTGCCGCTCAACGATCTCATGAAGAACCGCGCCAACGAACCGGGGAAACGCTAATGTTCCGTTCAGCCCTAGCCATTGTCGTTGCGGTTGCCGTTGTTGTCGGCGGCGCCTCGATGTTCATCGTCGATCAGACCGAACAGGCGATCGTCACCCAGTTTGGCCAACCGAGGCGCGTCATCACCACGCCGGGCCTCAATTTCAAGCTGCCGTTCATCCAGAACGTCATTTCGCTCGACAGGCGCGTCCTCGACCTTGAAACACCCTCGGTCGAGGCCATCACGGCCGATCAGAAGCGGCTGGTGGTCGATACCTTCGCCCGCTACCAGATCAAGGATCCGCTGCGCTATTTCCAGGCGACGGGCGGGCTCGAATTCCGGGGCCGCCAGCAGCTTGGCACCTTCATGGATGCAGCGCTGCGCCGTGTGCTCGGTGAATCGACCTTCCTCCTTGTCGTCAAGGAAGATCGCGGTGGCCTGACCGGCAAAATTCGCGAGCAGGTGAACTCGGAGGCGGCGGCGCTTGGCGTCGCCATCGTCGATATCCGCATCCGGCGGGTTGATCTACCGGAGCAGAACTCGCTCGCCGTGTTCAAGCGGATGCAGACCGAACGTCAGCGCGAGGCGGCGGAACTGCGCGCGCAAGGCACGGAAATTTCGGACCGCATCAAGGCTCAGGCCGATCGAACCGTCACTGTGACGCGCGCGGAGGCCGATCGCTTCAGCCGCGAAACGCTGGGTAAGGGCGAGGCGGAGCGCACGCGGCTTCTTGCCGATGCCTTCAACCGGGATGTGGAGTTCTTCACGTTCTATCGCTCGATGCAGGCCTATGAAGCCGGTCTGAAATCGGGCGATACGCGGCTTGTCATCACGCCGGACAGCGAGTTCTTCCGCTATCTGAACAACCCGTCGGGCGTGGCACCGAAAGCGCCTTGAGACGGCGCCTTTTCAAGGTGCCGTTGCCGGTGGTTTTCTGCCGGATGCCGTGAATATCGCCAGCCTGCCGCGCCCTTTGGCCCGACAGGCGAGAAGCGAGACACGCAAGGGAGGAATGGGGATGGATCGGTTGAGCGATGCCTGCGCGCAAGCGGGCGTTTCCGGGGCGGCGCATGAGTGAGTTGCTCACCGCGCTGGCGCTGATGCTGGCCATCGAGGGTTTGGGTTTTGCAGCCTTTCCAGGTGTCATGCAGCGCGCGCTCAAGGATGCTTCGGAAATGCCGGAGAAGACACTGCGGCTCCTCGGCTTCGTGGCGGCAGGGGCTGGCGTGGTGCTGGTCTGGGCTTCCAGAGGGTTTCCGGCGTTCAACCTGTTGTGATGGCCAGAATGTGCGATGATTTCGTCGTGTTTGTGCCGTATTTGGTGCTTTGATATCCGTGCATCGCGGGCGGCGATGTGAAAGAGAAAATCGAGGGCTTTAATGTCAGCTCAGCTTGTTCAGGCACTTCCGGCGCATCACGGGACTCGGGCTCACGAGGCGCGAGCACCGCGTTCGGGCGCGACCCTTCCGGCATTGAGGCGCAAACTGGCGCGGGCGGCCGGGGCGCTGGCCCTGTCATTCATCGTGGTGATGCCGGCGGTTCGACCGGCGCTCGCGCGCAGCGGGCCCGAAGGCATCGCCGATGTGGCCGAGCGCGTGATGGATGCAGTCGTCAACATCAAGGCGACGCAGAAAGTTGCCCAGCGCAACGTGCCGATGCCGCAGCTCCCGCCGGGCTCGCCCTTCGAGGATCTGTTCAACGACTTCTTCAACAAGCGCGGCGGCCCGGGTGCTCCCAACGGCGGCCCGACGCCGAACGGCCCGCAGCAGCGCTCATCGTCGCTCGGTTCCGGCTTCGTGATCGATCCGGCGGGCATTGTCATCACCAACAACCACGTTATCGCCGAAGCGAACGAGATCACGGTCGTCTTCAACGATGGCACCGAGCTCAAGGCCGAGGTTGTCGGCAAGGACAAGAGCACCGATCTCGCCGTGCTCAAGGTCAAATCCGACAAGCCGCTCAATGCCGTGAAATTCGGCGACAGCGACAAGGCCCGCGTCGGCGAATGGGTGATCGCCATCGGCAATCCGTTCGGCTTCGGCGGCTCGGTCTCGGCCGGTATCGTCTCGGCCAAGCAGCGCAACATCCGCTCCGGCCCCTATGACAGCTTCATCCAGACCGATGCGGCGATCAACAAGGGTAATTCGGGTGGCCCGCTCTTCAACATGGATGGCGATGTCATCGGCATCAACACCGCGATCATCTCACCCTCGGGCGGCTCGATCGGGATCGGCTTTTCCGTGCCCGCCTCGCTCGCGGTGCCGATCATCGACCAGCTCAAGCAGTATGGCGAAACCCGCCGCGGCTGGCTCGGTGTTGCGATCCAGGACGTGGATGACGACACCGCCGATGCGCTCAAGCTCGGCAAGGCACGCGGCGCGATGGTCATCAATGTCGATGACAAGGGCCCGGCCAAGACCGCCGGCTTCGAGCGCGAGGACGTGATCATCAAGTTCGACGGCAAGGATATCCGCCGCTCGAACGATCTGCCGCGCATCGTCGCGCAGACGCCGATCGGCAAGGAAGTCGATGTTATCGTCATGCGCGCCGGCAAGGAAATCACCCGCAAGGTGACGCTGGGCAAGCTCGACGAAGCCCCGCAGAAAGCCTCGCTCGAAACCAAGGATGCCCAGAACGGCACGGCGACGAGCACCGTGCTCGGGCTGGATGTTGCGCCGCTCAACGCGGAGACGCGCAAGCGCTTCAACATCAAGGACGGCATCGAAGGCGTCGTGGTGCTCAAGGTCGATCCGAATTCGATCGCGGCCGAGCGGCGGGTTGCCGTCGGTGACGTGATCGTCGAGGTGCAGCGCGAGGCGGTGAAATCCGCCGCCGACATCCGGAAGCGGCTCGATGCCCTCAAAGCACAGGGCCAGAAGCGGGCGCTGTTCTACATCGCCTCCGGTCCGGAAGGCACGCTGCGCTACGTGACGTTGCCGATGAACTGAATTGGCCGATGAATTGAATTGGCCGATGAACCGATCAGATCGCTGATACCGGAATCCGAGGCCGCCCTGAAAAGGGCGGCCTTTTTCGTTTGCGAAGGCTGCGCGGCTTTTCTATCCTGCGCGGATGGAACTCGTTCGTGATACTTTTATTCTGATTGCCGAAGATTGCCCGGTTGCAACAGGTGCCGTGCCGTTGCCGCGAGGTGAGAAGCCCACGGTCGCTGCGCTGGAATATACATTCCTCGCCGCTGCCCCCTATACCCTGACGCACCGCGAGCTTGTCCTGCGGGTCGAGGCGCGTCGGCGCGGATTGCCGGATGACCTCGCGCCGGACGAGAAAGCCGCGCTGGAAGCGGAGCTTTTTGCGAAGCCACGCGCCTGCATGCGCGCTTCACCGCTGCCGAAGAGCTACGGTTGGGGCGTTCATCACGATGGGGAGGGGCGCATCGGGCTGGCAGCAGCCGGTTCCCCTGAATATGCCCGGCTTGCCGCAGCTGCTCCGGTGGTTGTCAAAGCGATGCGCAGCAAGCGCGCCTGATCAGGTCCCCACGATTTCCTCATCGCGGTAGCCCTGAAAATACAGCAGCGCCGAGAGATCGCCGTGGTCGACCCGCGCATGCGCAGCTTCCGCCACGATCGGCTTGGCGTGGAAGGCAACGCCGAGCCCGGCCTCCCCCAGCATCGCGAGATCGTTGGCGCCATCGCCCACCGCCATCGTGGCTTCCGGTGCGAGGCTGAACCGCGCACGCAGTTCCTCCAGCGACGCGCGCTTGGCTTCCTTGCCGAGGATGGGCTCGGTGACCGTGCCGGCGAACGTGCCATCCGCGATCTCGAGGATGTTCGAGCGGTGCATGTCGAAGCCGATCTTTTCGGAAATCGGTCCGGTGAAGACCGTAAACCCGCCGGAAACGAGCGCGGTATAGGCGCCATTGGCCTTCATGGTGCGCACGAGTTCGATGCCGCCCGGCGTCAGGGTGATGCGTTTGGCGATCATCCCGTCAACGATACCGATCGGCAGCCCCTTCAGCAGCGCCACACGCTCACGCAAGGCCGGTTCGAAGGCGATCTCCCCGCGCATCGCCCGCTCGGTAATCGCGCTGACATGCGCTTTCAGACCGGCGGCATCAGCCAGTTCGTCGATGCATTCCTGCCCGATCATCGTCGAATCCATATCGGCCAAAAACAGCCGCTTGCGCCGGTTGGAGCCTGATTGAACAACGAGATCCAACGGCATCCCGGCAAGGCAGGCGCGCAGATCAGCGGCAATGTCGGCATTGGCGCGCGAGGCGGTGAAGTGGAGGTCCACCGCATGGTTGTGCGAGAGCACCGCCACCTCCGCATCGGGCAGCACGGAGCGTGCCCGCGCGATGGCGGTCAGATCGAGGCATTTCTCGGCTTTCGGGCTCACCAGCGTGGCGACGAGGAAGCGGGAGGCGTTCTGGCTCATGAGGCTCGCAATCGGCAGCGGAAATGATTAGGCAAAGGGTATCATCCTTGGCGGGTATCGACCAAAACCGGAATTGGCAAGATGACTTTCTCTGACAGGCGGGTTTGCGCCACGCTTATCGCAGGACCGACCGCGAGCGGCAAATCCGCGCTGGCGATGGCGCTGGCCGGGAAGGTCGGCGGCCTCGTCGTCAATGCCGATTCGATGCAGGTCTACGCGGATCTCCATGTGCTGTCAGCGCGCCCCAGCGCTACGGACGAGGCTATGGTTCCGCACCGGCTTTACGGCTTTGTGCCGGCAACTGAAGAGTTCTCGGTAGGGCGCTATCTCGATGCGGTGCGCCCGCTGATTGAGGCCGCGCGTGCCGGCGGGCCGCCGCTGGTGCTGGTGGGCGGCACTGGCCTCTATTTCCGCGCACTGACGGAAGGGCTGGTGCCGACGCCGCCCATCCCCGATGCCGTGCGGGCGCTGTGGCGCGAACGCGCCGCATCCGGGCACGATCTTCACGGCGAACTTTCGCGCCGTGACCCCGCTCGCGCGGCGATGCTCAACCCGGCGGATGTGCCGCGGCTTCTGCGCGCCATCGAGGTGCATGCGGCCACCGGGCGCAGCTATTCCGACTGGCTCGATGAGAAACCCGGCGAGCCGCTGCTCCGGCCGGGGGAATATACCGGCGTTTTTCTCGATCCGGCGCGGGAGACGCTGCATGCGGCGATCGACGCGCGCTTCGAGATGATGATGACGGCGGGTGCGCTCGACGAAGTCGCGCGGCTGGTGGCGATGGTGCCGCCGCTTTCCCGCAATCTCGGTGTGATGAAGGCGCACGGCGTTCCGCATCTTGCGGCGCATCTTGCGGGCGAGATCAGCCGGGAGGAGGCCATCCTGCGCGGGCAATCGGATACGCGGCGCTATGCGCGGCGGCAGGTGATTTTCGCGCGGAAATATCTCGCTGGTCCAGCCTGGCGCTGGTACGCCTCGGCGGATCAGGCTGCGGCGGTCTTGCTCGGGCTGGCCTGAACGTCGATTTCGGTCGCGACCTTGTTTCGCCCGGTGCGCTTGGCGGTGTAGAGAGCGCGGTCGGCGCGGTCGATCAGATCGTCAAGATCCGTGGATTTGCGGTTGAGCGCGACGCCAAGGCTGATCGTGGGCCGGATTTCGTTTTCGCCGACAACCACCACCGTCTGCTCGATCCGGCGGCGCAGCTTTTCCGCGAAGGCGATGGCCGCCTCGGTGTCGGTATCCGGCAGCAGGACGGTGAATTCCTCGCCACCCATTCGGGCGCCGATATCGGTGTTCGGCCGGAGCGGGGCCTTGATGATATCCGCCACGCGGCGCAGCACCGTGTCACCGGCGCCATGGCCATAGGCGTCGTTGACGCGCTTGAAATGATCGATGTCGATCGTGATGATCGCGCAGGGGCGGTGCGCGGTCTGTGCTTCCGCGAGCTTGAGCAATGCCGCATCGCGAAACGCACGGCGGTTCGGCAGGCCCGTCAGCGGATCGAGATGCGCGAGCGCCCAGAGCTCCTGCTCCAGCCCGCGCCGCTGTTCCATCTCGTCCATCAGCACCTTCTTCTGGTGCTCGAGTTCGAGGAAGGCGCGCTTCATCTCGGTGATATCCGTCATCGAGATCTGGATACCGTCCCGCACCGGCGCGGAATGAACATGAAACCAGCGCGAGGCATTTTCGCCACGATGGTGATAGTCGAAGGTCTGCGGCTTGCCCGAGCGCAGCACCGTCATGTGGCGATCCCAGCCGCTCGACATCGTCGCGTCGCCGAAGGCGTGGCAGAGCGTCGTTGTCATCAGGCCGTGCAGCGATGAATGCTCGGTAAACTCGACCGCCCGCGCATTCGCCGCGATGATGGAGGCGTCGATGATCTCGTTGTGGGAATCGCGGATCGGCGTTGCGATCATCGCGGCATTGGGCAAGGCGTCGAGCATGACGCGCAGGAACTCGTGCTTCATCTCGCGCGGCATGCAGAGCGCGACAAACATGCGCTTGTGGTCGCTGTCCTCCATCGGCAGGAACAGGCACTCCCAGCGATGGACGCTGGAGTCCAGGCCGGACTGATGGTTGATGCACACCGCGTCGTTCGCGGTGTTGGCCTCCGAGCAACCGAGCCGGTAAAGCCCCGCAGTGCCGGCGTCGATCTTGTCGGTGGTTTTGGCGCTGAGGGCAGAACCCTTGTCGTCAGGCACGGTTGCGCCGGAATAGAGAAAGGCAAATTCGCCTTCAGCCGTCATTTCGAGCACGACGAGATGCGGGCCATAGACCCGCATGATGTCCCGATCCAGCATCGCAACCGTCGCCGGACGACCGGCGTTGATCTCGGTCTTGTAGCGACGCAGCAGGAAATTGGCCTCGGCGCTCCGTAGCCTTACTTCCAGATCAGCGGTGAACAACTCGTTGGTCAAACTCGAATCCAAGGGTAATTGGAGCTTAAATTTTCATCACCAGAATAGAGTGAAACCCTTTAAGAAATGTTCCCGCCTCATGATTTTCTCGTGCTCAGGTTGTGGATTTGGCGCCCGGTTGCGGCGGGTTGGAAATTTTCCCCTTCGCCATTTTGCTGATTGACGCCCGTTTGGGCGCTGTGTAGCTTGCCGCTGGATTTCTGGAGACGATGATGTCGCTTCTTATTGTATCGCGCGCGCCGAGAGAGGGGCTGGCCTGACGCCAGAACCCCGGATCGGCGCGCATCCAAAGGCCCCCTCGAGGGCCTTTTTTGTTGCCCCGATCCCGGCGGTTGCCGAGCACGAGAAGCGCTTCACCGGCTTGAGACAGAAGGCTGTGGGAGAATGGTAATGAGCGAGCCCAAAAAAACCGAAACCATGACCGGCGCCGAAATGATCGTGCGCGCGATGCAGGATCAGGATGTGGCGCATGTGTTCGGGTATCCGGGCGGTGCGGTTCTCCCCATTTACGATGCTCTGTTCCAGCAGAATTCCGTTGAGCACATCCTTGTTCGCCATGAGCAGGGCGCGGTGCATTCCGCCGAAGGCTATGCCCGTTCCTCCGGCAAGGTCGGCGTTGTGCTGGTGACCTCTGGCCCCGGCGCGACCAATGCCGTCACCGGCCTCACCGATGCCTTGCTCGATTCGATCCCGCTCGTGTGTTTCACCGGGCAGGTGCCGACGCATCTCATTGGCTCTGACGCTTTCCAGGAGTGCGATACGGTCGGCATCACCCGGCATTGCACGAAGCACAACTACCTCGTCAAACGCATCGAGGATCTGCCGCGCATCATCCATGAGGCGTTCTATGTCGCGCGCTCGGGCCGCCCCGGCCCGGTGGTGATCGATGTGCCCAAGGATGTGCAGTTCGCCTCCGGCGTCTACACCGGGCCGGACAAGGTGGAGCATAAGTCCTACCGCCCGAAGGTGGATGGCGATATCGCCCGCATCGAAGCGGCGCTGGCGCTGATCACGAAGGCGAAGAAGCCGGTGTTCTACACCGGCGGCGGCATCATCAACGCCGGGCCGGAAGCGAGCCGGTTACTGCGCGAGTTTGCCAGGCTGACCGGCTTCCCGGTGACATCGACGCTGATGGGGCTTGGCGCTTTCCCGGCGAATAATCCGCAGTGGCTCGGCATGCTCGGCATGCACGGCACCTATGAGGCCAACCTCGCGATGCATGACTGCGACGTCATGATCAACCTCGGTGCGCGTTTCGACGATCGCATCACCGGCCGGCTCGATGCCTTCTCGCCGAATTCGAAGAAGATCCATGTCGATATCGATCCTTCCTCGATCAACAAGACCGTGAAGGTCGATATTGGCATCGTCGGCGATTGCGCCCGCGTGCTCGCCGAGATGCTCCGCCTCTGGAAGGAGAAGGCCTATGCGGTCGATGCCGCTGCGCTGAAGGGCTGGTGGGGCGAGATCAACAAGTGGCGCGCGAAAAACTCGCTTGGCTACCTCAATTCGAAAGAGATCATCAAGCCGCAATACGCCATCGAGCGGCTTTATGCGCTGACGAAGGAGCGCAACACCTATGTCACCACCGAGGTCGGCCAGCATCAGATGTGGGCGGCGCAGCACTTCCATTTCGATGAGCCCAACCGCTGGATGACCTCCGGCGGGCTCGGCACCATGGGCTATGGCCTGCCGGCAGCGATCGGCGTGCAGAAGGCGCACCCGGATGCGCTGGTGATCGATATCGCCGGTGAGGCCTCGATCCTGATGAACATGCAGGAGATGTCGACGGCGGCGCAGTATCGCCTGCCGGTCAAGGTGTTCATCCTCAACAACGAATACATGGGCATGGTGCGCCAGTGGCAGGAATTGCTGCATGGCGGGCGCTATTCCGAGAGCTATTCGCAGGCGCTGCCGGATTTCGTGAAGCTCGCGGAAGCGTATCACGCCAAGGGCATCCGCTGTGATGATCCGGCGAAACTTGATGCCGCCATCCTGGAAATGATCGATTATCCCGGCCCGGTGATCTTCGATTGCCTTGTGGCGAAAGAAGAGAACTGCCTGCCGATGATCCCCTCGGGCAAGGCGCATAACGAGATGATCCTGCCGGATTTTACCGGCGCGATCGGCGATGTGATCGACGCCAAGGGCAAGCAGCTGGTGTGATGATGAGACGGATCAATGCAGCCGGGGGACCTCCTGCTTCGGGGGGGTATTCCCAAGCCGTGGAAATCGGTCGTGCGAAGAGGACGCTGTTCGTTTCCGGGCAGATCCCGGTTGACAGGGACGGGCATGTTCCGCCGGATTTTTCCAGTCAGTGCCGACTTGTCTGGGCGAATGTTCTGGCCCAGGTAAGCGCCGCCGGTATGGCTGTCGATAGCATCGCCAAGGTGACGACGTTCCTGTCAAGCCGCGCCTTCGCGGATGAGAATGGCGCCATCCGGCGGGAGGTACTCGGTGAACACGCTCCGGCGCTCACTGTCATCATCACAGGCATTTTTGACGAGCACTGGCTTCTTGAGATCGAAGCCATCGCAGTTGAGGGGGAATGATGTTCACACTGTCAGAACTCGAAGCCGCACATCGGGTCGTCAAAGCCGCGATGTCGCCGACGCCATCCTATGCCTGGCCGCTGCTCGGCCAACGGCTGGGGGCGGAAGTTGTCGTCAAGCACGAGAACCACACGCCGACCGGCGCCTTCAAGGTGCGCGGCGGGCTGGTCTATCTTGATCGGTTCAAGCGCGAGCGATCAGGCTTGCCCGGAATCATCTCCGCGACGCGCGGCAACCACGGCCAGAGCCTCGCCTTTGCCGGGCGCAAACATGGCGTCAAGGTGACGATCCTCGTGCCGCGCGGCAATTCGCCGGAGAAGAATGCAGCGATGCAGGCTTTCGGGGCGGAACTGATCGAGTTCGGCGATGATTTTCAGGCGGCGCGGGAAGAATCCGGGCGACTTGCGGCAGAGCGGGGACTGGAGGCGGTGCCGGCCTTCCACCGTGATCTCTGCCTCGGTGTTTCCACCTATGCCTTGGAGCTTCTTACGGCCCATCCCGATCTTGACCGGCTCTATGTCGGCATCGGGCAGGGGTCCGGCATCTCGGGCTGCATCATGGCGCGTGATCTTCTCGGGTTGAAGACCGAGATCATCGGCGTGCAGGCACAGGGGGCTCCGGCCTACAAGCTTTCCTTCGAGGCGGGGCACGCCGTTTCCACCAATGCCGCCGATACTTTTGCTGACGGGCTCGCGACCCGCGTGCCGGACGAACATGCGCTTTCCATCATCCGCAAGGGAGCGGCCGACATTGCGCTGGTCCCGGATGAGGAGATTGCGGCAGCAATGCGCATCTACTGGACCGATACGCACAATCTTGCCGAAGGGGCCGGTGCGGCGGCGCTGGCAGCAGCGCTCCGCGAGCGGGAACGCAATGCTGGCAAACGCGTCGGGCTTATCCTTTCCGGCGGCAATATCGATCTCGATCTTTTCCGGCAGCATGTGTTTGGCAACACGGCTGCCATGGCGGCGTGACGAGGAAAGACAAAAACATGAAATCGCATTACTCGGACCCCACCGGTTCCCAGCTCATCGAACGCCGCACGTTCTGCGTGCTGGTCGACAACGAGCCCGGTGTTCTCGCACGCATTTCCGGCATGTTCTCCGGGCGCGGCTACAACATCGAAAGCCTCACGGTCTCCGAAACCGAGCATGAGGCGCATCTCTCGCGCATCACGGTCGTCACCTCGGGCACGCCGAGCGTGCTCAACCAGATCGAGGCGCAGCTTGATCGGCTGGTGCCGGTGCACAAGGTGGTGAACCTCTCCGCCAAGTCCGCGATCGAGCGCGAGCTGGCTTTGGTGAAGGTGGCGCAGAGCGGGCCGGACCGGTCCGAGCACCGCATGGAAGCCTTGCGCCTTGCGACCGCGTTTGGCGCGAAAACGGTGGATGCGACGCTGAATTCCTTCATTTTCGAGCTGTCAGGCCCGTATGAGGATGTCGAGCGCTTCATCAACCTGATGGCCGCCATCGGGCTCGTCGAGGTCTCCCGCACCGGCGCTGCCGCGATCGCGCGGGGCGGAGAGGGGCTCTGATGCCCCTCGACCTGCTGCTGGCCCTGATCGGCTTTGCCTTCGTGACCTCGATCACGCCGGGGCCGAACAACATGATGCTGTTGACCTCCGGGGTGAACTTCGGCTTTCGCCGCACCGTGCCGCATATGCTGGGTATCGGCATCGGGTTCACGCTGATGGTTGCACTCATCGGGCTGGGATTGGGGCAGATATTCGAGCGCTACCCCTTGCTGTATTCCATCCTGAAGTATGTCGGAGCAGTCTATATGCTCTGGCTCGCCTGGGGCATCGCCAATTCCGGACCGGTCGATGAAGGCGAGGTGCGTGGTAAGCCCATGAGCTTCCTGCAAGCGGCAGCTTTCCAATGGGTCAATCCCAAGGCTTGGGTTATGGGTGTCGGTGCGATCGCGACCTATACGCGGCCGGAGAACTATGTGGCGACGGTCCTGTTCGTGGCGCTGGTTTTTGGCGTGGTCAACATCCCCTGTGTCGGATCATGGGCGGCCTTTGGCTCCGCGATGCGGCATCTGCTGCGGGATCCACGCATCGTCCGCTGGTTCAACATCACAATGGCGGTGCTGCTGGTGGCCTCGCTCTGGCCGGTTCTGGCTGAATTTATCCGCTGATCGCGCGTTGACGGACGCTCATGGCCGCGCTATCACACACGCCGAACCGTAACGTTCGTTACTGTCTTTTCCTGTAACCGCCGCCCGGACATCGCACCGTGAATATTGCCGCCCATCCCGGTGAGTCCGAACCGACCAGCCGCCAGCAGGCGGTGCTGGATGCGGTGCTGGCGCTGTTCGTCGAGCAGGGCGACCGGGTGACGATGGGGGCCGTTGCCAAGCGGGCGAGCTGTTCGAAGGAAACGCTCTACAAGTGGTTCGGCGATCGGGATGGCATGCTCAACGCTACCGTCCGCTGGCAGGCCTCGCGCGTCGGCTTCACGCCGGTTGATCTTGCCCGGCTCGATCTCGGCTCGCTCCGGCGCGCGCTGGAGGAATTTGCCGCGAACTGGCTGAGTGTGATTTCTTCCGAGACGTCGATCGCGCTCAACCGCGTCGCGATCGGGCAGGCGGGTTCCGCCAGCACCCAGATCGGGATGATCGTGCTCGAAAACGGGCGCTTTGCGCTCGGCAAAAGGCTGAAACCGGTGCTGGAGGCCGGCCGTGAAGCCAGGCTGCTCGCGTTTGATGACAGCGAAACCGCCTTCCGGACGTTTTTCGGCCTCTTCGCGCGCGATGTGCAGATCCGCCTGCTGCTGGGGGACCAGCCCGGACTTTCACTGGCGAGTATCCGCACGGATGCGATCCGCGCGACCGACCAGTTTCTGACGCTTTATACCGCAAAGCCCGGCAACAGCCTTGCCGACGCCCGAACTTGACCACCTCGAACCGCAAACCCGGACAAACGCAAACCAAGGAAGGAACCCCCCATGCGCGTTTATTATGATCGTGATGCCGATCTCAACCTCATCAAGTCCAAGAAGGTCGTCATCGTCGGCTATGGTTCGCAGGGCCGTGCCCATGCGCTGAACCTCAAGGATTCCGGTGCGAAAGACATCCGCGTTGCGCTCAAGCCCGGCTCGGCGACTGCCAAGAAGGTCGAGGCCGATGGTCTCAAGGTCATGTCGGTGGCCGATGCCGCCAAGTGGGCCGACCTGATGATGATGGCGACCCCGGACGAGCTTCAGGCCGATATCTATCGTGACGAAATCGCCCCGCACATCCGCGATGGTGCCGCGATTGCCTTCGCCCATGGCCTCAACGTGCACTTCAACCTCATCGAGCCGAAGAACACTGTCGATGTCGTGATGATCGCGCCGAAGGGGCCGGGCCACACCGTGCGCTCGGAATACCAGCGTGGCGGCGGCGTGCCGTGCCTCGTGGCCGTGCACCACAACGCCTCCGGCAATGCGCTGGAACTTGCACTTTCCTACGCCTGCGGCGTCGGTGGCGGCCGTTCGGGCATCATCGAGACGAACTTCAAGGAAGAATGCGAAACCGATCTCTTCGGCGAGCAGGTCGTGCTTTGCGGCGGCCTCGTGGAGCTGATCCGGGCCGGCTACGAGACGCTGACCGAAGCCGGCTATGCGCCGGAAATGGCCTACTTCGAGTGCCTGCACGAAGTGAAGCTCATCGTGGACCTGATCTACGAAGGCGGCATCGCCAACATGAACTACTCGATCTCGAACACGGCGGAATGGGGCGAATACGTCACCGGCCCGCGTATCATCACCGATGAGACCAAGGCCGAGATGAAGCGCGTCCTGAAGGACATCCAGTCCGGCAAGTTCACCTCGGATTGGATGCAGGAATACCGCGCCGGCGGGGCCCGCTTCAAGGCAACGCGCCGCTTGCACGACGCGCACCCGATCGAGGAAGTCGGCGCCAAGCTCCGCGGCATGATGCCGTGGATCTCGAAGAACGCGCTGGTCGACAAGAGCCGCAACTGATTGCGAAGGCGCTGGTTCGCCAGCTTGCTCGAGAGGATGAAGGGGCGGAATTTCCTGCCCCTTTTTGTTGGCTAGCGAAACAACCGGGAATAGGCAATTGGGATAGCTATGCACGGATCAGTCATTCTGACGACATTGTGACTGTGCAATGTATGCAGATTATTGCTTGCGCGGCCTTATCGCGATATCGAGCGCCGAACGCTTCAGGGGCACAGGAATGCAACAGGCTGAGACAGCACTCGAATTGCCATCTCCCGCACTTCGGGAGGTGATCGAGGGGGCCTATGCCTGCCGTGCGGCGGGGGACGCCGAAGGCGTGATGGCTTTCATGGACAGCGATGTCGAATATGCCGTGATCGGGTCGATCGCCGGACAGCCGCTTGTGCCGCGCCTGCAGGGCAAGGCTAAGGTCAGTGCCCATTACACGACCTTCCTGATGCGCTGGGATCTTTCCGGCATGCAGATCCAGAAGGTCATCATCGATGGAGGTGTGGCCGTCATCGAGACGCAGGGCACCATGCGCTACCGCGTCACCGGGCAGGCGTTCGAAACCTCCGCCTGCGATGTGCTTGAGTTCAAGCAGGGTCTGATCACGCGCGTCCGCTGTTATTCCGATACCTTCACCATCGTGCGGATCGCAGGGCTGGCGCTCTAGGCGCGCGCTGCCGAAGGCCCGCGCCTGAGGGCGCTCAGTTATTCAGCGAGTAGCCGCGTTCGCCATGCGCGGACATGTCGAGCCCGTCGTAGATCGCCTCGCCATCGGCTCTGAGACCGACCATGGCTTTCGTCACCCGGACAATCACCATCGTTGCAATCGCCGACCAGAGCACGGTCGCGCCGATGCCGACGGCCTGCGTGAGGGCCTGACCGCCCATCGTCACGCCCGGTGCATAGCCTGCGCCGCCCATCGCGGGATGCGCGAGGAAAGCCACCAGCGCCGTGCCGAGGATGCCGCCGACGCCATGCACCGCGAAGACATCAAGGCTGTCATCGATCTTCAGCTTGTGTTTGACGAGATCGACGCAGGCGAAGCAGACGAGGCTGCCGCAGACGCCGAGGATCAGCCCGCCAACCGGGCCGACAAAGCCAGAAGCCGGCGTCACGGTCGCAAGGCCTGCGATGACGCCGGTGACGGCACCGATCATCGAAGCCCGGCCGAAGCGGAGATACTCAATTCCCATCCAGACGAGGCCGGCGGTTGCGGCGGAAATATGCGTTGCGGCGATCGCCATGCCGGCCGCGCCATCCGCGGTGAGCGCGGAGCCGCCGTTGAACCCGTACCAGCCGACCCAGAGCATCCCGGCGCCGGTCATTGCCATGCCGGGGTTATGCGGCGGGCGAAGTTCTTTCGGGAAGCCATCACGCGGGCCGAGCATCGCCGCGATCACCAGCGCCGAGGTGCCGGCGGTCGCGTGAACGACAAGGCCGCCGGCGAAATCCATCACCGAGCGCTTCATCAGCCAGCCTTCACCCCAGACCCAATGACAGACCGGGACATAGACCAGCATCAGCCAGAGCGCCGAGATCAGCACCACCGCGCCGAAGCGGATACGCTCGGGATAGGCGCCGACCATCAACGCCGGGGTGATGATCGCGAAGGTCATCTGGAAGGTGAAGAAGACGATTTCCGGCAAGGTGCCGCTCAGGCTGTCCTTGGTCACGCCTGCAAGGAACATCTTGGAAAGCGAGCCGATCACCCCGCCATTGCCGCCGTCAAATGCCAGGGAATACCCCGCGATCAGCCAGAGCACCGAGCCGAGGCAGGCGATGACGACGCAGTGCATCATCACCGACAGGACATTCTTCGCGCGCACCAACCCGGCGTAGAACAGCGCGAGGCCCGGCAATGTCATGAACAGCACCAGCGCGGATGCGGTCAGGATCCAGGCGGTATTGGCGCCGTCGAACTTTGGCGCGGCGGATTGCGCCAGGGCCGGAGCTGCTGACAGAAGCATTGCAGGCACGGCGATTGCTGCGAGGCGAGCGACTGACATGAAAAGGAGCTCCGTGATCGATATCGGTCAATTTGAACGTCAAGACGGCTGATAGCGGAAATTTTCAGCATTTCCAGAGGGGTAGAGCGCGCTTGCGTCCACCCGGCAAAACACGCATTTTGCCTCAATCCGCTCGATTTTGCGGATCGGATGCCCTGCGGGAGAAAAAATGCCGAGCCGAAGCTTCAGACTCGCGACTTTTAACGTCGAAAACCTCTATTCCCGCCCGAATTTCTGGGATCCGCAGCGAAGGTCAGATCAGCAGGTCGGCAATGTTTTTTTTGAGGATAAGGACGAGGCGGTTCGCGCCAGGCGCTTCGCCGAGGCGACGCTCTCCGATGAGAAGTGTCAGTTGACCGCGCTGGCGCTGCTGGCGGCGGACCCGGATATCATTGCGCTTCAGGAGGTCGACAGCCCGGAGGCGCTGCGCAGTTTCCGCGAGAGCTACCTGAAAAAACTCGAAGGCCCTCGCGTTGCCGAGGCCATGCGGGCGGTGATCTACGCCGAGCCGCGCCCGACGGCGGACGATATTCGCCGCGCTCGGGAAGTTGCGATTGCGGCGGTCAATTACCGCTACCTCAATGTCTTCGATGGCAATGACCGGCGCGGGATCGATATCGGTCTCCTCAGCCGCATCGGCTGGCAGGATATCCGCAGCCACGTGGATGCCACCTTCGCCGATCTCGATGTCTGGCCGAAGGGGATCGAGCAATACCGCGAGGGGCCGCCGGAGAATCCACGCTTGATCACGCGGGCCGACCGTATCTTCAAGCGCGACCTCGTGGAGGCGGCTTTCAACATCGACGGTCACCCGTTCACGCTGTTCTGCTGTCATCTCAAGTCCATGACCGGCGGTCGCGCCGCAACACGCGTGATGCGAGTGGCCGAGGCGACGGCAATCCGGAAGATCATCGAAAAGCGGTTCGCGCGTCACAGGGGTGGCGCTGCCCGCGCAAACTGGGCGATCGTGGGCGACTTTAATGACTATTACGAGGTCGACGGCAGCCGCGATCTGCGTGATTACACAACCGGCGAAGACAGCCCTTCCGCGCTTGGTGTGCTGGTTGACGACGGGTTTGCCGTCAATCTTATGGAACGGCGTCCGGCGGAGGATCGCTGGACGACCTACCATGCGCCGGATGATCTCTACACCCAGCTCGATTATATTCTCGTCTCGCCGCGCCTTGCGGCAGTCAACCCGGATGCCGTGCCGGAGATCATCCGCGCCGGCCAGCCCCACCGAGCACTTCGCTATGAAGGCGAGCGCTTTCCCCGTATCGGCTGGGATCGCCCGAAGTCATCGGACCATTGCCCGGTTGTTGTGGAACTGGTGCTGCCGTGAAGGCGGGCTTGATCGGACAGACAGCCTGACCTACCTTCGCGCTTCAAAGGCCGGCAAGGCCGGAAATCGGGGGGATGCGATGGTCATCGTGCGACGGGGAGCAGACGCTTGACAAGTGCGTCGACCAACGTGCCCGCAGTCGCGCTGAAGGGCGTCTCGGTGGCCTATGGTTTTGCTGGCGGCGGGCGCTATGAGGCCGTGCAGCCGGTGGATGTCTCGGTTGAGGATGGCGAATTTGTCGCGATCCTCGGGCCGACGGGCTGCGGCAAGTCAACGCTGCTGAACATCGCCGCCGGGCTGATGCCGCCATCATCCGGGACAAGCCTGATCTTCGGGGAACGGTTGTCCGGGCTGAACACGGTCGCCGGCTACCTCTTCCAGCAGGATGCCCTGATGCCGTGGAAGACGAGCCGCGACAATGTGGCGATCGGGCTTGAAGTGCGCGGCATGGCGCGCGCGGAAGCGCTCAAGCAGGCCGATGCCTTCCTGAAAAAGGTGGGCCTCGCGAGCTTCGGGGACCGCTACCCGCATCAGCTTTCCGGCGGGCAGAAGAAGCGCGTCGCGCTGGCGCAGGTTCTGGTGCGCGAGCCGAAAATCCTGCTGATGGACGAGCCTTTCGGCCCGCTCGATGCCCAGACGCGCCTCATCATGAGCGAGTTGTTGCTTGACCTCTGGCAGGCAGACCGCAAGGCGGTGATGTTCGTGACGCATGATCTTGATGAAGCGATCGCCCTGTCGGACCGGGTGCTGGTGATGTCCGCCGGGCCGTCCTCGAAGATCATCGGCGATTTTACCATCGGCCTGGCCCGTCCGCGCGATATCGCGGAAGTGCGCTCGCTGCCGGAATTCCATATTCTTCACAATAAAATCTGGAACTGCCTGCGCGACGAGGTCCGAAAGACCTATGGCCTGAGCGACAGCAAGGCGGGAGCCGCATCATGAGCCGGATGAAACTGCTCTTTCTCCAGGTCATGGTGGCGGTTGTCGGGCTCACGATCTGGCATCTCGGCTCCACGGTGGCCATCGGCGTTGCGAGCAACGGCAAGCCGGTTCACCTCTTGCCGCCATTCTTTTTCTCGACGCCCTGGGATGTCATCAAGCGCGTTGTGACGATGTTCGTCGAAGGCTCGGTCTACAAGCATCTGATGATCACGCTGATCGAGGCCACGCTGGCTTTTGCCATCGGCGGGATTTCAGGCGTTGCCATCGGCTTCTGGTTTGCGAGAAAACCGCTCGTGGCCGCGGTGTTCGACCCCTACGTCAAGATGATGAATGCATTGCCGCGCGTTGTGCTCGCGCCAATCTTCGCGCTCTGGTTCGGCCTTGGCATTTGGTCGAAGGTCTGGCTCGGCGTCACGCTGGTGTTCTTCATCGTGTTTTTCAACGTCTATCAGGGCGTGCGGGAGGTGCCGCAGGTCGTGCTGTCGAATGCGCGCATGCTCGGCATGAACGAGCGCCAGCTCTTGCGCCATGTCTATTGGCCGGCGGCGCTCTCCTGGGTGTTCTCGTCGCTGCACACCTCGGTGGGGTTTGCTGTGGTCGGCGCTGTTGTTGGTGAATATCTCGGCTCGTCTGCCGGGCTTGGCTACCTCATCCATCAGGCGGAGGGCGTGTTCGATGTCACCGGCGTGTTCGCGGGGATGGTGATCCTGATGATTTTCGTCATGGTCATCGATTTTGTCGTCACGATGGTCGAGAAGCCCTTGCTTGTCTGGCGGCCCGGAGAGACAAAGACGGTCTAGCAAGTGCCGCGGAGGCGGCCAGCCGAAAAGAGCCGCCGACGCGGCCCGCACCCTGGGGAGATAAGCACATGACCATGTTCGACCGCCGTCAGATTTTCACCATCGCGGGGGCCGCTGTCGCCATGCCGGCGCTTGTGGGGCGCGCGAAGGCGCAGACCAAGATCACGATGGGTGTTGGCGGCAAGTCGCTGCTCTACTATCTGCCGCTGACGATCGCGGAGCGGAAGGGCTTCTTCAAGGATTTCGGCCTTGATGCCGAAATCAACGATTTCGCCGGCGGCGCGAAATCCCTTCAGGCGCTGGTCGGCGGCTCGGTCGATATCGTCGCGGGTGCTTACGAGCATACCATCCGCATGCAGGCCAAGGGCCAGGATGTGCGCGCGGTGATCGAGATGCTGCGCTACCCGACCATCGTCATCGGCGTGAAGAAATCGCTCGCAGACAAGATCAAGGGGCCGAAGGATTTCAAGGGGCTCAAGATCGGCGTCACCGCGCCGGGATCCTCGACCTACATCACCTGCGTGCATGCCATGGTGAAGGCGGGTCTGAAGGCATCTGATGCCAGCTTCATCGGCGTTGGCGGCGGCGCGAGCGCGGTCGCGGCGATGAAGAAGGGCGAGATCGACGTGATCTCGCACCTCGATCCCGTGATCGCCAAGCTCGAGGCGGACGAGGATATCGTCACGCTGGTCGATACCCGCACCGAGAAGGGCACGTTCGATCTCTTCGGCGGCACCAACCCGGCCTCGTGTTTCTACGTGAAGCAGGAGATGATCGAGAAGAGCCCGGATACCGTCCAGGCGGCAGTGAACGGCATGTACAAGGCACTGCGCTGGATCAACAAGGCGAGCGCGGAGGACATCGCTGCTGCCGTGCCGGAGCAGTATCACCTCGGCGACAAGGCGCTTTACATGCGTGCGGTCAAGGCTTCGCAAGGCGCGTATTCGGAAACCGGCATCATGGCAAGCGCTGGCATGAAATCGGTTTACGACATGCTCAAGGCGCTCGACCCCGAGCTTGCAAGCTCGACTGTCGATGTCAGCAAGACCTTCAATTCGAGCTTCGCGGTCAAGGCTGCGAGCATGGTGAAGTAACCGGCCTTGCGCGTTTGGCCGCGCCGGGCGCGCTGTTGTCAAGACCGGGAAGGGGTGGCGTTGACCACCCCTTTTTGATGCGAATTCGAGGCTGCCGTTGCTGGAGGTGTCATGCCCGCCGAAGCGCTCAATATCCTCTCGATCCAGAGCCATGTCGCCTATGGCCATGTCGGCAATGCCGCGGCGGTGTTTCCGATGCAGCGGCTGGGGGTGGAGGTCTGGCCGGTTCACACCGTGCAGTTTTCCAACCACCCCGGCTATGGCGCCTGGCGTGGGCAGGTGTTCGACGCCGGACTGATTGCGGAACTGGTCGAGGGCATCGCCGAGCGCGGCGTTCTTCCCCGCTGCGATGCCGTGCTCTCGGGCTATATGGGGGCGCGGGAAACCGGTGAGGCGATTCTGGCGGCTGTTGCGCGGGTGAAATCAGCCAATCCGGCGGCGGTCTACGCCTGTGATCCCGTGATCGGCGATGTCGGGCGTGGCATTTATGTGCGACCGGGCTTGCCCGAGTTCATCCGCGATCAGGCGGTTCCATCAGCCGGGATCATCACACCCAACCAGTTCGAGCTGGAATATCTTTCGGGCGGGGTGATCACCACGCGGGCATCGCTGAAGGCTGCGCTCGATCGCGTGCACGCGCGGGGGCCGCGCATCATCCTGGTGACGTCGCTGCTGATCGAGGATACGCCCGAGGACAGCCTCGATCTCGTGGCTTCATCCGGCGGCGCGCTCTGGCGGCTGCGCACCCCGAAACTTGCCTGTGCGGTGAACGGCGCGGGCGATGCGATCGCGGCGCTGTTCCTCGTCCACTGCCTGCGCTCGAACGACCCCGCTCATGCGCTCCGGCAGGCGGCATCCTCGATCTACGGGGTGCTCCGGCAGACGGCGGCGGCGGGGAGCCGCGAAATCCTCAGCATCGCCGCGCAGGAGGAATTTGTGCGCCCGAGCCGCCTGTTTGACGTTCAGACAATCACCTGAACAAGAAAGCCGGGCACAAAAAAGGCCGGGCTTGCGCCCGGCCGATTTCGCTTCCCGAAGGAAAGTGCTGGATCAGAAGCGGGCCTGCGCCTTGATGGCTTCTTCGGCGTTCTTCGGCACGACGTTGCGGGCAACGAAATCGTCCCAGTTCTTGAACTTCGCCTTGGCGCGCGCTTCCATGATGTCCTTGGCGCGGGCCGGGCCGATCTGGTTGAGGCTCTCAAGTTCCGCCTGGGTGGCGGTGTTGAGGTTCACCGGCTTGCCGGCGGTCGCGGCGGGAGCGGCAGCAGGGGTCGCAGCCTTCGGCGCGGTGGCGGCCGGAGCGGCGGCCGGTGCCGGAGCAGCTTTGGGTGCCGTTGCGGCCGGGGCCGGAGCAGCAGGTGTTGCCGCCTTCGGCGCGGTCGGGGCCGGAGCGGGTGTGCCAGCCTTCGGTGCGGTCGGGGCCGGAGCCGTGGCCTGCGCGAAAGCGGCGCCGGTGCCGATCAGCAGGACAGCGGCGGTGCGGAGAATGAGGTTCTTAGACATGTTAAAACACTCCTTTTGAGTGCGCCCCTAGTGCCCACGCTTCGATGCTTCCGGGGTGGAGCCTCGATCGCGGAGAGTGGAACCCGGCGTTTCGCCCTTCCGTACTCTCATGTTTACCGGTTTAGTCTAACCGAGGTGAATTGTCGCGCAACGACTTGTTTCGGCGTTGTTCATCTTGTGGGTTGCTCTTGCGCGCGCCCCGGGCGAAACAGGCGCATCGTGTTTTTTCAGGAATTTCCATATGACCCGGGTTTTTCACGTTCTCGACGTTTTTACCGACCGTCCGTTTGAGGGTAACCCGCTCGCTGTTGTCCTTGATTCGGACGGGTTGGACGATGCCGCGATGCTCGCCATCACGCGTGAATTCAATCTCTCCGAGACGGTTTTCGTGATGCCGCCGGATGACCCCGTGAATTCGGCAAAGATTCGTATTTTCACGCCCGGCGGCGAATTGCCCTTCGCCGGCCACCCGACCGTGGGCACAGCTGCGCTGCTGGCGGAACTGCGCGCCGGCCCGCAGCTTGCCAGGGGTGTGGTGATCGCGCTTGAGGAAAAGATCGGGCTCGTGAAGGTCGAGGTGTCGCGTCGTCCTGGCGGTGTACCGCGGGCGGTGTTCGGTCTGCCGCGTCTGTCCGAAAATCTCAATATCGATCTCGATCCGATTCTCGTCGCGACGGCACTGGGGCTCGATCCGCTCGATCTCGGCTTCGGGGCGCATGGGCTTTCGGTCTGGTCGGCCGGTGTGCCGTTCTCCATGGTGCCGGTGAAGGATCTCGCCACTATCGCCCGCATCAAGCTTGCGCACGCCGAGACCTGGACGAAGGCTTTTGGGGCGGCGGGCCGTGAAGGTGTCTATGTCTATACCCGCGAGACGGTGCACGCGCAGCATCATGTTCACGCCCGCATGTTCTGGCCTTCGGCCGGAATGACGGAGGATCCGGCGACCGGTTCGGCCGTGGCGGCCTTCTCCGGCGTGGCGGCGACGGTGGAATTGCCGGAAGACGGCGAGCACCAGATCATCATCGAACAGGGGTTCGAGATGGGGCGGCCGAGCCTGATCGCGCTCGATCTCGATATTCGTGGCGGGCGGCTTGTCGGCGCGCGCATCGGTGGCTCGTCGGTGCGGATCAGCGAGGGCAGGCTGCATGTCTGATTTTGCGGACAGGGGGCCACAGATCGTTCCGATCAAGGCGCTGGATTGTCGGCTCGAGCCGATCCCCTGGGCATTCGCGGAAGAGAATGGCCCGGCAATCGCCGCGAACTGGCAGAAGTTCGTCACCGACAAACCCGCAAGCTTCAACGGCAGGGTCTTGCTCCAGCACCGCTGGTCCTTGCAGGACGGGGTTTATACGGGCCGCTATCTGGAGACGGACTACGCCAGCTTCATTGCCTGGCTCAACTCCGGCCATCCCGGCGTAGCCATGCGCAATGGCTTCTCGATGGCAGCTTTGCGGGCACGGGACGGCGCCTATCTCCTCGGTGTGATGGGGGCGGGCACGGCGAACGCCGGCAAGATCTACTTCGCGGCCGGGACACCCGACCGCGAGGACCTGCGCCCGGACGGGACGATCGATCTCGCAGGTTCCGTCCTGCGCGAGATGAGCGAGGAAACCGGATTGATGCCGGACGAGGTCAGCGTGCTGCCGGAATGGACCGGCGTGATCCACGGCGTGCGAGCTGCCTTCATGCGCCCGGTTCTGATTGATCTGCCGGCGGAAGAGGCGCGCAAGCTCATCCTCGCGCGCTTGCCCACCCTCCACGAAGAGGAGCTGTCGGACATCTACATCGCGCGTGGACCGGAGGACATTGATCCCGTCAGGATGCCGCCGTTTCAGGTGGCATACCTCAGGGCGATGTTCGCAGGTGGGGCATCCGATCAGGGATAACCGAACCGGCTTTTTGTCGAGCGGACATAGGCGCTCGCTCCGCCGGAATTGCCGGCGGTGCACATCGCCTCGGCTTTTTTCATTTCAGCCTCGATCTGGTCATAGACCGGCTTCGTCGTGTGGCCGGTTTCCAGATCGTTCGCCTGAATGGCGCGGAAGCGGGCAATGTCGCCGGTGCAACCCGCGCCTTCGGGCAGCCTGAAGGTGGCCGGCGTCACCGAAACGCCGCGCGGCTCGGGCTTCGGTGCGGCGGCAGCCGGTGCTTCGGCGGTCGTCTGGCAGGCGCCAAGAGCGAAGGCGACACAAAGGGCAAAGGGAGCGGCGAAGAGAGCAGAGCGCGTTGACATCGGATCCATTTCTTCCGTTGCGGTGACGCTCACCCTAACCGTGTTCGCATGGTTCCATCAAGGTGGCTTTCAGGGCGCATTTCTCTCGGCGCGTTGCAATACCCGGTCAATTGCCGCGATGCGTTCCGGTTTCCGCCGGTGGCGTCTTGCGCAAGCGGATGCCCTCCGGTATCATCAAGTCTGTCTGATTTGAAAGTCGAGCCCGCGTGACTCTGGTTCAAGCACATATCGGTCGGTCCATCCAGCTGCTGGCGCGCATTGACGCGGCGGCCTCGATCGCGCTTGCTCTCGCCCTTACGCTCCTTCTTATCAGCCCCTGAGGGCCGTCCGGGCATGCCTGGGCTCTCAGGGGAGTGTCGACAAGACCCCCGCACCAGTCTCTGATTTTTCCAGTTTTGACCGACATCGCGCGCCGCCAGTTTTGAGCGGCCTGTCGGCGACCCCAGAAGGACGATCACCATGTCTGCCACTGACAAGAACCGCGTCTTGATTTTCGACACCACCTTGCGTGATGGCGAGCAATGCCCCGGCGCGACCATGACTTTCGATGAAAAGCTCGAGATCGCGGATTTCCTCGATTCCATGGGCGTTGATATTATCGAAGCGGGTTTCCCCATCGCCTCCGAAGGAGATTTCGAGGCGGTGTCCGCCATCTCGAAGCGTGTGAAGCGCGCGACGGTTGCGGGCCTCGCCCGCGCCGGGATGAAGGATATCGACCGAGCCGGTGAAGCCGTGCGGCACGCCGTCAAGCCGCGCATTCACACCTTCCTGTCCACCTCGCCCGTGCACATGAAATACAAGCTCCAGAAGGAGCCGGACGAGGTGCTGGCGATGGTCGTGGCGTCGGTGACGCGCGCGCGCAACCTCGTTGATGATGTCGAATGGTCCGCCGAGGACGGCACGCGCACGGAAGCTGATTTCCTCTGCCGCTGCGTCGAGGCCGCGATCAAGGCTGGTGCAACGACGATCAACATCCCCGATACCGTCGGCTATTCGACGCCGGATGAATACCGTGCGCTGTTCGAGATGGTGCGTGCCCGCGTGCCGAATGCCGACAAGGCGATTTTCTCGGTCCATTGCCACAATGACCTCGGCCTCGCCGTTGCCAACACGGTTGCCGGGTTGATGGGCGGCGCACGACAGGTGGAATGCACGATCAACGGCATCGGCGAGCGCGCGGGCAATGCAGCGTTAGAGGAGGTCGTGATGGCGATCAAGACCCGCAACGACGCCTTCCCGTTCCAGACCGGCATCGAGGCGACGATGCTCAACAGGGCCTCGAAGCTCGTCTCGGCAGCAACGAGCTTTCCGGTGCAATACAACAAGGCGATCGTCGGCCGGAACGCCTTTGCGCACGAGAGCGGCATCCACCAGGACGGCATGCTCAAGAATACCCAGACCTACGAGATCATGACGCCGGAATCGGTCGGCGTCTCGAAAACCAGCCTCGTCATGGGCAAGCACTCGGGCCGCAACGCCTTCCGCGACAAGCTCAAGGGCCTCGGCTATGAGGTCTCAGACAACCAGCTGGAGGATGCTTTCGTGCGCTTCAAGGCGCTCGCGGACCGCAAGAAGCACATCTACGACGAGGATATCGAAGCGCTGATCGACGAGAATATCGCGACGCGCGAGGACCGCGTGAAGGTGCTCAACCTGCTCGTTGTCGCCGGCACCAACGGTCCGCAATCAGCGGTGCTGACGCTCGATATCGAAGGCCAGCACCACACCCGGCAGGCGACCGGCAACGGCCCGGTTGACGCGACCTTCAATGCCATTCAGGCGATGATCCCGCACGCCGCGAAGCTGGAGCTCTATCAGGTTCATGCCGTGACGGAAGGGACCGACGCGCAGGCGGAGGTTTCCGTCCGGCTCGCGGGGGATGACGGCAAGCTCGTCACCGGCCGTGCAGCCGATCCGGATACGATGGTCGCCTCGGCAAAGGCCTATATCGTGGCGCTGAACAAGCTCACGGACCAGCGCGGCGGGGTCGGCAGCACGAACAGCCGCGTTCACGCGCACCATGGCGCGGTGTAAGAAACAGCATTTTCGAGCGAAGTGGAGGCCGGTTCGCGTGAAGAAAATGCGTCAGCGAAAAGCCGATGCCACACCTTACACTCGGGTGTGGCGATGAGGCTTGGGGTCGATCTCGGCGGGACCAAGATCGAGATTATCGCACTGGGCGACGACGGCGGCGAAATTCTCCGCCGTCGCACGCCGACGCCGCGCGGCAGTTATCGCGGCATCGTCGAGGCGCTCGCCGGGCTGGTGCAGGAGGTTGAGGCCGAACTGGCCGCGCGCGGTCACGCCGGGCCGTATTCCATCGGTATCGGCATGCCCGGCGCGATCTCGCCCTTCACGGGCCTCGCGATGAACGCGAATTCGACCGAGATCAACGGGCAACCTTTCAAGACCGATCTCGAAACGCTGCTGGGTCGGGAAATCCGGCTCGCGAACGACGCCAACTGCCTCGCGGTCTCCGAGGCGGTGGATGGCGCGGCCGCCGGCGCGCGCGTGGTGTTCGCGGCGATCCTCGGCACCGGCACCGGTGCTGGCATCGCGATCGATGGTGTAACCTGGGAAGGTCCGCACCGCATCGCGGGTGAATGGGGGCATAACCCGCTGCCTTGGCCCAGCGTTGAGGAAATCACCCACGCGGAGCCGTGCTTTTGCGGCCAGCGCGGCTGCATCGAGACCTGGGTCTCCGGCACAGGCTTTGGCCGCGATTTCGCCCGTGTGAGCGGGCGGGAGGAAACGGGGCCGGCGATTGTCGCGGCGGCGGAGGCGGGCGATACGGACGCTAAAGCCGCGCTCGACCGCTACATCCATCGCCTCGCCCGATCGCTGGCGCATGTCGTCAACCTGCTGGATCCCGATGTCATCGTGCTCGGCGGCGGCATGAGCAATGTTTCGGCGCTCTATGCGCGCCTGCCGGCGGCGATCGCCGGCTTCGCCTTCTCGGATCGCTTCGTCACGCCGATCCGTCCGGCGCTGCACGGCGACAGCTCCGGCGTGCGCGGCGCAGCGTGGCTGTGGGGGCGGTGATGTCAATGGATAACAGGACAATTGCCTTTTATTCCGACGAGGCCGAGGCCTATACGAGCCGCGATTTTGAGGTCCAGTCCAAACGCTTGAATGCCTTCATGCATCGCTTGCCTGCCGGTGGTTCGGTTCTGGAGCTTGGATGCGGTGCGGGACAGGACAGCCGGGTCATGCTGGATCATGGCTTTGACGTGACCCCGACGGATGGGACTTCAGAGATCGCCGCGGCGGCCACGAAATATCTCGGGCAACCGGTATCCGTCCTCCTGTTCGATGACCTCAAGGAGGTCGGCATGTTTGACGGTGTTTGGGCCAATGCCTGCCTCCTGCACGTGCCGCGTGGCCATCTTGCCGGCATCATCACGCGCATTTTCACAGCGCTGAAGCCGGGCGGCGTGTTCTATGCCAGCTACAAGGCTGGCGAAGCAGAGGGGCGCGACCGTTTCGAGCGTTATTTCAATTACCCCTCAACGGGTTGGTTGCACGAAACCTATTTCGCTGCCGCGCCTTGGGCTGAGCTGGACATCGAGGAGGATGAAGGGGGTGGCTACGATCAGGTGCCGACCCGCTGGCTGCACGCGACAGCAACGAAGCCGCGATAAAAAGTTCGAACGCTTGCGCCATGCGCAGATTGCCGCTTGCCATCGCGCCGGGGTTGCGCTACTGAACCCTCCTCGCGCGGGGCTCCCGCGCGTTGCCTTTTGGAAAGCCAGCTTTCCGAGAGGCGTGGGTGATTAGCTCAGTTGGTAGAGCAGCTGACTCTTAATCAGCGGGTCGTAGGTTCGAGACCTACATCACCCACCATTTTTCCTTTCAAAACCGAAAAGATAGGGCCGGCAAAAAGCCTCCGGCCTTTTCCGGCTTCGGGCGTTGTTCCGGCGCTGGTTGGTATCGCGAGGCGCCAGCCGCTGCTCGATCCACAACCCGGATCGGACCTGGCCGCGAAGCCTCCGGCCGGAGTGCTTTCAGCCCTTCTGGCTGTCCGTATGGCCTGACTGGCGCTCATACCGGGACAGGAAGGCCTCGATGTCGAGCGATCTGAAATCATCAAGCGCATCACGCAGCCTGGCGTGGCTCCAGTCCCACCAGGCGAGGCGATCCAACCGGGCACCGGTGGCCGCATCGAAGCGCTCCCGGATCAATCTCGCCGGCACCCCGCCGACGATCGTGTAGGGCGCGACATCCTTGCTCACAACCGCGCCGGCGCCGATCACGGCGCCATTTCCGACGGTCACCCCCGGCAGCACGGTCGCGCCATGGCCGATCCAGACATCATGCCCGATCGTCACGGTGTTCTCGCGCCGCCAGTCGAAGAAGGTTTCTTCGCGCCGGGCATCGGGCCAGTAATCATTCGCACGGTAGGTGAAGTGATGGAGCGTCGGTCGCCACGTCGGGTGGTTGGTGGCGTTCAGCCGCACGTGCGAGGCCATGTTGACGAACTTGCCGATGCGCGCCGACCAGACCTCGCATTCCCGCATCATGTAGGAGTAATCGCCGATCTCGGCTTCGGTTACCGTGCAGCGTTCGGCGATTTCGGTGTATCGCCCGATGGTGGATGCGGAGATTGAAGCGGTCGGGTGGATCAGCGGCACTTCAGACAGTCGCGTGTCGGACTCGAAAGGTTGGTCGTCCGGCTTAATCCGGGTGGTCATGTGTCAGATGTCCTTGAGTGGTGAGGGGATGTCGGGGCAGGGGTCACGATGTCAGCGACCGCTTGCCGACAATCGCCAGCCGCAGCTTTGACGACAGGAAGTCGATGATCGCGACCGTGACCAGGATCATCAGGATAATGAAGGCGACCTTGTCCCAATCGTAGGTGCGGATCATCTCGGCGAGGTGGAGTCCGATGCCGCCCGCGCCCACGATGCCGATGATCGTGGCGGAGCGGGTGTTGGATTCAAAGTAGTAGAGCACCTGACTGATCAGCACGGGCATGACCTGCGGCACAATGCCAAAGCGGATCGCATGCAGCGACGAACCTCCGGTGGACAGAACGCCTTCGCTCCCCTTGCGGTCGATGGCCTCGATGGCTTCCGAATAGAGCTTCGAGAACGAGCCGATATCGCTGGTCATGATCGCCAGGACTCCGGCGAAAGGGCCGAGGCCGACGACATTGATCCAGATCAGGGCCCAGATCAGCGTATCAACCCCGCGGATCGTATCCGAGAAGCGGCGGGTCATGAAACGCACAACCGCGTTCGCCATGGTGTTGCGGGCCGCCAGAAATCCGAGCGGAAACGCCAGCACGGCGGCTAGGAGCGTTCCGAGAAAGGCAATCGCCACCGTTTCGGCCAGTGCTTTTGCAAGGGACGCGAGGTGCCCGCCGGGCGACGGCGGGATCATCAGGCCAAGGAAAGTTCCGAGCTGGACGATGCCCGGCCCCAGCCGGCCGAGCGAGAACTCGAGGCGGAACATCGCAAATGCGGCGAGTGCCAGCAGCAGTCCGGCGACTACGAAGGGCAGGAACCTTTCGCGCGCGGAACCTCGAATGAGCGCTCCGTGACGGGATTTGATCCCGGTGTGGTCAGAGAATATCCGGGAGGGGGTCATCGGGCGTGCTCCGGCGAGATCAGGCCATGGCGGATGCGTTCGGTGACGACATCGATCACCATCACGGTTGCGATGATCAGGACGAGGATGGCGGAAACATCGGAATAGTAGAACTTGCGGATGGCCTCGATCAGCTCGGCTCCGATACCGCCAGCGCCGACAAAACCCATGACCGAGGCGCCACGCACATTGATCTCGAAGCGCAAGAGGGCGTAGCTCGCGAAATTGGGCAGAACCTGCGGCACGACGGCGTAGCGGATGGCCTGCCAGCGGGTCGCCCCGGCGGCAATGGCGCCCTCGACCGGCTTCATGTCGATATTCTCGACCACTTCGGCGAAGAGCTTGCCGAGCGCCCCCAGGGTGTGGATCATGATTGCGAGCACCCCCGGCACCGGGCCGAGGCCGAAGGCAACCACGAAGATCAGCGCGAAAACCAGCTCCGGAACGGTTCGGCAGAACTCAAGGAACCGGCGCGCGACGAAGCGCTGCGCCGGGCTGACAGCCATGTTCACCGTGGCGGCAAAGCACAGGAAAAAGCCGAAAATGGCGCCCAGCAAGGTGCCGAGATAGGCGATCAGCAGCGTATCGACGATGTGCCGTGCCCATTTTCCGAAACCCCAGAACCACTCGGCAACATCCGTGAAAACGAGCTTTCCGGTGTCGAGATAGAACAGGCGACCGAAATAATCCGTGAAGCGACTGATGTTGGCCAGAAACTTGCCTGGATCGACCTCGGCAACGCGCGCCGCGGCCATCGTGAGAACAGCCAGCACGAGCAGGCCGACAAGGGTTGTCCGGCGCTTGGCCGCGAGGGCCTCGCGGTAAGGGGCAGAAAGCTCTGCGATCCGTTGATCAGGCAGAACAGGAATCGCCGAAGCCATGCGTGGTGCTCATGCAGGAAGAAGAGGAGGGGCGCTGCCAGGGAGCGGCAACGCCCGGAGTTGGTATCGAGATTTACGAACCGCTCTTCTTGCGCAGCGCGTCGACGAACTTCTGCAGTTCTTCGGTGACCTTGTAATCGCTGTGCGGCGCGGGGGCGAAGCCCGGCGATTTGCCATCGGACAGCTTGTCGAAGGCGACCTTGTCATTCTTCGGCGCATCCATGAACGCCTTGGTGATCGCGGCCTTCAGATCGGCGGGCAGCGAGGCAAGATAAGCGTAGGGCGAACCCGGAATCTTGTCGGAACGGAACACGATCTTGAAATCGGCGACTTTGGCCATGCCCTTGTTGGCCATGCGGGTCAGGTTGGAATCGTCTACCGAGTTCCACCAGTTGAACGCGACATCGCAGGTGCCTTGCTGAACGGCCAGCACCGCATTTTCGTGGCTGCCGGAGTTCACGACCTTGCTGAAGAATTTGGCCGGGTCGATCCCTGCCTTGCTCATGGCATACATCGGCACATTGAAACCCGATGTGGAGTTCGGGTCGACGAGGCAGAGGTTCTTGCCCTTGAAGTCTTCCAGCTTCGAGCCGGTCGCCGAGGCCTTTGCATAGGCGACGGAATAATAGCCGGTCGAACCGTCGACCGCGCGCAGCGACGAGAAGGATTCGACGCCGCCATTGGTGACGGTGTGGGCCCGCACGTAAGACGAGGGACCGTAATCGCCGATATGGATCGAGCCGGCGCGCTGGCCTTCGATCACGGCAGCGTAATCCGAGGCGATGCGCAGCGTCACCTTCACGCCGAGTTCCTTGGAGAGATAGGCCATCCACGGCGCCATCCGCTCGGTCATGCCGGAAGCGTTCTCGGCGGGAACAGCACCATAGACGAGCTCCGGGTACTTGGCTTTCCAGTCTTGGGCGACGGACGCGGTGGCGCTGAGCGCAATCGCGGCGGTGGCCAGCAACAGGCGACGGGTGAGGGTCATTGACGTTCTCCTGGGTTGGGTTTTGGCTTGTTCTGGTGTCAGGCAGCGACAGGGATCAGCCCGCCTGCCGGTGCCGCCACGGGCGGCAGAACGGTCATGGATTCGTGGGCCTCAAGACCGTAGAGTTCGCGGGCAACGCTTTCGGTCAGCTCGTCCGGCGTACCGTCGAACACGACGCGGCCCTGCGCCATACCGATCAGCCGGCCGCAGTAATCCTTGGCGATATCAAGATCATGCAGGTTGCACAGCACCGTGATCCCGAAATGCTTGTTGAGTCTCTCGAGGCCGTCCATGACGATCTTGGTGTTGCGCGGATCGAGGGAGGCGATGGGCTCGTCGGCCAGCACAATCTCGGGTTCCTGCACCAGCGCCCGGGCGATGGCGACGCGCTGCTGCTGGCCGCCGGAAAGTGTTTCCGCGCGCTGGCTGGCCAGGGCTGTCATGTCGAATTGTTCGAGCGCCGAAACCGCGATGGCGCGATCCTCCGGTGTCCAGAGTTTCAGCAGCGAGCGCAGCTGGGTCGTATGGTTCAGGCGCCCCATCAACACATTCGTCATGACGTCGAGGCGGCCGACGATGTTGAACTGCTGGAACACCATGGCGCAGGAGGCGCGCCAGTCGCGCAGCGCCTGCCCCTTGAGGGTCGTCACGTCCCGGCCATTCCATGAAATCGACCCGGAAGAGACATCCTGCAAGCGGTTGATGGTTCTGAGCAGCGTGGATTTTCCGGCACCCGAGCGCCCGATGACGCCGACGAAACTCCCCTTGTCGATCCGGAGCGATACATCGTCGACCGCGCGCTTCTGGCCGAAGGTCCGGCTGACGTGATTGATCTCAAGCATGCAAACTCCTCGCAATGTCACGGGATTGCTAGGAAGTTTTTGCAACAGTGATGTGACAAGCAACGGTTGCGGGGGCCGGATCGACCCCGGCGCGAGTTAACGGAAAAGCGATGGTTCCCGTCTAAGGTGCCGTGCTGAAGACAGGTCCAGCGTTCCGGAGCAGAAACTGATGTCCATCGAGGCGATGGGGTCTGGCGGCAAAGAGTCCGCCACCGCCGAAAGAGTGTTCGGCTGGTTCCGGCGGGCCAACAAGCAGAAAATTATCGGCATCGTGCTGATCTTCGACGTGCTGTCGATGATCGCCGGCGGGCTCGGGACAGCGCTGGCGTTCCTGCCCTTCCAGCACGGCGGTGATTTTTTCATCGCCCTCGTCGTGCTCGCGATCGCGTCGCTGACGGTCTATATTCTCCAGCGTCTCTGGGCCTATACGGTGCCTGCGCTCGGGGTGATCGCGCGGCAGATCAAATCGCTGCTGGTCGGGCTAGTGGGGGCCTTCGTGCTCGTGGCGGGCGGGCTGTTCCTGCTCGGCGTCGATATCATGGCGCTCCGGCTCTGGTTGCTGGCCTGGATGCTCTACGCGCTGATTGTCCTGCCATTTTTCCGCATCGTGGCCGCAAAGGCGATCTCGCAGGCCGAGGCGCGCGGCGAGCTTGCGCGCCGGGCGGTTATCGTCGGCGGCGGCAAGGCCTGCGAGGATCTCATCCTCAGGTTGGCCAAATCGAACGATAAGGCCATTCGCATTCTCGGCGTCTTTGACGATCGTGGCAATGAACGGTCGCCGGAGGCGATCGGTGTCTTCCGCAAGATCGGGACCTTCGACGAACTCGAGGCCTATTGCCGCGAGCAATACGTGGATCTTCTGATCATCGCGCTGCCGGCAACTGCCGAGGAACGCATCCTGCATCTCATGCGCAAGCTGTGGGAGTTGCCGATCGATGTGCGGATCGCGGCCCATACCTCACGGCTCAAGCTGTCGAAGCGCGCGTATAGCTACATCGGCGACGTGCCGTTCCTCGCCGTGTTCGACCGACCGCTGTCGGACCTCAACGCGGCGGTCAAGGCGGTGTTTGACCGGATCGTGGCAGCGATCGCGCTGGTGGCGCTCTCCCCGCTGATGCTGCTCGTCGCGCTGGCGGTGAAACTCGAATCCAAGGGGCCGATCCTGTTCCGGCAACCGCGCTATGGTTTCAACAACGAGATGATCAACGTCTACAAGTTCCGCTCGATGTATACGGATTTGACGGATCAGCATGGCGCCAGGCAGGTGACGAAGCTTGATCCGCGTGTAACACGGGTCGGACGCTTCATTCGCAAGACCTCGATCGACGAGTTGCCGCAACTGCTCAACGTGTTGCGCGGCGACTTGAGCCTCGTCGGGCCGCGTCCGCATGCGATGCAGTCCAAGGCGGATAACCGGCTCTATCAGGAGGTTGTCGATGGCTATTACGCCCGCCACCGCATGAAGCCGGGCATCACCGGCTGGGCGCAGATCAACGGCTGGCGCGGCGAAACCGATACCGCCGAGAAAATCGAGCGCCGTGTCGAGCACGATCTCTATTATATCGAACATTGGTCGCTGCCGTTCGACCTCTATATCCTCGCCATGACGCCGCTGTCGCTTCTGAACACCAGGAACGCCTACTAGACCCGGTATCCGAACCTTCGTTGCCTCCATTTCGGCGCAGGGGTATCATTCTGTGCGATAACGCACCGAATGCGCGCCTTTCCGGTGGCATCGTCAGCGGATTGGCATGGGAAAGGCGCCATGGATATCGTTCCATGGGCGGGGCGCGAGGAGTGGTCGATGGAGGTTCGGATCTGGGGGGCGCGTGGCAGCTACCCTGCTTCAGGCGCGCGCTTTTCCGAATTCGGGCATCACACGCCGTGCGTCGCGGTTTCCGAGGGCGACGATCTCGTTGTCCTCGATGCCGGTTCCGGCGCGGCAGCGCTTGGGGAATACCTTCGCGAGAACCCTGTGCGGCGGGTGCATCTGCTGCTGAGCCATTTCCATCATGATCACCTGATGGGGCTGCCGTTTCTGCTGTTCGGCGCTGGCGAGCAGGCGGCGATTTCGATCCATACCGCGCTGGGCTCGGACGTGCCGCTCCAGACCACGATCGATACGCTGTTTTCAGCCCCGTTCTTCCCGGCCGACCCGGCCCGCCTTCTGGGGCGCGTGGCGTTTTGCGCGCATCCTGTCGGCGCCGATTTTGCTGTTGGCGATTTTGCTGTCCGCTCCGCGCCGCTCGATCACCCCGGCGGATCTGCGGCCTTCCGGGTGTCGCGGGGGCGCACCTCTGTTGTCTATGCCAGCGATCTCGAAGCCAGTCTTGAGCCGTCGACGGCGCTTGTGGCGCTTGCCCTCAAAACCGATCTTCTGATCCACGACACCATGTTCACCCGGCAGGAATCCGAGGCGCGTCGCGGCTGGGGGCATGCGACCTTCGAGGCTGCGACAGCGCTGGCGCACGCGGCGAGTGTCGGCGTTCTCGCCGGATTTCACCATAACCCGCTCCATGACGATGAGATGCTCCGGGCCCGCGAGCGGGACTTGGCTGCGCTCTGCGAAGGGGCCTTTATGGCCCGCGAGGGGCAGGTCATCCGCCTCTGAGGCACACGGATTGCGTGTGAAATCCGGCGCTACCTCTTGCACCGCAGCACGGCGTGGGTGATATCTCCCCGGATTGCCCCACGAAGAGGCGGGTCGCCGGCTTTCGAGCCATGGCCGGCCCCCGGAGGAGAATACGGGAAATGGTCGAGGATCTGACGCGGAGCGATATCAAGACTGGTCTTGCCGCTGGCAGGATCACGGTGGTCGACGTGCGCGAGCCGCACGAATACGCCGCCGGGCATATCCCCGGCGCGCTCTCGATGCCGCTCTCGGCGTTCGATCCGGCGGCCTTGCCGCTTGGTTCGGGCAAGCGGGTGGTTTTTTCTTGCGCTGCTGGTGTGCGCTCGATGCAGGCGGCGATGATCGCCCGCTCGCACGGTGTTGCAATCGATGCACATTATCGCGGCGGATTCCGCGACTGGGTCATGGCGGGCGAGCCTGTCGAGAGCTGAAGCGCCCCGGAGCACATGACGAAAGTCGTGCTCACAGCATTTCTCCGGTTGAAAGCCGGATGAGGCCGGTTATCCTTGCTGCTAACAGCGCGGGAATACTTCCCGCCAGATCCGATCAGGCAAGCACGATGAAACCAATGAAATTCGGTATGGGCCAGGCGCTGACGCGCGTGGAGGATCAGCGATTCATCACCGGGCAGGGGCACTACGCGACCGACTATCATGCCAAGGGCGAGCTTCAGGGCTTCGTGCTGCGCGCGCCTTATGCCAGCGCGACGTTCAAAATCGGCGATCTCAAAGCCGCGCGGGCGATGCCGGGCGTCGCAATGATTGTCACGCACGAGGAGGTGAAGCACCTCGGCGATCTCCCCTGTCAGGCGCCGATCAAGAATTCGGATGGCACGCAATCCCCTACGCCCTCCTATCCCGTGCTGCCGAAAGATCGCGTCCGCCACGTGGGCGAGGCCGTCGCCTTCATCGTTGCCGAGACGATCGAGCAGGCGCGCGACGCCGCCGAGGCGATCGAGATCAAGTACTCCAATTTGCCGGTGGCGGCGGATATCGCCGGTGCCCGCGCCAGGGGCGCGGCGGTGGTGCACGCCGAAGCGCCGGACAACGTCGCCTTCGATCATGTGCTCGGCAACAAGGCGGAAACCGACGCGATCTTTGCCAAGGCGAAGCGCGTTGTTGCGCTTGATGTTGTCAACAACCGGATCATCGCCAACTACATGGAACCACGCTCCATCGTCGTGGAGCTTGAGAAGAACGATCACCTCAGGATCACGCTCGGCAGCCAAGGCGTGCATGGCCTCAGGAACACGCTGGCGAAATTCATCTTCAAGGTCGACCCGACGACGATCCGGGTAATGACACCGGATGTCGGCGGCGGGTTCGGCACCAAGACCTTCATGTATCGCGAGTATCCGCTCGCCGTGTTCGCGGCGAAAGCCTTGGGCCGGCCAGTGCGCTGGGCGTCCGATCGCACCGAGCATTTCTTCGCCTGTGCGCATGGCCGTGACAACCTCACGCGCGCCGAAATGGCGCTCGATGACAAGGGCAAGTTCCTCGCCATGCGCGTCAACCTTGACGCGAATATGGGCGCGTTCCTGTCGCAATACGGGCCCTATATCCCCTGGATCGGCTCGACGATGCTGACTGGCGTCTATGATATTCCGGCGGGCTACACGCGCATCCGCGGCATCTACAGTCATACCGTGCCGTTCGATGCCTATCGCGGCGCGGGGAGGCCCGAGGCGGCCTATACTATCGAGCGGCTTGTCGATTTCATCGCGGACGAGATCGGCATGGACCGGCTGAAGCTTCGCAAGATCAACTTCATCAAGCCGAAGAAGATGCCGTACAAGACGCCGACCGGGCGCGTGTACGACACCGGCGAGTTCGCTGCGCACATGGAGCGCGCGGTCGAACAGGCGGACTGGAAGGGTTTCCCGGCTCGCGTGAAGGCGGCGAAAAAGGCCGGCAAGCTCCGGGGCATCGGCCTCGGCGTCTACATCGAGGCCTGCGGTGGCGGCTCGCCTGAACCGGCCTATGTCAGCCTCGAAAAAGACGGCTCGGTCACGGTCAAGATCGGTACGCAGTCGAACGGGCAGGGGCACGAAACCGCCTATGCCCAGCTCGCCTCGCAGCATCTTGATCTGCCGCTGGATAAAATCCGCGTCAAGCAGGGCGATACCAACGATACCCCAACCGGTTCGGGCACCGGCGGTTCGCGCTCGATCCCGGTCGGCGGCGCGGGTGTCGCGCGGGCGGCGGAATTGCTGGCAGGCAACCTCAAGACGCTGGCGGCTGCGGCGCTCGAAGCCGGCACAGGCGATCTCGAAATCGCCGATGGTCGCGTCAAGATCGCCGGCACCGACCGGTCGATCTCTTACGCCGAGATCGCGGCGCTGCCGGGCGCGAAGAAGGACATGCTCTCGACCGTCGCCGAGTTCAAGCCGCCGGAAGCAACCTACCCGAACGGCACGCACTCGTGCGAAGTCGAGATCGACCCGGAAACGGGGGAAACCCGCATCGTCAATTACGTCATCGTCGATGATTTCGGCGTGACACTGAACCCGACGCTGCTCGCCGGACAGATCCATGGCGGTGCGGCGCAGGGAATCGGGCAGGCGATGGTCGAGCGCTTCGTGCATGACGAGAACGGGCAGATCCTCACCGCGAGCTTCCTCGATTATGCGATGCCGCGCGCGGATGACATGCCAAGCTTCCAGTTCGAGACACTCAACGTACCCTCCACCACCAACGCGCTGGGCATCAAGGGCGCGGGTGAGGCCGGAACGATCGGCGCCGCGCCGGCGGTGATGAATGCGATCGTCGATGCGCTGCGCCGCGCGAAGGGGCTCCGGCATATCGATATGCCCGCCAACGCGCAGGCGATCTGGGGGGCGTTGCATCGGGCGACATGAAGGATTGGTGGCCAATCACCGGATCGTGATCGGAAGTCGCTCTTGCATGAATGCAAGAAGCGGAAGCTCGACAAAAGGGGGGGTGGCATGAAAGATCGCGGCCTTAGTGATGTTTCACGCTCCCCGGAATGAGGGGGCGCATCGAGGAAGGAACCACCATGCGTCGTTTTGTCATTGCCGCCACGCTCGCTCTTGTCGCAACCGGCGCGACCGTTGCCGTCGCGCAGAATGCCGATGCCATCAAGCAGCGCCGCGAAGCCATGCGCGCCATCGCCCGTGCCGGTGCAGAACCGTTCAAGATGACAAAAGGCGAAGCGCCCTTCAATCTGGCTGCCGTCCAGAACGTGATGAAGGCGATCGAGGAGAACGCGCCGAAGTTCAAGGCCGCGTTCCCGGATAACGCCAAGACGGGAGCAACGGACGCGACCGCAAAGGTTTGGGAATCGCGGGCAGATTTCAACGCCATCATCGACAAGTGGGTTGTGGACGCCAAGGCTGCCGCAATTGCGATCAAGGATGAGGCGTCGTTCAAGGCCGAGTATCCCAAGATGGCGCAGACCTGCGGCAGCTGCCATGGGAACCGGGGCGGATATTCTCCGGGCCTTGGCGACTCGTTCAAGAAAATGCAGGATCCACTCTGATCCTGCTTCTGGCACTCACGCCAGACTGAGGAAGCGCGCGTTCAGCACGCGCGTTTCCTGCTATTTCTGATTTCTTTCCGGAGCAGGAATGCACCTTCCATACTTGGCAAGATGGGCAATGGTGGGCCTGGCGATTGGCTTCGCCGGGTTCTACGTCCTGACAATCCCCAGGATATTCCCGGCAAGTGCCCTGTCGCCGCGAACGCCTGATCTTGCCAACGGCGCGACGATGTTCACGGTGGGCGGCTGCGCGTCCTGCCATGCCAAAGACCCCGGGAAAGCACCTGAAGATGTCGGGGGCGGACATCTGCTCAAGACGAAATTCGGAACCTTCGCAGCGCCCAACATCTCGCCACACCCCACGGCGGGAATCGGGGCCTGGACCGAGCTGGAGTTCCTGACAGCGATGACGGAAGGGGTCGGGCGGAACGGCGAACACCTGTTCCCGTCCTTTCCCTTTACGTCATACAGGCGCATGCGCGTCGCTGATTTGCGCGATCTCTATGCCTACATGAAAACGCTGCCCGGCAACGCAACGCCCTCCGCACCGCACACGATCCAGTTTCCGTTCAGCATTCGTCGCACTCTCGGTGTCTGGAAACTGCTGTTCCTCGATGCGGAACCATTCAAGCCGCAAGCAGGGCAAAGCGAAGTCTTCAATCGCGGCGCCTATCTTGTGGAAGGGCCCGGCCATTGCGCTGAGTGCCATTCGAGACGAAACCCCCTTGGGGGCATTGTCCCGGAGGGCCGGATGGCGGGCGGACCCAATGCAGAAGGCAAGGGGTTTGTGCCGAACATCACTCAGCATCCGAGCGACGGCTTGGGCAAATGGTCGCTCAGGGATATCGAGTTACTGCTTGAGAACGGCAGCACGCTGGCAGGCGGTTACGTCGCGGACGAGATGGAGGAAGTCGTCAAAAATACATCGCGGCTTTCACGGGAGGACCGCCACGCGATGGCGGTGTACCTGAAACAGATTCCGGCAATTCCAAGCCAGCGGAGCGATCGAAGGTAACGTGATGTCCAGCGTGATTGTGCGTTTCGCGTAAGGCGCCCGGATTTTCGAGGCTCGCTTATTCCATCACCGCGGCCTTGAGGATCACCACCATCGTGGCGTGGCCCGGCTCGGTGCCGACGCAGCGGATGATGTGCTGCCGGTCGCAGCGGTAGCGCAGGCTCTCGCCGGCGCGGGCGGTTTCGGTGATGCCGCCGACCTCGACTTCGAAAGTCCCGCTGATCACCGACAGGTTCTCGACAGAACCGCGCTGGTGCGCGTCGCTGTCGAGTGTGCCGCCGGGATCGGCCTGCACGTCGTACCATTGCAGCCATTCGACCGTTTTCAGCCAGCCGATGATGGCGAGGCGCATCTTGCCGTCGTCGGAAACGAGGATGGGCGTATCGCCTTTCGAGGATTTCTCGATGAAGGGTTCCTCGTCCGAGGAAACCAGAAACCGCTCGATCGAGACATCCAGTGCCTGCGAGAGCCGCCAGATGGTGGCCAGCGTCGGGTTGGTCTCGTTGCGTTCGATCTGGCTGATGATCGATTTTGCGACCCCGGATTGCTCCGCAAGCTCGGACAGCGACAGGTTATACGCCTTGCGCAGGCGGAGGATGGTCTTGCCAAGCTGCCCGGACAGCGCCACAGCGCCGGCATCCAACTCACGTGGTTTGTCCTTTTCCTGCATGTCCTTGCAAGCCCCAATCTCTTTGCAGTCCCGGACTCTTTTCAAGCCCCGGACCATTTGATACGAAGCCGGAACGGCGACGGCTCATGGCCACCGCGTTCCATCATCAGAACAATCGTTCGATGATCCGAATTTTATCTTTGCCCCAGCGCAATGCCGGAGGCAAGGCGCTCGGCTATTGCAGCCGCGTTTTCACCAATCTGGACGTTGTGATGACCGAATCCCTTGCCGCCGAGAAGCCTGATGCCATCGCGTTTGACGAAGAACTGGCCGATGGAACCCTCACGGTGATTGATCGGACCGGCGTGGCGCACCGTCTGCCGGGTGTCGACGGGATGTCGCTGATGGAAATCGTCCGGGGGTTCGATCTGCCGATCCCGGCGACCTGCGGCGGCGCGGCAGCCTGCGGCACCTGCCATGTCTTCGCCGATGCGCGGTATGGCGCGCGCCTTCCAAAGCCGACAGAGGAAGAGAACTGGCAGCTCGATCACCTCATTGCCGCAAGGTCCGAATCGCGGCTTGCGTGCCAGATCATCTGGAACAAGGGCCTTCTCGACGGGCTCGTCGTCACGCTCGCGCCGCTGGAACAATAGCGGATTTTCGGTGAATTCCCATTCACCTCATCCGCTCCATCTCTTTGTTATGGCGCATTTTCTTTACGCGAACCGGTATCCACTTCGCTTGAAAATGCTCTGGGTCATTCAGTCACCCTGCAAGGACAGCGCTCCCGCAAAGGTGACGCGCCGCCAGATGCGGGTTTTCTCGCGCGAGGCGTCCAGCGACGCCAGAATGCGCGCGCCGAGGGGAGATTTCGCAGCCAGTTCCTGCACAAGCGCCTGCGCATGTATGCGTGCTGCCGCCAGAAATTCCGGCCCGAAACGGCGCAGTTGCACCTGATGCATGCCGACCAGCGTCAGCAACGCGCCGGAATTATCGACCTGCGCCTCGGTCAATCCGCGCATATGCGCCTCATGGCACGCGGCTTCAAGGATGGCACGAAACTCCGGTGCGAGCGCCTCCCAAGCGGTCAAGTTGACCAGCGCTTCCGCCGCACCGTTCGGCTTGTTGAAGCCGGGCGCGTAGTAGAACGGCGCGGGCTTGTAGAGGCCGAGCGGCAGATCGTTCGCCGGCGCGAGAAATTCCGCCGCGTCGATCACGCCGGAGGAGAGCGAGATCAAGAGATCACCCGGCGCGATGGTGACGGGGAGGGCGCCCAGCCGCTGCCAGACCTCCGCACCAAGCCCCTGCACCCGAAGCTTCAGCCCCCGGATATCGGCAAGACCGTTGACCTCGCGCTTGAACCAGCCGGCCATCGAGGGGCCGGTGTTGCCCGCGATCAGTGGCTTGACGCCGAAGGGGCGGTAAAGCTCGTCCCAGAGCGCCTGTCCGCCGCCACGTTCGAGCCAGGCGAGATGTTCGATCGGATCAGGGCCGAAGGGGATGGTGGTGAAGAAATTGGCCGCCGGATTCTTGCCTTGCCAGAAGAAGGCGGCGGAATGCCCCAGTTCGACCGTACCCGTACCGACAGCGTCGAGCACCTGAAGCGCCGGAACGATTTCGCCTGCGCCGAAAAGCTGGATCTCGAACCGCCCGCCGGAGAGTTCGCCCACTCGTCGGGCGATGAATGCCGCTGCAACGCCGGGCCCCGGCAGGTTCTTCGGCCAGGAGGTCGCCATACGCCAGCGGATGCGTGCCTCGGCATGAACTGCGGGGGCTGCCAGCGTAGCCGGTGCGGCAACAAGCGCGGCGACAAGCCGACGGCGATTCACCGGTTTCATCGGCTCACCACAGCGCGAAGAAATGGTGCGTCGGGCCGTGACCATGGCCGATCGCCAGCCGGTCCGCGTGCAGGATCGCGCCGTGGACATAGGCTTTTGCCGCCGAAACCGCAGCGTTGAGCGACATTCCCTTCGCGAGCCCTGCCGTGATCGCGGAGGAAAGCGTGCACCCGGTGCCGTGGCTGTTGCGCGAGGCGATGCGGGGCGCCGAGAAGCGGAAGGTTTCGTCCGACGTCACCAAGAGGTCGACCGCCTCCGGCCCCGTGCCGTGCCCACCCTTCATCAGCACCGCCTTCGGCCCCATGGCGAGGAGGGCGAGGCCCTGCTCGCGCATTTCCGCCTCATCGCGGGCGATATCCGCATCAAGCAGCCGCGCGGCTTCCGGCAGGTTCGGCGTCAGAAGGTCCGCGAGCGGCAGCAGTCGGGTCTTGAGGGTGGAAATCGCTGCCTCGGTCAGCAACGCATCGCCGCTGGCCGCGATCATCACGGGGTCAAGCACGACCGGCCCGGTGAAGGAGCGTGAAAGCCCATCCGCCACGGCCTCGATGGTTTCCGGCACCGACAGCATGCCGATTTTTACCGCGTCGACTGCGATATCAGCGAAAACACTCTCCATCTGCCGCGCGACGAAGGCGGCGGGGACATCGTGGATGCCCTGTACGCCGACGGTGTTCTGCGCCGTCAGCGCGGTGATGACGCTCGCGCCATAAACGCCGAGCGCCGAAAAGGTTTTCAAGTCAGCCTGAATACCCGCGCCGCCGCCCGAATCCGAGCCGGCAATCGTCAGGGCAATCGCGGTCTTGCTCATATTGAACCTCCGCGCGCGGCCAGAGCCTGGTCGATGACGTCCCGGAAGGCACGCGCCGTCGCCGCGACATCCGGGGCGAGGTAGAGCGCCGAGATCAGCGCGATGCCATCCGCCCCCGCGCCGATGCAGGCGGCGGTATTGGCAAGATCGATGCCGGCAATCGCCCCGACCGGCAGGCCCGTTGCCGCGGTCTGCGTGCGGAGCTGCGCGAGCCCCGCGAGCCCGACGGGAGGATCGGGGTTGTCCTTGCTGGTGGTCGCGAACACGCCACCGATGCAGCCATAATCAACCAGAGCGGGGTCGAGCGCGGCAAGATCAGCCTCGTTCTTCAGCGTCACGCCGACGATCGCCGCGCGGCCCAGAAGCCGCCGGGCGTCTGCGGGCAGCATGTCCTCGCGCCCGAGATGGACGCCTTCCGCGCCGCTCGCGAGCGCGACATCGACGCGGTCGTTGATCAAGAGCGGCACGCGCCCGCCAACGGCAGCGCGGATGGCCCGTGCGGTCGCGATCATCTGCCGGGTATCGCCGGACTTGTCGCGGAGCTGGAGGAGCGTGACCCCACCATCGACAGAGGCTGCGGCCAGTGCCGCAAGATCGCGCCCCGCGAGCCTGTCACGGTCGAGAAGGCCATAGAGCCGGATGTCAGGGCGCAGCATGGGCGTAACTCTCGGCTTTCAGGTGGCGGTGGATCGTGGTGGCATCCAGCACGGCCAGCGCATCGACCAGACGGGAGGCGAAGCTGCCGGGGCCGCCTGCGCCTTCTGCGGCTTTTTCGGCGGCGATGTTGAGGATGCTCACCCCGGCAATGGCGGCCTTGAAGGCATCCGCCTCGACGGCGCGACAGGCGGCGAGGATCGCACCGAGCAGGCAGCCGGTGGCGGTCACGCGGGCCATGAAGGCATGCCCGTTCGCAAGACGCACCGTCTGCCGGTCAAGCTGGATGCGATCGACCGCACCGGTGATGATCGCGGTTGTCGTCGGCGCGATATCGCGCGAAAACGCCTCGGCCTCGCTGGCGTTGAGCTTCACGATTGCAGGGGCATGGGCGAGAAGCGTCCGGGCCAGCGCGCGCCGCCGCGGGCTGCGATCCGCGAAGACGGGGTCGATGACAACAGGCTTGTCCGCCTGCGCGGCAATGTCAGCCGCAAGCGGCAGGGCTTCGAAGCGGTCGCGATCGAGCATGCCGAGGTTGAGCAGGACAGCATCGGAGGACAGGATGAAGTCCTCGAGCTCTTCGGCGTTGATCGTCAGCGACGGTATCGCCCCCAGCGCCAGCAGGCCGTTGGCGGTAAAATTCTGTGCAACCGGGCTGGTGATGGCGTGGATGCGGGGGCGGCGCACCCGCACGGCATCGAGCGTGGCGGCGATCCCGGCACTCAGGGTGTCATGGACGCTCCCGGTATGGACGCTCCCGGCTTGGACTTCCGCGGTCGTCGCGCGCCCGGAGAACGGTGGAATGGCATTCATCGACAAGCTTTCCTCCGCCGGCATGACCCGGTTCAGGTACCATGGGTTGGCAAGATGCCTCTCAGCCCCGAAGGGCACCCCAAGCTCACAGCCCGATACGTAGCGCCAGCCTCTTCACGAGGCAAGGGCCGGAGGCGCGATTACAGCGCGCGCTGGGCCGAGGCCTCGCCCTGTTTGGCGCGGTCGATGCCGAGCTGGCGCTCCCGCAGGATGACGTAGATGCCGGCGCTGCACACGATCGCCGCGCCGATCAGCACCAGCCGGTCGGGGATGTCGGCGAACAGGAAATAGCCCCAGAGCAACGCGAAGATCATGCCGGTGTAATCGAACGGCGCAACCACCGAGGCCGGAGCCCGGCGATAGCTCTCGGTGAGGAAAATCTGCCCGAAGCCACCCATGATGCCGGTGAGCACGAGGAACAGTGCCTGCTTGCCATCCGGCAGCGCCCAGGCCCATTTCGGGTCAATCGCGCCGCCGAGCACCGAAATCATACCGAAGGTCGTCGTCATCAACGAGAAATAGGTGACGATCGCGGCCGTTGATTCGGTCGAGGTCAGGCGACGGACCTCGATCATCGCGAAGGCGGCGCACACCGCGCCCGCGAGCGAGAAGAACGCACCGCGCGCCTTGGCATCGGAGCCGGAGATCGAGATCGCATCGGCGGAAAGGTGCGGCCAGAGCATCACGATCACGCCACAGAAGCCGATGAGAACCGCCGTCCAGCGGTAAAGCCGCACGACCTCGCCGAGCAGCAACGCCGCCAGCACAACGCTGAACAGCGGCGCGGCGAAGGAAATCGCCGTTGCATCCGGCAGCGGCAGTGTCGTCAACCCGGCAAAGCCGCAGAACATCCCCATTGAGCCGACAAGCCCGCGCTTGATATGCCCGGCGCGGTTCGTGGTCGCAAAGGCGGTGGGGAGCTTGCCCACCATCGCCATCCAGACAAAGACCGGGATCAGTGCGAAAAACGATCGGCAAAACACCACCTGCCCGACCGGGAATCCGTTCTGCGGGCCGGGCACGGAGCCGACGATCTTCACCGCTGCGCCCATGCACGAGAACGCAAAGGCGGAGGCGATCTTGAAGAGAATGCCGATCAGGGGGCGCGAGACTTCGCGCACTTCATTGGCTGGCTCGGGCGGGGGGGTATCGATATCGGAGACAGGCATTGTCGAACTTTGCTCAGGCTGGCATCCGCCAACCAGGTGGACGCCGGCTGGTGGAACAAGCGGATGCTCGGAAAGTTTACCATAGGCGCTTCGCCTCGACGGGCAACGCGAAATTCGCGCGCCTGCCGGCTTTCTTCCGTCAAAGTCCCCGAGAGACGGACTCAGCGAAACGCGCGCAGCTTCTCTTCGGTCGAGAGCGTGTCGTATGGGGTGGTGGCCGCGCTTTGAGCCGGCGCAGGTGCGGAGGCTGCGGTATCCGCAGCCACCGGCGCATCGGGCATGACGTTGTCATAGCTCATGAGATCCGCGCCAATCATGGTCGGTTCGGAAATCTCGGCCGGCACGAAGAAATCGAAGGTATCGTCGATTTCAGCCTGATGGGCGTCGCTCATCCAGATGTCGGAGCCGGTCTTGGGGGCTTCCGGCGGCTCGATCTCGCTGATCATCTGCTCGTCGGCGTGGAAATCTTCCGCCATGCCGGTGACTTCGAGGATCGATTTCAGGCGCGCATCAAGGAAGCGCAGGGTTTCGACGACCTTGCGGATGCGCTGGGCAGTCAGATCCTGAAAGCCGCAGGCGGTGTAGATCTCGGTCGCGCAGCCATCGAGCATGTCGCAATCGGCTTCGATGCCCTTCTGCTCGCGCATGGTCCAGGCGTATTCCTGCACGCGTTCGGCGGCGGAAAGGATGCTTGAGGTTGCCTGCTCGGTTGTGCCGACGACGGCATCGAGTTCATCGGAGGCGGAGACGAACTGTGTGGCTTCCGCGCCGTTCGGCTTGATGGCGCGGATCTCGCGTTCGGTGCGGGCGATCGCGCGCGCCATGTCGATGATATCGCTCTGAAGCCGGTCGTAGGGCAGCGAAGAGGATGCCCCGCCGCGCGCACTGACATTGCGCTGGAGGCGTTCGATCGCATCAAGGATCGTGACCGTTTCAGCGTGCCGGTTGCGGCGTGCGTATTCGCTCAGGAACCAGCGCCCGCGGCTGGTTTCCATGACAGCGGCTTCGATCTGCTCGTAGGCGTGTTCGTCATCCGGTGGCTTGACGATCATCGAAGACATGCAGGAAACCTCGCCCGAGCTCGCGCGATGCGTCGTCACGCCCGCATCGCATCAGACCGTGGCTCAAATCGGTTAACAGTCTGTTATCATACCCGCCCAAGTTGCTCGGATCGTGTTGAATTTATCACCATTTAGGGCTTGCCCGGAACCGGTTCAGCGGGCCATCTTGCCCGCAGACGGCAGGGGGTGTTAGCTGCACGCAATCGTTAACGCGGGCGACGATCGCCGCGCCGGTCAGACGACAGGGAGACGATGGCGACACCGCGGGCGACCTGGTTCGAGGGCACCACCGGCACGATGCGCATTGCGCTATCGGGGTCGTGGAATGCTGACCACGCCGCTGTGCTGGAAACGCTGATCGAATCGATTGTCGTGCGCAAGGCTGGCACCAAGCGGGTTGAACGGTATGCGCTGGCTTGCGAGGATATCGTCGGTCTCGATACGCTCGGTGCCTATCTCGTTCACAAGGTCCGCACGCTGCTTGCGGATGGCGGCCACCATGTCGAGATCGAAGGCCTCAGGGTCGAGCAGGCGGCGTTGCTGAACGAGGCGGCCTACACACCGGTCCGCCTGCCGGCTCTGCCGGAAACGGGCGGTGCGTACCATCTGCTGGCCGATGTCGGCGAGGCGGTGGTCGATGCCGGCAAGGATCTGGCCAATGGCGTTGCCTTTTTCGGGGCGATCATCGCGGCCCTTGGGCGCCTGTTGATCGGCCGTGCCAAGTTGCGGCTGCCGTCCGTTATCACGCAGCTCGAGCGGGTGGGCTTGCGCGGCGTGCCGATCATCATGCTGATCTCGTTCCTCGTCGGCGCGATCATCGCCCAGCAGTCGATCTTCCAGTTGCGCACCTTCGGCACCGTACACTTCGTGGCTGATCTTCTCGGCATTCTGGTCCTGCGCGAACTGGCGGTGCTGCTGACCGCGATCATGATCGCGGGGCGCTCGGGGTCATCGTTCACGGCCGAACTCGGGTCGATGAAGATGCGCGAGGAAATCGACGCGCTTGAAACCATGGGGCTCGATCCCCTGGAAGTTCTGGTGCTGCCGCGTATCGTTGCCCTCATCATCGCCTTGCCGCTGTTGACCTTTCTGGCATCCATGGCAGGGATCGCCGGTGGTGCGATCGTGGCCTTTGTCTATGGCGGGGTGAGTTCCGAGGTGTTTTTCAGTCGCCTGCAAGGGGCGATCGGGTTCAACACCTTCATGGTCGGGATGATCAAGGCGCCTTTCATGGCGCTGGTGATCGGGCTCATAGCCTGTATCGAGGGGTTCGCGGTGCGCGGCAGCGCTGAATCGCTGGGGGCCCATACCACCGCATCCGTGGTCAAGGCGATTTTCGTGGTGATCGTGGTCGATGGCCTTTTCGCCATGTTCTTCGCTGCAATCGATTACTGAGGCGCAATGAGTATCCGTGTCACCCTTCCCGATGATGACGACGCGCCCGGCTCGATCGAGCCGGGGCGTCCGATCATCGAGGTCCGTGATCTTGCTGTCGGCTTCGGCGAGAGATTGATTATGGACGGGTTGGCCCTCGACGTGCGCCGGGGCGAAATCCTCGGCGTCGTCGGTGCATCCGGGACGGGCAAATCCGTCCTGCTGCGCACGATCATCGGGCTTATCCGCCAGCGGCGCGGGCTGGTGAAGGTATTTGGCCACAATATGGCGACCGTCAGCGCCCGGCGGCGGCGGTTGATCGAGCGGCGCTGGGGTGTGCTGTTTCAACATGGCGCGCTGTTCTCGTCGCTGACCGTCAAGCAGAATATCCAGTTCCCGATGCGCGAATACCTCCACCTCTCCGAGGATCTGCTGGAGGAAATGGCGATGGTGAAATTGCGCCTCGTGGGCCTCAAGCCAGAGGCGGCGGACCGGATGCCCTCCGAGCTCTCCGGCGGCATGATCAAGCGCGTCGCATTGGCGCGGGCGCTGGCGCTTGACCCCGAAATCGTCTTCCTTGATGAGCCGACCTCGGGCCTCGATCCGATCGGCGCGCAGGATTTCGACGAGCTGATCGCGACCCTCCAGAAAACTTTAGGTCTGACTGTTTTCATGGTAACGCATGACCTCGACAGCCTCGCCGGGATCTGTGACCGGATCGCGGCGCTGGGAGACGGCAAGGTTCTGTACGAGGGCACCCTCGATGAACTGAAAAAGCAGCCTCATCCCTGGCTTCAAGCCTATTTCAACGGTGCGCGGGCGCGCGCCAGCCATGTCCATTCACGGCGGAGCGAATAGCAGCCCGATCAGATGCGCATGATCCTTCCGGGGGCGGATTGGCGGCCCGGATATGATTGTGATCCAACGAGGAAGACGATGGAGAACCGAGCGAACTATGCCCTTGTCGGGCTTTTTACCCTGGCGGTCATCGCCGGGGCGTTCGGCTTTGTCTACTGGTTCTCGCGCGCGGGGGATGCAGGCGATCGCCGGGCGTATCGCGTGGTGTTCACCGGTTCGGTATCCGGGTTGTCGAAGGGGTCGGTCGTGCGCTTCAACGGGCTTCGGGTCGGCGAAGTTACCGATATCGAGATCATGCCGTCTGACCCCGGCAAGGTCATGGCGACGATCCAGGTGGACCGCAAGACGCCGATCAAGATCGATACCAAATCCCGCCTTGAATATCAGGGGCTGACGGGCGTCGCCTCCGTGCAGCTCACCGGCGGCGCGGGCGATGCGGCGGACCTGGCTGCGGCGGACCCTGGCGGCCGGCCTATCCTGTTCGCGGATCGCTCGGACTATCAGGACATTCTCGAGACTGTGCAGCGTCTGTCGAGCAAGGTCGATTCCGTGCTTTCGCGCGCCGACAACCTGATGGCGCAGAGCGAAGGCTCGTTCGTCTCGACCATCCGCAACGTCGAGGCCTTCTCGAAAGCACTGGCGGACAACTCTTCCGGCGTTGCCTCCTTCCTCGCCAATGTCGGCGAGATGAGCCAGAAGGTCGGCAGCCTTTCAGGGCGGCTTGAGCGTTTCGTTGATCAGGCGGAGGCCCTCGTCAAGGCGGTGGATTCCGCCGCCATCAACAAGGCTGTCAGCAATTTCGCGACCTTCTCCGAGGCGCTCGGTGACAACAAGCAGAACGTGACCGCGCTTCTGGCGGATTCCGCACAGCTTGCGAAAAGCCTCAATCTGAGTGCCACCAAGCTTGATAGCGCGCTGGACGAAATCACCCGCGTGGCCAGGGCGCTTGATGCGACCAAACTCAACCAGACCGTCGAGGGCGCGCAGCGCTTCGCCGAGGCGCTCGGACGCAATGCCGGCACGGTGGATGATGCCTTGCAGGAGATCGGGCGGATCACGGACAAGGTGAGCCAGGCGGCCGGACGTCTCGACAACGTGATGGCCGGGGCCGAGAAGTTTCTTGGAGGCGGGCAGGACGGGCAGGCCTCCGGGCTGATGAACGAGATCGCCGAAGCGGCGAAATCGATCAAGCTGCTGGCCGGCAATCTCGACAAGCGCACGGCTGAGATGACGGCAGGCATCAATCGCTTCACCGGGCCGGGTCTGCGTGACATCGAGGCACTGGCGGCGGAGTCACGCAAGGCGGTGGGGGATCTTTCGCGGGCGGTGCGCTCGCTGGAAAGAAACCCGTCGCAATTGCTCTTTGGCGGGCAATCCAATATTCCCGAATACAGACGATAAAGAAGCGTGACGAATGCGGGTTGAGGTCGACGGAACCGGTGGGGTGAAGCGCGTGCGCGGGCTTGAAAAGCGCCTGCGTGGGCTTGGTGGATGCGGCTCGTTCGCAGCCATGCTGCTGCTTGCCGCCTGTTCCTCCAGCGCGCCGCCTTCCACCTATGATCTTACCGCGCCGCGGGACGGGATCGCCGCCGGGCGCGGCAGGGGCCTGCTCGTGGTGGCCGAGCCGCAGGCGCTTCAGGCGCTCGATTCCAACCGCATTCTCGTGCTGACGCGCGATGGCGGCATCGCCTACCTGCCGGGTGCGCAATGGTCGGACCGTCTGCCAAAGCTCGTGCAGGTGCGTTTGATCCAGACCTTCGAGAACGGCCGCCGCATCCAGGCCGTCGGCCGTCCGGGGGACCGGCTGGTGCCGGCGGCGCAGCTCAATTCCGAGATCCGAACCTTCGGGATCGACGAGAGGACGGGCGAGGCTGTGGTCGAGATCAGCGCCAAGATCGTCAACGATCGCACCGGCCGCATTCTGGCGGGGCAGGTGTTCACGAGCCGCATTCCTGCCGGGGGCGCCACCAGCGGGCCTGCGGCTACGGCGGTGCTGGATCTTGCCACGCAGGCCGTGCTGCGTGACATCGTACGCTGGGTTTCCACCCGGATGTAAGCGAAATTCTGCCTTCCGGCGCAGATTCGGCAAATGCCGAGTGATGTCAGCGCCTTACGTTCCGTATCCGAATCAAATTCTGAAGTATCTCCGGCCGCGCGGCGGGCGACGTCAACTTCATGAGTCGCATCAAAGGTTTAGGCAAATGCAATATGCAACTTATAGTTGCAATATCTCTTTGAATCAATGTCTCAACGCGCGAATTTGGCGCGTCTTCCAGCAAAAAGGGCGGCCCGCAGGACCGCCCATAAAGCCGTTTCATTGCAGCGGATTGCCTCAGTCGAAATGGCCCGCAGCGTGCGCCAGCATGGTGTAGACCTTGCCCGTCTCGGAGGTGAGATAGGTGCGGGCCACCATCGAATCCCGGTCATCGCCGGCGACCTCGGCCAAGAGCCGCTCGAACTGGCCGACATAGGCATCGACCGTCTTGCGGAACTCGGCATCACGGCGATAGCGGCGGCGGATATCGTCATACGCCTCCTGGCCCTGAAGCGTGTAGAGGCGGCGGGTGAACACGTTGCGCTCGCCCTTGCGATAACGCTCCCAAAGCTCGACCGCCGCTTCGTGGTCGATCATCCGGGCGATATCGACCGAGAGCGAATCGAGCGATTCGATCCGGTTCGCGGAGCCCTGCTCGAGCGGTCGCGCACGTGGCGACGGGGCGGGTGTTTCGTCCTCCGACGCCCGTTCCAGCAGGCCGCTGAGCCAGCTGCCGCCACCGGCGCGCGGCGGCGCTTGCGGGGTCGGCGCGGTCGGGCGGATACCACGGGTTTCAAGACGCGGCTGGGGCGCAGGTGCCGGTTCAGGGGCACGGTAGCTCTGGCGCGCCGCCTCCGGCGCACGATAGCTCTGCTGGCCAGACGCCTCCGGCTCTTGCCGGCGCGGCTGGGGTGACAGCTGGATCTGCGGCTGCGCCACATCGAGCGACGGTTCCGAGCGCGTCACGATGTCACTCAACTCGTTCAGCGCCCGCACCTGATCGCTGACGACGCGCTTGAGGTTGGCGCTGGCTTCGCGTGCTTCGCGCGGGATTTCGAGGCCGCCGGTCTGGAGAACCTGACGCGTCGTCTCGATCTCGCGCAACACGTCCTGAGAGGCCTGACGGAACTGTGCGGCCGTCGCGGTGAACCCTTCGAGCGTGCGGTGGAACAGGGTCGACATTTCCGTGTTGGCCTGTTCGTAGGCAGCGCGCAGGCTGGCGGAGGTGCGCTCGCGCTCCTTGCCGCTTTCGATACGCACGCGCTCGAACTGGGTGCCGATGGCATTGGCGGCGGCTTCCGCCGTTTCATGCACCAGGCTTGAGGTTGCCCGCGCCTTGTTCTGGGCGCTGTCGAGCTGATCGTCCACCAGAGAAGTGAAGGAGCGCAGCATCGAATCGATGTCCTCGACGCGGGCGTTCAGCGTATTGGTCAGCGCCTCGAACGCCTGCTGGCGCTCGCCGAGCAGATGGGTGATGTGGCTCTGCGTGGAGCCAAGTTCGGTTGTCAGCGTCTGGAGCGCGGTCGTGCGCTCCTCGAGCCCGCGGGAGATCCTCTCCGAGTGATCGAGGACATCACCGGAAGCGGCGCGAATGGCTTCGACCTTCTGCGCCAGCGCATCCGACCCCTCCCGCGACGCGGAGAGGATCGCGGCGAGCGTGGCTTCGAGCCCGCGCACGCGCTCGCCCATCCGGTTCTCGACCTCGCCGAGGCTGGTGGTTGCCGAGCCGACGATGGTGTTGAGCATGCGGTTGGCGTCGCCGAGGCGGCCGAGCAGGGAGGTCACTTCCGTGCGAAGCTTGTCGTTGGCTTCGACGATGCTGCCGAGCGAAGCCGATGAGCCGGATTCGATCGCGCTGTTCAGCTCGGTGAGCGATGTCGTGACACGGGCGGTGAGTTCGCTGGTCGCGGCCTCAAGACCGGTCACCAGCATCTGGCCCCGTGCTTCCAGCGCGCGCAGGAAGCTGCCGCCCTTGGTATCGAACAGTTGGGTGATCTCATCCACCTTGCCGCCCAGATCGCTCGAGAAGGCCCCGGCGCGGGACATCAACTCGTCGCTGACTTCGCGGCTGAGCGCGGTCAGGCTGCGTTCGACCTCGCCGGCCCGGAGCACCATCGCATCCGAGCTCTGGTCGAGACGACCGGTGATGCGTTGGGCTGCGTCTTCGGTTTTCGTCTCAAGCGTGGCGATATGGTCTGCCAGCGGCGTGACAACCTTGCTGGAGAAAGCTTCGACCCGGCTTTCGAGCGAGCCGAGCAGCTGCGTGCCGCTATCCCCGACGATGCGCGAGAATTCGAGTGTCCGCAGGGCGAGCGTGTCGCCGAGCGTCTTCGCCCGGTTGTCGAGGCCGGCCTCGATGCGCCCGAGCAGGCTTTCCAGCGTGGCGGTAACATCGGTCGTGCGCGATTGCAGCGTCTCGGTGAGGGATGCAGAACGGTTGACAACGGTGGCTTCGAGTGAATCGGCCTTGTCGATGAAGACGCGCTCGAAAGTCTCGAACTTGTCGCTGAGGCCGGATGTCCGCTCCGTCACCGCTTCCGAAAGCCTGAGGGCGTTGTTGGCCAGCGCCTCGTTGACCTTGGTGCCGTGCGCCGTGATGGCCTGAACGACGTCGCGACCGGAGCTTGCGAGCTTTTCGGTGGCGGAGGCCGCCTGCTGCATGAGTGCAGTGCCGAGGTCCTCGATTTCGCCCTTGAGGCCGGTGCTGGCTTCGCGGGTCCGCTCCGAAATCAGGCCGGACAGGCTTTCGCTGGCGATTCCGAAGGCCTCGTTGGCCTGGTTGATGCGGGTCGAGATCAGATCCGCGAGCGAGATGCCGCGCTCGACGAGGCTCGATTCCAGTGCCTGGGTCTGGGACTGCAACGTCTGTTCGATCGTCGAGACAACCTGGTCGAGGTTGCCGGCGAGCGATTTGCCGTGGCTGTCGAACAGGCCGGAAATGCGCGCCGTGCCGCCATCGAGGTGGGCCTCGACGAGATTGGCCTTTTCCTGCAGCGTTTCGCCCAGGATATCGGTTGCGCTCGTCAGGCTCTTCGCCATGCCGTCGGCGTGCGACGTCAGGATATCGGCGAGACGGCTCGTGCCTGAATCGAGGCTGGTTTCGATGATCGACGTCTTCTGAAGCAGCGTGGTCTCGAGCGAGCCGGCGCTGGTGACGATCTTGTCCGCGAGTTCGCCACCCTTGAGGATGATTTCCTCGGCGATGCGTCCGCCTTTTTCCTCGATGAGGCGGCTGGCTTCGATGCCGCGGCTTTCCATGGCTTCGATCAGTTCGGAGCTGGCCATGCGCATGGCATCATTGATCTCGATCGCACGGCTGCCGACCGTTTCCATGATCGAACGGCCGTTTTCCGAGAAGGCGGCGTTGACGACCGACGCGGTTTCGTCGAACTCGGCCTTGAGGCTGAGGCCGGCCTCGCGGAAGGCCTGGGTCGAGCTTTCAAGGCTGGACGAGACACTGCGTGACGATTCAAAGGCGATGTCCTGAAACCGGATCGTCGCCATTTCGGAGGCTTCGCGGAAGGCACCGGTCGTCTGGTTGCTGGCCTCGATCAGCTGGGAGGCCGAGGCTTCACTCACATCGCGCAGCGCGCGGGTCGAATTGTCCGTGATTTCGTTCAGGGACTGGATGGTCACTGCGCTGGCGTCATGGAATTCGGACACCAGATGCGTCGAGGCATCGCGCAGCGCCTCTGTCGTGCGCTCGCTGACGGCAGCAATGGTCTGGGAGGCCGAAGCGGCGTGTTCGCCAAGCGTTGCGGCGAAGGTGGCCGAGGTCTGGCCGATTTCCGCGACGATGCTGCCGCCCGTGCGGCTCAACTCGGAGACGAGATCGCTCCGCACCCCGATCAACTGCTCGGTGGTTTCGCGCGTGACGGAGCCCAGCTGGTCCGCCATGTCGCGCGTGCGCTCGGATATGATCTCGGCGAGTTGCCCGGCCGTGCGGTCAAGCGTCGAGACGAGTTCGGTCTGCTTGTCACCGATCAGGAAGCCCACGCGGCCGCCAGCGTCGTTGATCGCGCCGGCGATCGACGTGCTCGCCTTGGAGATGTCGACCGTGAAGCTCTGATGGGCCGTCTCGATGGTCGAGCGGATGCGCTCGGCCGTGGCCATGATCGCTTCGCGTTCGGCTGAAAGCTCGTTCACGAGCGAGCGCATCTTGTATTCATTGTCGGCGTAGGAGCGCTCGAGCGCGGTCACTTCGCCATGCACGAGGCTTTCAAGTTCGCCGGCGCGCGAGACCGCACGCTCGATGCCATCGCCGATCGACGAGACTTCACGCCGGACAGCCTGCCCGAGCGTGAAAACGGTTTCCGACCCCGCGACTTCGGGCTCAGCGAGGCGTGCGGCGACTTCTGCCATCACGCGCGCCGAAACCTTCAGTTCCCGCGAGCGGCGCTGGAGGGCGGCCATCGAGAACAGGAACAGGATGGGCACGAGGATCGCCAGTGCGGCGACGATCATTGTTGCCTCGTTGCCGCTGCGCAACGCGCCATCGGCGTTCAGCAGGAAGCCATCGGGGCGCGACAGGATGAAGGCGGCGCCGCCGGCCCAGAGCACGGAGAGCAGCGCGGCGAAAACCAGCGGACCCTTCGGTGTCGGGCGCGAGAGGGGTTCGAGCAGTTCGGCAACGCTGGCGCGCATGTCATCGTTCGCCGGCAGGACCGCGGCGCGCGGCGCACGCGGCTGCGGCGCGGGAGGTTCGGGCAACGCCGCACCAGGCGGTGTGGGGGCCGGTTTTTCAGCGGCGCGGCGCGGCTTGATGCCGCCCAGGGCAGCGGCTTCCGCGATCGTGGTCATGGCCGGCTTCTCGGCCTTGATATCGGGGGTTTTCTTGTCCGCGGGGACGACGGCCGATTCGATCGATTTGAAGATATCGAGGTCGTCAACGCGGGGCAGGCGCGGCTCTTCGGCCGCAGGCTCAACGGTTCCGGCTTTCGGGGCTGGGGGTGCGGAGGAATCCTGGGCAGGCACCGCCGGTTTGGCAGACCCTTCCTGGATTGACATGCCGAGCGCTTCCTCGATCGCCGAGAGTGCGGCTTCGGTCGGATCCTTGCTCTTCTTCTGCGTGGCCATACGCTCACCCCTTCGGTGCTCCCGTGATCCGGAGAGATCCTCCCGGATACGGAACACGATCCTGCCCATTCAGAAAGGGCAGTCCAACAAATTCAGACATAGTTTACCGTTTGTCCGGGCTCAACGGAAACACAAACTGTTAATGATTTGCAATCGTCGTTAACGCGCTGTCGACCTTAACGCCAATCAATCCACCGCGTTCCCGGCAGAGGGCGGCCTGATTTTCCGGCATCTTAACCGGTCACCCCCCAAGTTTGCCGGATGCGGGCGCCATCGGCTGCCCGGTTGAGGGGTGATTTGATGTTTATCCGCAATGCCATGCTGCCGGAAGGGGCACCGCCGTCCTTCGAGCGGCCGATCGACCTTGTCCATCTCGCCCGCCAGACGCTGGGTGACCGGGCGCTGGAGCGCGAGGTGCTCGATCTCTTCGTGATCCAGACCCGCTCGGTGCTCGACCAGTTGCAGAAGACGGGCGATCAGCGCGGGCGCATGGAGCTCGCGCATACGCTCAAGGGGTCTGCCCGCTCGGTCGGGCCTGATCGCGGCAAGCGACGCCAGCTGGCGCGCAGCGCTTGATTCGCTGGCAGTGTCGATCCGCGAAGCCCTCGGGGCCATCGGCGAGCTGCGTTACGCGGCCTGAGCTGCAAACTCCGGCTTCTCTGTTCGAGGTTTGGCATCGCGACTCACGCGCGGCTCTGTTTTCATGGAAAAACCGCACGACCCCTCTCGCCAAGACCAGCGTGAGGGATTAAGTCCCGGCGCGGGACTTTCCCGATTTGGTATCCGGAGCTGGGCATGGCGAAGATCACGTTCATCGAACACAACGGCGCGAAGCACGAGGTGAGTGCGGAGAACGGCTCGACCGTGATGGAAGCCGCGATCCGCAATTCCGTGCCGGGTATCGAGGCCGAATGCGGCGGGGCCTGCGCCTGCGCGACCTGCCATGTCTATGTCGACGATGCCTGGGTCGAGGCCGTCGGCAAGCCGGCGCCGATGGAAGAGGACATGCTCGATTTCGCCTTCGACGTCCGCCCCAATTCCCGCCTGTCCTGCCAGATCAAGGTGTCCGATGGGCTCGACGGGCTGATTGTCCGCACACCCGAGCGGCAGGCCTGAGGCCTCACCCTTCCGTCACGCAGGTGTGAGTTGCCGGTGAGGGGTGTTGTGACGTTGTTCTGGGCTCATCCTTGGTTCAGGGCTCATCCTTGGCCTGACAATGCGCGCGGAACTTCATGCAGACCCTCATTCTCGCCTATCTCGCCGGTGCGTTGACGACACTCAACCCCTGTGTTCTCCCGATGATCCCTTTCGTGCTGGCGACCGCGCTGCGCGAAGGCAAGTGGGGCCCGCTCGCCTTGATGGCGGGCATGAGCGTCACCTTCACGGTTCTGGGCACGCTGGTGGCATCGGTCGGCCCGGCGATCGGGCTCTCGCAGGACAATATCCGCATTGCCGGTGCGATCATCATGGTCGTCATCGGGTTGATGATGTTGATCCCGCAGGGGCAGGCGGCCTTTGCGACCGGGCTTGGCCCGCTGGCGGACAGGGCCTCCGGCGCGCTGGACCGGCTGTCGCTGTCGGGTAATTCCGGGCAGTTCGTCACCGGGCTGCTGCTGGGGGCAGTCTGGAGCCCCTGCGCCGGGCCGAGCCTGTTCGCCGCCATCGGCCTTGCCGCGCAGACCGGCACCGTCGCGCAGGCGGCGATCGCGATGGCGTTCTTCTCGTTTGGCGCGGCGAGCGTGATGCTGGCGCTGGCCTATGGTGCGCGCGAAGTACTGGCCAAGCGCAAGGCGGCGCTGATGGCGTTTTCGACCTCCGGGCGCGGCAAGCTCACCTTCGCGCTGATCTTCCTCGCCATGGGCGCAATGATCCTGACGGGCTTCGACAAGACCATCGAGGCGGCCTTTGTCAGGATGATGCCGGACTGGCTGATCAATTTCACGACGCGGATCTAGCAATCCGCTTCTCTCTTCAAGAAGGATTTCCCTCGCATAGGCGCGGGGTCGCAAAGCGGGGCAAGTTTACTCCGCCGGCACCGGTGCTGTGGCGCCACCGGCCTTCCGACCCGCGAAGATCGTCTCGTTGCCGGGACCGGGGTCATGCGGCACGAGGAACGACAGCATCAGCGATGTCGTAGCGATGCCCGCGCCGAGCAGGAAGACAAAGCTCGGATCCTTCAGCCACACGAGGCCGAACGTGACCGGGATCACCACTGCGGCGATGTGGTTGATGGTGAAGGCGCAGGCGGCGGTGGGGGCCATGTCGGCGGGATCGCCGATCTTCTGCATGTAGGTGCGCTGCGCGATGACGAGGATCGAGAACACGCCATCGATCACGAAGAAGCTCGCGGCCAGCCAGCCGGAGGTCGCAAACGCATAGCCGAGGAAGACGATGATCAGCGAGATGTTCTCGAAGGCGATCGTGCGGCGCTCGCCCCAATACCCGACCAGCGCGCCGAGGCGCGGTGCGGCGAAGGTGTTCAGCGCCGAAGTCACCAGCATGAGAATGGCGATATCCGGCACCTTGAAGCCGAAGCGCTCGACGAGCAGGAAGCCGGCGAAGGCTGTGAAAATCTGCCGGCGGGCACCCTGCATGAAGGTCAGCACGTAATAGAGCCAGTAGCGGCGACGCAGCACGATGGTCTTGCGCTGCGGGACATCCCCGTCGAATTTCTTGAAGAACGCAAAGCCGGCCATCGTCAACACAAGGCAGGCGAGCCCGATCAGCCCGAACAGCATGTCGAACTGGCGCATGCCGAACCACCACAGGAGCGCGAGCGCGCCGTAGACGAGGAATTGCGCCGTCGCTGCGGCGCCGCTGACGCGTCCGAGCAGGCGCGGCGCGTGGGCTTTCGGGAAGAGCTGCAACGACAGAGACTGGTTGACAGTCTCGAAATAATGGAACCCGACCGACATGATGAAGGTTGTGATCAGCAGGCCCGTAAGAGTGGGGAAAAGCCCGGTGATCGCGATGCCGCCGGCCAGAATGAGCAGCGAGAGATAGGCGACGGTCTGCTCGCGCATGACCATGAACCAGAAAATCGCGGTGAATGCGAGAAAACCGGGGATTTCACGTACCGTCTGCGACAGGCCGATCTCGGCCCCGGTAAAGCCGGCGGCCTCCTTGGCGAAATTGTTGAAGAGCGTCTGCCAGCCGGCGAAGCCCAGCATGTTCACGAAGGCGAGCGCCATCAGGAAGATCACCGGTTCGCTCCTGAGCCGCGCGATCAGGCCTGTCTCGGGCGCGGGAGCAGGGGGCGAGGGAACAGGGGGCGAGGAATTCTGGGTAACGGTTGCCATTGGCGATCTCGCAGCCTGTGCGTCCGCGCCCCGAACGATGAAAAAGGGCGGCAGCCGAAAAGCGCATTCCCGCCAGGCGAGCCGTTGGCCCGCTCGTGCGGCAATGCTGTTGGCATCATCCAATCCTGCGCAGAGCAGGCGACGTCAACGGTTTTCTGGCCTTTCCGGCGTCGGGGCCTACATTTGTCCGGTGGTGGGGTTTCTGGCTTTTGATCTGCGGCAAGGCGAGATGCCGGCATGCGGTCTAGCCTCAATCCATCAAGGCCGCATTCCCGCGGCGTCATCGCGCAAAGGACATCCGATGTTCAAGAAGCTGCTCGTCCCCGTCGATCTCAGCGATATGGCGCTGGCCAGAGAAGCGCTCGACAAGGCCAAGGGTCTCGCCGCGAGCTGGAATGCCGATCTGTGCCTGCTCTATGTGATGCCGATCGTCCCCTCGACCTACCTCGAATATGTGCCGGTTGATTTCGAAACCGGCGAGAAAGAACGGATCGTCAGGGAACTGACGGCGATCGCGACCGACCTTGGCCTGCCGGCCGGCAAGGTGACGACGAAAATCCGCTCGGGCGGGGTTTATCACGAGGTTCTCGCCGAAGCCGAGGAGGGCAAGGTTGATCTCATCGTCTGCTCGTCGCACTGGCCGACGCTCGCGACCTATCTCATCGGCAGCCACGCGACCAACATCGTCCGCCATGCCAATTGCTCGGTGCTGGTGATCCGCGGCGCGGTGCACTGATCACCGTTTGGGCGGCGGCAGCACCGTTTCGGGGATGGCGTCGGCCGTAAAGACGCGCGGCTGGTTGCGGGTCAGGAAATCCCGCAGCCAGTTTGCAAGATAGAGCGCCGCCGCAGCGGCAAGGCCCGCGTACATCAGATGGACCGAGTTCGCGAGCCCGCTGACGAAGAACGCGAAATAGCCGGTTGCAACCGCCAGCGCGGCGATCAGCCCGAAGCCGAAAAAGCGCGTCACGGCAAATTTGAGCGGATGAATGCCCGCCTCCAGCCGGATGTCTTTCGACGCCGTGCTCGCGCGCTGAACAAGTGCCGCGATGAAGCGCCGGTAGTCCTCGTCCTGCCTGTCGATCGCGACCAGGGAGCGCCAGGTGAAATTCTCGAAGAAGACGCTGGCCCCGTCCCTGGCGCGGATATCGCAACGGAAGGCCAGCTTGATGATATTGCGGGGCGCATAGCTCAGGCGGATGCGCTCGATGTCTTTCAGGGGATAGGCCTGCTTCGACTTTCCCTTTTCCGCCAGCAGCTCGCGCCGGGTCAGCCGCAGTTCGAGCTCGCTCGAATACGGCTTGGCGCGATGCGAATAGAGCAGGTCGGCGTCTGGGTTTTCCATAGGATGCTCGCTCGCTTGAACCTCGATCAGGCGTGCTCCATTGCATGTTCCGCGCACTCGCGTCAAAGAAGGGAAATGTGCCGGAGTGAGGCGGCGCGGTTACGGGTGGTTTTTAATGGTGCGGCATCTCTTTCTGCTTCGGCACGGCAAATCGGCCTGGCCAGAGGGCGTTTCCGATCATCAGCGGCCACTGGCGCCGCGCGGTGAACTGGCCGTTCCGCTGATGGCGAAGAAGCTGCGCTCCCTCTCCGAAGAGATCGATCTGGCGCTGGTTTCCGATGCCCGCCGCACGCAGGAAACCTTCGCGAAAGTCGCGGGTATTATCCCGGACCTCGTACCAAAGCTGGAGCCGACGATCTACGAGGCGCAACCCGGCACGCTGCTCTCGCTCGTTCAGGGGCTGCCCATCTTTGTCCGGACCGCGTTGCTGGTCGGCCATAACCCCGGATTTCATGCCCTCTCGCTCTACCTTGCTGATGGCGCGCGGAGCGATGCCGATGCCCTCCGCCGGCTTGAACGGAAATTGCCGACCGCCGGGCTCGTGCATCTCGAATTCTCGACGCCCTGGGATGAAATTGGCCCGGGCTCGGCGCGGCTCGCGCATTATGTCACACCCGCGATGCTCGGTGGGATCGACGAGGACTGACGCGGCATTCGGGCCGGAATTGGCAGGATATTTCCCGCCCCACCTTGCAACTTGCCCGGCAGATGGCCATTGCTTGAGCAAAGGCAGTGGGTGGTCATGAGCGAGAAATCCTCGGTGCCTCAAGGCACGATCTGGGAAGAGCTGAAGTCCGGCACCGCCAGCCTCGGGGCTTATCTGGGCCATCTCGGCGACCCGACGATCCGGCTGGGCGTTACCGGCCTCTCCCGTGCGGGCAAGACCGTTTTCATCACCGGCATGGTGCACGCGCTCATTTCCGGCGGGCGCCTGCCCGGGTTCCGCCTTGCGGGCGAGGGGCGGCTTGCCGGTGCGCGGATCATCCCGCATCCGGACGATGCCGTGCCGCGCTTTGCCTACGAGGATCATCTGGCAACGCTCACCGCGCCCGACCGCGCCTGGCCGACCTCGACACGGCAGATCTCCGCCTTAAGTCTCAATCTCGATTTCCAGAGCCGCCGGCGCGCTTTCGGCGGCCTACTCGGCCCGGCGGGCGTCTTTGGCGGTGGGTTGTCGAAGCTGACGCTCGATATCGTCGATTATCCCGGCGAATGGCTGCTCGATCTGCCGCTGCTCTCGAAAAGCTATGCGGAGTTTTCTGCCGAAACGCTGGCAAAGGCCGGGCTTGGCAAGCGGGTGGAACCGTTCGCACCCTTTCTTGCTGCACTGGCGGATATCGATCCGCTGGCAGAGGCCGAGGAGCCGGTGATCAAGCGCCTCGCGGAGACCTTCACCGCCGCGCTCCGTGCCTGCCGGGCAGAAGGGCGCGAACTCTCGGCCCTCGCACCGGGGCGGTTCCTGATGCCCGGTGATCTCGAAGGCGCGCCCGCGCTCACCTTCGCGCCGCTGCGCCTGACCGGCGCGCCGGTGCCGCCGCAATCCCTCGCCGGGCGCATGGAACGCCGCTATGAAGCCTACAAAAGCAAGATCGTGCGGCCGTTCTTCAAGAACCATATCGAGCGCATCGACCGGCAGATCGTGCTGGTCGACGTGCTGGGCGCGCTCAACGGCGGCCCCGAGGCGTTGAATGATCTCGAAACCGCGTTGACCGATGTGCTCGCGGCCTTCCGGGTGGGCGGGAATTCGCTCTTGGCGAGCATCTTCTCGCCGCGGGTGACACGCATCCTGTTCGCCGCCACCAAGGCGGATCACCTCCATTACACCAACCATGATCGGCTGGAGGCGATCCTGCGTGTGCTGGTGCGGCGGGCGCATCATCGCGCCGAGGCGGCGGGAAGCCCCAGTGACAGCATCGCGCTGGCGGCGATCCGCGCGACCCGCGAGGTCATGGCGCGTGAAAAGGGCGTCGAGTTGCCCTGCGTCGCCGGAGTCCCTGTTGCGGGTGAGGCGCTCGGGAACCGTGTTTTTGATGGTGAGACGGAAGTGGCGATCTTTCCCGGAGATCTGCCGGCCGCGCCCGAAACCATCTTCCGGGGTGAGGCAGTGCCATTGCAGTTCCTGCGCTTTCGCCCACCCGTCTTGCCGCCGCGCGGGGCAGAACGCGACAAAGCTGGCGCGGGCGCGGGCGCGGGTTTTCCGCACATCCGGCTGGATCGGGCGCTGGAATTCCTGCTGGGAGACGCGGTGCAATGAAGGATCACGGCAAGGAACCGCGCGCCATCCCCATCGAGACACCCGCTGAACCGCCACAGCGGGCGCCACGCGCCTTCACGCTTGAGGGCGTCGAGCCCGGATCGGGCAAGCGCCGATCCGTTGTCATCGAGGAAACAACCGGGCCGGCACCTTTCGAAACACCGGCCGAACCGGAGGAGAAGGCGGCAGGATCCAGTTTCTTCTCGCTGTCATCCCTGTTCTGGACGGCGCTGTCCCTTCTTTTCACGCTCTACCTCGCGGATGCGACCTGGAGCCTGATCCTGTCGCTCGACCAGAAATCACCCTGGATCGGTCAGGTTGCGCTCGGGCTGATCGGCGTGGTTGTTTTTGGGCTGGTTGTTTTCCTGATCCGGGAATTCCTCGCGGTGCTGCGGCTGCGCCGCGTCACCGGGTTGCGCGAAAAGGCGGCTGCGCTCATCGGGAAGCCGGAGCCGAAAGCCGCGCGCGAGCTGGTGCTGGCGCTCCGCGATTTTTATGCCCGCGACGCCACAAGCGCTGCTGGCCGGGCAGAAATCGATCGTGCGCTCGATGAGCTGCATGATCCTGCAACCCTGCTCGCCATTGCCGAACGCGCCGTGCTGAAGCCGAAGGATGATGCCGCCCGCCATGCCATTGCCACCGCGGCGCAACGTGTTTCGGTTGTTACGGCGCTGTCGCCGCGAGCGCTGGTCGATGTTGTCTTCGTTCTTGTCCAGGGTGTGGCACTGATCCGCAAGCTCTCGTCGATCTATGGCGGGCGCGCGAGCGGCCTCGGGCTGCTCCGGTTGTCGACGCGCGTGGTTTCGCATCTCGCCATTACCGGCGGTGTGGCGATGGCGGACTCGCTCGTGAGCCAACTCCTTGGGGCCGGCCTTGCCGCCCGCCTCTCCGCCAAGCTCGGGGAAGGGGTGCTCAATGGGGTGCTCACGGCCCGGGTAGGAATTGCCGCTCTGGACCTGTGCCGGCCCTTCCCGTTCGTTGAATGCAGTCCGATTATACTATCTGAAGTTGTAAAAATATCTCTTATGCAAGAGAAGATTGCGGAAAATCCTGCCGCCTGATCTTGGAATATGGCGCAATGTTCCAGCAACCTTGGCGTGTATTGTAATCTAACACGCTGAAATATCTCGTTTTCATCTTATGGCACGGCCCTTGCCAACCTTGACCGGCAGGCAGGGACCTACTGGTTTTGCGTATGGGTCCCCGCCGCCAGTTTCATTTCTGACGTGATCGGGGTTTGGGTCCATGGGTATCTTCGGTGCAATGACTACGGCGATTTCTGGCCTCAACTCCCAGAGCTTCGCCCTTGAAAACATCTCCGGCAACATCGCGAACGCCCGGACGACAGGCTTCAAGCGGGTCGATACGTCGTTCGCGGATCTCGTGCCGGATCGGCCGCAGCGCCGCGAGCTTTCGGGTTCGGTCGGTGCTTTCAGCCGCAACACGGCAACGGTGGGCGGGGACGTCCAGTCCAGCCAGATCACCACCAACATGGCGATTTCCGGCGAAGGCTTCTTCGCGGTCCGGGAACGCACGGGCGATGCTGCCGGGCAGCCGATTTTCGGCGGCGCGGTCAAATACACCCGCCGCGGCGACTTTGACGTTGACCGCAACGGCTACCTCGTCAACGGGACGGGGTATTACCTCGAGGGTTACCCGGTTGATCCGATCACGGGTGCCGTCAGCGGCTCCGCGCTTGGTGTGCTGCGCATTCCCTCGGCGAACCTCGCGGCGCGGGCCACGACGGCGGTCGAATACGAGGCCAACCTGCCGAAGTATCCGCTGACGGCCTCGGCCAATCCGGCGGTCGCGAACTCGGAACTCATCGGCGCGGCCAACGATGTCGCGGCCCTGCCGGCGACGAGCGAAACGAGCTTCCTCAGCCAGACGATCGCCGGTCAGTCGGTCACGGTCTATGATGCTGCCGGCTCGCCGATCAATGTGCAGATGCGCTGGGGCAAGAATTCCAACGCTGCTCCGGAGACCTGGAGCATGTTCTATCTCTCGGACAGCAACGCCGTTGGTGCCGCGACGAAGTGGACGCGGATTTCCAACAATGTGCAATTCTCGGCCGCAGGCCAGATGACGGCTCCGGCGACGGGTATCATCCCGACGACGTTTACCGTCAACGGTGTTGCGAGCGCAGCGATCAACCTCACCTTCAGCACCACGGGGCTGACCCAGTTCGCCGACCCCAATGGCCAGATGAACCCGAACCGCATCACGCAGGACGGCTACCCCACCGGGAGCATCCAGGGTGTCAGCGTCGGCGAAGGCGGTCGTATCATGGGCTCGTACTCCAATGGCCAGACCGTGCCACTGGCGCAGGTGCCGCTGGTTCAGTTCCCGGCGGACAACCTGCTCAAGCGGGGTGACGGCGGCGTGTTCGAGGAAACGCTCGAATCCGGCCAGCCCCTCGTCGTTGATGGCGGGCGCAGCATTCTCGGCGCATCGCTCGAAGCCTCGAACGCGGATATCGCGGACGAATTCTCGAAGATGATCATCACGCAGCAGGCCTATTCGGCCAATACCCGCGTGGTCACCACCGCGCAGTCGATGCTCCAGGACGTCATCAACATCATCCGTTGAATGAAAGGGTTCCGGTTCGCCGGACGCATTCCATGAACAAGAGTTCCGCAGCGTATCGCGAGAAGAACCCGGGGGAGGGAACCCTTTCCCCCGGGCTTCCCGCGTGCGGTGCGGAATTCGGCAGTTTTTGCCGGACACCCGGCAAGCCTCACCCTTCCCGGCGAAGGGTAGAATCAAAATACAACTATAAGTTGTTGAAAAACAACAAACGCAACTCTGGCACGAATTATGCCGGAAAAGCCCTGCGGCTGACGGGCGATGCATGGCGCATTGACCGGATGGCCGGGTTTTTCCTGCTGCCAGAGGGTGCGTCCATGGGAATTTTCGGTGCAATGACGACGGCGGTCTCCGGGCTTTCGGCCCAGAGCTACGCGCTTGAGAATATTTCGGGCAATATCGCCAACAGCCGGACAACGGGGTTCAAGCGGGTCGATACGACATTTTCGACCCTTGTGCCGGATCTGCCGTCGCGTCGCGCGGTCGCGGGGTCGGTCAGCGCCTTCAGCCGCGGCACCCCGACAGTGCTGGGTGACTTTCTTCCGAGCCAGATTCCGACCCATATCGCGATTTCCGGCGAGGGCTTCTTCGCCGTCAAGGAGCGCACGGCATTTGTCGATGGCTCGCCCGTCTTTGCGGGGTCGAATGTCTACACACGGCGTGGCGATTTCGAGTTGTCGAACAACGGCTATCTCGTCAACGGTGCCGGCTATTACCTCGAAGGCTATCCGGTTGATCCGAACACAGGCTCGGCGACCGGCTCCGCGCTGCAGATCCTGCGCGTTCCCTCGGATAACCTGCCGGCACGTGCGACAACGCAGGTCAGCTATCGCGGCAATCTGCCGCAGTATCCCAGCACGAAGAACGCGGATATCACGGTCCCCGGCTCGGAACTCCTGAGCGGCGCGGCCTACACCGGCGCGACCATTGCCGCGAGCGACGAGACCGGCTTCATCGACCGCACGATTTCGGGCCAGTCCCTGACTGTCTACAACTCGATCGGCACGCCGATCGATGTCCAGATGCGCTGGGGCAAGACCTCCAACGCCGCGGGCGCCGAGACCTGGAGCCTCTATTATATGAGCGACCGCAACGCGGCCGGGGCCGCGCCGAAATGGACCCGCATGACCAATGCGGTGACCTTCGATGTCAACGGTCACATGACGGCACCCGCCTCGGGCATCCTCACCCAGACCTTCACGGTGAGCGGCGCGACCAGTGGTCCCATCGACATCAATTACGGTATTACCGGCCTGACCCAGTTCTCGGACAAGAACGGGACCCTGAGCGTCAATACGCTCAACCAGGACGGCTATCCCTCCGGCAAGCTGAGCGACGTCGAGATCGGCGAAGGCGGGCGGCTGATGGGAACCTATTCCAACGGCCAGACGGTCGCGCTCGCGCAGATCCCGATCGCGCAGTTCCCTGCGGATTCGCTGATGAAGCGCAAGGATGGCGGCGTGTTCGAGGAAACGCTCGAAAGCGGCCAGCCGATCTTTGTCGATGCCGGGCGCGACCTTGTCGGGGGCACGCTCGAAGGCTCGAACGCCGATATTGCCGATGAATTTTCAAAGATGATCGTCACGCAGCAGGCCTACTCGGCCAACACGCGGATCATCACCACTGCGCAGCAAATGCTTACAGACGTCATGAACATCATTCGATGATGCGTTGCCTTTCCGGCGCGTCCGGCGGGGCTGAAGGAGGATAGAATGGGACTGCTTTCAAGTCTGCACAACGCCGTATCCGGGCTGAACGTCAATCAGGCCCAGATGGGTCTGATCTCGCGGAACATCGCGAATTCGGGCACGGTCGGCTATACGCGGCGCGTCCTGACGACCCAGGAAACGAGCGCGACCGGGATCACGGCCGGTGCGGTGCGCGAGGTTTCGGTCGATCGCATCCTCGACCGGCTTCTGCAGAAGCAGATGCGCACCGAAGCAGGCGGGGCCTCCTATTCCGCGACCCGGGCAGATTACCTCAAGCGCGTCGACTCCCTGTTCGGGCAGCCGGGCAGCGAGGCCGGCATCAATAGCGTCTTCTCGAAGTTCTCGACCGCAGTGCAGCAGCTTGCGGCGAATCCGGCCTCGCCGACCACGCGGCAGAACACGCTGGCGCAGGCCCAGAGTCTCGCATCGACACTCAACAACCTGAGTGAGAACGTGCAGCTGATGCGCGGCGAGATCGAAGCCAAGATTTCGGATCAGGCCCAGCAGGTCAATGCCCTGCTGGATGGCATCGAGAGCACCACCACCAAGCTCAACCAGATTTTCGACAGTGCAACGCGGGCAGGCCTGCTCGACCAGCGGGACAAATATATCGACGAGCTGTCGACCTATTTCGATCTGAGGACCTTCGATAACGGCACCGGCAATTTCAACATCTACACCACCAACGGCGGCCCGCTGTTCGTGGAGGGGCGCAAGCTGCGGCTGCAGTTCGACGAACGCTTCGCCGTGTCGGCCGACAGCCAGTATAACCAGAACGCAGCGCAGAGCGGCCTTGGTCATCTGATGATCTCGGACCCGATCGGCGGTGCGGTCGATCTCAACCGCAACGGGCTGCTGAAATCCGGCAGCTTCGCCGCGCTGTTCAATCTGCGCGACAATGTGCTGGTGGAAACGCAGGCCCAGCTCGACGAATTTGCCGCTGCGCTGACGACCTCGCTCGGCGACAGGACCGTTTCGGGAACCGCTGCGGCGGTTGGCGCGCAGACCGGGTTCGATCTCGATCTCAACGCGCTCCAGAGCGGCAACGTCATCACGCTGGAATATACGCAGCAGCCTGCCGGAACGAAGCAGAAGGTCTCCTTCGTCGCCGTCAACAACCCGGCGGCACTGCCGTTGCCGGCCGGCGTGACGGCGGACCCGAACGACATTGAGTTCGGCATCGATTTTTCCGGCGGCATGGCGGCTGCGATCACCGCAATCGGCACCGCCCTGGCCGGTGTGCCGGGCGGCGCGGGCTTCACCGTCAATGACCTTGGCGCCGGCGTCGTGCAGGTCCTCGACGATGGTGCGGGCAACACGCTGGATGTCAACAAGCTCTCGGCGCGCGCGACCGTGACGTCGCTGACTGACCAGGGCACGGCGATGCCGTTCTTTGTCGACGCGAATGCCGGTTCTCAGATCTACACCGGCTCCTATGACTCGGGTTCGCAAAAGCAGGGCTTTTCGACCGGCATCCGCGTCAATCCGGCGCTTCTGGCCGATCCGAGCCGCCTCATCGTTTACCAGACGCTGCCGACAACCACGCCCACCGGTGATCCCGCGCGGCCGAGTTTCCTGCGCGATCAGATCCAGTCCTGGGAATCCGATTTCACGCCGGCCATTTCGCTGACAGGCTCGACGGCGGTTTACCGCGGCACTTCCGGCCAGTTCCTCGACCGCGTGATCGCGACGCAGAGCCAGGCCGCGACCAATTCGCAGGCTCTGGCAGACGGGCAGGATGTCGTGCTCAACACGCTCAAGGAGCGCGCGGCCGATATCTCCGGTGTCAAGAAGGACCAGGAACTCGCCGATCTCGTCGAGATCCAGAACACCTACGCAGCCAATGCCCGCATCGTGTCCGCCGTGCGTGACATGTTCGACGCGCTTCTGAGGATCTAAGCCATGGCCAACATCAACGCGACTTTTCCCTTCTCCGCCGGGAATATCCGTCAGCAGAACCACGCCCGGTCGCTGGTCTCGATGCGCTACCAGCTCGATGATCTCAGCCGCCAGCTCGCGAGCGGCCGCCGCTCCGAAACCTATGGCGGCCTTGGCGACCAACGCGTCAGTTCGCTGACCTTCCGGAACCAGACCGGGGTCGTCTCCGGCTATTCTGCCGTCATCGACATCACCGATGTCCGCCTTCAGGTGATGACGCAGAGCACCAACGAACTCAGGACGCTGACCGAAAAGGCCCGCAGCGTCATGCTGCAAACCCGCGGCACCGGCGGCTACCCGGAAATCACCTCGGCGGTGAAGCAGATCCAGGCCCAGTTCGAGCAGATGGTGACGTCGCTGAACAACCAGCATGAAGGGCTCTACCTCTATTCCGGTCGCTCGCGGGATGTGAAACCGGTGGTCGATGCCAATACGCTGATGCTCGGCGATGGCACCAATGCCGGTCTGCGGCAGGTTGTGGACGAGCGCCGGCAGGCTGACCTCGGCGTGACCGGCCTTGGCCGCATGACGACCGCGCTGGTGGCCTCGACCGTCACCCTGTCCGAAGACGCGGTTGGCAACCCGTTCGGCATCAAGCTCGTTCCCGGGACTGCGGGCGGTGGCATGTCCAACGTCACGGTTACCGGCCCTGCCGGTGCGCCGCTGGCTGTCGACTTCGCCTTCACCGGCCAGCCGCTCACGGGCGAACGCCTCACCGTCACCGTCCGCCTGCCGGATGGCAAGACGACCAATCTCGGCTTCGCGGTGGATACCGCCGGCACGGCAGATGATACCGTCTTTTCCCTTGGCGCGACCCCGGCGGGCACTGCTGCCAATTTGCAGGCCGCGATCACCTCGCGCCTCACATCGATCGGGCAGGGTGAACTGCGCGCCGCATCCGGCTTGATTGCAGCCCAGGAGTTCTTTTCCGGCTCCGCGACCAATCCGCCGCCGCGTGTTGCCGGACCGCCGTTCAACACCTCGGTTGCCTACGCCGCGCCGGGCCTGCGCCCGACCGTCATCTGGTACAAGGGCGACGACGATGTATTGGTTGCGGCCCGCGATACACAGATGGCGGAAGTTGATACCGGCACCTCCGTCAGCCTCGGGGCGCGGGGACTCGATGATTGCACTCGGGATGTTCCTTGCCGACGATTATCCGCCGGGGATCCCCTCGACCCAGGCCCGGTTTGATGCCGGTTCAGCGCGCGCGATCCAGCTCTTCAACTCCACCGGTGGTCCAAACGCAATTCTCGAGGCGAACGGAGACTTCGGCCGCGCCACGGCGCAGGTTCGCGAGGCCAAGACGCGGCATCAGGATCGCAAGCTCTTTCTCGGCGGGCTGCTTTCGGAAATCGAAGGTGTCAACAAGGAGGAGGTCGCGGTATCGCTGACCTCGCTCCAGACGCAGCTCGAGGCAAGCTATCAGGTGACCGCACGCCTCTCGCAGCTCTCGCTGGTCAACTTCCTCTAGAGCTCCTGACAACGGTTGAATTGGCAAAAGGGCGCTGTTGATGCGCCCTTTTCCGCGTCCGGCTGCTGCCGATGCCTCCTGTTCAAACAAAACCGGCGCCCCTCAAGGCGCCGGTTGCAGGTTTTGCAGACGAGTGGGTTGCTGCTCTCTTCTCAGTAGGCTGCGGCCATGGGAGACTTTGCCAGTTCCGAAGGCATCGGCGCCGCGGCGGGCTGCGACAACGAGGCAATATCCGAGCCGGCGCTGCCCCGCAGGCCCGCCGCGATATGCTGGTTGATTTCAATCAGCAGGTCGAGCTTGGACGGATCGGGCTCGAACAGGATGCGCATGCACTGGTTGATCACGAAGCGCGCCAGCCCGATGATGTTCTGGCGGGCATCCGGCGGCAGGGTGCATTCAGGATCCGTTGCCGCAGCCAGAAAAAGCGCCCACACCTTACGGTTGTGAGAAAGGGGATCCTCAATCGTCGAAATGCTGGGATCCCAGTTATCCTTGAGGATCTGAAGTTTGCTCGCCGCCTTGAGCAAGGCGCGCGCCTCCAGTTCACGCTGACTGAGCGCTAGGGACTGGGTCTTCGCGTAGGCATGAATTCCGGGCTGCATGCTCGAACAATTTCCTCTCGTACGCCAGAAGCTGTTTTGCTTCCTTGAGGGCTTTATAGAACTCTGCGTTTAAAATATGGTTGTGTATTGCCATAAGAATGTCGGTTGAACTTGGAACAGCATTTTGAAAGTCTGTTACAAGTTTATTATAAGTGCCGATATTTTCAGCAACACGACCATCGATATACATGAGCTGAATCGCCAGATATATGAGCTTAGCCGGCGAGTCTGCAGTTCTTGGGCTGAGAATATCTTTCTCGCGAAGGATCGGTGCGTGCCCTTCAATGATCAGGCTCGTCCGCTGGTCACCATTGCGCACCACGGCGGTGCCAATGATGATTCTCTCGTTGGGCTTCAGCTCAACTTTCAGGGCCACGGCGGGCCTCCTTCCTTGAGGGTTGATTTGACCACGGTCTCGTAAATATCCGGTTGATGAGGTTGAGTGAGAATCACCATAACAGGGCACAAATGCAATCTGTAGTAGAAAAATTAACAAACTCTTTACCATAAATCCGCATTTGTATCGGCATGGACGCAAGCGGCGGACGGAGGGAGCGCAAAACATGAAGTGGGTGGACGCGGTTCCCGTCGAATCCAAACCCTGCGGATCGTGCAGCCTCTGCTGCAAACTGTTCGATATCGACTGGTTGGACAAGCCCAAACCAGCCGGAAAATGGTGTCACAACTGCACGCCGGGCAAGGGCTGCGCGATCTGGCAGAGCGTGCCGGCGCGCTGCGCTGATTACTATTGCGTCTGGCGGCTTGATCCCGAACTGCCGGCGGAATGGCGGCCGGACAGGGCGCGTTTCGTCCTCACCCACGCCCATGTCGATGCGCCGCTGGCGGTGCTGCTGGACCCGGGCGCGCCGGATGCACACCGGCGTGAGCCCTACAAGTCCCTGCTCGCGCGCACGGCACGGCAGATTCTCGAAGGGCGCGGCTCGACCATTGTCGTCTTCAATGGCCAGCATCGCACGCTCCTGTTCCCGGATTGCGAGATCGCGATCCCCGATGGTGTGGCCCTGCATGACATCCGGATTGAGGGGCGCAATGGGCCGAACGGGCACGTCTGGCGCCCGGTGTTTCCGAACCATTAACCATCCCGGTTTACATTTGCTTAAGCATGTGACGCAAAAGGCGGGTGGAGACGGGAATGTCTGGTGAGGTTGGCGCGCTGGTGCCGGGGCGCGAGTGCGGTGCCTGCGCCATGTGTTGCAAGGTCTATCCCATCGATTGGCTGGACAAGCCCAAGCCGGCGGGGAAATGGTGCCATCATTGCGTGCCGGGAACCGGGTGCCGGATCTGGCAGGATATTCCGAAACAATGCGGGGATTATTACTGCCATTGGCGGCGCAACGCGCAGTTGGGTGACGCCTGGCGGCCAGATCGGGCCGGGTTTCTGATCAACCAGAATGCGCCGCACATGCCGTATGAGGTGATTGTCGATACGGGCAAGCCGGATGCCTGGCGCAAGGAGCCGTATTACACCCAGCTCAAGCGCGCCGCGCTGGTGGCGATCGGCGAGAAGAAGGCCGTTCTGCTCATCATCGGCATGCGCCAATGGGTCATGCTGCCGGATGAGGAAGTGCCGATTCCGCCGGACAAGATCGACGGCGATCTCAGGATCTACCAGGAGCCAGCGCACACGGGCGGCAAGTGGCGGGTCGAGTTTCTCGGCAAGCCGCAGCCGGCCTGAACGTGCTTCGGCGCTGCCGGCGGAACGCCAATAAAAAAGGCGGCAGGTTGCCCTGCCGCCCGTTTTTTTCTTGCCCGAAGGCCAGTTGCTGATCAGCCGAGGAGGCGGAGGAGCGACTGGGCGTTCTGCGTGCCCATCGAGAAGGCCTGGACCGCGAACTGCTGCTGCGTCTGCAGAGCCGAGAGCTTGGCCGATTCTTCGGAGACGTCGGCGGCGACGAGTTCGTCACCGGCAGTCTTCAGGTCCACACCGTAGGACTTGTTCGTGTCGTAACGGTCCTGCATGTAGCTGTTGAACGTCGAGAACTGGGCCTGATAGTCACGCAGGTTCAGGATCCGAAGCCGCCCTGAGCCATCGTCAACGTGCCGGTTGCCGTGATGGCGATGCCGGCGATGTTGATCGGGTTGCCGCCGAACTCATCCATCACCACGTTCATGCTCTGGCCCTGCAGCAGGTTACGGCCGGCCTGGACCGGGTTGTTCTGTGCAAGCAGGGTGAGGTTGGTGACGATTGCGTCGTACTGCTGGCCATACCGGAGACGCAGCGCGTTGTTGCTCGAGAGCGGCGCGGCGTAGTTGGTCTGGACACCCGGGAAGCCGAGCACACCACCCGAGACAAAGTCACCGCTGGCGCCGACGATGGCCATGTCGCCGCCGTTGGTGTTGCGGATGCGCATCTGGACGATACCGGCACCGAGCTGGTTCTCGAGGGAGACGCGAACACCGGCATTCAGCGAGTTGATGGTGTTCATCATGGTCGTGGCGGTTTCACCCGTGCCGGCCGTGAAGGTGCGCGCATCGCCGTTGCCATCAAGGAACACGAGTGTCGAACCGGAGGCGATCGCCTGGTTGGTCGGCATCGATGCGGCCTTGGTGGTGGTGATCGAGCCGCCGAACGCAATCGTGTAGCCGGTCTGGGTGGCCGTGGGAACCGCGGTGCCGGTAACGAACAGGTTGGCAGGGGTATAGGTGGCGCCCGTGCCCGGCGAGGTCAGGCCGGCCAGGACCGTCATCACGCCGGCATCGGAGGTCGAGTTGAACTTGAAGTCCTTGCCGTTGTTCGAGGAGAAGCGGATGTTGGTCGTGTTGGCAGCAGAGCCCGGCACGAACTCCATGAGCACGCCGATGTTGGCGGAGTTCAGCGCATCAGCAACCGTACCCCAGTTCGTCGAGGTGTTCAGGAAGGTGTAGGTGAAGGTTTCGCCCGTGTCCGAGGTGATCGAGAAACGGTCGTTGACGGCCACACCACCGACGACGGTGGTCGCCTGAAGGTTGGCGGTCGAGGTCGCGCCACGGGTGCCGGCGGCGCCTTCGGCCTGCGCCTTGCGGGCGAGATCCTGGGCAGCCTCGACGAGGTTGATCATCTGCTTCAGGGTCTTGTCGGTCGCATCAAGCGTCTTGAGGGCGAGCGAGACGTTGTTGTTGACGGCGTCGAGCTGGCGCGAACGGCCAAGCATCACTTCCGACATCTTGTAGCGGGTCGCGTCATCGGCCGCGCCGAAGATCATCTTGCCGGTGGAGACGCGCTTCTGGGAGAGCTGGAATGCTGAATTGGTACGCTGGAGGATCGAGACGTTCGCCGCAGTGGCGGCATTGAAAACGACAGTCATGATTGTGCACCTTCTGTTGCATGGGTCGGCCATCCTGGCCTGGTAGAGCGAAGGCGGAACGTGTCCGGCCTTCGACGGGGGGAAGGTGCACCCGGCATTTCTAAACGGGAGTTAATTCGATGGCGGAGCGACCCGTTACTGGAAAACGTGGTTAAGGGCGGCACAACTTATAGCGTTAAGCGAAGCTTAATCCGGCGTGCGCGTTTGAATCCGTGAGCCGGAAGCCCATGGTGTGTCAGGCCAATTCAGGCCGGCCAGATGCTTTCGCGGCCATCGCCCCGACAGGGCCGATTATCGGTAAATTAACCATAAGTGTTCATCACTGGGGGAGGAATGGATGTTCGCGCACGATGGAAAGGTGCGCGGGTGTTCTGGCGGGGTGGCAAGAAGCCGGCTCGCTGACCGGAACAGTCACATGTCAAGAATGACGAGGGGCGCATGAGGCCGAACTTTCAGCGGGTTTTCGAGCAGGACCGGTTTCAGGATATCTTCGAGAAGGGATGTCTCAATTTGGAGGCGGGGCAATTCGCCGTGGCCAAGAACCAGTTCAAGTCGATCCTCAGATCCAAGCCCAATCATTCGGTTACGCTCGGCAATCTCGCGATCTGCCTGCGCCGGGAAGGGCAATCGCTCGTCGCCAAGCAGATGCTCGAGCGGGCCGTTCGCGCCAGTGCCATCAACTTTCACGCGCTCTCGACGCTTGGCAACCTGTGCCTCGATCTCAGGCAGTTCGATGAAGCCCGCCAATACATTGCAATGGCGCTGAAGGTGGCTCCGGACGATCCGAATGCCAACACGAATTGGGGCATGCTGTTGATGCATGACGGGGAGCTTGAGAAGGCCAAGGCCGCTTTCGAGAGGGCGCTGGAACTCGACCCCGGGCATGTCCACGCCCGAACGAAGCTCGCGATCTGCACCCGGGAGTTGGCGGGGACCACAGAGTATGTGCCCGAAATCGATGAACTGACGGCGCTTGTCGAACAGGAACCGGACAATGCTACCGCCGTAGCCATGCTCGCGCATGCGCTGGGCCGGGACGGGCGTTTCTCACGCGGGCTGGTCCATGCCTTTCACGCGAACACGCTCAAGGAGACGGGCGACAGTTTGGCGATGCTGGCGTCCTACTTGTGCATCATGGGGGAATTCGAGGATTCCATCCCGCTCTACGAGCGCTCGCTGGAGCTTGCGCCCCACCAGATCAATAATCTGAAATCCTATCTCTTCATGTCGAACTACAGCAATCTGATCGACGGAGAAGGACTGTATAATCTGTACCGCAGGATTGTTGACAACATCATTGAGAAACGTACAAAATATACGCACAGGGATCATAAAAAAATTGCCGGGAGAAAAATAAAAATCGGGTATTCATCTGGAGATTTTAGAAGTCATGCGGTTTATTTCTTTGTAAAGGAAATTTTTAAATCTCATGAGCGTTCGAATTTCGAGTTTTTTGCTTATTCCAACGCGCAGAAAGAAGATGAAATCAGCGAGATGCTGAAGCAGAGTTTTGATCACTGGGTTGATGTGAGCAAGATGTCCGACGAGGTCATGGCGCAGTGCATTTTCGATGAGGGCATCGACGTGCTGATCGATCTGGCGGGTCATACGAACCTTGACCGCCTGAGCGTTTTCGCAATGCGTCCGGCGCCTGTCCAGATCAGCTATCTCGGCTACGGCTACACGACCGGCCTCAAGGAAATCGACTATTTCATCACCGATGACAACCTGACGCCGGCTGGCTCCGAACCCTTCTTCAGCGAGACGCTCCTGCGGGTGCCCGCTCCCGCCTATTCCTACCAGCCGCCGAAAAAGGCCTATATCGACGTTGCGCCGCTGCCGGCCCTCAAGAATGGCTACATCACCTTCGGCACGATGTCGCGCTTGATCCGCATGAACAACGATGTTCTCGCGGTGTGGAAGGAAATCCTCGAGCGCGTGCCCAACAGCCGGTTGAGGTTCGATTCGCGGCAACTCATGGACGTGGAAACCCGGGAGCTCTTCCGGGTTCGCCTGATGAAGGCCGGCATTCCTGCCGGATGCATTGAACTCGGCGTTACAGAGACGCATTGGGAAGGATACCACAGCCTCGATATCTCGCTCGATTGCTGGCCCCATAACATGGGCACCACCATCCTCGATTCGCTCTGGATGGGTGTGCCGGTGGTCTCGAAAACCGATCGTCCTTCCATGGGGCGGTTCGGCGCGGCCTTCATGCGGCCTGTGGGTCTTGGCGAATATGTTGTCGACGATATCCCGAGCTACATCGAGAAAGCGGTCGCGCTGGCGTCGGACATTCCGGCTCTCGCAGCGCTGCGGGCCTCGTTGCGCGGGCGCATGCTGGCAAGCCCGTTCCTGCAGGAACGCCTCATGTCTGAAAAGCTCGAAACGGTGTATCTCGAAGCCATGCAGAAATTCGAACAGGGCAACAGAAGCTGAGGTTTCCGCCGCCAGACAACACGGCGGACAGAGACTTCACTTGGGATCGAGCAGCCCCGATTTGGGATTGAGAAGAACGCCGGGCAATCTCTTGCCTGGCGTTTTTTTTCGTTGAGGTGGGTTCGACAAAAAAGGCGCCTCCGGTTTGGCGGAGGCGCCGTTGTTGTGGAGCTGCAAGGCGCGTCTGACCGCGCGCCGGGAGCCTCAGCCCAGCAGGCGAAGCAGGGACTGTTCGTTCTGGTTGCCGATGGTGAGGGCCTGCACCGCGAACTGTTGCCGGGTTTGCAGTGCCACAAGGTTGGCGCTTTCTTCGGAGGCATCGGCTGCCACAAGCTCGTCGCCCTGAGTCTTCATATCGCCCTGATACGCCTTGTTCAGGTCATAGCGCGATTTGATGTAGCTGTTGAAGGTCGCGAACTGGGCCTGGAAGTTGCGCAGATTGATGAGGGCCTGGTTGGCCTGGGTCGCCGAATTCTGGATATTCTGGTCGGTGGTCCAGCCCGAACCGGCCTGCGACAGCGTCAGTGTTCCCGCCGCGGTGATCGAGATGCCGGAGATGGTCAGCGGATTGCCGGCAAATTCGTCCATGACGACGTTCATATTCTGACCCTGCAGGAGGTTGCGCCCGTTCTGAACCGGGTTGTTCTGCACCAGAAGGTCGAGATTGACGATGATCGCGTCATATTGGCGACCATAAGCGAGGCGAAGCGCGTTGTTGGAGGAGAGCGGCGCGGCATAGCCAACCGTAACGCCGGGGAAGCCGATCGCAGCCGCAGCCGCAAAGGAGCCGGTGCCGGAGAGGATCTTCATGTCCCCGCCGTTCATGTTGCGCATACGGAACTGGAGCGGGCCGGCCGGGGCACCCGTCACGTTGACCAGTTCAGCCTTGATCCCGGCCCCCATGGCCGTGATATCGGTAATCACCTGGTTCAGGGTGCTCGCGGCGGCATAGCTGATGCTGCGGACACCGCCGGTGCCATCCTCGAAGGTCAGCGTGGTGCCGGCAGCGATTGCTGTGGCGCCGGTGACGCCCGCACCGGCCGTGCCGGTGACCTGCCCGCCGTAGGACACCGTGAAGCCGCGTTCGTTGGCGGCCGGGGGCAGAATGCCGTTGGCGAACAGGTCCGCCGGGCTGAAGACCTGGCCATTCGGTGAGGTGAGGCCCGTCAGATCGTCCATCACGTTTTCATCGGTGATGGCATCGAAGGTGAAGTCCTTCTCGTTGAAGGACACAAAGCGCAGATTGGTCTGGTTTGCTGTCGTCGATGGCACGAACTCCGCGAGCACGCCGATATTCGCGGAATTGAGGGCGTCAGCCACCTGCCCCCAGGTGACGGTGGTGGAGTTGAAGGTGTAGGTGAAATTCTTGCCAGCGTCTGACGTGACCGAGAATTTCGAGCCGACCGTGACGCCGGTCACAACCGACGAGGAATTGAGGTTCGCGGTCGGTGTCACGCTGCGCAGGCCCGCGGCGCCTTCCGACTGCGCCTTGCGGATCAGGGTCTGGCCCGATTCGATCAGACCAACCATATTCTTCAGGGTCTTGTCGGTCGCCTCCAGCGTCGAGAGCGCGAGGCTGATGTTGTTGTTGATGTCGCTGAGCTGGCGACCACGCCCGAGCATGGTCTCGCTCATCTTGTAGCGGGTGGTGTCATCGGCGGCGCCAAAAACGCTCTTGCCGGTGGCAACCCGCTTCTGGGTCAGCTGAAACAGCTCGTTGGTACGCTGAAGGATTGAAACATTGGCATTGGTGGCATCATTCATCAAAATCGTCATGGGGCACCTTCTGTGTCGCTTGTCGGCCCCGTGCGTTCTTCCTGGCGGTTCTCGCCGTTGTTCTGGAAGGTGGCTTCTGGGGTCGTAATGCGTCCGTAAGAGGGAGAGTGCGCCCGGATCGTCTAAAGCTTGGTTAAATTTGGTAACCTTAACGAAAAAGAATTCGGTAAGGTTAACGAACGGTTAAAAGAGATGGTTAACGGATTTTATGACCTAAAATAACCAAGTAATTTCAATTGTTTGTTGTGGGAATGCTGATCTGCTGTGAGGTTTTGACGGCACTTGGATTTCCCGAAATCGCCGGCAGGCGGTCAGTTCTTCGCGATATGACGCTCGATCAGTGTCTTCCAGCCTTCGATCATGGCTTTGAACGCCTCTGGCGTCGTCTGGGCGAGTTTGACCTCGCCCGCAGCATTCAGCGCCGTCATTTCATAGCGGACCTCGATTCGCGTGCTGTTTGAACCGGTCGCGATGCAGCGAACCGCGACATGTGCGAAGCGGCTTGCCGGTGTGACGCGGGCGTAGCGAACCCGGTAAATCTCGGGTGCCCACTCGATGCAGGACCAGAATGTCTCCTCCGCGCCGCTGCCGGTTGTGAACACCATGCCTTCCTCCGTCCTGCCATCCGGTGGGTGGATGAAAGCGGGTTGCCAATCGGCGATCCAGTCCATCTCACCGCGCGGGGTAAAGAGCGGGAAGGCGGCCTCGACCGGCAGGGGGATTCTGATGGAGTGCTCGCGCGTGATGCGTTTCATGGAGATTTTCTCCTGGAAATGGGCTTGTAGAGGCGGTTTAGCCCGGATTTGCCTTGACATATCATCCTCAAAGCCCGTATTGCAGCCCCATCCAGCGCGGCGGAAGAACCGCGCTTTTTCGTTTGGCGCCGATGATGCCCTGTTTTCTCCGGAGAACGATGGTTTCTAACGGAGCCTGAAACCCAAAAAGGCTGCCCGGCACGCTTGTGCTGAAGGTGGTGAAGCAAAGGACCTGACTAATGTTCGCAGTCATCAAGACTGGCGGGAAGCAGTATACTGTTGCCGCCAACGACGTCATCACCATCGAGCGCCTCGAAGGCGAAGCCGGTGATATCATTGCTTTTACCGAAGTGCTCATGATCGGCGGCGACAAGGCCGTTGTCGGCGCGCCGTTCGTGGCTGGCGCCACCGTTGCCGGCGAACTCGTCGAGCAGGCACGCGGCCCGAAGGTGATCTCCTTCAAGAAGCGCCGCCGCCAGAATTCGAAGCGCAAGAAGGGCCATCGCCAGCATCTCTCGCTGGTGCGCATCACCGAAATCCTCACCGGTGGCAAGAAGCCGTCGGGTGCGAAGGCCGCCAAGCCAGCGGTTGCCGCCGCTGCTGTGGCCGTTGCTGCCGCCGCCTCGGCTGGCGCGCGTGACGAATCAAACCTCTCGCTGATCGCCGGCATTGGTCCGACGATCGAGAAGAAGCTTCGCGCTGCCGGCATCACCACCTGGTCGATGATCGCTGGCTGGGATGCAGCCGCCCTCGCCAAGTGGGACGAGGAGCTCGCGCTGCGTGGCCGTGCGACCCGTGAGGAATGGGTTGAGCAGGCCAAGGAGCTTCTCGCTGGCAAGCCGCCGCGCGCGAAGGCCGATCAGGCCGAGCTGGCGTCCGGCAAGGATCTCTGAGTTTCGAGCGAAAGTCGGTCAGCACAACTGACATTTTTTCGCGTGAATTTTTAAATCGGATCGGGTAGGGTGATCCCAAGAGATCAACCCGGACCCTCATGGGAACGAAGGAGCACTATCATGGCTCACAAAAAAGCTGGCGGCTCGTCACGTAACGGTCGCGATTCACACTCAAAGCGCCTCGGCGTGAAGAAGTTCGGCAACGAGGAAGTCGTGGCCGGCAACATCATTATTCGTCAGCGCGGCACCAAGTGGCACGCGGGCATCAACGTCGGCATGGGCGTCGATCATACCCTGTTCGCGAAAGCGGACGGCATGGTGGTCTTCAAACAGAAAGGCCCGCGTCAATACGTCAACGTAATCCCGGCAACGGCCGCGGCAGCAGAATAACCGGCGAGCGAGAATGATCCTCTCCCCCGCCGGGTTCCCCAGGGAACCAAACCGGCGGGTGAGCGGAGAAGACGGGTGCAAGCACCTGCTCCAAAGCGAAATCTGAAGGGGAGGCCGGGGAACCGAAGCCTCCCTTTCTCGTTTCAGGCCCGTTTCGGGCTAACTTTGGAAGAGCGCCATGTTTCCTGATCTGTTTCGTGATGATGTGTTTACCCTTGAAACGCCCCGGCTGTTCCTGCGTTGGCCGAAGGCCACCGACGCCCCGGCGATTGCAACGCTCGCAGGCGACCGCCGCGTCTCCGAGATGACGGCCCCGATCCCGCATCCTTATCCGGTCGAGGAGGCGATGCGCTATGTGATTGCTTCCCGCGCGGCCAATGCCGAGGGCAAGGGGCTTGCGCTGGCGATCGCGGCGCGGGACGAGCCGTCGAAGCTCATTGGCAATATCGGGCTGCGCCTGAGGCCGGAGGGCGATCTTGCGCTCGGCTACTGGCTCGGCGTGCCCTACTGGGGCAATGGCTATGTCACCGAAGCGGCGCAGGCGATCGTCGATGCGGCCTTTCTCTATTCCGGGGCGCAGGAGCTGATGGCGACGGTGCGCGTCACCAATCCCGCCTCGCGGCGAGTGCTGGAGCATTGCGGCTTCCAGTACGAGGGTGGCGGCATGGCGCTTCGCCCGGCCTGGGGCGACAGCGTGCCGGTGGATACCTACCGGCTCAACCGCTCGCTCTGGGCCAGCCTCAAGGGCTGGCGCGCGCCGGTGCCCTACGGACGCGAGGTTGCGGTCGGGGGAATGTAATGCCGGCTTTTATCGAGACGGGCCGTTTGCGGCTGCGCCCTGCTCACCTGGGTGACGCGGAGGCGCTGTTCGCGCTGTTCAACAACTGGAACGTGGTGCGGTGGCTGTCCTCCCCGCAGTGGCCCAACACGCTTCAGATGACGCAGGCGTTCCTTGCTCGTGTAACAGGTGCTGATCCGCCCGAGGACTATCGCGTGATCGAGATGGAAGGCATGGTCGTTGGTGGTATTGGCATGCGCCATGATCCCGTCAGCCGCCTGCAATCTGGCTCAGGGTTGCAGGTTGGCTACTGGCTTGGCGAGCCATTCTGGGGCAAAGGGGTCATGTCCGAGGCGGTCAGGGCATTGGTATCCGACGTTTTTTCGGATAAGGCCGTGCCAGCTCTCTATTCTGGCATCTTCGAAGGCAATCATGCCTCGTTGAGGATACAGGAAAAGCTCGGTTTTGTGGTGGATGGGAAAGCCATGATGTTTTCCACTCCATGGCAGAAGGAACTGCCGCACCTGAATACCGTGCTCACGCGCGAAAATTTTGAAAAGAACAAGAAATGAAATTTCTCGACCAAGCGAAAGTCTACATCCGCTCCGGCGATGGCGGTGCGGGGTGTGTCTCCTTCCGCCGGGAAAAATTCATCGAATTCGGCGGGCCGGATGGCGGCGATGGCGGCAAGGGCGGTGATGTCTGGGCCGAATGCGTCGAAGGGCTCAACACGCTGATCGACTACCGCTACCAGCAACATTTCAAGGCCAAGACCGGTGTGCATGGCATGGGCCGCAACCGTGCCGGCGCGAAGGGCGCGGACGTTGTGCTCCGCGTGCCCAAGGGCACCGAGATTCTCGATGCCGAGGACGAAACCCTCATTACCGACATGACCGAGATCGGTCAGCGCGTGCGTATCGCCAAGGGCGGTAACGGCGGTTTCGGCAACCTGCATTTCGTCACCTCGACAAACCGCTCGCCGGACCGGGCGAACCCTGGCCAGGAGGGCGAGGAGCGCTGGGTGTTATTGCGCCTCAAGCTGATCGCCGATGCAGGGCTTGTCGGTTTGCCGAACGCGGGAAAATCGACCTTTCTCGCCGCGACAACCGCCGCCAAGCCCAAGATCGCGGATTATCCGTTCACGACGCTGCACCCCGGTCTTGGTGTGGTGCGCGTCAACAATCGCGAATTCGTGCTGGCGGATATTCCGGGCCTGATCGAGGGGGCGCACGAGGGCCACGGGCTCGGGGACCGCTTCCTTGGCCATGTCGAGCGCTGCCGCGTGCTGCTGCATCTCGTGGAAGGCACCTCGGAACACGCGGGCAAGGCGTATAAAACCGTCCGCAAGGAAATCGAGGCCTACGGGCAGGGGCTCGATGAAAAGCCCGAGATTGTCGCCCTCTCGAAGATCGACGCGCTTGATCCGGAAACACTGAAGACGCAGATGGAGCGCCTCAAGCGGGCGTCGAAAAAGAAGCCGCTGCTGCTTTCGGCTGTTTCGGGCGAGGGGGTGCCCGAGGCGCTTGCCGCGCTGCTCTCGGTCATCGATGGTGCGCGCGCGGAAGAAAACCTGCCTGATGATGGACCCTGGCAGCCATAGCCAGCCCATAAAAAAGGCGCCGCGGCAAACGCGACGCCCGGTCATGGCCCGATCACGGGACAATGCCTCGCTTCCTGCTCAATCTTTGCGCAGCGGCACGATGTTGGTGTCCGTCGGCTCAGGCTCGAAGAGAGAGTCGAAATCGTCGCCGTCGTCCGGATCGGCATTGCGGATGGCGTTGAGTTCGGCTCTGAGCTGCTCGTTTTCCGTGCGCAGCTGGGACATCTTGCTCTGGAACTTGTTCGTCGCTTCCGAGATGGTCGTGAGGTTCGCCCGCGCGGATTCACTCAGCGACTTGTGCTTGAGCATGAGGCTTGAGTTCTCGGCGCGCAACAGATCGATCTCGAGCTCGATCTTGCGGCGCTGTTCGATTTCCGAGGCCAGCAGCGCGCTGGTGGAGGCGCTGCTTTCGAGCGCCGAGGCGACCTGCGCACGGAGTTCGGACGCGTCGCGCTGGGAGGCTTCCACCGCCAGCGTCAGGCGACCGACCTCGCGGTCGCGTTCGACACGCTCCCGCCGCGCCAGCGAGAGCTGCCGGGTTTCCTCGTGGAAACGTGCGCGCGAATCTTCCAGCATCTTCTCCACGAAATCGTAGCGCGCCCGCGCGGCTTCGATCTGGGATTCGAACTGGAGCTTGTTTTCCTCGCGCTCCTTGTGAAGCTGCTCGTTTTCCGAGCGCAGGCTGCGGGCCGCATTCCGTTCGCGGGAAAGGGCCGCCGAGATCGAGGACAGCTTGTCGTTCACCGATTGAAGCGAGGCTTCAAGCTCGCCGATCGCCTTCTTGGCCTCTTCAAGCCGTTCGCCGTTCCGGGTGTGGGATTGCTGGAGCGTTGCATAGATGTTGTCGCGGCTTGCCAGTTCATCCAGCGCCGACGACATGTCCGCCTTCAGCGATACGAGCATGTCATCGGTCTGCGATTTCGCCTGCCGAAGCGCCGAAAGCTCGACATCCAGCGCGTCTTTCGACGCCAGAGTCTCGCGCAGCAGGGGCTCGAGCCGGGTGATTTTCGTCGTCAGGTCGACGTGCTCACGGCGCAGGTCATTCAGGTTTGCCTCAAGCGCGACATTCCGCTCGCGCAGCGATGAGGCGCTTCCTTCTTCGCTTTTCAGGGCGTAGGCGAGGCGGTCCACCTCGGCCTGGATCTTGGCCAGATCCGCTGTCAGCTGCGTGGCACGGCGTTGTTCGGCGGTATAATTCTCCTCCGCCAGTTCGAGCCGGCTGCGCAGCAGCGCCATGGCATTCACGGCATTCTCGATCGGCGCCATCACCAGCCGGAACTGCTCGGGCAGCTGCGATATCGTCTGAAGCGTCGTCTCGAAATCTTCGAGCTTGGCCCGCACCGTTTCGCGCGCCGTTCCCAGCGCGCGCGCGTCGAAGGTGTTCAACAGCCGGACTTCGGCGCGTCCTTCTTCGAGTCCGGGGCTGCCGACCGGCGTATTCTGCCGGCTCTTGCCATCGCGTTGCATCTTCAGGAACTCCCAGTTCATCGATATCCCCAGGGCGAGAGCGCAGTAGCCAAGTCGAGGTCTGGCCTGCTAGGACGTAAAGTCATAAACGGAGGCCGTTTGACGCGAGGGAATTCGGCGATCGGTTTTTTTGGGGCGATCCGCCGTAAGCTGTCCGGCTTTCTGGATCGAGTCGGAAAATATGGCCCGATATTCCATCAAAATGACCTTTGTTTAAAAATATACGTCGTAGGTAACAGAACCGCATCGCACCGACAATCGGCGTCTCTGCGGCAAAAGTGCAAGATATGATGGTGCATGATACGAGCAGAATATGTCTTGTGTACGACATGTCCTCATCATGGTTAACGTCGATGCCTTCCCGAAAGTCCCGTGCCGTGCAGATTCCATCGCTTGCCAGTTTCCGCCGCATCGTCATCAAGGTCGGCTCGTCCCTGCTGGTGGACCGCAAGTCCGGCCTCAGGCGTGCATGGCTTGATGCATTGGCCGATGATATCGCCGCGCTTCATGCCGGCGGGGCCGATATTCTCGTGGTCTCCTCCGGCGCGATCGCGATGGGGCGCGGCGTTCTCGGGCTGAAAAAGCCGACGCTGGAACTGGAGGAGGCGCAGGCTGCGGCGGCCGTCGGGCAGATTGCACTCGCCCGTGTCTGGGCCGAGAGCCTTGCCAAGCATCAGATCACGGCGGCACAGATTCTCCTCACCTACGGCGATACCGAGGAGCGCCGGCGCTACCTCAACGCCCGCGCGACGCTGGCGACCTTGCTGGGACACCGCGCCATTCCCGTCATCAACGAGAACGATACCGTCGCAACCCAGGAAATCCGCTATGGCGACAACGACCGGCTTGCCGCCCGGGTCGGCTCGATGGCCTCGGCGGATTGCGTCGTGCTGCTCTCGGATATCGACGGGCTGTTCACCGCCCCCCCCGCCAAGGATCCGAAGGCCGAGTTCGTGCCGCTCGTGCCGGTGATCACCGCGAAGATCGAGGCGATGGCGGGCGGGGCGGCCTCCGAACTCTCGCGCGGCGGCATGATGACCAAGATCGAGGCCGCCAAGATCGCCACGACCGGCGGCGCGGCGATGCTGATCGCCAATGGCACGCGCGAACACCCGCTCAAGGCGGTGATGGAGGGTGCACGCTGCACCTGGTTCCTGTCACCCTCGACGCCGGTCACGGCGCGCAAGCGCTGGATTTCCGGCACGCTGGAGCCGCGCGGCATGCTCACGATTGATGACGGCGCTGTCACCGCGATGCGCGCTGGCAAGAGCCTGCTTCCCGCCGGGGTCCGCAAGGTGGAAGGGGCCTTCGCGCGTGGCGACTGCGTGGTGATCCGGGCGCTCGACGGCGGCGAGGTTGCGCGCGGGCTTGTTGCCTATGACGCGATCGACGCCGTGCAGATCATGGGTCGCGCGAGCCGCGACATCGAGGCCATCCTCGGCTATTCTGGCCGCAAGGAAATCATCCACCGGGATGATCTCGCGCTGTCGGGCGATGGCGCGGGGCATGCCCTGCGGGGAGACGACGAATGAACCGGCATGTTATCAACCCCGCCGACAAGGCGAAGCTGACCGCCGAGTTGCGTGCCATGGGCCGCAAGGCGCGCGAGGCCGCGCGTGTGCTGGGCCGGATGCCGGCGGGCCAGAAGGCGCAGGCGCTGCGCTCTGCTGCCAGGGCCGTGCGGGTGGCAGAGGCCGCGATCCTCGAAGCCAATGCGCTCGATTGCGCCGAAGCGGCTGCCGAAGGCCAGAACGCCGCGTTTCTGGATCGTTTGCTGCTCAACGCGCAGCGCATCGAGGCCATCGCCGCATCGATCGAGGATATTGCCGCGCTGCCGGACCCTGTGGGCGCGGTCACGGAAGAATGGATGCGGCCGAACGGGCTCAGGATTGCCCGCGTCCGCACACCGCTCGGGGTGATCGGCGTGATCTTCGAGAGCCGCCCGAATGTGACGGCGGATGCCGGGGCGCTCTGCCTCAAGGCGGGCAATGCCGTGATCTTGCGTACCGGCTCGGGTGCTTTGCGTTCCGCCATCGCCATTCATGCCGCGATGGTTGCGGGGCTCAAGGCCGAAGGCGTGCCTGAAGCCGCGATCCAGCTCGTGCAGGTGGGGGACAGGGAGGCTGTCGGCCAGATGCTGACCGGGCTCGATGGTGCGATCGACGTCATCGTGCCCAGAGGCGGCAAGAGCCTCGTCGCGCGGGTGCAGGCGGAGGCGCGGGTGCCGGTGTTCGCGCACCTTGATGGCAATAATCACGTCTATGTCCATGCAGCAGCGGACCTCGCGATGGCGAAGGACGTGCTCCTGAATTCGAAACTGCGCCGCACCGGCGTCTGCGGGTCGGCGGAAACGCTGCTGGTGGACGGCGCTTGCGCCGCGACGCATCTCGCCCCGCTCGTCAAAGCGCTGCTCGACGCCGGTTGCGCGGTGCGCGGCGATGATGCCGTGCAGGCAGTCGATCCGCGCGTCACGCCGGCGAGCGAAGCGGATTGGGGCACCGAATTCCTCGATGCCATCATCGCCGCAAAGGTGGTGGATGGGCTTGAGGATGCGGTTCGGCACATCGAGCAGCATGGCTCGCACCATACCGATGCGATCATCACGGCGGACGCGGCTGCGGCGGCGCAGTTTCTCGCCGAGGTCGACTCGGCCATCGTGCTGCACAACGCCTCGACGCAATTCGCGGATGGTGGCGAATTCGGCTTCGGTGCCGAGATCGGCATTGCCACGGGCCGCATGCACGCGCGCGGGCCGGTCGGCGTCGAGCAGCTCACCAGCTTCAAGTATCGCGTGGTGGGTGAGGGAACGGTGAGGCCGTAGGGATTTGCCCATCACCCTCCCGCCCCACGCGCCCGGCCTCAGCATCGGCCTTTTCGGCGGTTCGTTCAATCCGCCGCATGAGGGGCATCTGCTCGTCGCCAGAACGGCGCTGCGGCGGTTGAGGCTCGACCGCATCTGGTGGCTGGTGACACCGGGCAATCCGCTGAAAGATATCTCCGGCCTGCCTTCGCAGGAAGAGCGCATGGCCGCGTGCCGGGCCATGATCGGGCATGAGCCGCGCATCATCGTTACCGGCATCGAGGCTGAAATCGGCACCCGCTACACGCAGGAGACCATCGCGTTTCTCAAGGCGCGCTGCCCCGGGGTGAATTTCGTCTGGCTGATGGGGGCGGATAATCTTGCCGGGTTCCACCGTTGGCAGAAATGGCGGGAGATCGCCGAAGCGGTGCCGATGGCAATCATCGACCGGCCGGGCTCGACGCTCAAGGCCGTCGCCAGCCCAACGGCCCGCGCCTATGCCGGCTATCGTGTCGATGAGCGGAAGGCTGCCCAGCTCGTCCTGATGCCCGCACCGGCGTGGATTTTCCTGCACGGCCGGCGCTCGGACGCGTCCTCGACGCAATTGCGCATGCAGAAGATGCAGGCATCGACGCTAAAAGAAATTTAAGGCGCGTATGCGAGAACGATGGCTGAAAATTTTCCGATCAAGGAATGATCGCCATGTTGAATATTCAGGCCTACGGCCTCTACAAGGGCCTGACACCCGAGAAGCTCGTCACCGAGAAGGCCAAATTCGCCAAAAGTGCGGTCATCAAGGCGGATGTCGAGTATTTCAAATCCAAAATTGCCGAGATGAAGACCCCGGATGATTTTCTCAAGAATTATCGGGTCTTCAAGTTCGCGCTGACCGCCTACAACATGGAAACGCAGCTCGATTATCCCTTCCGGATCAAGACGATCATGAAGGACGATCCGTCAAGTTCGGCGGCGCTTGTCAACAGGATGTCGGACCCGAGCTACCGTGAAATCAACAAGGCGTTTGATTTCTTCAACAGCGGTGTGGCGAAACTGAAGGATGCCGCCTTCATCGATAGCCTCGTGAAGAAATATTCCGAAGCGAAATACGAGAGCAGTCTTGGTGAGCTCAGCCCCGATGTTTCCACGGCGCTCTATTTTGATCGCAAGATCGGCAGCGCGACCAACGCCTACCAGATCATCGGCGACCCCGTGCTGTTCGATGTCGTGAAAACCGCGCTCAATATTCCGAATGCGGCGGTGCAGGGCAAGGTCGAGCGGCTGAAGGCCTGGATCGAGAAAGACCTCGATATGACCCGGCTGTCGGACAAGGCCTATATCCGCAAGATCACCGAGCGCTTCCTGGTTCTCAAGGATGTCGAGACCCGCAAGAGCGAAGGCAACGGCCTGCTCGACATGTTCGCCTGAGTTGCGGCTCGCAGCTCGATTTTCTGTTTTTTCGGAAGATTGAGCCGTCCTGCCATGGATGTGTCGCAATATCCGTGCAAGTTCATGATTGGCGTTTCAGGTGGATCAGGATAGTCTGATTCAGCGATAGCGCATCAAAAGGGAACTTGAACCTGATCACGACCCCCATGCCCAAGGCAGCCGAAAAGCCGCCGGTTGCCAGCCCCGGTGCCGAAATGCCCGCTGCTGGCCCGCTTGTCGAGGCCATCCTGTCCGTGCTGGACGATGCCAAGGCCGAAGACATCCTCACGATTGATCTTGCCGGAAAGACCTCTCTTGCCGATGCGATGATTATCGCGAGCGGCCGGTCGGATCGTCATGTCGGCGCCATCGCGGACCGGATCGCGCATGCGCTGAAAGACATGGGCCAGCCAACGCCGAAAATCGAGGGCGTGCCGGTCTGCGACTGGGTATTGATCGATGCCGGGGATATCATCGTGCATCTGTTCCGCCCGGAAGTTCGCGGCTTCTATAACCTCGAAAAGCTCTGGGGCATGGGACGCCCGAAGGAAGGCGCAACCGAGGACGGCCTGATCAAGAGCGCGCCGGCCGGTGACAAGCCGAGCGCTGCCAAGCCCAAGGTTGCCAAGCCACGCACGATCCGCACGCGCCTGCAGGCGGACTGAGTTTCCCCGTGAAACTGGATGTCGTCGCGGTCGGTCGGCTGAAATCCGGCCCGGAGCGCGATCTCGTCGCGCGCTATGCCGAACGGCTCAAGGGCATCGGTCGCGCTTTGGCGCTGGATGGCCCTCGGCTCGTCGAACTCGGCGAGAGTGCGGCCCGTCGGGATCTCGATCGCAAGGCCGAAGAAGGCAGCCTCGTGCTCGCGCAGGTGCCTGATGGCTATCGCCTCGTGGCTTTTGACGAGGGCGGTGCCAGCCTCGACAGCGCCGGATTTGCCCGCATACTCGGCGAATGGCGTGATTCGGGCGTGCCGGGCGTGAGTTTTGTCATCGGCGGTGCGGACGGACTGGCGGAAAACATTCGGGCACGGGCTTCGCTCACGCTCGCCTTCGGGCGGATGACCATGCCGCATCAGATCGTGCGGGCGCTGGTGCTGGAGCAGCTTTATCGCGCCGCAACGATCCTGTCGGGTCATCCGTATCACCGGGTTTAGGGGGCAACCCCATTACTTTCGACACAACGGTCACGAACAGGACCATGCCGGGCAAGCAGGATACAAAAAGGCAATCGGGACGGATGGCGTGGGGCGCTGGTGGGGCGGCCTTGCTGCTGGCTGCCGTGTTGGCCGCGCTGCTGCCTGCCCGCGCGCAGGCGCCCGTTGGGCCCTCGCCGACAGGTGGCGCTGCCACCGAAGGCAAGGACCCCGGGAACAAGGACAAGGATGCCGGCAACAAGGATACCTTGCGCGGGCTTGAAACCGAGATCGAGAAGTCCGGGTTCGAACAGCGGCGGCTGACCTACGAAATCGAGAACCTCTCGAGCGAATCCCAATCCCTGCGAACGACCCTGATCGATGTCGCCCGCAAGGTGCGCGAAGCCGAAGATCGGCTCGCCGAGCAGGAGCGCAAGCTCGACACGCTCGCAAAGCAGACGGCGGCGCTGCGGCGCTCGCTGCAATCGCGCGAGCGGGTGACGGCGGAAGTGCTGGCGGCGATGCAGCGCATCGGGCGTAAACCGCCGCCGGCAGTGCTGGTTGCGCCGGAGGATGTGCTGTCCGCCATGCGTGCGGCGATCCTTCTGGGCGCGGTGCTGCCGGAAATGCGCGACGAGGCGATGATTCTCGTCGCGGACTTACGCACCTTAAGCGAATTGCACCGGCAATCGCTGGCGGCCACGACCGTGCTCAGGCAGGAGCGCGACGGAATCGCGACCGAGCGCGCGCGGCTCGCAACGCTCGTCGAGGCCCGGCAATCACAGATCCAGCTCTCGAAAGAGCAACTCGATCAGCAGAAGACGCGCGTTGCCGCGCTCTCGCGCGATGCCCGCTCGCTGCGCGACCTCATCGCCCGCTCCGAGAATGATATCGTCGGCAATGCCCGCGCGGCTGAAATCGCCCGGCGAGCCCCCGCGCCGGCCAAGGCAGGCACGACGGTCGCCTCCTTGCGCCCCGAGGCCTTGCGCGAGGTTGTTCGCCTTCAGCCGAGGCAGGCGTTTTCCGAACGGCGCGGGCAGGTTCCCTTGCCAGCTTCGGGGACGATTCTGCGCCAGTTCGGCCAGCCGGATGGCCTTGGCGGCACCGAACGCGGGATCACGATTGCGTCAAATCCCGGTGCTGTCGTCACAGCGCCCGGTGATGGCTGGGTGCACTTTGCCGGGCCCTATCGCGGCTACGGGCAGTTGCTGATTATCAACGCCGGCAATGGCTATCACGTTGTTCTTGCAGGCATGGACCGGCTTTCGATTGAAATCGGCCAGTTTGTGCTCGCAGGCGAGCCGGTGGGTTTTCTGGCGCCAACCCCAGCGACAACCGCCGATACCGGTTCCGAAAAAACGAAGGTCGGCGAAGGCGAGACTGGACAAAGCGCTGCGCCGGCACCAAATTCACGGAGAACGTCGGGCTCGTCTGCTGCGGTTGTGCAGGCAACGGGATCGCAAACATCTCTTGGCGCTTTGCGCCCGGCACTTTATGTCGAATTCAGAAAAGATGGATCTCCGGTGGATCCGTCGCCCTGGTGGTCTTCACTCTCAGCCGAGAAGGCACGCGGATAATGCGCAAGATTCCTGTATTCCTCTCCGGTGTGGCTCTGGGTGCGCTCGCGCTCGTCGCCATCGATGAAATGAAGATTTCGGCGGGGGCAAACGCCGCCGCATCCGACACTTACCGGCGCCTGACGCTGTTCGGCGATGTCTTCGACAAGATTCGCGCGGATTACGTCGACAAGCCGGATGAAGCCAAGCTGATCGAGGCCGCCATCAACGGCATGGTGACCTCGCTCGATCCGCATTCGAGCTTCCTCGACCAGAAGTCGAACCAGGAGATGCAGCAGCAGACGCGCGGCGAATTCGGCGGGCTCGGCATCGAGGTGCAGATGGAAGACGGCCTCGTGAAGGTCGTGACCCCGTTCGACGAGTCCCCCGCCGCCAAGGCCGGCGTTCTGGCCAATGACCTCGTCACCCAGATCGATGGCGATCAGGTGCAGGGGCTGACGCTGACGCAGGCGGTCGAGAAGATGAAGGGGCCGAAGGGCTCCAAGGTGAAGCTCAAGCTGCTGCGCAACAAGAAGGATACGGTCGAGGTCGAGATCACGCGTGATCTCATCCGCCCGCCGGTTGTCCGCGCGCAGAAGGAAGGCGATACCGTCGGCTATCTCCGCGTCGGCTCGTTCAACGAGCAGACCTTCGAGGGGCTGAAGAAGGAAGTCGACAAGCTCACCGCCGATATCGGCAAGGACAAGCTGAAGGGCTTTGTGCTCGACCTGCGCAACAACCCCGGCGGCTTGCTCGATCAGGCGATCTACGTCGCCGATGCCTTCCTCGAGTCGGGCGAAATCGTCTCGACGCGCGGCAAGAGCGCCGACCAGACCAACCGGGCGCTGGCGCGGGCCGGCGACATCACCAACGGCAAGCCTGTCGTTGTGCTCATCAATGGTGGTTCGGCCTCGGCATCCGAGATCGTCGCCGGTGCACTGCAGGACCATGATCGCGCGACGATCGTGGGCACGCGCTCGTTCGGCAAGGGCTCGGTGCAGTCGATTTTCCAGCTGCGTGGCTCCTACGCCCTCAAGCTGACGACGCAGCTCTATTACACGCCTTCGGGTCGCTCCATTCAGGGCAAGGGCATCGCGCCGGATATCCAGGTGCTTCAGGATGTGCCCGATGAGCTCAAGGGCAAGGACGAGATCAAGGGCGAAGCGTCGATTCGCGGCCATATCAAGGTCAATGAGGAAGAGCAGGGCGGTGGCTCGTCCGGTTACGTCCCCTCGGATCGCACCAAGGACAAGCAGTTGATCTGGGCAGTGAACTTCCTCAACGGCAAGGTCTCGAAGGCCGAGCCGGGCGAGGGGGCGACCATTCCGCCCAAGCCCGCGAAACCGGAAGCCAAGGCCGCTATCGGCAAGCCGGCCGATCCGAAGGCGCCGGAAACCAAGGCCCCCTGAGACCTGGGCATCGCGGCATTTTTCCATGCCTGTCACAATGGAAACACCGTCCGGCTCTTGCCGGGCGGTTTTTTTCTGCCTCGTGCCGCAAAACGGGACGGTGATTAAACCCGCGTTAACCACCGCTCTTTACGGTTTCGTATGGGTTTGCGTGTGCTTGACGCACCGGAAACCCTGAGGGAAACGGACAGAATGGCGTTCGACGGCATGGCAACCCCCCTTGGCTTGAAGCCAGGGAACGGCCAGCGAGGTATCCCCTCGTCCTGGCGCTGGGGATTGCTGGCCCTGTTTGTGGCGTTTGTCCTCGTTCTCACCGCGATTTCCGGCATCAGGTTCGGTCGAAGTTCGCCCGAAGCCGGCGCGGTGGCGATCATCGAACGCATGGGCGTCGGCGTTGGTTCGACGATCGATAAGGATACCAGGGACGCAGCCGGCGCCGGGAGCAATCCCCTCACCGCATCCCGGTCCGGCGCGGCGGAGGTCGAAGCGAACTCCGGAGTCAATGTCATCCGGCAGAATGGTGGAACCACCCCGGGCGGTATGGTCATCAAGGTTCCCGAATCCCCGGAGCGGGGCAGCGCAGCTGATCCACGCGTCAGCGAGCGCAGCGCGCTTGGCGTCCTGCCGCGCGTCAGCGACAGCGGCCTCTTGCCGCGGCTTGTCTATGCCCGGCCGTTTCTCGGCACGCTCAAGCCCAAGATCGCGATCGTGATGACCGGAGTGGGTATCGGTGCGCGCGGCACTTCGGATGCGATCACCAAGTTGCCGGGTGAAATCACGCTGGCTTTCGCCCCCTACGGGCGTGATCTCGAAAACCAGGTTGCGCGCGCCCGGCGCGGCGGCCACGAAGTCATGCTTCAGGTGCCGATGGAGCCGCAGGATTACCCGGAAAGCGATCCGGGGCCGCATACGCTCAAGGCCGGGGTCAACACCCGTGACAACATCGAAAAGCTGCACTGGTTGATGTCGCGCTTTTCCGGGTATGTCGGCATCACGAATTTTATGGGCTCCAGGCTGATGACCGAGGCCGGCCCCTACGGTGCGCTCCTGGAGGAGATGAACCGGCGCGGGCTGCTGTTCCTGGACGATGGCACGGCGCCGCGCAGCCGGACGCAGGAGATCGGCAAGAAGCTTGGTCTGGCAGCGCTGGTGGCTGACCGCGTGCACGAGACCGGTGGCAGCCGTTCGCTGGATACGCTGCTTCAGGAAGCTGAAGACCTCGCCAAGAAGAACGGCAGCGCTATTCTGACGGTGCCGGCGCTGCCGGCAAACATCGACAGGATTGCAGCCTGGGAGCGCGATCTTGCCGCGCGCGGCCTTGTCTTGGCACCTGTTTCGGCCATCATCGGCCGGGCGACGCGCTGAGTCGCTGTTTTCTGGGAATCAAGGCGCAGGCCCTGTCTGGCAGGATCATTGTGCGAGTGAGTGTGAAAACGGACCGGGCAGGCTGAGGCCATCCGGCTCCCGGAGAGAGACCGATGGCGCGGGATATCGCGAACATGCCGTATCGATTGTGTGTCGGAGTTGCTCTTTTCAACGCTGAAGGCCGCGTGTTCGTCGCGCGCCGGCGGCCGGACAAGGGGCCCGAGTATCGCGATCCCGTCTACGAATGGCAGATGCCGCAGGGCGGGATCGACCCCGGCGAAGACCCCTACAACGCGGCGCTGCGTGAACTCTACGAGGAAACCAACGTCCGCTCGACCCGGTTGATCGCCGAGGCGTCGGAGTGGTTCAACTACGATCTCCCGGTCGACACGCTCGGCAAGGCGCTCAAGGGGCGCTACCGCGGCCAGACGCAGAAATGGTTCGCGCTCCGCTTTACCGGCGACGAGCGCGAGATCAACGTGGTCGCACCCGGCGGCGGCAAGCACAAGCCGGAGTTCGTTGACTGGCGCTGGGAACGGCTCGAGCGCCTGCCGGAACTGATCATCCCGTTCAAGCGCGGTGTCTACGAGCGGGTTGTCGAGGCGTTCTCACCCCACGCCGCGACCGATTGATCCGGGATCACACCCGCTCCAGCGCGATCGCGATGCCTTGCCCAACGCCGACGCACATCGTGGCGAGGGCGTAACGGCCGCCTGCATCCCGCAGCTGCAGCGCCGCCGTGCCGGTGATCCGCGCACCGGACATGCCGAGCGGATGGCCGAGCGCGATCGCGCCGCCGTTGGGGTTCACCTGGGGAGCGTCCTCGGCGATACCGAGCTGGCGCAAGGTGGCAATGCCCTGGCTGGCGAAGGCTTCGTTCAGCTCGATCACGTCGAAATCCGAGGGCTTCAACCCGAGGCGCGCGCAAAGCTTCTGGCTCGCCGGCGCCGGGCCGATACCCATGATACGCGGGGCAACGCCCGCACTCGCACCGCCCAGAATGCGGACGACGGGCGTGAGGCCGAACCGCTTCACGGCGGCTTCCGAGGCGATGATCAGCGCCGCCGCGCCATCATTGACGCCTGAAGCGTTGCCGGCGGTGACGGTGCCGTTCTTGCGGAAGGGCGTGCCGAGCTTGCCAAGCGCCTCCATCGTGGTTTCACGCGGGTGTTCGTCGCGCGAGACGACCACCGGGTCGCCCTTGCGCTGCGGGATCGTCACCGGCACGATCTCGCGCTCAAAGATGCCGGCCTTCTGCGCGGCGGATGCTTTTGCCTGCGACCGCAGCGCGAAGGCATCCTGCGCCTCGCGCGTCACGCTGAACTCCTCGGCAACGTTCTCGCCGGTCTCCGGCATGGAATCGATGCCGTATTGCGCTTTCATCAGCGGGTTCACGAAGCGCCAGCCGATGGTGGTGTCATGGATTTCCGCGTTGCGCGAAAAGGCGCTGTCGGCCTTCGGCAGCACGAAGGGTGCGCGCGACATGCTCTCGACGCCGCCTGCGATGACAAGATTGAGCTCGCCCGCCTTGATGCCGCGGGCCGCGGCGATCACCGCGTCCATGCCCGAACCGCAGAGGCGGTTCATCGTCGTGCCCGGCACATCGACCGGCAATCCGGCCAGCAGCGCGCACATGCGCGCGACATTGCGATTGTCCTCACCGGCCTGATTGGCGCAGCCGTAGATGACCTCATCGACCTTCGACCAGTCGAGGCCGGGGTGGCGCGCCATCAGCGCCCGGATCGGCACCGCGCCGAGATCATCCGTCCGCACGGAGGAGAGCACGCCGCCAAAGCGGCCGATGGGGGTGCGAACGTAATCGCAGATGAAAGCATCCATATCAGTCAGTTCCTCTTCTCAGGTCGATCCGATGCGGCCATCGCGAAGCGTGACGCCGGAAATCCGCGCCAGTTCCTCGAAGGAAAGGCCGGGGATGATATGGGTGACGACGAAGCCCTCCGGGCGGATGTCAACCACCGCAAGATCCGTATAAACGCGCGCGACGCAAGCTTTGCCGGTGAGCGGGTAGCTGCATTCGGGCACGAGTTTAGACTGTCCGTCCCTTGTCAGGTGCTCCATCATCACGAAGGTCTTTTTCGCGCCGATTGCGAGATCCATCGCGCCGCCGACAGCCGGGATCGCATCCGCCGCGCCGGTATGCCAGTTCGCGAGATCCCCGGTCGAGGAAACCTGATACGCTCCGAGGACACAGATATCGAGATGCCCGCCGCGCATCATCGCGAAACTGTCGGCGTGGTGGAAATAGGCCGCGCCGGGCAGGGCCGTCACCGGTTGCTTGCCGGCGTTGGTGAGATCCCAGTCCTCGTCGCCCTTGGCGGGTGCGGGACCCATGCCGAGCAGTCCGTTCTCGGAGTGGAGCACGATTTCCCGCCCCGCTGGCAGGAAGTTCGCGACCAGCGTCGGCAGTCCGATGCCGAGGTTGACGTAGGCGCCATCCGGGATGTCGGCGGCGACGCGCGCGGCCATGTCGTCGCGGGACATTTTCGCAAGGTTCTGGAAATCGACCATGGAACCTTCCTCAGTCCATACCGGGCGCGACTGGCACGACGCGATGAACAAAAATGCCGGGCGTGATGATGGTTTCGGGGTCGAGCGCGCCGAGATCGACGACCTCATCGACCTCGGCGATGGTGATCGCGGCCGCCATCGCCATCACCGGGCCGAAATTGCGCGCGGTCTTGCGATAGATGAGGTTGCCCCAGCGGTCACCCTTGAGCGCCTTGATGAAGGCGAAATCCCCCTTGATCGGGTATTCGAGCACATAGGTTCGCCCGTCGATGACCCGCGTCTCGCGTTTCCCCGCCAGCAGCGTGCCGACACCGGTCGGGCAGAAGAAGGCGCCGATCCCGGCCCCGGCCGCGCGCATGCGTTCCGAAAGATTGCCCTGCGGCACGAGTTCCAGTTCGATCTTGCCAGCGCGATAGAGCCCGTCAAACACGTAGGAATCGACCTGCCGCGGGAAGGAGCAGACAACCTTGCGCACGCGTCCTTCCTTCAGCAATTTGCCGAGACCGGTCTCGGCATTGCCGGCGTTGTTCGAGACAATCACGAGATCCCTCGCGCCCTGTGCGATCAGCGCATCGATGAGATCGAACGGCATGCCGGCATTGCCGAACCCACCGACCAGAATGGTCGATCCATCCCGGATATCGGCGACGGCGGCTTCGGCGCTTGCGCAGATCTTGTTGATCATCCGGCTATCCGGTTCCCGTATCAGAAAGGCAGGCCGATGTAGTTCTCGGCGATGGTAGTCTGGGCGGCGCGCGAGTTTTCGAGATAGCGGAAATCCGCCTCCTGCATCCGCTGCTCGAACGGGTTCATGCTGTCGAAGCGGTGCAGCAGCATGGTGAGCGTCCACGAAAAACGTTCAGCTTTCCAGATGCGATCAAGCGCCCGCGCGGAATAGGCGTTGATACCGGCCTCCGAATTGTCGCGGTAATACTCGCGCAGCCCCTCGGCGAGGTAATGGACGTCACTGGCAGCGAGGTTCAGGCCTTTCGCGCCGGTCGGCGGTACGATATGCGCGGCATCGCCGGCGAGGAAGAGCCTGCCGAAACGCAAGGGCTCGGCGACGAAGCTCCTGAGCGGGGCGATGGATTTCTCGATCGACGGGCCGGTTGTCACGGCTGCCGCGGCTTCGGGATCAAGCCGCCGGCGCAACTCGTCCCAGAAGCGGGTGTCCGACCATGCGGCGACATCCTCGTCCGCCCCCACCTGCACGTAGTAGCGACTGCGCGTCGGCGAACGCATCGAGCACAGCGCAAACCCGCGCGGATGGTTGGCGTAGATCAGCTCATGATCGCAGGGCGGCACATCGGCCAGCAGGCCAAGCCAGCCGAACGGATAGACCTTCTCGAAAAGCGAAATCGCCCCCGAGGGCACGCTCGCGCGGGAGATGCCGTGAAACCCGTCGCACCCCGCGATGAAATCGCAGACGATCTCGTGCGTCACGCCGCCCTCGACATAGGTGACGCGGGGTTTGGCGCTGTCGAAATCGTGGAGCGCCACGTCTTCCGCGTTGTAGACCGTGGTGAGGCCATGGGCGAGGCGCGCATCCATCAGATCGCGCGTGATCTCGGTCTGGCCGTAGACGGTGACATGCTGGCCCGTGAGGCCCGCAAGATCGATGCGCAGACGCCGGTTGGCGAAACCCATCGAGAAGCCCGCGTGCGGTAAGCCTTCGGCCTTCAGGCGTGTATCAACCCCGACGCTGGTGATCAGATCGACCGCGCCCTGTTCCAGAACACCGGCGCGGATACGCGAGAGCACGTAATCGCGGTCCTTGCGCTCGAGGATCACGGCGTCGATCCCGGCCTTGTGCAAGAGCGCGCCGAGCAGCAGCCCAGCCGGGCCTGAGCCGATAATGGCAACCTGAGTGCGCATTCTGAACCTCCCTGAGCCCCGATTTCGGCGCTGCCGGTCCCGTCTTGCCGGGGACCTTGTATCATGATGTCCGGCCAGTCTGCCGGCTGCCAGCCCGCCCTTGTGGCGCAGGCAAACCAGACTTGCTTGTGATCCAGACTTTCTTGTTTCTCAGACTTGCGCGCCGGCTGGAAACGCGTCAATAAATTGTTCGCATATTGGTAATTTTGTTCGCTGATCGAACATGAGGCTGCCGTGCCACGCGATGAAACCGTCGAATCCTTCCGCAAGGGACTGGATGTTATCCGCACTTTCAGCGGCCGGAAGTCACAGACGATCACCGATGTCGCGGGCCACGCCGGCTTGACGCGGGCGGCGGCGCGCCGCTTCCTGCTGACACTGGCCGATATGGGGCTGGCCCGCACCGACGGGAAGCATTTCCAGCTCACCCCGGCGATTCTCGGAATCGGGCAGGCTTTCCTCTCCGGGCTGTCCGAGCTGGAGATCGTCCGCGATGTTCTGGTGGATCTCACCCGCGCCACCGGCGAATCCGCTTCCGCCGCCATGCTGGATGGCACCGAGATTGTCTATGTCGCCCGTTCGCCGGCGCTGCACCGGATCATGGCCATCGGCCTTGCGGTCGGATCGCGCTTGCCGGCGCATGCGACCTCGATGGGGCAGGCGTTGCTCGCCGGGCTCCATCCGCGCGAGCTGGACCGCTACTGCGCGAGCGCAACGCTCTCGCGGCATACGGAGTTTACGCTCACCACCGAGGCTGATCTGCGCCAGCGCCTTGCGGAGGTGCGCGAGCAGGGGGCGGCAGTCGTCTCGGAGGAGTTGGAGCTCGGCTTGCGCTCGATCGCGATCGCGATTCCCGATCTCGGCGGCAGCGTGCGGCTGGCAATCAATCTCAGTGCGCAGGCGGCCCGGATTTCCGAGGAGGAGATGCGCAGGAGCTTCCTGCCGGCATTGCTGGAGGCGTCCCGCGCGATCGCGCTCGCCATCGAGCGACGCTAGGCGGTGTTTACATTCACATGCAAGATCTTAGAGCTGCGACGAGGTTGAGGAATCCGGCGTAGTTTCTGGCGAGTTTGTCGTATCGCGTGGCG
>WSYC01000019.1 GCA_009773635.1 Beijerinckiaceae bacterium | reverse complement strand
CTCAGCCAGAAATGGTCCCGATTCATCCAGACTTCCTTTCGGAAGCCGTGAATCACACCGCGCTGATCATGCCAACTATTTTATGGGTCTGGGCCCTAGGATAGCCACATTCTGATGGCCTTTCGCGCTTCGCAAAACCGGCACTGTCGACGCCTTGTCCGAGGCCCCTTCTCAAATCACGCGGGCGGCGCTACGAACAGGGTTCGGAATGCTCCTTCGAATCGCCTGATCGCCCGCGATCCCGGCAGCAACATCGAGGCTATCGTGCAGCACATTGCCGCGACATCCGCCATGGCGGCCGCATTTGCGCTGGGGGCGCTTGTTCTTGGTCCTTCGCCTGCCATGGCAGACCCGATGGTGCCGACCGTCATCCTTGATGCCGCGACCGGGGAGGTTCTCCAGTCCGAGGAGGCGACGCGCCCGTGGTTTCCGGCGTCGACGACGAAACTGATGACGGCCTATGTCGCCTTGCGCGAAATCCAGCAGGGGCGGCTCAAGTTCGAGACACCGCTGGTGGTCTCGCCCCATGCCGCAAAGCAGCCGCCGAGCAAGGTGGGGCTGAAACCCGGTCAGGAAATCACGGTCGAGAACGCGCTGAAGATCCTGATGGTCAAATCCGCCAACGATGTCTCGACCGTCGTGGCCGAAGGCGTCGGCGGGTCGGTGCCGGGTTTTTCCGCGATGATGAACCGCGAAGCCGCGCGCCTCGGCATGCGCGAGAGCCATTTCGTCAACCCGCACGGGCTGCACCGGGATGATCATGTCTCCTCGGCCCGCGACATGGCGATCCTCGCCCGCGCCCTGCTGCTGGAATATCCCCAGTACAGCGAGTTGTGGTCGATTGGCGCCGTGCAACTCGGCAATCGCAAATATGCCAATACCAACGGTCTCATCGGCCGTTATCCCGGCGCGATGGGCATGAAAACCGGGTTCGTCTGCGCTTCCGGCTTCAATCTCGTCTCCGCCGCGGAGCGCAACGGACGCACGCTGATCGCTGTGGTGTTCGGGTCCGCCTCGGCGGCGGATCGCACGCTCAAGGCGGCACAGCTTCTCGATCAGGGCTTCTCGGGCGGTGGCTTCAGCCTGTTCGGCGGCAGCGCCAATACCGGCAGGACCTTGCACAGCCTTACCGCCAGCGTCGAGACGCGGGCCCCGAACCGCCGTTCCGAAATCTGCGGGCGGCGCGGACCGCCGGCAAGCGAGGAAGACAGCGGCGCGGCCATCGCGTTTTCAGGCGGCGGACAGGTTGACGGGCCGGACATGCGCGTCGGCCTGATGGCCGCCCCCACGCAGGCGGCCGGTGTCGGCCAGCGCATCGGCAACCGCGTCGCGCTCGGTCCGCGCGACAATTTTGATCCGGTGCAGGTCTATATCGGCCGGAAACCGGGCAGCACCGAGGTCGCGCGCCGTCCGGGCGGAGAAGCGCCGCAACCGGCAACGCAAGCCTTCGCGCCGGAGCCGAAGCGCAATGCCAACGGCAATCCGCTGGCGCTGAGCGCGGGAGCCGCAGCGGGCATCGGCAAGGCAAAGGCAGCAGCGGCACGTCCTGCAGCCGCAGCGTCCCTCGCCAACCGCGGCGCGCTTCAGGCGGCAACAGCGACCCCTGCCAAGATCGGGCCCGCCAAGATTGAACCGGCGAAGACCGCTGCGAAGGCTGCGAAAAAGACCCAGCCGAAGGCGAAAGCCGCACCCAAAGGCAAAGCCAAGACCGAGCCGAAGGCGTGAACGACCTTTCAAGGCCGGAACCGGAGCCGTCATCCGGCGAGCCTGACAGCCTTGCCGGTTCCGATGGCCCGGTCTGGGCAGCGGCGCGCTACAGCCTGATCACCGGCACGGCTTTCGCACTGATCGCCGCGGGGCTTTATGGCGCCAATATTCCTGCCGCCCGCGCGGCTTCCCAAGCCGGGATGCCCGGTGCTGAGCTGATCTTCTACCGCGCGCTGATCCTGGTGCCGCTCCTCGCCGCAGCGGCCTTTGCGCTGGGGCAACCGCTCCGGCTTGGCCAGACCGAGCGCGGCACCATGGTCCGCCTCGCGATCTCCGCCGGGTTGACCGCGACCTTCTACCTCTCCGCGCTCGATCACCTCAGCGTGCCGCTGACGGTGGTGATTTTCTATATCTTCCCGCTGTTCGTGATGCTGATTTCCAACCGCCTTGAGGGGCGGCGGCTGAGCGGCAAGCAGATCGGCATCTTCGCGCTCGCCTTCGTCGGGCTGGTGATCGCGGTCGGCCCCTCCTTCGCGGAACTGACCGTCAAAGGCGTTACTTTCGCACTGATCGCGTCCTGCGCCTGCGCGGCGCTGTTCATCCTCGCCGGGCGGGTGCAGGGCCCGCCGGTGCGGACGATGTTCTGGCTGCAGTTGGGGCAGGGGCCGATCGCCCTCACCTTCACTCTGTTGAACGGCGGCCCGGTTCCGCTCTCGACCTTCGCCAACGCGCCGGTCGCGATCTCGATCGCGATGGGGGCCTATGCCGTCGCCTTCATCTTCCAGCTGGTCGCCTCGCAGCGGATCAGCGCCAGCCGTGCGGGCCTCCTGTTCCTGTTCGAGCCGGTAACCGCGATTGTCATCGCCGGACTGTTTATCGGTGAAACGCTGGCGCCGGTGCAGATTTTCGGCGTGGCGTTGATTCTGGCAGCACTGGCGGCGGAGGTGGTGCTCGATACGCCGCGCCTGACCAACCCGGCAACGCGTGATGCCGAAACCTGACCAGACCGCAGCGGACGGGAAGAATATCGACGAGCGCAACCCGCTCACGCCGATCCCGCTCGTCATTCTCTCGGGGTTCCTCGGCGCAGGCAAGACGACGCGGCTGAACACCTGGCTCAAGCATCCCGCGCTTGAGGATACGCTCGTCATCATCAACGAATTCGGCGAGATCGGGCTCGATCATCTCCTGATCGAGGAAGCGCCGGGCGATGTGGTGCTGCTGGCCGCCGGCTGCCTGTGCTGCACGATCCGCGGCGATCTCGTTGCCACACTGGAAGACCTGCTGCGCCGGCGCGACAATCATCGCATCCGGTTTTTCCGGCAGGTGCTGATCGAGACAACCGGGCTCGCAGACCCGCTCCCCATCCTGCAATCGGTGCTCCAGCACCCGTATCTGTCGAAGCGGTTCACCGTTTCCGGGCTGGTCACGCTGGTCGATGCGGTCAACGGCAGCGCCACGCTTGCCGCATACCCTGAAGCGCGGCGGCAGGTCGCGCTGGCGGACCGGCTGCTGGTCACGAAGACCGATCTTGTCCGGGCGGATGAGCTTGCGACCCTCGAAACCGGTTTGCGCGCCCTGAACCCGACAGTTCCGCCGCTCACCGACCCTGCAGCGTTCGACCCCGCCAAGCTTTTCGATCGGCGCTTCGAACCCCGGGCTGCCTCGGGGCAGGATGTGCTCGAATGGCTCGGCGAGACTGAAACCACGGCAACGCTCGCTTCCGGGCATGGTGTGGGCCAGCATGGCGCGGAAATCACCAGCCATACCTTCATCAGCGCCGAGGCAATCAGCGAGGCCTCGCTGATCGTGTTTCAGGAGGCGATGCGCATCCTGCACGGCCCGCGCCTCCTGCGCCTGAAGGGGCTGATCGCGCTTCGCGAAGACCCCGGGCACCCGGTGGTGATCCACCATGTACAATCGGTCGCGCACAAGCCGGTGAAGCTGCTGCGCTGGCCGGGGCGGGACCGGCGCACGCGCCTTGTCGTCATCACGCAGGGCATTGCCCGCGAGACGATCGCCGGTTTCTGGGACGCGCTGGTGAAGGCTGACGCTGAAAAAGCGTGATCAGGACACCTGATCGCGCAGGATGCGGCGGATGATCTTGCCCGTTGTCGTCAGCGGCATCTCGTCGATGAAATGGATTTCGCGCGGGTATTCATGCGCGGAGAGCCGTTCACGGACGAAGAGGCGGACCTCGTCTTCCAGCGCCTTGCCCGGCGCAAAGCCCGGCTTCAACACAAGGAAAGCGGTCACGATCTCGGTGCGCACCGGGTCGGGTTTGCCAATGACTGCCGCGAGCGCCACCGCCGGATGCTTGATCAGGCAATCCTCGATCTCGACCGGGCCGATGCGATAGCCCGAGGAGGTGATGAGGTCGTCGTCGCGCCCGGTAAAGCCGATGTATCCGTCTTCATCCACCGCGCCCTGATCGCCGGTTGTCATCCAGTCGCCGATGAATTTTTCGGCTGTCGCCTCCGGCTTGTTCCAGTAGCCAAGGAACATCACCGGGTCCGGCCGCCGGATGGCGATCTGCCCGCGTTCGCCGATGGCGGCGCGGCTGCCGTCCTCGCGGATCACGGCAACCTCATGGCCCGGCACCGGTTTGCCGATCATGCCCGCCCGCGCGACGCCCAGCGCGTGTGACGAGGCCAGCACGAGATTGCATTCTGTCTGCCCGTAGAATTCGTTGATCGGCAGTCCGAGCACCTCGCGCCCCCATTCAAAGGTCGGCGTGCCCAGCGCCTCACCGCCCGAACCGAGCGTGCGCAGCGGCATGCCGAAGCGTTTGGCGGGGTTCTCGACCGTGCGCATCAGCCGCAAGCCGGTCGGCGGAATGAAGGCATTGCGCACCTGCAACGCGCTCATCATCGCGAAGGAGGCTTCGGGGTCGAATTTCTGGAATGCCCAGGCGACAACCGGCACGCCGAAATAGAGCCCCGGCAGGAGGATGTTGAGGAGCCCGCCGGCCCAGGCCCAATCCGCCGGGGTCCAGAAGCGATCGCCGGGTTGCGGCGCGAGATCATGGCTCATCTCGACGCCCGGCAGATGCCCGATCAACACGCGTTGGGCATGGAGCGCGCCCTTCGGCTGCCCGGTCGTGCCGGAAGTGTAGATCATCAGCGCGGGGTCATCCCCGGCGCTATCGATAGTGGCAAAACGGGTTGGCATGTCTTCTACAAAGCGCGCCCAGGCGATCGCGCCGTCCCCATCGCCATCAGCAGAAACAACCTGCTCCAGTGCAGGCGCTCCGGCCCGGAGCGGGGCGAGCTTGGCAGCGCCGGTTGCGTCCGTCAGCACAAGGCGCGCCCCGGAATCGGCCAGCCGATACGCCAGCGCATCCGCACCGAACAGCGCCGCCAGCGGCAGCGCGATCGCGCCGATCTTGTAGATCGCCATATGTGCGATCGGCACGTGCCGACCTTGCGGCAAGAGGATCGCGACGCGGTCTCCGGCACGGATGCCCGCTTTGACCAGTGCATGCGCGAGCTTGTCTGCTTCCTTGCGCAGCGCGCCATAGGTCAGGACTGACTGCACGAAGCCCGCGCCGACCTCGATGACGGCAGGCCGGTTCGGCTCGGCATCGGCATAGGCGTCGCAGCAGACGTGGGCGATATTGAAGCGCACCAGATCCGGCCAGCGGAAGCGCGCGCGAACGCTGTCAAAATCAGCGGCAGGGCCCAGCAGCGGGCGGCCAACGGACATTTCGGACTTCATCGCGGGTCCTCTTGCACTATCGAGCGGCCTATCTGCGGAAAGCCGGCCGCTTTTGCAACAGGGTGCGCCGCACAAGCATGCCTTTCCGTCCCAAGACCCGCAGTTCCCTCCCGACGGAAAGACGTCCCTCACCCGCGCGAGGCTGGCGGTCAGATGGGCAGCACCATCTCCGCCTTGACCTCTTCCATCACCGCGTAGGACCGCGACTCCTTGACGCCCGGCAGGGCAAGGATCGTCTGTGTCAGGAGGTTGCGATACGCCTCCATATCCTTGACGCGGGTCTTGATGAGGTAATCGAACCCGCCGGCCACGAGATGGCATTCGAGGATCTCGCGGGAGGCACGCACCGCCAGCGCAAACTTGGCGAAAACATCCGGGGTGGTCTTGTCCAGTGTCACCTCGACGAAGACCAGCAGGGCGCGATCAAGCATGCCGGGGTCGAGAACCGCATGATACCCCTTGATATATCCCTCACGTGTGAGACGCTTCACCCGCTCGGTCGTCGCGGTGGGGGACAGGCCAACGTTTTCCGCGAGCGCGACAGTCGAAAGCCGTCCGTCCCTTTGCAGGGCACGCAGAATTTTGAGGTCCGCGCGATCGAGCACTTCAGCCATTTCACCCTCGTTTATTCACTGAATTTTCCTGTTTATATGGCGCATTTCACTAATTCAAGTCGAATTATCACAATGGAAACACCGAGAATTGCTCACTAATTATCGAAATATTGCATTGGCAGGGGAATGCCAGCCAGATCTCGGGAAGTGAAGCACCATGATGTCACCTGAAGCCACACCGTCGCGCCTTGCCCCTTTCCGTGCACCCTATGCGCCCGATGATGCAGCGCTCGCAGCCTCGCTGCTCGCCGAAAGCACGTTGCCGCCGGAAACGGAGCGGGCGATCGACCGCGAGGGCCGCCGGCTGATCGAGGCGATCCGCGCCGGCACGGGCGGGATCGGCGGTGTCGAGGCTATCCTGCAGGAATATGCGCTCTCCACCAAGGAAGGGCTTGCGCTGATGGTGTTGGCCGAGGCGCTCTTACGCGTGCCGGATGCGCTGACCGCCGACAAACTGATCGAGGACAAGCTCGGGCAAGGCGATTTCACGCATCATGAGCCGAAATCCGATGCGCTGCTGATCAACGCCTCCGCCTGGGCGCTGGGGATCGGCGCCCGCATCATCCAGCCCGGCGAGACGCCGGACGGCATTCTGGCGAGCCTCGCCAAACGCATCGGCCTGCCCACCGTCCGCACCGCCGCGCGGCAGGCGATGAAGGTGATGGGCAACCATTTCGTACTCGGGCAAACCATCGACGAGGCGGTCAGCCGTGCCGGCAGCGGCGCCGGGCGCAGCTACCGCTATTCCTACGACATGCTCGGCGAAGGCGCCCGCACGCGCGAAGATGCGGAACGCTATTTCACCAGCTATGCCAACGCCATCCGCCATATCGGCGCGAAGGCGGGGAATTTGCCGCTTCCCGATCGGCCCGGCATTTCTGTCAAACTTTCGGCGCTGCATCCGCGTTATGAGGCGACCAACCGCGCCGCAGTTCTCAAGGACCTGGTGCCGATGGTGATCGAGCTTGCGGCCTCCGCCAAGAGTTTCGATCTCAACTTCACCATCGATGCCGAGGAGGCGGATCGGCTCGAACTCTCGCTCGATATTTTCGCGGAAGTCGCGCAGGCACCGGAGCTTTCGGGCTGGAACGGCCTGGGCCTCGCCGTTCAGGCCTATCAGAAGCGCGCCCGCGCTGTCATCACCTGGCTCGACGACCTCGCAAAGGCGACAAACCGCACTTTCATGGTTCGCCTCGTGAAAGGGGCCTACTGGGACAGCGAGATCAAGCGCGCGCAGGAGCGTGGCCTCGCCGATTTCCCGGTCTTCTCCCGCAAGGCGATGACCGATCTCAACTATATCGCCTGCGCAAAAGCCATGCTGGATGCCCGTCCACGCCTCTTCCCGCAGTTCGCGACCCACAATGCCCTCACGGTCGCCACCATTCGCGGCCTTGCCGGGGATGCCGACGGCTACGAATTCCAGCGCCTGCACGGCATGGGCGACGCGCTCTACGGCGCCCTGCTCGGCGAGAACGCGGACGCTTCCTGTCGCACCTATGCGCCGGTGGGCGGGCACCGCGATCTCCTCGCCTATCTCGTGCGGCGTCTGCTTGAAAACGGCGCGAACTCCTCCTTCGTGCATGAAGCGGCGGATGCCTCCGTTCCCATCGACAAGCTGCTGGTTCGGCCTGCGGTGCTGATCGGCGACGCCCGCCGCGCCCGCCACGCCGGCATTTCGCGCCCGCAGGCGCTGTTCGGCGCGGGCCGCGCCAACAGTCGGGGTGCGGAATTCGGCCATGCCGAAGCGCTGGCCTCGCTTCTCGCCAGCCGTGATTTCAGCGCCGGCACCGCCACCAGCCTCATCGACGGCAAGCCGGCATCCGGCCCGGCCACGCCCCTGCCCTCGCCGATCGACGGAAAATCCGTCGGTCTTGTTGAAGCCGGCTCACCCGACCTTGCCCGCAAGGCGATCGATGCCGCGCTGAAAGGGTGTCGCCGCTGGGGCGCGACCGCTGTTTCCATCCGCGCGGGCGCCTTGTTGCGCGCCGCCGATCTTCTGGAGGAAGAGACCGGACGCATTCTCGGGTTGCTGCAGGCAGAGGCCGGCAAGACGCTCGACGATGCCCTCGCCGAGCTGCGTGAAGCCGTCGACTTTCTGCGCTACTACGCGGTGGAGGCCGAGCGCCTCTTCGGCAAGCCCATCGACCTGCCCGGCCCCACCGGTGAAGATAATCGCCTTATCTACCGCCCCCGTGGCGTCTTCATTGCGATTGCGCCGTGGAATTTCCCGCTGGCGATTTTCGTCGGCCAGATCGCCGCCGCACTCGCCGCCGGCAATGCGGTTGTCGCCAAGCCCGCCGAACAGACCCCGCTGATCGGCCATCTCGCCGTCCAGCTCCTGCACAAGGCCGGCATTCCCGGCGATGTGCTCAACCTTGTGCTGGGCGATGGTGCCATCGGAGCTGCACTGGTCGGTGACCCCCGCATCGCCGGCGTCGTCTTTACCGGCTCCACGGAAACGGCGCGCAAGATCAACCGCACGCTCGCGGCCAAGGACGGCCCGATCGTGCCACTGATCGCGGAAACCGGCGGCATCAATGCCATGATCGTCGATGCAACCGCGCTGCCGGAGCAGGTGGCGGATGACGTCACCCTCTCGGCCTTCCGCTCGGCGGGCCAGCGCTGCTCGGCGCTGCGGCTCCTCTGCGTGCAGGAGGATGTCGCGGACAAAATGATCGACATGATCATCGGCGCGGCCAAGGAATGGCGGCTCGGCGACCCTCGCGACATCGCAACCCACATCGGCCCGGTGATCGATGCCGAAGCAAAAGCACGGCTCGATCAGCATATCGAAGCGATGAAGCGCGGCGCCCGCACGCGGTTTGCGGGTAACGCACCCGCCGGCCTTTTTGTCGCGCCGCATGTGTTCGAGCTCAATCGCGTCGAGGATCTCAAGGAGGAAATCTTCGGTCCCGTTCTGCATGTCGTCCGCTACAAGGCCGGCGATCTCGACAAGGTCGTCGCAGCCATCGAAGACAGCGGCTACGGGCTGACGCTCGGTATCCATTCGCGCATCGACGCCGAGGTGAGCCGGATCACGCGGGAGCTGGCGACCGGCAATATCTACGTCAACCGCAACATGATCGGGGCCGTCGTCGGTGCGCAGCCTTTCGGCGGTCACGGGCTTTCCGGCACCGGGCCCAAGGCTGGCGGACCAAACTATCTCTTCCGCTTCGCAACCGAGCAGGTGATCTCGACCAATTCCGCCGCCGCTGGCGGAAATGCAAGCCTGATGGCGCTTTCAGAGGGTTGAAACGTGCTTTCCAGCGGTGCCTCGCCGCGATAGACCTCGTATGCCGGATCGGCATACGAGGGCGTGGCGTGCAGGCGGCAGGATATCCACTTCGAGCGAGCGTTGTTGCTTTGGGCCTGGGGCTCGCGGCAGGCTTTGCTGTCGCTCAGGCCCCCGCGCCACCGCAAGCCGGGCTTTCACTGGCTTTCACCCTTGGCCCCGCCTGGAACTCCAACCCGCTTGAGCTGCCGGGCCGCCGCAAGGGTGACGGCTATTTCGGGCTGGAGACCAATGCGACCTATCGCTGGGTGCTGTGGGAGGGCGGTGCGCTTGCGCTCTCCGGCATTGGTTACTCTGAGCAGTTTTTCCGGGAGAGCAGTGCCGGCCTCAATCGCCTCGGCACGTCCATGACATTCAGCCAGCGCTGGCAAGGGACCATATTCACGCTGGGCATCGGAGCCCGGACGGCAACCAATCAGGCCCTGACACGGCATGATTCTGCCAGCCAGGATGTCACTCTCGGGATTTCCCGCAGCTTCACGCTGATGCCGGATGTCAGCCTCACACTGTCCTCCGGCGCTTCCCGCCGCTTCTTTCAGGACGGCAGTGAAGACCAGGTTCGCGCCCGCGCCGGTGCCACGCTGGCGCGGAAATGGGGCCAATGGACCTTCAGCCTTGGAGCCGGCTTTTCGTATACGCTGGAAGACAAGACGCCGATCCTGCCGCGCATCAACGATCGCGCGATTTCCGCCAGCGTCAGTGCGAGCTACGAATGGGCAAAGGATCGCGACATTTCCGCGAAGCTCTCGTATTCGCGGACCTATTCGAGCCTGCCGCTCGACCGCTTCAAGGTTTTCAGCTTCGCGCCGCAGATAGCGGCAACGTTCAGGTTCTGAAGGCAGGCGAACGCCGATCTTGAACGAAAAAGGGCCGCTCGCGCGGCCCTTGATTTCACTGCCCGATGAGCGTCGCTCAGTTGCGGGCCGCCGCCATCATCGCCCTCAAGCCATCGAGAACCTCGACGGCGGCATCGCGCGCTTCACCGGTCTTGGCGTCGCGGACATCTTCCTCGGCGTTCTTGATCTCGCCAGCGAGTTTCTCGAGGTTGATCTCCTCGATCGCAACAGCCTTTTCCGCCAGCAACGACAAGCCGGTCGCGGAAACATCGACGAAGCCGCCGCGCACGAAGAGGCGCTTGGAGCCATCAATCGTCACGACGCCCGCGCGCAGCGCCGACATGAACGGCGCGTGGTTCGCGAGCACGGTGATCTCGCCCTCGGAAGCCGGCACGACAACCTGTGTCGCCTCGCCCGAGAAGAGGACGCGCTCCGGGGAGACGAGTTCAAACGAGAAAGTTGCCATTGTCCGTTCCCAATCCGGCTCTTAGGCCGCTTCGGCCGCGAGCTTCTGCGCCTTCTCGACGGCCTGCTCGATGGTGCCGACCATGTAGAAGGCGGCTTCCGGCAGGTGATCGTATTCGCCGGCGCAGATGCCCTTGAAGCCCTTCACGGTGTCCTCGATCTTGACCTGCACGCCGGGCGATCCGGTGAACACGGCCGCGACGTCGAACGGCTGCGAGAGGAAGCGCTCGATCTTGCGGGCGCGGGCCACGGTCATCTTGTCCTCTTCAGAGAGTTCGTCCATGCCGAGGATGGCGATGATGTCCTGCAGCGCCTTGTAGCGCTGGAGGATCGACTGCACCTGACGGGCCACGTTGTAGTGCTCCTCGCCGACAACCGCCGGGGAGAGCATGCGCGAGGTCGAGTCCAGCGGGTCAACCGCCGGGTAGATGCCCTTTTCGGCGATCGAGCGGTTCAGCACGGTCGTCGCGTCCAAGTGGGCGAAGGAGGTGGCCGGCGCCGGGTCGGTCAGATCGTCCGCCGGCACGTAAATCGCCTGCACCGAGGTGATCGAGCCCTTGGTCGTCGTGGTGATGCGCTCCTGCAGCGCGCCCATGTCGGTCGCCAACGTCGGCTGATAGCCCACCGCCGAAGGAATACGGCCGAGAAGCGCGGACACTTCCGAACCCGCCTGCGTGAAGCGGAAGATGTTGTCGACGAAGAAGAGCACGTCCTGGCCCTTGTCGCGGAAATTTTCGGCAACCGTGAGGCCCGAGAGCGCGACGCGCATGCGGGCGCCCGGCGGCTCGTTCATCTGGCCGAACACCAGCGCGCACTTCGATTTCACGGACGGATCCGGGTTGTGCGGGTCGGCGTTGACCTTCGATTCGATGAACTCGTGATAGAGATCGTTGCCTTCGCGGGTGCGCTCACCGACGCCGGCGAACACCGAGTACCCACCATGGGTCTTGGCGACGTTGTTGATGAGTTCCTGGATCAGCACGGTCTTGCCGACGCCGGCACCGCCGAAGAGGCCGATCTTGCCGCCCTTGGCGTAGGGCGCGAGAAGGTCAACGACCTTGATGCCGGTGACGAGGATCTGGCCCTCGGTCGACTGTTCGGCGTAGCTCGGCGCTTCCGCATGGATCGGGCGGACGCCGTCGCCGTTGATCGGGCCGGCTTCGTCGATCGGCTCGCCGATGACGTTCATGATGCGGCCGAGGGTGGCTTCACCCACCGGAACCTGGATCGGCGACCCGGTGTCGCGCACTTCGTTGCCGCGCACCAGACCTTCGGTCGAGTCCATCGCGATGCAGCGCACGGAGTTTTCACCCAGATGCTGCGCGACCTCGAGCACGAGGCGATTGCCGAGATTGGTGGTCTCGAGTGCGTTGAGAATCTGCGGAAGGTGACCGTCGAAATGCACGTCGACGACGGCGCCGATAACCTGTGCGATACGACCTTGCGGCTTGGCCATGTTCTAACCCTCGTTTCCTAAGATGGACTCAGAGCGCCTCGGCGCCCGAGATGATTTCAATGAGTTCTTTGGTGATCATCGCCTGACGCGAGCGGTTGTAGATCTGCGTCTGCTTCTTGATCATTTCACCGGCGTTGCGCGTCGCATTGTCCATCGCGCTCATCTGCGAGCCGTAGAATGATGCGGAATTCTCGAGAAGCGCGCGGAAGATCTGCACCGCGATGTTGCGCGGCAGGAGCGTCGAGAGAATGGCACCCTCGTCCGGCTCGTATTCGTAGGAGGCCGCAGCGCCGCCCGTCTTGCCAGTCGGCACTTCGGCGGGGATCAGCGGCTGCGCGGTCGGGATCTGCGCGATCACCGAGCGGAAGCGCGAATAGAACAGCGTGGCGACATCGAAATCGCCGGCTTCGAACATCGAGATCACGCGCTTGGCGATCATCTCGCCTTCGCCATAGCCGATGTTCTTGATGCCGCGCAGCTCAATGAGCTCGACGATGTGCTTCTCGTAGTTGCGCTTGAGCTGTTCAAAACCCTTCTTGCCGACGCAGAGGATCTTCACCGTCTTACCGGAAGCCAGCAGCGCGTTGATCTTCTCGCGGGCGAGACGCACGATCGAGGTGTTGAACGCGCCGCAAAGACCGCGCTCACCGGTGCAGACGATCAGCAGATGCACCTGGTCCTTGCCATTGCCGGCGAGGAGCGCAGGGGCTTCCGACCCCGAAACACCCCCGGCGATGTTCGCGAGAACCGCTTCCATCTTCGAGGCATAGGGACGTGCAGCTTCCGCCGAGGCCTGCGCGCGGCGCAGCTTCGCCGCCGCCACCATCTGCATGGCCTTGGTGATTTTCTGCGTCGCCTTCACCGAGGCGATGCGATTGCGGAGATCTTTCAACGACGCCATGAAGCGGTCCTGCTTATTCCGTAGGGATCAGGGTCGCGCAGGGCGCGCGACCCGTCGTATATCTTTATTCCCGGCAGCATGATCGGACGGAAAACCGGAAACCACTTTTCCTGATCATGCTGGCAAATCAGGCAAAGCTCTTCGTGAAGCTGACGACGATATCCTTCAGCTTGCCGGCGTTGGCATCCGAAAGGTCCTTCGTCTTGCCGATGTCGGCCAGAAGATCCTTGTGCGTGCCGCGGAGCAGGCTGAGAAGCCCGTCCTCGTAGGCGCGGACGCGGTTCACCGGGATCGCGTCGAGATAGCCGTTGACGCCGGCGTAGATCACGCAGCACTGCTCTTCCATCTTCAGCGGCGAGAACTGCGGCTGCTTCAGAAGTTCGGTGAGGCGGGCACCACGGTTGAGAAGGCGCTGCGTCACTGCATCAAGATCGGAGCCGAACTGCGCGAAGGCGGCCATTTCACGATACTGCGCAAGCTCGCCCTTGATCTTGCCGGCGACCTTCTTGGTCGCCTTGGTCTGCGCGGACGAGCCGACGCGCGACACCGAAAGACCGACGTTCACCGCCGGGCGGATGCCCTGGAAGAAGAGATCGGTTTCGAGGAAGATCTGGCCGTCGGTAATCGAGATGACGTTCGTCGGGATATAGGCCGACACGTCGTTCGCCTGGGTCTCGATGACCGGAAGTGCGGTGAGCGAGCCCGAACCATTGTCGGCATTGAGCTTCGCCGCGCGCTCGAGAAGGCGGGAGTGGAGATAGAACACGTCGCCCGGATAGGCTTCGCGGCCCGGCGGGCGGCGCAGCAGCAGCGACATCTGACGATAGGCAACCGCCTGCTTCGACAGATCGTCGTAGATGATAACGGCGTGCATGCCGTTGTCACGGAAGAATTCGCCCATCGCGCAGCCGGCAAACGGTGCCAGGAACTGCATCGGGGCCGGGTCGGACGCCGTCGCGGCGACGATGATCGAATATTCGAGCGCACCGCGCTCCTCGAGCACCTTCACGAACTGGGCAACCGTCGAACGCTTCTGGCCGATCGCGACATAGACGCAGTAGAGCTTCTGGCTCTCGTCATTGCCTTCGTTGAGCGGCTTCTGGTTCAGGATGGTGTCGAGCGCGATCGCGGTCTTGCCGGTCTGGCGATCGCCGATGATCAGCTCGCGCTGGCCACGGCCGATCGGGATCAGCGCATCGACGGCCTTGAGGCCGGTCGCCATCGGTTCGTTCACCGACTTGCGGGGAATGATGCCCGGCGCCTTCACGTCCACACGGGCGCGCTTGTCAGCCTTGATCGGGCCCTTGCCGTCGATCGGATTGCCGAGCGCGTCGACGACGCGGCCGAGAAGACCCTTGCCGACCGGCACGTCCACGATGGCGCCGGTGCGCTTGACCGTCTGGCCTTCCTTGATCTCGCGATCGGAGCCGAAAATAACGACGCCGACGTTGTCCGATTCGAGGTTGAGCGCCATGCCGCGCACACCGTTCTCGAATTCGACCATTTCGCCGGCCTGAACCTTGTCGAGGCCGAAGACGCGCGCAATGCCGTCGCCGACCGACAAGACCTGGCCGACCTCAGCCACTTCAGCCGAAGCACCGAAGTTCTTGATCTGCTCCTTGAGGATCGCGGAGATCTCAGCGGCGCGGATGTCCATCAGGGTGAGCCTTTCGTATTGAGCATTCTCAGGAAAAGTGGAAACCGGTTTTCCGCCCGAAAATGCGTTGAGTTCAAAAAAGAACTTCGAAAAAATCCGATTTTTCGAAGTTCTAAGCGTTGTTCATTGCGATTTTCATCGCGTTGAGCTTGGTCTTGAGGGATGCATCAATCATGCGGCTGCCCATCTTGACGACGAGGCCTCCGATAATGGCGGGGTCGACCTTTTCGGTCAGGGCGATCTTCTTGCCGGCCTGGCTCTCGAGAGCCTGAAGGACAGCGGTCCGATTCTTGTCGGAGAGCGGCGCGGCGACCGTGACTTCGGCCGAAACGATGCCCTGCTCCTCGGCCACCAGCGCACGATAGCCTGCAATCATGCCGCGAACGGCGAACAGGCGGCGCTTGGCAGCGACGAGCTTGAGAAAATTGGCGGCAAGACCGTCGATCTTGGCCTTGGCGAGAAGCGCGGTCAGCGCTGCAACCTGTTCATCCGCCGTAAAAACCGGGTTGCGGACGAGACGGTCAAGATCGGGGCTGCCATCAAGCATCGCGGTGAAGCTGTCGAGCGCGGCATTGACCTTGTCGAGCGCCTTTGCCTCGCGTGCGAGTTCGAACAGAGCGGAGGCATAGCGCCCCGCAATTCCGGAAACGATCGGGCTGGATGAGGCCACGACAAACGTCTTTCGCTTTTTACACCCCGCCCGAAACCTTCAGGGCACATGCCCGGAATGGCTGGTTGACGGAAGTGCCCCGAGGAACGGGATCAAACACTGAATTGACACCATTGCCCGAGCGCAAGCTCGTTCCACAACGGCAGGCCGGTCGCTAACAAATCTTCAACGGCTTCGCAACCCCTTTCGGCGGCGACGAACCCCTACAAAGGGTGGGTTTCCGTCACGGCACGGCAAAGTGTTGCTGCGCCGCACAAGATTTCAGGGCCTGCACGGGCTAAAATCGTGACCTGACTCAGGAAATTCGCCGCAAGCCTCGCAAAACCGCCGGAGAACCGCTCGCTCGGAAAACGCGGCGTGCCTCAGAAAAAACTGAAGGGATCGACATCGACATCAACGCGCGCACCACCTTTGGCAGGTCCGGCCTCGCGCACCATCGCGCGCAGCAGGCCCTGCATGTTCACCTGCCGGCTGGTTTTCAGGATAAGGCGGATCCGATGCCTGCCACGCAGCAGGGCCATCGGCGGTTCGGCGGGGCCGAGCAGGGATGCTTCCCGATCACCGAGACCCAGCGCCCGGATCTCGCGATGCCCGACCTGCGCCAGAAGCCGCGCATGGGCTTCCGCCGCCGGCTTCTCGCGGGCGGAGACGACGAGGCTCGCAAGCCGGCCATAGGGCGGCAGCCCCGCTGCACTGCGGGCAGCAATTTCCTCGGCATAAAAGCGCTCGTGATCCCCCGACAAGAGCGCCGCAATCACAGGATGTCGCGGCTGATAGGTCTGGAGCAGGCCGCGCCCCGGCCTATCGCCGCGTCCGGCCCGCCCCGTGACCTGCGCCAGCAGCTGGAAGGTGCGCTCGGCGGCGCGCGGATCGTTTGAAACCAACCCGATATCGGCATCAACAACCGCCGCCAGCGTCAGATGTGGAAAATTGTGCCCCTTTGCGATCAGCTGCGTGCCGATAATGATCGGAAACTCGTTCGCTGCGACCGCCGCCAACTCCTGCCGGAGCCGTTCGGTCCCGCCCGGAAAATCGCTCGACAGCGTGATGCGACGGACATCCGGGAAGGCTTCGGCGACCTCCTCGGCGATGCGCTCGACACCGGGACCGCAGGCGGTGAGGCTTTCCTCGGCACCACAGGCGACGCAGGTCGTCGGGCGGCGTTCGGTATGGCCGCAGTGATGGCACACCAGTGCACGCCTGAAGCGATGCTCGACCAGCCAGGCATCGCATTGCGGGCATTGCCAGCGATGCCCGCAGGCGCGGCACAGCGTCAGCGGCGCATAGCCGCGCCGGTTGAGGAAGAACAGCACCTGCTCGCCCCGCGCCAATGTCGCGGCCGCCTCGCGGATCAGGCGCGGCGACAGGAATTTTCCGGGGTCCGGCGCTTCAAGGGTCAGATCGATGGCCGAAATATCCGGCATCGCCCGCCCGCCGACGCGGTTAGGCAACGTCAGATGGCGGTATCGCCCCTGCTGCACGTTGACACGGCTCTCGATCGAAGGGGTCGCGGAGGCCAGCACAACCGCGCAGGTCTCGATCTTGGCCCGCAGAACCGCCATGTCACGGGCGTTGTAGCGTACCTGATCATCCTGCTTGAAGGCGGCCTCGTGCTCTTCATCAACGACGATAAGGCCCAGTTCGGCAAACGGCAAAAAGAGCGCCGAGCGCGCCCCCACCACCACCCGCGCCTCACCTTCCGCGACGGCATGCCAGAGCCGGTCCCGCCGCCCCGGCGCGATGCCCGAATGCCAGGCACCGGGCTGCCCGCCAAAGCGCGCCTCGAAACGGGCAAGAAATTCCGGCGTCAGCGCGATTTCCGGCAGCAAAATCAGCACCTGCCGCTTCGCTTCGAGCGCAGCGGCCACGGACTCGAAATAGACCTCGGTTTTCCCGGACCCTGTGACACCTTCGAGCAGGAAGGGCGCGAACCCGCCCGCTATCACCGCAGCGCAAAGCCCCTCGGCCGCTTCCGCCTGTTCCTCCGAGAGAACAGGCGCCCGCCCCGCAGGGTCGAGTGCATTGGCGCGCGCTTCCGGCGCGAGCGCCACAACATCGAAGACGCCATCATCAACCAGTGCATCAATGACACCGGTGGAGCAGGCTGCGCGTTCGGCAAGATCGCGCTTCTTGTGGACGAGCCCACCTTTCGCCGCCTCGATCACCCGTGCGCGCGCCGGCGTCAGCCGTGCCGGCGGCTTGCCGGTGAGGCGGACGCCGAATTTCGGGGCTTCATGCGCCTCGGCTTCGGGATCGCGCATCGCCATGCGCGCGACCATGCCAACAGGCGCCAGCGTATAATCCGACACGCGCTGGATGAAGTGCCGCATCTCGGGCCGCAGCGGCGGCATCGATGTCCGGGCCGCGATCGGCTTGAGATTGCCGCCAGAAACCCCACGCCGGACATCCCAGACGATGCCATAGGTCTGGCGTGTGCCGAGCGGCACCAGCACGCAGTCGCCCGGCGCGATCTCCATGCCCGCTGGAATTGCGTAGGAATACGGCTGCTCGACCCCGAGCGGCAGCGCGATCTCCGCGATATTGGCCGCAGACTCGGTCATGTCAGGCGTTTGGGCTTCCATCTTGATCATACAGGGAGCGTGATATCACAGGATTCGCCGGGGATCGCCAGCGGCGCGCCTCCGCATGAAGTTCCTTAACCCCGGCGCGCGACAATGGCAGCCCAACCGTTCAGGACACCCATGTCGCTCGAAGACTGCCGCATCGCCTGGCTCCGGGAGCTCTCCCGCGAGCGGCTCTATTCCACCAAGACCTCCGAGGCTTATGGCCGCGATGTCCTGCAATTTATCGCGTTTCTGGCCGACGATTGCCGGAGCCCGAAGGATTTTCTCGCCGTCAAGCCCGCCGATCTCCGGCTGTTCCTGGCCGAGCGCCGCGAAAAGGGCATCGAGAGCCGGTCGCTGATGCGCCAGCTTGCGGGGTTGCGTTCGTTCGCGCGGTTCCTGGAACGCGAGGGCCATGGCCATGCCTCCGCCTTCAAGGCGGTCAAGGGGCCGCGTGTGAAAAAAGGCCTGCCGCGCCCGCTGACCCCCGGCGACGCCCGCGCGATGAGCGCCACGGCGTCACGCATCGGCGACGTGCGCGAACCCTGGATTCTCGCCCGCGATGCGGCAGTCTTCGCGCTGCTCTACGGGGCCGGGCTCCGCATTTCCGAAGCGCTATCACTCAAGCGTGGCGATGTGCCCCGTTCGAGCCGCGACACGCTTGTCATCACCGGCAAGGGCGGCAAGGCCCGGCACGTGCCGGTGCTGCCGCAGATCGTCACGGCAATCGACAGCTATCTCGCGCAATGCCCGTGGAAAATGCCGGCGGATGGCCCGTTGTTTGTCGGCGCGAAGGGCGGTGCGCTCTCGCCGCGCATCATCCAGCTGGCGATGGAGGGGTTGCGCGGTGCACTCGGCCTGCCGGATACGGCAACGCCGCACGCCCTGCGCCATTCGTTTGCGACGCATCTTCTGGCGCGCGGCGGCGATCTGCGTACGATTCAGGAGCTGCTTGGGCATGCCTCGCTCTCGACGACGCAGGTCTATACCGAGGTCAACACTGCCAGGCTGATGGCAAGCTACAAGGCAGCGCACCCGCGCGCCTGACAGGCTCCCCTCTTGCGCTTGCCCCCTCTTGCGCTTGCCCTGTCTTGCGCTTGTCATGCACACCGCGATAATCGCCCCGCATGATTCGCGAGGAGAATTCTGAATGTCGCACGGACACGCCCATGGTCACGGGCATGATGATCACGGTGGATCGAACAAGAAGATCGGCCTTCTGATCGCGATCCTCGCCCTGCTGCTTTCCTTCGCTGAAATGGGCAACAAGCTCTCGGAAAACGAATCGATCGCCAAGAACCTCGAAGCCTCGAACTTCTGGTCATTCTTCCAGGCCAAGACCATCCGCCGGACCGCGATCCAGGTCGCCGCCGAGGAGATGCAGGTGACGGTGACATCGATCACCGATCCCGCATCGAAGGCAAAGGCCGAGGCGCAGATCAAGAAATGGACCGACACTGCCGCCCGCTACGAAAGCGAGCCGGAAACCGGTGAAGGCCGCAAGGAGCTTGCCGCGCGCGCCAAGGTGGCCGAGCAGCGGCGCGACTTCACGAAGGCGCGGGCCCATGTCTTCGAATATGCCTCGGCTCTGCTCCAGATCGCGATCGTCATCGCCTCGACAGCCGTGATCACCGGGCTGATGGCAATGGCCTTCGGCGCCATCGCGCTGGGTTTTGGCGGCATAGGCCTGATGGCTATTGCCATCTGGGCGCCGATGGCGTTGCATTTCGGGCATTGAGGCGGGCCCCTTAAGGCGAGAGCGCTACCCTTTCCCCACAATTCAGGCGAAGCGCCGCCGCCGTTTTCTTACAAATGGATCTGGCGCTTCTCGACCGCCATCGCGGCTTCCTTCACCGCTTCGCTCATCGTCGGATGCGCATGGCAGGTGCGGGCAAGATCCTCGGAGGAGCCGCCGAATTCCATCAGCACCGCCGCCTCGTGGATCATCTCGCCGGCGCCGGCGGCGATGATATGCACGCCGAGCACGCGGTCCGTCGTCTTGTCCGCGAGCACCTTGACGAAACCATCGGTCGCGCGGTTGGCACGCGCACGGCCATTCGCGGTGAACGGGAACTTGCCGATGTTATAGGCAATGCCGGCAGCCTTGAGATCGTCCTCGGACTTGCCGACGGTCGCGATCTCCGGCCAAGTGTAGACGACGCCCGGAATGACATCATAATTCACATGGCCCGCCTTGCCGGCGAGGATTTCGGCCACCGCCAGACCCTCGTCCTCGGCCTTGTGGGCGAGCATCGGCCCGCGCACGACATCGCCGATGGCGTAGATGCCCTTCACGTTGGTCGCGAAATACCCGTCGATCGTCACGCGGCCGCGCTCGGTGGCGACGCCCACGGCTTCGAGGCCCAGACCATCCGTGTTCGGGCGGCGGCCGATGGCGACCAGCACGACATCGGCCTCCACGGTTTCGGCAGCACCACCAGCAGCGGGCTCGACCGTGAGTGCCACACCGCTCTTGCCCGATTTTGTTTCTGTGATCTTGGCACCGGTGACCTTCTTGCCGAGATGGAAGGCGATGCCCTGCTTCTCCAGCAGGCGCTGGAACTGCTTGACGACCTCGCTGTCCATCCCCGGCAGGATGCGGTCGAGATATTCGATGACCTCGACCTTGGCGCCGAGACGACGCCAGACCGAGCCCAGTTCCAGCCCGATCACGCCCGCGCCGATCACCACAAGCTTGCCCGGCACCTTGCCGAGTTCCAGCGCGCCGGTGGAGGAGACGATGGTCTTCTCGTCGATCGTCACGCCCGGCAGCTGGGCCACTTCCGAACCGGTAGCGATGACGATGTTCTTGCCTTCCAGCACAGATTTGGTGCCGTCCTCGGCGGTTACCTGAACCTTGCCGGCAGCAAGGATGGTGCCGAGACCGAAATGGACCTCGACCTTGTTCTTCTTGAGCAGGAAGCCGACGCCGGTGACATTGGCATCCACCGTATCCTGCTTGTGCTTCATCATCGCAGCGAGGTTGAGCTTCGGGGCGGGAACCTCGATGCCGAGCGCCGCGAACCCGTGGCCGGCCTCGTCAAACATCTCGGAGGCATGCAGCATCGCCTTGGAGGGGATGCAGCCGACGTTGAGGCAGGTGCCGCCATGGGCCTTGCGCTTCTCGACAACCGCGACCTTCAAACCAAGCTGGGCTGCGCGGATGGCGCAAACATAGCCGCCGGGGCCGGTGCCGATGACGATGAGATCGTAGGACATGATGGGTTCCTTACCTTGAAACGGAATGGCGGCTCAGCGCCCGCCGGAAACGGTGATCAGACTGCCGACGGCATAGGAGGCCTTGTCGGACACGAGCCAACGCACGGCCTCGGCGATTTCGTCCGCCGTGCCGCCGCGCTTGATCGGGATGGAGCTCTTGAGCTGCTCGATGCGATCAGGAATGCCGCCGGAGGCGTGGATGTCGGTCTCGATCAGGCCGGGCTGCACGCCATTGACGCGGATACCCTCGTTCGCGACCTCACGGCCGAGCCCGAGCGTAAAGGCATCGATCGCGCCCTTGGCGGCGGCGTAATCGACGTATTGCCCAGGCGCACCGAGCCTCGGCGCAATGGAGGACATGTTGACGATGGCGCCGCCCGTGCCGCCAAGGCGGGTGGACATGCGCTTGATCGCCTCGCGGGCGCAGAAGAACGAGCCCATCACGTTGATATCGAACATGCGGCGGAAGCGCGCGGTCGACATCTCGACCACCGGCTGTGCGATATCGACGACGCCGGCGTTGTTCACCAGTGCCTTGAGCGTTCCGAGCTTGTCGGCGGCGGCGAAGATCGCGGCGACATCGGCTTCAACGGACACATCACCCTGCACGGCAACAGCCTTGCGGCCTTTCGCGGTGATCGCGGCGACAACCTCATCCGCCGCGCCCTTGTTGCCGACGTAGTTGACGACGACATCGAAACCATCCTCCGCCAGCCCGAGCGCGCAGGCCCGCCCGATGCCGCGCGAGCCGCCGGTGATGAGGGCGACGCCCTTGTTTGCGGCTCCTGCGCTCATCATTCAGCTCCTCAGAGATCCATCACCAGCCGCGCGGGATCCTCAAGGCTTTCCTTGACGCGGACGAGGAAGGTCACGGCTTCCTTGCCGTCGACGATGCGGTGATCATAGGAGAGCGCGAGATACATCATCGGGCGGATGACGATCTGCCCGCCAACCGCGACCGGGCGCTCCTGGATCTTGTGCATGCCGAGGATGCCGGATTGCGGCGCGTTCAGGATCGGAGTCGACATCAGCGAGCCGTAGATGCCGCCGTTAGTGATCGTGAAGGTGCCACCCGACATTTCCGCGACCGTCAGCTGGCCATCACGGGCACGCTTGCCGAAATCGGCGATCGACTTCTCGATGCCGGCGAGGCCAAGCTCATCCGCATTGCGCAGCACCGGCACGACAAGGCCCTTCTCGGTGCCAACAGCGATGCCGACGTGATAGTAGTTCTTGTAGATGAGGTCCGTGCCGTCGATCTCGGCGTTGACGCCCGGCAGTTCCTTCAGTGCCTGCACGCAGGCTTTGACGAAGAAGCTCATGAAGCCGAGCTTCACGCCGTGCTTCTTCTCGAAGAGGTCCTTGTACTGGTTGCGCAGCGCCATCACGGCGGACATGTCGACCTCGTTGAAGGTCGTCAGCATCGCGGCGGTGTTCTGGCTCTCCTTGAGGCGGCGCGCGATGGTCTGGCGCAGCTTCGACATCTTCACGCGCTCCTCGCGGGAGGCGTCATCGGCGGGCGAGGCCACGCGCGGGGCCGAAGCAACCGGCGCCGGGGCAGGAGCTGCCTTGGGAGCGGAAGCGGCGGCGATTACATCTTCTTTCAGCACCTGACCACGCTTGCCTGAGCCTTCAGAAACCGAAACACCGGTCTCGGCCATCATCTTGGCAGCTGAGGGGGCCGGTGGCATGCCAGCGGCAGGAGCCGGAGTCGCCTTGGGAGCAGCAGCAGGGGCAGCGGCTGCCGGGGCCGCAGCGGCGGCAGCGCCTCCCGCCGAGATGCTGCCGAGCAGCGCGCCGACACCAACCGTCTCGCCATCCTTGGCGACGATTTCGGCCAGCGTGCCCGCGGCGGGGGCATTGACCTCAAGGGTCACCTTGTCGGTTTCAAGCTCCAGCAAGGGCTCGTCCGCCTTGACGGCATCGCCGGGCTTCTTGAACCACTTGCCGATGGTGGCTTCGGAGACGCTTTCACCCAAGGTGGGAACGCGGATTTCGGTGCTCATGCTCGGATAACCTCTTGCGGTCGTTGTTCTGTTCATCTTTGACGCATTTTCTTCACGCGAACCGGAACCCACTTCGCTCGAAAATGCTGTTGTTTAGTTGGCGAAAGCTTCGGCGAGGAACGCGTTGAGCTGTTCGAGATGCTTGGACATCTGGCCGACGGCGGTCGAGGCCGAGGCCGGACGACCGACGTAGCGCGCGCGCTTCGACACCGAAGCCGCCTGCGCCAACACCCATTCGAGGTAGGGCTCAACGAAGGACCAGGAGCCCATGTTCTTCGGCTCTTCCTGGCACCAGACGACATCCGCCTTCTTGAAGCGGCTGAGCTCATGCGCCACCGACTTCAGCGGGAACGGATAGAGCTGCTCGACGCGCAGGAGATAAACATCGTCGATGCCGCGCTTCTCGCGCTCGTCGAGGAGGTCATAGTAGACCTTGCCCGAGCACAGGATGACGCGGCGGATCTTGCCATCCGCCTTCAGCTTGGTGGTCGAGCGGCCGGCTTCCGCGTCATCCTTGAGGATGCGGTGGAACGAGCTGCCCTCGGCGAAATCAGCGAGATCGGAGACGCAGCGCTTGTGGCGCAAGAGGCTCTTCGGCGTCATCAGGACGAGCGGCTTGCGGAAATCGCGCTTCAGCTGCCGGCGCAGGATGTGGAAGTAGTTCGCCGGTGTCGAGCAGTTTGCGACCTGCATGTTGTCCTCGGCGCAGAGCTGGAGGAAGCGTTCGAGGCGCGCGCTTGAATGCTCCGGCCCCTGCCCCTCGTAGCCATGCGGCAGCAGGCAGACGAGCCCGCTCATGCGCAGCCACTTGCGTTCGCCCGAAGAGACGAACTGGTCGAACAAAACCTGCGCGCCGTTGGCGAAATCGCCGAACTGGGCTTCCCAGCAGGTCAGTGCATTCGGCTCGGTCAGTGAATAACCGTATTCAAAGCCGAGCACCGCCTCTTCGGAGAGCATCGAGTTGATAACCTCGTATTTGCCCTGCCCGGCCTGGATATGGTTCAGCGGGGTGTAGCGCGTCTCGGTATCCTGATCGATCAGCACCGAATGGCGCTGGCTGAACGTGCCGCGCTCGCAATCCTGACCGGAAAGACGGACGCGATGCCCTTCGGCAACCAGCGTGCCGAACGCGAGCGCCTCGCCGGTGGCCCAATCAAGCCCCTCGCCGGTTTCGATCATCTTGCGGCGGTTGTCCTGGAAGCGCTGGATCGTCTTGTGGATGTTAAACCCGCCGGGCACATCGGCGAGCGAAAAACCGATCTCTTTCAGGCGATCCATCGGCACGCCGGTCTGGCCACGGCGCGGGTCTTCCTCGGTTTCCTTGACCGACTTCAGCCCGGACCACTTGCCATCCAGCCAATCGGCCTTGTTCGGCTTGTAGGCCTGGCCGGCTTCGAACTCGGCCTCAAGGCGCGAGCGCCAATCCGCCTTCATCTTGTCAACTTCGCCTTCGGTAACGACGCCTTCGGCGATCAGTTTCGCGGCATACATCTCCAGCGTCGAGACATGGCTGCGGATCTTCTTGTACATCAGCGGCTGGGTGAAGCCGGGCTCGTCGCCCTCGTTGTGGCCGAAGCGGCGGTAGCACCACATGTCGATCACGACGGGCTTCTGGAACTTCATGCGGAATTCGGTCGCGACCTTCGCCGCGAACACCACCGCCTCCGGATCATCCCCGTTCACATGGAAGATCGGGGCTTCCACGATCTTCGCGACATCCGAGGGATAGGGCGAGGAGCGCGAATAGCGCGGGTAGGTCGTGAACCCGATCTGGTTGTTGATGATGAAATGCACGGAGCCGCCGGTGCGATGGCCCTTGAGGCCCGAAAGCCCGAAGCATTCCGCAACCACCCCCTGACCCGCGAACGCCGCGTCACCGTGGATCAGCAGCGGCATCACGGCGCGGCGATCATCGCGCGGGCAGCCAAGCTGGTCCTGCTTCGCGCGGACCTTGCCGAGCACCACCGGGTTGACGATTTCAAGATGCGAGGGGTTCGGCGTCAGCGAGATATGCACCTTGTTGCCGTCGAACTCACGATCCGAGGAGGCGCCGAGGTGATATTTCACGTCGCCGGAGCCTTCGACGTCATCGGGGGCGAAAGAGCCGCCCTTGAACTCGTGGAACAGCGCGCGGTGCGGCTTGCCCAGCACCTGCGTCAGCACATTGAGGCGGCCGCGGTGCGCCATGCCGAACACGATATCCTGCACACCGAGGTTGCCACCGCGCTTGATGATCTGCTCCAGCGCCGGGATCAGGCTTTCGCCGCCATCAAGGCCGAAGCGCTTGGTGCCGGTGAAGCGGACATCGAGGAATTTCTCGAAGCCCTCGGCTTCCACGAGCTTGTTGAGGATCGCGCGCTTGCCTTCGCGGGTGAAGGTGATTTCCTTGTCCGGCCCTTCGATGCGCGCCTGAAGCCAGCCTTTTTCGGCGGGCTCCGAAATGTGCATGAACTCGTAGCCGATGGTCTCGCAATAGGTGCGACGGAGGATGTCGAGCATCTCGCGCAGGGTTGCGAACTCGAGGCCCAGCACCTTGTCGATGAAGATCTTGCGGTCCCAGTCGGCATCGGTGAAGCCGTAGGAAGACGGATGCAGTTCCTCGTGATCCTTCGGACCTTCGATACCGAGGGGATCGAGGTTGGCGTGCAGATGTCCGCGCATCCGGTAGGCGCGGATCATCATCAGCGCATGCACCGAATCACGCGCCGCGCGCTGGACATCGGCCTCCGAAATCGCCGCCCCGCCCGGAGCCGCCTTCGCGGCTTCCTGCGCCTTGCCCTTCAGCTTGTCGCCGACGGCCTTCTCGACCGCAGCCCAGTTGCCGTCGAGCGCCGAGATCAGCTCGCTGTTCGCGGTCACCGGCCAGTTCGCACGCTTCCAGGAGGGGCCGGGCGTCGCCTCGCCCGCGAGCGCCTCGAGATAGGCGGCACTGGAGCCCGAGAGGGCGGTGATTTCAGGGGAGTTGTCGTCGAAATCGCGATCCATGACCTTGACCTTGGAATCCTGGTTGGGTGCCCTGCCCGACTGAGCGAAGCGGCCTTCATACGGCCTGTTCTGGTTTGTGCGCCGGCAGCGTTGAAGCCGCCTGCGGTAGAGATTTCGATTGCGGCGTTTGTGTGCCGCAATCCCGGTTTATGGCGTCAAGAGGCTCATTTGCCTTTGAGCACTTCGACGAGAGTCTTGCCGAGGCGCGCCGGCGAGGGCGAGACGCGGATGCCGGCGGCTTCCATCGCCGCGATCTTGTCTTCCGCGCCGCCCTTGCCGCCCGAGATGATCGCACCGGCATGGCCCATGCGACGACCCGGAGGTGCCGTGCGACCGGCAATGAAGCCGACCATGGGCTTCGAACGGCCACGCTTCGCCTCATCCGCGATGAACTGCGCGGCGTCTTCTTCCGCCGAACCGCCGATTTCGCCGATCATGACGATCGAATGCGTGGCGGGGTCAGCCAGAAACAGTTCGAGCATGTCGATGAACTCGGTGCCCTTCACGGGGTCGCCGCCGATACCGACTGCCGTCGTCTGGCCGAGGCCTTCCTGCGTCGTCTGGAACACGGCTTCATAGGTCAGCGTGCCCGAGCGCGAGACGATGCCAACATTGCCGCGGCTGAAGATATTGCCGGGCATGATGCCGATCTTGCATTCGCCTGAGGTCATGACGCCCGGGCAGTTCGGCCCGATGAGACGCGACTTCGAGCCATCGAGCGCGCGCTTCACCTTGATCATATCCTGCACCGGAATGCCTTCGGTGATGCAGACGATGAGCGGGATTTCGGCCTGAATGGCTTCGCAGATCGCATCCGCAGCGCCCGGCGGCGGCACGTAGATCACGGAAGCATCGGCGCCGGTCTTCTCGCGCGCCTCAGCGACGGTGTCGAACACCGGCAGGCCGAGGTGGGTCGAGCCACCCTTGCCGGGCGAGGTGCCGCCGACCATTTTCGTGCCGTAAGCCAGCGCTTGCTCGGAGTGGAACGTGCCGTTCTTGCCCGTGAACCCTTGCGTGATGACCTTGGTATTCGCATTGATGAGGATGGACATTTAAACCCCTTGACCTTTGTTCCCTGCGGGTGCGGGCCTGAAGAAGAAGGTGGCGATGAGCGCGCCGATGGTCGTCACGACCAGCGTCATCACCAGCGAAATCGAGAACTGGATCGACCCCATGAAGGCGGTCGCAACCGGGTTGGACAGCGTTCCCGAGGGCAGCGAGAAGACCGCAACAGCCCCCCGGCCGAAGATCACGAGCCAGATGAGGAACGTCAGCGCAAGGCCGATGCCCCAGGTCTTCCAGATGGCTCCGCGATCTTTCATGGCCCGGACCACGATCGCGATCAGGATGAGCACCGAGGGTGCGAAAGTGATCGTGATCGGCAGCCAGGCCCCGGCACCGTCCCGGATCATGAGTTCACAGCCTTGACGATCTTCTGCGCGGCGTCGTCGAGGTCATCCGCCGGGATGACGTTCAAGCCACTCGTGGAGATGATCTTCTTGCCAAGCTCGACGTTGGTGCCCTCGAGGCGGACAACAAGCGGAACCTGAAGCCCCACTTCCTTGACCGCCGCGATCACGCCCTCGGCGATGACATCGCACTTCATGATGCCGCCGAAGATGTTGACGAGGATGCCCTTCACCGCCGGATCGGCCGTGATGATCTTGAACGCCGCCGTGACCTTCTCCTTGGTCGCGCCGCCGCCGACATCGAGGAAGTTCGCGGGTTCGGCGCCGTAGAGCTTGATGATGTCCATCGTCGCCATCGCGAGGCCGGCACCGTTGACCATGCAGCCGATCGTGCCATCGAGCGCGATATAGCTGAGGTCATACTTCGATGCCTCGATTTCCTTGTGATCCTCTTCGGTGAGGTCACGCAGTTCGACGACATCCGGGTGGCGGTAGAGCGCGTTGGAATCGAAGCCGACCTTGGCATCGAGGCACTTGAGGTTGCCGTCCTTGGTGATGATGAGCGGGTTGATCTCCAGCATCGCCATGTCCTTCTCGACGAAGGCCTTGTAGAGCTGCGCCGAGAGCACTTCCGCCTGCTTGGCGAGCGCGCCGGTGAGACCAAGCGCTTTCGCCACCGCGCGGCCGTGATGCGGCATGATGCCGGTCGCCGGATCGACGGAGAAGGTGATGATCTTTTCGGGCGTGTCATGCGCGACCGCCTCGATATCCATGCCGCCCTCTGTCGAGACGACGAAGGCCGTGCGGCCGGTTTCGCGGTCGACCAGCATCGAGAGGTAGAACTCCTTCTCGATATCCGAGCCGTCCTCGATGTAGAGGCGGTTGACCTGCTTGCCCGCCGGGCCGGTCTGGATCGTCACCAGCGTGTTGCCCAGCATTTCCTTGGCGTGCTTTTCGACCTCATCGATCGAGAACGCGAGGCGGACACCGCCCTTGGCGTCGGCGGGCAGTTCCTTGAACTTGCCCTTGCCGCGGCCGCCGGCGTGGATCTGGCTTTTCACGACGTAAAGCGGGCCGGGAAGCTTCTTGGCACCTTCAACTGCTTCAGCAACTGTCAGCGCCGGAAAGCCGGCGGAAACATTCGCGCCATAGGCCTTCAGGATCGCCTTGCCCTGGTATTCATGGATGTTCATTGGTCACCTCAGGTGAGTAGTGAGTAACGAATAGCGAATGGCGGGTAGGGGCGGGTGAGCGAACGGGATCAAACCGACCCTATTCGCTATTCGTCACCCCCTATTCGCTTCTCGTCACTTCAGCGCCGGGTTGATGGTCTTGCAGGCGTCGATCAGGCTCTGAACCGAGGCGACGGACTTTGCCATCATTTCCTTCTCGGCCCCGTTGAGCCGCACCTTGACGACGCGCTCGACGCCCTTGGCCCCGATCACGACGGGAACGCCGATGAACATGTCGCGCACGCCGAACTCGCCCTTGAGATAGGCGGCGCAGGGCAGCACGCGGCGATGATCCTTCAGGTAGCTCTCGGCCATCGCGATCGCGGAAGCGGCCGGGGCGTAGAAGGCCGAGCCGGTCTTGAGCAGGTTGACGATCTCGCCGCCGCCCTTGCGGGTGCGCTCGACGATCTGGTCGACCTTCTCCTGGGTGATCCACTTCATCTTGACGAGATCGGGCAGCGGCACGCCGCCGACGGTCGAATAGCGCACCAGCGGCACCATGTCGTCGCCGTGGCCACCCAGAACGAAGGTCTTGATATCCTTGATCGAAACGCCGGTGGCTTCTTCGAGGAAGTAGGCCATGCGAGCGCTGTCGAGCACGCCGGCCATGCCGACGATCTTGTTGTGCTTCACACCCGAGAACTTCTGCAGCGCCCAGACCATCGCGTCGAGCGGGTTGGTGATGCAGATCACGAAAGCCTTCGGGGCATATTGCTTGATGCCCTTGCCGACCGATTCCATGACCTTGAGGTTGATGCCGATCAGATCATCGCGGCTCATGCCCGGCTTGCGCGGCACGCCGGCGGTGACGATCACCACATCCGCGCCCTCGATGTCCTTGTAGTCGTTGGTGCCCTTGTAAAGCGCATCGAAGCCGTCCACGGCCGAGGACTCAACGAGATCAAGCGCCTTGCCCTGCGGAATGCCCTCCGCGATATCGAACAGGACGACATCGCCGAGTTCCTTGAGGCCCACGAGATGAGCGAGCGTTCCGCCAATCTGGCCTGCACCGATGAGGGCGATTTTCCGACGTGCCATGAGGATTACCTTGCGAAAAGCGAGCGGGGTCTTGAGCCACGCATCCGAAAATTCGAGGACGGAAGAGAGCCTGACTGTCCACGCGTGAAGCGCCCGGCCCCAACCTTGGGTTTGGTGCCCGGAAACACCGGGCGAAGTGGGCGTATTCTGAGTTGCAGGGGACCGCAACAGGCAAGATCATCACGAATTGTGAATCGCCGGAGCAAGCAGCAAGAATTTCCTGATATCCGAATTCTTCTGGACTCTGGATGCTGGAATATCAATTAGTTATGCGATATCAAATTTCGGAATTCGCCGAAAGTTGAGGATCAATCAACCATTACAATTTTCATATTTTGTAATTTGTATCGGCTATTTCCGAACTGTTAGAGCCCGCACCGCCCAACGGATCACGCGATCCCGACGGCTATCCGAAGGTCCGGGCTGGCGCTCCACGCGCCAGAGAGCCGCCGGGTCCGAAAAGCGGTGCGCGAGATCGAGCGCCAGCATCGCCATCCGCCTGACATCCCCGCCGGAGAACAGGCGCGTGGCACTGCCCTCCTCGACAATCCGCTCGACGAAACTCTCGATGCGGCGACGGTGCCTCTCAGCCTCGATTGCCGTCTCCCCTGGTTCGGCGAGCAACTGGAACAGCGCGCGGTCATTGGCCAGCGTCTCCACGTAGGCGCGCGTCAGGGTCGCCAGAAAGCGCTCGAGCTTGTCGTCCGCGGGGTCCGGACCATCGACGATTTCCTGCAGGCGCGTTTCAAGCCCGCGCAGCCAGACGTTCAACACCGCATCAATGATCGCCTGCTTGTCCGCGAAGTAACGGTAGACATTGGCGTGGCTCATCCCGAGACGTCCGGCGAGGCCGGAGATCGTCATCCGCTTCGGGCCGATCAGCCGGATTTCGAGAGCCGCTGCCGCCAGCAGGCGGGCGCGCGTGCCTTCGAGGCCGACATCGCCCCTCATGTCTCGACGAGCCCGGTGGTATCGCCGCTCGCCTCGCTGTCGGCGCGGCCATGCGGCAGGGCGAGATAACTCTCTGACCGCATCTCGATCAGACGGGAGATCGTGCGGTCGAACTCGAAGATCTCGTGACCGGTCTTGGCGTGATAGAGCTCATGCGGCTCCGCCTCGGCGGAAACGATGAGCTTCACGTGATGCTCGTAGAGAATATCGATCAGCGTGATGAAGCGCTTCGCCTCGTTGCGGCGGGAAAGATCGAGCCGGGGGATGCCCTCCAGCACCAGCGTATGGAAATTCCGCGCCAGTGTCAGAAAATCGATCGCCCCGAGCGGCTTTTCACACAGGTCCGCGAAGCTCGCACGCGCCACGCCGCCCGATGCCCGCGCAATTTCGAGGAACCGTCCACCGAGATCGAAGCGGCGCAACGTGACTTTCTGCCCGCCGGACAGTTCCTCGAACAATCGATCGATGTCAGCTTCAACCTCCGGTGTGACCGGCGTGTAGTAGACGGCGCGCCCGTGCAGTTTCTCCAGCCGGTAATCCGTGCGGGCGTCGAGCCTCTCGACCTGCATCCGCGCCTCGATCAGCCCGATAAACGGGAGAAACAGCGTCCGGTTCAGGCCATTGTGATAGAGCCGGGACGGCTCGACATTGGAGGTCGCGACAATCACGACGCCGCGCGCGAACAGCGCCTGGAACAGTCGCCCCAAAATCATCGCATCAGCGATATCCGTCACCGAAAATTCGTCAAAACACAGAACCCAGGCCTCATCCGCCAGCGCATCCGCCACCGGCTGGATGGGGTCATCGCCCTTGACCGCGCCCGCCTTCGCCCGCTGCCGCCAGGCGTGAATGCGCTGGTGAACATCCGCCATGAAGGCGTGAAAATGCGCTCGGCGCTTGCGCTGGACCTTCAGATTGTCGTGGAAGAGATCGACCAGCATCGTCTTGCCACGACCGACCGAACCCCAGAGATAGAGCCCGCGGATCGGCTCGATCGGCTCCTTCTTGCCGAAAAGCCAGCCAAGCGCGCTGCCCTTGCGTGCCAACCGATGGGCTTCGAGGCGCTCGGCAAGGCCATCCAGCCGGGTAACGATCGCTTTTTGCGCTGGGTCTGCGTCGAGCTGCCCCGCTGCAACCATGCTGGCATAGCGAGATGCCACTGCGCCCGCCATCTCTTGCCCGTCCCCCGATAATCGCGTTCTGCTCGCTGTTTTGCATGCACGCGGCCAGCGGGCAAGTGAATAGAGGGCGCGCGAAAAGCCACCTTCCCCTGCTGCAACCCTTTCCCCCGATTTCAAAAGAGGCACGGATCTTGCCATGGTTCGGACAAAACCCCGTGTTATTGCACTGCAACATATTCGATTGAATCGCGCCGTTGGATGTGCTCACGGCACCCCTCCGCTCCCGGAGAATGCCGCGCGCCAAACCAGGAAATACGACAATGCCCCATGCCGAACTCGACCAGATCGTCTTTCGAAAGCTGCACATGGGCGACCATGCAGCCTTCGAGGCGCACCTGATCGCCCTTGACCCGGATAGCCGCCGCACCCGTTTTGGCATGGCCACGACGGATGCCTTTCTGGTGCAATATGCCGAACGCTGCATCACTTTGAACGCGATCATTCACGGCGCCTTCCTCGGCGAGACTCTGGTCGGCGTCGCCGAACTCCGCCCGATCGGTGATCTTTTCACCGGTGAAGCCGAGATGGCCTTCTCGGTTCTCGCGGATTGGCGCAACTGCGGCATCGGCACGGCGCTTTTCGCACGCGCGCTGCGCTCGGCCCGCAATCGCGGCTTCGGGCGGCTCTACATGACCTGCCTGAAAAACAACGCGCCGATGCGCGCGCTCGCTCGCAAATTTTCGGCCGAAATCGTCGTCGAGATCGATGAATCCGTGGCGCTGGTCGAAGCGCCGCGCCGCTCGATCATCTCGATCATGCGCGAGGCGCTCGATGATGCCTCCGCCTTCACGACGCTGGCGCTCGACTGGCAGAAGCGCGCGCTGGCGCGCAAACGGCTGGTGGCTGAACCCGCCAGCCGCTGAGGCAGCCGGCTGCGCTCAACCTCCGGCGGCGCGCGGCATCAGTTCATACGGAGGCTTCCAGCCTGGCGTCGCGGCAATGCGGGCTTTCCAGGCCTCGATATTGGGGAAATCAGCCCGATTGATGCCGGTCTCCTCGTCATAGAACGCGTAACCGCAGAGCGAGAGGTCCGCGATCGTCAGCCGGTCGCCAACCACGAATTTGCGATCGGCAAGATGCTTTTCCAGAATATGGAAGGCGGATTTCGCCCGTCCACGCAGGAATTCGGTGATGGGGGTCTCGCCGGTCTTCTGAAGGCCGTAGAGAAAGCGCAACGTGGCGTAATAGCTCGAGAACTTGTGATTATCGAACAGGACCCAGCGCCAGATCTCGCGCGCTTCCTTCTCGCCCTTGCCGCCGAATTTTCCGAGCACCGTCGCGAGATAGTCAAGAATGATGCCGGACTGCGTCAGCGTTTCGCCGCGATGCTCCAGCACCGGCACCTCGCCCATGGAATTGACATTGGCGCGCCAGCTTTCCTCGCGCGTCGCGCCCTTGAAGAAGGCGACGGGAACCAGCTCCCAATCCGCGCCGCTGAGTGCCAGCATCAGCGCGACCTTGTAGGCATTGCCGGATTCACCGAACCCGTGCAGACGAAATTCCGCCATGCATATCTCTCCATCATCGCGCACGAGCGCGCTTATCCTTGCGCATCGATTCTTGCGCGTTGATGGTGAGGCTTCAGGATCACGCAGAGCGTGTCAAGCTCACTTCGAGATGCTGACCGGCGCGCCGGATTTGGCGGTCGCGCCGGCGTAATTCTGCCCGCCCGCCTGTCGGAGCCGCGCGACCACGCCGCCGCCGGGCTCGTAGAGAATAACCTCGCTGCCCGCGAGCTCCCAGGCGTTGACGCGCTGGAGCTCCTTGTTCTGGCAACCCGAGGTGCCGGCACCATAAAGATCGAGCTTTGGCGCGCTCGAAAGCGTGATCCTGCAGCTCGACCCTGCGGCTTCGGAAACCGACCAGTTGCCAATCAGGGCTGTGCGCGAGGGCACGGCCACCGGCGCTTGCGACGGTGCCGTGGCGACACGCGGCGCTGGCGGAATGCTTGGGGAGGTCACGGTCGGCTGTTGCGGTGCCAGCGGCGCGCCGGGCGCCGCGCCGACGCCGACTGGCGATGGTGCCCCCGGTGCCGGAACTTGAGGCGGCAATGCCGCCGTCGAGGCACCCGGAGGTGGCGGCAGCGCGGTCGATTCCACATCGCCTGCCGGCGCCGGTGTCAGCGGCGCAGGCGCTTGCGTGTTGACGCGCGGTGCGGGCCGGAACGGATCATCCGGCAGGAGTGAACCCAGTCGTGAACTCGATTCGCACCCGGCGAGCAACGCCGCGATGCCAAGGAGAACCATGGCATTTGCTGCCGGTCGTCTGGTCTGTCCGAACCCGATCATTCCCAACCCGATCATTCCCCTGGCACCCTTCTCAAGCGCATCTCCGCCCTTATAGTGCCGAGGGCGCCGCAATTGGCTTCATCCGATATTATCGACCGCGCGTAAATACGGCACTACCATGGAGGAACCATGTCGACAGCCCTTTGGAGCATTCTTTTTGCAGGTTTACTGCCCTATTTCACGGTTATCATCGCGAAACGCAGCGGTGGCGGCTACAATAACCGTCGCCCGCGCGAATGGGCAGCGGGGCTGATCGCCGATATGGAGACGGGTGCGAGCCCGAAAGTTCTCTGGCTGTCGATCGCCATTCTCGCAGCAAGGCTCGGCTATACCGCCGCGTATTTCTGGGATCGGCAGGGTTTGCGCTCGCTGATGTGGTTCATCGCCCTCCTCGGTGTGATCGGGCTGTTCGTGCTGGCAGCGCTCGGCAAATAGGCAGACGAAGAACGCACAAAAAAAGGCCACCCGGAGGTGACCTTTTGCGGAGACGGGCTATCCGGCACTCAATATTGCCGAGCGACCATCATCTTCTTGATCTCGGCGATCGCCTTGGCGGGATTGAGGCCCTTCGGGCAGGCGTTCGAGCAGTTCATGATCGTGTGGCAGCGGTAGAGCCGGAACGGGTCTTCGAGATTGTCGAGCCGCTCGCCGGTGGCTTCATCGCGGCTGTCGATCAACCAGCGATACGCCTGCAAAAGCGCAGCGGGACCGAGATAGCGATCGCCATTCCACCAGTAGCTCGGGCACGAGGTCGAGCAGCAGGCGCAAAGAATGCACTCGTAGAGCCCGTCGAGATGCTCACGATCTTCCGGCGACTGCCGCCATTCCTTCGCGGGGGCCGGCGTATCGGTCTTGAGCCAGGGCTCGATGGAGGCGTGCTGGGCGTAGAACCGCGTGAGATCCGGCACGAGATCTTTCACCACCGGCATATGCGGCAGCGGGTAGATCTTGATCGGGCCGGTGACCTCATCCATGCCCTTGGTGCAGGCGAGCGTGTTGGCGCCGTCGATGTTCATTGCGCAGGAACCGCAGATGCCTTCACGGCAGGAGCGGCGGAAGGTCAGCGTCGGGTCGACCTTGTTCTTGATCCAGAGGATCGCGTCGAGGATCATCGGCCCGCAATCGTCGCAATCGACGAAATAGGTATCCATCCGCGGGTTTGATTCCCCATCGGGGTCCCAGCGGTAGATGCGGTATTCGCGCAGGTTCGTGGCCCCCGCCGGCTTCGGCCAGGTCTTGCCCTCGGTGAGGCGGGAATTTTTGGGAAGGTTGAAGTCAGCCATCTCAGAACTTCCTCTCCTTCGGGGCGATCTTGGCTTCGTCCATTTCGCCGGTCAGGGTTTGCGTGTGCACGCCGCGATACGAGAGCGTCACCTTGCCGGCCTCGTTGACGTGCGAGAGCGTGTGCTTGCGCCAGTTGGTGTCATCCCGCTTGGCAAAATCCTCGCGGGCATGCGCGCCGCGGCTCTCGGTGCGCGCTTCCGCCGAATAGACGGTGGTGATCGCGTTCAGCATCAGGTTTTCGAACTCAAGCGTTTCCATGAGGTCCGAGTTCCAGACGAGGGAGCGGTCGGTGACCTTGAGATCGCCCTTGGCGGCCCAGACCTCCGAAATCCCCTTGCAGCCGTTCTTCAGCGTCGGCCCGTCGCGGAACACCGCGACATCCGACTGCATCACCTTCTGCATCCGAAGGCGCAGGTCCGAGGTCGGCGTCGCGCCATTGGCGTTCCGTGACTTGTCGAAGCGCGCGAGGATCGTCGCTTCCGCCGCCGCGTTCACGCCGGGGATCGCGGCCTTGCGGTCGAGCACCTGCCCGGCACGGATCGAGGCGGCGCGGCCGAACACCACGAGGTCGATCAGCGAGTTCGAGCCGAGCCGGTTTGCGCCGTGCACGGAGGCGCAGCCCGCTTCACCCACCGCCATCAGGCCGGGGACGGTCGCGTCCTCGTTGCCCGGCTTCGGGTTCAGCACCTCACCCCAGTAGTTCGTGGGGATGCCGCCCATGTTGTAATGCACGGTCGGAATGACTGGGATCGGCTCTTTCGTGAGGTCGACGCCGGCGAAAATCTTGGCACTTTCCGAAATCCCCGGCAGGCGCAGCGCGAGAACTTCGGGATCGAGGTGATCGAGATGCAGGGAAATATGGTCCTTGCCCTTGCCAACGCCGCGCCCTTCACGGATTTCCATGGTCATGCAGCGCGAGACGAAATCGCGCGGCGCAAGATCCTTGTAGGTCGGCGCATAGCGCTCCATGAAGCGCTCGCCGGCGGAATTGGTGAGATAGCCGCCCTCGCCGCGCGCGCCTTCGGTGATCAGGCAGCCCGCGCCATAGATGCCGGTGGGGTGGAACTGCACGAACTCCATATCCTGCAATGGCAGGCCCGCGCGCGCCACCATGCCGCCGCCGTCACCGGTGCAGGTATGGGCCGAGGTCGCGGAGAAATAGGCGCGACCGTAGCCGCCGGTCGCGAGCACCACGAGCTTGGAGCGGAAGCGGTGGATCGTGCCATCGTCGAGCTTCCAGGCGATCACGCCCTGGCATTCGCCGGTTTCCGACATGATAAGATCGAGCGCGAAATACTCGATGAAGAACTCGGCGTTGTTGCGCAAGGATTGGCCATAGAGCGTATGCAGGATGGCGTGGCCGGTGCGGTCCGCTGCCGCGCAGGTGCGCTGCACGGGCGGTCCTTCGCCGTATTCGGTGGTGTGGCCGCCGAAGGGGCGCTGGTAGATCTTGCCCTCTTCGGTGCGCGAGAACGGCACGCCGTAGTGTTCGAGCTCATAGACCGCCGCCGGGGCTTCACGCGCGAGATATTCCATCGCATCGTTGTCACCGAGGTAGTCCGAGCCCTTCACGGTATCGAACATATGCCACTGCCAGCTGTCCGGGCCCATATTGGCGAGCGAGGCTGCGATGCCGCCCTGCGCCGCCACTGTGTGCGAGCGGGTCGGGAATACCTTCGAGATGCAGGCGGTCTTGAGGCCCTGTTCGGCCATGCCGAGTGTCGCGCGCAGGCCCGCGCCGCCCGCGCCGACGACGACGACGTCATAGGCGTGATCGATGATCGGATAGGCCTTGCCGCCGATCGAGGCGGTGGTTGCCGTGGAAGAAGGTGCCATGTCTTGTCTCCCGGATCAGCCGGCAAAGCCGATCTTCAGGATCGCATAGGCCGAGGCGAACCCGACGGCGACCGCAAAGAACGTGTTGAGCATGAGAAGCACGATCTTGGTGCCCTCGGCATGAACGTAATCCTCGATGATGACCTGCATCCCGAGCCGCATGTGGATCGTCGCGGACCCGATAAAGAGCAGCAGCAGGATCGCGACCGCCGGATTGCCGACGAGCGCCATCGCGCCGGCGTAGTCCCGCCTCGCGAGCATCAGGACGATGACGACGAAGGCGATCGTCAGCGGCACGTTGGCCACCGCCGTCAGGCGCGTCTTCCAGAAGTGGTCGGTGCCCGACCTGGCGGCGCCGAGACCGCGAACACGGGCGGTCTGTGTGGCGATCTGGGGATTTTTGCTCATGTCCTTGCCCTCAGCCCAGCAGATAGATGGCCCAGACCAGCGCCGTCAGCGCGAGCGGGCCGAAAAACGTCGCCCAGGCGAGCTTCATGCGCGTCTCGCGCTCGAGCCCTGCCCCCGTATCCCAGATGAAGTGACGGATGCCGCCGCACATGTGCTGGAACAGCGCCCAGGTGTAGCCGAACAGCACGAGCTTGCCGATCCAGGAGCCGTAAACCGCCTGCGCCATCGTGAACGAGGTTTTCCCCGACGCGAGCGCGACCAGAAACACAACCAGCAGCAGCGTTCCGAAGAACAGCGCCGCCCCCGTGATCCGGTGCAGGATCGACATCACCATCGTGATCGTCGGCTTGTAGATCTGCAAATGGGGGGATAGCGGGCGCTCCGCCGGGCCGGTCCGAGCCATGGTCTCACCTCGTCCAAGAATGGCACTGGAAATCTGTGTGGGTTGGCCGTGCCTAGCCGAGTTTTGCCCGCTCTGCAATGCAGCGAAAGTGCAGTCTTTCAATCGACATGCTCACCTTCATCGGAATTGTTCAAAAAGTGCTGAAGACCAAGCCCTGTCACAGGTCACAAAGGCGCTCCAAGGCCGGGAGAATAACGGCAGGATCGCCGGAAATCCGGATGGTTTTCTGCCGCGATGCCGTGCCGGCAACCAGTTCCACCACCGACTTCCGCACGCCCAGCGCCTTGGCGAGCAGGGAGATCAGCGCCGCATTCGCCAGCCCGTCCTCCGGCACGGCGCGAACACGGGCCTGGAGAACGCATTTTCCGTCCGCACCGCTGGCAATGCCGTCAAACGCGTCACGCCCGCCCTTCGGCGTCAGGCGCAGGTGCAGCAGGATGGCGTCGGCCTCCACCCGGAACGGCAATGACGCGGCCGGTGCACCCATCTTCTAACGCTTTGCGGCCTCGCGGATTTTCGCGCCCGAGAAGGTGAAATCGAGGCCGTCCTTGTTCTGCGGCAGGTGGCAGGCATAGCAATTGTCGAGCTTGACCGGGTTTGCGCTGCCATCCGCCTTGAAGGACGCGTATTCCCAGTCGCCATTGTCCTTTTCAGGCGGGAAGAGGTTGGTTTCGCCCCAGCCCTTGCGCTTTTCCATGACGGCAAAAGCCTTGATCCGGCTTGTCGGCTGCAAGCGCCCGTTTGTGCCCTTGATCGGCACGCCGCCCGCTTCGAGAGCGACATCATGATCTTCCATCACGAGAATGGTGCCGTCCGGGAACGGCTCGCCGGGCTTGATGCCGGCCAGAGCCTCCTTGTTGATATAGAGATAGCGCACGATCTTGCGGTCGACCTTGTCGACCATGTCATAGCGCTGGAACGTGGCCGCAAAATCCTTTGGCAATGCCACCCGCGTGAGGGTTGCCTCCGAGGGAGGCGACTGCGCAAAGGCCGAGGATGCCGCCAGAAAACCGGCGACGGCGACGCAACCCATAAAACCGGAACCGTTCTGGAACACCGCTTCGCCCTCCCCTGATGATGTCGTGAGGCCGGATAGGATCGCGGATGCGTTGTCCGGTCAACTCACGTTCCCTTGACAGAACAACCGGACCGCTTGGCGCCCGGCAGAAGACGCCCTTCAGAATGCGATGCCCTTTGCATAGTAGTTCACGGTGACCGCAATGAACTGCAGCCCCAGCAGCAGCACGACGGGCGAAATGTCGATGGGGCCGAGGTCAGGCATCCGCCGCCGGATAGGCCCGAGCAGCGGCTCGGTGATCCGGTACAGGAATTCGCCGATGGTCGCGACGATCGGCTGGCGTGAGTTCACGATGCCGAAATTGATCAGGACGGTGAGGATGACGTAGGCCAGAAGCAGAAAGGAATAAATCTCGATCAACTTGTTGAAGAGCCAAAGAATCGGAAACATGCCTTCCCCCTCGTGACGCGCCGGCGGACCATAACCGAGCCGCACCAAATTCCGCAAGCGCCTCGCGCATTTCGCCTTTCATGAAAATGGATCAAAACCCGTTGACTTCATGCTGCGGATCGGCGAAGGAAACCGCCTCCGGTTCCGGGGCTGTAGCTCAGTTGGGAGAGCGCGTCGTTCGCAATGACGAGGTCAGCGGTTCGATCCCGCTCAGCTCCACCACCATATTCTGTTGATATCATTACATTTTCCGTCGTTTTGACTTTCCCCGAGATGTCCGGGGGATAGCGCATTTGCGTGGTCATTCCGGGGTCTGTGTACGTAGATTCCAGCCTCTCCATGCGCCCGAGGAAGCGCGATTCTCAGTCGCCCTTCCATGAATGCCGAAGTTTGCCCGAGTCGGACCCCGGCTCGGGGTGGTTCGAACGGTCCGGATGGGGAGCGTGCAGTTTCGCATGCAGACAAAATTCGAGCCGGGCACCTGAAGATATCTGGCCCGATTTGTTGGTTAAGGCAGAGGCTTCCGCTCAACCCTGCGCAGCGATCCAGCGACGCTGGTCTTCCCAGCCGAGGGGAAGGTTCTGCGCGAGATGGCTGGCACTGAGGGTGACCGCATCATCGCGGAAGTCAGCGCTACCGGCGCGGCGATCCGGGAATACGTCTGGCTCGATGATCTCCCGATCGCCGTGCTCGATGGCTCGGTCAATCAGGCCAACCCCAGCCTGTTCTGGGTGCATGCGGATCATCTCAATCGCCCGGTGATGATGACCGACGCCACCCGCGCCGTGATCTGGCGCGCGTTCTACGAACCCTTCGGCGCCGTGCACTCCATCACCGGCCCCGCTGCCAACGACAACCGCTTCCCCGGCCAGCTCTTCCAGCTTGAGACTGGACTGGCGTATAACTGGCACCGGCATTATGATGCGACGATCGGGAGGTATACGCAGGCAGACCCGCTGGGCGTTTCGCTGAACCTCACGATCCCGAACCGGTGGAAGCTGAAGCATGAGCCGAAGCAAGCTGCCCCCGACGATGCGAAGTTGGAGGTTCAGGCGAAATCCAATGCGTTTCTGATCGAGGTTGCGGAACAGCGGGTCAGCAACGTCTCCCCGATCGTCAAGCCGGGCGCGAACAAGGACGGTTCGGCGATCTACAATTACGCTCGCCAGCGCCCGATGCAGGAGAAAGACCCGACAGGGCTGCTGACGCCGGGGATGTTCACGCCGATTCCGGGCGGAAGCAGCGCGCAGCAATGTGAAACACGCGAGGACAAAGACGAGCGTTGCTTCAACAAATGCCAACATCTTTTGGGAGTAGGCCACGGTAACGAATTTCGTGGATGTTATCGACGCTGTATGGGTCAGTTTCTTGGGTGAGGTATTCACTATGGATCTAAAAGATGCACAATATATACAAAATATAGCTCTTTCAGCAATAAGAGCATTCCATGGATTGCTACCAATGCTAGAGAACTATGATGAAAAAACAAAAGAAGAATTGCGGAAAGGAATTGGAATTGTGATTGGTAACATTGATGTTCGAATCCTAAAATCTGTATATGAAAAATATCCGGAATTAGATGATATTGCATAATGGCGAACGCCACCAACGCCACCAACGCCGGCACGACGCGCTATATTCATGACACCAACGACCGCATCATCGCAGAAGTCAGCGCCACGGGTGCGGCGATCCGGGAATACGTCTGTCTCGATGATCTCCCGATCGCCGTGCTCGATGGCTCGGTCAATCAGGCCAACCCCAGCCTGTTCTGGGTGCATGCGGATCACCTCAATCGCCCGGTGATGATGACCGACGCCACCCGCGCCGTGGTCTGGCGCGCGTTCTACGAGCCCTTCGGCGCGGAGCATTCGATCACCGGCCCCGCAGACAGATCCGCATACTGAATGCACCTCTGCTTTTACTTTCTAACTCGTTGAATCAACTCAGGGGTGCATCAAGTTCGCTGGGGAAAAGCCTCCGTGTCCGGGGTTAGCGACTCCGTCGCATCCGCCGATCCTGTAAGGTGGATTTTCAAATTCTCGGATTTTAATTGAGGCATTAAATGCAGGGCGTGCGTGTATTCAGATGCCTGCTTGTGCTGGTCGCAGCTCTCGCTCTTTCAGGATGCCTCACCCCCGAACGAGAATGGACCAATTCAGCTATCCTGAGTGCATTGAGGCGACTTGCGCCGGATGCCGCGACGGCGGAGGCGATGCACGCTCGGGTGATAGCCTTACGCGCGCAGAACCTCTTCATCGAGGATATCGGCGCGATGCTTTCTGTGGCGCAAACTTTCGAGCCGATCGCCGGGCAGATCGAGCGGGTGTTCACGGTGGTGACGGGCGCGCGCGGCGTGGCGGCGCATCTTGCGAGCAAGAACGTGCTGGCGGCGATCCCCGGCATTCTACCGGAAGAGCTGAACCTGCTGGCGCTCGGCCGCGCTCGGGCGGGGGCGAACCTCAGCCCGGTGCTGGTGAAGCATCAGGCGCATTTTTCTTCCGCGCGGCCGATCTACCGGCTCAGGGCGAAGGTGGTGGACAAAGCCTTGCCGCCCCTGAGGCGCAAGGCAGTCATCGCACTGGCGCAGGTGCCGATTCGCCGCCACACCGATCTCGCGGTGCTGATGTGGCGGGGAGAGTGAGAAATACAGAATTTTTCTAAATTCAAAATTTGCCCGCTAATAACATATTATTGCTGTCAGCACAGCGTGTAATAATAAAAAATAATAACTATTTAACTATTTTTTCAATCAAAAATTCTCCTTCCATAAATTGATAGTCACAGTACTCTCTCTCAGATACACCGAACTCAATTTCTGAATTTTCACAAACAAATCGAGCGGCAAGGCACTTGGGGTAACTTGACGCGTATATTTGCATATATACATCTGGATTCCCGATTTTTATTGAGAAAATATATTCTCTGTCAAATTTATATCCATTTATACCGTTGCAAGCATAAATTTTCGAATTAAACAAATGAGATACATCAAATTTGAAACAATTGCTGAGCTCTTCATTGTTACGATATTTGATATCAAGATGGCCAACCTCGTCTCTTTCAGCGTAATCAATCAATCCTGAGCGAATCCAAAGCGAAGCTCCGCCCTCAAGATCAATTCGGATTGCATCGAAAAGCGTCGCGCTTTGTGGCTCCGAATAGAAGAAGTATGTTTCTTTTTGCATGATCATTTTCTCTAACGATAGTGCATTGTTTCGGATCTCGGATTGTTAGTTCTGGGGCCAATATCAATATGTGTAACACCATTTATATCTCGCGCCCGGTAGCCAACCCGTGGATTCGTTGGGGCAACCTGATCCTTTGTTGGATCCTTGATCTGCTCGCCGGTTAAAGTTTCGAAGTCTTGTGCTGGGTTACCTAACCCGCCATGTTGTGCATCGAGCGGTCCATTGTTGTCCCTTTTCCCATTTTTGCTAGATTTTGCGTCTTTTTTCCCAAGAGGCCCGTCTGGTAGATCCAATTCTTTCTTTGGCTCTTTCTTCTCCTCCGGCGCACTCAAAACTGCAGTTCCGAACGGATTGGTCGGGTCCATGGGCCCAATCAAATTCCCATTCATATCATGGGTAGGCCCTTTTCTTCCCCCAAATAGTGCGTCCATTAGCGGCCCAGCGATTATACGCGAACTCCTGCGTCAGCTGCGGCGACGAGGGATTGGCGGCGCGGGTCAGCCGGTCGAGATCGTCATAGGTGTAGGTCCAGCTCTCGCCGGTGTTCGGCGAAGTGATCCCGGTGATCTTGCCGGTGGCATCGCGCGTGTAGGTCAGCGATTGCAGCGTGGTGCCAACCCGAACGAGGTTCTCACCTACAACGCCAACGGCAACATGCTGACGGGCCGGGGCCGGACCTACACCTGGGATGGCGAGAACCGTCCGGTTGTCATCGCGAATGCCAACAATGGCAAGACCGCAACCTTTACCTACGGGCCGGATGGCGAGCGGCTGAAGAAGGTCTCGAACGTCGGGCCGGGGAACACCCTGCAGAGCGTGCTCTACCTCGGCTCCGAGCTGGAGCTGGCACCCGACCCGCTGACGGGCACCCCGACCTGGACCGGGTATTTCCATGCGGATGCGAAGTTCACCTCGTCTTCCGCGGGGTTCAGGATCTTCTTCCACCACCGCGATCACCTGAAATCGATCCGGCTGATCACCGATGGCGCCGGCGCGGAAACCAAGCGCTCGACGTATTACGCGTTCGGCGACAAGGGGCTTGAGAGCGCGGTTGCCGGGCATCGCGAGGAGAAGGGCTACATCGGCGAGAACGCGGACGCCGAGACCGGCCTGCTCTATCTCCACGCCCGCTACTACGACCCCGCCATCGGGCGCTTTATCTCGCCGGACTGGTGGGACCCGCAGAAGGAGGGTGTGGGAACCAACCGGTATGCGTATTCGGATAACGATCCGGTCAATAAGTCCGATGAGAATGGGCATAATGCCGATGGACCCGATCAATCGAACCCACCGGGCGGGCCTCCAGATGGGAAAACAGCGCAGGGATTTAGAGATGCCGTTAATGGATTTTTTGAAGGCATTGGGCAGGCGATCAAGGATGCCGTAGTTGGCGCGCCGGGGACTGGTATCGCGTCCGTCCATGCTCCGAGCATCCAAGGGCCAATAGCCGCTCCTCCTGAGAGCGAGGCGCAAGCGAAAGGGCGGGTCGCTGGAGCAACTATTGGCGCTGCTGCATTAGCTTCCATCGGTCCCGGTAAGCTAGGGAAAGGGCGAGGCAAAAATAACCTTGCGCCTGATCCGACAGCTAAGGGGCCGCATACAACATTCAGCCGTGATGAATTGGGACGTGTAGACAAGCACCAATCATGGGAGCCAAATAGTCGGAATCCGAAAGGTTGGGATGCTGGTAACAGGACGGATATGAAAGGCGCGTCTCATCGAAACAGTGTAACAAAAGAAGATATTGCTACTCCTCATACTCACGATAAGAATGCGCCGGGCGGCATTCGTGAAGCAACACCAAATGAAATTCCGAGTGGATGGTGAAATATGACAAAAAAACGATCAATGTCCGAATTAGATGATTGGTTTGTTGACCAATGCGACGGGGATTGGGAACACGGTTTTGGAATTTCAATTTCTACGTTTGATAATCCCGGTTGGGGAATAGATGTTCAGCTTGATGGAACTTATCTTCAGGACGTTTCTTTTGAAGAAATAGATAAATATGTGATTGAAAATGGAGATGATTATCTTCAATGCGCCAAAGTTTCTGATGAGGGAAGAATCGTATTTAGAGGAAGATGTTATGCGGGCCGACTCAATGAAATGATTGATATTTTTATGAATTGGGCTAAAGATCACAAGTCTAATGCATGAGCGCACAATTGTGGTCCTGTAAAAACATAGTATAGATGGGATTTTGTAGTCACTCTCACTCCCCCCGCCACGCGAGCACCGCGATATCGGTGTGGCGGCGGATCGGCACCTGCGCCAGCGCGATGACCGCCTTGCGCTTTTGCGGCGGCAGGCTCTTGTCCGCAACCTTCGCCCGGAGCGTGTAGATCGGCCGCGCGGACGAGAGATGCGCCTGATATTTCGTCAGCACCGGGCTGAGGTTAGCCCCCGCCCGCGCGCGGCCCAGCACCAGCAACTCCAGCTCCTCCGGCAAAATGCCGGGGATCGCCGCCATTGCCTCCCGGCTTGCGAGATGCGCCGCCACCCCGCGCGCGCCCGTCGCCACCGTGAACACCCGCTCGATCCGCCCGGCGATGGGCTCGAAAGTTTGCGCCACTGATAGCATCGCGCCGATATCCCCGATGAAGAGGTTCTGCGCCCGCAAGGTCATCACCCGGGCGTGCATCGCCTCCGCCATCGCCGCATCCGGCGCAAGGCGCCTCAATGCACTCAGGATAAAAGCGGGATCGGCGCGGTTAAGATCGATCTTGCCGCTCTCATGCTCGACACGAAGTTCGACATCGACCTCGTTGAGCCGGAAGACATAGGCACCGCCCGGTTGCAGCAGCACACCATGCAGGGGATCGGCGGGATCACCCAGCGCCGCAATGCCGCGCACCAGCGCGTTGTCGGCATGGAGCCGCGCTTTCACGAGATCGAGATGCAGCTTCATCTCGCGGTAGTCGTCCCGCGTCGACAGTGACAGCGCGAGGATGATCGCGCCGATCACGCCGGTCAGCCCGAGCACCGCCAGCAAAACAAAGCCCTGCTCGCCCTTGGGAGCGCGCGTCGTCATGGCACCTTGAGGGGATCAAGCGGGAGGATGCGGATCTGCCCGGCGTTTTCTTGCCCGGCTTTCACTAGGGCCCAGACCCATAAAATAGTTGGCATGATCAGCGCGGTGTGATTCACGGCTTCCGAAAGGAAGTCTGGATGAATCGGGACCATTTCTGGCT
>WSYC01000018.1 GCA_009773635.1 Beijerinckiaceae bacterium | reverse complement strand
GCGCCGCCGCCGCAGGCGCAGCCGCGCTATATGCCGGTGCCGCAGCGTCAGGCCCCGTCACAGATGCGGCCGGTTGCCCCGCCGCCTCAGGTCCGGCAGGCACCGCCACCGCAGGTCAGGCAAGTGGCCCCGCCACCGCAGGTCAGGCAGGCTCCGCCGCCACCACCGCGTGCCGCTCCGCCACCGGCTGCGCGTCCGGCACCAGCTCCCTGCACGCCGCAGATGCGGGCTGCGCGCCAGTGCTGACATAAAAAAGGCCGGGGAAACCCGGCCTTTTCATTGTGGAATTTCGATCCGGGGCGCAAACCCCGGTTCGTGAACCGATTATTTTTCCAGCCGGGCGAGCAGGCTCGACGTATCCCAGCGCCGGCCGCCCATCTTCTGGACATCGGCGTAGAATTGGTCGACGAGCGCCGTCACTGGCAGGCTCGCACCATTCTGGCGGGCTTCATCCAGCACGATGCCGAGGTCCTTGCGCATCCAGTCGACCGCGAAGCCGAAGTCGAACTTGCCGGCGTTCATGGTCTTGCCGCGATTTTCCATCTGCCAGGAGCCGGCCGCGCCCTTCGAAATCACATCGAGCACCGCCTCGATATCCAGCCCCGCCTTCTTGCCGAAATGGATGGCCTCGGCGAGGCCCTGCACGAGGCCGGCGATGCAGATCTGGTTCATCATCTTGGTCAGCTGCCCGGCACCGGGCGCGCCGAGCAACCGGCAGGCCCGCGCAAATGCCATGATCACCGGCTCGGCCTTGGCGTAGGGCGCGGCGTCGCCACCGCACATCACGGTCAACACGCCGTTTTCAGCGCCGGCCTGCCCACCGGAAACCGGGGCATCGATGAAGTGGATGCCGCGCTTCTGTGCCTCGGCGTGGAGCTCGCGCGCGACCTCCGCCGACGCCGTGGTGTTGTCGACGAAGATCGCGCCCGGCTTCATGCCGTGAAACGCGCCATCCGGGCCAATGGTGACCGAGCGAAGGTCGTCGTCATTGCCGACGCAGGCAAAGACGAAATCCTTGCCGGCGGCCGCTTCCTTCGGTGTTTTTGCGTAGGCGCCGCCGTGCTGCTTCACCCAGGCTTCGGCCTTGGCAGTCGAGCGGTTGTAGACAGTGAGCGCGTGGCCGCCCTTGTTCTTGAGGTGCCCGGCCATCGGGTAGCCCATGACGCCAAGCCCGAGGAATGCGATGTCCGCCATTGTCGTCTCCAGTGTTGTGTGAGAAGTCGTTGTCAGGATGCTTAGCGCAACACGAGATGCCGTGTCAGCCGCGTTTCCATCGCATCCCAGAGACGGCGGATGATTTCCACCATCGAGAGATAAATCAGCGCCGCAACAAAATAGATCGAGAGGTCGAAACTGCGGGCGAAGGCGAGTTTTGTCGCGCCCATCAGATCGAAGAGGGTCACAAGCGATGCCAGCGCGCTCGCCTTGATCATCACGATCAGCTCGTTGCCGAGGGGGCGCAGCGCGACGATCAACGCCAGCGGCATCTCGATTTTCAGGAAGATCGGCAGCGGCCGCATGCCGAGCGCGCGCGCGGCTTCCGCCTGCCCGGTGGGGAGGGATTGCAGCGCGCCCCGGAATATCTCCGCCTGATACGCCGCCGTGTTGAGCGTAAACGCCAGGAGGCAGCAGTAGACCGGCTCGCGGAAAAACCACCAGAGTCCGATCTCCTGCCAGAACGGGCGAATCGAGCCGAGGCCGTAGTAGATCAGGAACAGCTGCACCAGCAGCGGCGTGCCGCGGAAAAAAGTCGTGTAGCCATGGATGATGGCGCTGGGAATGCGCCCGGCGCGCAGTTTTGCAACCGCGAGCGCCAGCCCGATGACAAGCCCGAGCGCGAAGGAAACGGCGACGAGATAGAGCGTCAACCCGAGGCCGGTGGCCATGCGGCAGCCGTATTTCTCCAGCACTTCCAGACCGATGAACGCGCCGGGCCATTCACACCAGGTCATGCGGGCCTCCGCGATGGCAGACAGCCCCATGGGCATCTTGCGAAGCACGATGACCATGGCAAGCGCGAACGCGCGCCCGAGCGTATGCGAGGGTTCTTTGGCAAAAAGGAACTCATCGCGCCCTCACGTAGCCGCGGTTGGCGCGGTCCTCGAGCTTGCCGAAGCCCCAGGTCGAAATCATCGAGAAGAAGAGATAGATGAGCGCCGCCGCGCCGAAAAACAGGAATGGCTCCTTGGTGACAACATTCGCGCGGGTGGCGATGAACATCGTGTCCTGAAGGGTGATGACGGAGACGAGCGATGTTTCCTTGAGCAAGACCATCCAGTTGTTGCCGAGGCCGGGGAGCGCAACGCGCATCAACTGCGGGAAGATGATCAGCCGGAATGCTTGAAACCGCGTGAGCCCCAGCGCCGCGGCTGCTTCGCGCTGGCCTTTCTCGATCGAATTCAACGCGCCGAGCCACACTTCGGCCGAGAAGGCGGCGAGCACGACGCCGAGTGCAACCATGCCGGCGAAGAAGGGCGACATCTCCAGCTGGCTGGTGAACCCCAGTGAGGACCAGAGTTTCTGGACGAGGATCTGGATGCCGAAATAGATGATGTAGAGCGTCAGAAGCTCCGGCACGCCGCGGAAAACGGTCGTGTAGAGCGTCGAAACCATGCGCAGGAGCGGGTTGCGTGACCGTTTGCCGAGCGCCACCGCAAGGCCGAGCGCGAGCCCGAACGGCAGGGTTGCCAGCGCAATCGAAATCGTCACCCACGCGCCCTGCAGCAGCGCAAGACCCCAGCCTTCAGGACCGAACGAGAGGAGGGTGAACGCGTTTTCCATGAGCACCAGAAAAGGGCGATCCCGCCGGGACCGCCCCTCTTTCCCGGCTTACTGGATAGCCTTCTTGCCCAGCCATTTCATGGCGTGCTTGTCGAGCGTGCCGTCGGTCTTGGAGGTGGCGATCGCCTTGTTCAGGAGCGCGGCAAGCTCCTTTTCACCCTGACGCATCGCCATGCCGACACCCGGACCATGGATCTGGGCGTCGCGGGGCACTTCAGCGATGATCTTGCAGCAATCCTTGCCCTTGCCCTTGATGAAGGATTCGAGCGCTTCCATGTCCGCAACGATATAGTCGAGGCGACCATTCAGCAGGTCGAGGTTGGCTTCTTCCTGCGTCGGATAGGGGCGGGCCGTGGAGGTCTTGTAGTGTGCTTCGAGGAAGTTCATGTGGATCGTCGAGCCTTGCGCGCCGATTGACTTGCCCTTGAGCGCGGCGGGAGAAATGTCGGTCGAGGTGATCGACTTCGCGCCGACCATCGCCACCGGTGTGCGGGTGTAGACATCCGAGAAGGCGACCTTCTTCTGGCGCTCGGGCGTGGCATTCATGCCGGCAACGATGACGTCATACTTGTTCGAGAGCAGTGCCGGGATGATCCCGTCCCAATCCTGCACGACCCAGGTGCATTTCACCTTCATCTTGGCGCAGAGATCGTTCATGTAGTCGATCTCGAAACCCTCAAGTTCCTTCTTGGCATTGAGGTTGTTGAAGGGGGGATAGGCGCCCTCCGTACCGATGCGGATTTCCTTCCATTCCTTGCCCTGCGCAAGCACGGGGCCAGACATCGCGACGCCGAGCGTCACAGCAAAGGCCGAGGCCATCAACACACGCAACGTTTTCATTTTATGCTCTCCCTGTCGTGGCTTGAGCGACAGCGCAGACCACAGTGTCTGCCGCCAGCCAGCTTTCTCCAATCTGCCAAGCAATTTGCCGCTTTGGCAATGCGGTTTACGGCGCAAGGGAGAAGTTTTTTCCGAAATGAGGCCCTGCTTTTGAACCGGAGTTCTGCTGTTGCACAGGCTTGAGGCAGAAGCTCTCTGAAAGCGGCAGATTGATGCGATAATTCGCCCGGGGTGCAAGAGCGCCCATTGACCCCCGGCCAGCTAGGTTCATATCACAGGCGGCAGAGTGTTTCCGCTCTGTTTTCCCAGCTTTGAAGCGGCTCTGGCCGCGCCGAAAGAATCACGATGCCGGACAAGAATGACGTTCTCGCTGCGCTTGCGCATCTGACCTTGCCGGATGGCAAGACCAATCTCGTGCAATCGGGGGCGCTGTCCGAAATCGTCATTCATAACGGTAAGGCCTATTTCTCGATCTCGGTTCCGGCGGCCGAGGTTGGTGCGGCCGAACCCTTGCGCAAGGTGGCCGAGGAGGCAGCGCGCGCCGTGCCGGGGATCGCTTCCGCGCTGGTGACGCTGACCGCCGAAAAGGCCCCTTCCTCGCCCGCGCCGGCAGCGAATGCGGCACAAAAGCCCGCAGCGGGCGGTGCCGGGGCGACCAAGGCGCAGGTTGCCGGCGTGAAGCACATCATCGCCGTGGCCAGCGGCAAGGGCGGCGTCGGCAAGTCGACGACGTCGTGTAATCTCGCCCTGGCGCTTGCAGGAAAAGGCCTCCGGGTCGGGGTGCTGGATGCCGATATCTACGGCCCGTCGATGCCGAAGCTTTTCGGCATCCATGGCAAGCCGACGCTGGCCGGCGGGCGGGTGCTCAACCCGATGGAAGGTTACGGCATCAAGGTGATGTCGATCGGTTTCCTCGTCGACGAGGAGGCCGCGATGATCTGGCGCGGTCCGATGGTGATCTCGGCCATCCAGCAGATGCTGCGCGAGGTCGCCTGGGGCGAGCTCGATGTTCTCGTCGTTGATATGCCGCCCGGCACGGGCGACGCGCAGCTCACCATGGCGCAGAATGTGCCGCTGGCGGGGGCGGTGATCGTCTCGACGCCGCAGGATCTCGCGCTGATCGATGCGCGGCGCGGGGTCGCGATGTTCCGCAAGGTCGAGGTGCCGATTCTCGGTGTGGTCGAGAACATGTCGACCTTCATCTGCCCGAGTTGCGGCACGCGGCATGACATTTTCGGCCATGGCGGAGCGAAATCCGAGGCCGCGCGCATCGGCGTGCCGTTTCTCGGCGAAGTTCCGCTCGCGATGGCGATCCGTGAGCGCTCGGACGCCGGTCTGCCGATCACTGTGACCGAGCCGGACGGGCCGCACGCCGCCGCTTATCGGGCCATCGCAGACAAGGTCTGGGCCATTCTCGACGGGGGAGGTGCGGCGCGCGTTGCTCCCCGGATCGTTTTTGATTGAAGGAAGACTGAGCATGGTGCAATGCAGCCATGCGTTGCATGCATGAAGGCCATCCTTCAGGCGCGCGGCAGAAAGTTACGATCCTGCACAAAATCCATTGCCAAACCGGGGCAAATCCCTACATATGCCGGGCGTGATTTGAGAAAAAGGCAAAGTGCAGTTTTCTTGATGCACGTGTTGAAAAAGGGAGAAAACGCATGAAGCGTCGTCAGTTTCTGACCGCAGCCGGGGCTGGTGTTGCCACCGCCGCTATCGCCAAGCCCGCCATCGCGCAGAGCGCGCCGGAAGTCAAATGGCGTGTGACATCGAGCTTTCCGAAGTCGCTCGACACCATCTACGGCGCGTCTGATACGCTCGCCAAGTACGTCGCTGAAATGACGGACAACAAGTTCCAGATCCAGGCCTTCGCTGCCGGCGAAATCGTTCCCGGTCTTCAGGCTGCCGACGCCGTGACCAACGGTACGGTCGAGATGTGTCACACCGCATCGTATTACTACGTCGGCAAGGATCCGACCTGGGCGTTCGGCACGGCGGTTCCTTTCGGTCTCAACGCCCGTCAGCAGAACGCCTGGTTCCTGGCCGGCGGTATGGATCTCCTCAACGAATTCTATGGCGGCTACAACATCCATGCGCTCGTCGGCGGCAACACCGGCTGCCAGATGGGTGGTTGGTTCCGTAAGGAAATCAAGACCGTTGCCGATGTCTCCGGTCTGAAGATGCGTATCGGCGGCTTTGCCGGCCGCGTTCTCACGAAGCTCGGTGCGGTTCCGCAGCAGATCGCCGGCGGCGATATCTACCCGGCACTCGAAAAGGGCACCATCGATGCCGCGGAGTGGGTCGGCCCCTTCGACGATCAGAAGCTCGGCTTCAACAAGGTTGCGCCGTTCTACTACTATCCGGGTTGGTGGGAAGGCGGCGCCGCGCTGCAGTTCATGATCAACAAGCCGAAGTGGGATGCGCTGCCGAAGCAGTACAAGGCCGTCCTTCAGGCCGCTGCCGCGCTTGCCGATACGGAAATGACCGCGAAGTACGATTCCCGCAACCCCGGCGCGCTCAAGCAGCTCGTCGCGGCCGGCACCCAGCTTCGCCCGTTCCCGCAGGAAGTCATGGAAGCCTGCTACAAGGCCGCCAATGAACTCTATGCGGAAACGACCGCCCAGAACGCGAAGTTCAAGAAGATCCATGATCACATGATGGCCTTCCGGAACGACGAATATCTCTGGTGGCAGGTTGCCGAATACACCTTCGACAACTTCCAGATCCGCGCCCGCGCCCGCGGCTGATCGGACATCGGATCACAACAAGGAAACCCCGGTCGCAAGGCCGGGGTTTTTCGTTGTCGGCACCCGTGTGATGACCCGCTTGATTCATGCCGCCAATCTGATCTGATGTCTCCCGAGCCTGCCGATATGAGCAGGCCCAAGGGAGAAGAACCATGATTAGACGTCGTCAATTTCTGACCGCGGCACCGGCTGTCGCCGCAGCCGCTGCATTGCCCATGCCCGCGATCGCCCAAAGCTCACCGGAGCTGAAGTGGCGGCTGACCTCCAGTTTTCCGAAATCGCTCGACACGCTCTACGGCGTCTCCGAAGTCTTCGCCAAGCGCGTCGCCGAGATGACCGACAACAAGTTCCAGATCCAGTGTTTCGCGCCGGGTGAAATCGTACCTGCGCTGCAGGCAGCGGATGCCGTCGGCAATGCCACGGTCGAAATGTGCCATACCGCGTCGTATTATTTTGTTGGCAAGGACCCGTGCTTCGCTTTTGGCACGGCAATCCCGTTCGGGCTCAACGCGCGCCAGCAGAATTCCTGGTTCAACAACGGCGACGGGTCGACGCTGTTCAACGAATTCACCGACAAATACAACATCGTCAGCCTGATGTGCGGCAACACCGGCGCGCAGATGGGGGGCTGGTTCCGCAAGGAAATCAAATCGCTTGAGGATATGAAGGGCCTCAAGTTCCGCATCGGCGGCTTTGCGGGCCGCGTGATCCAGCGGGTTGGCGGTGTGCCGCAGCAGATTGCCGGCGGAGACATCTATCCCGCGCTCGAAAAGGGCACCATCGATGGCGCCGAGTGGGTCGGCCCCTATGACGACGAGAAGCTTGGCTTCGCCAAGGTCGCGCCGTTCTATTACTATCCGGGTTGGTGGGAGGGCGGTGCCGCGCTCTGCTGCATGATCAACAAGGGCAAATGGGCCGAGTTGCCGAAGCACTACCGCGCGATCATGCAGTCCGCCGCGCAGGATGCCGGTAACTGGTGCATGGGGCGCTACGACCAGCAGAACCCTGCTGCGCTGAAGCGTCTCGTGGCCGGCGGCGCGCAACTCCGCCCGTTCCCGCAAGATGTGATGGATGCCTGCTGGAAGGCAGCGCATGAAATCTACGCCGAGGAATCCGCCAGGAACCCGATGTTCAAGCGCCTCTGGGAGTCGCATTCGGCGTTTCGCGCCGACAGCTACCTCTGGTGGCAGGTCGCGGAGCAGACCTACGACACCTTCCAGATGCGCCAGCGCGCCAAGGGTTGAGCATCCAGGAGGGCTGAAGTCCTCCGTGCTTTGGACGGAAGAGCTTAAAATGGAAAGGCCGGGCATCTGCCCGGCCTTTCTTGTCAGTTCGCTTGCGGCTCCGCTTACGGCGCCTTGGGCGGCGGCGTCAGGCCCGGCAGGTTCGGGGCACCAAGACCCGGAGGTGCACCAAGACCCGGAGGCGCTCCGAGACCCGGTAGACCGCCCGGCGAGTCAAAGCCGGGGATCGTCAGGTTCTTGAGCTGCTGCTCGATCTTGGCGGGATCGATCTGCGTCTGGGTGCCCTTATAGTGCATGACCATCTGCGGGAAGATGATGACCAGCGCGACCATGATGCACTGGATGACCACGAACGGCACCGCGCCCCAGTAGATCTGCCCGGTGGTGACCGGCTCGGTCTCCTTGCCGGTGACCTTGTCGAAGTAGGGGTTCTTTGGTGCGACCGAGCGCAGGTAGAACAGCGCGAAGCCGAACGGCGGATGCATGAAGCTCGTCTGCATGTTGACGCCGAGAATGACGCCGAACCAGATGAGATCGATCCCGAGCTTTTCCGCCGGCGGGCCGAGCAACGGCACGACGATGAAGGCGAGCTCGAAGAAATCGAGGAAGAAGGCGAGCAGGAAGACCATGATGTTGGTGAAGATCAGGAAGCCGACCTGGCCGCCCGGGAGCGAAACCAGCAGCTCTTCCACCCAGATATGGCCGCTCACGCCGTAGAAGGTCAGCGAGAACACGCGCGCACCGACGAGGATGAACACCACGAAGGCCGAGAGCTTGGCGGTCGAGTCCAGCGCCTGGCTGACAAGTGTCATGCTCAGGCGCCGCTTGGCGATGGCGATGATCATCGCACCCGCAGCGCCCATGGCGCCGCCTTCAGTCGGCGTCGCAAGGCCGATGAAGATCGTGCCGAGCACGAGGAAGATCAGCCCCAGCGGCGGCATCAGCACCATGATGACTTCCTGCGACAGGCGGGAAAGCAGCGGGAGCTTGAAGATCTTGTTCGTCAGCGCAACGCAATAGGCGATGATCATGGCCGCGAACGCGCCGAGGATCATCTCCGAGCCGGGCTGGACGTGGCCGACGAACCAATCCTTCAGGAGGTAGGTCAGGCCAACGGCGGCCGCGAGCATCACGATCAGCGAGAGAACGCCGCCACCGAGTGTGCGCGCCTCGATCGGCAGCGCCGGAACCCACTTCGGCCGGATGACGGACACAAGGAAGATGTAGCCGGCGTAGAGCGCAGACAGAACGATACCGGGGATGAAAGCGCCCTCGTACATGTCACCGACCGATTTGCCGAGCTGATCGGCCATGACGATCAGCACCAGCGAGGGCGGGATGATCTGCGCCAGCGTGCCCGAAGCGGCGATAACGCCGGAGGCGACGCGGCGGTCATAACCGTAGCGCAGCATGATGGGGAGCGAGATCAGCCCCATCGAGATCACGGAGGCCGCGACCACGCCGGTCGTTGCCGCGAGCAGTGCGCCGACGAAAACAACCGCATAGGCAAGGCCACCGCGGATCGGTCCGAAGAGCTGGCCGATGGTGTCGAGAAGGTCTTCCGCCATGCCCGAGCGCTCAAGAATGAGACCCATGAAGGTGAAGAACGGGATCGCCAGCAGAACGTCGTTGTTCATGATGCCGTAGATGCGTTCCGGCAGCGCCTGCAGGAAGTTCGGCACGAACAGCCCGAGCTCGATGCCGACGATGGCATAGAGCAGGCCGCAGGCCGCAAGCGCAAAGGCCACGGGGTAGCCCATCAGCAGCATCGCCACCAGCGAGGCAAACATGATCGGCGCCATGTAGTGCGTGAGCCAGCCGGCAAACCCCGGCTTGATCTCAGACGCCGCGAGCGCGGGCTCGGCGCTGAACAGCACAAGAAGCGAAAGGGCAAGAATACCGCTCAGAAGCGGCCCGCCCAGCGATTTCAAAAGACGCGAAGACATCGGAGTAACCTCAAAAAGCGCGGGGGACGGATCAGTTCTTGGCCTTGGCGAGTTCCTCGGCGGCTTCAAGCAGCCGCTGGGCCTCCGCCTCGGCAGCACCGTGGTGCCCGACGAATACATGAGGATCGACCATTTCGCCCCGCAGGATCGCGATGCGCTTGATGAGTTCCGAAATACCCTGCGCGAGCAGCAGCATGAAGCCGAGCGGGAGGAGAATTTTCGCCGGCCACTGCACAAGTCCGCCTGCGTTCATCGAGGATTCGCCGATGGCGAACGAGCGATAGAAGAAGGGAATGCCGTGATAAATCAGGATCCAGGCAAAGGGGATCAGGAAAAAGACGTGCCCGAAAACATCGATCCAGTCGCGCGTGCGCTTGGTGAAATTGCCCGTCACGATATCGATGCGGATGTGCTCGTTCTTCAGGAAGGTGTAGGCAGCGCCGAGCATGAACACGGCCCCGAACAGATACCACTGCATCTCAAGCCAGGCGTTCGAGCTGACATTGAATACCTTGCGGATAACCGCGTTGACCGTCGAAATGATCACCGCCGCGAGAATGAACCACTTGACGATCTGGCCGACACGCTCGTTAAGCGCGTCAATGGCCGAACTGATTTTCAGAAAACTATGCACGTACCCCTCCCTGTGGGCCCTGCGTGAAACCGGGTTCTCCGATCTGGCAGGAATTCTGTGTGCGATGGTTGAGAAAACGGGCACGCTGCCCAAGTTCCGCCATCGCTGTGACACATGAGTGGACCACGAACAACGTGGCGACCCATCACTCGTCCGCATGGTTGTCATGCGAAAATGGTATGTGCTCTTGCGGCACCGCTGGCAAATTGGCGAGATTTACCGGAAAATCAACCCCTCAATCGGCCTTTCGTCGAATACGTTCCCGATGCAGCGTATAAAGCCCGCTCGCTCCGATCAAGGCGATGCCGGCAAGGGCGACCGGCGCCGGCCAGTCACCGAAGACCACAATTCCCAGAAGCACGGCCCAGAGCATCACCGCATAGCGGAAGGGTGAGACGACCGAGAGCTCCACATCCCGGCAGGCTTCGATCATGGCATAGTTTCCCAGAATGACGAAGGCGGCCGCGCTCGCCATCAGCAGCACGAGATCCGGCGTCACCGGCCGCCAGCCGGCGTCGATGCCCGAGATCAGCGTGCCGCCAACCAACGTACCGAGCGTGCTGGTGATGGCCACGATGACGCTCGGAATTTCGGCCGGAATCCGGCGGGTGACGATGTCGCGGAAGGCGACGCCGATGACGGACAGCAGCGCCAGAGCCAGCGCCGACAACGGGATGGCCCCGCCGGGCCGCACCACCAGCAGCATGCCGCAGAAGCCGGCCACCACCGCGCTCCAGCGGCGCCAGCCGACTTTCTCGCCGAACAGAACCATCGACAACGCGGTGATGATGAGCGGTGCCAGCATCAGGATCGCCGTAATATCCGCGAGCGGCATCATGCCGAGGGCGGTGATGAAGGCGGCGGCGATCCCGGCTTCCAGCGCGCCGCGCAGGACCAATATCCGATGCCTGATCATCCCGACCCGATCCGAAAACCCGCCGAACCCGACCCAGATCGCGAGAAGAAGCAGCGCAAACAGGCCGCGGACCACCAGAATCTGGCCGGCATCCCAGTGCACGCGCGCGAGTTTGACAACGGTATCATTGAGCACGAACAGCGCCATGGCGAGCATCATGGCAACAATGCCGCGCATGTTTTTCTGGGCTTGAGACAAGGCGTTCACGTGAGATCGAGGGGCGGGGCAGCTTGAGCCAGCCTCAAGAGCGGTGGCATTCTAGAAGCGCTGACCGGCAATACCAGCGTGAAGTTGCACCGTTCGCGATTTGGCAGGCCGCATATTGTGCCGGCAAAGTAGGGATTTATCAGTATTAACCGTTATTTAAAGCACATGTGATCTACGATGTAAGACATATGCTCCAAACCGAGAAGCAACACGATGCGCAATCTGGGATTGAAATTCTTTTCGGGTGCAAAGCCTGCGGTGCGTGAAAGCTCCGTGCCTCAGGTCGAGACTGCGCCGCAACCGGAGAGCCCAGGCAGTGCCGCTGCGACGCAGGAAACCCTCGGAGAGGCGCTCGATCTGTTCGAGCAGGACGTTACCCGCGTTGTCAAAGGCCTCAACCACGACATTCTCGCGGCGCGCGATCATTCGTCGATGGCCTGCGAGCGGCTGTCCGATGTCCGCGGCGCAATGCAGGCCCTGCTGGCCTCCAGCGAGCAGATCGATCACGAAATTTCGGGCATTGCCCAATCCACCGACGAATTGAGCGCCGCTGCCGACGAAATCTCCTCAACGGTTTCAGCCGTGCAGCAGCGGGCAGCCGCAACGCTCGCATCGACGGATGCCTCGGCCACCGAGATCGAGAAGCTCGGGCTTGCCGTTACCGAAATCGGCACCTTGCTCAATTCGATCAGCGAGATCGCGACCCGCACGAACCTGCTTGCGCTCAATGCCACCATCGAGGCCGCGCGCGCAGGCGAGGCTGGGCGCGGCTTTGCCGTCGTCGCCGGGGAGGTGAAAGCCTTGTCCGTCGCCGCTGGACAATCGGTCAGCGCCATCCGGGCCCGGATGGATGCGCTGCAGAATGCCAGTACCGTTTCCATTGAAAACATGCACCGCATTCGTCAGGAGGTTGGTGGCCTGGCGCCGATCTGCAACACGATCGCGGACGCGGCGCAGGAACAGCGCGAAACCATCGGGGATCTCGCGTCGCGCATGCAGGTTGCCCAGAATGCCGTCACCGAGATCACGGCATCGGTCCGCTCTGTCGGCGCCATGACGGATGAGGCCGTTGCCGTCAGCGTCAAGGCCGGTGATATGAATGGTGCGGCTTCGATCGAGGCAAACGATCTGGGCCGGCGTGTCGTGACGATCCTGCGCACGATGCCTGCCGCCGACCGGCGCAAATCGGAGCGCTTTCCGATCGATCTTCCAATGCGCGTCAAGGCCGGCAGCGATACTTTGGCCTGCCGCAGTTTCGACATCAGCGAGGGCGGTGTTCTCATCAAGCCGCAGGATGACGTCCGACTCAACATCGGAATGGTCTACGACGCCGAAATGACCCGCGTCGGCAAGGTCAAAATCCGCGTTATCGCCAAGACGCCGCTCGGCACACATTGCTGTTTCGACACGCTGAGCCCCGAGGCGCGCGAAGGGCTCGCGCAGACACTCGAAGCCTTCCGTGTTGAAAATCGCCCGTTGATTGAGCGGGCGCAGGTCTTTGCCGCCGATGTCGTCAAGGCTGTCGAGGATGATCTTGCCGCGCGGCGTCTCGGCCTGACGGCCCTGTTCGACACGGATTATCAGGCCATCGCGGACACAGACCCTGTTCAGTATCGAACGCTCTATCTGGAGCGGTTTGAAGCCATCATCCCCCCGATCATCGAGCGAACCCTAACGCTTGATCCGAATATGACCTTCTGCGTCGCGGTGGATCGCAACGGCTATATTCCGGTCCATATCAAGAAGGTCAGCCAGCCCCAGCGCAAGGGTGAGCCCGCCTGGAACCACGCCAACAGCCGCAATCGCCGGGTCTTTGATGATCGTGCCGGTCTGTTGGCCGGGCGGCTGATGCGCCCCTATCTCGTACAGTCCTATCATCGTGACATGGGCAATGGCGTGCTGGTGCCGATGAAGGAGATCGACGCGCCGCTGATGATCTCCGGCCGCCATTGGGGCGGCGTGCGGATGGCCTACAAGATCTAGGCTTTCAACCGCCGGTCACGCTCATGTGGCGGGAAACCGCCGGCTGGCGGGTCGTGCGGTCGATGATGAAATCATGTCCCTTGGGCTTGGCTGCGATGGCGCGGTCGATCGCGGCCATCAGCGCGTCATTGCTCTCGCTGGCGCGGAGTGGCTTGCGCAGGTCCACGGCATCCTCCTGGCCGAGGCACATGAACAGCGTGCCGGTGCAGGTGAGGCGAACACGGTTGCAGCTCTCGCAGAAATTATGCGTCAGCGGCGTAATGAAGCCAATCCTGCCGCCGGTTTCGCGTGCGGTGACATAGCGCGCCGGCCCGCCGGTGCGATGTGTGCTGGCATCGAGCGTGAACTGTCCCGCAAGATCCGCCTCGACCTGACGCAGCGGCAGATACTGGTCGACCCGCTGGCCCTCGATCTCGCCGAGCGGCATCACCTCGATGAAGGTGATGTCCATGTCGCGCCCGTGTGCCCAGCGGATCATGGGCACGAACTCATCCTCGTTGAAATCCTTGAGCGCGACGGCGTTGATCTTGACCGTGAGGCCCGCCGCCTGCGCGGCATCAATCCCGGCCAGAACCTTGTCGAGCGCACCCCAGCGCGTGATCGCCCGGAATTTCTCCGCATCGAGCGTGTCGAGCGAGACATTGATGCGTTTGACACCGCAATCCGCCAGCTCCCCGGCCAGCCGGGCGAGCTGGGAGCCATTGGTGGTCACGGTCAGCTCTTCGAGGGCGCCGGCCGAAAGGTGACGTGACAGCCCCCGGAACAGGGTCATGATATCGCGCCGCACCAAGGGTTCGCCGCCGGTAATGCGAAGCTTTTTCACGCCGCGCTCGACAAAGGCGGAACAGAGGCGGTCGAGCTCTTCGAGGCTCAGCAGATCCGCCTTCGGCAGGAAGGTCATGTTTTCGCTCATGCAATAGGCACAGCGGAAATCACAGCGATCCGTCACCGAGACCCGGAGGTAGGACACCGCGCGGCCGAATGGATCGATCATCGGGGCGGAAAGGGGGGAGTGCGTCGTCATCGGGCGGTTCTGCCTGTTCTCTGGCGCCTCTGGTGCGCCCATCTGCCGTGCAATGTGCCGCCTCGCGCGCCAAAGACAAGGGGCTTGATCAAATTGGCTGCAAATCGTGTTGCCGCGACTTGAAATCCCCAACGATCCGGTCACATCAGGGGTAACCTTGCAGCGGAACGGAAACACGAGTCCCATGAGCATCGAACAGTGAGCACCGAACAATCCCCCTGGCCGACGGAACTGCGCCTTTCGGCAGACAAGCGCGCCCTCAACGTGGCCTTCGAGGACGGGTTCTCCGCCGAGATCAGCGCCGAGATGCTGCGCGTGATGAGCCCCAGCGCCGAGGTGCAGGGCCATTCGCCCGAGGAGCGCAAGACCATCCCCGGCAAGCGCGAGGTGATGATTATCGGCATCGAGCCCGTCGGCAACTACGCGATCCGGCTGAAGTTTGATGATTTGCACGACAGCGGTATCTTCGGCTGGCCGTTGCTCTATCGCTATGGTCGGGATCGGGAGGCGCTGTTCGCCGCCTATGAGGCTGAGCTGGCCGCCAAGGGAATGAGCCGCGAGCGCCTCCGACGTGGCTAGAAAAAGAACGGTCAACAAAAAAGCCGGCCCAGAGGCCGGCTTGATGTCTCCCTGCACGCAGGTGCTCTAGCGCAATTAGCGCATCACAACGACGCGGGTGCCAATCTTGACGCGCTCGTAGAGGTCCGTGACGTCTTCGTTGAGCATGCGGATGCAGCCCGAGGACACGGCCTGACCGATCGTCTCCGGCTCGTTCGAGCCATGGATGCGATAGAGCGAAGAACCAAGATACAAGGCACGTGCGCCAAGCGGGTTGCCTTCACCGCCGGGCATGTGGCGCGGCAGGTCCGGACGACGCTTCAGCATCTGCGGCGGGGGGGTCCAGCCAGGCCATTCGGCCTTGCGGGTGATGTTCTTCTGGCCGGCCCACGAGAAGCCCGGACGGCCAACGCCGACGCCGTACTTGATCGCACGGCCGTTCGGCAGCACGAAGTAAAGGCGCTTCTCGTTGGTGTCGACCACGATGGTGCCGGGGGCGAACCTGCCCTTGTATTCCACTTCCTCACGCGGGATCGGGTTCGCGCGCACGAGGCCGTTACCATCCACCGCTTCGATCGGCAGCCGGGTGACCGGGTCGATCGTGTAGGCTGAAGCCGTCGACATCAGTGCAAGCCCAGCCCAGGCCGCAACTGTGACCGTCTTAAGAAGACGCATCGTTATTCCCCATGATTTCAAGTGAACAAACAAACCGCGACATCGCGCATATTCCAAACGTTCTATGCCCGCTTCGGGTTCGGATTGACAAGTGCGCCAGCGCACATCTGCGTGAACGCTTCCCTGGCAGTTCGTCTCTTCCTCGGCCTGTTGCTTTCTTGCAACGCTTAATGTGCGACCGATTGTCCGTGAACAGGCGGTTGCCGTCATATCTAATTCCGCCTTCTTCTTCTGTGGTCCTTGACGAGCAAGGTCCGGTTGGCCTATCCGGTTCACCACCGGGTGCGTAGCTCAGCGGGAGAGCGTTCGCTTCACACGCGAAATGTCGCAGGTTCGATCCCTGCCGCGCCCACCAATTTCCTTTATTCCTGCTTTTCCTTCGCTCCTGGCCTCTTATGCTGCGCGGATGGAGACGAGGAATTCATCGACAGCCCCGGTCAGCGATTGCCCCTCGCGGCTCAGATCCCGCGCCGAGTTCAGAACCTCCTCGACAAGCTTGCCGGAATTGGTGATCGCGACGGAGACATTCGAAATATTCTTCGTCACCTCCATGGTGCCGCGCGCGGCCTCGTCGATATTCTCGGCAATCATTCCCGTCGTCGCCATCTGCTGGCTGATCGAGACGCCGATGACTTCCGAGATCGCACTGACCTCGCCGATCGTCGCGGTAATGCCGTGGACGGCCTGGATGGCATTGGCAGAGGCTTGCTGGATCGCGGCAATCTGACCGGCGATTTCTTCGGTTGCCTTCGAGGTTTGCGCCGCCAGTTCCTTGACCTCCTGCGCCACAACGGCGAAGCCACGCCCCGCTTCGCCTGCGCGGGCGGCTTCGATGGTCGCATTCAGCGCGAGCAGGTTGGTCTGCCCGGCGATATCACTGATGACCTTGGCAACGCTGCCGATCGAATCGGCGGCCAAGCCGAGTGATGTGACATCACTGTCGGTCTGCCGCGCCTGCTCGGCAACCTGGCGTACGCGGTCCCCGCTCTGGGCGATCTGCGAGCCGACGTCGTTCATCGCATCCGAGAGGTCGTTGGTCGCCGTTGCAACGGCGCGGACGTTTTCGGTTGCCTCCTCGGAGGCAGCCGCAACGGCGGTGGCCTCGCCTGTAGCCGAACCGGCCTCGCGTGACATGGCTTCTGCCGAATGTTCGAGCGAACGGACCGCCTCCGTCACCGACTGGACGACCTTGCCAACCCGGCCCTCGAATTCCAGTGCCAGCTTGCTCATGTCTTCCTTGCGGCGCGCTTCAGCTTCCGTGCGCTGCACGTCCTGCTGCGCCCGCAACGCCTCGGTTTCCTGAAGGCTCGCCCGGAAGGCGCGGACGGTGTCGGTCATCCGGCCGATTTCATCGACCCGCCGGGTCGTTGGAATACTGGCATTGAGATTGCCGGCGGAAAGTTCCGCCATGGTTTTTGTCAACCGGACCACCGGAGAAATGATCCTGCGCCGGAGCACCACGACCGAGAGCATCACGAGACCGACCAGCAGTGCGGCAATGATCGAGAGATTGGCCAGCGAAGAGAGGGCCGTGGCTTCCATGCGGTCCGTCACGCTCTGGATGCGCGAGCGCATGATTGTCATCATCGCCTCGATCTGCGCGGAGGCCGCAAGCATGGCCTTCGTCTGCCGCTCGAGGTGATCGCTCAGGGCCTGTGCATCGCCTTTCTGATCGACCAGATTCAGTCCGGCGGTCATCATTTCGGACAGGATCTCGATCTCGCGTGATGACTTGTCGAGGCTGGCCTTGACCTCAGCCGGGAAATAGGGAGCGAGGGCGACAAGGTCTTTCCATTTGGCATCGGCCTCTTTACGCCGCGCCGCGATCTCACGCCGAGCCTTTGCCGCTTCCGAAGGCTTCAGCAGGGCTGAGGCCGCATCCTGATGGTTGCGCCAGAGCGCTTCCGACATCGCGAACACATAGGTTGGCGGAACCGACGCTTCCCAGACCGCATCGCGCGCATACGATATCAACGATTGGCTCATCGATCGGACCATGAGTGCGGAACAGCCAAGCATGATGAGCACGATGGCAAAGACAGCCATCATGTCGAAGGTAATCGAGCGGTTCTTGAAATTCAGGGGCATCGCATGGCTTCCGGACAAAGGAGCCTTAACCATGCCCTACGCGGATTGAATATTCGTTAACCAACAATGCTTTGCAGGGGATTCCCCCGCACCGGATTGTTACCGTGCGGGGATGAAGAGGCCTCCCTTGGCCTCGGCCATGGTCTGTTGGCGCCGGAGTCGCAACTGGCGGAACCCGTAGGCAATCGCCAGCCCGGCGGCGATAACGCCCACCGACAGGAGAGGGCGATAGGCGAACCAGGCAATCGCGATCACCAGCGGGCCGACAATCGCCGTCGCCGCAGCCGCAACCAGTGTCACTGCTCCCGAGACGAGCGAGCCGAGGATCGGGATGTAACTGGCGAGCAGGTTCACCGGCGCAAACAGTGACGAGAAGCCGATGAACAGGACGAGAAGGCCGACACCGCGCAGAATCCAGGTCAGGGTCCGGTTGTCCTCGTGCGCGGTCTGGAAGAGGTCATCACTGGAGTGGATACCCGCTCCTGCCAGCAGGAATTGCTGGCCGTTCTTTGCACGGTAGACCTGTAGCCCCTCCGCTTCCTGCCGCCCGACGAAAGAGGCGGGGCCTTCGCGTACGATCTTGTAGGTGATCCGGACATCGCCGACCCGCGGCGAACCGGGATTCTGGCCAACGTAGTAGCCGCCGCCGGCAACCTGCGTCGGGCGCCCGGTGACGCGTTGCGCAATCGCCAGCCCGGCGTTCGAGATCGGGTATTCTTCTGCGCCGCCAAGCTGGGCAACAGCCGTGCTGCCGATCTGGAATGCGCCAATTCTGGCGTCCTGAGCACCGAAGTCGCGGTTTCGATACTGCGGAAAAGCCGGATTTTCGTGTCCGGCAGGCGCACGAAAGCGGCCGGATTCGACACCGCTTGTGCGCCAATCGCGCGAATACACGTATTTGCGATCCTGTCCGGACCCTTCCTCGCGTTCAATCCACTGATACATCTCGACGCGGCGCATGAGCTTCAGGCCAGCCGTCTTGACGCCAAGATCGGCGTCCGCGACGCCGCCGGCGCTTCTGGTCTCGCCGGCAACATGCACCAGCTGGCCGTTGAGGGCGGGATCGATCCGTTCCGTCCCGATCGAGCGGACGATGCTCTTGCCCTCATCGAGCGCGCGTGCCGTCTTGATGGCGCGGCCCTCGTTCCAGAACAGGCCCCAGCAGGCGAGAGGGATCAGCACCAGCCCCATCAGGATCGCGCCGAAACTGTTCGACAAGCGCTCGCCAAACCCTTGCGGCGCGGCAACAACATCATCACCCGCCGAAACCATGTCGTTCTGCGGCCCGAATTCCGGGAGGTTGCTGGATTGATCGTCGCTCATGGTGTCTCCTCAAATTCGATTCATTACTGCAAACGGATTGTGACCTGATCGGTTGCGCCCGTGGCGTCGATCACCGAAATCTGTGCAAAGCCGAGCCCTTCCGGTCCGATGCCGGCCTCTCGCCGTGGCACGCGCCCGAGAACGGGCGTGCCGTTGAGCATATAGGTGAAGGGGGGGGAGCCGCCGGTGATCTTCACCACCACGAGCGGCCTGCCGTCCTCAAGCGTTGCGGTGGCATCGATCGCCGCGCCGTTCGGCGGAAAGGCGATCTGAAGGTTCTGCCGGTTCATGGCCGCCATGGTTTTGGGAATATCCTGCCGGACGTGACGCAAGGGGGGCGGCAGCGTCGCATTGGTGGCCACCAGCGCCTCGCGCGGGCGGGGCGGCAGGCCCGCGTCGAGCCCGATGCGCGAGAAGGCATCGAACAGGATCGGCGCGGCAGATTTCCGGCCGACAAGCCCCGGCACCGCGCCGTTGTCCGCCTGCCCGACCCAGACGCCGATGGTGTGCTTGCGATCGAACCCCACCGCCCAGGCGTCGCGGTAGCCGAAAGATGTGCCGGTCTTGTAGGCGATTTTCGCCGGCGGAGCGTTTTCAGGCGGCGGCGCGCCGATGAGAATATCGGCGATATACCACGCCGGCACCGGCCCGACGAAGCGCAATGCATTCCGCATCGTTGTGGCGCCGGTCGTCTCGCCCAGCGGCAGCATCGCGCCGCCGCGCGCAAGACCCGAATAGAGCATTGTCAGATCCTGCAGCGAGATACCGAGGCCACCAAGGCCGATGGCAAGCCCCGGTGCACTGTCATCCGGCGTTTCAATCGTCGCACCGGCCTCGCGCAGCCGCGAGATGAAGCGCTGCGGGCCGATGAGCTGCAGCAGGTCAACCGCCGGCAGATTGAGCGACATTTGCAGCGCGTTGCGCGCGCTCGTCATGCCCTGAAAGGTGAAATCGAAATTGTCCGGTGCATAGGTGCCGAACCGGTGCGGGCGGTCCTCCAGCATGGTTTCCGGGTGGGCGATGCCGTTTTCAAATGCCAGCGCATAGATGAAGGGCTTGAGCGCCGAGCCGGGCGAGCGGATCGCGCGGGTGAGGTCGATGCCGCCCTTGCGTGTTGTGTTGAAATAATCCGCGCCGCCGACGGAGGCCCGCACCAGCCCGGTCTCGTTCTCGACGACCACCATCGCGACCGAGAGCTTCGGGCCGATGGCCTCGGCGCGCTCAAGCGCGAGGCGTTCCAGCACCACCTGCCACGCGTGGTCGAGGCTGGTGTCGATGCGGCGTGTCTTGGCGTTGGCCGCCACCAGCGCCTCGGCGCGATGCGCGGCGTGATGGGGGAAGGGGCGGCGGGCCTCCGGCATCGGCTCGGCTTCGCCACGGGCGATTTCGGCCTCAGGCAGGGTGCCGCCCAGGCGAATGCGGTTCAGAACGCGGGTTCGCGCCGCCAGCGCCCGGCTCGCAAAACGATCCGGCCTGCGCGTTTCCGGCGCCTGCGGGATCGCGACCAGCAGCGCAGCCTCGGCGGTGGAAAGGCGTGCCGGTTCCTTGCCGAAATAGGCGAGGCTCGCCGCGCGCGCGCCTTCGAGATTGCCGCCGAACGGGGCGAGGCTGAGATAGAGATCGAGGATACCGGCCTTGCCGATACGGCGTTCCAGCTCGATCGCCCGCGCCATCTGGCGCAGTTTCGCGCCAAGGCTGCGGTTCTCGCGCGGTTCTGCGAGGCGCGCGACCTGCATGGAAAGCGTGGACGCACCGGAGACCACACGCCCGTGGCGCAGCACCTGCCAGCCAGCGCGCAGCACCGCCACGGGATCGATGCCGGCATGACGGTAGAAGCGCCGGTCCTCGTAGTCGATCAGCATCGAGAGATAGCGTGGATCAACGTCCTTCGCCGTGACCGGCATGCGCCAGCGCCCGTCCGCCATCACGAAGGGGCGGAGAAGCTTCCCGTTGCGATCCACCACGATGGTGGAGCGCTCTTTCAGCGCATCGAGATCGAGCGGCGGCAGGCTCGCGGCATAGAGCGCAAAGGCGAGCGGGCCGGCGGCAAGCGCTGCCGCCGTTCCACCGATCCATGCCGTGATGCGCCCGCGCGTCATTTCCTTATTTCTTCTTCTCGGCGGGCAAGACCGTCACCGAGCCGAAGGCCGTGCGACCGAAGCGTTCGGGGCGATACATATCCTCCGCGATTGTCGCCGGGTGCACGTAGGTGCCCGGCGTGACCGCGCGCACGATGTAGGCCACGCGCACGGGCTTTTTCTCGCTGCCGGAGCGGTTGAACGCCGCCACGAAGCGATCATCGCGGGATTCGACATGATCGGGCTCCGTCCGGTCACCGAAGAAGCTCATGCCCTCGGTGTTGGCCTCCGTCAGCTTCGGGTTTTCGATCTCGAGCCCGGCGGGCAGCGGATCGACCACGAGAAGGCGCGATCCCTTTACCCTGGAATCATCGATCTCCAGCGCAACGTAGTAGCGCTCGTTCTGCTGGATTTCGGCAGGGCCGACTTCCTCGCCACCGATGGAATAGATCGTGCGCTTGACCGAGAAGCCCTCGTCCAGCGCCGGGGTCGGTGCCGTCGGAATGCCGGACACCGAGAGGATGACACGGCTTTCGGACTGGCCGTTGTTGCGGATGGTCAGGGCTTTCCTGTCAAGAGCCGCCTGCGGCAGGGTCCGGTAGAGCGCGCCGCGATGGTTGGCGCCATCGACCGTCAGCGAGAAGTTCTCGGCTTCCTTCGCCAGCGCCTGCGCTGCCAGCACCATCCAGTTCTGCTCCTGGGTCGAGGTGTAGCGCGAGCGGTTGCGGGCGGTATCGAGTTCGCCTGCCACACGGGTGATCCGCGCCCGATCGGAATTGGCTTCCGCGAGCAGGGCCAGAAGGCCGGCACTGTCGCGCAGCTTGGAGCCGTAATCCGAGCGGTAGACGAGATCTTCCTTCGCCGCACCCAGTGCGGTGACGGCGTTGGTCATCACGGTATCCGATCGACCGCGATCCCCGAGCAGCGCCAGCGCGGCGCCGATCTGGCCTTTCGACAAGGGCGAGGTGAAGTCGCCAAGCTTGTTGTCGGCGAGGTAGCGCAGATCGCCCATCACCGGCCGACCGTTGCGGGCGAGCACGTAGATGGCATAGGCGAGGCCAGCGGCCTCTTCCTTGCGCACTTCAGAGGTGTTGACGACCTGATTGCGGAGCCGGTCGAGCGCGAGCCCGAAGGCGACCTGCGGCACGGCGATATTGCGTTCACGCGCACGGGTCAGGAAGTCGGTGACGAAGGCGTCGAGCCAGAGATCAGAGTTCGAGCCGACACTCCAGAGGCCAAAGCCGCCGTTCGCGCCTTGCCGCGAAAGCACGCGCTCGATCGCGTCGCTGATGCGCTTTTCGGCGTTATCATCCAGCGCAAGATGCTCCATCGAGGCGAGCTTGTTGACATAGAGCAGCGGCATCGCGCGGCTCACGGTCTGCTCCGTGCAGCCGTAGGGGTAGCGGTCGAGCGCCGAGAGCAGCGCCGGGACATCAAGCGCCGCAAACGGCGAGACCGTGACCGAAACCGAGCCGGAATTCGGCACGAAATCGGCGAGAAGGTCTCCCGTCACCTCAAGGCTCTGCCCGCCCGGCAGCGGCCGGACGATGCGGTTCACCACGCTTGGCGCGGAGGGTTTGACATTCACGCGCACGGTTTGCGCCAGCGTCTCGCCGCCGCCCTTGAGCGTGAGGTCGACCTCGGCCTGGCCGAGGCCTGCCGCGATGACGGGGAGCGCGAAGGAAACCTTCTTGCCCTTCTCCAGCCGGATCTTGCGCAGATCGGGCGAGAGCTGAACGCTCACCGGTCCGCGCATGTCGACATCGAGCACGTAATCCCCGGCTGCGCCTTCGACGTTGTTGATGTCGATATGGAACTGGGATTTATCTCCGAGCGCGAGGAAGCGCGGTACCGTCGGCTGCACGACGATGGGATCACGCACGATCACATCCGCCTCGGCCTCGCCGGTCTTGGTCGCGGTCCAGGCAACCGCCATCACCCGCACCGTGCCGTTGAAGGCCGGGATTTCGAAGCTGACTGGCACCGTGCCGTCAGCATTGGCTTTGACGACGCCGGAGAAGCGCGCGAGCGGCTCCTGCGTCGGCCGTTCTCCTTTTACTTCCGGTGCGGCGTCGCCACCCGAACGGATCGCGCCGCGCGTGCCCTGCATCCCATCGATCAGATAGGCGTAGAGATCGCGCACCTCACCGTTGAGCTGGCGCTGGCCGTAGAAATGGTTCGTCGCGTTCGGTGACTGGTACCGCGTGAGGTTGAGGATGCCGACATCCACCGCCGCCACCGTCACGAAGGCTTCCTCACCCGCCTTGAGATTGGCGAGCTTGACCGGCAGGTTCATCATTTGCCGCGGACGCATTTGCGCGGGCGCGCCGAGATTGACGCCGATCTTGCGGGCCTCCTTGCCGATGGTGAACCACGAGAGCCCGAGCGCACGGCCCGGCATGCGCTTGGCGGCCTCATCGAGCGGGCGATGCACCATCGCGACGAGATAGGCCCCGGCACCCCAATCGGCCGAGACCTTGATCGGGAAGGTCTTGCCGCCCTCGGGCAGATCGACCACCTCGAGATGCGCGACGCGATCCGAGATCACCGCAAGGGTCGCCTTGCCGGCAAAACGCGGCGCAAGGCGCACCTGCATCGTCTCGCCATCGGCGTAGGATTTCTTGTCGAGCGCGACATCGAGCACATCAGGCGTATCGGCCTTGGCATCCGCAACGTAGCCGACCGTAAAATCATAGGCCGTCTCGGCTTCCTCCGAACCGGACAGGCGCACCGCCAGCCTATAGGTGCCCCACTGGACCTTGGCGGCGATGTCCGCGACAGCGGTCTCGCTGGTCGCGACCTCGCCATCGGCCACCCGGCGCTCGGTCTTGATGCCTTCGTAGGCCCAGCGGCCATCCTTGAAGAACCATTGATAGTTTCGGCTGATGCGCGAGAGCTGCCATTTCAACCCGCTGCGCGCAAGGCGCTTGCCCTGACCGGTCGCGAGGATCACGCCGAACTTCGCGGTATCGCCGGCGCCGATCTCGTTGCCGTCGAAGGCGGGCTTGATGCCGATGGCAACTCCCTTCGGCACGATGGGAATCGTGACTGCGCGCGTGACCGCCCGGCCGCCGGATTCGGAGGCTGAAATCACGAATTCGGCTTCCAGCGGCAGGTTGGTTTCCGGCTCTTTCAACGCAATGGAGAGCGTCGCCTTGCCATCTTCATCGGTCGAGGTGCCCTCGACCTCGCTTTTCACCGCCTCGACCGGCTCGTCCGAGAGGCCGACCGTATACCCCGCAAAGCCGGGGATCGCGCTTTCCTTGGCGCGCCGGATCGTGACATCACCGGCAACGGAGAGATCCGCGCCCGGCGCGCCGTAGAGATAGCGGACATTGACGTCGATCTCGGCGTTCTCGCCGGACTGGATCAGCTTGGCCTTGGGTTCGATGTTGATTTCGAGCCGCTCGGGTACGTAATCCTCGACGAGAACAGTGGTCTCGCCAATCGCCGGGCGCTTGGGGTCGGAATAGGCTGATATCCGCCACGTCCCGACCGGCGCGCCTGAGAGGAGCGGCACCGAGATCGCGCGGCCACCGCCGCCCTGATCCTGCACCACCTGCCGGCGGTATTCCATGCCATCAGGCCGGCGCACGACGATGGTCAGCGGCAGGCCGGCAACGACATTCGAGCGCGCATCACGCACCAGTGCCGTGACATAAACCGTCTCGCCAGGGCGATAGACGCCGCGTTCGGCGTAGAGATAGGCGTCAAGGCCCTTCGGCGCGACACGGCCTGAAACGCCGCGATCGGTGAGGTCAAACGCCGCCTGTTGCAGATCGAGGAAGCCGTAGTCATCCTTCAGCTGCGCGGTGACGATGCCCGGCGCGAGGCCGCCATCGCCGCGGGAAAGGCCGGGGTCGAATTTCGCATGGCCCTTGGCGTCGGTTTTCAGCGTTGCCATCACCTCGTTGTTGCGGGCGATGAGGCGCACCTCGGTGCCTTCAACCGGCGCGGCATTGGCGAGCGAACGCACGAAGACATGCACGCCGTCCTGCCCCGAAAACGCGGTCAACCCGAGGTCGGAAACGACGAACCACTGCGTCGCGATGCTTTCCGCGCTCTGGATCTGCTCGCTGTCGCCATCCGGGTTGGGCACGGCGGTCGCGCCGCTCTCGGTCTTGAAGTCGCCGGCCTGAGCCGCGATGAGGTAGATGCCGGGTTCGAGCTTGCCGGTCGCCTCCGTCACCGGGAAGGCGGTGACGACATCCTTGTTGAGTTCGGTCTTGACGTCCATCACGCCGCGCCAGACCTGGCTACCGCTTTCCTTGATGATGGTCTCGACCTGATGCGGCTCCATCTGCTCCATGAATTCGGAGTTGCGGACGGTGTTGATCAGGTTGCGATCACCGATCCTGAGCACGCGGATACCGATCTTGTCGGTGTTGACCGAGGTGAGCGGCACGCCCTGCTGGCCCGAACGCGGCAGAACATAGGTCTTGCCGCTGGCGCGCACGGAGGCCGTGCGGTCGCGGACGTAGATCTCGTAATCGGCGTTCTTGAGCAGGTTCTCACCGGGGATCGACGAGGGAATGCCCTGCCGGAGCACGACGCCATAGCGTTCGCCGTGGCGCAGCCCGTCGACGCAGATCTGGCTGCTTTCGGCGGTAACCGCGAAATCGCCCTTGCCGGAGACGGCGACATAGGGCGCAAAATCGACCTTGCCGCGCGCCAGCGGCTCGGAGAAGGTGAAACAGGCGCGCGGGCTGGCCGAATCCGCGTCAACCTCGTTGCCCGTCAGGCGGAAGCCGCGCTTCTCGCGCAAGGTCTCGTAGGCGGTGCGCGCCGCAGCATCTTCCTTGGCTTCAAGGCTGATCCGGTAGGCGGTGAGCGCCGGGCGCCACATCTCCCGCCATTCAAAGGCTCTGCCGAGCACATAGAGCGCATCACCCTCGGCCGATGCGGACGTGGCCCGGGCATAGCCGATATAGGCGGCGGCGAGGGCGCGCTCCTGCATCTCGTAGCGTTCGCGCCAGTCCCGCGGGACGACCATGCGCGCGGCGCGGGACATCACCATCCAGCCTGCATTACTGTTGGGCTGGATCAGCACCGCCTGATTGGCCAGCAGCAGGCCGGCCCGGCCGTCCTTCTTGTCGAGAGCGGCGAGGGCACCATCGAAAGCGCGCTTGAAATCCATGCCCTGCGGCACCGAAACCTCGCGCTTGATCTTCTCCTCGATCGCGGCACCGGAGGCCGCAAGGTCATCCCTCAGGAAGGCCTTGGTCCGCATCTGGGCAAGGGCTGCGCCGGTCATCAGCGCGAGGCCGAGGAGCCCGGTCCCGAGCATGCGTGCCAGAGAGCTGCACGATGACGAGCCTTGTCGGCCGGAATGGGAAAAGCCGAGGATCGAGAGCATGCCCATTCGTTTTCTCCGTTTCAGATGTTTGCCGTTTCGACAGCCTATCATCCCCGCAGCGACCTGCAACGTGCGATAGCGCACAGAATCTCGTTTCAACTTCGGTTGCAATCGCCCGCCCTGCCGTGCGAGGTTCTCGTATATACGGCGTTCCGACACGCGTTTATGAACACGTGCTGCGCGAACAATGGCGACGGAGATTGTGCTATGCGGAAACCCTTCCCTGCCCACAGTTTTTTTGCCCTCCACCTTCGATCGGTGGCAATGGCTGCCGCCTTGGTGGTTACGGGGCCCGCTCTGGCGCAAGCGCCCGCCGCGCCCCCTGCCGGCCAACCCGCAAAGCCCGTCGATCCGGCGTTCGCAGCTGCCGAGAAGGCGTTTCTTGCGCTCGATGTCGAGGCGCGCCGCGCGATCCAGAAAGATCTGATGTGGACTGCGAAATTCGAGGCGACGGCCTCCGGCGATTTCGGCCCGCTGACCTTCGCTGCGCTCAAGCGCTTCGAAACCGAAGCCAAGCTCGCCGCAGACGGCATCCTGACCCCGGCGGAACGCGCCAAGTTGCAGGCCGAGGCTGACAAGCTGCGGCTTGCAGCGAGATTCGCGATCGAAACCGACAAGGTTTCCGGCATGAAAATCGGCATTCCCGGGACGATTTTCGCCAAGTCTGCGCCGAATTCCTCCGGCGGCACGCGCTGGCAGGACAGGGACGAGAAAATCACCCTCGATCTCACCGTCTACAAGAAGGAGGATTCGCTCCCGGCGCTCTTTGAAAAGGGCACGGATGCGAAGGTTCAGGGCCGCAAGATCACCTACAAGCTGATCCGCCCGGATTTCTTCGTGATCAGCGGCGAGACCGCGTCCGGCAAGTTCTACCGCCGGGTGCAGGCGGATGCATCCGGGGCGATCAAGGGCTTCTCGATCGGCTATGACAAAGCCGTCGCGCCGACGGTCGACAGGATGCTGATCGCCATCGCCGCGAGCTTCGAACCTTTCGCCAAGACAGGTGGCGCCAGACCGGAGGCAAAGCCCGGCTCCGTGCCCGTAGCAGCCGCTCCCGCGCAGCGCCGCGCGACCGGGCTCGTGCTTGCGCCCGAGACAATCCTGACGGCGGAAGCTGCTCTCAAGTCCTGTGCGGAGATCGTCGTTGCCGGCGGGAATGACGCCCCGAAAATCCCCGCGAAACTCGCGCGGCGGCTCGATGGCACCGGTCTTATGGTGCTGACGGCCCGGGCCGGAAAGCCGATGGCGGCGCGGGTCGTCGCCTCCGCGGACGGTCCGGCGGTGCTGGTCCAGCGCGATATGGATGGCGATCTTCTTGCCAGTGCCGCCACGCTGGCAGGAGGCCGCGCCGCGACCTCCTTGCAGGAAGGCGGGGCCGGGGCCGCGCTCTTCGACAAGAGCGGCGCACTGGTCGGCATCATCAACACGGTGCCGGTCTCGAAATTCCGGGTGGCGGGTGTCGTTCCGGTGTTGACCTATGCCTTCCTGCCGGCATCCGAGGTGTTCAAGGCCGCGGGCCTTCAGGCTCCCGCTGGGGGCGAAAGCGCCGGAAAATCATCGGCAGAGATCGCCGAAGGTGCGCGCACGGGCGTCGTCTCGCTGGTGTGCGCCTCGGACAAGTAAGTTCAGCGCGCGAGCGCGCGGATCGCCTCCGGCAGGGCATCGAAGTGCTCGATAATCCGGTCCGGCTTGAGCTCGGCCATCGGCACATCGGTGTAGCCGAAGGTCACACCGACCACCGGAATGCCGGCGGCGCGGGCGGTGTCCACATCCGTACGGGAGTCGCCGATCATGATCGCGCGTGCAGCGTCGCCGCCCGCCGCCCGGATCGTTTCGGTGAGATGGCGCGGGTCAGGCTTGCAGAAGGCGAAGGTCTCGCGCCCGGCGACCTTGCGGAACATCGGCAGGATTCCGAGTTGCTCCACCAGCGCCAGGGAATGCGCCTCGGGCTTGTTGGTGCAGATCGCGAGGCCATAGCCTTCGCCTGCCAGTCCTTTCAGCGCGCTCTCCACGCCAGGGAAGAGGAAGGACAGTTCGGCGACATGATCGAGGTAGTGGACAAGGAAGGCTTGAAACAGCGTCTCGAGCTTTTCCGCTTCCAGCGGGCGGCCGGCCGCCTTGAAGCCGCGTTCGAGCAGCGCCCGCGCCCCCGCGCCGACGAGTTGCCGTGCGGCAGAGACGGGCAGCATGTCCAGCCCTTCGCGGACAAGAAGGTGGTTGAGCGTCGCCATGATATCCGGCGCGGTTTCCGCCAGCGTGCCGTCGAGATCGAAAACCAGCGTTGCGCGCATGCTCAGGCCCTTTTCGTGAACGAGAACGAGTGCCTACACTGACGCACGCGATTCGGGAAAGCCTTGAAGGCTTGCCTCGGTGCATCAGGGAGAAATGCCATGCGGATACGGGGTCTTGCGGTCGCGCTTGTCGTGGGGTTTGCCGGCCCGGCAATCGCGGAGAATTTTGCCTTCGCGCCGGCGCCGCAGCAGGACCTCAACCGCGTCTACCGGGTTGATCGCTCCACCGGTGAGGTGATCGCCTGCCAGTTCGCGGTGAAGGATGACAGCCCGATCGGCCTCACGCTGTGCTACCCCGCCGGGGAAGGCGCCAAGGCGGGCGAGGCCGGCGATTATGGCCTCATTCCCTCAAGCCATCGGCAGGAGGCGGGTATTTTCCGCGTCAACCGCCGCACCGGAGCTGTCAGCGTCTGCTACGTCCGGGACGATCAGGAGGTTGTCTGCACGCCGCCGGCGAAGTAACACGCCTGTTCTGTGACCCGATAATATGACCAAATCCGGCGAGGCAATACCGTGAGCGATCATCTCAAGCGCCTTGCGGCCGAAAAGGCCGCTGAACTCGAACTGCGCTCCGGCATGAAGCTCGGGCTCGGAACCGGCTCCACGGCAAAACATTTCGTGGATATTGTCGGCGAGCGCATCCGCGCGGGCGAGACCTATCTCTGCGTGCCGACATCGGAGGCGACCCGCCTTCAGGCCGAAAGCCTCGGCATTCCGCTGACGACGCTCGATGACATCGGCGAGATCGACCTCACGGTCGACGGCGCTGACGAGTTCGATCCGGCGCTCAACCTCGTCAAGGGGGCGGGTGCCGCGCACCTGCGCGAGAAGATGGTGGCGATCAATTCGAAGCGGATGATTGTGATCGCCGATGCCTCGAAGAAGGTCGTGCAGCTTGGCGCGTTCCCGCTGTCGGTCGAGATCGTGCAGTTCGCGCACGGCACGACATCGCGGGCTGTGGCGAAGGCGTTCGCCGCCGAGGGGATTGCGGTCGAGACGCGGTTGCGGAAAGCGAAGGACGGCACCGCGCTCGTCACCGACAACGGCAATTTCGTGCTCGATTGCGTCAATTCCGGCATCGCAAACCCGGCTGCGCTGGCGGCGCGGCTTGACGGAATTCCCGGTCTTGTCGAGCACGGCTTGTTCGTCGGCCTTTGTTCCGCCGTTTATCTTGGCTCTGAAGAAGGGGTTGCCGTGATCGGCAAGAGCCCGTAACAGCAGGCCATAACGATACCGGACGAATGTGCGGACCCGCCCGATGCGCGCGGCGATGCCACCAGCTAAGGAGTTTCTTGATGACGCGGCCCGTTTCGCTCTTTCGGTCCATCGTGTTCGCCGCCGGCCTTCTGGCTGGCTCCAGCCTCGCGATGGCGCAGCAACAGCAGCAGCAGCAGCAGCAGATTACCGCCGAGCAGCTCGCCGATATCCAGAAGGCGTTGACGACGCCGATGGTGCCGACGCATCTGGCGGTCGCCGCCGATGTGCTGAAGGCGTCCGGCATGTCCACGATGTTCGACAACGCCATGCCGAATGTCGTCGGCTCACTGCGCGTCAATGTCACCCGGCAACGCCCCGAGCTTGCCAAGGACATCGAAGAGGCACTGAAGGTCGTCGAAGCTGATGTGAAGAAAGCGACGGAAGATGGATTGCAGGGCGCGGCGCGCCTGATGGCGATCCGCATGTCCGAGACCGAACTGAAGGAGGTCCTTGTTTTCATGACCTCGCCGGTCGGCAAGAAATACGTCGAGGTACTGCCGCAGTTCATGGAAATGGCGGTGCCCTACCTTGAAGTCTGGAGCCAGCAAGTCGGCGGACGCCTGACCTCCGTCTTCCAGAACGAGATGGCGAAGCGCGGCCACAAGCTCTGAGCCGGCTCGCTCCATGCGGGGCGCTTCACGCGATTGTGGTCGTGGGAGGGCGTGCAAATCCGCTGCGCAGCGCCTAGATCGGTATCCGGCCCTGGGCCGGAACCGTCTGTTGTCAGGATATAAGCGATGAGCGCGCAGAACCCGCCGTTTGATGTCGATCTCTTTGTCATCGGAGGCGGCTCGGGCGGTGTTCGCGCCGCGCGCATTGCGGCAGGGCATGGCGCGAAGGTGATGCTGGCGGAAGAGTTCCGCATGGGCGGCACCTGCGTCATCCGCGGCTGCGTGCCGAAAAAGCTCTACGTCATCGCCTCCCGTTTTGCCCGCGAATTCGCCGAAGCGCGCGGGTTTGGCTGGACGCCGGGCGCACCCGGGTTCAATTGGCAGCACCTCGTTGGTGCCAAGGAAGCCGAGATCACCCGGCTCGAAGGGCTCTATGCCAAGGGGCAAGCGAGCGCCGGGGTCGAGGTCGTCAAATCCCGCGCGGTGATCGAGGGGCCGAACGCGGTGCGGCTGCTGGCTGACAACCGCATCATCCGCGCGAAAAACATCCTGATCGCAACCGGCGGTCGGCCCAATATCGATACTGATCTGCCCGGCTACCAGCATGTCGTGACCTCGGACGAGGTGTTCGATCTCGAAGAGTTTCCGAAACGCATCGTGATCGCGGGCGGCGGCTATATCGCGCTCGAATTCGCCGGAATTTTCCGCCTGCTCGGGGCGGAGGTCACGGTAATCTATCGTGGCGCGCAGGTGCTGCGTGGCTTCGATCAGGACCTGCGCGACGGGTTGGTCGCAGCCTATGAGAAGGCCGGCATCCGCTTCGTGCTCCATGATACCTTCACCCGCATCGAGCGCGGCGATGATGGTCTTGTCGGGCATACGAAAGCCGGGCTGGCACTCCCCGCAGACCAGATCCTCTTCGCCATCGGCCGGGTGCCGAATGTCGCAGGGCTCGGCCTTGAAAAGGTCGGCGTGGCGCTCGACAAGGCGGATGCAATCGCGGTCGATGCAGGGTCAAGCACCAATGTGCCCGGCATTTTCGCTGTGGGCGATGTCACCAACCGCGTCAATCTCACGCCGGTTGCGATCCGCGAGGGGCATGCGCTCGCCGATACGCTGTTCGGGGGCGAGAAGGGCATCAAGCCGTGGACGGTGGACTACGCGAATATCCCCACCGCGGTGTTCACGACGCCGGAGCTCGGCACCGTCGGGCTGACAGAAGCCGAGGCGCGCGCGCAATTCGCGGTTGTCGACATCTACAAGACCTCGTTCCGTGCCATCAAGGCGACGCTCTCGGGCTCGGATGATCGGGTGATGATGAAGATCATCGTCGATGGCGAAACGGATCGTGTGCTCGGCGTGCATATTCTCGGCGATGGCGCCGGGGAAATGATCCAGCTGCTCGGTATTCCGCTCAAAATGGGGGCGACCAAGGCCGATTTCGACGCCACGATGGCGGTGCACCCCACAGCCGCAGAAGAACTGGTAACGATGCGCACGCGAACGGCACGTTTTTTGTCTGACAATAATATTAAATAAATCAAATATTTAGAATATTTTTAACCAATGTTGCCAGATGGTATCTTGAGGTCGCCATAGTTCCGCGCAACAGTGAGAATCAAAAGTTTCAAGGGAGATAAACATGGCTGAAAGAAAACAATTCTTGACCAATATGACAGTGGATCCAGAGTTGGCTGAGCTTGTCCGTGTGTCCCGGCGCAAGCCGGTAACACAGGAAGAGTTGCATGAGCAGCGCGTGAGTTTTGCGTTTGGGAATGCACTTGAAGATGAGTCTGTAACCAAAGATTCTGTCCGACAGACAAGTTTGAGCGCCCGCCTTAGTCTTGTATAATATCTAGGGGGCTTGCCCCCTATTTTTTTGGAGATATGTCGTGATTGTAAGAAAATCGGACAATCCTGAGTTATACAAAAGAGTGCATGAACAAAATCTTTTGAGACAATACGATCTTTTAACTAACTGTATCGAGATAGGGCTTTCGAAGGGGATCGATGGTTTTGATAAATACACTCTTTGGGGTTTGAATTATGCTGCTGTGGTTAATATTGCCCAATTTGGAGGGCGTTTTCGCGAGGAGCCAATATACGTAGGGAAGCATATCCCACCACATTTTAATGATGTTCCAGAATTGATGGATCGGTTTTTCTCTGTAATTCATGAAAATTGGGACTTGTCAGATCACCCAACATTATTGGCCGCTTATACGCTGTGGAGAATAAATTGGATTCATCCATTTGTGGAAGGTAATGGAAGGACGGCAAGGGCAGCATGCTATTATATTTTATGTATGAAATACGGAGATTTGTTGCCAGGAAAGAAAATAGTTCCTGAGAGAATTAGAGAAAATCGACAGCCATATTATGACGCGTTAAAGGCAGCGGATTTGGCGTGGGCTGATGGCCATTTTGATGTTTCAAAATTGGCGGAGTATTTGCAAGGCTTGCTAAAAGCACAGCTTGCAGACGTGGAATAGGAGCTCTTTTCCATGCCTGTTATCAACTACCTCACCACTATCCGTTTCGATTTCGGTGCAATCGCCGGCCTGCCGGAGGATATTGCCGCGCTGGGGCTGGAAAACCCGCTGCTGGTGACCGACAAGGGCGTCGTCGCGACGGGAATCGCGGCGCGCATCACCGCGCTGATGCCGAAGGGCGCAGCGACGCCGGTGTTCGACGGCACGCCCTCGAACCCCACGGAAGAGGCCACCGATGATGCCGTTGCGCTTTATCACGCCAAGGGCTGCGACGGCATCGTCGCGCTCGGCGGCGGCTCGCCGATGGATCTCGCAAAGGCGGTTGCGATCCTCGTCACGCACGGCGGTACGCTGCGCGATTACGTGCTGATTCTTGGCGGCGGGCCGAAGATCACGGCGAAGGTCGCGCCGGTGATCGCCATTCCCACGACCTCCGGCACCGGTTCCGAGGTCGGGCGCGGCGCGGTGATGAGCTTCCGCGACGGGCGCAAATTGTCGGTGATCTCGCCGCACCTCATCCCGAAGCGCGCGATCTGCGATCCTGAACTGACGCTCGGCCTGCCGCCGATGCTCACCGCCGCAACCGGCATGGATGCGCTGACGCATGGCATCGAGTGCTTCATTTCCAACGTCGAAAATCCGCCCGCCGGCGCCATCGCGCTCGAATGCGCGCGGCTCGCCGCCCGCTCGCTCGAGGTGGCGGTGAAGGACGGCGCGAACCGCAAGGCGCGCTACGACATGATGATGGCTTCGATGATGGGCGCCATGGCGTTCCAGAAGGGCCTTGGTGCGGTGCATTCCCTCGCCCATACGCTCGGCGGCATGAAGGAAGTCCACCTCCATCACGGCACGCTGAACGCCGTGCTGCTGCCGGCGGTGCTGCGCTTCAACGCCCCGATCCGCGAAGCCGAATACGCCCGCCTCGCGCATGAGATGGGCGTGCCCGCCGGGCAGAGCCTCGATGCCTTCATCGAAGCGCTCAACGCCCGCATCGGGATGCCGGCCTCACTCTCGGCGATGGGTGTGAAGCGCGAGTGGTTCCCGCGTGTGGCGGAGATTTCGCTCGAAGACCATTGCACGAAGACGACCGCCCGAACGCCGACAGCAGCGGATTATCAGGCGATCCTGGAGGCGGCCTTCTAGCGCGCTAGACCTTCCGCGCGACGATGTAGCGCATGGGCGGCGAGGGCGGAAAGTTTCCGGCTTCGATGATCTCGAAGCCGCCCATGGTGATGATCCGTTCCAGTTCCGCGATCTCCATGAACTGGACGAAGGGGGCCTTGCCGATCATCTGCATGAGCGGCAGCACCAGCTTCATCAACCGCAGCTTGAGGGGCACCTCGGGCCCGAAGCGGCAGATGGTTTTGGAAATGAAGAGGCCGCCGGGCTTCAAAAGACCATGGATCCGCGTGATTGCAGCGGGCACATCCTCCAGAAGATGCAGGAGATTGAGCGCGAGAACGGCATCGTAGCGCTCGGGACCAGCCCCGGCCTCGAACAGCTCCGCCGTGACGAATTCCACGTTCGCAATGCCCTGATCCTGCGCCTTCTTCCTGCCGATCTCGATCATGTTCTCGGCGATGTCGCTGGCGACGATCCGCCGGACATGGGGTGCCAGCAGCAGCGCCGTGGAGCCGGTGCCGCATCCAAGTTCCAGCACGGTATCATCCGGCTTCAGATAGCTGCGCGTGCAATCCAGCGTATAGGTATATGCCTTCAGGTCCGTGATCGGGGATTTCGCGTATTTTTCGGCGATAGAGTTCCAGAATTTCGCTGATTTTTGCATAAGGTTTCTCCTGCGGCTGTCGATACAGGCCAAGGTTGCGAACAGGAATTGCCGAAAACTGTTGAAGTGATATACGAAAATGCATGAATTGGCAGACGACATCTTTTGACTGGAACCTGGCGCGGGCCTTTCTGGCAACGGTGGAGGAGGGGTCTCTCTCCGCCGCGGCCAGAGCCCTGGGACTGACGCAACCGACGTTGGGCCGGCAGGTCGCGGCGCTGGAGGCCGCGCTGAACGTCGTGCTGTTCGAGCGCATCGGCCGTTCGCTGGTGCTCACGCACTCCGGGCTTGATCTTGTCGATCACGTCCGGGCCATGCGGGAGGCGGCGAGCCGCCTGTCGCTTGTGGCTTCCGGGCAGTCGCAGAGCGTGGCGGGGCGGGTACGGATCACGGCGACGGATCTCATGTCCGCGCATATCCTGCCGCTGGTGCTCACGAAGCTGCGCGAAGTCGCGCCGATGGTCGAGATCGAAATCGTTGCGACCAACGGTATCAGCGATCTGCAACTGCGCGAGGCGGATATCGCCATCCGGCATGTCCGGCCCGAGCAGCCGGAACTGGTGGCCAAGCTGGTCGGGCAGGCGAGCGCGCATTTCTATGCGTCAAGCGCGTATCTCGCCCGGCGGGGGCATCCGACCTCTTTCGAACAGATGAGCCAGCACGAATTCGTCGGCTTCGGCGACCATGATCGCCTGATTTCGCTCTTTGGCGGGATCGGGCTGAACCTGACGCCGGATAACCTGAGGATTGGCTCGGAGAGCGGCTTGGTCGCCTGGGAACTGGTGCGGCATGGCTATGGCATCACCGCCATGTCGGATGATGTTGCCGCGCTGGCTCCCGATATGGTGCGCCTGGTGCCCGACATGGAACCGATCGTGTTTCCGATCTGGCTCGCCGTGCACCGTGAGCTGGCGACAAGCCGGCGGATCCGGGTGGTATTCGACCTTCTGGACGCCTATTTCTCGCAGCGATGACGCGTCTGCGGCCGCGCGCACGGCGCCTGCCGGGCGACGAAAGTCGGCCTCGCAGCGTGCGGATTTGGCGTCAGATGGCTCGCCATCCGGGGCAAGGCAGTGTATGGAGGCCGGTCTCGGAGGTGACGAAAGTCACGCCAGGCGCAGCCGTGCCATCCTCGGTCACGGCAGAGTAACAAGGGAAGTCGTGTCATGACCAAGATCGGAACCACCAGAAACGCCGCCGGAAGCCAGACTGCCTGGACCCCTGCGAGCTGGCGGTCGTATCCGATCTCGCAGGTCCCGGAATATCCCGATCAGGCCGTTCTCGAAGCCACCGAAGCGCAGCTGAAGAGCTTTCCGCCGCTGGTTTTTGCGGGCGAGGCGCGCAAGCTCAAGCGGGCGTTGGGCAAGGTCGCCAATGGTGAAGCGTTCCTGCTGCAGGGCGGTGATTGCGCCGAGAGCTTCGCCGAGCATTCGGCGGATCATATCCGCGATTTCTTCCGCGTTTTCCTGCAGATGGCGGTGGTGCTCACCTATGCCGGCTCCTCGCCGGTGGTGAAGGTTGGCCGCGTTGCCGGCCAGTTCGCCAAGCCGCGCTCCTCGCCGGTGGAGAAGGTCGGCGATGTCGAGCTGCCTTCCTACCGCGGCGATATCATCAATGGCACCGATTTCACGCCCGAAGCGCGCATTCCCGATCCGCGCCGGCAGATCGAGGCCTATCGTCAGTCGGCGGCGACGTTGAACCTGATCCGAGCGTTCGCGACCGGCGGTTATGCCAACCTCGACAACGCGCATCGCTGGATGCTGGGATTTGTGAAGGACTCGCCTCAGAGCGGGCGATATAACGAGATCGCAAACCGCATCACCGAGACGCTGGACTTCATGCGCGCGATCGGCATCTCCGCCGATACGCACCCTGAAATGCAGCAGACCGAGTTTTTCACCAGCCACGAGGCGCTGCTGCTGGGCTACGAGCAGGCGCTGACGCGCGTCGATTCCACCTCGGGCGACTGGTATGCCACCTCCGGTCACATGCTCTGGATCGGCGATCGCACCCGCCAGCCCGATCACGCGCATGTCGAATATTTCCGCGGCATCAAGAACCCGATCGGCCTCAAGTGCGGCCCGTCGCTGAGCCCGGATGGCCTCATCCAGCTGATCGATATGCTGAACCCGGAGAACGAGGCCGGCCGCCTCACGCTCATCTGCCGCTTCGGCGCCGACAAGGTGGGCGACCATCTGCCGGGCCTGATCCGCGCAGTGGAGAAAGAGGGCCGCAAGGTCGTGTGGTCCTGCGATCCCATGCACGGCAACACGATCAGCCTCGCGGGCTACAAGACCCGGCCGTTCGATCGCATCATGGGCGAAGTGAAGAACTTCTTCCAGATTCACGAGGCAGAAGGCACCTATGCCGGTGGCATTCATCTCGAGATGACCGGCAAGGACGTGACCGAATGCACCGGTGGCGCGCGGGCGTTGTCGGCGGAAGGGCTTTCGAGCCGCTATGACACCGCCTGCGATCCGCGCCTCAACGCCGAACAGGCGATCGAGCTCGCCTTCCTCGTCTCCGATCTGCTCAAGCACGAGAAGGCCGCACGCGGCCCGCGCGTGCCGGCTGCAGCGGAATAAAGCTCGCGTTCTGCCCCGGACGTGCGCCCGGTGCGGCGGCGCACGTCAATGCCGGACCAGTGTGGTTAAGTCCCGGAATGAAACCCGCGCCTGCGGGGTTTGGGGTGCTTGCGGAAAGCATGTTGCTCCACGATATCCGGGGAGAGACTCATGCTGCTGATGAAGCCACTGCCGAAGCCCGGCGCCTTCTTCTCGGATCCCGTCTACAAGATGATCGAAAGCCGGCTGGCCCAGTTCTCGCCGAAGTTCCGGCTCGCGGATCACGTCGATTTCACCGGGAAAGCGCCTTCTGCTGGCGGATCATCGCTGGTCGGAATCAATTTCCGCCCCAAGGATCACAAGAAGCTGATCGAGGAACTGACCAATCTCCAGTTCGGAGGGCTTCCCGTCTTTGCCAAAGGCAGCAGGGATGACCCCTCGCATTGGGCGTTGAGCCTTTCCTTCAAGGAGACCAACGGGATCGGGTTTCGGGAGATCTTCCGGTTTAAACTGCCGGAACGCCCGCTGATGCCGGAGCCGACAGCGGCCGATCGCCGTGAACAACGGCTGATCGATCGCCATGCCGCATGGTTTGGCGATATCCCGAAAATGCCTGATATCACCTCGTTGCACTGCGCGGTGGCGGAGGAAATCTGCAACATCCATATCGATGAAACCGGCTTCGTGATTGAAACCCTCGATGGGCCGGCGCTGACGATCGACGCTGCCCGCCATTGGGCGATCGAGTTGAAAATCCGCACCGAGCTGCGCAACAAGTTCCTCGATAATCCCAAGGCGCTCTGGCTGATCGATCACATCGAGCCGATCGTGCCGAGCGTCGCCAACGATCTGACAATTGGCGTGAAATTCGAGCCGATCAAGACGAGCAAGTATCGCCTCACGGTGATGGGTGCCTGCGCCTTGCACGGGCAGGGTGGGTGTGCAGGCACGGTTTCAGCTGCGGCCGTGTTCTGAAGGTTAACCAAGTCACACTTTGGGCAAAGGCATTGTAAGGGTTTTGTTAGGAATTGGCGTCAGGCTTCACGAACCAGTTTCGGGAGTATCCGTCATGACGTTCCAGAAGTCTCTTCTCGTTGCCGCCGCCGTTGTCGGTCTGATCGCTGCTCAGCCGGCCCATGCCGCCAACGGCCGCAACGCCATGCTGTTCGGCGGGCTCGCGGTTGGCGCGGCGGGTGCCGCCATCCTCCTGAACGGCACGCGCCCGGTGCGCGCCGCGCCGGTTATCGAGGAGGAAGAAGTCGTCTACCGCCCCGCGCCGCGCTATGTGCCGACCTGCCGCATGGAGCGTCGCCGCCAGTGGCTCGACAGTGAAAACTACACCTATCGCCGCGTCGAGGTCTGCGAATAGGCGGCGGACCCAGCCCGCCATCGCAGCGCCATATTGATGAATGGCCGCTAACAGCGGCCTTCAGCTTCGCGCAACGCTGCCTCCCCTAGTGTCCTGATCTTGAAGCACGGCGATCGCGCCACCGGAACGACCCGGACTGCTTCGCGTAAGGAGATTGGACGATGGCTGTCACCACCACTTTCGGCAACAAGGCCGCAGCGGCGGCTCTGGTCGCCCTCACACTCGGCGCGGGCCTGACCCTGCAGTCGAGCGAAGCCGAAGCACGCTTCCGCCACCGCGGCGGCCTCATCGCCGCCGGCGTTATCGGTGCGCTCGCCGTCGGCGCGCTTGCCGCCAGCGCGCACAATGCCCATGCCGCGCCCGGCTACTACGCCGATCCCGGCTATGATTACGTGCCGCAGCCGGTCTATCACCAGCCGCAGCCCGTTTATTATCAGGAGCAGCCGACCTACTATCAGGAGCAGCCGGCCTACGGATACCATCGCCCGCACCACGGCTATGGCTATCGTCAGGCGCATCGCAACCGCTACCCCGGCTACAGCGAGACCTCGATGGCCTACAAGGGACCAAGCTGCAAGCTGGTGCGCCAGCAATACTTCGACGGCTATGGCTATCGCATCCAGAAGGTTCAGGTCTGCCGTTAAAGCAGGCTTGTGAGGCAGGGCCTGCGAAATGCCCCGACAAAGGAAAAGCCCGGTCTTGCAACCGGGCTTTTTCGTCTGACGATCCGGCTGGATCAGAACTTGACGCCGCCGCCGACACGCGCGGTGTTGATCGAGATATCCGGGCGCTTGCCGCCGGACGCGAACTGGACGTGCTGCAATTCCGCGCGCAGGAACGTGCCCGGCATGAGCTGCATGTCAACGCCGGCGCCGAATGCCGAGCCGTAGGTAACGCCGCGCCGGCCGATCATGCCACTGAACGAGCCGTTGCTGACGAAGGTGCGCACCGGAGGTGCCGAGACGTCATAGCGGGTCCAGGTGCCGCTTGTCGTTGCGCGACTGTCGAGATTGCCGACCGCGATGCCGGCGGTAAGGTAAGGCATGAACATGCCGGCGGCGTAGCCGATGCGGCCGCGGAAGGTGCCCCAGTCGTTCAGTTTCGCCCGTGACGAGGCATTGGTCACAATATCATATTCATCGGTCGAGGCTGTCGGCCGGAAGGTCCGGGCCTGTGTCGAGGACGCCGCGGAATTGATGTCGGAGCGCGTGTAATCAACTTCGACGCCAAGGACGACGTCTTCCCAAAGCCAGTTCATGCCGGCAAAGCCGCCGTAGCTCATGCCGGACTTGTTGGTTTCCTTGAAGGCGATCATCCCGGCGACCGCATCAGTGATGATGGTGTTGGGCAGGGCGGATCGTGCCAGTGAGGAAGCCATGGCGCGCGGATCGGACTGGCCGACCGATATGCCCACGTGGACACCGCCGTAGACGCCCGCCCAGTCGACACCTGCAGATGCCGGGGTTCGTTCGCCGGCATAGGCACCGCGCAGATAATCCGCCGCCTCGGCCCGTCCGCCGATGCCGAGCGCGGCCAGCGCCAGAATCACGGCTATTCCGTTACTGACGATATTGCGTGAATTCGACATCAACCTGCTCCCGGCCCTCGACTGCAAATCCGGATTCCGAATCCCGATTGCCCGCGATAATAAAAAAGTAACGTTACCCGCACGTTAAACGTGTCCATTGCAAAGTGACCTGAAATGGCACGGGTGGCATCCGCTCGACAGCTTGTTCTCGATATGAGTATAATGTGGCAATTGCGCCGGAGAGGCTTTACTGCTTCCCGCCTGCCGCCCTTGAACAGGAATTCTTATGGCCGACCGCCTCGTTATCGCTCTCGCCCAGCTCAACCCGGTCATGGGCGATATCGCCGGCAATCTCGCGAAAGCGCGCGCTGCGCGGGCGGAGGCCGCGGCCTCCGGCGCCGATCTCGTGATGTTTTCGGAACTGTTCCTGATCGGCTATCCGCCGGAGGATCTCGTCACCAAGTCGGCGCTGGAGCAGGCCTGCCGCGCCGCGCTGGACGAGCTGGCCCGTGAAACCGCAGATGGCGGTCCGGCGGTGCTGATCGGCCTGCCGTGGAAGGAAGGCGACAAGCTCCACAACGCCTTTGCCGCGCTCGATGGCGGGCGGATTACCGGCGTGCGGTTCAAGGTCGATCTGCCGAATTACGGTGTCTTTGACGAAAAGCGCGTCTTCGATCCCGGCCCGATGCCGGGACCGCTGAGTGTGCGTGGGGTGCGCATCGGTCTGCCGATCTGCGAGGATATCTGGGATGCCGAGGTCGTCGAATGCCTCGCGGAAACCGGCGCCGAAATCCTGCTGGTGCCGAACGGTTCGCCCTATGAGCGCGACAAGAACGACACCCGCATCAACATCGCCGTGGCGCGCGTGACGGAGGCGCGGCTGCCGCTCGTCTATCTCAACCAGATCGGCGGGCAGGATGAACTGGTGTTTGATGGCGCATCCTTTGGGCTGAACGCGGATGGCTCTCTCGCGTTCCAGATGCCGGCGTTCTGCGAGGAAATCCGGCTCGTGACGCTCACGCGCGCCGCGGGTGACTGGCGGATCGAACCCGGCGCGCGGGAGGTGCTCGAGGAAGGGCTTGCGGCGGATTATTCCGCCTGCGTGCTCGGCCTCAGGGATTATGTCGAGAAGAGCCGCTTCCCCGGCGTTGTGCTCGGCATGTCCGGCGGCATCGATTCCGCGCTCTGCGCCGCCATTGCCGCCGATGCGCTCGGGCCGGAGCGCGTGCATGCGGTGATGCTGCCTTACCGCTACACCTCCGAAGACAGCTTCAAGGATGCGAAGGCTTGTGCCAACGCGCTCGGCATCCGCTACGATATCCTGCCCATCGCGGCGGCGGTGGAGGGGCTGGAGGCGAGTCTTGCGCCGCTCTTTGCCGGCACGGCGCGCGATATCACCGAGGAGAATATCCAGTCCCGCGCGCGCGGCACGATCCTGATGTCGATCTCGAACAAGTTTGGCGCGATGGTGGTCACCACCGGCAACAAGAGCGAGATGTCGGTCGGCTATGCCACGCTCTATGGCGATATGAACGGCGGCTACAACCCGATCAAGGACCTCTACAAGATGGAGGTCTTCCGCATCTGCGCCCTGCGCAATCGCTGGAAGCCGGTTGGAGCGCTGGGGCCGGATGGCGTCGTGATCCCCGAAAACATCCTCACGAAGCCGCCGACGGCGGAGCTACGCGAGAACCAGAAGGATCAGGATTCGCTTCCCCCCTACGAGGTGCTGGACGATATCCTCGAATGCCTCGTCGAGAAGGAAATGCTCGTCAGCGATATCGTCGCACGCGGGCATGATCTCGCGGTGGTGCAGCGCATCGAGCATCTCCTGTCGATCGCCGAATACAAGCGCCGGCAATCCGCACCGGGCGTGAAGGTGACGCGGCGCAATTTCGGGCGCGACAGGCGCTACCCGATCGTCAACCGGTTCAGGGATCGGTTGGCGGGGCCCTATCAGCCGGATGCCAGCCTCGCGCCGGAGGTGGCGAAGGGGCTGGGCGATGGATATGATGGGTAGAGGCGGGTGGTACGCAGGTTGCTGCGATACTCAGGCAAATGTGCTGTTTTTGCACTAGACTGTGCGGCCGTTTGAGATAACAAGAACGTATAGAATTCTCGAATCTGTTTTTCATTTTTTGATTGTGGTGATTTGCCCATGAAATCCGTTTTCCGCGCGAGCGTTGTTTTTGTTTCGGTTTTCCTTGGGGCGATTTGCGCCAACGCAGCCGATCTCGGCACGAAAAAGCCCGGCATTGCCGTCCCGATCATGACCCGGTTCAGCTGGACCGGGTTCTACGTCGGTGTGCAGGGCGGCTATCAGTGGGGCCGCACGAGCAACAGGTTCTACGGTGCAGGCGGCGTATTTATTCCGGGCTCCTCCCGCAATCATGACACGAACGGCGCGGTTCTCGGTGCGCATGCCGGCTACACCTACCAGTTCAATCCCGGCGGCGGCTTCGTGATCGGCGCTGAAGGCGACATCGAATGGACCAGCACACGCGGTACTTTCACATTTGACACCGGCGACGACTACAAGGCGAGGGGTGACCTTCAGGGCTCGGTCCGTCTGCGCGCCGGCTATGCGATTGATCGTATTCTCGTCTACGCGACCGGCGGTGCGGCGTTCTCGAATCTCAACAACTCCGTCTTCAATTCCGGTACCGGCGTTCGTGTCGGCAGCAATGTCGATATCGGCTGGACCGTTGGCGGCGGTGTGGAATACGCGATCACCCGCAACTGGAGCGCGCGCGCCGAATATCGCTACACCGCGTTCAGCGAAAAGAAATACGATTCTTCAGCGGCTTTCGCGGGCACCGTGGGCGCGGAGAACAATATTCACGCCGTGCGCGCGGGCGTCAGCTACCGCTTCTGACCTGTCCAGATGGCATGAGACCCGACCCGCCGGAGGCCCCGGCGGGTTTTTCGTATCTGCAAGCCGGCCAGCCTGATTGCCAGCCAACCGTCACTCCGCTATCGCGGAAGACATGACAGCAAAATCCGTCTTCCGCTTCGCGCCGTCCCCCACCGGCTACATCCACATCGGCAATGCCCGCACCGCGATGTGGAACGCGCTGCTGGCGAAAAAGCTTGGTGGCACCTTCATCCTGCGCTTCGACGATACCGATATCGAGCGTTCGAAGCAGGAATATGCCGATGCGATCCTCGAGGATCTCGCCTGGCTCGGCGTGACGCCGGACCGGATCGAGCGGCAGTCCGCCCGTATCCCGCGCTATCAGGCCGCTCTGGAGGAGTTCAAGGCGCAAGGCCTTGTCTATGCCTGCTACGAGAGCGCCGAGGAGCTTGACCGCAAGAGAAAGCGCCAGCAGGCGCGGGGGCTCCCGCCGATCTATGATCGCGCCGCGTTGACGCTCACCGCCGAAGACCGCGCCAAACTGGAGGCCGAGGGCCGCACGCCGCACTGGCGCTTCAAGCTCTCCGGCAAAACGGTGCGCTGGCAGGACGGCGTGCGCGGCGACTGCCACATCGAAACGGCCTCGCTCTCGGACCCCGTTCTGGTGCGCGGCGACGGTACGTTTCTCTACACCTTCGCGTCCGTGATCGACGATATCGACATGGGTGTGACCGATATCCTGCGCGGTGAGGATCACGTCGCCAATACGGCGGTCCAGCTTGAGCTGTTTCACGCCTTTGATGCGAAGCCGCCGCGCTTTTCGCATCACAACCTCATCACAACCCTGACCGGCGAGGAGATGTCCAAACGCACCGGCTCGTTGTCGATCCGCTCGTTCCGCGAGGAGGGCGTCGACCCGCTCGCGGTGACGCTGGTTGCGGTTCTGACCGGAACCTCGGAGCCAGTTCACCCGGTGGCGAGCCTCGACGCGCTGGCCGACACGCTTGACCTCGGCAAGTTCTCGCGCGCGCTGACGAAGTTCGATCCGGCGGAGATCCGCGAGCTGTCGAAGCGGTTGCTGCACGCCAAGCCATTTATCGAGATCGCACCGAAGCTGGCGACGATGGGGATTGCCGGCGACAAGGCCGAAGCGTTCTGGGGTGCGATCCACGGCAACATTGATCGCATCGAGGATGCTGCGGTGTGGTGGGATATTCTCACGAAGCCGCAGCATTTTGCCGTGGACGAGCCGGCGTTTCTCGCCGAGGCGGCGCAGCTGTTGCCGCCAGCGCCATTTGATACCACGACATGGTCGGCCTGGACCGGCGCACTTCAGGCCGCGACGGGGCGCAAGGGCAAGGCGCTCTTCATGCCGCTCCGGCTCGCGCTGACGGGGCGCGATTCCGGCCCTGAACTCAAGGCCGTGTTGCCCCTCTTAGGTCGATCGGCTGTTCTTTCGCGGTTAGACCCGGCGCCACATTCCTGATGGTGCGGCGCGTGCCATCGGTGCCGATCGCCTGCTGCGTTTCGCCGCCGGCAGCCGGCACGGCGGCGTCCGGCTGAACGCGCGGGCTGGCATTGGCAGCGGCGTTGCCGCCGGCTGGCAGGGCGACGCCTGTCTCCGGCTTCGCCGGGTCATTCTTCTGCCCCTTGCGATCGGTCGCTGCGGCAGGAACTTTCGGGCGTGACATGGCCTGTGCCTGTTCGGCGCTGACGACGATATCGCCCTTGCGCGCCTCGACGAGATCCTCGATCCCGCGCATCGCGCTCGCCCAGGTCTGTGTCGGCTGCTTGCAGAAGCAGGCCGGATCCAGCTTTGTCTGGTATTTCTTGGCGGCAGGGAGCGATGTATAGGGCGTGCCGTCCCGCGTCGCTGCGCGGTCGATCTCGGCGCCCAGCGGCATGAAGAAGAGCTGCGTTTCCGCGGCCGGGCAGAGCGACTGGCAGACCTGCGCGTATTCATCGCGTGCGCCGATGCCTTCGAAATTCACCGGGAAATAGAAGCCGTCGCAGGTGCGCACGCAGATCGCCATGCGCCCGCCGAGGCGTTCGCGGGGAGCTTCGAGCGAGCCATCGCCATCAAGGCGCATGTCGTTGCGCCCGTCGACTGTCTGGCCGAGAAGGCGTTCCATCAGCCCGGGTTCGTTGGGCACTGCGTAAATCACGCCGCGCTGCTGCGGGGGCTGCTGGGCCTGCAACTGCCCGGGGGGCGGGCCAAGACAGCCATAGCGTTCCAGCGCAATGATAAGCTGCTGACGGCGCTGGCCCGAGGTGCCGGTGCCGCTCTCGATCTGGCGGATCTGCGCCTCGATCTGCCCGGCCTGGGCGCGAAGCGGGCTGCAGACGGGAGGCGGCCCGCCGATACCGAGAAAGCCGCTGCGGCCGCAATCGTTCTGCCGGATCGCCAGCTGGATCCGGCTGAGCTCTGTTCGAAGTTGCATCGATTCGCGGGTGGCACCGCCGCCACCGGATGTTGCGCCAAGCTGGGCCAGTTCTGCCCGGATCTGCCCGCAAATCTGCGATTGCGCGCGCGCTGCGCCGGCAGACCCGGCAATCAGGGCCGCCCCGACGATCCAGTGCATCCAGCGGGTCGATAGCATTCGTGACGGCATTCGCTCGGACAGGTTCCAGAGCATGTTGCGCAAAAGTGGAAGCCGGTTTTGCGTAACAACATGCGAAAAACAAAGAAATAGAGCACGGCTTTGATTCGGTTGAAACGAAACGTGCTCTAACCAGAGGGAGCGAATCCAGACCGTGGAATCGCCGTTCGCCCTGTATGCTGCCCGATTAGGGTGCAAGCAAGGCAGAATCCGGCGAAATCGGCATGGTTTCGGGTGGGATGTCTCAGGTTTTGCCGCCGAGGTCGGCAACCCGCGCGGCGAGGCGGTCCAGCAGGGTGTCGAGCATGTCACGCTCCTCCCCGGACAGGCCTGCGCAGAGCGTTTCCGTAAACGAGCGCGCCATCGGGACAATGTCGCGGTAGATGGCGCTGCCCGCGTCGGTCAGGGTCAGAAAAGCCTCGCGCATATCCGCCCGGTTGGCCGAGCGGAGCACAAGCTTGCGCTTCTCAAGCGTGGCGACGGCGCGGCTGACGGTCGTCTTGTGCATGCGGCTGTGTGCGCCGATATCGCGGGCGGTGGCAGTGCCGAACTGGCCGAGCGTCGCCAGCACGCGCCATTCGGGGATCGAAATCCCGAAACGCTGGCCGTAGGCGCTGGCCAGCGTCTGGCTGACCTCGGTTGCAAGCAGGCTCAGCCGATAGGGGAGGAAGCCTTCGAGCCGGAGAGATTCTCCTTCCTCTCCGGGGAAAGCTCCGTATGGAGCAATCTGCTCATTTTTGGTCATTCTGATCGAAAATCCATCGCATAGTTTCATTTGAAACTAATTATTGTCGCCGGATCATCAAGCTTTGAGCCAAAATTGTCCAGAACTATCCTGTGGCGTTGCTCGTTGCCGGTGTGATACGCGCTCGCTCTAGCTCCGGATGCGGGTGCGGATCATCGTAGAATCATACGAATATTCGCCGATCTGCCACCAGAGATACTGCTCGCCGAGGAACTCATTGACCGAATCGAGCCCCTTCTTGAACAGCGCGTTCTGCGCCGCGATTTCCGCATAATACGACTTGGCGGCATCAAAGGCCGCGTCGATGATCGGCTGGCTGAACGGGCGCAGTTCCGTGCCCTTCGCCACGAGGCGCTTGAGCGCCGGGGCGTTCACGGTGTCGTATTTCGCCAGCATCCAGTTGTTGGCCGCTTCCGAAGCGAGCCGCACCACCGATTGGTAGTGCTTCGGCAAGCGGTTCCACTGCTCGGTGTTGATGCACAGATGCAGCATCGCTCCGCCTTCCCAGAAGCCGGGGTAGTAGTAATATTTCGCGACCTTGTTGAAGCCGAGCTTCTCGTCATCGTAGGGACCGACGAACTCGATGGCGTCGATCGTGCCCTTTTCGAGCGCGGGGTAGATGTCACCCGGCGCGATCTGCTGCGGCACGACGCCGAGCCGGGCGAGAATTTGACCGCCGGTGCCGCCGATGCGGAATTTCAGACCCTTCAGGTCGTCGAGCGTGTTGATCTCCTTGCGGAACCAGCCACCCATCTGGGTGCCGGAATTGCCAGCGGCAAACGCGATGACGTTGAACTTCGCCAGCGCCTCGTTGACGATGCCCTCGCCGCCGCCGTTGTGCCACCAGGCGTGCTGGAGGCGGGCGTTGGGACCGAACGGCATACCGGTGCCGAAACCGAGGGTCGGGTCCTTGCCGCTGTAGAAATAGGTCGGCGTATGGCAGCATTCGAGCGCGCCGGAAGAGACCGCATCAAGCGCCTGCAGACCGGGAACGATTTCACCGGCGGCGAACGGCTGGATCTGGAACCGGCCGTCGGTGGCATCCGCGACGTATTTGGTGAAAATCTGCGCCGTACCGAAAATCGTATCGAGCGATTTCGGGAAGCTCGATGTCAGCCGCCACTTCACTTCCGGCATGCTCTGCGCCAGCGCCGGGCTCGCGATCGAGGTCGCGGCGGCGGCTGTTCCGGCCCCCAGTCCAGAAAGCAAAAGTTCCCGACGACGCATGGCCCCAACTCCTTGTCCAGCAGATTTCATCCGAATTCGTTGCGCGCGAAACTTTTTTCTTGTGTCGGGCGCGCCTTCCCGATCAGAATTGCACAGTCGCTTGGGCACGTCACCCAATTCCATGTTTCATTTCTGCGCGAACCACTGGAATGATGCGGGACAACAACACCGAACCGGGAGGTATGGAATGAAGCTGGCTTCACTCAAGGGCGGGCGGGACGGTCGTCTCGTTCTTGTCTCGCGGGATCTCACCCGGGCTACCGACATCGGCCATATCGCCCCGACGATGCAGCGCGTTCTCGACAACTGGGAGATTTACAGCCCGGCGCTGGAGGATATCGCGGAGAGCCTTGAGCTCGGCTCGGTGCCAAGCTTCCGCTTCCATGAGCATGAGTGCGCAGCCCCGCTGCCCCGCGCCTACCAGTGGCTGGATGGTTCGGCTTACGTCAACCACGTCGAACTTGTCCGCAAGGCACGCGGCGCCGAGTTGCCGGCAAGCTTCTGGACCGACCCGCTGATGTATCAGGGCACCTCGGATTCAAACCTTGGCCCGCGCGATGCGATCGTGGTGGGAAACGAGGAGTTCGGTATCGATTGTGAAGCGGAGATCGCCGTCATCACCGGGCCGATTGCCATGGGGGCGGCGCCGGCCGAGTGCCGTGCCGCGATCCGGCTCATCATGCTCGTCAATGATGTCTCGTTGCGCAACTTGATCCCGGACGAACTCGCCAAGGGTTTCGGCTTCCTGCAATCGAAGCCGCCGACGGCGTTCTCGCCCGTCGCGGTGACGCCGGACGAGCTTGGCGCGGCCTGGAAGGACGGCAAACTGTCGCTCCCGCTCCTGACCGGCATCAACGGCAAGCCGCTCGGCGCGCCGGAAGCGGGCGAGGAAATGACCTTCGATTTCGGCGTCCTGCTGGCGCATGCAGCGAAAACCCGGCCGCTCGCGGCGGGGACGATTATGGGCTCGGGCACGGTGTCAAACCGTGATCCCGACGGCTCGCCCGGCCGCCCGGTCAGCGCCGGCGGGCGCGGCTATTCCTGCATCGCCGAGCAGCGCATGGTGGAAACCATCCGCACGGGGGCGGCGACAACGCCGTTCCTGAAGTTCGGGGACAGCGTGCGCATCGAGATGAAGGATCGCAAGGGGCACTCCATTTTCGGCGCGATCGAGAACCGCATCGAGCCTGCTGGCATCAAGGCGGGGGCGTGAGATGAGCAGTACTGGTTCATCAGGGCCGGCCTTCGCCTCTGCGGGGGACTTGGCCGAGAAGACAATCACCTTTGCAGAAATCGGACCGGGCCTCTACGCCTTCACGGCGGAAGGCGACCCCAATACCGGCGTCGTTATCGGGGATGACGGGGTGCTGATCGTCGATGCGCAGGCCACCCCGATTATGGCGCAGGCCGTGATCGAGCGCGTGCGGTCGGTGACCGACAAACCCATCACGCATGTGCTGCTCTCGCATTATCACGCGGTGCGGGTGCTCGGTGCATCCGCCTACAAGGACGCGAAGATGATCATCGCCTCGGATGCGACGAGGGATCTCATTGTCGAGCGCGGCCAGTTCGACATGGACAGCGAGATCGGTCGTTTTCCACGCCTGTTCCGAGGGCAGGAGTCGATCCCCGGTCTCACATGGCCGACGCTGAGTTTTTCGGGAGAAATATCGGTCTGGCTCGGAAAGCGTGAGGTCCGCATCCGGCAGATCGGGCGCGGGCATACGGCGGGTGATACGATTGCTTATGTGCCCGATGCCAATGTGATGTTCTCCGGCGATCTCGTAGAGTATAAATCCGCCTGCTACTGCGGCGATGCCCACTTCAAGGACTGGCCGGAGACGCTGGCGAAACTCGCCGCCTATGACCCCGTTGCACTGGTGCCGGGGCGCGGTGACGCACTGGTGGGGCGCGAGAAGGTCGCCGCCGCAATTGCCGGCACGAAGGCCTTCCTCGAAACGCTCTACAGCACCACCAAGCGTGCGGTGGATGCCGGCAAGGACCTGAAAGCCGCCTTTGCCGATGTCCGCGCCGCGATGGATGGGCCGTTCGGTGCCTATGCCATCTATGAGCATTGCCTGCCGTTCAACGTCTCCCGCGCCTATGACGAGGCGCGTGGGATCGATCATCCCGTGATCTGGACTGCCGAGCGGGACCGGGCGATGTGGGCAGCGCTTCAGGGGGCGTGATAATGAGAAAAACAAAGGATTTGAAATTGAGCTTAGCTGAATTGGCTCAGCATCAAATATTCCGTTCTTTTAGGGAAATGCTTTCAAAATCGAAAAGCATAGAGTTGATCTCTAAGCTATACATCGAGAAAGAAAAAATCAAAAATCATCAGCAAAATTTACTTGTAGCTCTAGTTCTGTCTTCGATTTGGATCGCGTCGACCGATTTGAATAGCATAACAATTAAGATAAATTATTTTAATGTAGAATTTAAAAAGTCATACGTTATTTTTGTTTCAAGCGCCCTAATGTTGTTGGTTTATACAACTATTTTCTCTTTCATTTTCATAGATAGAACAATTGGAAATATGCAAAAATTAATAAACAAAAGTGATCCTTTGGCAATTGGCATTGCATATGATTCAAGCGCGCTGTGGGGTGTTCCTTTTTATGTTTACCCAAAATTTTTTGAACGAACAAAATTTATTAATTTTTTATCGATTTTGAATATTTTTCTATTTTTACTTCCAATATTTATAATATTGATATCAATATACATTTCTATTTTTATTCAGTGCATTTCTCTTTTTGGAAAAAAATCACAACTAATAGATTTAATCGTAGCGTCTTCTTCTATATTATTATTGTTGTATTGTGCAGTTCATTGGGTAGTCTGTTCGATAAAATTTAAAATAAAGAAAGACACAAATTTTATAAGATGGATTTTCTTGTGTAGCATAAATGCAAAAGATGGCTTCTGGCCAAAACGAGTTGAGTTCTGGATCGATAGTAAGAAATAGAACTATAAAGTGCGAAAGCTAAGTCAGATGCTAGCCTCCTACGCCGTATTTGAGTATCATAAGCCCGTCGATTTCGGCGTTTCGCCGCCCGCGCATCACCCGTTTGTCGTGGTCGGTGCCGGGCCGGTCGGCCTTTCGGTCGCGATCGATCTCGCGCAGCGCGGCGAGCCGGTCGTGCTGCTCGACGACAATGATCGCATCGGCGAGGGCAGCCGCGCGATCTGCTTCTCGAAGAAGACGCTGGAGGTGTTCGACCGTCTCGGCTGCGGGGAGACCCTGCGCGACGAAGGGGTGTCTTGGAGCCGGGGCCGCGTTTTTCAGGGCGAGGGCGAGCTTTACGCCTTCGATCTCCTGCCCGAAGCCGGGCACAAGATGCCGGCTTTCGTCAATCTCCAGCAATTCGTCGTCGAAAAGGCGCTGGTGGACCGGGCGCTCGCCGCGCCGAACCTCGATCTGAGGTGGAAGAACCGCGTCGTCGCCATCGACAATGCCGCCGATCGTGCAACCCTGACCATCGAGACACCGGATGGGGCCTATACGCTCACCGCTGATCGCGTGATCGCCTGCGATGGCGCGCGCTCGCCGGTGCGGGCGATGCTGGGGCTCGATTTTCCCGGCGAAATCTTCGAGGAACAATTCCTCATCGCCGATGTGAAAATGCACGGCACTTTTCCAGCGGAGCGCTGGTTCTGGTTCGATCCGCCGTTCCATCCCGGCGGTTCGGCGCTGCTGCACAAGCAGCCGGGCGGTATCTGGCGGATCGATCTCCAGCTTCCGGCCACGGCGGATGCGGAGGAAGAGAAGCGGCCGGAGAACGTGCGACCCCGGCTCGAACGCATGCTCAACCATCCGTATTTCGATCTCGAATGGGTATCGATCTACCGCTTCCGCTGCCTCCGGCTCGAGAAATTCACGCACGGGCGGGTGATCTTTGCCGGGGATGCGGCGCATCAGGTCTCGCCCTTCGGCGCGCGTGGGGCGAATTCTGGCGTGCAGGACGCCGAAAACCTCGCCTGGAAGCTGGTGGCGATCCAGCGCGGGGAGGCCGGTCCGGGCCTGCTCGCAAGCTATGATCTTGAGCGCGGACAGGCAGCGGACGAAAATCTTGGTCATTCCACCCGCTCGACCGATTTCATCGCGCCGCAATCGTCGGCCGAGCGCCTGCTGCGCGATGCCGCGCTGGGACTGGCGCGGAAGCATGCCTTCGCAAAACGCATGGTCAACTCCGGTCGTCTCTCGACGCCGATGGCTTATGTCCGGTCGCCGCTGTCGATGCCGGACATGGAGATATGGTCGGGCGGACCAGCGCCGGGTGCCCCGATCCCGGATGCACGGGTCCGGCGGCCCGGCGGGCAGGATGCCTTCCTGTCCGAGTGCCTCGGGCGCGGTTTTACGCTGCTGACGCGGGGGGTCGAGATTCCGGGCCTGCCGGAGGCAATTTCGACCGTCATGGTCGGCGCGCGCGGGCATTTCGATCGCTACGGCGAGGTCGAAGAGCGATTCGCGCTCGATTCCGGTTCGGCCTATCTCATCCGGCCGGACGGGCATGTCGCGGCGCGGTTCCAGCAGCCGACGGCGGCGCGGATCACGGCCGCATACCGGCGTGCACTCGGGTTTTGAGAAGCAATTGGGCATCAAAGCCCCGTTTTGATCGTTGAGGAACACCATGAGCGAGACCCTTGTCACCCAATCCCGCTTTGCCGATCCCGATCGCGCGTTCCGGCTGCTGATCGAGGCCCGGCGAGGGCTTTCGGTTGAGGCCGCCGCCGCGCTCGATGCCCGGCTGGTGCTGCTGCTGGCCAACCACATCGGCGCCAACCACATCGGCGATGAAGCCGTGCTCCGGGAGGCCATCGCCGCCGCCGGAGCTGCGCTTGAGGCTTCCTGAGGTCCCGGGGGGCCTTCTGACGTCTGGATAGACTTTCAATTGAGGTCATGAACCCCTATTTCGCAAGAACAGCGGGAACGCGGCCGGATCGGTACGCGATGCGGCGAAGGAGAAATGACGATGCGTGCAATTCTGGCAGCGGCCCTTGTGCTTGCGGGAGCCTCATCGGCGCTTGCCCAGTCGCCTGATCTTATTTTCAGGAAGTCGACGGTGTTCCGCTTCCTGACCCCGGACGACAAGCTCGCGACCTATGCGATCGACGATCCCGAGATCGAGGGCGTCGCCTGCCATTACACCGTGCCGGAAAAGGGTGGCATTTCCGGTGGCCTCGGGCTGGCAGAAGAGGTGTCTGATATCTCGCTCGCCTGCCGGCAGGTCGGACCGATCAAGTTCAAATCCAAGATGGAGCAGGGGGACGTGATGTTCCGCCAATCACGCTCGCTCCTGTTCAAGCGCATGCAGATCGTGCGCGGCTGCGACGCCAGGCGCAATGTGCTGGTCTATCTCGTCTATTCCGACAAGCTGATCGACGGCAGCCCCAAGAATTCCACCTCGACCGTGCCGATCAACCCCTGGGGGCAATCCGAGGTGCCCAGATGCGCGGACTGGGTGAAGTAAGTCGGGCGAATGGCGAATAGGGAGTGGCGAATAGAGCGGGGACCCCAAACTTCGGTCGCTATTCGCTATTCGCTATTCGCTATTCGCTATTCGCTATTCGCTATTCGCTATTTGCCTCACTCCTTGCAGGAGATCAGGAAGCTTTCCGCAGGCTTGCCGTTGCGGGCGGTGGTGGGCGCGGAGCCGGTGATTTCGTCGCGGTCGAGCTGACGATAGGCCAGCGCGGCCTTGAAGCCTTTGGCCTCGCACCAGGCATCGGCGACGATTCGGCCGCAATTGCTCTGGCTGGCGAGGCATTCCTGCGTGCCGTACCCGTCACTGCCGGCGATGATGAAATCGCGCTGCTTGGTCGATCTGGCTTCGGTTTCACGGCCAGAAGACGCCAAAATCGTGAAAGATGCCGCAAAAATCGCGAGAGCGGCAAAGATGCTGACGCGCGTGCGCATGGTGCGACCCCTTTTGCGTTCAAGAATACAACCTGAGATCGGCATTCTCGTGGCAAAGGCTTAAGAAAGGGTTGATTTTGAAGTGGGGCGACGCCGCTTCAACTGCAGGTTCATCAGCTTGCCGGGGCGCCACCGCCATAGGTTCAACGGGGGAGCGCTTGACCGCAGGGGGCGGATATCGCAAGATCAGCGCATGAAAAAGCCGGCACGGATCCGATTTTCGATTTTGATTTGTCGCTAGCGCGCATCGCTCGCTGGCCCGCCGTCTCGTTTACCCCCAAGGTTAGACCTCCGAGATGACGCCCCCCGGCGAGTGGTGGCGCGACTTCTGTTGAGGCATGATTCTTGTTGGGGAATGACCGATGGCTGAGCTCAAGCTCTACAACACGCTGACACGGACGAAGGAGCCCTTCGCGCCGCTCGATCCTGCGAACGTTCGCATGTATGTCTGCGGCCCCACGGTCTATGATTTCGCCCATATCGGCAACGCGCGCCCGGTCATCGTGTTCGATGTGCTGTTCCGGCTGCTGCGGCATCTCTATCCCGGCCCCGGAAAGGCATCCGACGGCTCGCGCGTTACCTATGCCCGCAACATCACGGATGTCGATGACAAGATCAATGATCGCGCCGTCCGGGATTATCCCGGCCTGCCGCTGAACGAGGCGATCCGCAAGGTCACGGAATCGACCAACGCGCAGTTTCAGGCCGACGTGGCCGCGCTTGGCTGCCTGCCGCCGACGTATCAGCCGCGCGCGACCGAGCATATGCAAGATATGATCGATATTGTTGGTCGCCTCATTGCAAATGGCTACGCATATATCGCTCTCGGCCCTGAAGGGCGGGAGGTTCTGTTTTCGGTCGACAAAATGCCGACCTACGGACGGCTCTCGAATCGCAAGCTTGACGAGAACATTGCTGGGGCGCGCGTCGCGGTCGAAGAGCATAAGAAAAATCCAGCAGATTTTGTGTTGTGGAAGGAATCGTCAGCGGATCAGCCGGGCTGGAATGCGGAGTTCGAACCGGACGCGGAATTTGTTGAGAAGTATCGAAACAATTCCGATCGTATAACGATTTACGGCCGGCCGGGCTGGCATATCGAATGCTCGGCGATGTCGATGGCCAAGCTGCTGGCGCCGTTCGGCGGCGGGCTCACCTGCGACGATCCCGTCAAAAACACCTTCGATATCCACGGCGGCGGCATCGATCTTGTGTTCCCGCACCACGAGAACGAGATCGCGCAAAGCTGCTGCGCCTTCGGCTCCGAACGCATGGCCAGCGTGTGGATGCACAACGGGTTTCTTCAGGTCGAAGGGCAGAAAATGTCCAAGAGCCTTGGGAATTTCACAACCATCGCGGACGTCCTGAAGGATTGGCCGGGCGAAGTCGCGCGCCTGACGATGCTCAAGACGCATTATCGCCAGCCGATCGATTGGACGGTGAAGAGCTTGGAGGAGAGCCGGAATATTCTTGAGGGTTGGCATTATACGCTCGGCCAGTATCCGATTGCGCGCGATGGCTGGGCGCCACCAGCTGAGCTTGTGAAATCATTGTGCGACGACCTCAATGTCTCAGGTGCGATCGCTGCATTGCACAACTTCGCAAAAGGAGCGAAGGCTGGCGATATCGCCAGTGTAAACAAGCTTGCAGCAGGATTGGTCTTCCTCGGCGTCTATCAGCCAAGTCGGGACTTGGCGGTGGAAACGACCATGTTGCGGGAGGTCGTGGACGATGCATTCCGAGCCAAAATCAACGCCCTCATCACCGCCCGCCTCACAGCGCGCAACGCGAAAAACTTCGCGGAATCCGATCGCATCCGCGATGAACTCGTCGCCATGGGCATCCAGATCATGGATGCGAAGGACCCGATCACCGGCGAGTTGAAAACCACCTGGGAGGTGAAGCGATGAGCGCCCGCCTCTCAACCGTCATGGCCGGGTTCAGCCCGGCCATCCACGACTTTGCAGCGTGCATGGGGGCCTTCGACGTCATGGATACCCGCCCCAAGGGTGGGCATGACGGCTTGTGGGTGGCCGCTCTGCCGTGCACCCGTGTCAGGGAGACTTGCTCGTGACCGCAGCCTCACATCGCCTCACCGGCGGCTGCCAGTGTGGCGCTGTCCGCTTTGCCTGCGAGGGGCTCACGCGCCCCTCCATCTGCCATTGCCGCATGTGCCAGAAGGCGTTCGGCGCGCCGTTCGGGGCACTTGTGAACGCTGAAACGGTGGTGTGGACGCGTGGCGCGCCGAAGCATTTCCAATCGTCCAACAAGGTCCGGCGCGGCTTCTGCGGGGAGTGCGGCACGCCGCTCACCTATGAGGACGGCGGCCTCGTGAACCTTTCGATCTGCGCCTTCGATGATCCGGCGGTTGTTGCGCCGGTGATCCAGCTCGCGACCGAGAGCCGCATTCCGTGGTGCGACGGACTTTCGGCCCTGCCGGTGCGCAGCGCTGCGCAGGAGGTGGCCAGCGCCGCCTTTGTTTCCGATCTCGTCTCGTTCCAGCATCCGGATCACGATACGACGCTCTGGCCGCCGGCGGGGGAGGGCGCGTGAGCACGATCTCGTTCCGGCCCTTTCTGCCGCAGGATGCCGAAGCGCTGGCCGAGCTTTTTGCGGCCTCGATCGAGGTGCTGGGTGAGGAGTATTACAGCCCCGAGCAGCGCGCGGCATGGGCCTCGGCGGTGGATGACCTGCCGGCGTTCGGCGAAAAGCTCGCAGGCCTGCTGACCATTCTCGCCGAGGCGGGCGGTGACCTTCTGGGCTTTGTTGCCCTGAAGGATGATCCGAAATTCAAGGAAAACCGCATCATCGACATGCTCTATGTTGCGCCGGATCACGCGCGGCAGGGCATCGGCAAGGCGCTGCTCGATGTCGCGGAACTCATCGCCCGCCAGCGCGGCGCGGAGGCGCTTGTCACCGATGCCTCCGAGGCGTCCCGCGAGTTCTTCGAGGCGTTCGGCTACGAAATGCAGGCGCGGAACACCGTGATGCGCGGCGACGAATGGCTCGTGAACACGACGATGAAGAAGAAGCTGCCGCCAGCCGCGCCGAAAGCGGATGCCTGAGATGACCGTTTTTCAACCCTATGCGCGGCCCGCACCCGGCTTACCGGGCAGATGCCCGCGCGCCGCGGCCATGTTGGAGCGTGATCTTTGCCGCGAGATATGCGATAGCGCACCCCGATCGGGCGCGCGACCTTCTATGCGTGGGATTTTCCCGGTTGGAAGGAGATTGACATATGTTTTTGAGAATCATCACGAGCGGCTGGTTTCTGGCCGCGCTGGTCATCATCGGGTTTGGTCTGGTTTTTGTCGGCAAGGAGCAGCGCAAGGAAGCGAAGCAGGACCCGCGCCGGCAGGAGCAGCTCCAGAAGAGCATCAATCAGACCCTGAGCAACATCAAGATCGACCCGTGCCCGGCCACCAATCCTGACTGCAAGAAACCAGGGAATCAGGTAAAGCCCTGATCGAAATCGATGCCAGCCTCCTCCCGTGAACGCCTCTATCTCTTCGATACAACCCTGCGGGACGGGGCACAGACCACGGGCGTCGATTTTTCCCTTGCCGACAAGGTGAAAATTGCCGGCATGCTCGATCGGCTTGGCGTCGATTTCATCGAAGGTGGCTACCCCGGCGCGAACCCGGTCGATACGAAGTTCTTCGACAAGCCGCCGCAAACGAAGGCGGTTTTTACCGCCTTCGGCATGACAAAGCGGGCGGGTGTTTCTGCCTCAAATGACCCAGGCCTCGCCGCGCTCGTGCAGGCGGGTGGGCAGGCGATCTGCTTTGTCGCGAAAGCCTGGGATTTCCACGTCGAGTTCGCGCTCGGCTGCACGCTGGAGGAAAACCTCGGCTCGATCCGCGACAGCGTTGCCGCGACGCTGGCGGCCGGCAAGCGGACGCTCATTGATTGCGAGCACTTCTTCGATGGCTACAAGGCCAACCGTGCGTATGCGCTCGCCTGCGCCCGCACGGCGAAGGAGGCCGGCGCGGAATGGGTCGTGCTGTGCGATACCAATGGCGGCACGCTGCCGCACGAGGTCGAGGCCATCGTCGCCGATGTGCTGCGTGAGGTCCCCGGCATCCGCCTCGGCATCCACGCGCATGATGATACCGGGCAGGCGGTCGCCAACTCTCTCGCAGCGGTGCGGGCCGGGGCGCGACAGATCCAGGGCACGCTCAACGGGCTCGGCGAGCGCTGCGGCAATGCCAATCTCGTGACCATCATCCCGACGCTGAAACTCAAGCCGGAGTTTGCGGATCGCTTCGAGATCGGCGTTTCGGATGCCGCGCTCGCGGGGATCACCGCGCTCTCGCGCGCCTTCGACGAGCTCCTCAACCGGGTTCCGAACCGGCAGGCGCCATATGTCGGGGCATCAAGCTTCGCCACCAAAGCCGGGATTCACGCTTCCGCGCTGATCAAGGACCCGAAGACCTACGAGCATGTGCCGCCGGAGATGATCGGCAATCGCCGCCTCGTGCTGGTTTCGACGCAGGCCGGCAAATCCAACGTGCTGGCGGAACTCGAACGCCTCGGTGTCTCCGTCGAGAAGAACGACCCGCGCCTTTCCCGCCTCCTCGACGAAGTGAAGGAGAAGGAGGCTAACGGCTATTCCTATGAGGGCGCGGACGCGAGCTTCTACCTCCTCGCGCAGCGGCTGCTCGATCTCGTGACCTTTTCGGAGGCGGTCGTCAAAGTGCGCATCGGCGATCGCTCGCATATCTCGGCGGCGGAGGGCGACGGTCCGATCAACGCGCTCGACAAGGCCCTGCGCAAGGACCTTGGTCGCTATCAAAGCTATATCAAGGGTTTGAAGCTGACGGACTTCAAGGTCCGCATCTTCCAGGGCGGCACGGATGCGGTGACGCGCGTCCTGATCGATTCCACCGATGAACTCGGCGAGAGCTGGACGACCGTCGGGGTCAGCCCCAACATCATCGACGCCTCGTTTCAGGCGCTGACGGATTCAATCATCTATAAGCTGATGCGCAGCCAGGTGCCGGCGGAGTGAATCGCCGGCAGTCTCTCTTGCCTACTCCGTAAACCGCACCGTCTTGTCGAGGCAGAGGTTCACTTCGCTCTGGTCGAATTCGGCGTCATCCGAGAAGGAGGCGTTGATGGCGAAGGTGCAGCCCGCACCCTTGGCGAGCTTGAGCGCGACCTTCTTGCCCGGCTCGAGCGGCTTTTTGAGCGTTGCAGCGGCCTTGCCGGTCGTGCTCGTCACCGAAACGCCGGTCACCACGGCCGTCCGACCGTTCACGATCACGATCTCGGTAGCATTCTTGGCGGCAACCTTCTTCTTCGCGGCCCGGGCAGCGCGCGCCGGTGCGGGAGCCGACTGCTCGATCGCCGCCCCCGGTGCCGGGGCCTGCTGGGCGAGCGCCGGCGATGAAAGGGCGACAACCGCCACGGCCAGAACAGCTCCGGACATCTTGAAACTGGAAATCATGAAACTACTCCGCAAAAGCACGTGGTCCGCAAAACCGGATGATGGCTCCACCGTGCACTGGAGCATCCCCTGCACCTGCCGCGTGGCAGGCTCCCGGGTTAATTCATCCTCCAGAAGCGCAGGTTGTGCAAGCAAGGTTTGGTCCCGCAATATCCGCTGATTGTATCAGGTGTGCCGGTGCAGGCGCATCCGCGCGGATTGCTCCAGCATCGGCAGGATATCGCCGACCTTTTCCGAGACGAGATACTGCACTTCCAGCCCCTGCCGGATGAACTGGAATTCGCGCATATGCGCGAGCAGAACCAGCAAGGGTTTCCAGAAATCGACGATATTCGCCATCAGGATCGGCTTGTTGTGCTGGCCGAGCTGTGCCCATGTGAGCTGCTCGACGAGTTCCTCCAGCGTGCCGATGCCGCCGGGGAGGGCAACGAAGGCATCCGCCTTCTCGAACATCAGCCGTTTGCGCTCGTGCATATGCGTCGTGACGATCATCTCCTGCGCGCCGGTCAGCATGACCTCGCGGTTCTGCAGGAAATCCGGGATGATGCCGGTGACATAGCCGCCATGGTCGAGCACGGCACGCGCCACGGTGCCCATCAGCCCGTGCGAGCCTCCGCCATAGACGAGGCGGATGCCGGCTTCCGCCATCATGCGTCCGAGATCCTCGGCGGTTTTCCTGAAGATAGGGTCCGAGCCCATGCCGGAGCCGCAGAACACACACACAGATCGAATCAATTGCATTGTCATGGCGGCAGAATTTCGTCTTGCAGACAGGCTGGCAAGGGGAATCGGCGCGAAAGGATCCGGTTCCGGACTGAATGGCGCGGCCCGCCCTTGGCAGCTGGCGCCCCTGACCCCAGATGAGGGGTGTCCCGAGCCCGGTGTGCGGTGTGATGATCTTGCGCCGGGGGCGGGCTTGCTCGTAAACAAGCCATTCCGTTCCCTGCCAGCGATTGGCTTGCAGGGGCGTCATCCATGGTTCCCGGGCCGGACTTTCCGGCTGTCACAAGGCCAAATCCGTGTCCAATCCCGCACCTGCCGGTTCTCCTGCCCGCCCCGAAGCCTCGCTGGTCTCGACCATCCGGGCACTCTGGCCGTTCTTCTGGCCGTCCGATCGACCCGATCTGCAACGCGTTATCTGGCTCTCGCTGAGCCTCATTCTCGTTGCCAAGAGCTTCACGATCCTGATGCCCTTCACGTTCAAATGGGCGACGGATGCACTGGTCGCGGCGGCGGGCGGGAAGATCGACGTCAGCAACACGACCGCCTGGCTGATCGGCGCGCCGCTTCTGGCAACCGTCCTTTATGGTCTCGTGCGCATCCTGATGGTGGTGTTCACGCAGGCCCGTGAAGGCCTGTTCGCGAAGGTGGCGATGCACGCCGTGCGCAAGCTGGCGCTCCGAACCTTCACGCATATGCACCAGCTCTCCTTGCGCTTTCACCTCGAACGCAAGACCGGCGGGCTGACGCGCGTTCTGGAACGCGGCCGCAAGGGCATCGAGGAAATCACGCGGATGACGTTGATGACGCTCATCCCCACGATCGTGGAATTTTCCCTTGTGATCGCTGTGTTCGCGATCGAGTTCGACTGGCGCTATGTCGTGATCGTCATCGTGATGATCGTGCTCTACCTCTGGTTCACGGTGAAGGCGACGGTCTGGCGCATGACGATCCGCCGCCAGATGAATGACAGCGACACCGATGCCAACGCGAAAGCCGTGGATTCACTGCTGAATTTCGAGACGGTGAAGTATTTCGGGGCCGAGGCCCGCGAAACCGCGCGCTACGACAAGAGCCTTGCCACCTACGAGAAGGCCTCGATCAAGACCTACACCTCGCTCGCAATCCTCAATACCGGGCAGGCGGTTATTTTCACCATAGCGCTCACGCTGTGCATGGTGATCTCGGCGGCGGATGTGGTTGCCGGCAAGAACAGCGTCGGCCATTTCGTGATGATCAACGCGCTGATGATCCAGCTCTACCAACCGCTCAACTTCATGGGCATGGTTTATCGCGAGATCAAGCAGGCGGTGGTGGACATCGAGAAGATGTTCGACGTCCTCACGCGCGAAGCGGAGATCGAGGATGCGCCGGGTGCAAAGCCGCTCGCGGTGCCCGAAGGCCATATCCGCTTCGAGAACGTGAAATTCCACTACGCGCCGGAGCGGGAAATCCTCAAGGGCGTCTCGTTCGAGGTGCCGCCGGGGCAGACGGTGGCGATCGTCGGGCCATCAGGCGCCGGCAAATCGACGCTCTCGCGGCTGCTGTTCCGTTTCTATGACGTGATTGACGGCACGATCACGATCGACGGGCAGGATATCCGCACCGTCACGCAATCAAGCCTGCGCGCCGCCATCGGCATCGTGCCGCAGGATACGGTGCTGTTCAACGACACGATCCTCTATAACATCGGTTACGGCAAGGACGGCGCGGACGAGCACCAGATCGCCGACGCCGCCAACATGGCGCAGATCGACCCCTTCATCAAACAGCTGCCCGAGGGGTATCAGGCGCAGGTGGGCGAGCGCGGACTGAAGCTTTCAGGTGGCGAGAAGCAGCGCGTCGCCATCGCGCGCACCATTTTGAAGGGCCCGCCGATCCTCGTGCTGGATGAGGCGACATCGGCGCTCGACAGCTATACCGAGAAGGAAATCCAGGACGCGCTCGACAAGGTTTCGCGCGGGCGCTCGACGCTGGTGATCGCGCACCGGCTCTCGACCGTCATCAACGCGGACCGGATCATCGTGCTCGACAAGGGCGTGATCGCCGAAAGCGGCACCTTCGAGGAGCTGCTCGCCAAGGGCGGGCTTTTTGCCGGCATGTGGAACAAGCAGCGCGAGGCAGACCTTGCCCGCGAAACCTTGCTGCGGGCTGAAAAAGGTGAGGAACCGAGCCTCAGGCAGACGCTGGGGGTGTGAGGGGGGACGCAATTTTAGACAATGATAATTCATTCGGTTAGTCTGCCTCAAAGCAAGTAGTCTGCCTCAAAGCAAGTCGAGGATTTCCTGACATGAGCGAAATTTCGGATTCAAAATCGCCCCTGTGGCTGCGTATCCTGCAATTTCCGCTCACCCGTCTGATCCTTCTGGGCGGGCCGGTGTTTTACATGATGGGCGTGAGCAACGGCCTCATGGTGTATTTCAAAGGAGATTCTCTGAAATCCGTCTTGGCTGTAGTGGGCATGGCGGCCCTTGCGCTCATCGTTTATGTCGGGTTCGCCCGGTTCATTGAACGGCGCCCGGTGAGCGAACTCTCTCTGTCCGGCGCAGCCCGTGAATGGGGAATAGGTGCATTGATCGGTGCCGGACTCTATACCGCCTGCGTTCTCGTCCTGATGGCATTCGGCATGTATCGCATCGAAGGCTTGAACCCCTGGACCTTCGTAATCCCTGCCGTCGCGATGGCGCTGAGTTCGGGCATGTTCGAGGAGCTGATTTTTCGTGGGCTGTTGTTCCGCTCCGTCGAGGATTTATTCGGCAGCTGGATTTCCCTTGTTGTTTCGTCTCTTGTGTTTGGTTTGGTGCATCTGGCAAACCCCGCAGGCACGCTGACCGGCGCCATCTTTATCAGCGTCGAAGCAGGAGTGCTGTTGGCCGCCGCCTACATGCTGACGCGCCGCCTTTGGCTCAGCATCGGCTTCCACATGGCTTGGAACTATACGCAATCAGCCATTTTTTCAGGTATTGTTTCTGGCTCCGTCGCCGCTCCGGGCCTCATCCGCTCCAACATCAGGGGGCCGGAAGTCCTGACCGGAGGCAGCTTTGGCCTTGAATCCTCGGTGATCGCCTTCACGCTCTGCACGGCGACAGGCATCGTGTTGCTGATCATGGCTGTGCGTCGGGGCAACATCGTGCCGCCATCCTGGAAGCGCAAGGGCTGACTTGGCGCGAAAGTCTTGAACTGTGATGCGGAGGCGCGCCTTAGCGTCAGAGTCCGTGCGCCGTTGCCCATGTCGCGCACCTGCGCGGGCACAAAAAAGGCGGCCCGTTTTATGGGGCCGCCAGACGCAGGCTGGGCTGGGGGGCTGAAGGGCCTGCGTATTCCTGAAACCTCAACTGTGCAGTGCCGCGCGCCGTGCTTCCTTTTTCAGGCGTAGGTGGATGACGCGGCGGGTATCGTCGTCGATCTTTTCGACCCAGTCCGGATGTTCGACCTTCAAGGCGTCGATGCAGAACTGGACGGGGTCCGATTTCTCCAAAATCCAGTTTGCAGGAACCGCGAAAGGGGCCGTGGAGAACTTGCGTTCACGCAGCACGCGAACAGATCCGTAGCCGATGCAGGAAAAGGCGAGATTGTGGTCCATGGCATTCCTCCTTTCCGTTTTCTTTTCAGTCTATACCAAAGTCTCAAGACAAATAAGAGACAAGTTGGCAAACCGGGTAAAATTATGACGCCCGGATTCCCCTCGGAGCCTGACAGCGAATCGGGTTGTCACCGGCGGAACTTGCAGCATGTCCAAGCTATCGGTATGGGTGCGGCAGAAATAAGGTTCAGAGCGCGGAAAGTGCTGGCGGGATGTCGATCTGCCGGGGTGTTCCGCGTCCGTCAAGAAACAGGGAATATCCCGGATGTCCGTTGTCGCCTCGGTCCGCAAATTCATCGTGCCGGTTCACCCGGAAGCCTATCTGTTCATCGTCGCGGCGATTGTGCTCGCGTTGGTGATGCACTGGCTGGTCCCGGTGATCGGCTGGATGTTCTGGTTCGTTCCGCTGTTCGTGGCATATTTCTTCCGCGATCCGCCGCGCGTCTCGCCGGTGAAGGAAGGGTTGATCCTGTCCCCGGCTGATGGCCGCGTCAGCATGATCGGCTATTTCGCGCCGCCTGCCGAACTCGGACTCGGTGATCAGCCGCGCCTCAGGATCTCGATTTTCCTCAACGTGTTCGATGTGCACATCAACCGCACGCCGGCTGGCGGCAAGATCCGCAAGGTCGTCTACACGCCCGGCCTGTTTCTGAACGCTGACCTCGACAAGGCGAGCCAGGACAACGAGCGCAACGCGATTGTTGTCGACACCGCATTCGGCCCGATCGTCTGCATTCAGATTGCCGGGCTGATCGCGCGCCGCATCCTGTGTTTCGTGCGCGAGGGCGAGGAGCTGGCGCCGGGTGCCCGCTTCGGCCTGATCCGCTTCGGTTCGCGTACGGATATCTACCTGCCGGATGATGCCAAGGCGCTCGTTGCGGTCGGTCAGCGCGCCATTGGCGGCGAGACGGTTCTGTGCGACCTTACGTCCAAGGAACCGCAGCGTAATTATCGCGTTTCCTG
>WSYC01000017.1 GCA_009773635.1 Beijerinckiaceae bacterium | reverse complement strand
CTGTCGGACCGGTCGCTGCGCGGGACCACTGCCCGGCGGCGATGGCGGTGTCGGCGGGCGCGGCCCGATGTTCGGGTTCTGCACGACCGGCGGGCGCTGAACGACCGGCGGTGGCACGGTCGGGCGGCTGGCTGCCGGAGGAGCAGCAGGTGGTGGTGCGACAGATGGTGGCGCAGCCCGAGGCGGTGTGGCGGCAGGAGGCGCAACTCCACCGGTGGGTGGCGGCATGATGGCACCCGGTCGTATAGGCTGAATAGGCTTGGCCGTGCCGTTGATCTGATTACCCTCAAGCGACGGCTGTCCAGGAGGCGCAATCACATTGTTGTAAGCAGGCCCGATCTTACCTGGCTGCCCGACAGGCGGATTTACCCCGCCAACCGGCGGTGTCACAGGCGGTGTGCCCGGCGGGCGGACCCCGACCGGCGGCTGGCCAACCGGCGGATTCACCCCGCCAACCGGCGGTGTCACAGGCGGGGTGCCCGGCGGGCGAACCCCGACAGGCGGAACCACAGGCGGCTGACCAACCGGCGGATTCACCCCGCCAACCGGCGGTGTCACGGGCGGTGTTCCTGGAGGGCGGACCCCGACCGGCGGAACCACAGGCGGCTGCCCGACAGGCGGATTTACCCCGCCAACGGGCGGTGTCACAGGCGGCGTGCCCGGCGGGCGGACCCCGACAGGCGGTTGGCCGATAACGGGTGGACGCGCGACAGGCGGCTGGCCGACAAACGGCTGCCCAACCGGCGGACGCGGCGGACGAACGATCGGCGGCGTTACAACCGGGCGAACCGGTTCCGGGCGCCGCCAGGCACGATTGGCGAGAATTGCCGCACCGACAACGCCGGCGCCAATGACCACCGCCGGCAGCAACCGCGAAGTCGGGTTGGGGGGCGGTGGAGCCAGTTCGATAATCTCGACCGGCGGCGGTGGCAGGAAATGAACGCCATAGCCGGAGGGCGGCGGCAGGACATCCCAGCGATCTTCCGCGATCACGGCTTCATAGACCTCGATTTCTTCCGGCGGCGGCGGGGGAAGGTCGTCATAGATGACTTCCTCGAACTGCGGCGGCGGCATCAACGGCACAGAAAGGCGGCTCAGGCGTGCCTCGGCCTCGCCGGCATGCGCACCGCGCGGATAGCGACGCAGGTAGGTCCAGTAGGCGCGATCCGTGTTGGCGCGGCGGGCGCGCTGCCAGTAATAGGCCTCGCGGCGCGCAGCGATCATCGCGCGGACGCGCTTGGCCTGCGCATGGGTCGGATAGGCTTTGAGAAAATCCTCGTAGGCCGGGATCGTATCGAGCTCGACCACGCGGGCATAGGCATCATCCGCGCCCAGCTCGCGCACGGGCCGACGGCGCATTTCAATCGCCTCCGGCGCCTGTGAGGCGATCGGGGCGCCAGCAACGCCCGGCACCAGCACGATCGGCTGGCTGAGGCCGTTCAGATGCCATGGGGTTTCCGCGCCCTGGCTGAGATCATGCGCTCTGAGGCGCACGCGCTCGAACACCGCGTTGAGATCGAGCCCCGGCTCGCGCAGCGCTTCGGCCAGCGCCATGGCATAAAAACCGTAGTTGGTGCGCGGCAGCGCCGCAACCTGATCGGGACTTTGGTTAAAGGCCACGAGCAGCCCGTCACGCTTTTCCACCGACGCAAGGCCGCGACCGCCTTCGGCCACGAGCTGCCCGATCGGGTGGCTGTAGGAGGCATCGAGCATCACGATCCGGCCCGCACTGGGCACGCCGCCGAGGGAGCGCAGGAAATCGCTGATCCTGAGGCCCTCCAGCGCGAGATCGGAACGTTGGCGCAGGCGCGCGCCGGTCGGGACGAGGATATTCTCGCCATCATCCTGTACGCCGACGCCGGCGAGATAGACCGCGATCACCGTATCCGGGCCCGCGGCGGATGCCTTGTCGACGAAATCCCGGAAGGAATTACGGAACTCGCCCTGCGTAAGGTTGGCGGCCTCGGTCAGCTCGAAACCAGCCTGCTTGAGGCTCTGCGCGACAAGGCCGGCATCCTGAAGGGCGGTCGGGTGCTTCACATCCCCGTAATCGGCAAGGCCGATCACAAGGCCAAGGCGCTTGCCCTGCGCCGAGGCACCGGCAACGCTGGCGGTGAAAGCCATTAGCGCTATCGCGGCAAGCCGCCGCAAGCGCGTTCCGATCCCGGGTCTTCCGATCCCGTTGGTTCGCATGGCGTGCCTCCTTACCCGTTGACGAAAGGGCAGCGTCGCAGACGCTGCCTATACAACGCATGAACATAGAACGGCGAAATCAAGGCTGCGACCTTGATGCGGATCATTTCGGCTCCGCGTTCGACCATGCCGCATTTTTCGAACCATCGCTCCCGCGTGAGAGCAGATCATCGCAGGACCAGCGCCGCTTGCCATCCCCGTGAGCGCCGGGATTGCCTTTTTCGAGGCTGGCGACGGCATTGAGACGCCCGGAATCAGCGACGCGCAAGGTCAGGTTGTCGCCATCTCTTTCAACCGTGAAGCAATAGGTGCGGCGATCCTTGGCCGGCCCGTAGTGGTAGCAGACGCTATCCCCGGCCGTATTCCAGCAGGCATCGATATTGAGTGTGAAGCCGTTGTCGCCGAGCGCCCGGCCATCCGCAGCATGGTATTCGCTGAAAGGTCCGCCGCCGGAGTAAACGCCGGTTACAGTGTTTCCCGTGAACAAGTCCCGGATCTGCGGGCCTGTCAGCACATCGGAGCGCGCCCCCCCGCCGGACAAGACGACGAGGGCGGCGAGCAGGGCCAGTCGGCAGGATCGCATCAATCAGGCACTCCGGGATCAGGCGCTCGCGCTCGGGCGCGCGGCGCATTCGGCATGCCAGCGCTTCAGATGCACCAGATCGTCCGGTATCGCGATTTTCGCAGGCTTGATGAACTCGACGGCGACAAGGGTCGTGATATCCGCGATGGAGTAGCGCTCGCCCGCGACATAGCGATGTTTCGCGAGTTGCGCGTCGATGAGCTGCATCGCCGCGATGGCGCGTGGCCGGTTCGCTTCGCCCCAGGCTGCAACCTGCGGCACTTCATAGTCCGCCATGCCGGGGTGTGTGTGCCGGAACGCGTGCTGGACCGAGAGGTACAGCTCCAGTTCGGCACGACGGTTCCACATCTCGACCAGCGCCTTCCCGAGCGCACCGACGCCGAACAACGGCGGATCGGGCTGGAGCTCCTCGAAATAGCGGCAGATCGCGACCGATTCGGTGATCACCGTGCCGTCATCGAGCTTCAGTGCCGGCACGCAACCAAGCGGGTTGATCGCGAGAAAACTCTCCGTGCGCTGCTCCATCTTGCCGATATCAATTGGCTGCATGGGGACCGAAATGCCCTTTTCGGCCAGAAAGATGCGCACACGCCGGGCATTGGGTGCCCGCCCACCATCGAACAACAGCATGTTATCCTCCCTGCTTGCGCTGAGCGGACACGAGGATTGCGGTCGGGTCAAGGCCGTTGCTGCGGGCGCTGATTGCCCTGCCCTGCCTCGCGCAGGCGGCGGCGGTAAGCCTCCGGCCGTTCGAATGTGCCGGCCCAGATGCCGCGGTTGTCGTTCGCTGCGAATTTTTCTTCCTCGGCATAGCCGCCGTAGGCGATTGCAAAGCCGTTCCGCACGAGATCAGCGCCGATATCCTGCCCGTTGACGCGGCAGGTAACGAGCAGGCGCCGATACCGGTCCTGCTCGTTACCGGTGCAGGTGACGGGTCCGCGCGTGAGCCAGCGCCTGAGTGCGACCGTCGCCTGCCGGCCGCAAGCGACTTCCTTGCCGTCGATGCCGCACATCTGCCGAGCTTCGGGCGCATCAAGCCCTTTCAGGCGCATTTCACGACCGTTCACGACGAGGCTGTCGCCGTCGATCGCATGGGCCGCGCCGGTGACAAGCTCGTCCGGCTCGCGCCCGATCATCGCGAGAACGAGCAGGCTCAGGGCAATAATGGCGGCGGCCAGGGTGAAATGCGGGCGAAGCATCACGTCTCCATCGAAACCGGCAGCATACGCGATTCCCGCTATGCGCATCGTCAGGATAAAGCGCCGTTCCGCCTGATTTTATCCCGGTCGTCAGGCTTCGATTAACCGTTTGTGAGGCATGATCGGGGCTGGCGACCTCAATCGATTGATCCATGAACCCGCATATTCCAACCGCTGCCGAAATCGAGCGGAAGCAGGCTGCCGCCGATCAGGCGACCCAGCACCGCCGCGGGATGCAGCGCGCCGTGAAGGAAGCGCGGGAAAAGATCAGCTCCGCTTCCGGCCTCAACCGCGCCTTCGAGCTTGAACTGGCACGGGAATTTGCCCAGAATCACGTCAGCGCTTCGCTGGCCCTGATGCCGTATACGATGGTCATTGCCGGCACCACGCTCGCCTGGGCGCACCCGATCCATTCCGCGAGCTGGCTGACCCTGGCACTTCTGGTCCTGGTCGCGCAGTTTTTTGCCTGCCAGCGCTTCCTCAAGCTCGACCATACCGACACGGATCTCTCCAAATGGATCAAGCGGCTGATTGTCAGCGAGCTGGCCTTCGTCTCCATCTGGGCCTTGCTGCCAACGATCGTCGGCATTCCGGGCGGCGAGGTCCTGCGCCTGTTCATGCTGATTTCGGTGCTGGTCATCGGCGCGGTCTCGACCGTGCTGGCCCATACGCTGCCGAGCGCCGTCTATGGCGCCGCGATCCCGTTGGCGGTGGTGATTGCGCAACTGGCGGTCGATCGCCAGCCATCCGAACGCTGGATGATTGCCGGCCTCTGCTACACAGCGCTGCTGCTGTTCGTCGGTCTCGCCAACCGCCTTTACGCGACCACACTCGAAAACCTCTCCGCGCGAGCTGAAAAGGACGATCTTTTCGCCGAAGTGGAACAGGCCAACATGCGCCTTCGCGAGGCGACGCGCCGCGCCGAGGAGGCCAGCGCCGCGAAATCGCGCTTCCTGGCCACCATGAGCCATGAGCTGCGCACGCCGCTCAACGCCATCCTCGGCTTCTCCGAAGTCATCAAGAGCGAGTTGTTCGGCCCCGTCGGCAACGAGCAATACAAATCCTACGTCGGCGACATCCACCAGAGCGGCGAGCATCTGCTCGAGCTCATCAACGAGGTGCTCGATCTCTCCCGTATCGAGGCAGGCAAGCACGAACTCGTGGAAGAGGCGATCGACCTTCTGGGCACTGTGGATACCTGCGTCCATATGCTCGAACTGAGGGCTGCCGGCCGCAGCCTGAAGGTGAAAACCGCCTATACCGAGGGTATGCCGCGCCTCTGGGCCGACGAACGGGCGGTTCGGCAGGTGACGCTCAACCTCCTGTCCAATGCGATCAAATTCACGCCACAGGGAGCTGAAATCCTTGTTCAGGTCGGCTGGACCGCGAACGGCGGCCAGTATGTTTCTGTCAAGGACAATGGGCCCGGCATCCCTGAGGATGAGATCGAGACCGTGCTCGCGACCTTCGGGCGCGGCAGCCGGGCGATCAAGAACGCCGATCAGGGCTCCGGCCTCGGCCTGCCGATCGTCAAAAGCCTTGTGGAACTCCACGGCGGCGCCTTCCGCCTGAAGTCCAAACTCCGCGAAGGCACCGAGGCCATCGCGATGTTCCCGCCAAGCCGGGTGATGACCGCTATGGCTGCCGTGCAGGAACCCTCACCGGGTCTCATCATCCAGCCGATGGGGCGTGGCCGCGCGGCCTGAACACCTTGGTTCAGCAGGTTTCCTTCACGCGAACCGGTGCCCACTTCGCTTGGAAACGCTATTGTCTCTCAGGCACCGCCGCTTCGGCAAAGGTCGCCATGCCCGTGTGGCACGCGAGCGCCGCCTTGACGATGCCGGCAGCCAGCGCCGCGCCCGAGCCCTCGCCAAGGCGCATCCCGAGATCGAGGATCGGCACGAGGCCGAGGGTTGCGAGCACGCGGGCATGCGCCCCTTCCGCCGAGCAATGCCCCGCGAGGCAATGATCGAGCGCGCGCGGGTCCATCGCGTGCAAGATTGCCGCCGCAGCCGTGACGACATAGCCATCGAGAATGACCGGCACGCGTTCGATCCGAGCGGCGAGAATCGCTCCGACCATCGCTGCGATCTCGCGCCCGCCGAGCCGGCGCAGCACTTCGAGGGGATCGCCGAGGTGATCGCGGTGCAGCGTCAGCGCGGCTTCCACGGCCGCGACCTTGCGCGCATGGCCGGCATCATCGACACCGGTGCCACGCCCGACCCAATCGGACGCTGGACCGCCATAAAGCGCGGCATAGATCGCGGCGGCGGCGGTCGTGTTGCCGATGCCCATCTCGCCAAGGCACAGGAGGTCCGTGCCGTTGGCGATCGCCTCCATGCCGAACCCGATGGTGGCGGCGCAGGCGGCTTCCTCCAACGCCGGCCCCTCGGTGATGTCTCCGGTCGGCAGATCGATCGCAAGATCGAACACTTTCAGGCCGAGATCAAAGGTCTTGCAGAGCTGGTTGATCGCGGCATGCCCGTTCGAGAAGCTCGCCAGCATCGCGCGATTGACCGCTGCTGGATAAGCAGAAACGCCTTTAGCGACCACACCGTGCGAGCCGGCAAAAATCGCCACCAGCGGCCGGCTGATGCGAGGGCTTACCTTGCCCTGCCACGCCGCGACATGCGCCGCAATGCCCTCAAGCCGTCCAAGCGCGCCCTGCGGCTTGATGAGGTCGGCCTCGCGCGCCTGAACCGCTGCGCGGGCGGCGCCGTCCGGCCCCGGCATAGAGAGGATCAGCAGGCGGATATCATCAAACGGCAGGCCGGTAACGGACATGAGCTTTCCCTGTGCCGCCCGGCGACAGACGGGGTGGCGGCACCTTGCGAGGGTCGCTATCATGCAGTCCACATCCTTCGCAACCCACGCGGTCACGGGCGATTCAGGAAAGCGATACACCCGGTATGACACAACCGCCCTCCCCCCCACCTGTCGAGAAGCAGGAGCCAGACGCGCCACTCGGTGCGGTCGGCGATTTCCTGCGGGTGATGCGGTTCTACGCGCGGCTGCCGATGCCGCGCCTCGGCATGGACCCGGCTCCCTTTGCCATGCCCGATTTCGCCCGTGCGGTCTGGGCTGTCCCGATCGCCGGAGCGATGATCGGCACCTGCGGTGCGGCGGCGGGGCTGCTGGCCTATCTCCTCGGCGTTTCCGCCTTCATCGCCGCCACCTTGACGATCGCGACGCTCGTTGCCGTCACCGGCGCGTTCCACGAGGACGGGCTGGCCGACAGTTGCGACGGGCTCTGGGGCGGCGCAACGCGCGAGCACCGTCTGGAGATCATGAAAGATAGCCGGGTCGGAACCTACGGCGCCGCCGCCTTGATGCTCGCGCTCGCGCTACGGATTTTCGCGCTTGCGGAACTCTTTCGCCTTGTCGGACCGATGGCGTTGCCGCTGGTGATCGGCATCGGCGCGCTCTCCCGGCCGCTGGCGCTGATCCCGGTTCTGGTGCTGCCTCCGGCGGCTGGCACCGGCCTTGCCGCCAGCGTGCCGATGCCCGGCGCACGCGGACTGATGGTGGCGCTGGCGATCGGCCTCGTCATGCTGCTGCCCGCCGCCTATGCCATCGATCTCGTGCCGGGGCTGTTCGCAACCCTCTTGGCGCTGGTTCCGATCCTCTGGATCGCGATCCGCCTCGCGCGGGACAAGATCGGCGGCCATACCGGCGACATTCTCGGCGCGTGCCAACAGGTGAGCGAGATCGTGCTGCTGATCGGGCTTTCCACCGCCGCAAACTGGCACGGGCCGGTATGATACCCTTCACAGGAGTTTCCGCATGACTCTGCCGCGCGTGATCGCCGCTCTCGCCGTGACGCTTCTTGTCGCATGGATTGTCGCGCAAGTGAGCGCTCCCGGTGACCTCGGGCGCAATTTTGCGCTGCTGATCGGCTCCGTGATGTGTCTGGTGCTGGCGGGCTCGAATATCGCCGCCTACTTCGGCAACGATCTCGGGACCGCGGTGCGCTATGCCCTGATCTGGGGCGGTTTGCTGGCGCTCGTCGCGCTGGCCTATTCCAACAAGGCGAGTTTCGGTTTCTAGGCCGCAAGCGAACCGGCGCGCCGCACGAGCGCCATCGCCTCGCGCAGAACCTCCGCACCGGCGCCCGATTTCACCGCCTCGGTGGACAGATGCCGCCGGAAGCCGCGCGCGCCTGGCACGCCCTGGAACAGGCCGAGCACATGCCGCGTGAGTGCATGGGGCGAATGCCCGGCGGCGACGAGCCCTTCAAGATAGGGCATCAGCGCTTCGAGCACGGCGAAGCCATCGAGGTGCGGCGCGGCCTCTCCGAAGAGTTCCGGGTCGACGCCGAGCAAAATCGACGGGTTCTGGTAGGCCGCGCGGCCGATCATCACGCCGTCGAGCGCCGGGCCATCGGCAGTTGCCACGAGGAAGCTCTTCGCCTCGGCGATCGTCGCGATCCCGCCGTTGATCGCGATCGGCAACGCCGGATACCGCGCCTTCAGAGCGCGGACGATGGCGTAATCGAGCGGCGGAATATCCCGGTTTTCCTTCGGGGACAGGCCTTGCAACCACGCCTTGCGGGCGTGGACAATGAGCGCATCGACCCCCGCCGCGACCAGCGCCTCGGCCATGGCGAACAGCGCCTCCTCCGGCTCCTGATCATCGACACCGATGCGGCATTTCACCGTGACCGGCACCGAAACCGCCGCCTTCATGGCGCTGACGCATTCGGCGACGAGCGCGGGCTCGCGCATCAGGCACGCGCCGAACCGCCCGTTCTGCACGCGATCTGACGGGCAGCCGCAGTTGAGATTGATCTCACCGTAGCCATAGTCCGCACCGATGCGCGCAGAGGCAGCAAGATCCGCCGGGTCCGAGCCACCAAGCTGGAGCGCGACCGGCTGCTCGACCGGCGAAAAACCGAGCAGGCGATCCCGGTCGCCGTGGAGGATCGCCCCCGTCGTCACCATTTCCGAATAGAGCAGTGCATGGCGCGACATCAGCCGGTGGAAGACACGGCAGTGCCTGTCGGTCCAATCCATCATCGGGGCCACGGAGAAACGCATCTTCAAGCCGCTGTTTTCTTTCATGCTTAGGAGAATATCCGCACCACACCATCACGCGGGATGCGCGGGTTCCGAACGGATATGCTAGAGTAAGTTGCGCCTTGTTTCAAAAGCCCCGGGCCAATTCAAGGCAGGCGCTTGATTTTTCTGCCCGGCTCTACCGTCCGATCGATCTTGCTCTTGGGGCGATTCCGGGTGCATCCTGCGGACAAAATCGGACATCACAGCAATGCCCGGGAGGAAACCATGAACGCGATTTCGCGCGGAACGCATATCCACGTCACCCGGAACCTGATCGGCTCGAAGTGGCAGTCCGCCATCTCCGGCAGGACCCTGCCGATGGTCGAACCCTCGACCGGCGCGATTTTCGCCCAGATTGCCGCCTCCGATGCCGCGGATATCGATCTTGCGGTCAGGGCCGCGCGGCAGGCCTTCGACGAGGGGGCCTGGGGCAAGCTCGCCGCCTTCGAGCGCGGCCGGCTGCTGATGCGGCTCTCCGCCGCGGTTCTCGACAACGCCGATGAACTCGCCGGCATCGAGGCGCGCGACTGCGGCAAGCCAATGAAGCAGGCCCGTGCGGATGTCATCGCTACCGCCCGCTATTTTGAATTCTACGGTGGCGCGGCGGACAAGCTCCACGGCGATACCATCCCCTATCTCGCGGGGATGACGGTGATCGGTCTGCGCGAACCCCTCGGCGTCACCGCACATATCATCCCGTGGAACTATCCGATGCAGATTTTCGGCCGCTCCGTCGGCGCGAGCCTCGCGGCGGGCAACGCGTGCGTGGTGAAGCCGGCGGAGGATGCCTGCCTCAGCCTCATCCGCATCGCGGAACTCGCGCTGGCAGTGGGCTTCCCGCCCGGCGCGCTCAACCTCGTCACCGGCACCGGCGAGGCCGCGGGCGGCGCGTTGACCGCCCATCCCCAGATCGACTTCATCTCGTTCACCGGTTCGCCCGAGGTCGGCACGCTCGTGCAGAAGGCGGCGGCGGAGAACCACGTCGGCGTGACGCTCGAACTCGGCGGCAAATCGCCGCAGATCGTCTTCGCGGATGCCGATCTTGATTCGGTGCTGCCGTTTGCGATCAACGCCATCGTGCAGAACGCCGGGCAAACGTGCTCGGCCTGCTCGCGCCTTCTGGTAGAACGGTCGATCTACGATGCCTTCATGGAGCGGCTCGCGGCGGCGTTCTCGGCCTTGCGCGTGGGTGCGCATGAAGCCGACCTTGATTGCGGGCCGCTGATTTCTGCCAAACAGAAGGCGCGCGTCGAAACCTTCCTCGGCGAGGCGGATGCCGCCGGGCTGCCGATCCTCGCGCGTGGGACCATCGTCGAGGGCACCGCCGATACCGGGTTTTTCGTCCCCCCGACACTCATCGGCAATGTGCCGCCGGAGATGCGGCTCGCGCGCGAGGAAATCTTCGGGCCGGTGCTTTCGGCGATCCCGTTCTCCGATGAGGCGGAGGCGGTCCGCCTCGCCAATTCGACCGACTTCGGGCTGGTGGCCGCACTCTGGACGCGGGATGGCGCCCGGCAGATGCGGCTTGCCCGTGCGTTGCGCTGCGGGCAGGTGTTCGTCAACGGCTTCGGCGCGGGCGGCGGCATCGAACTCCCATTCGGCGGGGTCAAGAAGTCCGGCCATGGCCGCGAGAAGGGCTTCGAGGCGCTCTACGAATTCACCGCCATGAAAACCATCGTGTTCAAGCACGGATAAAACTCACATCTCTCAAAAAAGCAGGGACAGGATATGCGTCTTCAGGGAAAAGTCGCCATCATCACCGGTGGCGCGCAGGGGTTCGGCGCGGGTATCGCGCAGGTTTATGCGCGCGAGGGCGCGAAGGTTGTCGTGACCGACATCAACGCGGAGGGCGCGGCGAAGATGGCTGAGAGCCTGCCAGGCGGCGCGATCGGGGTTGGCGGTGATGTCTCGAAGCTCGCCGACGCCAGGGCGATTGTCGCGGCGACGCTGAAGGCGTTCGGCCAGCTCGATATCATCGTCAACAACGCCGGCACCTCTCATCGCAACAAGCCGATGATCGAGGTGACGGAGGAAGAGTTCGACCGGGTCTTCGCCGTCAACGTGAAGTCGATCTACAATTTCGCCGTTGCGGGCGTGCCGCACATGCAGGCGAATGGCGGCGCGATCATCAACATCGGCTCGACCGCCGGCATCCGCCCGCGCCCCGGCCTCACCTGGTACAACGCCTCCAAGGGCGCGGTGAATCTCGTTTCCAAATCCATGGCGGTGGAACTGGCGCCCTATAAAATCCGCGTCAATGCGATTGCGCCGGTGGCCGGCGAGACGCCGCTGCTCGCAACCTTCATGGGCGAGGATACGCCGGAAATCAGGGCAAAATTCATTGCATCGATCCCGCTCGGGCGGTTCTCGACCCCGCGCGACATCGCCAATGCGGCACTGTTCCTTGCGTCCGACGAAGCCGCGATGACGACCGGCTCGGTGCTGGAGGTCGATGGCGGGCGCTGCGTGTAGGGTGCGTCAGAGACGCGGCATCGCGGCGATCAGCGTCTTTGTGTAGGCGGCGGCAGGGCGAGAGAACAGCGCCTCGCTCTCCCCCTCCTCGACGACTTTGCCGTGCTGCATCACGATCACGCGGTCGGAGAGGTAGCGCACGATACCAAGATCATGACTGATGAACACGAGACTGAGCCCGAATTCGAGCTTCAGATCGAGCAGCAGGTTGAGGATCTGCGCCTGCACGGACACATCGAGCGCGGAAACCGGCTCGTCCGCCACCAGCAGCTTCGGATGCGTGATGAGTGCGCGGGCGATGGCGATGCGCTGGCGCTGCCCGCCGGAGAACTGATGCGGATAGCGCATCATCGCGCCCTCGCCGAGGCCGACGCGCTCCAGCATCGCGACAATGCGTCGGCGCCGCCCGGCGACATCAAGGCCGGGCTCGGCCACGCCAAGCGGTTCGGCGATGCTGGCCCCGATCCGCATCCGCGGATCGAGCGAGCCGAACGGGTCCTGAAAAATCATCTGGATCTGGCGCCGGAAGGGGCGGAGGCGCGCTTCCCTGAGCCCGGAAATCCGCTCGCCGCGAAATCGGACCTCGCCCCGTTGCGGCGTTTCGAGCGCGACGAGCAGGCGCGCCAAGGTCGATTTCCCGGAGCCGGATTCACCGACGATGCCAAGGATTTTCCCCTCTTCCAACGCAAACGAAAGCCCTTCGACCGCCTGAACATACTGACGCTGCGCGAAAATGCCGTCTCTGGGCAGGGGATAGCGGTGGTGAAGGTCAACCACGTCAAGAATGGCACTCATGCTCCCTGCCCTCCATCAAGATGATGGCACCACGCGGTTGTGCTCGCGACATCGGGGGCTGGTGAGGAGCGTCGGCAAAGATCCGTCCCGGTGAGGCATCGACCATGGAACGGGCAGCCGTCCGGCAAGCCATGCAGCTCGGGCACATGGCCACGGATGGGGCGAAGCGGCGTCGTATGCGCATTGCCGCGCGGAATGGCCGCGATCAACCCGCGCGTATAGGGGTGGCGCGGGGCCGCGAGCAGTGCCTGCGTTTCGCCCATCTCCATGGCCGCACCGCCATAGAGCACCAGTGTGCGGTTTGCGAGTTTGGAAATCACAGCAAGGTCATGACTGATGAACAGCATGCCCATGCCGGTCTCCTCCCGGATTTCACGCAGAAGCGCGAGGATTTCAGCCTGCACGGTGACATCCAGTGCCGAGGTCGGCTCATCCGCGATCAGCAGCGCCGGACGGCAGGAAATCGCCATCGCGATCATCGCGCGCTGGCGCTGCCCGCCGGAGAGTTCGTGAGGATAGGAATGCGCCCGCAGCTCCGGCTCGGGTAGCCCGACGCGTTCGATCAGCCGGACAGCTTCGGAGGCAGCGGCCTCCGAGGTCATCAGCCCGTGCAGGACCAGCCCTTCGGCGATCTGCCGGCCGATGGTCATGACCGGGTTGAGCGCCGTCATCGGCTCCTGAAAGATCATCGCCATGCGCCGACCGCGCAGCGCGCAGAGGCTGGATTCATCGAGGGCCAGCAGGTTCTCGCCCTTGAGGAGAATGCTGCCGGAAGCCTGCATCACCTCCGGCAACAGCCCCATGATCGCCAGTGCGGTGATCGATTTGCCGGAACCGGATTCCCCGACGATGCCCAGCGTCTCGCCCGCATCCAGCGAGAATGAGAGGGGCCGGAGCGCCCTGGTCTGACCAAGCGAGATGCCGAGATTGTCGACAACCAGCATCGCTCAGCGCTCCTTGAGGCGGGGATCGATGATATCCCGCAAACCGTCACCGAGCAGGTTGAACGCCAGCACGGAAAGCGCGATCGCCATGCCCGGGAAGATCGCCAGCAACGGCGCGCGGGCGAGGAAGGTCTGGGCATCGTTGAGCATGCGGCCCCAGGAGGGATTCGGCGGCTGCGTGCCGATGCCGAGATAGGAAAGCCCCGCTTCCGCCAGAATGGCGAGCGCGAATTGCGTCGAGGCCTGCACGATCATCAGCCCGAGGATGTTGGGCACGACATGCCGGACAAGAATGGATGCCGTGCCGCAGCCCGCCAGACGCGCCGCGCGGATGAAATCGCGCGTCATCACCTGAAGCGTCGCCCCACGCGCCTGCCGCGCGAACACCGGGATATTGAACAGGCCGATCGCCAGCACCGCATTGACCAGACCCGGCCCGAAGAGCGTCAGGATCAGGATCGCGGTCAGGACCGCCGGGAAGGCAAAGACGAAGTCCAGCGCGCGCATCACGACATCATCGAGCAACGAGCCTTCGAAGCGTGCCGCCAGCATCCCGAGGACCGAACCGAACGTGAAGCCGATGCCCACGGCAACGAGCCCGACGAGCAGGGCGTTGCGCGCCCCCACCATCAGCATCGAAGCGATGTCCCGCCCGAATTGGTCCGTCCCGAGCCAGAAACTCGCATCCGGTGGCTTAAGCCGTGAGAGTATCCGCATCTGGCCGGGATCATGCGGCGTCCAGACCAGCGAGACGAGCGCGATGAACACGATCACCGCACTCAGGCTGGCGCCGATCAGGAACGACGGATGCCGTAGCGCGCGCCTCATGGTCGGGAAACCCGCAAACGGGGATCGGCATAGCCATAGGCGATATCGACGATGGCATTGACGATGACCGCCGCGCCAACAAACAGCAGCACGAGGTTCTTGATCAGGATCAGATCATGCCCGCCGATCGCCTGCACGAGCAGTCGGCCGAGACCGGGCAAGGCGAAGACATTCTCCATGATAATCGTGCCCGCCACGAGGAAGGAGAACTGGAGACCCATCATCGTCAGCACAGGCACGAGCGCGTTGCGCAACGCGTGGCGTCGCAGCGTCTGTCCGCGCGTCAGCCCCTTGGCGCGGGCCGTGCGGATATAGTCCTCGCCCATGGTTTCGAGCAGCGACGACCGCGTAAGCCGGGCCAGCACGGCGGATTGCGGCAAGGCCAACGCGAGCGCTGGCAGAACAAGCGCCTGAAAGGCCGGAAGGATACCGCCGCTCCAACCCGGGAAGCCGCCAGAGGGAAACCACCCCAACGTGACAGAAAACAACAGCACGAACAGAAGACCGAACCAGAAATTCGGGATCGCCAGACCGAGCTGGGCAACCCCCATGACAACGGAATCGATCACTGAATTGGCTTTCGAGGCCGCGAGCGTGCCGAGCGCGATTCCGATACTCGAGGCGAGCATCAGGGCCAGCACCGCCAGCGGCAGGGTGACCGCGACCCGCTCGGCGATCAACCCGCCGACCGGAACGCGGTAGGCGTAGGAAATCCCCAGCTGCCCCGAGAACATCCCCGTTATCCACCCGAGAAAACGGGCGACCGGAGGCTGATCGAGCCCCAGCTCGGTCCGAAGCGCCGCGATGGTCTCCGGCGTGGCGCTGATGCCGAGCATGGTCGCGGCCGGATCCCCCGGCAGAACTTCGAGAATCCAGAACACAACCAGCGCCGCAACCGCCAGGGTCACGACCAATCCTGTCAGGCGACGCACAAGAAAACGGGTCATGCCGGAAAACGGGTCATACACGCCCCCGCAATCAGCAAGGCCTTATTGCCATGTGAGTTGGGCAATCGGGTTGCTCGGCAAGGGCCAGTTCTCCCACATGCCCGAAAGCCCCTTCTTCACCACGGTGACCTTCGGCAGCATGAACAGGAAAACATTGACCTGATCCTCGGCAATCTGCCGCTGCACCACCTCGAAAGCGGCCTTGCGCTCGGCCTCGGTCCGGGCCTGCTTGGTGGCCTTGAAAGCCTCGCGGAAGGCGGCGGAGGTATAACCGAAATAGTAGTTGTCCCGTGCGTAGATGTTCAGGTCCATCGGCTCGACATGGCTGACGATCGTGAGATCGAAATCCTTGGTGCGGAACACGCGCTCAAGCCATTGCGGCCATTCAAGCGGCTCGATTGTGGCAGTGATGCCGATGTCCTTCAGCATCGCGGCAACGATCTCACCGCCACGGCGCGCATAGGCGGGTGGTGGCAGCCGCAGGCTCAGCGTCAGGCCGTTCGGGAAGCCGGCTTCCGCCAGCAGGGCTTTTGCCCGCGCGGGCTCGAAGCGCACCGCGCCGGTCAGATCGAGATAGGCCGGGTGGTTCGGGGAGAAATGGCTGCCGATCGGCGTGCCGAGACCGGAAACAGCGCCCTCGTTCACGAGTTGCCGGTCAATCGCCATCGCGATCGCCTTGCGGACCCGGATGTCGTTCAGCGGCGCCTTGGCGTTGTTCATCGCGACAATGGTTTCGCCCTCCGTGCGCCCGACAGTCACCTTGAGGCCGGGGTTCGACATCAGTTGCGGCACGGCTTCCTGCGCGCCGAGGTTGGTGTTGGCGTCGCAATCCCCCGCCAGCAGGGCAGAAACCTGCGCCTGCGGATCGGCGATAAAGCGGAAGGTCGCGGCCTTGATCTCCGCCTTCCCTCCCCACCAGAGATCGTTGCGCTCCAGCGTCAGGCGATCGCCGCGGTTCCAGCGCACGAATTTGTAAGGCCCCGTGCCGACCGGATCGGTAGCGGCCTTGGCTACCGATTTTTCCGAAAAGATGACCGCATCGCCCCACGTCAGGCCGTCGAGAAAATCGGCGGCGAAGGTCTTGAGCGTGATATTGATCTCGTCCGGCGTGGGGGTGCTCATCCCCCCGATCGGCTCGAAAATCCATTTTTGCGCATTCTTGGAATCGGGAGCGAGCGCGCGCTCGAACGAGAATTTCACATCCGCGGATGTCACCGGCGTGCCATCATGGAATGCCGCGTTCTTGCGCAGCTTGAAGCGGTATTTCAGCCCGTCAGCGCTGACATCCCAGCTTTCGGCCAGCGCAGGCGTGATTTTCGACGTGCGGTCGAGCGCGACCAGCCCCTCGAAAATATTGCCGTGGGTCACTTCCCGGATGGCGGCAGCCGCGCCGGCTGTCGGATCAAGGATCGTCGGTTCCAGCGTCTGGCAGATCGTGACGCTGTCCTTGCCCTGCGCGCGCGATGGCTGGCACGCGATCATCACAAGGCTGCCTGCGACAAGAGCCGCCGACATGCCAACACGCAACCCCGGATTGAAAATCATCTCCGCCCTCATCTTTGTTTCCGGCATGCGACGCACCCGGAACGTTAGAACTACGCTGCCGCCCGGCCGCACCGCAACAACGTCAGCGTTGCAGCCGCCATGACCTTTGTCGAGATCACCATGTCGTCAATCCCGACCCATTCGTCCGGCTGGTGGGCAAGATCGAGAATGCCGGGCCCGTAGGCCACGCAATCGCGCACCGAGCCGAAGCGCGTGATGTGCTTCTGGTCATAGGTGCCCGGCGAGGCGACATGGGTCGACGGTCGGCCGAACAGACCCTCGATCCAGTGATCGAGCGCCTGCACGAGCGGTGCCTCCGGCTCGGTCATCGTCGGCTCGAAGGTCATGATCTCGCGCACCGTAAAATCGAGCCCCGCCTGCCGGGCGCGGACGCGCTCCAGCAGCGTGACAATCTCGCCCTTCACCGAAGCGAGGTCCTCCTCGATCAGGTAGCGCCGGTCGAGGACGAGACGGCAGCGATCCGCCACAACCGGTGCCGGCAGGCCATTGAACGGCTCAGGCTGACCACCATGAATCGAGTTGAGGTTGAGCGTCGCATGACGCGCGCCAGCCGGAACGCACGGCATCCGCGTGACGCGGATATCCAGCGCCGGCAGCAGCTCCTTCTCCAGCAATGCCAGGAACTCGCCCATACCGCGGATGGCGGAGACGCCGAGAAACGGCATCGCGCCATGGCCGATCTGGCCGGTGATCTCGACCTCCGCCCACCAGACCCCGCGATGCCCGAGGCAGACCCGATCCGGGTTGAGCGGTTCGGGGATGATGACGTGATCAACGCGGGCGCGATCAAAAAAACCCTTGCGGGCCAGCATACCGACGCCACCAAAACCGCCGGACTCCTCATCAACCGTGCCGGAGAATTCCAGTGCGCCAGCCGTCAGCAGCCCCTCGTCCAGCAACGCCTCGATCGCGATGATCGCTGCGGCAATCCCGCCCTTCATGTCGCAGGCGCCGCGCCCATAAACCTTGCCGTCCGCGACGCGCCCCTCGAAGGGCGGAACCGTCCAGCCAAGACCAGCTTCGACGACATCGATATGTCCGTTGAAATGCACGCACGGACCCGGTGCGCTGCCCTCGAACCGGCCAATGACATTCATGCGTGGATGAAGATCGGTATCGTCGGGCTCGCCGGTGCCGCGGATATACTCGACGCGGGCGCCGCGCGCCGCGAGCCGCTCGCCGATAAAGCGCGCGCAGGCCTCATAGGCATCACCGGGCGGATTGATCGTCGGGTGCCGGATCAGGCTGACGGTGAGATCGACGAGTTCAGCCCGCTTGGCCTCGATGCGGTCGAACAACCGGGCGACGGTGGCCGGGTCGACACTGGATGGAGACTTCAGGGCCATCGGCGGAATTCCTTCATCGCCGGCGGAGCATAGCCGCTCTTCTGTCGCATGCAACGCCGGGGGCTGCCTGTCAGCCGATCAGACCCCAGATAAAGCGCAGGCTGACCGCGAGCAGGAACAGTCCGAACGCGATTTCGAGCCGGCGCTTTGGCATCCTGTGCGCGAGGCGGGCGCCGAAGGGCGCAATCAGGGTCGAGGTTGGCGCAATCAGGGCAAAGCCGAGGATCGAGACAAACCCGAACGAGAGCGGCGGCAGGATCGCCATCTTGGACCAACCCGCGAGGATATACGCGAGCGCGCCGGGCACCGAAATCAGGACGCCGAGCCCCGATGAGGTCGCAACGGCGTTGTGGATCGCCTTGCCATGCAGCGACAGGATCATGTTGGAGATCGCCCCGCCGCCGATACCCATCAGCGATGAGGCGAGACCGATCAAGACGCCATAGGCGCGCATGCCGAACGTCCCTGGCAATTCCGGCGCAATGCGCCAGTCATCCCGCCCCGACAGGAGCTTGACCGCGTTCGAACCCGCCACCAGCACGAAGACGAGCTTGAGAACCAGCGCCGGCGCAAAGGCGGCGATGACGCCCCCCGCCAGCACGGAGAGCACGACCGGCACCGCCCAGAGCTTCAGCACGTCCATCAGCACCTTGCCTTTGGAATAATGCGTCCGGAACGACTGGATCGAGGTCGGGATGATGATCGCGAGCGAGGTGCCGACACATAGGTGCATCCGCACATCTTCCGGCACATTGAGAAAGGCGAAAATCTGGTAGAGCACCGGCACGATCACCGCGCCGCCGCCCACGCCGAACATGCCCGCCAGAAGGCCGGTAATCAGCCCCGCGCCCAGAAGTGCAAGCACCAGCACGGCAAGATCGGCAACCGGAATTCCAAACATGATCAGCGCTCACAGGGGCGGGAGATTCCGCCTACCGGATCATGCCCTTGATAGCAATTGATATACCGGGACCGTTGCGGCTCGTCCCCTGAAACAAGGCTCTCTCTTGCGGAAAACCCCTATGACAAGATCGTTTACTTGCGAGGCTGTGCTGCCTAATGTGCGGCAAAAGACGTTAGTTGGGGGGACTATGCCGAATTCACCGTTCCGCGCTCAAAGCGCCCGGTCACCGCAGGATATCATTGGCGGGCTCGCGCTGGTCGCCATCGCCGTGCTGGCCCTTTACCTCGTCAAGGATCTGCCGGCATCGAGCCGCGTCGGCTTTGCCTCCGGCACCGCGCCGCGCCTCTTCGCCTATGCCCTGATCGCGCTTGGTGCCATCGTCACGCTGGGCGGTTGGCTCAAGGAAGGCCCGGGGGTTGACCGCCCGGCCATCGGCACTGCGATTCTCGCGGCTTTTGCCGGCGCTGTCAGCCTTGTCGCTTTCATCCTGATAAAGACATCTCTGGGAACCGTGGCCATGGTCGCGATCCTGATCGCGCTCGCGCTGGTTTCCCTGGTTGTCCTCGCCCGGATCGACGGTTTTCCGAACGATAGCCGTTTTGCCCTGCGCAGCATGATCGCCATTCTGGGCTCGGTGCTGTTCTTCGCCTTCGCGATCCGCATTCTCGGCCTCGCCGTGACCGGCATCCCGATGGTGATGCTCGCGACCGCAGCCGCCCCCGGATATCGCTGGAAAGAGGCCATCGCTTTCGCCATCGGCATCACGATTTTCTGCGGGCTGCTGTTTCCGTTCGCGCTGGGTCAGCCGATCCCGCTCTGGCCGACTTTCTGAGGTATCGCGTCCATGGAACTCGTTTCAAATCTTGCGCACGGCTTCGCCGTTGCGGTGACGCCGATGAACATCCTGCTGTGCCTGATCGGCGCGCTCGTCGGCACGCTGATCGGCGTTTTGCCCGGCATCGGTCCGATCGCCACGATCGCGATGCTGCTGCCGATCACCTACAAGCTCGATCCCACGGGCGCGCTGATCATGCTTTCGGGCATCTATTACGGCGCGCAATACGGGGGATCGACGACCGCCATTCTCGTCAACCTGCCCGGTGAATCCTCCTCGGTTGTGACCGCGATCGATGGCCACCAGATGGCCAAGCAGGGCCGCGCCGGCGCGGCACTCGCCATTGCCGCCATCGGTTCCTTCATCGCCGGCACGTTCGGCACCATCCTGCTCGCAGCGCTTGGCAAGCCGCTGACCCAGGTCGCGCAAGCCTTCGGCCCGGCGGATTACTGCGCACTCATGGTGCTCGGCCTTGTCTGCGCGGTGGTGCTGGCCTCCGGCTCGGTGATCAAGGCCATTGCGATGATCTTCCTCGGCCTGCTGCTCTCCACGGTCGGCACAGACCTTGAAACCGGCGAGCAGCGCATGACGCTCGGTTTCCTGCCGCTGGCGGATGGCATCGAGTTCGTGACACTGGCGATGGGCATGTTCGGCTTTGCCGAAATCCTGAAAAACCTCGAACAGGAGGAAAGCCGCGATCTCGTCGACCAGAAGGTGACGAACCTGATGCCGACGAAGGAAGACATGAAGGAGGCTGCCCCCGCGATCGCACGCGGAACGCTGCTCGGCTCCGTCCTCGGCATTCTGCCCGGTGGCGGCGCGGTTCTCGCGGCCTTCGGAGCCTATACGCTGGAGAAAAAGCTCTCGAAAACACCTGAGAAATTCGGCAAGGGCGCCATTGCCGGCGTCGCCGGTCCGGAGTCGGCGAACAATGCCGCAGCCCAGACCTCGTTCATCCCGCTGCTCACACTCGGCATCCCGCCAAACGCGGTGATGGCGATCATGGTCGGCGCAATGACCATCCACGGCATCGTGCCGGGCCCGCAGATCATGACCAAGCAGCCGGATCTCTTCTGGGGGCTGGTCGCGTCGATGTGGCTTGGCAACGCGATGCTGGTGATCATCAACCTGCCACTCGTCGGGCTCTGGGTTCGCCTGCTGCGCGTGCCCTACCGGATGCTGTTCCCGGCGATCCTGTTCTTCTGCGCCATCGGCGTCTACTCGATCAACAACCAACCGTTCGATGTCGTGCTGACGGCCTTCTTCGGCCTTGCGGGTTACTTCTTGCTCAAGTTCGGCTTCGAGCCGGCACCGATGCTGGTGGCCTTCGTTCTCGGCAAGATCATGGAAGAAAAACTCCGTCAGGCCATGCTGCTTTCGCGCGGCGATGCCTGGACCTTCCTCGATTTTTCGAAACATCCGATTTCGGCAGTGTTGATGATTGTCTCGACAATCCTGCTTGTCATGGCGCTGCTACCATCAATCAGAAAGAAGCGTGACGAAGTTTTTGTAGAGTAATTCTTTGGTCTTACGTTGAAATGCACGAGGATCACCTCGTGCGATTATTATACGATATCACTTTTTATTATATCGCCCCAATTGCGGTGGGCAAACGATAACATAAGGAAGTGGGGATGAAGACCATGAAGAAATTCGCTCTGGGTGCAGTGCTTGCGCTTTCGGCCAATGCAGCGCTGGCGCAGGGGTATCCGGCCCGGCCGATCACCATGATCGTGCCGTTCGCAGCCGGTGGCCCAACCGACGTCATCGCGCGCATCGTCGGCGAGAGCATGTCGAAGACGCTCGGCCAGCCCATCATCATCGAGAATGTCGCTGGTGCCGGCGGCACGACCGGCATCACCCGCGCAGCCAAGGCGGCGGCGGATGGCTACACGATCGCCATGGGCCATATGGGAACCCATGGCGCTGCGGCCGGTCTCTACCCGAACATGGGTTACAATCCACAGACGGATTTCGCGCCCATCGGCCTTGCTGCCGGCACACCGATTGTCATCGTGACCCGCAAGGACCTGCCGGTGAAGGATTTCAAGGAGTTCGCGGCCTACGCGAAAGCCAACGAGAAAACCATCAACAACGCCAACGCCGGCAACGGCTCGGTATCGCACATCACCTGCGTGCTGCTGCATGACATGCTGAAAATCGATCCGAACGCGATCCCCTATCGCGGAACGGGACCGGCCGTAGCCGATCTCATCTCCGGCAAAGTGGATTACATCTGCGACCAGATCGTCTCGGTCAGCGCGCAGATTTCCGGCGGCACAATCAAGGGGCTTGCGATCGCGACTCCGTCACGTTCGCCCTCGCTGCCGAATGTTCCCACCACAACGGAATCAGGCCTGCCAGGGTATCAGGTATCGGCCTGGAATGCCGTCTTCGCCCCCAAGGGTACGCCGGCTGATATTACCAAGAAGCTGAACGACGCGCTCGTTACTGCGGTTACCGACCCTGCAACCCGCAAGAAGCTCGAAGGTCTTGGCGGCGTTGTGCCGGATGCAAAGGGGGCCTCTCCCGAAGCCCTCGCAGCGCTCGTGAAGAGCGAGAATGAGCGCTGGGTTCCGCTGCTGAAAGCCAAGGTCAAGCCGTAAGCACTGGAATTTCCAACGCTTTGGAAAATCTTTCTTGAATGCCGCCGGTTTTCGGCGGCATTCTTTTTGGCAACACCAGTCGATTCCGGCTGGCAAGCATTTCGGCGAGATTTTCGATGCATGCGCCCCCGGCTGCCGCGCTCCGCCCTGCGGTGCGACAAGCCATTCTTGGTCTTGGCGTCAGCCAGATCATTGGTTGGGGCTCGACCTATTACCTGCTTTCCCTGCTTGGCAGCACGATCGGGCGCGACCTCGGCCTCTCCAACGGCCTGATGATGGCCGGCGTGTCGATCACGCTCGCCTCGGCCGCAATTGTCGGCCCCCGCGTCGGCCGCTGGCAGGACCGGGTCGGCTCGCGGATTGTGATGACAACCGGATCGGTCATCATGGCGAGCGGTCTCGGTATCCTGTCGCTGGCAAAAATCCCGCTGGTTTACTACCTTGCGTGGATCGTGATCGGCATCGGCTCGCCGATGGCGCTTTATTCCGCCTCCTTCACCGCGCTGACGCAGATCGCCGGGCAGGATACACGGCGCGCGATTTCCTATCTCACCTTCATGGGCGGGCTGGCGTCGACGATCTCATGGCCGGCGACCGCCTGGCTGATGGGCCATCTCGAATGGCGCTCGATTGTGCTGGTCTTCGCGCTGTTGAACCTCGCGGTCTGCGTGCCCATCCACCTCACGTGCCTCGGGCAGCGGACAATCTCCGCGGATTCCACCGGCGGGCCCGAGATCGTTGAGGCTGGCATCCCCAGAGAAGCGCAACCGAAGGCGTTCCTGCTGCTGGCCTGCACGCTCGCCCTCACGGGGACGATTGTGAACGGCTGGGCCCTGCTGGTTTTTCCGGTCCTGATCGGAATCGGGTTTCTGCCGGGTGTCGCAGTGTTCGTCGGCAGCATTGTCGGCGTCTGGCAGGTCGCGGGCCGGATGGGCGAAATGCTGCTGGCACGACGGCTGTCGATCTTCTGGACCGGCCTTGTCGCAATCGGCTTCATGCCGCTCTCGTTTCTGATCCTGCACAATTCCGGGGGCAATATCGTCACCGGCAGCATTTTTGCCGCCTTTTACGGCATCAGCAACGGGCTGATCACCATCGCACGCGGCGGCATTGTTCTCGCCATCTTCGGTGCCCGCGGTTATGGCGAGCGGATCAACACGATCACCGTGGCGCAGAATATCGCCGGGGCGCTGGCGCCGATCGCCGGTGGCTATGCACTCGATTGGGTGGGCGCACAGACTGTTGTCGATATCATGCTGGGGATTTCCTCCGTCGCCTTTGCGCTGATGCTGGTGCTGCGCGCGCATTGCCGGCGCAGTGGCCTTTTTTGACGGCACGCATGCGCTTTACGCTCCGCTCCGCCGGCGTATAAGGCAGGAGCCCTGCCTCTCCCGTTTTTTCGTTCCAACGTCAGGTTGATCATGAACACCGAAAGCCAGTCCGTCATCTGCCTTGCCGATTACCGGGTCCCGGATTTCATCATCGACACGGTGACGCTGGATTTCTTGCTGGAACCGGAGGCGACGCGCGTCGTCTCGCACCTCGCGATGCGCCGCAACCCGGCTGGCCGCGCCAACGCCGCACTGGAACTCGACGGCGATGAACTCACGCTGGTATCTGTCGCCATTGACGGCCAGGCGCTCGCAGCAACGGATTACATCGCAACGCCGGAGCGGCTTTCGATCTCCTCGGTGCCGGATGGTGCCTTCACTTTGACGATCGAGACCCGGGTGAACCCGGCCGCCAACACCAAGCTGATGGGCCTTTACCGCTCGAATGGGGTTTATTGCACGCAATGCGAAGCCGATGGCTTCCGCCGCATCTCGTATTTTCTCGACCGGCCCGATGTCATGACGATCTGGCGCGTCCGGATCGAGGCCGAGAAATCCGTCGCGCCATTGCTGCTGTCGAACGGCAACCCGGTCGAGCGCGGCAATGTGCCGGGCACCAACCGGCATTTCGTCGTCTGGGATGATCCGCACAAGAAGCCCTGCTACCTCTTCGCGCTCGTGGCGGGTGACCTTGATGCCGTCACCGACCGTCACGTCACGCCATCTGGCCGCAAGGTGGAGCTGAACGTCTACGTGGAGCGCGGCAAGGGCGAACGCGCCGCCTATGCGATGGATTCGCTGATCCGTTCGATGAAATGGGACGAGGAGGTCTTCGGCCGCGAATACGATCTCGACCTCTTCAACATCGTCGCCGTTTCGGATTTCAACATGGGCGCGATGGAGAACAAGGGCCTCAACGTCTTCAACGACCGCTACATCCTCGCCTCCCCGGAAACGGCGACGGATCAGGATTACCACAACATCGAAGCCATTGTGGCGCATGAATATTTCCACAACTGGACCGGCAACCGCATCACCTGCCGCGACTGGTTCCAGCTGTGCCTCAAGGAAGGACTGACGGTCTTCCGCGATCAGGAATTCTCATCCGACATGCGCTCCCGCCCGGTCGAGCGGATCGCCAATGTTCTGACGCTGCGCGCGGCGCAGTTCGTCGAGGATGCCGGACCGCTCTCGCATCCGGTGCGCCCGCAGACCTACAAGGAAATCAACAACTTCTACACGGCAACCGTCTACAACAAGGGCTCTGAACTGATCCAGATGCTGCGCATCCTGATCGGCCCCGAAAAATTCCGCGAGGGCATGGATCTCTATTTCGAGCGCCATGATGGTGAAGCGGCCATCGTCGAGCAGTTCATCCAGTGCTTCGCGGATGTCTCGGGTAGAGATCTTGCGCCCTTCATGCGCTGGTATGATCAGGCCGGCACGCCCGTTATTACCGTCGAGCAGCATTATGATGCCGCGGCCGGAACCTTCCGGCTCGATATCCGGCAGGAAACGGGGCCGACACCAGGCCAGCCCGAGAAGGGCCCGCAGGTAATCCCCATCAAGCTGGGGCTGATCGGTGCAGATGGTACCGAACTGATCAAGGACGATCTCATCGTCCTTGAAACGGCGAGCACCAGCCGCACCTATTCCGGCCTCGCGCAACGCCCGATCCCCTCGCTGTTCCGCGGCTTCTCCGCGCCGGTCAAGCTTGAGATCACCCGCGAGGACGGTGACCTGCTCGCGCTCGCGCAGCATGACCCCGATCCCTTCAACCGCTGGCAGGCCTTGCAGGATGCCGCGACCGCGCTTCTGAAGCGCTCCGTGGCGTCGATCCGCACCGGGAAAGCGCCGCTCGGCGACGAGAGGCTTTCGGCGGCCATCGGCGCGCTGATCGAGGGCAGCGAAGCCGACCCGGCTTTCGCCGCCTTGGCCATTACCCTGCCACGCGAGGCAGACATCGCCCGCGAAATCGGCACCGATATCGACCTCGACGCCATCGGCAAGGCGAGTGACGCGCTCTATCGCTCGATTGGGCAAGCTATTCTGCCCAAGGCGAAAGCCGTCTACGAAAGCCTGTCGGTGAAAACCGCCTTCAATCCGGACGGTGTCAGCGCTGGGCGGCGCGCATTACGCAGGCAACTGCTGCGCTACCTCGTTGAAGCCGATCCGCGCATCGGAGCAGGGATTGCTTCCCTCCAGTTCGAGAATACCGACAACATGACTGACAGGATGGCCGCGCTGAATGCGCTGTGCCTGACAGATGAACCAGCTCGTGATACGGCTCTTGCCGCCTTCCATGAGCGATACTCGGATGACGCGCTTATTCTCGATATGTGGTTCGCCATGCAGGCCATGATTGGCAAAGGCAATATCGTGGAACGTATCCGGCGCCTTACGACGCACCCCAAATTCACACTTCAGAACCCCAACCGCGCCCGGTCGCTCATCGGCACCTTTGCGCATGGCAACCAGCGCGGGTTCCATGCCGCCGACGGCAGCGGCTATGCGCTGGTCGCCGAGATGATCGTCGCGCTTGATGCCCGCAATCCGCAGGTCGCCGCGCGACTGGCGACGGCATTCCGGACATGGCGGAACCTCGAACCCATCAGGCGCTCGAAGGCTGAGGCAGCATTGCGAACCATCATCGGGAACGGGCAACGCTCGCGCGACCTCAGCGATATTCTGGAGCGCACACTCTCCTGAATTGCCCCTCCAAGTTGCCCGGAGCGCATCGCTGCACCTGATGCGCGTTCGGAGCGCAAATTTTTTCTTGAGGTCGCGCTTTCCTTTTTTGCAAGCAAGAAAGAGAACAAACGCGAACAAAGAGAGTCCATACAGAATCCAAGCCGAGGCACGGATTCATGGAAGCGTTCCGCCAGCATCGCGCCTGCCACGAGAAGATGAATCAATCGTAAAAAGCCTCTTGTCAGGCCGATTCACCTCGATTCAACTGGGGGTGATTCGGAGCGATGCGGCACATTCTCCGGGTCATTGGGGGACTACCGAGGGGGCAATCATGGTGCGAGCATTCGCGGCCAGCGCTATTCGTTTGCGCGGCGACAAGCATAGCACGAGGGCGAACTTCGAACCTGCGGCGCTCGCGGCTCCGGGCCGCACAATCCTCGATTGGGCGGTTCCGGTTCTGGTTCTGATTTTCCTCGCCGTGTCTGGCCTGAGCATCGCGCTCCAGTTCACCATCACCCGCAACGAGCAGCTCGCGGCGAGCGAGAGCAATCTCGCTCTGGCCGCACACCTTGTTGCAACCGAGATCACCCGCACGACACGCGATGCGCAGGACGAAAACTACGAATTGCCGCCCCTGCCAGCCGATGTATTTCAGCCGGGCCGCCGATTTCTGCTGGTCGATACCAAAGCCGTGATCCGGGGCGGACAAGCCGGCCAGCAAGACGTCAGCCGCCCGGCAGGCATGCTGCTGGCGGATCCTTCACTCATGCCTGAACTGGTTCGGAGCGAGACCCTTCTTCGCGTCAAGATGGCGAATGGAGAACTGGCAAGCGCGATTGCGCGCCAGCCCGCCGGATTCAACGGCACACTGATCGCCTTCCAGCCGATCGAGGACGAGTTGCTGACCTGGCGGCGTCACGCACAGATCATCGGCGCGATCCTCGCCTGCTTCGGGGCGGTGACGTTGATGTTCACACTGGTTTACTACGCCCAGCGCCAGCGCACGGTGACCGCCGGCACCAATGCCCGGCAAATCCGTTCGCAGTTCGAGGTTGCGCTCGATCACGGCCGCTGCGGGCTCTGGGACTGGTCGCTGGCCGCGAGCGCGCTTGTCTGGTCGGATTCAATGTATCGAATGTTGGACCTGACCGGGCGCGGCGGTCTCTCCCGCAAAGAAATCGAAGCGCGGCTTCACCCGGACGATCGCGATCTCTTCGCCCGGATCGAGCAGGGTGCGCGGACCGGTGACTGCGAATTCGACTATCTCTTCCGCATGCTGCACCAGAACAACAGCTGGGTCTGGCTGCGGATGCGTGCCGTCATCGACAATGCCGTGGAAACTGCCTCGCCGCGCCTGCTTGGCATCGTCATGGACGTGACGCGCGAACGGGTTGCGGAAGAAGAAAGCCATCGCGCTGATGCTCGCCTGAGGGATGCGATCGAGTCCATCTCCGAAGCCTTCGTCCTCTGGGACGAGAATAACCGCCTGGTGATGTGCAACTCGAAATACCAATCCTTCCACGGCCTTGACACGGAACTGGCGCATCGCGGTGCGACCTACAAATCCTTGATGGCGGAAGCACACCAACCTCGAGTCCTCATCGAAATCGACCGGGGTTCAGAGCCGGAGAGCGGTGCCCGCTCGTACGAAGCGCAATTTCAGGATGGCCGCTGGCTGCTGATCAGCGAGCGTCACACCCGTGACGGTGGCTACGTCTCGGTCGGAACTGACATCACCGGCCGCAAGCTTCAGGAAGAGCGGCTGGTCGAGAACGAGCGCCAGTTGCGCATGACCGTGACCGATCTCGGCAATTCCCGCGAGGCCTTCCGCCGGCAGGCGGGCCAGCTGGCGGAGCTCGCGGATCGTTATCTCGAACAGAAGGCTGAGGCCATCAGCGCCAACCGGGCGAAGGCGGAATTCCTTGCCAACATGAACCATGAAATTCGCACGCCGCTCAACCATATCATCGGCTTTTCGGAAATGATCGAGACTCAGGTGTTCGGCCCGTGTGCCTCACCTCGTTACGTCGAATACGCTCGCGATATCCGCGAGAGCGGCACCAACCTCCTCATCCTGATCTCGGATATTCTCGACATGGCGCGGATCGAAGCCGGCCGCGTTGCGCTGGAACGCGCTCCGACGCCGCTTGGCGCATTGCTGGAGGCCGCAACTACCGAAGTCCGGGACGCTGCCGAGGCCAAGGGTATCGAGCTTGAGATCGAACCGGACCTGACCGACAAGGCAGCCCAGAGGTTGATCCATGTCGATGCCGCCGCGATCGGCCAGGCACTGGCGCATCTGCTGCGCAACGGCATCCGCCTGTCGCCGGTCGGCGGCAGGGTTTCCGTCCGTGCGCGCATGAGCGGGGATCACGTCAACATCTTTGTGGCAGACAAGGGTTGCACGCTCTCCCCCGGCGATCTCGGCAAGATGGTCGATCCCTTCGGCCATATCGACGGCATGTTGCAAGATGGCTGCAAGGGCTCCGGCCTCGGGGTATCCATCGCCCGTTCGCTGATCGAACTCCACGGCGGCACGATCCGCCTGCGGTCCTCGCCGGAGATCGGCTCGCTGATCATGATCCACCTGCCGGTTTCGCTTCAGCCGATGCAGCTTGATTTGCCGATGAACGCCTGAGATCAGGCGAGGCTGACCCGCCCTCAGCCGGCTTTCACCTTGCCGATCAGGCGCTCGAAAATCGCGCGCACCTTCTTCTGGGTCGTCGTCAGCTCGTTCGTCAGGAAGGCAAAATCCGGCAGATCCATCAGCGCCGCGAGCCGCCGCTTGAAGACGGCGCTGGCCTCCTTCTCGTCGAACGGCCCGGAAATGCAAAGCCGCGTCGCCTGCGTGAGCGCGCTCTGGAGCTGCCAGCCATGGCACAGCGTCTCGCAATCCTCGGCGGACAGGAGCCCGAGCCGCCCCGCCGCTTCCAGCGTGCCGAGCGTGCCGAACCCGACGAGATCGGGATGCGCGGCCGAATGCAGCAGCAGCAAGGTCTGCGCGATGAACTCACAGTCCACCAGCCCGCCGGGCCAATCCTTGACATCGAAGGCGTTCCGCCCCGGCTTCTCGCGCGCCATCAGCCCGCGCATGGTGGAAACCTCGGCCTTGACGGTCTTCTCGCTGCGCGGGCGGGTGAGAATTTCGGCAATCACCGCGCGGAGCCTTGCCGCAAGATCGTCATCACCCGCCAGCACGCGGGCGCGAGAGAGTGCCATATGTTCCCATGCTTCGGCTTCTGTGATCTGGTAGTCCTTGAACCCCGCGATCGAGGTCGCAACCGTCCCCTTGCGACCGGAAGGGCGCAGGCGCAGATCGATCTCGTAGAGCGTCCCGGTCCGCATCTGGGCCGAGAGCGCGGAAATCAGGCGCTGGGTGAGCTTGGCGAAATATTCCGCCGGCATGAGGCTACGACGTCCGTCCGACATCGCATCCGGCGGCGCATCGTAGATGACGACGAGATCAAGATCGGAGTTGGCGGTCATCTCGCGCGAGCCGGCCTTGCCATAGCCGAGCAGCACCATCCGCCCGCCTTCGATTTCGCCGTACTGGATCGCGAATTCGGCCCGCGTGCGTCGCAAGACCAGCGTCAGGAAGGTCTCGGCGATCACCGTATGTGCCAGCCCCGCCTCAGACAGCGGCAGCACGCGGGAGAGCACGCGTGTGCCAAGCAGGAAGCGCTCGGCGCGGGCAAGTTCCCGGGCCCGGTCGAGAAAAAGCTCGAAGTCCGTCTCCCGTTCCAGCCTCGGCGCAATCCGGGCGTAGGTCGCGTCAATTGACGTACCCCGAACAAACTCCGGGTCGACGAGCACATCGAGCACATGCGGGTTCGATGCCACGATATCCGACAGCCGCGGCGCCGTGCCGAGAATTTCGGCAAAAAGCCGCAGCAGGTCTGCGTTGTTCTTCAGGATCGAGAACAGCTCGACGGCTGCCGGCATGCGCTGGAGCGCGTTGTCGAAAGTCAGGAGCGCGCCGTCTGGATCGGATGAATTGCCGAAGGCTTCGAGCAACCCCGGCACCAGCTCGGTAACGATTTCGCGGGCGCGCGGCGTGGTCACAGCCTGCCGGCGACCGAAATGCCAGCCACGCACCGTCTCAGCGACCATTTCCGGGCGCTGGAATCCGAGCCGCCGCAGCGTGTTCAGGGTTTCAGGATCATCCTCTACGCCGGTGAAAACGAGGCTGCCCGCCTCCGAGGCGAGCCCCGGCACGGCCTCGAACAGGCGTGCGTAGTGCCGTTCGACGATCCGCATTTCCTTGAGCAGCGCCTTGTCGAGCCCGGCACGGGTGAACCCCGCCAGCCGGGCAAGCGCAGCCAGCTCGTCTTCATTCTTGGGCAGCTTCTGGGTCTGCTCATCATTGACCATCTGCACGCGATGCTCGAGATCGCGCAGGAAGCAGTAGGCACCGGCAAGCTCTATTGCCGCCTCCGGCGCTACCCAACCCTCCCGCGCCAGTTCGGCGAGCATATCGAGCGTGCGTGCGCCTCTGAGGGTCGGGCGCCGACCGCCGTAGACGAGCTGCTGTGTCTGAACGAAGAACTCGATCTCCCGGATGCCGCCGCGCCCGACCTTGAGATCGTGCCCCGGCACCGTGATCTGCTCATGGCCCCGCACTGCGTAGATCTGCCGCTTCATGGCATGGATATCGGCGATGGCGCCATAATCGAAATACTTGCGCCAGATGAAGGGCTCCATCTCCTTGATGAAGGCCTTCCCCGCAACGATATCCCCCGCCACCGGCCGCGCCTTGATATTCGCGGCGCGCTCCCAGTTCTGGCCTACGGTTTCGTAATAACCGAGCGCCGCCTGCACCGGCATCGCGATCGGCGTCAGCCCGGGATCCGGCCGCAGCCGCAAGTCAACGCGCTGGACATAGCCATCCGCGTTGCGCTCGTTGAGCAGCTTGACGATGCCCTTGACGAGCGTGATCGCCTCCTGCTGCGCATCCTCCGCCGAGGCGAGGCCGGGGCATTCGGGGTCATAGAAGACCGTCAGATCGATATCGGAGGAATAGTTGAGTTCGCGCGCGCCATGCTTGCCGAGCGCGAGCACGAAAAGCCCTAGCCCCTGTTCGGGGCTGGCAGGGTCGGGTGGCGATATCCGCCCCGCCCGTACGGCCTCGTTGAGGCCAAAGCGCAAGGCCGCCTGCACCGAGGCATCCGCGAAGTCGGAGAGCGCCTCGATGACCTCGACGGTGGTGTAGAGCCCGCCAAGATCAGCAAGGGCGATGAGGAGCGCCGCTTTTGCCTTCCCATGCCGCAGCCCGCGCATCGCAGCAGCTTGATCGTCAAGATCACCCGCCGCGCGCGTTTCGGCAAGAACGGCGGCAAGCGACGTGCTGACCGGCTGGTTCAGCAACGAGACCGCGCGCTCCGGCCAGCGCTGGATCAGCCGCCAGAGATAAGGCGAACCCTCCGCGATCCCGGCCAGAAGTTCGCCAACAGCCGGAGAGCGCGCAACAATTGGCGCAAGTTCGGCTCCTTCCTCCGAGGCGCAGAGATCGGCGACGCGCCGCGCGCCCGCCTTGCCGGATTTCGGAGTGCACCTGACGCATGCGGCGAGCGGCAAAACTGGGAGCGAACAATCAGGCTGTGACATCCTTGCAATCATTCACATTCCCGATCGGCATGACAAGGACCACACGCAACCCCGGCGCGTTATCCTCAAGCCTGATCTGTCCACCATGCTGTTTGGCGATCGCCGCGACGAGGCTGAGCCCCAGCCCGAAGCCCGGCTTGGCCCGGCTTTGGTCAAGCCGCACGAAGCGCTCGATCACACGCTCCCGATCCGCTTCGGGAACACCGGGGCCACGATCCGACACCGAAAGCTCGATCGTCGCGCCCACTCTGGTCGCGGCGAGCACGATTTCGGGCCGCGCTTCGCTTTCAGGCGCCGGATGCCCATATTTCAGGGCATTGTCGATCAGATTGGACAATGCCCGCCCGAGAAGCTCGCGGTTGGCCTGCACGCTCAAGCCAGGCTCAACGGCAAGTTTCAGCGGCATGCCGGCCTCTTCTGCCAGGGGCTCGTAAAGTTCCGCGATGCTGGAAAGCGCCTCATCGAGGGTAATATCCTGCAAGGATGTCGCGAGATTGCCGGTTTCTGCCCGTGCGATCATCAGCAGGGCATCGAAAATCCGGATGAGGTGATCCGATTCCTCGATTGCCCGCTCCAGCCCTTCACGCCCCTCTTCCAGCGTTGTTGCCCGCCTGAGGCTTTCTTCGGCGCCGCTGCGAAGCCGCGTCAGCGGCGTCCTGAGATCATGCGCCACATTGTCGGACAGCGCGCGTAGGCCCGCCATCAGTTCGCCCATTCGGTCCAGCATCTGGTTGAGATGCAACGCGAGCCGGTCAAATTCGTCATTCGTATTGGAGACCGGAAGGCGCTCGGTCAGATGGCCCTCCATGATCCGGGCGCTGGAGGCCGCGATGGCATCGACACGGCCGAGAACGCGCTTGGTCACAAACCAGGCCCCGAACCCGCCGAGCAGCAAAACCATGAACAGCGACCACCCGCGCGCGCGGCGGATGACTTCGCCAAGGCGGGCGCGTTCCTCAAGGTCACGCCCCACGAACAGCCGGAGGCCGGAAGGCAGCAGGAAAACCCGGAGCTTGGCCTCGTGCCGAATGTCTTCCGGCTCATCCGGCCAGTTGAAACGGGCCTCGATCCAGCCGGGTCGCTGGTCGAGCGCCGGAACGCGCAGGATGGCGTTGCCGGTGACGGAATCGCCCTTGGGGTCCACCAGCAGATAGATGAACGAGCCGGATTGCCGCCCCCGACGCTCCATCACCGTGATGAGGCGGCGCACACCCCCCTGATTGTATTGATCTGCGAGGGAGCTGATCTCACTGGTGATGGTCTCGGTGATCTGCGCATCGAGCAAGCGCCGGGTATTCCAGGCGAGATAGCCGAGCACGAACACCGCGAAGACGATGAAGATCAGCAGATAGACGGCGGAAAGCTTGAACGCCGTCGTGCGGAAGACCCGCCCGGCCGCAGCGGCAAGGCTGCGTTCAGCGCCCATTGTCGCGGATCATGTAGCCGGCACCGCGCACCGTATGCAGCAGCGAAGCTCCCTGCCCCCGGTCAATCTTGCCACGCAGCCGCGAGATATGGACATCGATCACGTTGGTCTGCGGATCAAAATGATAGTCCCAGACGTTCTCGAGCAGCATCGTCCGCGTCACCACCTGCCCGGCGTGGCGCATCAGATATTCGAGCAGGCGAAACTCGCGCGGCTGGAGCAGGATATCCTCGCCGCCGCGCGTCACGCGGTGCGCGAGCCGGTCGAGTTCGAGGTCGCCAACCCGGTAGATGAGCTGCGCGCTCTGCGGGTTCTGCCGGCGCGCGAGCGCTTCTACCCGCGCGAGGCATTCGGTAAAAGCGTACGGTTTGGTGAGATAATCATCCCCTCCGGCCCGAAGGCCCAGCACGCGATCGTCCACCTGCCCAAGTGCGGAGAGGATCAGCACCGGTGTCGTGCGCTTGTCGGCGCGCAGCGCCATGATCAGGGAAAGCCCGTCGCGCTTCGGCAGCATCCGGTCGATGATCAAGACGTCGTAGCTTCCGGCCATCGCCATCTCGAGGCCCGCCTCGCCGTCGGCGGCCAGGTCCGCAATATGACCGGATTCGCCGAGTGCCCGTACAAGATAACGGCCGGCATCCGCATCGTCTTCAACCACGAGGATTTTCATGCGGCGGCGTCTATCCTGAATTTCGCTGGGCAGAAGAACGCCATCGTGCGGCGCGGGCGTCAAGGCCGACAATGGAAATTGGCGGTCTCGCGGCAGGAAATCCGGAGCGGGGGGCGACGGGGGAAACCGAAAAACCAAGCCGCGAGACACAGCTTTCTTGTAACCGGCCTGCGGTTGCGCTCACCTGTCGAATGGATGAACTCTTGGTAATCTGCCGCCGCTCGCCAGATGGAAGGATCACCCGCGCGGCTTCCCTGCCAAGAGCCGGTCGAGTTCTTCCTGCTCGGCGGTAGAAAGCGTGGCGGGCATATCCGGCTCATCCACTCCCCCGGCTTCTGCGACCGCCCGGCGGCGGCGGAACAGGCGGAAGGCCGCGCCCGCTCCCAGCACAAGCGCGACGCCCGGAAGGCCCCAGAGCACCAGAGTCTGCAGCGAGAATCTCGGCTTCAGCAGCACGAATTCGCCGTACCGTGCGACGAGAAACGTCCGGATCGCCTGATCGTTGTCGCCGGCCAGAATGCGTTCGCGCACCAGTCGTCGTAGATCAACCGCGAGCGAAGCATCGGAATCGTCGATCGACTGGTTCTGACAGACAAGGCAGCGCAATTCCGCCGAAAGCCGGCGTGCCCGTGCCTCCTGCGCTTCGTCCGGCAATTGCTCGCCGGGGCGCACCGCCAGCGCGGGGCTGGAAGCCGCCAGCACCAGAGCCAGAACGAGAACCCGCATCGTACTCATGACTTAGGCCGCCGGTTGCGGTTGGGGAGATCGGGCCGCGCGTTTGGGCGCGCCGACACGCAAGCGCCGGTCGGACAGCGACAGCAGCCCGCCGAGCGCCATCAGAACCGGCCCAAGCCAGATCAGAAGCACGAAAGGCTTGTCATAGGCACGCAGATCGACCCGGTTTCCCTCGGAGGTCTCGCCCATCGCGAGATAGACCTCGCTGAACCCGTAGCGATAGCGCGCGACCTCGGATGTCGGCATCTGCCGGCCGACATAGGTCCGCTTCGCGGGTGTTAGGTCAGCGATCACCCCGGTCTCGTTCCGCAAGGAAAAGCGCGCGCCAACCGACGCATAATTCGGCCCCGCCTCAGTGGTCAGCCCGTTCAATGTCAGGTTGAAAGCACCGAGCCTGATCGTTTCGCCAGGTTGCATCGAGACGATTTTCTCCTGCTCGAAGGCCGTCGCGGCAATCCCGATGACCATGACTCCAACACCAGCGTGCGCAATTGCCATGGCAAACACCGCACGCGGAATTCCGCTCAGGCGGGCGAATACGTGCGAGAATCCCGATCTCGCCGAACGCTCGACGATGTCGTCGAGCGCACCCAGAACGAGGTAGAGCCCCAGCGCGATTCCGGCGAGCGCCAGAACGGGCCCGCCTCCCAGCGCAAAGGCGCCGGCGGCCACAGCACAGAGCACTGCTGCCGCAATCCACCAGAGCCGCTGGAGCGCGCCCAGCAGATCTCCCCGCTTCCACGCCAGCTTCTGGCCGATCGGGATCACCACAAACAGCGGGATCATCAGGGGAACGGCGGTCAGATTGAAGAACGGCGCGCCGACGGAAATCTTCGCGCCGTTGAGCGCTTCAAGCAGCAGCGGGTAGAGTGTCCCGATAAAGACAGCGAGCGCGGCAACCGACAGGAAGAGATTGTTGAAAACGAGCGCCCCTTCCCGACTGACGGGCGCGAACAGCCCCCCGCCTTCCATGGCGCGGGCGCGGGCGGCGAACAGAGCAAAACTGCCGCCGATAAAGGCGATCAGAATGACGAGGATGAACAGCCCGCGCTCCGGATCGACCGCGAAGGCATGCACCGAGGTCAACACACCCGAGCGAACGAGGAAGGTGCCGAGCAGGGAGAGCGAGAAGGTGATGATCGCCAGCAGGATGGTCCAGGTCTTCAGCGCCTCGCGCTTCTCCATCACGATCGCGCAGTGGAGCAGCGCCGTGCCGGTCATCCACGGCATCAGCGAGGCATTCTCCACCGGGTCCCAGAACCAGTAACCGCCCCAGCCGAGTTCATAATAGGCCCAGTAAGACCCCATCGCGATACCGAGCGTGAGCGCGATCCAGGCCGCCAGCGTCCAGGGTCGCACCATGCGCGCGAAGGCCGCATCGACCCGCCCGAGAATGAGCGCCGCCGCCGCAAAGGAAAACACGATCGAAAAACCGACATACCCCAGATAAAGCAGCGGCGGATGGATCGCCAACCCGGGGTCCTGCAGCACCGGGTTGAGCCCCTGCCCCTCGAACGGCGCTTGCGGAATACGGATAAAGGGATTGGACGCGAAGAGCAGGAACGCGAGGAACGCGGAGGCGATCATCGCCTGAACCGCCAGCGTCACCCCCAGAATGTCCGCGGGCAGATTGCGCGAGAACAGTGCCACGGCCGCCCCGAACAGCGCAAGAATCAGGACCCAGAGCAGCATGGACCCTTCATGATTGCCCCAGACCCCGCTCCATTTGTAGATCGCCGGCTTGAGCGAATGGGAATTCTGGAAAACGTTGAGAACCGAAAAATCCGACCCGAGATAGGCATAGGTCAGTGCCGCAAAGGACGCAGCAACCAGCAAGAACTGCAGGACCGCCGCCCGTGGCGCGAGGCGCACCAGCACATCATCGCGCCGAAGCGCCCCCCACACCGGCACGCTGGCCTGGAACAGCGCCACGACAAGCGCAAGAACAAGGACAAAATGGCCAAGTTCGACAATCATGGCTTGCTCCCCTTCGCCGGGGCGTCATCCCGCCATACACCCTGCTTCTTCAGTGAATCCGCGACCTCGCGCGGCATGTAATTCTCATCGTGCTTGGCGAGCACATTGGTCGCGGTGAAACTGCCGGAAGCATCGAGCCGCCCCTCGGTCACAACGCCCTGCCCTTCCCGGAACAAATCCGGAAGCAGGCCCTGATACGTGACCTTGACGGTGGTCGCCCCGTCCGTCACCGAGAACCGGACGATTTGGCCAGTCTCGCGCTGGACACTGCCGGCCTCCACGAGCCCACCCAACCGGAACGCCTCGCCGGGCTTGACCTTGCCTTGCGCAACCTCGGTCGGAGAACGGAAAAACACGATCTGGTCCCGCAGCGCCGTCAGGATCAACCCGAGCGCGACCGCAAGGACGGCACCAAGTCCAAGAATAAGTGCAAGGCGCTTCTGTTTGCGTGTCACGATTCCCCCCCGCCGCTGCCCTGTCCAATCATGGCGTCTTGGCCTCGGGGAGCGTACGCATCAGCTCTGCCATGGCGTCGAGTTCGACGAGTGCGGCCGCATTCCCAACGAAGGCGGTGCGGGCCTTGTCGAGTGCCGCGCGCGCCAGCTCGCGCTGGTTCATTACCAGGCGGGACTGAATGAGCCGTCGCCATTCCTCGATCGTGCCCCCCCCTGCTGTCAGGCGGGTGTCGAGGGCATCGACCATGCCCTTGATGGCATCCTCCCGCTCCTGCTGCGGCAACCCGGCAATGGCCTCGGCGGCGTTGCCTCGTGGCACAGCAGGCGCGGTCTTGCCTTCGGCCTCGAAACGCTCGATCTCGGCGTTGACCCGCATGCGAGCCGGCCCTTCCGGCAAATCGGATGCAATTTTCCTGAGATCGGCAAGTGCACCTGCGACATCGCCGTCCTGCTCTCGAGCCAGGGCGAGATAAAACCGCGGTTTTGCGAAATCCGGGTCAAGTTTCACCGCGCGTTCGAACGCCTGACGCGCCTCTGCGCTAATGACGCCGTTACCCATGGCTACAAGGCTCTCTGCGAGATCGGACAGACGCTCCGGTGTTTCGCCCGATAATATCACCACGCGCCGATAGGCATTGGCGGCATCGGAGAAGCGCCCGGCTTTCAGATAAACCGGAGCGACCACCTCGTAGCCCCGTACATCGTCGGGGTTTTTGGCCAGATGCGCCTCGATTTTCTGCAACGCGGTCGCAACATCAAAGTTTTGAGGCGCGGTCTGCCGCGAAGCGAGCGGAACATCCGGCAGGTTTGGCGCTCCGATCCGAAGATAGATTGCCGTCGAAAGGGCGGGAATTCCGAGCAGCATCAACAGGGTTGCCATTTTTCGGCGACGCACCGAATGCGCGGCCTCGCCGGCGCCGCGGGTCTTCTCGTTACGCGAAAGCGCCAGCAACGCGCGCGCCTGCTCGGCCAGCGCTGCATTCATCTCGTCTTCGGTGATATCGCCGTTTTCGTGCTGGCGGACGAGTTCGTTCTTGCGGGCCTCATAGAAGGCGACCGCCTGCTCAAGACGCTCCGGCCCTGTGCCGCCAACGATCAGTGGCCAGAGCACAAGGGCGATCGCCAAGGCGATCAGCAAGAGAACGAGGATCCAAAATGTCATGGTAACCGGATATCTGGGACAGGATTGTGCCTAGACCATGTCCGGGTGCCGGAGAAATTGATCGCGCGCAATCCCCCCGGCTTCACCGTGTTTTCCATGCGGCATCGGCGCGTCCTGTCGGTCATGCCCGCCGCATAGCAGAGGATGGGCAGCAACGCCAAATCAATCATCTGCGCCAATCCGATTATCCACGCCCATCAAAGTGTTGGCAGCATCAGGCGTGCACGCAAACCACCGAGCGGCGAATCCTCCAGCGCGAAGCTGCCGCCGTAGAGAACAGCCATATCGACAACGATCGAAAGCCCGAGCCCGGAGCCCGGTTTCGTCTCGTCGAGGCGTCGCCCACGCTGGGTGGCCTCTTTGCGCACATTCTCCGGTAGTCCCGGCCCGTCGTCGTCGACCGTGAGGTGCAACATCCCGGTTGGGCTCTCATCCGGCACGGCTCGAATAAGCACCTCGCTCTTGGCCCATTTGCCGGCATTGTCGACAAGATTGCCGATCATCTCCTCGAGATCCTGTTTTTCACCGCGAAAGCGCAGGCCCGGCTCGACGTAGGATTCAAACCGGATGTCGCGCTCCCGGTAGATTTTCTCAAACGTCCGGATGAAGGCCGCAATCACCGGCTCGACGTCCGTGATATTGCCGATCGTCGCAGCACGTGCCGCCGCACGCGCGCGGTCCAGGTAATACTGCACCTGATCGCGCATGACTGCCGATTGCTCGCGGACCTTTTCCGCCAGAAGCCCCGGATCATTGCCGGCTTCGTTCAGGAGCACGCTGAGCGGCGTCTTCAACGCATGCGCGAGATTGCCAACCTGTCCTCGGGCGCGCGCAACGATCTCACGGTTGACGTCCAGAACCTGATTAAGCTCATGCGCCAGCGGAGCCACTTCTTCCGGAAAATTACCCTCGACATGATCCTTCTCGCCCGCGCGCACCTCCCCGAGCGATTGGGAGAGGCGTCGAAGTGGTGTCAGCCCGTAGCGAACCTGAAGAAATGCCGAGACGGCAAGCGCTACGGCAAGAATGAAAAGAATGATGGCCAGCGTGAACTCGAATCGGCGGCTTTCCTCCGCGATCTCGTCGGCATTGCCCGCAACCGAGATGATGAAGCGGTTCTGCTCGCCAAGATCGATTTCCTGCTCGACAATGCGGATGCGCCGCCCTTCCGGCCCGGCCGAATAGCCATCCCGGAAATCGCCACGCACGGAGGGGAGCCCGGGGGCAGAAAGCGCGGGCAACCGGTTGGAGAACAAGGAGCGTGAGGTGCGCAGGACACTGGTAGCGGTACTGTCGCGGTCGACGCGCAGGATCTGCCAATACCATCCCGAAAGCGGGATCTGGAACTGGGGTTCGCCGAGATTTCCGGGCTCGACATTGCCACCATCCGAAAGCGCTGCCACATCCGCGACGAGCACTTTCAGATAGAGCTTCAGCCGCTCGTCAAACGCAGCCACCACCGTGCGCCGGTTGATGGCGGAAAGGATCGTGCCGGCGATCACGAGCACCAGCACAGACAGCACGATCGCCGAATAGAAAAGGCGGCCTGCCAGTGAGTTCGGATTGACGGGATTGCGGACGAGCAGGCGCATGAACCGGCTCAGCGCTTGGACGGCGGTTCCGGCGGCGCCGCAATATAGCCTAGGCCGCGCACAGTCTGGATGATCTCGACACCGAGCTTCTTGCGCAGACGACCGACAAAAACCTCGATCGTATTGGAATCGCGATCGAAATCCTGATCGTAGAGATGCTCGACCAGCTCCGTGCGCGAGACGACACGCCCCTGATGGTGCATAAGATACGCCAGCAGGCGGTATTCATGCGAGGTCAGGCGCACGGCGCTGCCATCAACCACAACACGACTGGAGCGCGTGTCCAGCAGCACCGGCCCGCAGGTGAGTTCGCTCGTGGCATGCCCCGCCGCGCGGCGCAGCAAGGCACGCAGGCGTGCCAGCACTTCTTCCATGTGAAACGGCTTGGTCACATAGTCATCGGCGCCGGCGTCGAAGCCCTGCACCTTTTCGCTCCAGCGATCACGCGCCGTGAGGATCAGCACCGGCATGCGGCGCCCGTCACGCCGCCACTTCTCGAGCACGCGGATTCCGTCGATGCGTGGCAGGCCCATATCGAGAATCACGCCGTCATAGGGCTCGGTATCGCCGAGGAAATGGCCTTCCTCGCCATCGAAGGCCTTGTCGACGGCATAGCCGGCGTCCTCAAGCGCGGAAACAAGCTGGCGGTTCAGATCCCGATCATCCTCGACAACGAGAAGGCGCATGAAAAACTCCGGTCAAACGTATTCTCAGGCCAGATGCTTCCCGGCACCTCCATTCAAATTGAGTGCCCGCTGTCCTGATGTCGTGAACACATATACCAACTTCACGGCAATTCGACATCAAATCCGCGAGCGTGGCGGGCACCATCATGCTTGCGCACAGGCAGGATGGTGCCTTCGCCCATCAGATCAGGCGCTTGCTGGCAACGACGCGGAACACCGTCGAGGCCACGAAGCTCAGCGCCGCAACAGCCTGAAGGATGTTGTCGGTCACCGCGGCCTTGTCGACCGTGCTGGTATCGAATCCGAACCAGGACAGGGCGAGAGCGATCATCCCGATCACATTCGCCCAGATCGTGCGGCTCGAGAAAAACGTCTTGGCCATCTCCATCGGTGCAATCTCCTGTTTTGGGTTTGGGAAGAGGGGATCAGCCTGCCGGAGTGCAACGTCCGACAGCGTCATTCTTCGAGCCGTTGCCTCGACATCGCGGATGCGCCGCGTCCAGCCGCGGCCGAAAACCGGGAAGGTCGAAAGCCCTCGAAGAAAATCGAGGCGGGCGTTGCAGAGCTGCGTGATCGTTTCGGCAACAGGGCACGCGCGCGCGGCGGTGAGAGTGATCGGACCGATCAGGCCATCAACCACCACGCCGAGAACGCGCTGAAGCATTCGAATGGCCCGCAACGGCCCTGAATTGACGGCAAAATCAAACACAGCGAGATCGAGCCCCGCCGGCAAGTCATCGGCTCGCACGGCGTTCCAGTATCGCGCGCGATAGATGGCCGCCACCTCGGGCCGCGCGAGGGCGCGGACCTCGGCTTTTGTCACGCCCTGCCCGCGCCAGTCTGACAGGGTCTTCTGGGTAATGCCCATCATCGTTGCGCCGCCCGGATCATTCGGGTGGTCGGAATAGCCGCCCTCATGGCGAAGAACGCAGGTCAGTGCAGGCTCGAAGCTCACGCTCGCCATGGCAACCTTCTCCATGCTGTGCTCGAAAAATCAGAAAACGGGCACCACCGCCGTCAAGGGATCGCCCGGCCCAACGATGCCGCTCACCTGCCGGACCCGGATTGCAAGACTGCTTTGGACATTGCCGAAATCGGCGATTTCGGTCGCAGCTGGGTAGAGATAGTCCGGCGTCGTCAGCTTGAGCGTGCGCACGAGGGCCGGACCATTGAGGATTTCGAGCGAATATTCCTCGAAATCCTCGCCCAGCGGCACCTCGAACAGATCGAGCGAATCCGCGTCCTTCCGGGCACGGCGGATAAAGGTGAGCCGGGTTCCCCCGGCCTCCCGCCTCGCGCGCGCGTGGACCGGCGCCAGTGGCCGGAGCGAACGCCCTGTCGGCGTCGCACTGATACTCACGGCGGTGGAATCGCCGAGATCGCGCCCTGCCGGCAAGATAATGTAGGACCGGAGCGCCCCGATGGCCTCGGCGCCAACCGCCAGATCGACCAGCGCATCATCGAGGATGATCACTTCCGCTCCCGGCGCCAGCGTGCGGGCCGCACTGGTCTCGGATTGACCGATCCCGCGCAACAGCCCGGACACGCGATAGCGCCGCTCCCCGACAAGCTCGGCCCGCCGGTAGAGAACAACCTCGATTTCGCCCCCCGGAGCGATCATCGCAAGCGCGTTCCCGCCCCCCAGAACGGCGTCCTCGCCGAGGCTGCTCAGCGCGCCGCCCTCGAGCAGAACGTCGAAGCTGGCCGCATGGTCCCAGCGCCAGAGCGGACCGGGGCCGAGCGTCGTCAGGGTCTGCCCGACCCGCGCCGCGACCGCCACGGACGCGGCAGCCGATACCGCGCCGTTTTCGGTCGAGGAAACCGAATAGGGACCATGCCAGGGGGCGGCGCGCACGGCGACGGACAACAACCCGGCCGAGCGGGCGAGCGGCACTTCGACAAGACGGACGAAGGCAGCCCCTGGCAGCGCCGGAACACCGGCCTCGACCGGCAATTCGTCGATGCTCGGGCCATTCTCGGCAAAAGCAACGTCGTAAGCCCGCGCCTCGCATTCGCGAACGTCTCCATCAGTGATGCGCGTGAGCATGGCAGTCCGAAGCCCGGCTTGCGTCGGCACGTCCACGAGATCGCCCGGCTCGAACTGCAGCGCGTTGCGCCTGAGCCGGAACCGGAAGGTTTCGCGCGCAGCCCGGATATCGTGCAGCCTCGCTTCGGCATGCCGCCGCGCAGCACCGCGTGGCAGATGCAGCGCAGTCGAGATCATCTCTTCGCGCTGCGAACTGGCAATGCCGGTCTCCGCGACGGCCACGCCTTGCCGAAAATCGTTGTCACCATCAACGAAGCCAAGGCTGATCCGGCGTGGCAGCTCGCTTTCCTGCTGCCGCGTGACCTCGATAAGCGTGCCGTCCTTCGCGGGCACAAGGTCCGCTTCCGACAGGATCGCCGCGGACCTCGCCGGCCTGCCACGGATCATGATCGCATCACCGGGTGCGGTTGCCGTCAGCCCGAAAGTGGCCGCGACCGGCTCGATCGCTGCGCGCGCCGACATCGGCCGGTCGACCACATAGCCTTCCACGGCCGCGTCGACATCCGCGGCCTCCGGTGCCGGCAGGCCGAAATCCTCTGCGATCATCCCGATAAGCCGCTCGACCGGGATCGCCTCGATGCGCCCGTTGAGCCAATGCCCCCTGAGCCAGTTGTCGCCATCGGACCACAGCGAGCGTTGCCTGGGAAAAACCGGAAATGGCCGCGCGTCATAGGCCCAGGGCGCGATGAAACTGGGGTCGATCATCCGCCCCGCGTAGTGGCTGGAGGTCGGGTTGTCAGCATCCTGAAAGGCCGGATGTCCGGGATCAAACCGCGACAGATAGGCTTCCAGCACCCGCCATTGCACGAGATCATCACGTCCGCCGGACGAGAAATACGGCAGCGCATTCTCGATCGACTTCGGATCCGGGAAAACATTCGGCTGGTTACTGCCCTTGTCGACGGCCGGGCAGCCGATTTCCGTGAGGAGGATGGGCTTGCGCCCGCCGCTGTATGCGGTCGGCTGCGCCAGCTCGACCCCGCCCACCCGCTCGATATGCGGGCCATTCCACCAGGATTTCAGGTCCTTGGCCCGATAGATCCATGGCTTGCCGTAGGCGCCATCGGTAATCGGCGACCGAATTTGCGCTGCCCGCGCGCCATCATCGGCGTAATACCAGTCGAAGGCTTCGCCCGCCGCGATCCGCACAGCAAGATAAGCCGGGTCCGACGCGCAATAGGCCTCCGCCGCGTCAAGATGATCACGTCCGTCGCGCCAATCGGAGAGTGGCGGATAGAAGTCGATGCCGATCGCGCCGACCTCGGCATGCGCCCAGAACGGATCGAGCGGGAACCGCACTTCCTGCCCGCCGTTGCGGACATGCGCACCGTATTCGCTCCAGTCTGCCGCATAGGTGATGATGGTCGAGGGCCCGAGAATGCCGCGCAGATCTGCCAGCAGCGCGGTCATCGCCGCGACGAAGGGAAACTGTCCGTTGCCGGCAGAGGCATGCGTCAGCCCAACGAGTTCCGATGCCAGAATGAAGGTATCGACACCACCAGCCGCTTTGGCGAGCATCGCATGGTGCAGCACCATCCGCCGGAACGACCATTCCGCCGGGCCTGAATAGACCACCGTATCCCCTGCCAACGTAAAATGCGCCGCCGTAGTCGTCCCAACAAGTGCCGCGATCTGGCTCGCGAGCGCAGCCGTGCCGTCCGGGCTGCCTGCCCGCCCCGGTGCCGGATCGCATGTGATCCGCCCCCGCCAGGGGAAGGCGGGTTGCGCCGCAGCCCCGCTCCAGGGGTCGGGCTTCGTGTTCGCCGCCGGAATATCCATGAGAACGAACGGGTGCAGCGCCACCTTCAGCCCGCGGGCCTTGAGATCGCGGATCGCGTCGACAATGCTTTGATCGGCCGGAGAACCACCAAAATTCGGTCGGCCGTCGCTGGCGGAAACCGCTTCGGCACTCGCGCGCGTCAAGCCGGCGGCGCTCCACTGCATGCCGGATGTCGCTTTGGCCGATTTCTCGACCTTGGGGCGGAAGCTGCACTGCGCTGCCCGCAGATCGTCCCCGAACCAGGCGCTGATCAAGGTGGCCCGCTCGATGTTCGGCATCAGCGCCGTCATCCCGTCGATCGAGGCTTCCCAATCGGTCCGGTGCGTCCATTGCGCGCGGTTGATCGGCTGCGAAGACCCGAGGCCGAACTCCTCGCGCACTTCGGTTGCGGCGTAACCAAATTCGGTCGAGCCGGGAATGATGTTGATGGCGCGGATCATCTCCGGCAATCCAGGGGCGGCCCGCACCACCTCGAAGGCAAACTGGGGCAGACGGTTGCCGTAGCTTGCAAGCGGCAGGCGCTCGAAGACGACATAGGCCATTCCCTTGAAGGCCGGGATATCAGCCGTCTCCTGTTTGGCGACGATCAGCGGGTCCGGCTCCTGATCCCCTGTGCCGGTGTAGATGCGGATGGTCACCCCTGCGAGATCCAGCTCCTGACCATCGGCCCATATCCGGCGGACGAGGCTCACTGGCCCCTCGCAGAGCCCGATCGCGACATTGGCAAAATAGGTGTAGCGCACCGTCCGCGTCGCCGGCTGGCCAGCCGATTTGCCCCCGCTGGTGCCAGTCTTTTCGACAACCGATTCCTCTTCGAATTCGGTCGCCCAGATCACCTGCCCGCCGACCCGGACCCGGCCGTAAACCTTCGGAATCGCAGCGCCCTCACTCGCCGAAATCCCGGTCGAATTCGTCAGCCGCGGACCCTGGATGGGGCGCTGGCCATTGCCCAGCAGCGCGCGATCCACGAACGAGCCGAGCGTTCCGCCCAAGGCGGAGCCGAGCGCGCCGCCGAACGGTCCGCCGAGGAACGAGCCCAGCGCCGTTCCTGCAATCTGGAGTGCGATCGTTGCCATCAGTCCACCACCTCTGGATAATCGAAGAGGCCCACGATCCGGCGTCGCCAGCCCGGAACGATCGCTACTTCCGCGACGCTCGCGCCGTCATGGGCGTGAATGAACCGGCCCTCGCCGGTCGCGATGCCGCAATGCTTGGCGGCACTGTTTGCCCGCCAGCGGAACACGAGAACCATGCCGGGGCGGATCTGTCGCGCGCTTCCCGTCAGAAGGTCTTGCGTTTCGACCGGCACGAGATGTCGCGCCGCCGCCGCCAGCAGCGGGTCGCCCTCCGAAAGCTCGGCCCAGGCGGGGGAATAGGGTCCGGGCTCTTCCGGCTCTTCGCCCAGAACATCACGCCACACCCCGCGCAGCAGCCCAAGACAATCGCACCCGACGCCTTTCAGCGAGGCCTGATGTTGGTAGGGCGTGCCAATCCAGCGGCGTGCAGCCACGACAATATCCTCGCGCCGGAGCTGCCGCCGCGCACTAACCTGATCGGACATGATGTCACCTTATCGAACGAGCGGGCGGCCGCGATGCCGCCCCTCACCCGGTCGGGCGTAGGTCAGCACGAATTCCGGCGCCGGAATGAAAGGAAAGCCGCGAAAATTGGCGGCATTGACGAAGCGGTCGCGGCAGGTCGAGAAGCGCTTGTCGCACCCCGCCGTCACCGAGAACGTATCGCCCGGTGCCAGCGGGCGCACGAGCCCTTGCCAGAAGACTAACTCCCCGCCGGCGCGATGGTCCTTCACGATGACGGACATCCCGGCATTGGCCCCGCCGGTGAACGTCACGATGCCGCGCGAGAACAGCCCGGTCACCGCATTCTCGACCGCGCTGGCCGTCAGGCCGTTGCGGCCATCGGTCGTCAGGACCACCCCGGTGATCGCAAACGGCGGGGTGGAAAGATCGACGCCGCAGCGGGCATCGCCCAGTTCGGCATTGCAGGCCGCCGTATAGAGCCGCCCCTGCTCCTGATCGAGCGCCTGGAACGCGCTCCGCGTTTCCGCGACGAAATGCCGGTCCGCACGCCGGATTTCGCCGAGCGTCGCCGAATCCACCAGGAAATCGAGCGTTGGTGCCTGCCAGTCGACGAGGTAGGAGCGCAGCACAGCGCCGTCATAGAGCCCGGCCTCGATATCTTCGGCAACGATCCGGTCGCTGGTCAGAGTACCCTTGATCTCGCCGCCGGAGGGCGCAAGCCCCGCCCCGGCCTCGATCGCGCTGGCGTCGAAGCCGCCGTTGGCCTCGAACAGCGTGGTGCCGATCATCAGATCCGAATCATGATCCGTAATACCGAGTTCGAACCCGTCTTTTCGTGTCAGCAGCCAGCAACGGCACAGCGTCGTGACGCCGGAATCAAGCGCTGCAGCCAGCGCCGGAGGCAGTGTGCGCATGACCTCAACCCCGGATTTCAACAAGAGGAATGGCGGGAATGGCCCCGGCCTCGAAGGCCGAAAGATCGAATTCGAGGTAGTCGGTATCGAACCTGACAGGCACATCGAACACGAACCCGGCCGTGATCGCGGCACCATCGGGCGGCACATGGCCGGGTGCGAAGGCCACCATTCCCGTCACGGCATCAACCGTGAACTGGGTTCCGGCCGTCTGCACCGTCCCGTTCACCGCGACGCTCACCGACCCTTCGACCGGCTTGGTGATGGGGCGTTGGTAGGGCGCGAACGCGCTGCCGTAAGTCTTCGAGAGGGAGAAAACAGAGAGAACACCATCGCCCGTGCCGATCGGCTGGTCGAACGCGCCCGGCGTTGCGTTCGCAGCGGCAGAGGTCCAGTCGAGCCGGTCGCGAAAACGGAAGCCGTGCAACCGCCCGCGCCGCTCCTCGAAGAAGGTGATCACCTCCGCCAGCTTGGTAATGGACCGGACGCCATAGCCCGCGTCATACTTGCGGCGGGAATGGGCCCAGCGCGCATTGCGCTCCTCACGCCCCGAGGCGGTGGTGATGATCTCGGTCCGGCGCTCGGGCCCGCCGCGCGAGCCAAGCGCGATATCGAGCGGAAACCGGACCTCATGAAACGCTGGAGTCGCCATGAAACACCTCTCAAAGGCTGCGTTGGCCGCGCGAGACGGCGCGGGCGAGGGCGGAACTGATCTGGGCTTCGGAACGCCTGAAACTGTCCGCGTCCGGCGCATTGCCGAACATCGATCCGCCCGATGTGCCGGTGCCGCCGAACAACCCGGACAGCATCGACGACGACCCGAAGGTCCCGCCGGTAAAAAGCCCGGTCACCCCTCGCACGAGCCCGCCGAGCAGGCCCGAGATGCCGCTTTCAAGCGGCTTGAACGCGGCCTTGAGCGAGATATCGATCAGCCTTTCACCAAGACCGCGCAGGATCTCGTCAAACCCCTTGCCCTGGATGATGCCGGAGGACAGCGCACGCGACAGCGATCGCCCGAACTGAGCCGTGATCGTGTCGAGGCGCGCCATCTGGCTGGTCAGGCCTTGCACGGTATCGGTGCTGTCGAAAAGATCATTCGCCATTGAAGAGGCTCCCGGTTGCTGGGGTTGAGGGGTATGCGCCGGGCGGCGGCGCATCGGGAAACCGCTGCATCAGACTTGCGAAAACATCGGCCGGGATCGGGTCGACAATACCCAGCTCGCCCCGATGCCCGCGCGCGGCGGCCTTGAATTCGGGGAGTGTCATGCCCCAGAAGTCGTGCGAAGAAAGCCGCAGGGTGCCAAGACCGAACGCCATCATCGCGACCCAGGGCAAAATCCCGCCTGTCGGCGAGTCCGGGCCGGATGGTGGCACGTGGTCTTCCGCGCGCCCTGCGGCTAGCGAGGGCCCGCCGTCGTTGCCCCGCTCCCGGCAAAGCTCGCGGCAAAGACCGCGCTGATCGCGCTGATGATCGCGGGCAGATCCTGTGCCTCGATTGTGCTGGCGAGATCGCTGTCCGCGATGCGTTCGCCACCACCGCGCACCAACGCGCCGAGGATCGAGAGCATATCGCGTGTGCCAAGCTTTCCCGAGCCGAAGCGCGCGCCGAGCGCCTCCAGCCCGTCGACAGCGAAGGCCGTCTCGATTTCCGCCAGCGCCTGCAACGTCAGCCGGAGGATATACCGCCGACCACCAAGCTCGATGCTGGCTTCGCCGCGATGCGGATTGCCCATCATCGGCCTCACAGTGCCGCGAAGGCGAGCGCGCCGGCGCTTTCCAGCGTCAGCTCGAACGTCATTTCGCCGGAATGCTCGCCCTTGTAGTCGAGGGCGGCGATCTGGAACGGGCCAGTGATCGTGCCGAAATCCGGCAGGATGATCTGCCAGGGGCGGATCAGCCCGTCGAAGAAAATCTGCCGGGCGAGTGCATCCGAGGAACCGTCCTTGAAGATACCGTTGCCCGTCACACTCGCCCGTTTGACACCGGCACCATCGAGCAATTCCCGCCAGCGCCCCGCGGATTCGGAGTGGGTGATATCCACCGCCTCGGCGTTGAGGGAAAATTTCCGGGTCCTGAGGCCGGCGAGGGTCACAAATTGCGCCGTGCCGTCGTCGACCTTGAGCAAAATATCCTTGCCGCGTTGAGCTGCCATGATGTGTCCTGAGGGTTAGAGCATGTTGCGCAAAAGTGGAAACCGGTTTTGCGTAACAACATGCGACAAAACAAAGAGATAGAGTTCGGCTATGGTTTCGCCTGAAGAGGCATGCCCTAGAGGGGTTCGGTGATCGCGCGCAGCCGCAGCGTCGCGCGGGAAAGCGCGGCCGCGACATCGTGTCGCGTCGCGCTCTGGCGGATTTCCAGCGCGACGAGACGGTGGTCCACGAGCACCGGCAGCGGCTGCGCCAGCGCCGCCTCCAGCGCCGAAGCAAGCGCCAGAACGCCCGCCGTGCCACGTTCGGCGGCGTAGGCGACAATATCGAGATCGATGATCGCCCCTTGATACTCCACCGCATCGTTCTCGGCAGCGACCGCATCCCCCAGCAGGATGTAGGGCGGCTTGGTGCCGCGTGGCGGCGTCTCGAAGACTGCGGTTCCGGTGATGCCGGTGATGGCGGCATCGGCGAGGAGATGCGCCCGCAGCATCGCCTTGAGGCTGGCGACCGGATGGCTGGCGATGCTCATGGCGTGATCTCCTCGCAGATGCAGACGAGATCGCGCTTGCGACCATCGGGGTCGAAACTGGAGCGGATCGCGAACACGCGCGCACCGAAGGTAAAGCGCATCCTTGCATCGATGCCGCCACGCCAGCGGATCGTGATCCGGCTGTCGGTTGTCCCTTCGAGCCGTCCGCCGCGGTCACGCTCAGTGCCGCCGCGCGCCTCAAGCTGTGCCCAGAGCGTCGTGATCGGCTGGAACGTGATCGTGGCGCCGCCAAGCGCATTGACGGTTTCAACCGGCGCTTCGAGCACCATGCGGCACCGGCGGTTTTCAATCCGGGGAGTTCTGCTGCTCTGTGTCATCGGCGGAACTCACAGCCGGATACGGCGAAACGGGCGCAGAAGCGCCCGGATCTGCGGCGGCAGGCCCGCTTCGGGGTCATGCGCATCCCCGCGATCCTCATACCAGAGCGAAACAAGCCGGCGGATGGCGAGCCGGATCGTCTCTGGCACATCCCCCGCCGCCTCGCCGTAGCCGAGCCGGAGATCGATCTCGATACCGGAATAGATGCGGCCCGGCATCGGCCGCTGAAGTGCCATCAGCGCCGGCGGGATTGCGTTGGGAAACACCGGGAACTGGTCGGCGGCGATGGCGGTCGGTGTGCCCTGCGCGGAAAACCCCCGCCCGCCGGCAACACTCAGGATGCGGCCGACGCGCACCGGAATCAGCTCGTCAGCCGGCCAGGCATCGCCAACGAGTCGCCAGCTTTGCCCCAGCAGCACTTGTCCGATCTCGGCCTCGACCATCATGCGCGCGGCAACGATCAGCGCCTGCACGAGATCATCCTCGTCGGCCCCGTCGATGCGGAGCCACAGCTTGGCCTCGGCGAGCGAGACCGGCTCGACCGTCGGGCCTTCGACCAGAACAGGGATCATGGCGTATTTCCATTCTTGGATTGGTGTGTGGTGCGCGTTGGCGCTTGCACCGGTCGTGGCGCGGTGTAATGGTCCGGGCGTGACCGATTATTTTCGCCCTTCGAGCATGCTGCTCTTCGCCGTGTTCAGCCTTGTCGTTGCCGGCCCCGCCTACGCCCTTGGCGGCAAGGCGGCCGGCGCTGATTCAGGGCTCAGGTCCCATCTCGTCATGGTGCTCTCTAAGCAGGGCAACCGGCACGGCGCCTGTACCGGCACCGTGATCGCGCCCACGATCGTGCTCACCGCTGCGCATTGCGTCGCCGGCAGCAAGCAGGTCGTCGTCGCCTATCCCGAGGATGGCTCGCATGTCCTGCAACGCGTGGCGGCCAAGGCCGTCAACCCGGGGTTTTCGCCCGCTGCGCGTGTCTCGGTTGATCTTGCCCTGATCAAGCTCGATGGCCCCCTGCCCGCGCGCTTCCAGCCGATTGCGCTGGAGACCGGGGATGGCAACCACGCGATCGGTGTGCGCCGCACCGTCGCCGGCTTCGGCTTGGCGGCGGAGCGGGATGAAGCCAGCGCCGGCACCTTGCGCAGTGCGCGCGTCGAGGTGCTGCCCAAGCTCTATCCGCGTTTCCTGCGCCTCGGGTATCGCCCGGATTCCGATCTGTCGGATTTCGCGGTCTGCACCGGCGATTCCGGCGGTCCGGTTCTCGATGGCCTGACTGTTGTCGGTGTCGTCTATGGCCGCGAGAAATTCGGCACCGCCCAGAGCTGCGGCACGGTCGCGCAGGCCGTGCGCATCGCGCCGCAACGCGGCTGGATCGATGGCGTCCTCGCCCGCTGGGGCAGCCGCAGCCTTTCAGCTGCCGGCCGCCCCCTCGTGCTCGCCGCCGATTAGACGCCGAACTTCAGGAGCTTGATCGCCTCGAAGTCCTGCACGCCGCCGCCGACCCGCTTCGTGGTGTAGAACAACACGTAGGGCTTGGAGGAATACGGATCGCGCAGGGCGCGGATACCGACGCGGTCAATCACGAGATAGCCGCGGCGGAAATCACCGAAGGCAATCGAGAGCGAATTGGCGGCGATATCCGGCATGTCCTCGGCCTCGACGACAGGGAAGTTCATCAGCGTCGCCTTGGCACCGATGGTGGTTGGCGGAGCCCAGATGTAGTTTCCGTTCGCATCCTTGAACTTGCGGATCGCGCCTTGCGTCTTGCGGTTCATCACGAAGCTCGCCCGCTGGCGGTAGGCGCTGCGCAGGGCATGCGCTAGGTCGACAAGGATATCCGACGGACTGGAGGCAGGGAAATTCGCCGAAACGCCGGTCGAGACCGTGCCGATGCTGCCCCAGGCCCAGGATGAATCATCCACTGTCGGGTAGGTCAGCAGGCCCTTGGGCTTGTTGGTGCCATCCCCTGTAATAAAGGCTGTGCTTTCCGCCTCCGAGAACGAATAGACGATCTCGTCGGCAATCCAGCTTTCGACATCCACCGCCGCGTCGTCCAGCATCGTCTGCGTCGCCGCCGGCTGGGCGAAAAGCTCCATGGTCGGGAAGCTCAGCTCGGAATACTGGTTCGTGGTCACCGTGTTCGACGGATTCGTCTGCGCGGCCCAGCCAGCATTCGCGCCGTTGGGGTAGACCGCCTTCTTCAGCGACGAATTCGCCAGCGGGCGCACCGTGGCGATCGAGCGGATCGGCGAGAGCGCCGCCATCCGGGCGAGGATCGAGGCTTCGGCGTCCGGCGGCAGCAGATAGCCGCCATCCGGCGCAATCGCCCCGTTGAGAGCCTTGGCTTCGAGCATGCGCAGGCCATCCGCCTGCCCGCTTCGGGCATAGGATTCGAAGGCTGCCTTGTGCTCGACCGCGATCATCCCGTCGCGCCGTTCAGAGCCGACAAGCACCGGACGTGCGGCCTTGGTGGTCATCCTGTCCATCTCGCGGTTGAGACGCTCGACTTTTTCCTCCAGCAGGACATCGGCATGCTGCTTGCGCTCGATCTCGCGCAGACGCTCGTCGTTGGCGGATTTGAACGCCTCGAAGGTCTCCGTCATTCTGGCTTCATGCGCTTTGGCTTCATACGCGCTGGCTGCTTGGCCACGGGCATCGGATGACGTCATCTCCAGTCCTTTCATGTCCTGCTCGTTCATGTGCTGCACTTTCGTTTCGGGCGCACCGCGCGCTTCGTTGCAACGATCCATCGTCAAATCCTCTTTCAGGGGAATGCCGCCTTGCGGGCGGCGTGTATCCAGGCCTTGCGAGGCCGGATCAGCGGGAGAAGTAAGGGTTCATCCGGCGTGCGGGCCGGGCTTTCACCGACCGCACCCGCGCCTGCGGCAGCAGCGGGAAGGTCACGAGCGAGATTTCCCACAGGTCGATCCGCTCGAGGCGGCGCAGGCCGGTTTCCGGGTCCTTGCGCTCGATCTCCGTGCGATAGCCGATCGAGAGCCCATCGAGCGCACCCTGCCGCATCAGGCTCAGGATCTCGCGGGATTTGCCCTGCCCGAGGTCGAGCGCGCCGCGAACGTAAAGCCCGCGGCTGTCTTCCTCGATCGATCGCCAGATGCCGACGGGCTGCATCGGATCATGCTGCCAAAGGAGCTTGACGCCCGGTGCACCCCGTCGCTCGATCGAGTCGCGGAAGGCGCCGGGCATCACCACGTCGTGGCCGAGATCCATGATCCCGAACAGCGAGGCATAGCCCTCGAACTCGCCCTTTTCGGCCGTGGGATAAAACGTGGCGTCCACGCACCCGGATGAGGGGAAAGGTGCGTGGACGCCGTCCCCGACCGGTGGGGAGGAGGGCCGGTCGGAAAGGGAAGAAAGGGTCATCGGCGATCTCCGGTCAGGGTTTGCGCTTGGGCTCGTCATCCAGCCTCGTGATCCGCGCCTTCACCTCCGGCGCATGGTCTTTGTCCGGTGGGCGGCGCGGCCGCTCGAAGCGCTCGATGAGATCAAAGAAGCGCTGGAAGACATCGCGCGCCCCTCCATGGGCGGGCTGCCCGCTCGCCCTTCGCAAGGCGGCCGGCATTCGAAATCGGTTCATGGTGTCTCTTCTCCGTGGCGATTGTTGAAGCGGGCGAGTTCCCGCACGAAGGCGTCAAAGCGCCGGTTGGCGGCGGCCATCTCGCGGAAGACATGCACAAGCAGCGCGGAAGCCCCGCTCGCCCACAGGAACAGCGCGAGATGCGCGAGATCGCCCCGCGACAGGATCGACTCCGTGATCGATGTCATGAGCGCCGCGTCAGCCACGCGGTGTCGGACTGGCGGAAAGGATGGCAGCGACTTCGCTGATGTCGAGCGCGCCGGTCCTGCGGCCATAGCCGAGCGCCTCGCGCTTCTCGTCCTCGGTCAGGAAGCTGGCCGCAGACACCCGGCGCCAGAGCGCCTCGCGCTCGCTGGCCAGCGCCTCGATCGCATCGACATCGGGCCGGAAGCGGATCGTTTCCGTAAAGCAGGGCTGCAGCCAATGCGCCATCGCGCCCTGCGTCCGCTGCACCAGCGGCAGGATGGTCGTGCGCCAGAACGCCCGGTTCGCCTCGGCGTAGTTGGCGTGGGTATTGTCGCCGGGCAGGCCGAGCAGCAGCGGCGGCACGCCGAACGCCAGCGCGATTTCCCGCGCGGCGCCGGCCCTTGCCTCAAGAAAATCCATATCCTTGGGCGAGAGCGAGAGCGGCTTCCAGTCAAGCCCGCCTTCGAGCAGGATGGGCCTCCCGGCGTTCATGCTGCCCTGGAACGCGCTTTCAAGCTCCTGCTTCAGCCGGTCGAACTGCTCGTCCGTGAGGTTGGTGTTTTCGGACGTGCCATAGACCAGAGCGCCCGAAGGCCGGGCCGAGTTGTCGAGCAATGCCTTGTTCCAGCGGCTCGCGGCATCATGCGTTTCGAGCGCCACCTGCGCCGCCGAGAGCGGGGCAAAGCCGTAGTGATCATCGAGCGGATCAAAGAGCCTGAGATGCAGGATCGGCGTCTGCCCCCCCTCCCCGATCGGGAAGCGCGCGAGCCGCGAGCCGGTGGCATAGTCATAGGCAACCGGCCAGCCGTCCGGGCCGGGCACGAGGCTGATCTTGTCCGGGCGCAGCGCATGCAGCTCCCTCGGCGCGCCGCCGGCCGTGATCACCTCGCAATAGGCATTGCCGGAGAGGAGCAGATTGCCATAGAGCGCCTCGAGCAGATCGGTGCCGCTTTCGCGCGGGTTGGGCCGTGCGAGCAGCGTCTCGACCGGATGCGCCTTGCGCTCCGTGCCATCAACCAGCACCGTCCAGGCGACGCTCGCCGCCGCCTCCGAAATCAGCCGGACGCAGCGGTAGACAATCGCGTTGCGATGGTAGCCGGCATGGACAAGCCCTGCACCGGAGCGATCCGAAAAGAACCCCAGCCCCGGCTGGTGGAACGCGACCATCGGTGCCTGCCGCACCGCTTTCGTGCGCCTCGGCGCGCGGCCGGTCAAACGGTCAAGAAGGCTTGCCATGCGTCTCTCCACTTGGATGTGATGGGCCAACAGGTGTTGGCATGTCAGTTCGGCCCGAAAACCGGGCCTGCAGCTTCAGCCGAGCTGTCGCACGCGCGGTGCGCCGGCCTCGCCATCAAGCGCCAGATGCGTGACCGCCCAGACCAGCGCATCGAGCCGGTCCGGGGAGCGGCCATCCGCCAGCCCGTCCGGCCCGAAAGCGGCCATTTCGTCCTCCAGCGCCGGAAAGGCGCCGATATGCTTCACCCGGCCCTGCGCATAGAGCGCCGCCACCGGCTCGGCGCGGGTGTGTTTGCCGCGCTTGGCCCGCACCGTTGTCACTGGCACGGCGGGATCGATCGCCGCGAGGACGCTCGTGACCATTTCGCCGCCTTGGTTGATTTCGGCCACCAGCGCATCCGCCTGATGGCGCTGGAAGGCATCGATGGCCTTGGCCGCCCAGACCTCCGGCCGCGCAACCTCCAGCGAGGCATCCTCGATCACGAAAACGAGCCCGGCCTCGTTCCTGCCGGCGACGACAATGCCGCAGCGGCCACCACGCTTGCCACCCGCCGGTGGATCCACCGCCACGACAATCCGGGTCATGCTCGTGGGCCTGCCAGTCCGTGCCGCCTCCAGCACATCCCGGCGAAACAGCGCATCGGGCGTCTCCTCGATGAAAAGCCCGTCGAGTTCCTGCCGGCCGAGCGCCGTTCCGGCATAGCGTGCGACGATCTGCGCCAGAAAATTCGGCGCGAGATTGGCGGCATTGGCACGGGTAGGAGCCCGGCTCAGCGCCGTCATCGGGTCCGCAGCCAGCCGCTTCAGCAGCGCTGTTGGCCGCGGCGTTGTCGTGATGCACTGGCGCGGATTATCGCCAAGCCGCAATCCGAACTGCAGCATGTCGAACGCCTTGTCGGCATAGGTCCATTTCGCCAGCTCGTCGCACCACGCGGCTTCGAATTGCGGCCCGCGCAGCGATTCCGGGTCCTCCGCCGAAAACCCCTGCGCCAGCGCGCCGTTCGGCCACTCAAGCCGGCGGCGCGAGGCGCTCCAGGCCGGGCGTTCGCTCCACGGGTGAACCGCGAGCAGGCCGGAGATGCCGTCCACCATCACTTCCCGCAGGTCTTGCATGGTTTCGGCAACAATCGCGATGCGCCCGACGGGTCTGTCGGAGAACGGCGGCTGCCCGAGCGCGAGCCCGCGCACCCATTCCGCGCCGGTGCGCGTCTTGCCGGCACCGCGCCCGCCCATCACCAGCCAGGTGCTCCATGGCCCGCCGCCTTGCGCCGTATCGGGTGGCAACTGATCCGCCCGCGCGAACAGCGGCCAATCCCGGAGGAAGACGCTGAGGGCTCGCGGCGTCAGCCGCTCAAGAAGCTCCGCCCCCTTCCCGTTCCTGACGCAATTCATCAAGTCGGCGCGCAAGCTCGGCGCGGAAGCCAGCGATATCGTGGGGTCCGAAGTCGACATCGCCGCTCGCTTCGAGAGACGCCGCGTCCGTTTTGGCAGGTCTGGAACCATGACTTTCGGCGCGCTCCTTCATGGTGTTGCGGTTGGGAAGGCTGGCCGCCTCGCCATCGAGAGCCACGAGATCGCGCACGGTCTTGGCGATGATCGCCAGCGTCTTGGCATCGCGCTCCAGAGCCACCGGATCGCTGTCGAGCCCGGCTATGCGGGTTTCGATTTCGGCCACCTGACGTTCGGCCGTCCGCCAGAGTTTTGTTACAACGCGTGCCCTGGAAAATTGGGGGCGTCGGCGTGATTTTTCGGCGACCACGCCGGTCGGCAGCTGTTCGACTCTCTCATCTGTTGCCGGCGTCATGATGGATCCCTCCCCCCGTTTCTGGACAAGACCCACCCCATCAGCATTGCTGGCGCAGGCCATAAAAAAGGGCCCCGCTGACTGACGGGGCCCGGTGAGTGCGATGATCCCCGTGCACAACGGGAACGCCACCCTCGCGGGTGTCTGAATCGTGATGGTCATGCCGGATCTCTTGAAAGCGCCGACCGGGGGAGAAATCTCAACCCGCAGTTCCGGAGCATGACCAAGATGTATCCGATCAGCGCAACGCTGTCAAAGATAAAATTCCTACATAAGTTCGCTATTGCCAGAAACGGGGATTATTTACCTAACAATTTAAGGTTGTTTTCTGTTTCTCTTTGCTAATGCAGGTTTTTTCGGCCAGCGCCCCGGCCAGACCCGGATGCGCGCGACAAGCTCCGGCAGGGAAACCTGGTCTTCGAGCGCATGAACACGACCGCGGACGCTGGCGCCGGCGATTTCGACAGTCGCCGGGGTGCGGGAGATCAGGGGGTGCCATTCAGGCAGATCCTTGCCCTCAGCCAACAGGCGATAGGCGCAACTGGGCGGCATCCAGCCCAGCGCACCGCTGTTTTCCGGTGTCAGGCGGACACAATCGGGCACCTGAGCGTCGCGGTTGGGGTAGTCCGTGCACCGGCAGGTGTCGCCGTCAAACAGCTTGCAGGCGACATCCGTGAAATAATAGCGCCCTGTATCCTCGTCTTCCATCTTGATGAGGCAGCAGCGGCCACAGCCGTCGCACAGGCTCTCCCATTCGGCCGCGTTCATCTCGGCGAGGGATTTGCTCTTCCAGAATGGCGCCGGTGCATCGGTCATGGCTTCCCATGTCCCGCCTCCTCCACAACGTCAAGTCGTTGTGATCGTGCAAACCGCTGGTCAGAACCACGGCTGCGGGGTAAAAGCGCACTGGTCCAACGCGTGAGCCGAGCCTGATGGCCGATTTCCGAAAAATCACCCTCGCCGAGAAAATGGCGCGCCGTCTGCGCGACGCGGACGCGTGGCTCGAGCATTCGTTGCACGCCCTCGGCGAGCGCATCAAGGAAGGCCTGTGGCGCATCCGCAACATCTCGGATACCCTTGAACCTTCCAGCGCGGGGCGGGTTGTCGTGACCCTGGCGTGTGAAGCGTTGACCTATGCCGTGCTCGGCGGCGTGCTGCTGACGGCGTTGGCCAAGCCCGCCTTCCGGGCTGTCAACGAGGATCAATGGCTCAAGCAGCAGGACCTTGCCATCACCTTTCTGGATCAGGCCGGAACCGTGATCGGTCGCCGCGGCATTCTGCATTCGCAATCCATCCCGGTCGATGAACTGCCCGAGCATCTCATCAAGGCCGCGCTCGCGACCGAGGACCGGCGCTTCTACGAGCATTTCGGGATCGACCCCTCGGGCCTCATCCGGGCGATGGCGGCGAATGCCCGTGCGAACGGCGTCGTGCAGGGCGGCTCCACCATCACGCAGCAGCTGGCGAAAAACCTGTTCCTGTCGAACGAGCGTTCCATCGAGCGGAAAATCAAGGAGGCCTTTCTCGCCTTCTGGCTGGAAGCGCGATTGCCGAAGCAGGAGATCCTGAAGCTCTATCTCGACCGCGCCTATCTCGGAAACGGCGTTTTCGGCGTCCAATCCGCAGCCGAGCATTACTTCGGCAAGGATGTCCGCGATCTCACGCTGGCCGAGGCCGCGATGATTGCCGGCCTGTTCAAGGCGCCCTCGAAATATTCGCCGACCGTGAACCTGCCGGCGGCCCGCGCCCGCGCGGCAGATGTCCTCTCCAATATGGTCGAGGCCGGCTTCCTGACGCAGGGGCAGATCTCGACCGCGCTGCGCAATCCGGCAACCCCGATCGAGCGCGCCAACCAGAACTTCGCCGATTACGCGCTCGATTTCGGTTTCGAGGAAATCAAGCAGCTCGCCGCTGCCGGCAAGCTGGGCACCGAACGCATCCTGACCGTGCGCACCCCGCTTGATCGCGGGCTCCAGCAGCACGCGGAACGCGCGGCGGACAGCATCATCCGCCAGCACGGCCCCAACTACCGCGTCCGCCAGTACGCGACTGTCACGCTTGATCTCGACGGCGGCCTGCGCGCCATGGTCGGCGGGCGCGACTATGGCCAGAGCCAGTTCAACCGGGCCTCGGTCGCGATGCGCCCGCCCGGCTCCTCCTTCAAGCCCTATGTCTACGCCGCCGCGCTCTCGGCGGGGTTGATCAAGCCCGACAGCACGGTGACCGACCGTTCGACCTGCGTCTACGCCGGTTTTACCTGGTGCCCTGCCAACTACGGACGCTCGTTCGCCGGTTCGATGCCGGCGACCGTTGCCCTTGCCAAGTCCATCAACACCATTCCGGTGCAGCTGACCGGGATGGTCGGCGCCATCGGCAAGGATTCCTCCAGCGGCCGCGCCCATGCGGAGGGCCGCAAGAAGATCATTGCGCTCACGAAAAATCTCGGCTTCGTCACCAGCCTGCGCGATGTCGTGCCGCTGCCCATCGGAGCCTCGGAACTGACGGTCGTCGACATGGCGAACGGGTTCAACGCTTTCGCCACAGGCGGTCGGCGCGCGAAAGCCTACGTCGCACGCGAAGTTCTCAATTCAGCCGGGGAGGTCATCTATCGCGTTCAGGACCAGCCGGACCGGCATCCGCAGGTGATGCCGGAGCAGGCTGCGCGTGATCTCAACTTCATGCTCTCGAAAGTCCCGACGGAGGGCACCGGTCGGCGCGCGGCACTGCCCGGCGTTCCGCACGCGGGCAAGACCGGCACGACCGACGAATACCGCAATGCCTGGTATGTCGGCTATTCCGGTAATTTCACGACGGCTGTCTGGTTCGGCAATGACGATTATTCCCCCACCAGCAACATGACCGGCGGCTCGTTGCCGGCCATGACCTTCCAGCAGATCATGGCGTTTGCACATCTCGATGCCGAGCTGAAGCCGCTGGTCGGTCTGCCCGAGGCAGACAAGCCCGTCCGCGACCCCAAACTCGCCGAGATCGCCGGCACGATCGAAGCCAATCTGCCACAGGCAGGGCGTTTCTACCGCCTCTCACCGCGCGGAAAAGCACTGCTGAAAGAGATCGAGACCCTGGAGCCGGAAGCTTCCGAGAGCCCGGTTTCCGAGGTTCTGGCCGGCCCGGCCCGCCGGTCCTGAGAACAGCGAAGTCCGGCATGCGCCTCATCCTCATCCTGCTCGTCCTTGCTGCGGGCATCGCTGCGGGCCTCGGCCTGACCGCTTTCGTCATCGGCGAGGGGGCACCGATCTTCGCCCGGCAATTCCGGGGCTGGGAGTTCTCCGCACGGATCGGCGCGCCGGACATCGACCCCTATGCCCGCGCCCGCCTGTTTGCGGAAGGCGAACTGCCGCTCGCGGCCGGCGAAGGTTACACCTTGCGCACCCGCAAGGATGATGCCGGCGCTCCGCTCGACACCGCCTGCACCTACCGGCTTTCGAACCCGTTTCCGCCGACCCGCTACTGGACTGTGACACTCGTTGACAGCACGGGACGGCTCATTCCGAACCTCGCGGAGCGATCCGGTTTCACCTCGGCGGAAATCACCCGCACGCACGAGGGGCGCTTCGCTATCGAAATCGGGCCCGATCCCCTGCCCGGCAACTGGCTGCCGACGGGCCGCACCCGCAAGACCTTCGAACTCGTGCTGCGCTTTTACGAGACGCCGCTCGCCGCAACGGCAACGCTCCTCGACATCAGGACGATGCCGAGCCTGCACAAGCTCGGGTGCCCGTCATGAGGGCGCTAGCATACCTCTTTGCCTTCGTGATCACGGCAGGCCTTGTGCACATCGGCAGCATCTTCATGCTGCCGCGCCTGAGCAAGACGGACGTCTTCTCGCGCCTTGAGTTGGAAGCGCCTGTCAATATGCTTGCCGCGATCGAGGATCAGGCCCTGCGCCAGCTGCCGCTGGTCGATCCTGCCTTCGCGTTGGCCGTGTGCCGCTACGATCTTGGTGAAGGACCGTTACGCATCCGCGTGCCGCTGTCCGAAACCTTCCTCGCCATTGCTTTTGCGGAACGGCACCGGGGCATTTTCTCGTCCGTGTCGGACCGGGCCGCGACCGGGGGAAGTCTTGATGTCGTTCTGGCAACACAGGCGCAACTCGATCGCATCACCCGCCTTGATGAGGAAGATCAGGTCGTCGAGGAGATCCGCATTCTCGCCGCGCGGCCACAGGGGCTCGCGATCATCAAGGTCTTCGCGGACAGGCCCAGCTCGCGTGAACGCGCCGAAGCCGTCCTGCGCGACGCACGTTGCGACAGCGAGACGCTGCCGAACTGAATTCATGCTGGGTTCCCTCGCATCAGCCCGGACGCCCGTTCGGGCTTGCGGCGGCCGGGCTGGCCACCGGTCATCTTACCCCTTGCGAACCAGCGGGCGCGGTGTCAGCACCGGCGGCATCTCGGCCTCGCGGATGCAGTGGGCGGGAATAGTCGTATCCTTCGTGAAGCGGCCAATGTCCTGCTCGAACGCCATCAGCGTCCGCTCGGCCGGGATAGCCTCGCGTTCCGGCCCCTCGACGAGGAGGTGTTCGAGCGAATAGCGATACTGTGCTGCCCGGTCGAAGAACGACCAGTTCACGCGTGCGATGATCAGGGCATTCTCGCAGATGCGGGCGAGTGCCTCGCTGCGTTGTTCCTCGGTGAGATTGCCAACATGCCCCAGCGAACGCGCGCGGACATGATCAGCCTGCGTCACCTGGCTCGCGGTCAGCTTGAAATAGGGCACCAGTGCGTGATCGGCGGTGATGCTGTCGCGGACGCGATTGTAGCGCGAGACTAGCGAGGAAAATGCTCCACCAGGGTTCACCACACGGCGAACGATCGGTGAATCCCCCACCCAGGTGCCGAACTGCGGGCCGCCCATGATCGTGCGGTGATAGAGCGTCACGTCGTGGGTGCGTTGCGGCAGGATACGGTGGAACGCGCCATGGCCCTGCTGCCAGGTGCCTTTGGGGGCATCGACCTCCGGCATCAGGAAATTCCAGGCGCGGTTGCGCAGCTCCTTCTCGTCCTCGGTATAGGCGTAGAAGGAAGATGGTTCGCCGCGCAGCCGCGCGGAAACCGTGCCGGTAAACGGCATCAGCACATCCTGCGTGAACCCGGACTTCGGACGACCAAAATCACCGGTATCATGGATGCACCCGCTCAATGGCAGGCCGGCCAGCAGGACGGCGATCCAGAACGCGCGCGAGCGTTTGCGGGGAGAGAGCTTGGTCCATGCAGCATGGTACGCCATCGCGGGGGCCTCCGGGACGCCAGAACGAGGATGATCGGGTACGCAAACTGCACACGCTTCCAGGCTGCCTGCTGGCACGGAAGCGACCCGGACGCGAAAGGTCCGGGAATTTCAGCCGATGCTTGGGCGCATCGGAAAGCTCCGCTCAGGCACGCTTGCGCTTGCTGCTGCGTCGACCGTGACGCTTGCCCGGATCCGCACTCTCATCCCGTTGCCGCTCGTAGCGGACACCGAGAAAAAGCAGGATCTGCGCGCCGCCCTTGTTCCCCGCGTCCGCAGATGCGGAAGCGGAGCCTTCAGGTTTGGCCCCTTGACGAGGCCTGAAGCGGATGATGTCGCCCATGGCCAATCTCCTTCGACGCCACCGGAGCGCCCTGAAGGCGGCCCGAATCAGTCGTCTTCCGAGAAATTGGGCGGAATATGTTAAGGCTCTCCTAAGAAGCGTCCCGAAATGATCGCGTGCGCAAACAGGGTTACACAACCGTTGCGAGAAAATGCCGACCCGCCCGATCCTCGACCTCGACAATCCAGCAATCCGGGTCGAACCTGATTTCGCGCTCCAGCCGCTTTTCGATCTCCTCGCGCGGCAGCACTTCCGGCGTATGCAGCCGCGTGAACGCCCTGTCGGAGGGTTGGTCATCGTAGGAACTTTGCGGGGCCGGCCCATAGAGCGTTCCGGTGCCGTCGATCCGGTCGATCACCACGAAAATCGCGCCGGCTTCCGCCCCGCCCCGGCGCCTGAGCCCGGCAAAGGCACCCTCGACGCCGCAGCGCCGGAGATAGGCGGAGACGAAGAAGTCACTCGTCAGCCGCATGGCTTCACGCCTGCTGTTGTCACTGTGCGATCGGAATGCCGCTCGCCGAGGCCAGCACCCTGAGCACCGGCCCCTTGGGCTCTCCACGTGGCGGCAATTTCCTGTCGACTTCGAACTTCGCCAGCGCCTGCTTGGTGGAAGGGCCGAGCTGGCCATCCTCGTTCAGCGGGCCATAACCGGCCTTGTTCAGCGCGCGCTGGACATCGGCGATGGTCCTGGTCGTCTTGTCATCCGGCGCAGCAGCTTTCTTGACGAGATCGAGCAGCTCTTCCTTCATCGAGGCTTTCGAGGTCTGGACTTCGCGCAGCAACGCCTCGCTCGGCCTGCCGTCCACCGGCACGCGCTGGGCGAACTGGAAATCCCGGATCGCCTGCGTCGTCATCGGGCCGGTCTTCCCGTCCGCATCGCCCTTGTAATACCCGCGCTTGGAAAGCTCGCGCTGGATCTCCGCCAGAAGCGCATCGCTGGTCTCCGGCGCACCCTTGATCTTCTCGGCGGGAGCCGGCTTGGCCACGCTCGCGACAACGGGCGCAGGAGCCATGCTCTTCGCGGCAACTGCTGCGTCGGGCCGGGTCGGTGGCACCGGAAACGGCTCTGGCGCCTTGGCAACGGTCCGGAACAACGGCGCCGGATGCTTTTCGTTCTGCAAGACGACGGCATTGACGACAATGGCCCCGCCGATGAGACAGGCGAGCCCACCCAGGACGCGCCCTTTGGTCAGCACCCGACGCTGGAGCACAGACTTTCGCGCCTTCAACGCCATCCCCCGCGCCTCAGGATGATGATCGGATTTCGTTCGATCAGACATCGCGTCTTCACTCCCCCTCTTCCGGCTCATGACGCGAGCCGGACCTGTGTCCCCGCCGGTGAATCTGGCTCGGAGGAATCCGTCTCCGCCGCCTCTGCAAACGCATTGGTGATGGTCAGCGCACGCCCACCCGTGCCATCCTCGTCGAACCGGATCGCGCCAGGCACGCTCGCAGCGGCTTCGAGAGCCTGCTGGAAGCTGTTGATCCGGATGTCATCGGATTCGCCCCCCCTGATACGGCACGCCAGCACGAGATCGCTGCCCCGCCGCGCAACATGGATTTCGCTCCCGTGCTGGCCTTGAGCGAAGCGCAGCAGAACCTCGGTTGCGAAGCGGGCGGCGCCAGCCGACACCTTGGCAAGACCCCGCGTCTCGTCATTGATGATGCGGATCTCGCCGCGATCAACACTTTCGCGCAGATTGAGAGCGCGCACCGCATCCGACACCAGGCGTCCGGGCACAATACCGATCTCGCCCTCTTCCGCTCCGGCGGCATGCGCCTTGAGCCAGCGCCCCAGCAGCACCGAGTTGCGATGCGCTTCCGAAATGGCCTTGTGGGCCTCGGCGGCAAATTCGCGGTAGGTCGAGATGTCGCGCGGCGCAAGACGCGGGTCAGCGATCATTTCGAGAAAGCCGAGCCCGGCGTTGAAAGGGGCCGTGCAATCGTGCAGCGCCCGTGCGAGCAGGTCGTGATCCGCCGCGAGCCGTAATGGTTCCGGGTGCGATGCTCGCTGAACCGCCACGCCTTCGTCGATAATGGCCTCAAGCCTCACAACAGCCCGACCGGCGACACCCGGCATCGGATGAACCGAGCACCGGTGCGCATCATACCGCGGTGGCACAGGATATCCGGCGCCAGCCGTCTCCCGGAGCAGCCGGACCACAAGATCATCCGTGCGTTCGCCGGCATGAATGGCGCGCGACAGCGCATTCAACAGGATCACGCGATCCGCGATCAACGCTGCTGCGACGATGGAATGATCCGGGAAACGTTCGTACATCAGATGGTGGCCGAAGGCGTTCGCGCGATCACCGTCAATCGTTCCGACAATATCGGTCACCAGCATGTCATGCTGCACGGCCTGGCTCGTGGCCTGCACAAGCGCCGTGAGCCGCGCGATTTCGGTTGTCGCAACATCTTCCGCGCGGTGCGCAGGCCGCTTGAACCCTGCAAGGGCGGCTGCGGCAAGCGATGCATAGCCGGTGATGATCATCGCCATGCTGCCGAACCCCGGTGCCACGGTGATACAGGCCGCAAGCGCCAGAAAGGTCGCCACAACGAGGATGGCATGACCGGCATAGCGTATTCTGGCGGTCGGTGCTGCCGTCAGGGCCGCTTCGAGCCCGACAAGACTGATGACGGTCAAGAAGGCCGAAACAGGAATCCCCGCCGCGAGGAGAAAGGGCGCGGCCAGAAGGCTGCAAAACGCCGTCAGCAACGGCCCGAGCCGATCGCGGAAGATGAAGCCGATGACATTGGCGGCCAGCAAGCCGGACAGGCCGAGAATATCGGCAAGGGTCGCGGCCGAGCCGCGAACGGGCAACGTCAGGATGGCCAGCCCCATCAGGCCGGTCGCAGCCAGGATGCCGGCGAGCCGTGCAATATGGAACCGCGCTGTCGTCTGGATATGATCGCCGGACGCGCCTCCCCCGTGGCCGGCGTGCGGCGCTGCGAGCGGTGCGGATGACCCGAGCAATGTCTGGGTCCAGTCGATACGCATGGATGTCCGGTTTCCCGTTCTGTTTAACCCCAATCCCATCGGGAAAATGCGCCGCGCGTTGTTAAGCGGACCCTAAGAGCACCCCGTCCCCGGGTGGATTTCGGCGCCAGAGCCGGGGCAAGCACGGTGAATCCGATCCTATGGTGAACAACCTCTCTCCAACTTGGGGGAGCGAACCCCGGTTAGCGTGGCTCTCCGGCAGCTTACGGCCATCAAAAGCGCAGTTACATAAAATGCGATCCATTTTCCGAACGCTCCTCACACCCGCTGATCGCTAAGGTGCCCGCACGAAGGGGAATCGGTCATGCTTTGGAAATTCTCGGCGGCGCTTGCCACGCTCTACATCATCCACGGATCGGAGAATGTGGCGCGGGATAGTGCACGGCTCGCGCAGGAAGTCCGGCATGAAGCCCCGGCGGCGGCGGTGTCCATGTGCCTCGACAAGCCGATCTTGTGCCAGCATCTGATAAAGCAGGCGACCGGCCTTGGCGGCGAGAATCAGGCTGCCCCGGCGCCGCATGGGGTGCCCAAACCCAATGCCGATCCGAAGGCAGCGCCGCTTGCTCTTGCTGCGGGCGAGTTTCCCGTTCCCCCTGTCCGCCCCGCAACACTTAATGGCCGCAAGGGCAGCTGATCCCGCATCCGGGACTTGACGAATGATGGATGCGGCGCCACTCACCCCGGAGAGCGTCGCCGGATCTCCGGCGGCACAGCCCTCCGGTGCCGCATGTCAGACAACCCCGCCTTGGCCGCCATCCGCGATGACCTTGCCTTTCTCGATGATTGGGATGATCGCTACCGCTATCTGATCGATCTCGGGCGCGCGATGCCGCCCCTGCCTGCTGATGCCTATTCGGACGCCAACAAGGTGCAGGGTTGTGCGAGCCAGGTCTGGTTGCTGATGAACCGCAATGCTGCCGATCGCTCCCTTGAAATCCGGGGTGACAGCGACGCCCTGATCGTCAAAGGGCTTGTGGCGCTCGTCGTTGCGATGTTCAACAACCGTCCGGTAGACGAAATCGCCGGGTTTGATGCGCAGGCCTTCTTTGGCGAGATCGGCCTCCGGGATCACCTGACCGCGCAACGCTCGAACGGTCTCGCCTCAATGGTCGCAAGGATCAAGGCCGAAGCGGCAAAAGGCTGAGCGTTTCTCAGGCTCAGGCTGTTGCCGCTTCGATTGATCGCCGGTTATCCGGCCCGCAGGTTCGGTCGATATCCCTCCGCGCCCCAATGCCGCATCGGAGCATGCTCCTTGCCGACCACAACATTGGCAAGCCCGTAGTGCCGCGCGAGCGCGCGCAGGGCAAAGCCGACAACCACCTTGCCGGAACGCAGCGGAAGTGCATTTTCCTTCTCGAGTGTTTCAAGCCCTTTCGAAAAGCCGCAGATATCGAGGAGAATCCCGGAGAAATCCGGCCCGACGGCCCGCATCGCACCGTCAACTCGCCGCCGCGCCTCGGCGATCGATTCCGGCACGGAGAGGCCCGGATTGTAGCCGGCACAATCGACTGTCAGGCGCGACCAGTTTGCCGTCACCTGCGGAACGGCCTGCGCCATCGCCAGATCCCGTGTCAGCCGGTCCGCGGCCTGCAATTCCGCCGTCCCGACGAGATGCGCACAAATCCGCCCGCGCCGGAACACTTCAAGCGGGTCTTCCCGCGTGTTGACACGCACCCGTTCCGGCCCGCTTTCTCCGGCGATTTCCCGGATCTCGAGCGTGCGATGCTGGCTGGCAAAAGGCATTTCCTCCGCCGCCGCGCGCCGCAGCTGCGCCCGCCCCGTCTCGGTGATCGAGAACGCGCTTCGCCCGCCGCGCGACTGGCAGCTGACCGCCCCGGACTCGATCAGGTCCGCCAGCACGCCCATGGGCAACCCGCTGGCAAGGCTGACGCTGCTGCCCTTGCGTTGGAGAACGATTTGCTCCCCGCGCCGCTCGGCCTGCATCCCGTCCTCATCGAGACGCTTCAGCAATCTCAGGGCAAGCTTGCGGAATTCCGCAGCCACTTCGCTTGGCGACTGCCCCTTTCGGGGCCTTCCGCCCGCATCACCCGCCGCGCTCATGAGGCTTCTCCCGATGCGAAGGATTCCAGCCAACATTTCAGCGCCGGTTCCAGCGCATCAAACGCACGGTCGATGCGGGCATCATCACGCCGATCTTCCATTTTCGAGCAGGCGTGCCGCGCGGTCGTCCGGTCGCGACCGAAAATGCCACCGGCGTGGGTCAGGTTGGCGGCAAAAACGATATGCGCGAAATAGATTGCGGCCTGCCGCGCAAAAGCAACGCGCGCAGTGCACCGCGTTGTCCGCCGCAACATCCGCGGTGGAACCGCTTGCCAGGACGCCGCACAGGCTTCGCTGAGCCGGTCACTCAAGGCTCGCCGCATAGCTAAGATTGTGATCGATTGACGATTTTCTCGCGACTTCCGTATTTTCGTCAATTTTTTGATTGATCGGGAAGTCGTCGACAGTGCAGGCACCGCTTCCAACGCCATATTTCTTTCTCCTGAACAACCACCCCCGGAGAAAGGTTACTTATGTGTTGCACTAATATTCAAGAACAAAGTTCTCTAAATATTAAATCTGAAATTTTTTATCCCCGTTTTTCTGGGCATTTATGAAATTTTTATAAAATGTATTATTAAAACTCAAATCGATACGGAAAAAAAGAGGCGCCAGATGGCGCCTCCGGTTTCCGACGACATCCGGCACTCAGCGTGCGCGGCGACGCTGCTGGCCGAGGCCCATTTCCTTGGCAAGGCGCGAGCGGGCCGCTGCATAGTTCGGGGCAACCATCGGGTAATCGGCGGGCAGGCCCCACTTCTCGCGATACTGTTCCGGCGACATATTGTATTGCGTGCGCAGATGCCGCTTGAGCGACTTGAACTTCTTCCCGTCCTCCAGACAGATCAGATAATCGGTGTGGACCGACTTCTTGACCGAAACCGCAGGCTTCAACGGCTCGATCGCCGTCTCGGCAATCGGGGTCCCGACGCGCGTCAGCGCCAGGAAGACGTCGTTGATCAACGACGGCAGGTCGGCAGCGGGTACGGAGTTGTTGCTCACGTAGGCCGAGACAATCTCGGCAGCCAATTCAATGAGATCGCCGTGTTCGGCAGCACTCGCCATGTTCTTTTTCCTCTTCCCTAGACCCCGAAGCAGATCAATTTGCAACAGCCCGGGCCTGGTTTGCCTATCCAGTATTCCAAAACCGACTACTTCCCCCCGAACACAGAAACCGGCCGAAAGCAGAAGATGCGAGAATCACATCATTCTCGTTGATACTGCACTTTAAATAAGCATTCGCAAGGCCAACCATGTCCCGGTTCACAATTTCATCCCGTTAAATTGCGTTAGGCGTTACCAGATTCCATAATTCCGCAAGTTCAACCTGTGATATCAGGCGAATTTGAAGAGATTGCCAAAATCCAGGCAAAATACCATCTGGCGCTAATCTATTCGAAAAGGAGATGCCCAATGCCCCCAAGGAATAAAATTTTCAAAACCGATGCGGAATGGAAAACCCTACTGACGTCCGAACAGTATACAGTGCTTCGCGGGCACGGAACTGAATGCGCCTTTACAGGCCCCTTCCTGGAAGAAAAGCGCAAGGGGACCTTCTGCTGCGCCGGCTGCAACGCACCGCTTTTCCGCACCGATGCGAAGTTTGAATCCGGCACCGGCTGGCCGAGCTTTTTCGCGCCCGCCGATTCGGATGCCGTGACCTGCCATGAGGACACCTCTTACGGCATGCGCCGTGTTGAAGTGCGCTGCGCAACCTGCGACGGCCACCTCGGCCATGTATTCCCGGACGGCCCCAAACCCACGGGGATGCGGTATTGCATCAACGGCGCTGCCTTCACATTCCGGGAAGACGGTGTCTGAGGGTCATTCCTCGAACTTTCCAATGGCCTCGCGGGCTGAGGCATCCTAACGGTGTCTCGCCCACGTTTTCCTGAATCTGCCCGGAAAGGTGCCTGATGACCGCCCCGTTTGTCCCCTTTGCCCATCTGAACCGCCAACCGCCGTTAGCCGAAACGCGTCCCCGCCGCCGCAAGGTGCATGGCGTCACGCTGCGGGACGACTACGGCTGGTTGCGCGCAAGGAACTGGCGCGAGGTCATTGAGGAACCGAAAAGCGTGCCGGCGGAAATCGGGACGTACTTGCGCAAGGAGAACGCCTTCACCGCCGCGGCATTTGAGCCGCTCGTGGCGCTTCAGAAACGGCTGATCGCCGAGATGCGCGGGCGGATGCGAGAGGACGACTCCGAGCCGCCGCTGAAGGATGGCGATTTCCTCTACTACGAGCGCTATCGCAAGCGGCAGCAATACCCGGTGTTCTGCCGCCGCAGGATCGGCAGCGCAGGTGGAAAGCCGGGGCGCGAGGAAGTGCTGATCGATGGCCCGAAGGAAGCACGGACCTTCGACTATTTCGATATGGGCGCGAGCCAGCCCTCGCCGGACCATGCGCGCATGGCCTGGGCGGCGGATACCACGGGCTCGGAAAGCTATATCGTCCGTGTGCGCGATCTCGCGACCGGGCGGGATCATGACCGCCTCACCCGCACCAGCGGGGATATCGTCTGGGGGCGCAGCAGCGCCTTCTTCTACTACGTCGAACTCGACAAATCCCAGCGCCCGTGGCGCGTGATGCGCCATACGCTCGGTGAGCGGCAGAAGAACGACATCGAGATGTACCGCGAGGAGAACTCCGGCTGGTTTGTCGGGCTCGATGTCACGCAGGATGACCGCTTCGGCTTCATCTCGATCCATGATCATGAAACCAGCGAAGTGCTGCTGCTCGATCTCGATGATGCGGCCGAAGTGCCCTCTCCGGTGTTCCCGCGCGTCAACGGCATCGAATACGAGATCGATCATCACGCCGGCGACCTCATCGTCCGTACCAATCACGGCGGTGCGCAGGATTTCAAGATCGTCGCCCTGCCGGTCGGCGAGACCGATATGGCCAAAGCGCGGCTCCTGGTGCCGGAAACCCCGGGCCGGATGCTGCAATCGGTCAACGTGCTCAAGGACTGGCTGATCTGGTCCGATCTCGGCGAGGACGGCCCCGCCATCCATATCCGCAACTGGACGGATGGCAAGGAGCAGGTCTTCTGCCCACGCGCGCCGGTGGGCGATATCGCGGGCATGGTCGGCCTCGAATACGAGAGCAACATCCTGCGCCTCACGTTTTCCTCGCCCATCGAGCCCGATGTTACCCTGGATCGCAACCTCCGCACCGGGGAAGAAACCATCCTCAAGGTGCTCGACGTGCCCTCGGGGCATGACCCCGCCGCCTATCGAGTCGAGCGCGCCTTTGCGCCGAGCCACGACGGTGTTCCGGTTCCGGTGACGATCATCCGCCACAAGGACACACCGATCGACGGCACAGCCCCGGCGCTGCTCTACGCCTATGGCTCCTACGGCTACGCGATGGACGCCGACTTCGAAACCGAACGGCTCTCCCTGATCGATCGCGGCTTCATCTACGCCATCGCGCATGTGCGCGGCGGCATGGAAAAGGGCTACGCCTGGTATCGGGCGGGCAAACGCGAGCAGAAAATCAACACCTTCCTTGATTTTCTCGCGGTGGCGGATTTTCTCGTCGAACAACGATACGCCGCACCGAAGCGCATCGTCGCCAACGGTGTTTCCGCCGGCGGCATGCTGATGGGCGGTATTGCCAACATGGCGGGCGAGAAATTCGCCGGCATCGTCGCAGAAGTGCCCTTCGTCGACAGTCTCAATACCATCCTCGACAAAACCCTGCCCCTCACCCCGCCCGAATGGGTGGAATGGGGCAATCCGATCGAGGACAAGGCGGCGTTTGATGCTATCCGCGCCTATTCGCCCTACGACAACATCGCCGCGAAGGTGTATCCGCCGATGCTCGTCACCGGCGGGCTCAGCGATCCACGCGTAACCTATTGGGAACCGGCGAAATTCGTCGCCAGGCTGCGCGCGACGATGACATCAGGCGGACCGATCCTGCTCCACACCAACATGGGCGCTGGTCACGGCGGCGCGTCCGGCCGCTTCGAGCAACTCGACGATATCGCCCGCGTTTTCGCCTTCGCGATGGCGGTGACGGGAGTCGATCAGGACATTCGGACAGACGCGCCCTCGGCCTGAGGGTGCTCAGGCGTGCCTGCTGTCGATGTGCCGGCGAAGCTCCTCCAGCGAGCGGAAGCGCTTTTCGCCCTCCGGCCCGGCTGCTGTCACCGAGCCGTCCGAATACATCGTGAAGCGCGTGCCGCCGGAATCATAGGCACCAACGATCTCGAGACCGGCGAGCGGTGCCAGCGATGGCAGGACCTCGTCCGCGACGGCGGCGTAATCCGCGTCATGGATCAACCCGGGCGCGGGGCTTGCCGGCGCGGGCGGAACCACGTCCGGCTCCGGCGCATCGGGCTCGACGGTCGCTGCGGCAATATCGGCATCAAGCACCCCCGGCGGAGCGGATGAGGCGGGCGCATCCTCGTCGCCAACAACGTCATCAGGCTCGGCATCCTGCTGGTTGTCGGGCTCCTCGTCGTCAAATTTTGCCTCGATAACCGGGTCCGCCAGCGGAATGGGTTCAAGCGCCGGAAAAACGAACGGGTCCGGCTTGGCGGCGGCAGCACCATGAACGGGGGATGCTGCGCTCTCGGTCTCCTTCATGGCCAGATCGGCTGTCGAGACCGGAGCGATCTCCGGCACGGGCGGCAGTGCAAGCGCGGTCCGCAAGTCACCGATCGTCTCCGCAAAGAGATCGCGCTCCAGTTCTGCGGTCAACCTGTCGTGCAAGGTGCTCGGCGCAACGTCCACCGGAGCGACCGGGGCCGGCTCGGCGACGGCCTCGTGACCCGCATCGGCCAGCGACGATACGGCCACCGCCGCCGCAGCACCGGCGGCGCCAAGTGCGGTCGTACCAAGTGCGGTCGTACCGCCGACAGGAAAGCCGGCAGCGGCCTTCGATTCTTCGGCATGGATCGGAAAGGATGGCAGATCGACAACCGGCTCCGGTGCCGGTGCGCTTGCCACCGGTGGCACTGTCAGGCGCTGGAGGCTGCGATTGAGAACGCGCACGGCAAGCCCGATCGCCAGAACGACGATGCCGGCGCTCAATGCGGTCGAACCTGCCTGAAAATAGGTAAAGCCGAGATCGGTCGGAACAAGATTGATCGCGCTGATGAGGCCGGCAATGCCTGCGACCATCAGAACAAACGCCAACAGAAAGATCGTTACAATCATCTACACGCCCTTCGACCGCATACGCTTAACCGTCAATTCTGCGGTGTTAACGTCAAGATAGCCCTACAAGCCGGCAAAATCACGCGGGTTTTCGCATGAAGGCTAACACCGCATCGCCTGAACACCCGATGAAGCGCCGCGCGAGGTGATTGCCACAACCGCCAAGGCGACCTAATTAGGCTGCATGCGGCATCTTCGCCGCCGGCCCGTTTTCATCTGACCGAGGGTTTCCCCATGTCCTTCACGCTGCCCGATCTTCCCTATGCCCATGACGCGCTCCAGCCCTACATGTCCAAGGAGACGCTGGAATATCACCACGACAAGCATCACCTTGCCTATGTGAACAACGGCAATAACCTGCTCAAGGGTTCGGAGTGGGAAGGCAAGAGCCTCGAGGAGATCGTCAAGGGTTCCTTCGGCAAGAACGCCGGCCTCTTCAACAACGCCGGTCAGCATTACAACCACCTCCACTTCTGGAAGTGGATGAAGCCCAATGGCGGCGGCGCGATCCCAGGCAAGCTCGAGAAGAAGATCATCGAGGATCTCGGCTCGGTCGAGAAGATGAAGGAAGACTTCATCCAGGCCGGCGTGACGCAGTTCGGCTCCGGCTGGTCATGGCTCGCGGTGAAGGACGGCAAGATCGTCGTCATGAAGTCCGCCAACGGCGAAAGCCCGCTGGTTTCAGGCGCCTCGCCGATCCTCGGCTGCGACGTGTGGGAGCATTCCTACTACATCGACTACCGTAATCGCCGCCCGGATTACCTCAAGGCCTTCGTCGAGCACATGGTCAACTGGGACTACGTGGCTGAAATGTTCGACGCGGCGGTGAAGTAAGCAGCTTGCTCCCCAGAGAGCTTGCACGTGATAGTGGGGAGGCGCGCGCCTCCCCTTTTTGTTGGATAATTTGAATGCCGATCACATTTCACATGCTTGAGGCTGGCGCGAAGGCAGGACCGGAATTGCGGCAACGCATTCTGGATGCTCTCGAAGTCGCGGCCGCAAAGGCAGAAGCATTGCTGCCACCAGCGAATATCGATGCTGTAATTCTGGAAAACCCTCCTGCCGTTATTCCGCGCCTCGGTGTCGGCGGTTATTGCTCAGGTTCCAATGCGCTGACAGTAACCTATGACCCGGAAAATGCACATTTCCTGTCATCGATAGAGAGCGAAATAGGATCAACTTTCTGCCACGAACTCCATCACTGCTTGCGCCCCAACTATGGCTATCAACTAGGCGAGCGCTTCGTCGCAGAGGGGCTCGCCTGCACCTTCGAGGAGGAATGCGGATTTCGCACGCCGTTTTACGCCATCGAATGTTCCAGCGAAGCGCTACTTAATTACGCCGGTCGCGCCCTTCTGCTCCTCGATAGAACTGACCTCAATTTCAACGAGTGGATGTTCGGGACAACGTACGAAAAAAATACAGGCGAGTTTCCCTATCAATGCGGCTATTCGCTCGGATATGCTCTCGTGAAAGCTTGGCTTGCTCATGCAGGCACAACTGCGGCGAAAGCCTATGACGTCGAGGCGAAAACCGTGCTCGATGCCTGGCGTTCCGGCGCCATTAACCCGGCGATGTGAGTTCACCGTGTCATTCCCGACGATGCGCAGCATCGAGCGGGAATCCAATCTCTCTTCTCCACATTGCAGACGTTTGGTGGATTCCCGCTCGCGATTGAAGGCGCGTCGGGAATGACACCTGAACTCAATCGTGGCCGTGCGCGTCCTCGTTGATCGTGATGGTCCTCATCGCCGAGAAATCAACGGCAACGGGAGCCTTCGCCTTCACCATCTGCACCTGATAGGTGCGGATCACATGCTCGAGGCGGCGGTAGGCTTCCTGATAGCCGGCGTCATCCTTCGGCAGGTTGAGCGGCTTGAGGCAATATTCGATGATTTCCTTCGGGCGATCGAGCGTCTGGCTCATGGTGCGTCTCCTCACTGTCTGGCCGAGCGGATCGTCCGGCTTGTGCATTCAAATTGATGGGCCCTTCGGAATAGAAGGCCATGCCTTGTTGCATAGCAGCAACCGGGGTTCCGGGTGAAGTCCTACTTGCGGTGCATCCGCTATTTGCCCTGAAACACGAACCACGCCCCCGCGCAGATCAACGCGAAACCGATGCCGTGGTTGAGCGTCAGCTTCTCGCCGAGGTAAAGCACCGAAAAGCCGGCAAAGACCAGAAGCGTGATGACCTCCTGAATGGTCTTGAGCTCTGCGGCGGAATAGACCGCATGCCCCATGCGGTTGGCCGGCACCGCGAGGCAATATTCGACGAAGGCGATGCCCCAGCTCGCCGCGATCACCAGCGGCAGGGCGGTGCCTTTGAACTTGAGATGCCCGTACCACGCGATGGTCATGAACACGTTCGAGGCGATGAGCAGCGCAATCGGCCAGAGATGGGCAGGGGAAAGAGACATCGTGGCACCTGATCAATCAGAAAGTTCGGAAAAGCGCGCAGGCCGCATGCTCGCGGCATCGCAGTTCTCGATGAAGCGGTTCGAGAGGAAATACGCGACTTCTTGGGGGCGGCTGTCGGTCGCAGGATCAAGCGCGCGCAGCTCGTCATCCACCGCGCCGGGATGACACATCACGAGCTGCGCCTTGCCCGGTGCGAGGAGATAGCTGGCAAAATCCGCGCCGTAATCAGCCTGCGGATCGAAGGCCGAAAAGCCGGAGAAGCCCTGATTGAGCGCAAACCCCAGCTCCCGCAGCCGCGCGCCGAACGGCCGCGCGAGGCCTGCGACAATCATCGCCTTGCGGGCGTGTCTGCCCCGGGCATTGATCGGACCAAACCTGTCCGCGGCATCGCGGACATAGGGCTTGGCATCCGGATAACGTCGCGCCATCACCGCCGCAAAGGCTCGCCGGATCCCCGGCATGGCATGGATATGCTGATGCCCGTCGATGAAATCCGGCATCCGCCCCATCGCATCCTCGAAGGCTGTGAGCTGCGCCCCGATCTCGCGTTCAACCACATCCTGCGGCACCCGGCCCGCCAGCGCCCGCGCCAGCAGCGGCCCGAGTTTCGGCAGAATTCCACCGGCGGCCAGGCCATCCGCAGCCGTCAACGGCGCACCGCAGGTCAGGTTGATGTGCACGCCGAGATCGGCGTTGCCCTCGAAAGAGCGCAACTCCCGCGCCGCCTCCGGCCAGGAGGGGCGGTTGGTCATCGCCCCGGTTGCCGAGATCCGCCCGGCTTCGAGCAGCGCGAGGATGCCGCGGCTCACGGCCGGCGTCATCGCGTAGTCATCGGCAGTCAGGATGAAGCGATTCGCGGGCATTGGGCTCCTATTCATGTGAACTCGCATAGAAACACGATGTTTGGCGTGCACTTGCGCCATTCAAGGCTTAAAGCAAAAAAGCAGGGCTGACTTATGAATGCCCTGTGGACCAAGCCACAAGCCTAACCTCTCGTCCAGCATCTCACGCCCGTCAGCGGCACGTCCTTTGATCAGAGTCCTTGTCCATGAGTCCACAGCGGAACCATCCCGAACTTTCAGTGGTTGTCCCGGTTTTCAACGAAGGCGAGAACATCGAGGCGCTGATCGCCCGGCTCGTGCCGGTGCTCGAAGCCACGGTCGCAACCTTCGAGATCCTGTTCGTGGACGATGGCTCGCGCGATGACACCTTCGCGCGCATCCGGCGCGTGATCAGCCAGGACAGCCGCATCCGCGCCATCACCTTCAGCCGCAACTTCGGCAAGGAGATCGCACTGGCGGCAGGGCTGGATCATGCCCACGGCAAGGCCGTCGTGCTGATCGACGCCGATCTCCAGCACCCGCCGGAGACCATCACGGCCTTCGTTGCGAAATGGCGCGAGGGCTATGACATGGTCTACGGCCAGCGGGTGGACCGCTCAGCCGATACACCGCTGCGGCGCTGGTTCACACGGGCGTTCTACGATCTCTTCGCCAAATTCGGCGAAACCCCCCTGCCCCCCGGAGCCGGTGACTATCGCCTGATGGACCGCAAGGTGGTGGATGTCCTGCGCCGCCTCGGCGAGCGCGCGCGGTTCTCGAAAGGACTCTATGCCTGGGTTGGCTTCAAATCCATCGGCGTGCCATTCGAGGTCGCGGAGCGGGCCTATGGCACCTCGAAATGGGACTATCGCCAGCTGACGCGCTTTGCATTCGACGGACTCTCGTCGTTTTCGACCCTGCCGCTCAAGCTCGCGACCTATATCGGGCTTGGCATTTCGATCTTTGCCTTTACCTATGCCATCACGATGGCGGTTCGCACGCTGTTCCTCGGAGCGGATGTGCCGGGGTTTCCCTCGCTCATCGTGTCCGTGATGTTCTTTTCGGGGATCCAGCTCATGTTCCTCGGCGTCATCGGGGAATATGTCGGACGCATCTTTGCCGAGGTGAAGCGGCGGCCGCTCTATATCGTGGCTGAGGAAATCGGGAGCCGGCATGCTGGAGACGTCGGACGAGCAGAGACTGTGCGCGGCGAAGCGCCCCCCCCGCCGACCGGCGATGATCGCCCGCGCGTTTCCGCCGTGCCGTGACGCCGCGGCGGTAATCACAGCCACGATGACGAGAGCCGGATGATCCGCTCCTTTTTCTCGGTTGGCCTCTGGACGCTCGTCTCGCGTGTGACAGGGTTCCTGCGCGATATCCTGCTCGCGCGTTTCCTCGGCGTCGGCTTGATGATGGACGCCTTTACCGTCGCCTTCCGCCTGCCGAACCATTTCCGGTCGATCTTTGCCGAAGGCGCGTTCAATACCGCCTTCATTCCCGCCTATTCCCGCATCCGCACGCTGGCAGGAGACCTCGCCGCCGCACGGTTCCAGGGCCAGATTCTTTCCATGGTGCTGCTGAGCCAGCTCGTGCTGCTGGCGCTGGTGCTGGCGTTCACGCCCGGCTTTGTCGGGCTGCTCGCGCCCGGCTTTGCCGATCGACCCGATGTGCTCGCGCTGGCAACGGATCTCACGCGGATCACCTTCCCCTACCTCGCGCTGGTCACGCTCGTGGTGCTGTGGTCCGGCGTTCTCAACGCGGAAGAGCGATTTATCGAAGGCGCCGCCGCGCCGGTGCTTCTCAACGTCGCGATGATCTCGACCCTCATCGCCGGCAGCCTGTTCGCGACCCTCGCGCATGCCGCTGCCTGGGGCGTGCTGATCGCAGGGTTCCTTGAGGCGGGCCTGCTCGGCTGGGGCGCGATGCGCGCCGGGCTGATCGCGCGCCCGCGCCTGCCGGTGCTGGAGCCGGAGGTGCGGCGGTTCTTCCGGGCGTTCGGACCGGCAGTTGTCGGCTCGGCCGGCGTGCAGATCGCGCTGCTGGCGGATACGATCATCGTCACCTTCCTGCCGCAGGGCGGGGCATCATCGCTCTATTACGCGGACCGGCTCTACCAGCTTCCCATCGGCGTCATCGGCATCGCGGCGGGCACGGTGCTTCTCCCGGAAATGAGCCGCCTCATCGCTGCCGGGCGAACCGAGGATGCCCATGCACAGCAGAACCGCACACTGGTCCTCTCGTGGCTCCTGTCGATGCCGTTCTTTGTGGCTTTCCTCGTGATCCCGGAAACCATCGTCAGCGCGATGTTCGAGCGCGGCGCGTTCGGCTCCGCCGCGACGGCGGGCACGGCGAAGGTTCTGGCGGCCTATGCCGTCGGCCTGCCGGCCATCGTTGCCATCCGCTCGATCGTCGCGAGCTTCCACGCGCGCGGCGATACCGCGACGCCGCTCTACGCCTCGCTGAGCGCGATCGGGATCAATCTCATGCTCAAGCTGTTGCTCTGGCGTTCGATGGGCGCGGCGGGGCTGGCGATTGCCACTGCCATCGGCGCCATCGCGAACTTCACGATCCTCTATGCCTTGGCCTGGCGGCAGGGCAAAACCGACCCCGACTATTCGCTCAAGCTGCGCATCAGCCTGATCGCGGTCGCGACGATCTGGCTGGCTGCCGCGCTGATCAACCTCGACACGGGGTTGGCGGGCCTTGCCGCCCTCCCGCGCATGCTGGTTGATGGGGTGATCGGTGGCACGATTTATGCCGGCCTGATCTATCTCGGGTTCCGGGTCTTCAAGGTGCCGCTGACACTGCGCTAGAGCGTTCTCAGTGAACTGAAATTCACTTCATTCGCTCTATCTCTTTATCCTGTCGCATTTTCTTCACGCGAACCGGAATCCACTTCGCTTGAAAATGCGCTGATCAGCGCAGCACCACGCGCGTGCAGGTCGCAATGCCCGGCTGGAGCGGGAACTGCCGCGCCTTGTCAGCAAGCCAGAGTTCGCAGCGATCAACCGTCTGGAAACAGGCCTGAAACGACTTGCGATCGACGATCCCGTCCCGCACTAGGCGGCCACCGAGATAATTGCCGGCGACGGCAACGTGCCGGGGACCCGCGCCGCGCGTGCCGGCACACGTCTGCCCGACAGAGGGCGGCGACCAGGCCTGAGCCGGGATGGCTGCCAGCGTGAGAGCAGCAAGGGATAAGGAAAGCGTGAGGCGATTGATCATCCGAATCATCCGGTTGGTTTGCGCAACACTACCCGATTTTGGCGCAACAGCGAGGATCGTTCTCCAATCTGGTTACCTTCCGCCCTCAAACGCATTGCGAAACCGGGCACAGGCCCCCATGTTGATCACATGCGACATCGTATCATGCGGATGCTCCTCACTTTGCTTGTGCTGGCTCTCGTGGTGCCGGCCCGCCTCCACGCGCTGGTTGCGGCGGAAGCGCCCGCGCACGGGCACGCGGACCCCCTTGATCACGCAGCGATGCACCACCACCCCGGCACGCAACATCCCGCGCCCGAACCCGTCCGGCCGCTTGATCCACAGAACAACCATGCGCAATGCCTCACGGCCTGCCTCGTGATCCCCGTGCCGGCGGCGGGCTTGTCGACTCCCGAACTCCGGCTGCGCGGAACCGTCGATGTCCCCGTGGCGGCATGGCTCGAAAGCCTCTCCCCGCCCCGGCTCGACCGCCCGCCGCGACACACCTCCTGACCCTCACGCTGACACCGATTCAATTCCCAGGAGATTTCCATGAAAACGCTCACGCTGGCGGCCATCGCGCTTGCCGCTTCCACTCTTGCCGCCTCCACCCACGCCGCTTCGGCCCAGCAGGGCCACGGCATGCATGGCCAGATGCAGCAGCATCACGGACAGGCGCAGCCGCCGGCCAAAACCGATCCGCACGCCGGACACGGTGCGGCCGCGCCGGACGCCTCGCCCTCAACCAAAGCCTACGAGGCCGCCAATGACCGCATGCACAAGGACATGGCGATCAAATTCTCCGGCGATGCCGATATCGACTTCTTCAAGGGCATGATCCCGCACCATCAGGGCGCGATCGACATGGCGAAGGTCGTGCTCCAGCACGGCAAGGACCCGGAAACAAAGAAGATGGCGGAAGAGATCATCGCCGCGCAGGAGAAGGAAATCGCCTTCATGCGTGAGTGGTTGAAGAAGAAGGGGCAGTAACCCTGCTGCCCTTCAAATGCGGAAGGCCGCGGCGTGAGCCGCGGCCTTCCTTCAAAGGGTCTCGAATCCTTTGGTGGCATCGAGAATTCATTTCGGGGGGCGAAAGGGCCCGATGTCCACGCCTGCACCCTAACGCGATCCCGTTAAGGAGCCGTAAGGCCGCGCGGACCCCGCATCACCATTTTGACACATTCCCCGCAGCGGCAATGCCCTCATGCCGAATGCGCGAAATCCCAGTAGGCCGCCCGCGTCTTGGTGTAGAAAGGCCCCGGCTGCATCGCGCGATCATCAATCCGGGTGATCGGCATCACCTTTGAATAGTTGCCGGAATAGAAGATCTCGTCTGCCGTCTCGAATTCGGCATAGGTGAGGCTCTTCTCGACAACATTCACGCCGGCATCGCGCATCAACTTGATGACGCGCTGGCGGGTGATGCCGTTGAGGAACGACCCGTTCGGGATCGGCGTATAGACCACGCCATCCTTCGCCATGAAGATGTTCGCGGTCGTGGTCTCCGCGATATTGCCGAGCATGTCGCGCACCAGCGCGTTGTCAAAGCCGCGGGCGCGCGCCTCACGTAGCGCGCGGGCGTTGTTGGGGTAGAGGCAACCGGCTTTCGAATCCGTCGGCATGCACTCGATCGTCGGGCGCCGGTACGGCGAGAGCGTGATCGAGGATGGGCCTGGCACCGGCATCGGCGCGGCGAACAGGCAGAGCAGGAAGCGGCTGTCATCCGGATCGGGCACGATCGCCGAGCCCTTGTCCCCCTCGCCCCAGACCATCGGCTTCACGTAGAGCGCGGTGCCTGGGGCGAATTTCTTCACGCCCTCGTGCAGCAACCCGACGATATAGTCCGGCGCCACCGGGCATTTGAGGCCGATCGCCTCCGCCGAGCGCGCGAGTCGCGCCGCATGCAGCGCGATATCCGGCGCGACGTTCTCGAAATAGCGACCACCATCGAACACCGATGATGCCTGCCAGAAGCCGTGGCTTCTGGGGCCAAGGATCGGCGGATTGCCCTCGTGCCACGCTCCGTTCACGAAGGTCCAAGTTTCAGACCAAGCCATATTTTTCTCCCGAAAAGTCCCCTCGGAAGGCAGAAGACCGGGTGTTGCAGGCAGGGTCAACTCATTGCGAGCCGAATGGCAGAAAATTTTTCTGCCCCCGACATCGGCGCGCAACAAAGCTTCAGAACCGGGCCGGGACGCGCATCTTCATGCGCGCCCTCGCGGCCGCTACTTCCCCAAGGCTTCGATGATCCGCGCCCAGCTCCGCTGCCCGCGGTGGAAGCTCTGGAGATCGTATTTCTCGTTCGGCGAGTGGATGCGGTCGTCATCGAGCCCGTAGCCGATCAAGAGTGCATCCAGCCCCAGAACGCGCTTGAAATCGCCGACGATCGGGATCGAACCACCCATGCCGAGAACCACGGCGTCCTTGCCCCATTCGGCTTTCAGCGCGGCGGTGGCTTTCTTGAGTTCCGGGCTTTCCTCGCGCACCTGCACGGCGCGGGACCCCTTGTAGCCGATGAACTCGACCGAACAATCCGCCGGGATCATGCTTGAAACATATTCACGGAAGTTCTTCTGGATCGCGACCGGGTCCTGATCATGGACCAGCCGGAACGAGATTTTGGCGCGCGCCTCGCCGGCGATCACGGTTTTCGTGCCTTCGCCGGTGTAGCCGCCCCAGATGCCGTTGCAATCGCAGGTCGGGCGCGCCTGCATCTTTTCGATCAGGGTGCGATCCTGCTCGCCGGCCGAATATTTCAGGCCGATCTGGCCCAAAAACTCCGCTTCCGTCAGGCCGAGCGCCTCCCAGGCGGCCTTGCGGTTGTCGCCGGTCTCGTGAACGCCATCATAGAAATTCGGCACCATGATCCGCCCGTTGGCGTCATGCATGGCGGCGACGATGCGCGAGAGAATATGGATCGGGTTCTGCGCCGTGCCGCCGAAGCTGCCCGAATGAAGGTCGCGGTCCGCAGCGCGGACGATGATTTCCTCGTAGAGCATGCCGCGCAAGGACGAGGTGATCTGCGGCGTATCGCGGTCCCACATGCCGGTATCGCAGACCAGGCAGATATCGGCCTTCAGCTCGGCGGCATTGGCCTCAAGGAACGGCGGCAGGTTGGTGGAGCCCGATTCCTCCTCGCCCTCGATCATCACCGAGAGCGAGATGGGGAGGTCGCCGGTTTCCGCGATCATCGCGCGGCAGGCTTCGAGGAAGGTCATCACCTGCCCCTTGTCGTCCTGCGCGCCGCGACCGGTGATCACCTTGCGGCCCGGCTCCAGCTCGATCACCTTCGGCTCGAACGGCGGGTTGTCCCAGAGGTTCAGCGGATCGACCGGCTGCACGTCGTAATGGCCGTAGAACAGCACATGCGGCTTGCCGGGCCGGCGACGATGGCCGATCACCACCGGGTGGCCCTTGGTCGGGCGCGCGGCCGCCTCGAACCCCATGGTCTGGAGGTCCTTCACGAGATGGTCGGCGCAGGCGCGCGTTTCCTTGTCGAAGGCACTGTCCGCGCCGATGGAGGCGAAGCGCACAAACGCGAACAGCCGCTCAAGGCTGGCGGGAAGATCAGCGTCGATACGGGCGAGGGTTTTGTCGATGGACATGGGATGCCTTTGTGTTTCGGGTTAGCGCGAGCTTAGCCAAAGCCCCAGCTTCACCGCAATCGAAACCATCACCAAGGCGATGATGGCATCAAGAATGCGCCACGCCACCGGCTTCGCGAACAGCGGGGTGAGCACGCGCGCGCCATAACCGAGGCCGAAAAACCAGACGAACGACGCCGCAATCGCCCCGAGCGTATAGGCGATCCGCCCCGCCCCCGAATACGGCGCGGCAAGAGAACCGACGAGGATCACCGTATCGAGATACACATGCGGGTTGAGGAAGGTCAGCGTCAGGCAGGTGATCACCGCCCTGCCGAGCGGCATTGCTGCCGCCTCGCCCACGACCATGGCGGAGGGTGCCAGCACGCGGCGGAACGCCAGCCAGCCATACCAGAGCAAAAACCCGATGCCGAACAGCGTCACCGCGGTCAGCAGCGCCGGGAAGCGCTCGATCAGTGCCCCGAGCCCGGCAACGCCGAGGACAATCAGCAGCGCATCGGAAGCTGCACAGATCAGCGCCAGCACGAAGACATGCTCGCGCCGGATACCCTGCCGGAGGATGAAGGCATTCTGCGCGCCGATCGCGACGATCAACCCGCCGCCGATCAGAAAGCCGGAGAGGAAGGGGGAGAGCATGCTTTAATTGAAAGACTGAAAATAGTGATGCTCAGTTTCAATTGATCTTACAAATTTCTCCAGGCTGCCATCAAGATCAATATTTGGCACTGGCGCTCCACGCGTCTGAACCTGCGGACTATTTGCTTCTCGTACAATGTCTTTTGGAGAACTATCATTCATATTATGTTTTTGCTTAATTGAATTCAATAATTTCAATAAATCATCGTATGACAGATGAGCTGCTTCATGTGGACGTTTGTTCGGCTTGGAATTCCAGAATGTGACTGCAACAATCTTTGTTTTTTCTAAGTTTCCATGAAAAATAAAATTTCCATGGGATAGGGCATTTCTTAGAAATTTGGCCTTGTCCGATTTAGATACATTCTTAGGTGCAAAATCCGCACTTACCAGATCACAGACTTCGAAATCTTCAAATTTTTCATCAATAAAATCAAACGATTCTGTTGAAAGAACGAAGAATGCCCAGAGGAAGCAGAGCATCATCTGGACGTCATTTTTTACCTTCCAATTGCCGTTGCCGTAAATCGCATCGAAATTGTCTTTGTGCCTTTCAAACAATTCGGATGGGTAATTAACCGGATAACCCATTACCGTCGCCCCCCCAGCAGGCTCCCGAGCACACCTCGCACGATCGCCGTGCCGATCTGCCGGCCGACGGAAGAGGCCACCGAGCGCGCCACCGAGGTCGCGACCTTTTCACCGAGCGATTGCGTCGGGCGGCCCTTCGGCGCGGCACGGCCTCCGGTCGTCGGGGCGGCATCATTGCCCCCGCCGAGGATGCCACCCAGCCAGCCGCCGATACCGCCGCCCTCTGCCGGCTTCGACGCCGCTTCCGCGCGCGCCGCCAGCATCTCGGATGCGCTTTCGCGATCCACCGTCTTGTCATATTTGCCGCCGAACGCGCTCTCGCGCATCAGGGCCTTGCGCTCTTCCGGCGTGATCGGCCCGACGCGCCCGCCCGGCGGGGCGATCAGCGTCTTCTCGACGATCGAGGGCGCGCCCTTGCCTTCGAGCACCGAGACCAGAGCTTCACCGACGCCGAGGTTAGTAATCACCGAGGCAGTCGAGAATTTCGGGTTGGCGCGGAAGGTTTCCGCCGCTGCTTTGACCGCTTTCTGCTCGCGCGGGGTGAAGGCCCGGAGCGCGTGCTGGATGCGGTTGCCGAGCTGGGCGCCGACCTTGTCGGGCACATCGAGCGGGTTCTGCGTCACGAAATAGACGCCGACGCCCTTCGAGCGGATCAGCCGCACCACCTGCTCGATCGATTCGAGCAGCGCCGGCGGGGCGTTGTCGAACAGCAAATGCGCCTCATCGAAGAAGAAGACGAGCTTCGGCTTTTCCGGGTCACCCACTTCGGGCAGCGATTCGAACAGCTCCGAAAGCATCCAGAGGAGGAAGGTCGCGTAAAGCCGCGGCGATTTCATCAGCTTGTCGGCCGAGAGGACGTTGATCTGCCCGCGACCCTCGTCATCGAGCTTCATGAAATCGTGGATATCGAGCGCCGGCTCGCCGAAGAACTTCTGCCCGCCCTGATTTTCGAGCACCAGCAGCTGGCGCTGGATCGCCCCCACCGAGGCCGAGGAGACGTTGCCATAGGCCGCCTGCAACTCCGCCTGAAGCTCCTTGTTGGCGCCGAGTTCGGCCAGCATCGCGCGGAGATCCTTGAGATCGAGCAGCAACAGCCCGTTCTCGTCGGCGTAGCGGAAGAGGATGTTGAGCACGCCTTCCTGCACGTCGTTGAGCTCAAGGAGGCGCGAGAGCAACAGCGGCCCCATCTCCGCAACAGTGGCGCGGATCGGGTGGCCCTGCTCGCCGAACAGGTCCCAGAACACCACCGGATACTGCTCGGCCTTGTACTCGACACCGATATCCTTGGCGCGATTGACGAAGGGCGGCAGGGAATTACCCATGGCGGAAATGCCGGAGAGGTCGCCCTTGATATCCGCGGTGAACACCGGCACGCCGACAGCGGAAAAGCCTTCCGCGAGCTTTTGCAGGGTCACGGTCTTGCCGGTGCCGGTCGCGCCGGTCACGAGACCGTGGCGGTTGGCCAGCTTGAGCGTCAGCCGCTCGAATTTCGTCTCGCTCTTGCCTATCAGGATCGTCCCGTCGAGATGTGCCCCGTCTTTTGCCGCCATCAGTGCCTCCCCAGCCCGCGTTGTCCCGCGGCGTATAACGCGTTTTCAGCATGGGGGAAATGGCATCGATTTGTGCAGCGCATGCCTGTTCGGTGCGCCCCGGCACAGGCAGGGCAAGTGAATCGGTCAAGATGGGCTCAGGAGGGCACCATGGATACGAAGCGACAACTGAAAAAGCAGGTTCTCAAGGTGCTTGAAGGCGCGAGGGCCGGCCGCATCCGGTTCTCGTTCCCCGTCGGTGATCGCCTGCTGACCATCGGCCGACAGGCATTCCTCTCGGTTGCGCAGGCCATCCGCAAGGACAAGATCACGATCTATGAAGCCCCCTATGGTCAGAACGGCTCTTCCGCGCGCTACATGTATTACAACGAAATCCAGATCAGTCAGATCGTCAATTCAATGGACGAGTCCGATGCTGTCCACGAGTCCCTGCATGCCTATTTCGATCTCAAGAAAATCGCGATTCCGGCGATTGAGGAAGAGGCCGCAGCCTATGTCGTCAGCACGATGTATCTGATCATGGCCAAAATTCCGCAGAAGCAATGGAACATCGAGCCGCACGCCACCGCTGGCCTGCTGAGCCATCTCGTGATGGCAGAGCAGAAGGCGCACCCCAAGAAAACTCCGGTAGTCAACCAGGACGCCTGGGACAATCTCCTTTGGATCCTCAAAAAAGACCCGATATACGACAAGGTGAAGAGCTATACCCACGATGGTTGACACCGGCGGATGCAGTGGGCACCGGCTACCATTTCGCAACCCTTGATTTTGTTTATATATAAACCATATCGTCTTGCATCGGTCATGCTCTTGGCGTAACCGGGAGCCGGAACGCGCGCGATGGACGGTGCGTCAGATCAGGAGACGGTCATGGAAGAGCTCATCAACCGCATCGCCACCAATGTTGGCCTTGACCCCGCGCTGGCTGAAAAGGCCGTCGGCATGATCCTGAGCTTCCTGCAGAAGAACGCCCCGGCCGAGCATGTCGAAACGATGATGCAGGGCATGCCCGGCGCGGCGGAGCTTGCCGCGGCCCAAGCTGGCAACGAAAGCGGCGGCGGCCTCCTCGGCGGTCTCATGGGCATGATGGGCGGTGGTGGCGGCGTGATGGCGCTCGGCCAGCAGCTCATGAGCGAAGGCATCGGCATGGGCCAGATCGGCTCGCTGTCGAAGGAAGTCTTCACCTACGCCAAGGAACAGGTCGGCGAGGATACGATGGGCGCGATTGTGGGTTCCGTGCCGGGCCTCAGCCAGTTCGTCTGAGATTGGACCAGTTCCGGCCCATCGCATCCATGCTTGGGACGCGACTTGCCTTCGGCAATCGCTATCGGGGCGCGATTGTCGGCTCGGTGCCCGGCCTCAGCCAGTTCGTCTGAGCCCTAACTTCATGACAAGTTCTGAAAACGGCCTCTTCGGAGGCTGTTTTTTTATGCCCGCTCGACCGCGCGCTTGATGGCGGCGCGGACATCGGCATTGGCCACGAACACATCGTGGCGGATGATGCCGGAGGCGAACTCCGTCGCATCGATCACGCGGACGCCGGTGCCTTCGAGGGCCGAGCGCGGCAATGCGCCGGCCCGGTCGCCGCCGGCGAGGCGGCGGGAAATATCCAGCGCGCGGTCGTTCGTCGCGGTAATCACGGTCATTTTCTCGCGCCAGGGGCCAAGCTTTTCGAGCGCGGCCTTGAACACATCGGCATCGACATCCGGCGCCGCAAGCACCAGCGCGCCGAGGCGGTCGAGCCCCTTGTCGCCGTTGCGATCGCGGTAGCTTCGCAGCGCTTCGAGCGTCACGAGCGTGCCCATGGAATGCGCGATCAGGTGCAGTCGGGCACCGAATTCGTCCTGCAACAGGCTCGCCAGCACATCAGCGAGCGGATCGCGTGCCAGCAGCGCCGATTCGCGATCGTATCCGTAATCGAGCAGTCCACCCTTCGACGGCCAGGTAAAGAGCGCCGTATTGCCCTTGAAGCCGATGCCGTTCGAGAGTTGCGCGATATCGCGGCTCGCGGTCTCGAAGGTCTGGTTGTAGCCATGCACGAAGAGAAGCGAATCGCGCCCGCGCAGGGTTTCCGCCAGCGTGGTCGCGGCCGGGCCGGCAACGGGCTCGACGCGCTTGACCGCGAACTCGCTCGTCACCAGCGCGTTGAGCTGGCCGAAGACCGAGCCATCCGGCGCTTCGAGCGTCGCCCGGGCATAGGTGAGCTGGTTCGAGCGGCTCGAATCAAAGAACGGTGATTTCGCGCCGTCACGGATGATCCTGCGCGTCGTCACCACATGCAGCGTCGGGTCAGCGGCAAGCTGCTCCGCCCCGGCGCGCGCATTGAAACCACGGCTGGAGCCAATGCAGCCCGCGAGCGGCAGCACACCAAGCGCCGCCAGCAGCACGCGACGGCTCGGCCGTGCGGCACGGAAAACATCTGGCTTCGCGCCTTGGGGCGCGGCATCATGGTTGGAGCGGTCTGACATGGGTTTGGCCCGGACTTCGTTGCAGCCTTCCCCCGCGCTAGAGCGTTTTTGGAAAGGAATCGTTAATGCCTCCCGCTTTCCGGGAACAGGACCGAGGCTATCACGGGGAAATCCGGCCAAATGATGATCTCAGCGGTTTTGCTCCCAGATTCCTCATCACAGGGTTCGGCCCTTTTCCCGGCGTCCCGGTCAACCCCAGCGAAACGCTGGCGCGGCGCGTCGCTGGCATGCAGAGCTGGCAGCGCCTGGGCTGGACGCCGCGCGTCACCACCTTCCGGACGGGATACACACTGGTGTCGGAAGCAATCGAACGCGAAGCCAACCAAAAACCCGCCCCGGCCTTCGTCATCATGCTCGGGGTTGCCGCGCGAGCGAAGTGGGTGCGGATCGAACTCCGGGCGAAGAATCGTGTGTCATCCACCCAGCGCGATGCGACCCGAGCCCGCCCCGGCAATACAGTGCTGAAGCCCGGCGCGGAAACGACGCGCTTCGGTCGCCACCCCGGCCCGGTTCTGGTCCGGGCGCTGCGCAGCGCGCAGGTTCCGGCCCGGCTTTCGCGCGATACCGGGCGCTATGTCTGCAATGCCGGCTATTGGCGCATGCTCGGCAAGATGCCGAGGGCGACCGAGGTGGTGTTCATCCATATTCCGCTGCCCGCGAAGCCCGGCGCCCGCAAGCGCGATCCGCGCCCGACGATGGCGGCCATGACGCGAGGCATCACTGCCGTCGTGCGGGCGATGATGATGCGGGCACGGCTGGGCTAGGCGCGCAACGCGTCCGCACTCCGCATCCGGCCGACCTCGATGCCGTTCCAGTTCTTCATCTCGAAATCCGTGCGCGGGGTGACCACCGCCGCCTCGGCCTCGGAGAGCGGCAGGTAACGCGCCAGCAGCGCCGCCATCGCGGTTTCAGCCGCCCGGCCCGCGCCATCCTCGATCTTGAGCGCGATGCCGAGCCCGACCTCCGGTAGCGCGGCGCAATAGACGCCCTCCGCCCCGGTCTTGATGAAGGCCCGCTCGCGCAAGGCCTCCATCACCACGGTGTCAAATCGCCCGGACCCCGCGACGAAGAACGGCTCTGCCGCGACAGCCTTCCTGAGCCGTGCCGCCGCCTTCGCCCGCTCAGGTGGAAGCCCCTGCCCCGTGGCGAACCTGGCAAAACCATGCGCAATGTTGCGCAAGGGAATGGCAAACGTGGGGATCGAGCAGCCGTCAACGCCCACCGCCGTCTTCGCAAGATTGTAATCCGTCATCGCGCCGAGCGAGGCCGTGATCTCGCGCATCAGCGGATGGTTCGGCGCGATATAACCCTTGGGATCATGCCCTTCCTGCACGGCAACGCAGAGGAAAGCCGAATGCTTCCCCGAGCAATTGTTATGCAGTGTCAACGGCGTCCGGCCTTCTGCAGCCAGTGCGCGTGCGGCCTTCTCGCCCATCGGCCAATGTGCGCCGCATTCGAGACAGTGAAGATCGAGCCCGGCCTTGCCGAGCATCGAGGCCGCAGCCCCGACATGCTCCGGCTCGCCGGAATGGCTGGCACAGGACATCGCGATCTCGGCATTCGTCAGTTGGAAGCGCTCAGCCGCACCGCTCTCGATCAGCGGCAGCGCCTGAAACCCCTTCACCGCCGAACGAGGGAAGATCGGCCTGTTGATGTCGCCGAGGCCCAGCACCAGCTTGCCATCGGCATCGACAACCGCCACCGCGCCGTGATGGAAGCTCTCGACGATGCCGCCGCGTGTGATTTCAACCAGAACCGGATCGGACATCGCGCTGGAATCCCCTGCCATACTACTTTCGCTGCACAAGGTTTATGCTTAAAAGGCCAAGCCCTGTTTGGCTATCCGCCCGCACACGGAATTTTCCGAACTCCCGCACTCATGCACCCGGTATTGCCCCATGACCAAGCTTCCCCCTGACATTCTCGGCATCGGCGAGCCGATGATCGAATACAATCAGATCAAAGAGGGCGATGGCCGCAACTTCCTGCAAGGGTTTGGTGGTGATACGTCCAATTTCGTCATCGCCGCTGCCCGGCAGGGCGCGCGCACCGGCTATCTCTCCGCACTCGGTGCGGATGCCAATGGCGCGATGTTCCGCACACTCTGGACTGTCGAGGGTGTCGACCACAGCCTCGTCATTGAGAACAGGTCTGCGCCAACGGGCATGTATTTCGTCACGCACGGGCCGAAGGGGCACGAATTCACCTTCGCCCGCGCCGGCTCCGCCGCCAGCCTTTACGGCCCCGCCGATGTGCCGGCTGACGCGATTGCCGCCGCCAAGGTGATCCATCTCTCCGGCATTTCGCTGGCGATCTCGAACAGCGCCTGCGATGCCTGCTATGCGGCGATCCATGCCGCGCGCACGGGCAAGACGCTGGTGTCATTCGATACCAACCTTCGCCTCAAGCTCTGGACGAAGGATCGCGCCCGCGCGGTGATCAGTGACGTGATCGGCCTCTCCGACATCATCCTGCCGAGCCTCGACGATGTCACCGCGATCACCGGCATCACCGAACCGGATGCACTTGTCGATTGGTGCCTCGCCAGAGGCGCCAAGATCGTGGCGCTGAAACTCGGGGCCGAAGGCGCGCTGGTGGCGGATGCCAAGCGGCGCTTCCGCATTCCGCCGCATCCGTGCAAGCCGGTTGATGCGACCGGCGCCGGCGATTGCTTCGGCGGTGCCTTCATCGCGCGGATTGTCGCGGGGGATGGCATAGAGGCTGCCGGGCGCTATGCCGGCGTTGCCGCGGCGCTTTCCACCGAGGGCTATGGCGCGGTCGCCCCGATTCCGAGTGCGGAAGTGGTGCGGCGGGCGATGGGTTGAGCCGGATGCGAGTGTTTATTGAGGACTTCGGTCATGTTGTCCGCAACAGCCGAACCGAAATCTTAATCTGGATAGGATGCTTGTTCGCAACTGCGGCATTCATAACGGTTACGGTAAGCTTCGATCTACTTGATATCCGATCCATTATCGGACCTCCGAGATTAGGAAATTATTCAAACCTGAGATTAATTGTCACTGCGCCGATATTTGAAAATACTATTATGACAATAATAGTTTTATTTTTTTCAAAAATTAAGTCTATCAATATAGATAAATCAAAAAATATCGAAACAAATGCTATGGATGGGGTTTTTAATACTGCAATTATCGCCGGTATATTGCATTATTATAACAATATAATCAATGGAATATACTGTTTTTTCTTATTCTATCTGATGGCACGCATTTTCGCAAAAAATTATAACGCCGGAAGAGGGCATCCAGCGTTCTGGGTCACGGTGATCATCCATGCCGTCAACAACGCCGTGCCGAAAGCGATCGGCCTGATAGAGACGCTTTTCTCCTGATTGGGAGAGTCAACTATGGTAATATGTTCGGCGGATGTTTGCGCGCGAGGCAACGGCGCAGCCCCCGCTCCCTGCTGCCTGATCGAAGCTCAATCCTTCGCGCGCTCGACGTAGGACCCGTCTTCCGTGTTCACGACCACGCGCACACCCGCCGAGACATGCGGCGGGATGAGGATGCGCACGCCGTTCGAGAGGATCGCCGGCTTGTAGGAGGAAGAGGCCGTCTGGCCCTTGGTCACCGGCTCGGTCTCGACGATTTCGAGGGTCACGCGCTGCGGCAGGATCACAGTCACGGCGACGCCGTTGTAGAGGCCGAGGCGAACAACCATGTTCTCCTGGAGATAGGCGGCCTGATCGCCCATCACGTCCTTCGGCACGATGACCTGCTCGAAGTTCTCCTGATCCATGAAGGTGAAGCCGTCGTCATCGCCGTAGAGGTAGGTGTAATCCTTGTCCTCGACGAAGGCCTTCTCGACCTGCTCGGTCGTACGGTAGCGGACCTGCGTCTTCACGCCATCCGAGAGGCGGCGACAGTCGATCTGCGTCGTCGGCGTGCCCTTGCCCGGAAAGAAGCTTTCGGCGGAAATCACGCTGTAAAGCCCGTTCTCGAGCTCGATGATGTTGCCCTTGCGGATGGAAGAGGCGATGACCTTGACCACGATAGTTCCTCAGGTGTTGGACGCGCCCCGGTCGGGTTGACGTTTGCCCGCGCGTGCTGGAAATGAAATCAGAGGCGCTCCCTTAGCCGCAGATTGGCGAAACGCCAAGCGCTCTCGTTGATTTTGCCTGTTGAGGCCGGTAACAAGCCGCTCACACGAGGATAGACCTTGCCAGCCAACCGCTCCATCCCGTTCTGGACCACCGAGCGCCACCGCGCGCGCAGGCCGGGGCTCCTTGTGCGGGCGCGGCTGAAATCGGCGATCAGAGCGCACCTTGAGGCGCAGGATTTTCTGGAGGTCGAGACCGGCATCGTGCAGGTCTCGCCCGGCAACGAGACGCATCTGCACGCGTTTGGCGCGGAGTGGGTCGATGCCTCCGCAAGCGTGCAACGTGGCTACCTCCACACCTCGCCGGAATTTGCCATGAAAAAGCTGCTCGCGGCGGGCGAAAAGCGTATCTACCAGTTCGCGCCGGTGTTCCGAGCAAGGGAGGCTTCGCGCCTGCATTCGCCCGAGTTCACCATGCTCGAATGGTATCGCAGCGGCGAGGATTACACTGTTCTCATGCAGGATTGCGCCGATCTCCTGAAGCTCGCGGCGGATGCTGCGGGCTGGCACATGTTTTCGTTCCGCGGTCGGCAATGCGACGCCACCGCCGAGCCGGAGCGGCTTTCGCTGGTCGAGGCTTTTCATCGGTATGCCGGTATTGATCTTGAGCAAGAGATCACCGAGCGCATGATCGGCGAATACCACGAGCACAATGGTCAAGGGCGCTATCTGGACAATGCTTTTTCCATGGCGACAGAAGCCCGGCGCATTGGCATCCGCGTGGCGCCGGATGACGGGTGGACGGACATCTTCTCCCGCATCCTCTCCGAGAAAATCGAGCCGCATCTCGGAATCGGCCGCCCGACGATCCTTGATCGCTACCCCGTATCCGAGGCGGCGCTCGCCCGCCCCTGCCCCGACAACAGGCGTTTCGCGGAACGCTTCGAGCTTTACGTCTGCAGTGTGGAACTCGCCAATGCCTTCGGCGAACTCACCGATGCCACGGAGCAGCGCCGCCGCTTCGAGGCCGATATGGCCGAGAAGGAGCGCATCTATGGCGAGCGCTACCCGCTCGACGACGATTTTCTCGAAGCGCTTACCTATATGCCGCCGGCATCCGGCATCGCGCTGGGCTTCGACCGGCTGGCGATGCTGGCCGCCGGCGCGGAAGCCGTGGAGGACGTGATCTTCACGCCGTTTCCGTTCAAAGACGCCGAATGAAGCGCCCCCTCACCCGTCTTGATGAACTGGCAAGCGCCGGCCTGATCTCCCCGGAAGCCCTGCCTGCGCTCGCTCCGGTCGCCGCGCGCTATGCGGTGGCGATCACGCCCACGATGGCCGCGCGGATCGAGGCGCCGGATGACCCCATCGCGCGGCAGTTCATCCCTTCGGCGGCGGAACTCAAAACCCGCCCCGAGGAACGGGCAGACCCGATCGGCGATCACGCCCATTCACCGGTGAAGGGGCTCGTGCACCGCTACCCGGACCGCGTGCTGGTCAAACTCACACATACCTGCCCGGTCTATTGCCGCTTCTGCTTCCGGCGCGAGATGGTCGGCCCGGCGGGCGATGGCAACCTCACCGACGCCGAGCTTGATGCCGCCTTCGCCTATATCGCCGCGCACCCCGGAATTTTCGAGGTCATCTTCACCGGCGGCGACCCGCTGATGCTCTCCGTCAGGCGTATCACCGCGCTCGGCAGACGGCTGGCTGATATCCCTCATGTGCGCGCGGTGCGCTGGCATTCCCGTGTTCCGGTGGTTGCGCCGGAGCGGATCACGCCCGATCTCGTGCGGGCACTGCGTTTCCCCGGCAAGGCGAATTACGTCGCGATCCACGCCAATCACACCCGCGAATTCTCGTCCGAGGCCATCACGGCGCTCACGCGGCTGGCGGATCATGGCGTCGCGCTGCTCGGCCAGACCGTGCTGCTCAGGGGTGTCAACGACAGCCCGGAGGCGCTGGCCGATCTCTTCCGCGAGATGGCGGCGCACCGCATCACGCCACTCTACCTGCACCACCCAGATTTGGCGCCGGGCACCGGGCACTTCCGCCTGTCGATCGCCGAGGGGCAGGCGCTCTACGCCGCCTTGCGCGGGCGGCTTTCGGGCCACGCCATTCCCGCCTACGTGCTCGATCTGCCGGGTGGGCATGGCAAGGTGCCGATCGGGTCGAGCTATCTCGATGCCGATGGCGGACGGATCATGGATCCATCCGGCCATTGGCACGATTACGCAGGCTGAACGCGCGGCGCTTGCTTGCAGAGTCCAGTCTTCCTTGCGGGGCCCTAGTCTTCCTTGAACGAGCGCTGGAAGGCATCTGTCAACGGCTTGGAGAAGTAGCTGAGCGCGGTGCGGTATCCGGTCTCGACAAAGGCCTCTACCGGCATGCCGGGCGAGAGCGTGAGCCCCTTGAGCTTCTTCAATTCGCTCTCCTCGACCCCGGCGCGAGCGACGAAATAGGTCGCGCCGGTTTGCGGTTCGCGCGTGGCATCGGCAGCCACCCGCGTCACATTGGCGATCAGCTCGGGCGTTGTACGCTGGTTGAAGGCTGAGAGCCTCAGGATCGTCTTCTGTCCGATGCGGATCTGGTCGATATCGGTCGGGCTGACGCGGATCTCGACCGCGAGCTTCTCGCTGTCCGGCACGATCTGCATGATGGCTTCACCGGGCGCGATCACACCGCCGACGGTGTGGATCGACATCTCGTGCACATACCCTGATTGCGGCGCCCGGATATCGATCCGCTGCAGGACATCGAGCGCGGCGATACGCTTTTCCGTCAGCTGCGACATCAGCGCCTCGACCTCGCGCAGCTCCTTGATCGATTCAGCCTTCACCTTCTGGTCGATCGAGAGCAGTTGCAGCGAGATTTCCGAAATCTGGCCGCGCGCCTTCGCGATATTGGCAACCAGCGCCCCGCTTTCGCCATCGAGCCGCGCCGCCTCGCGCTGGAGCGCCGAGAGACGCTGGATCGGCACCAGCTGCTTTTCATAGAGTTCCTGCACGCCGCGCAGCTCGCTCTTGATCAGGATCGCCTCGCGCTTCTTGGCATCGACCTGGGCTGTCAGCCCTTCGATTTCACGCTCGAACTGCCCGATGCGCTCGCGCAGCTGCTCGACCTGCTGGGCGCGAACGGTTCGCGTTTCCTTCAACAGCCGCTGCTCGCCGGTTGCGACCTCAAGCGCCTCCGCGCTCAGCGCTGCGAAATCCGGCGGCAACCGCAGGGTATCGCGATCATCCCGTTCGGCCTCAAGCCGGGCACGCCGGCCGGCCAGTTGTGTCAGCTGCGAGGTGACCTGCGCAAGATTCGTGCGCGGAATGGTTTCATCGAGCCGCGCAAGAACGTCTCCCGCCAGCACGCGCTGGCCGTTCCGCACCCGGATTTCGCCGACAATTCCGCCGGCCTGATGCTGGATTTTCTTGACGTCGCTCTCGACCACGACCTGCCCGCCAGCAACGACTGCCCCGGACAGATCCGCCATGACCAGCCAGGCGATGAACCCGAAGAAGCCGAAAACAACCGCGAAAGCACCAAGGATCACCCTGCCGCGCAGCGGTGGTTCAGTTGGAAAATCCGGTGACACCGTCATCGGGGACTTGCTCATGATGCCTGCCTCCCCGGGGTTTCCTCGGTGAGGAGATCAGGCTCCGGGGTGGGGGCCGTCGCGGGGCGCGGAGGTGGTGCGGCGGATCTTGTCGCTCCCCCTTGCGCGCCCAACCTGCCGGACAGGATGGCCCCGGTCTGCATCGGTCCCGGGGTGTTTCCAGGGTGCATGGCAGGCTGCGGCCTGGGTGGCACCGGGGCGGGGGCAGGTGCTCCGGCGCCTTTGGCCGGGGCAGCGCCTTCGGCAAGCTTCTTGAGCACCTCGTTGCGCGGGCCGATGGCCTTGAGCTCGCCGTCAGCCACGACCGCCACCATATTCACGCTTTCAAGGATGCCGCGACGATGCGACACCGCGATGATGATGCCCTTGCGGGCGCGGATATGGGCAATCGCGCGCGAGAGCGCGACCTCGCCCTCCTGATCAAGGTGAGCGTTGGGTTCATCGAGCACGACCAGGAACGGATCGCCATACAGCGCCCGCGCCAGACCGATCCGCTGGCGCTGGCCAATGGAAAGGTTCTGCCCGCCCTCGCCCAGCATCGTCGAATAGCCGTGCGGCAGCCGGAGGATCATATCGTGGACATTGGCGGCTTGCGCCGCCGCCACGATCATCGCGTCATCCGCATCCGGATCGAGCCGTGCGATGTTTTCGGCGATGGTGCCATCAAAGAGTTCCACGTCCTGCGGCAGATAGCCGATCAGCTTGCCGATGCGTGCCGGCGGCCATTGTTCAAGCGGTGCACCATCAAGCCGGACCGAACCGGAGAGCGTCGGCCAGGCCCCGACGAGGGCCCGGGCGAGCGTCGATTTTCCGGCTCCGCTCGGGCCGAGAACCGCGAGCCCGTCACCGGCCTTCAGCGTGAAACTGACGTTGCGCAAGATCGGCATGCGCGATCCCGGTGGGCCGATTGCCACCGATTCGACCTGCACCATCTGCGAAGCCGGCGGCAGATCGACCAGCTCCGGTTCCTCGCCGAGCAGCGCGATCATCTCCTGCAGGCGGCTGCGGGCCTGCCGCGCCGCGACAAACTGCTTCCAGTTGCCGATGGCCATCTCGACCGGGGCCATCGCGCGCCCGGACAGGATCGACGAGGCGATGATCGCCCCCGCGCTCATCTGGCCTTTGAGCACCAGAAAGGCTCCAAGGCCGAGAATGGCGGATTGCAGCATCATCCGGATGATGCGGGAGATGCCGCCCAACGTCGCGACGACATCGGACATCTTCTGGTTGGCAGTGAAGAACGCGCCGGAGGCGCTGTAAAAACGCGCCGCGGCCCGCCCCTCAAACCCCATCGCGCGCAGGACTTCGAAGTTGCGCCGGGTCGTATCCGCTGCCTGCTGGCGACGCGCGTTGGCGAGCGTCGCTTCCCGGCTCGGCTCCTTGAGCCGCCCCTCGCTCAGCAGTGTGAGCCCGATCAGCACCGCCATACCACCAACGGAAAGCACCCCAAGCCAGGGATGAAGAAGGAAAATGCACCCGAGATAGACCGGCATCCACGGCAGATCCATGAAGGCGATCGGGGCCTGCCCGGACATGAAATTCCGCACCGCCTCCATATCCCGCACGGGCTGTGTGGCTTCGACCGGACTGCGCCCCGCCATCGGCAACCGCATCAGGAGATCATGCACCGGCTTGAGCAGGTCCCGCTCGATCCGGGCCCCGACGCGCGAGAGAACCTGACTGCGGATGATTTCCAGCACGCCCTGCAACGCGAACAGCGCCAGCGCCAGCACCGAGAGCGCCACAAGCGTCGCGACGCTCCGGCTCGCCAGAACACGGTCGTAGACCTGAAGCATATAGAAAGAGCCCGTCAGGCCAAGAATGTTCACCACGCCGGAAAACAGGCCAACGGCAAAAAGCGGCCCGCGCGATCGGGCCGTCGCCTCGGCAATCGGGCTTTTCGAGGTTCTTCGCCGAATCATTCAGAATATCCATCTAGTCAGGCAATGGCCTGTTTCTTCCAGACTTTCGGCCAAAAAGAAACCGTCTCGATATCCACCCCGACGATTGATCGTGCGGTGCGTCACCAATTGCTTGCGAATGCCGGTCAAACTCTCGCCCGAACCATACCCTCACCGCATGCCGTGATTGGAGCTCTGTTCCGATGCCGTTGCAAAAAGCCGCGCGGGAAGCGATTACGCCCGTCCCCGGCACGAAAATCGGCGCAAGCAATGCCGAGGCAGGTTGAGTTCGACGTGAAGAAGGGATTAGCTTGCCCGAATCGGTGCCAGACTGTCGCCAAACCAAGATAACCGCGGGCCCACCTGATGAATTCTCCATGCTTTCCTGTTTCGGAAATATCGACACAGGAAACGGGTGAGATCAGGAGACGGATGATGCAGGGAGCTGAAGATTGAAACCTATTTCAAAAGCGGTTTTGCTCGCAGGCGGACTTGGAACCAGATTGTCGGAAGAAACCAGCCTTCGCCCGAAACCAATGGTCGAAATTGGCGGACATCCGATCCTTTGGCACATCATGAAAATGTATTCCAACCATGGAATCAACGAATTCATCGTTTGCCTTGGCTACAAAGGGTACATGATTAAAGAATACTTTCAGAATTATTTATTGCATACATCCGACGTTACGATTGATCTCGAAAAAAACGAAACAATTGTTCACCGCCGTCGCACAGAGCCATGGAAGATAACCTTGGTTGATACGGGCGATTCGTCGATGACTGGCGGCCGCATCAAGCGAATTCAGCCTTTTGTCGGCGATGAATCGTTCTGCCTGACCTATGGCGACGGCGTGAGCGACATCGATATTGCGTCTGAAATCAAGTTCCACAGGCAGCATGGCTGCGATGCGACAGTGGCCGTGGTTCGCCCGGCCGGCCGCTTTGGTGCCGCCAGGATCGAAGACGGGTTTGTGAAAAGCTTCCAGGAAAAGCCCGACGGTGAAGCAGGCTGGATCAATGCCGGATTTTTTGTGCTCTCGCCGCGCGTCTTTGATCTCATCCAGGGGGATGCAACCACCTGGGAGCGCGAGCCGATGGAGGCTCTGGCGTCGAGCAACCAGCTGATGGCGTTTCAGCATTCAGGGTTCTGGCAACCCATGGATACGCTGCGGGACAAGCAGCACCTCGAATCGCTCTGGGAGACCGGCAAGGCACCCTGGAAAACCTGGGCCTGAGGCCGTCTGGAAGGAAACTGCGTTGACCTCGAGCACCCTCTCCCCGACGAAATGCCGGCATTGCGGCACGCCGCTGACAAAGGTTTTCGCGGACCTTGGGGCAACACCCGTCTCGAATGACTATCTGAGCGCCGCGATGCGCAATGGCGCGGAACCCTACTACCCGCTTCGGGCGCTGGTGTGCGATTCCTGCCGCCTCGTTCAGCTCGAGGACTTCCGGCGCGCGGATGATCTCTTCCGCGAGGATTATGCCTATTTTTCATCGATTTCATCGAGCTGGCTGGCTCATGCCAGCCGCTATGCCGACGCGATGACGGCGCGCTTCAACCTTTCGCCGGGGAGCACCGTTGTCGAGGTGGCCAGCAACGATGGCTACCTCCTGCAGTATTTCAAGGCAAAGAGCATCGGCGTGCTCGGGGTTGAGCCCTGCCGCTCGGTCGCGGACTATGCGATCAAGGAAAAGGCCATTCCGACCCGGATCGAATTCTTCGGTGTCGACACCGCACGCAAGCTCGTGGCCGAAGGCTTTGCAGCCGACCTGACCGCCGCGAACAATGTTCTCGCCCATGTGCCGGATATCAACGATTTCGTGTCGGGCTTCCGGGAAATCCTGAAGCCGGAGGGCGTTTCAACCTTTGAATTTCCGCATCTGCTCAACCAGATCCGGGAAAACCAGTTCGACACCATATACCACGAGCATTTTTCCTATCTCTCGCTGCTCGCGGCGGATCGATTTTTCACGGCGAACGGTCTGCGCGTGTTTGATGTCGAAGCCATCCCGACGCATGGCGGATCACTCCGCCTGTTCGTCTGCCGCGAGGCGGCGTCGCACCCGCGCACCGGGCGTGTGGAGGCCATGCTCGCGACCGAGCGGGCAGCAGGGCTTGATGCCGATGCGGTCTACCTGTCGTTCTCGGAAAAGGTGAAGGAAACCAAGCGCGCGCTGCTTGAGCTGCTGATTTCACTGAAGCGGCAGGGCAAGACAATCGTCGGCTACGGGGCGCCGGCAAAGGGCAATACGCTGCTGAACTATTGCGGCATCGGCGCTGATTTTCTGGAGTTCACGGTCGATCGCTCACCCCAGAAGCAGGGCATGTACCTGCCGGGAACCCGGCTGGCGATCAAGGCACCCGAAGCCATCGATGCGCTCAAGCCCGATTATGTTCTCATCCTCCCCTGGAACATCAAGGATGAGATCATGGAGCAGATGAAGCATATCCGCGATTGGGGCGGGCGCTTCATCGTGCCGATTCCGAAAGCGACAATCCTCTAGAGCATCCGCTTTTTCCGCCGGCCGGTATCCACCCTCGGGTCAAGCCCGAGGGCATGCTTGGCGGGCGGATACCCTCTGGCGAAGTCAGGCGTTGTTCCGCCCGCCCCCGGCGAGAAAATCGCGATAGGCGACTTCCAGCCCGGCGCGCAGCGGGGTCGTTGCCTGCCATCCGATCGCCTTCATCTTCGAGACATCCAGCAGCTTGCGCGGCATGCCGTCCGGCTTGGATGTATCGAACACCAGCGCGCCCTTGAAGCCGATGACATCGGCGATGGTTCGGGCCAGTTCGGCGATCGTGAGGTCCGTCCCCGAGCCGACATTCATGAAATTGTCGCCGGAATAGGTCTCTATCGCGTGGATGGCCCCTTCGGCAAAATCATCGACGAACAGGAACTCGCGCCGCGGTGTTCCGGTCCCCCAGATCACCACATCCGGCGCGTTGTTGAGCTTTGCTTCGTGGATACGGCGGATCAACGCTGCGATCACGTGGCTGTGCTCGGGGTGGTAATTGTCACCGATCCCGTAAAGGTTGGTCGGCATCAGAGAGATGTAATCCGTCCCGAACTGGCGGCGGTAAGCCTGCACGAGCTTCATCCCGGCGATCTTGGCGATGGCATACCATTCGTTGGTCGGTTCGAGCGTGCCGGTCAGCAACGCTTCTTCAGTGATCGGCTGGGGTGCATTGCGCGGATAAATGCAGGACGAGCCGAGATAGAGCAGTTTCTCGACGCCGTTCTTGTGCGCGGTTTCGATCAGGTTTCCGGCGATCATCATGTTGCGATAGAGAAAATCGCGCGGAAAGGTCTTGTTGGCGTGGATCCCGCCGACCTGCGCGGCAGCGATGATCACCACCTGCGGCCGATTGGCGGCGAACCACTTCTCCACCGGCTCCTGACGCTCAAGATCCAGCTCGGCGCGCGTCGCCACGAGCGGTTTCATCCCGCGCGCGCCGAGCGCCCGCATGATCGCGCTGCCAACCATTCCGCGATGACCGGCGACATAGACCGATTTGCCTTGAAGATCGAAGAGCTTGCTCATGATACCCCCTGCGCCGTCGCGTGCCGTTGGTGTTCCATCGGAATGATCTTGATATCGGAAGCCACCATCTCCCGGACAAGGTCCGCAAAGCCGGTTGTATGCTTCCAGCCCAGCTTTTCATGAGCTTTTGCCGGATTACCGATCAGGAGATCAACCTCGGTCGGGCGAAAATAGGCGGGATCAACCGTGACCAGCACACGCCCGGTGGCGGCATCGCGACCGGTCTCGGCCACACCTTCCCCCGACCAGACGATTGAAACGCCGATCACGGCAAAGGCGCGCCCGACAAACTCGCGCACAGAATGTGTCTCGCCGGTCGCGAGCACGTAATCATCGCCCTCGGGCTGCTGGACAATGCGCCACATGCCCTCGACGTAGTCCTTCGCATGGCCCCAGTCGCGTTTGGCGTCGAGATTGCCGAGGTGCAGCGTCTCCTGGAAGCCGTGGTGGATTGCCGCCACCGCGCGCGTGATCTTGCGCGTCACGAAGGTCTCACCGCGGAGCGGGCTCTCGTGGTTGAAGAGGATACCGTTGGAGGCGTGGATGCCATAGGCCTCGCGGTAGTTCACCGTGATCCAGTAGGCGTAGATTTTCGCGGCGGCATAGGGCGAGCGCGGGTAGAACGGCGTCGTCTCGCTCTGCGGCACTTCGCGCACCTTGCCGTAGAGTTCGGAGGTCGAGGCCTGGTAGAAGCGGGTCTTCTTCTCCATCCCGAGGATGCGGATCGCCTCCAGCAGGCGCAGCGTGCCGATCGCATCGGCATTGGCGGTATATTCCGCCGTCTCGAACGAGACCTGCACATGGCTCTGTGCCGCGAGATTGTAGATCTCGTCCGGCTGGGTTTCCTGCACGATACGGATGAGGTTTGTCGCGTCGGTCATGTCGCCGTAATGCAGCGAAAACCGCACGTTGCGCTCGTGCGGGTCCTGATAGAGATGGTCGATGCGCCCCGTGTTGAACGACGAGGACCGGCGCTTGACGCCATGGACACGATAGCCCTTCGCCAGCAGCAATTCCGCGAGATAGGCGCCATCCTGCCCGGTTATCCCGGTTATCAGAGCGGTCTTTGACATGAGTTGATCCCGAATTCCGCTGGCCCCGAGCCAGCCCTTCACGCGCCTGCCATAAAGAGTGTGATGTCAAAATGCCAGTGCGAAGGCTGCCGGGGCTGACAGCAACCCTTGGCAGTCCTGCCATCAGCAAGTTCTCGGCATCGACAACCTTAATGCGTATTATGACCCCGCGCTTAAAATGGCCCGGCTCGAAACGCTCCGGGGCCGCAACGGGTTCTCTTTCGAGAAGCTGGGCATCGAGGACCATGCCGCGATGCAGCGGCTTTTCGCTGAGTTCCGGCCCGATTGCGTGGTGCATCTTGCCGCACAGGCCGGCGTGCGCCATTCGCTGGAGGCCCCGTTTGACTATACGCGGGCGAATATCGACGGGTTCCTGTCGCTGATCGAGGCCGCGCGGCACTACCCGGTCCAGCACTTCATCTATGCATCGTCCAGCTCGGTCTACGGCTCGAACACGAAAGTGCCGTTCAGCGAGGAGGACCCGGTGAACCATCCCGTCTCGCTTTACGCCGCAACCAAGCGCGCGAATGAGCTGATGGCCGAGACCTATGCCCATCTCTTCGCCATCCCGATGACCGGGCTGCGGTTTTTCACGGTCTATGGCCCGTGGGGCCGCCCGGATATGGCAATGTGGAAATTCACCGACGCCATTCTCGCCGGCCGCCCGATCGAGGTTTTCGACGAGACTGGCATGAGCCGGGATTTCACCTATATCGACGATATCGTCGGCGCCATGCTCCGGCTCATTCCGATTCCGCCGCAGGCCGAGGGCGCGCTGAGCCCGCATCGCATCCTCAACATCGGCAACAACCGCCCCGAGCGGCTTTCCGATTTCATCACGGCGATCGAAGCCGCTTGCGGCAAAGCGGCGATCAAACGCCACCTGCCGCGCCAGCCCGGCGATGTTCCGGCGACCTTCGCCGACATCGCAAAGCTCCAGCGCCTGACGGGTTTTGCACCGGAAACATCCATTGTGGATGGCGCAGAGCGGTTCGCGCGCTGGTTTCAGGACTACCGGATGCGTGTGGCCCGTTAGACCGATCTAATCGCTGATTGTTCAGCCGTAAACTGACACGTTGCACCGGAAATACCCGGGATCGACTTGACTTGAACCGTCGCGGGCAACCAACATGGCGGAGACTTTCGTTGCAGTCCTTCCAGACACCCAGCCCGTTAGGAGGTTGACAAACGGCGCCGAAATCCCAAAAGCCTGACGATCATTTGTTCCTCGTTCGAAATTTTTGCAGTTTCCGGGTCGGTTGCTGCTCCGGGTCCAAGAAGTTGTGATGCAGGGTACCAAGACCTCCGCCAACCCCGAGGCCGCGATCATTGGCGCGGCATGCCGCCTTCCCGGCGCGGAGTCGCTTGCCGCGTTCTGGCAGCTGCTGCTGGCAGGCCGCAATGCCGTGCGTGGGCAGCCGACAGAACGCTGGAGCGTCGAGCGCTTCCTGCGCCCCGGCAATCCTGAGCCGGGCTTTGCCTATAGTTTTGCCGGCGGCTACCTCGACCATCCCGCCGATTTTGATCCCGCACCCTTCGGGGTTTCACCACGCGAAGCCCAGCAGATGGACCCGCAGCAGCGGCTGCTGCTCGAAGTGGTCTGGGAAGCGCTCGAGGATGCCTCGATCCCGCCATCCTCGCTCGCGGGTTCGAATGTCGGCGTCTATGTCGGCGCGTCGATGGTCGATTATCAGGGCACAGCCTCGCTCGATCCGGCGGTGATGGAAAGCCACTTCATGACCGGCAATTCGTTGTCGATCCTGTCGAACCGCATTTCCTACATCTTCGATTTCAAGGGCCCGAGCTTCACGGTCGATTCCGCCTGCTCCTCGTCTTTCGTGGCGATGAAACAGGCGATCGACGCGCTCAATGACGGCAAGATCGAGCTGGCGGTTGTCGCTGGCGTCAACCTGCTGCTCTCGCCCGTACCCTTCATCGGCTTCAGCCAGGCGCGCATGCTCTCGCCGACCGGGCTGTCTCGGCCGTTTTCGGCCAAGGCGGATGGCTATGTGCGCTCCGAGGGCGCGGTTGCCGTTGTCCTGCGGCGGCAAAAGGATGCGGATGCGCGTGGCGACCGTGTACGCGGTTATGTCGTCGGGGCTTCCGTCAACTCCGACGGGCGGACGACCGGTATCTCCCTGCCCTCGCTCGAAGGCCAGCAACGGCTGATCGAAACCTTTTATGCCCAGACCGGTATTTCCCCGGATGATCTGGCGTTCGTCGAGGCGCATGGCACCGGCACCCGCGTCGGTGACCCGATCGAGGCGACCGCGATCGGCCGCTCGCTCGGGCAGAAGCGGAAAAAGCCGCTCCCCATCGGCTCGGTGAAATCGAATATCGGGCATCTGGAAGCGGCCTCCGGCCTCGCCGGCATGCTGAAATCCGTGCTCGCGCTTCAGCATGGCGTGCTTCCGCAATCGCTCTTCCTCGAAGAGACGAACGAGAACATCGATTTTGCCGGCCTCAACCTTGTTCCGAACGGAGCCGCCCGTAAACTCGATCTGAGCGGAACCGCGCGCTATGCCGGCATCTGCAATTACGGTTTCGGCGGCACCAATGCGCATGTTCTTTTGCGCGCGCCCAATCCCGAGGCGGTTGTGCGGGAAAGCGACGCCGACACCGCCCGTCAACTCGTGATTTCCGCAGCCGACCGGGGCGGGCTCGTTGAATTCTCGACGCGTATCGCGGAGACGATTGAAGGTGGTGCGTCACCGGCGGCGATTGCTCAGGCGCTTGGCCATGGTCGCGATCTGCTCAAGCACCGGGTCGTCGTGCCGCTGTCGGGCGGGGATGCTGCCAGCACCCTCCGGCGCTTTGCCGAAGGCACGGCAGAAGGCGAAAACTTCAGCTCCGGCTCGGCAAATGCGGTCGATTGCCCGGTTGTCTATGTGTTTTCCGGCAATGGCAGCCAGTTCCCGCGCATGGGCCACGCGGCCTATGCCTCGAGCGCACCGTTCCGAACCGAAATCGACGAGATCGACGCGCTGTTCCAGCCACTGGCGGGCTGGTCGATCGCCGCGCATCTCAAAACCGAAATTCCGGCGAGCGAGCTTGAAAAGACCTCTGTTGCCCAGCCGCTGATCTACGCGATCCAGTCGGCACTGGTGGGGTGTCTCGCCAAGACAGGGATACATCCGTCGGCCGTCCTCGGCCATTCAGTCGGCGAGGTTGCTGCCGCCGAGGCCTGTGGTGCCATCAGCCGGGTGGACGCCGTCAAGCTGATCTACCTCCGCTCGAAGCATCAGGAGGGCGTGCGCGGACTTGGCCGCATGCTGGTGGTCGCGGCGGACAGTGCACAGGTCGAACGCCTGCTGGACTCCTACGGGCAGGATGCCGCAATCGAGATCGCGGCCGTGAACAGCACGACCTCGACGACCGTTTCCGGCCCGGCGGACGCGCTGAAGGGCTTTGCCAAGCATTGCCGCGCGGCGCGGATTGCCACCATTCCGCTCGATATCGACTATCCTTTCCACTCTTCCGCATTGGCACCGCTGCACGACGCGATGGTGGCTGATCTCGCCTTCATCCGCCCGCGCGCGACGGCCTTGCCGTTCATTTCGACCGTCACCGGGGCACTGGCCGCCGGGGAAAGCCTTGATGCGCACTACTGGTGGCAGAACATCCGCCAGACCGTGCGGTTTCAGGATGCGCTCAAGGTTGCCGCTGATGCGAGCGGCAAGATTTTCATCGAAATCGGCGCGCGTGCGATCCTCACCGGCGCGATCGCCGAGAACCTGCGCGATGATGGCGTGAGCTGCGAGACGCTTTCGTCCTTCTCGCAGAAGGATGGCGCCAACCCCGTCGATCTCGTCATCGCCCGCCTGATCGCCAACGGCGCTGCCTTTGATCGCGATACTGTGTGTGGCCCCCGCCCCCGGCGCCCGGTCAGCCTGCCGGGCTATGCCTTCCAGCGGCAGGCCTACAATCTGCCCGGCACCTCCGAGGCGCTCAATGCCTTCGGCAAACTCAATCTCTCGGATGCCCGCCACCCACTGCTGGGTGCCCGCATGGCCGATGGCTCGCCCGAATGGCGCAACCTCGTCGACCCCATCCTCGTGCCCTACCTCGATGATCACCGCGTCGACGGCGGCGTGATCGTCCCGGCTGCGGGCCTGATCGAAATGGCGCTCGCCGCCGGGCGCGATCTCTTCGGCGAACGCCCGCTCGAACTCGACGAATTCGACGTGCTCAAGGCGCTGGCCATCGCGCAGGATGAGACGCGCGAGGTCTCGACCCGCTACGCCGAAGCCGGCAATACGATCGAGATCTGGAGCCGCAAGCGCTTTTCCGCGCAGGATTGGGTGCTGCACGCCCGCGGCCGGATCAGCGTGCTGACCCGCCATGTTTCCGAGCCGCTGCCGCCGCCCGACGCCAAGACCAAGGTGTCTGATACCGCAGCGCAGCTTTATGCCGAAGCCACGCGCGCCGGCCTCGATTACGGTCCGCTGTTCCAGCTCGTGACCGCGAACGAACGGGATCATGTCACCTCGGATGTGAAGCTGGCGGCCCCGGCCTCGGTCGGCCTCGGCGCTTTCGCGGATCGGCACGTGCTGCATCCGGCTTCGCTTGACGCGGCATTTCACGGCCTCTTCATCTCCCGCCCGCAGAAGGACGGGGAGAAAAAGGCGCATCTGCCGGTGCGCTTCCGCAAGATCTGCATCTGGAAGCCGGGTGCCGTCATCCGGCGGGCGATCACGCTGCTGACGCAGGAGACGGACCGCTTCAAGACGGTCGCCATCACCCTGTTCGACGCCAACGGCACGGTGGTGGCCTCGGTCGAGGCAGCGGTGTTGCGTGCGCTCTACCTTTCGAAGGCTACCACGGCTGACCGGACCTTCCGCATCGAAGGGCTCCCGATCACCCCTTCCGACGCAAGTCTTGCCGCCCTGAAGATGACCGTCGAGAGTTTGCGCAACCCGCTTGCCGGGAATACGGCGGAAGTTCCCGCGCCCTGGTTGATCGTTCGGGCGTTTTCGGTCTCGCTCGCCCATGGGCTCGTCGCGCGCCTGACCCGCGGTGCCCCGCTGGATGTCGACGGGTTGATCGTGATGGGCCGCATCCCCGAGGCATCGCGACCGCTGGTCGATGCCGCACGGATCATCCTTGACGGCTTCGGGTTGATCACGGAGGGCGTCCTCGCCGCCGATAACCCGTTGCCGTCGCCGAACGAAATCCTGTCCACGCTGCTGGGTAATTTCCCGCAGGCCAACCTTGAAATCCGGCTTGCCTCCAACGCGCTGGCGCATGCCGAACGTCTGATCGCGAGCGGAACCCGTTTGCCGGTTCCCCCATCATTGCGCGACCAGATGGAAACCGGGGGCGTGCTGACCGCTGGCGCGCTGGGTGCCCTGCGCGATGCGATTGCAACAACCGCCGAAGCCGCGGGCCGCAAGCTGCGCGTGCTGGCGCTGGCACCGTGGGGCGCAGGCCTGATGAAGGCTCTCCTGCCGCAGGTTCAGGCCGGCACCATCGAGCTGACGCTCGTGGCCGCTGATCGCAAGGAGATCGACGCCGCGCGCTCGCATGGTCATGTCGACCCTGAAATCGAGTTTCTCAATCTCGAAAATGCCGCTGCACTGGCCTCGCCGCTGGCATTCGATTGCCTCGTGGCGGTGGCCTCCGCACCGATCGGCGGCGGTGCGGGACAGATCGCCCCGGCCCTCCGGCACGTGCTGCGCCCGAATGCCCCGGTCTTCATCGCCCAACCCGGCGCGGACGCGACCCTCGATTTCCTTTTTGGCCTCTGGACCGGCTGGTTCGGCGAAGCCGCCATGAACGAGCAAGGCATCGTCCGTATCCCGTCCGCCGATGCGATTGTGCGGACGCTGGAAAATTTCGGCGCGACCGAGATCGCCTCTCTCCCCACGGCTGATGGTCTTGGCGCACTGATTGCGGCCTTCGCACCTGATATCGCCGAGCCGATTGCCAGCCGGTCGCGCGATTATGCGTTTGTTGGTCCTGCAAACGGAGATTTCGCCCAGGCGATTGCCAGCGCAGCAACGCTCAGGCTTGAGGATGCGGATGGCATCGGCCCGCGCCTTCAAGCCCTCGCCGAGGCGCAGGCGTTGCCGGTGAACCTCGTCTATGCGGTCAATGGCAGCGCCTCCGATGACGTCGAGACGCTCGCCCGTCACATCGAGGCGATCAAGGCTGTTGCCGAGACACTCGATGCCGCCGGTGCCACTGAAACCCGCGTGTTGATCGCAACGCGTGGCGCGCTCGATGGCAGTGCCACGCCCTCCGCGCTCGCGAGCGGCATCTGGGGCTTCCTGCGGGTTGCCATCAACGAATTCCCCGCCGTCGATCTGCGCCTTGTCGAATTCGCCGAGACGCTGGATGCCGGCACAACTGCGGCGCGCCTTGGCGATGCGCTCTCTTTCGAGGGGCTGGAGCTGGAGCTGCGGGCGGACGTTGCTGGCATTTCGGCCTTGCGCATGCGCCGTAACCTGTTCCCGCCCGCGCCGATCGGGGATGCGGCGCGCGCCGTGCTCCGTTTCGAGCAGGCCGGACGCCTCGACAGTTTCGCCTGGCTGACGGCCGAGCGCACCGCACCGAAGGACGGTGAAATCGAAATCGAGGTTGCGGCTGTCGGGCTCAACTTCCGCGATATTCTCGTTGGTCTCGGTATTCTCGACGATGATCTTCTGGGCGCGGGCCTCACCGCCGCCGCGCTCGGTTTCGAATGCTCCGGCATCGTGACGCGCGTGGGCCCGGGGGTGAAGAACCTGAAGGTCGGCGACGCCGTGATGGGCTTTGCCGCCAACACCTTCACCTCGCACCTCGTCTCCCCGGCATGGCACTTCTTCAAGGTGCCCGCCGGCGTGAGCCTTGAGGCCGCAGCAACGATCCCGGTGGCTTTTGCCACGGCATGGTTTGCGCTCGTCAAACGCGCACAGATCGGCAAGGGCGACGATGTGCTCATCCATGGCGGCGCGGGAGGCGTCGGCCTGGCGGCAATCCAGTTCACCAAGCTCGCCGGCGCGCGCGCAATCGCGACCGCGAGCAACGAAGAACGGCGAGTGCTGGCACGGGCTGCCGGCGCGGACCTGACCTACGATTCCCGTCATGAGCGTTTTGCCGAAGCGATCAGCGATGAACTTGGCGGCGTCGATGTCGTGCTCAACTCGCTGGCGGGGTCGGCGATGGCGGCGAGCTTCAAGCTCGTCAAACCGTTCGGACGCTTCGTCGAACTCGGCAAGCGCGACTATCTCGACAACACCCACCTTGGCCTCCGCCCCTTCGTGCGCAACATCGCGTATTTCGGCGTCGACCTCGACGAGTTGCTGGCGCATGACCGCCCCCTCGTCGAAGCGATGATGAAGGTGATCTCGGATCAGTTCGCGAGCGGCGCCTTGAAGCCCCTGCCATATCGGGTTTTCGAGGCGCATGAAATCGGCGCGGCCTTCCGGTTGATGCAGGCGTCCGAGCACGTCGGCAAGATCGTTATCCGCCCTGCGAAATCGGCCTCGAAGGATGTCGCCGCGCTCCGGTTCAAGCCGCGCGCCGGCGTGCACCTGATTGTCGGCGGCACCAGCGGCCTCGGCTTCGCAACCGCGCGCTGGCTCGCCGAGAAGGGCGCAGGCACCATCGTGCTGGCTTCGCGGCGCGGCAAGATCGAGGAAGGCTTCGAAAACGAGGTCGAGGTCCTGCGCAAGGCCGGCACCAAGGTGCTGATCGAGGCGCTCGATGTCAGCGATGCCGCGGCAGTGACCGCACTCGTTCAGCGTCTTGCGCGCCAGCACGGCCCGGTGCGCGGCGTTGTCCATGCCGCCGTGCTGCTCGACGACGGCATGATCACGAGCCTGACGCCGGAGCGTCTGCGCGCGGTGCTCAAGCCCAAGCTGCGCGGCGCGGAAAACCTTGATGCCGCGACGGTGGACCAGCCGCTCGATTATTTCGTGGTCTATTCCTCCGCGACAACCGTGATCGGCAGCCCCGGTCAGGGCGCTTATGTCGCCGCCAACGCCTGGCTCGAAGGCTTCGCACGGCAGCGGCGCGCCGAGGGCAAGCCCGCGCTCGCTATCGGCTGGGGCGCGATTTCCGATGTCGGCATCATCGCGCGCGACAAGCAGCTCGGCCGTCGCCTGCGGCGGACGACGGGCGTTGTCGGCATATCGTCCTCGGAATCGCTGGCGCATCTCGGTCGGTTGCTCGTGCTCGGCAACGCTGTCGGCCCGATGCAGTTCTACACCAACATCTCGCCGGGTGCGGCGGCGGAGAAGCTGCGGCTGATCAATAGTGCCGCCTTCGCCGGGCTCGGACTTGCACGTCGCGAGGACGAGGGTGCGGAGGGCGGCGATCTCCTCACCGCAATCGAGGGCAAGACCCGGCCTGAGGCGATCGGGATCGTGGTCGCGGCGCTCAAGCGCGAGATTTCGCACATCCTGCGCATGCCGGAAGAGCAGATCGACACCTCCCGGCCGCTGGGCGAACTGGGCCTCGATTCACTGATGGCGCTTGAACTCCAACTCTCGATCGAGCGGCTGTGCGGCACCGATGTGCCGATGGTCGGCGCGGGTGATCGTCGCCTTGGCGATATAGCAGCGGTGATTCTCACCAGCATCGGCAGCCCTGCCGCGGAGGGTGAGGATACCGGCGCGGATCAGGGCGCCAATCTCGCCATCGCGATGTCCGGCATGCATTCCTCCGGCGCATTGTCCGCCGAGGAAGCACAGGCGATCAGCGCCCGCATCAAGACGGCCTCCAGCAATCGGAGCGGGGCATGAGCACGGGCGGAAAGGATGTCGACAAGCTCCTTTCCATGATGCGGCGGGCACCGGCGCAAGGGGCGCAGGTGCGGCCTGAGGTCGCGCAGCGCGCGTATGACACTGCTTTCGACACCCTGCCGCAGTATCAGCAGATCAAGTTCCAGCGTGAGTTCGCGGCGTTCGCCGCACTCGAAGTGCCCTATTACCGCCTGCATGCCGGGCGTTCGGCGGCAACCGCGTTGATCGGCAACCGCGAACTGGTCAACTTCGCCTCCTACGATTACCTCGGCCTCAATGGCCACCCCGCGATTGTTGCTGCCGCCGAGGCCGCGACGCGCGAATTCGGAACCTCGGTTTCCGCCAGCCGCATCAGCGCGGGCGAGCGGCAGGTGCACCGCGATCTCGAACAGCTGCTCGCGAAGAACTACGCGGCCGAGGATTGCATCGTCTTCAACTCCGGCCATGGCGGCGGCGTCTCGACGATCGCGAGCCTCGTCGGCCCGAAGGACCTCATCGTCCACGATGCGCTGATCCACAATTGCATTGTCGTTGGCGCGCAGCTTTCCGGCGCAACGCGGCGCAACTTTCCGCACAACGATCTCGATGCGCTCGAGCGCCTGCTCGCCAGCGAACGCCCGCGCTTCGAGCGGTGCCTGATCGTCACCGAAGGCCTGTTCTCGATGGACGGCGACGGGCCGGATCTCGCCCGCCTCATCGAGATCAAGCAGCGCTTCGGCGCGTGGCTGATGATGGATGATGCGCACGCGCTCGGCGTTCTTGGCGCAACCGGCCGCGGCATTTTCGAACATCAGGGTATCGCACCGGATAGCGTCGACCTCTGGTTCGGCACGCTGTCGAAAACGCTCGTCGGCTGCGGCGGCTATGTCGCCGGCAGTGCCGTGCTGGTCGATCTCCTCAAATGCCATGCGCCGAGCTTTGTCTACAGCGTCGGCATGCCGGCGGCGGTTGCTGCGGCATCAGCCAAGGCGCTGGAGATCATGAACGCCGAGCCGGAACGGGTGGCAAAGCTGCAGGCCAACAGCCAGCGCTTCCTCAAGCGGGCCAAAGCGCTGGGGCTCGATACCGGCGATGCCTGGGGCTATGGCATCATCCCCGTGATTGTCGGCGAGACGGTGCGCACGCTGGTGCTGGCGCAGGAGCTGCAGAAGCGCGGCTTCAACGCCTTCCCCATCCTGCCGCCCGGCGTGCCGGAAAAATCCTCGCGCTTGCGCTTCTTCATCAACGCGACGCATTCCGATGCGCAGATCGACGCTGCTGTCGATGCGGTGGCGGAGACGCTCGACGCCGTGAAGGATGTTTCGGCGATGGCGATTCTCAAGCAGCAAGGCCAGAGCAATCCGGGCTAAACCGTCCGATTTCAGCCTCTTCCTGAGTTCAGCCTTTCTTGCATCGCACATTTGGAACCGACCCATTTTCAGCACGCGCTGATTGTGCCATTTTCGGGCATTGTCGTGATCGAGTGAATCGAATTGATCAACCATTGCGAGCTAATATATCGTCGGCATTGTGTGCTTCGGCCAAAAGGCGATCAGAATGAGCGACTTGAGCCCCCCTCCCGCCATGCTTGTGGCGGCGGCTATGTCATCGCATGAGCCGCTGCTCGCGACATCCGTGGGCGGAGCAGACTCCGGCATCGGAATGCAGATCGCGCGCCCCGGCCATTTTGCCGAGCGCGAAGAACTGGACTCCGCGCTGAAGACCAACACTGCCGATGCCTTGTCCCTGTTCATCGAACGCCATCCTGACAGTCGTTATCGCCCCGAGGCCGAAGCTGCGTTGAAGCGGCTCGGCGTCACCCCGCCTTCTCGCTGATCAAATCCCCCTCGCAATCCGGGAACGACCTCCATGTGCCAAGCCTGCGGAATGAACCCTCTCGCCTACAATGGCAGCACTGCCAAGAGCGCTGTTTCGGCAGATATGCCGCAATACGGCGGGACCGGTGCCAATTTCTGGGCAAGCCAGGGCGCAACCGGCAATACCAATACCAATGGCGTGCTTTCGGGCAGCAAATGGGGCGGCACAACGTTGACCTATTCGTTCCCGACCCTGACATCGCAATACGACGTCGGCTACGGCACCGAGTTGACGAACGGCTTCCTGACCGCCCCCGAAGCAACGCGGGTTGCCATCCGCTACGCGATGAACCTTGTCTCGCAATACACCAATCTGACGACGACCGAGGTTGATCCCGCGGTCACGCAGGCAGATGTCCGCGTCGCCTTCTCCAATGAGGCGGACCCCACCGCCTATGCCTACTACCCCGCCGACTCCACCACCGGCGGCGATATCTGGTACGGCAACAGTTATGCCTCCTACAAGAACCCGGTCAAAGGCCAGTATGCCTGGGCAACGACCATCCATGAGCTCGGGCACTCGCTGGGATTGAAGCACGGGCATCAGACCGGCGGCGTCGCCAACACTGCCATGCAGGCCGCCTATGACCAGATGGCCTACTCGATCATGACCTACAAGAGCTACGAGAACGGGCCGACGACGGGCTATACCAATGAAACCAACGGCTACGCCCAGACCTTCATGATGTATGACATTGCCGCCCTGCAGGTGATGTATGGCGCGAATTTCAACACCAATTCCGGCAATACGACCTACACTTGGAGTGCCACGACCGGCGAGATGTTCATCAATGGCGTCGGTCAGGGCGCACCGGGCGGCAACCGCGTTTTCCTGACAGTCTGGGACGGCAATGGCATCGATACCTACGATTTCTCGAACTACACGACCAACATGACGATCAACCTCGCGCCGGGAGCGTTTTCGATCACCTCATCGACGCAGCTCGCCTACCTCGGCAATAACGGCACAAACCAGTATGCGCCGGGCAATATCTTCAACGCGTTGCAGTTCAATGGCGACATTCGCTCGCTGATCGAAAACGCCAATGGCGGCTCGGGGAATGACAGCATTACGGGCAATATCGCAAGCAATCAGCTCAACGGCGGTGCGGGCAACGATTCGCTCTGGGGCCAAAGCGGAAATGACATCCTGATCGGCGGCGCCGGTTCAGACGCGCTCGATGGTGGCGCTGATTGGGACCTGGTGTCCTATTCAAATGCGACAGCCGGCGTCGTGGTTGGATTGAGCGGTTGGGTCAATTTCGGTGACGCGGCGGGGGATACATTCTGGGACGTCGAAGGCGTTTTAGGGTCGAATTTCGATGATGTTATTGGGGGCAACAACAACGGAAATACTCTCTACGGCGAAAATGGCGCTGATACGCTGTTCGGCTACGCTGGCAATGACTACCTTGAAGGCGGAGCAGGAGCGGACATGCTCTATGGTGGAGAAGACAACGATATCCTGTCGGGCGGCGGCGGCGCGGATGCGGTTGATGGCGGCAACGGTTGGGATACCGCCAGCTATGAGTCCGCGACATCCGGTGTAGTCGTCGGGCTCACCAGCTGGGTTAATTACGGAGATGCTGCAGGTGATACCTTCTGGATGATCGAAAGCCTGATCGGCTCCGCGCACAACGACGTAATGGGTGGCGACAACAATGGCAATTCGCTCTATGGTCGCGACGGCGCCGATACCCTGTTTGGCTATGATGGTGCTGATGCGCTGTTTGGCGAAACTGGAAGCGACCAGCTCTTCGGAGGCGGCGGCAATGATATATTGACCGGAGGCGCCGGTGCTGATGCCCTTGACGGTGGTAGCGGCTGGGACATGGCGAGCTACGATACGGCGTCAGCAGGCGTGACGGTTGGCATGACAGGCTGGGTCAATTACGGCGATGGGGCCGGCGACACATTCTGGGAGATTGAGGCACTATCCGGTTCCGCCTTCAACGATGCGTTGGGGGGTACAAATATCAGCGACGCGTTGTTCGGACGCTCAGGCGGTGATACGCTGTTCGGGTATGGAGGCGACGATGCCCTTATCGGCGGCATCGGCAATGACATCTTGTTCGGCGGGACAGGGGCCGACACTTTTATTTTTTACAGCTCTGAAACGGGCAACGACACGATAAAGGATTTCGAGGTGTCGGACAATCTGGACTTCCGCGGGTTTGGCTACACGAACGCAGCGCAGGCACTCGGACATATGACTCAACAAGGCGCGGACGTCCTTTTTTCTGACGGTTCCAATGTCATTCGGTTCGAGAATACGCAGCTCACAACTCTGCAAGGGCTGTCAGCGTCCCACTGGCTCTTCTCGTAGGAAGGGAGCCGCGATGAACAGGATTGTGCTAGGCATCCGGTTGTCATAAAGCGGCCCCAACTGCTCGGTAAGGATGGCAGTTCGGCGCCGTAGGCGGACTGCGTGGTAAGCTTGCGGCAGCAGATAAGGTCTCTGGATGGTATCTCGATTGCTCCCGGTCTTGCAGAGGCTAGTGCCTAGTCAACGGAAGAAGGTTGTTGTCGGCGGATTTGATCCTTCCGAGGCCTATCTGGCAGCACTTGAAATCCGGAAGCGGATAACGCGTCTTGCATTCCTTGGCTGCGTCGTTGTGCCCGTCGTTCTGAGCACAATTTTCTATGGCCTTCTCGCCGCTCCGCGCTATTCATCCGAGACACAATTTATTGTTCGCTCTGTCTCCAGTCAGAGAGCCAGCGGGCTGGAAATGTTGTTTCGAACATTCGGCCTCTCGCGGACAGTCGATGATGCATATGCGGTTCAAAAATACCTTCAATCACGAGATGTTCTTAGAGCACTTCAAGATCGTGGCCATTCCATTGAGAATGTTTTTGGCGAAAAAGGTGATTTTTTTTCACGCTATCCTCGCTTCTGGCGCCAGAATTCTGCTGAAGCGCGTTTCGACTACTTTCTTGACCGCGTTTCCATTGCTGAAGACACAGTCAAGGGGATCACCATCCTGAAAGTTGTATCATTTGATCGTAACAGTTCTCGCAATCTTGCAAAAGAAATGCTGAGTCTTGCGGAAGAAATGGTCAACAAGATGAATGCGCGAGCACAACGCGATATTATTGATGTCGCGAATTCAGAAGTTCGCCTCGCGGAAGCCCGCACCATAGAAGCGCAGGCATCACTCGCTCTTTTCCGAAATCGCGAGCTCCTGATTGACCCGTCAAAGTCGTCGCTGGGCGTTCTGGAAACCATCGCATCCCTTTCGGCCGATATTTCCTACGCGTCGGCCCAACTCCGGGAGTTGCGGCTGACTTCGCCAGCAAGCCCAGCGATCCCATCGATTGCCGCGAAGATTTCGACATTGGAAGAACGGGTAAGGATCGAGCGCGCCAAACTGACTGGCGGAACCGACTCTCTCTCGGAAAAAATGGCGAGCTACGAACAGCTGTCGCTCCAGCGGGAACTTGCCGAGAAAAGCCTCGCATCAGCAATGAAATCGCTTGATCTGGCCAGACAAGAAGCGCGTCGCCAGCACATCTATATCGAAGAAGTCGTCTCGCCTCATCTTCCCGATGAATCGACTGAACCCAAGCGACTTCGAGGTATATTCACGATATTCGTTTTTGGTTTTGCAATGTTTTCAATCATTTGGATCCTTTCCGTTGGTGCCGGAGAGCATGCCCAATGAGAAGCGGTCGCAAACTCCCACGTCCCGCATCATACGATGGTGGTAAGCGCGGTGTCCTTGAAGCAGGCTCCGTCCAACTGCGCGTCATTTCCGCTCTCATGATCCGCGAGGCTCTGACCCGCTACGGCCATGAGAACCTCGGATTCTTCTGGATTATGGGCGAGCCGCTCATCCTGACAGTTGGCGTGATGGTCATGTGGTCACTCGCCGGACACCAAACTGGTGGTGATATCGGATTGATTCCATTCGTCTTGACTGGCTACACGATGCTGACATTGTGGCGCCACTGCGTCCAGAAATCGGTCCATGCCATGCGTGCAAACATCGGGCTGCTCTTTCACCGCAATGTGCGCTTCATTGACATTCTGATTGCGCGCGCAACGTTGGAAAGCCTGGGTGGGCTGGCGGCATTTTTTGTTGCCTATCTTCCTTTGACGCTCCTCGGCGTCTTCGAGCCCATGCATGATCCCCTCCTGCTGATTGGCGGATGGTTTTTCATGACCTGGTATGCTTTCAGCTTCGGCATGGTTTTGGCTGCCATCACGGAGCTGTCAGAGGCGGCTGAACGATTTGTCCCTCCGATTATGTATATTTCAATTCCGATCACCGGTGCATTCTATATGGTGAGCTGGCTCCCGGAGACAGCGCAGAAGGTTGTTTCCTGGTCCGTCCTCGTTCATATGTTTGAAATGTTTCGCTCCGGGCTTTTTGGCCCTAAAATGATCGCTCACTGGGACCTCGGGTATATCGTTTTTCATTGTGTGCTGACAACCGCGATCAGTCTTCCATTGATCCGCAGGGCGCAACACCTCGTAAAGATGGTGTGAAAACGACGTGTCAAAACATACCAGAGAAATCGAGAAAACTGATGATTCCGTCGACATCGAACACACGATGCAGCCGGTTAATATGTATTTCAATCCGGTTGTTCCAGAACACCCTGGATTGCTTTCAGACCTCGGAATGGATGACGATATAGAGCTGGAGCCCGCGCCATCGTTCTGGCGTCAGAATGGCTTGTTTATCGGATTGGTTGCACTTCCTTTGCTTCTTGCAGTGCTCTATTTCGGATTTATTGCCTCAGGCCTGTACGTTTCGGAAACAAAATTCATCGTTCGATCCGCACAATCTGGTGGCGAGGTGTCCCTGACCAGTATTCTTCAGACACCTGGCATGTCACGCGCGGTTGACGAAACGTATGCGGTCAGCACCTACGTCACATCACGCGATATGGTAGCGAAGCTCGAAAAAGAACGGCAACTCCGTGCGATCATGAATCGCCCTGGTGCCGATTTTATTTATCGATTCCCCAATTTCTATTCTCGAGACAATTCCGAGGAATTGTACAAGGCATTCCAGCGCTTTGTTGACATTGATGTCGACACGACTACGGGAATCTCAACGCTTCGTACAAAGGCGTTCCGCGCAGAAGATGCGCTTGCGCTTTCGAAGCATGTGATGGAATTTGCGGATGAATTTATCAATCGCCTGAACATGCGCGCGCACAGCGATGCCATCGGCTATGCTGAAACCCTCATCAAGGAAACAACCGCACGGTTTGCCGACTCGGAGATGCGTTTGGCCGCGTATCGAAATCGCGAAATGGTGCTTAATCCCGAGAAAGAATCGATTGCATCGATGGAAGCGTTGGCCAAACTTTCAACTCTGATCTCAAAGGAAGAGGCCACACTGGCGCAGCAAATTGCTCAAACGCCCGGCAGCCCGACAATTCAATCACAGCGAGAAAAGATCAATTCTCTGAAGACAGAATTCCTCAAACTGCGACAAAGTGTCGCCGGTGGCGAAAATTCAATTGCATCAAAGCTCGAAGGCTTTGAAAAGCTTATGCTTGAGCGTGAACTTTCAGCTAAGAGCCTGGCTGCTGCCATGATCGAGCTTGAGCGATCGCGCCAGTTCGCGCAGACTCAACGCATCTATCTTCAGACAATAATCGTTCCAAATTTGGCCGACCTTCCCACTCGTCCGTGGCGAATTCTCTCCATTTTATTCGTACTATTCTGCTCTATTATTGTTTATTGGAGCATAAAGAGCCTTCGAGATCTTATTCTTGAACATCAAACGTGACAGTTCGGCGCGTACCGAGGATTGAATATTGCCATGACGATGTTATCCGAACAACACCAGCTTGCGCCGCTGCCCTCACAGAGTATCATCGACCGTCATTCCGATATCTCGAATCTGCCGCGTCCTGAAGCGCGGGGGCGTTCGATCCGCCTCGATTCAATCGTTAAGGACTACCATACGGCCATTGGTGTTCGACGCGTATTGAACAAGATTTCCTTCGAAGTTGGTCCGGGACAGAAGATAGCTCTTCTTGGTCGCAATGGCGCCGGCAAATCAACTCTGATGAAGATTATCGGTGGTGTTGAACCCCCAACTTCGGGCACCATCCATCGTGGATTGTTTATGTCATGGCCAATTGCCTTCGCTGGTGGATTTGAAACCACCATGAGTGGGGTCGACAACATTCGGTTCATTGCCCGCCTCTATGGACGCCCGATCAAGGATACGCTTGAGCGCGTCGATGATTTTGCTGAATTGGGCAAGCACCTTGCGCTGCCCGTTCGGACGTACTCCTCTGGCATGCGCGCACGATTGGCATTCGGACTGACGCTGGCTGTCGACTTCGAATGTTTCCTGATCGACGAAGTCATTTCTGTTGGTGATCAGCGCTTTCAGAGAAAATGTCATGAGGAGCTATTCGTGAAGCGAAAGCATTGCGCCATGATTTTGGTCAGTCACGATCTTGGTATTATTCATCGATATTGTGATAAAGCTCTAATTTTGAAGAATGGATACGGTAGAGTGATGAATGACCTTGACCTGGCTCTCGATATCTATCAGTCGCTGTAGCCTCCCCCCTCCGACAGATTGAAGCAAGGCACGCGATTGTTCGGAGTTCACTCTTGAATTCCGGGCAAAAATTGGGTCTACCTGCCGGCGAACGGCACACTGCTTCTTGCTCGCGTTCAGGGAGCAACTCGGCATTTCTGCACGGGTTCAATTGTCCATTGGCGTGCCAAAATCAGAAGGTAGATCTCGATGAAGGCCGCGCTGATCACAGGTATTACCGGGCAGGATGGCGCCTATCTGGCCCAACTCCTGCTCACCAAGGGCTACAAGGTGCATGGCTTGGTGCGCCGTAGTGCCTCTGCCGATGTCATTGACACGCGATTGAAGTGGCTTGGAATCGCCGACAAGATTGTCCTGCATGATGGAAACCTGACCGATATTACCAGCTTGCTTCGGATAATGCGGGATGTAAAGCCGAACGAAATATACAACCTTGGCGCTCAATCCTTCGTCAAGTCCTCATGGCAGCAGCCATTGCTCACAGGCCAGGTTACGGGCATGGGCACGACCAACATGCTCGAGGCGATGCGGATCGAATCGCCGGAGGCTCGCTACTATCAAGCCTCAACCTCTGAAATGTTCGGCTTGATCCAAGCGGAACGCCAGTCTGAGACCACACCATTCTACCCACGATCGCCCTATGGGGTGGCCAAGCTTTACGGCCACTGGATGACTGTGAACTATCGCGAAAGCTTTAACCTGCATGCATCGAGTGGTATCCTTTTTAACCATGAGTCACCGCTGCGTGGGATCGAATTCGTAACTAGAAAAATTACAAATGGCGTCGCCAAGATCAAGCTTGGTCTATCTGGACAACTTTCTCTTGGCAACATTGATGCAAAGCGTGACTGGGGTCACGCACGTGATTACGTTGAAGCAATGTGGCTTATGCTCCAGCAGGAAACTCCGGATGACTACGTAATAGCGACCGGGAACACCACATCTGTGCGGGATTTCTGCAAACTGGCGTTCGATTACGTTGGCCTGAAGATGGAAAATCACGTCGTCATAGACCCGACATTTTTCCGACCCGCTGAAGTTGAAGTGCTCCTCGGCGACCCGGCCAAGGCCAATACAAGGCTCGGATGGAAAGCGAAGACAACACTTGAGGAACTCGTCAGCGAAATGGTCGATGCTGATCTGCGCCGCCTGAAACAGGGAGCCGTTCTCTGATGCCGCATGCCGCATCAAACAAGGAAATGCGGGTACTCGTTACTGGCGCGGCTGGTTTTGTGGCTCCTTACGTTATTGATGCGCTCAAGCGTTTTGCATCAATTCCGACTGTGTTCTTCGCGACGGCAAAGGCCCCGGGCAGCGTTCCCGGCATTGGTGAGGTCGCTGCGCTCGATATTACGGATCGCGACGCGGTATCCAGGTTGGTCGCTGGCACCCGACCGCATGTAATTGTCCATTTAGCCGGCGTCTCTGACCTTGGGATCGCCCATGCAAACCCGCAGGCCGCCTGGAACGTCAATCTGGGTGGGACGCTCAACGTTGCTCGCGCGACACTTCAACATTCTCCTGACGCGGTCTTTTTGTTCGCCGGCTCCTGCCAAGTATACGGCACAGCCGCGCTTTCCGGGCAATTGCTGGATGAATGCGCACTACTGGAGCCAACTGGCGAGTATGCTGCCACTAAGGCAGCCGCTGACCTCGCGCTGGGGATGCTCGCACGTCGTGGCTTGAGATCATTACGAATGCGCCCGTTCAATCATATTGGTCCTGGGCAAACCCCTTCATTCTCCGTTCCCAGCTTTGCAGCGCAGATCGCACGGATTGAAAAAGGCATGCAGGAGCCGGTGATCAAGGTCGGAAATCTTGAGCCGCAGCGTGACTTTCTGGATGTGCGCGATGTAGCTGACGCATATGCAAAGGCATGCTTAAAAGCGGACTCGTTGGAACCAGGCAGCATTTTCAATATCGCCTCGGGAACCCCCATCCGCCTACGCGAAATCCTAGACAAGATGATCGCGCTCGCGGGATGCCAAATTCGAGTTGAAGTAGATCCAGCTCGCTGGCGGGAGAATGAAATCCCACTGCTTGCCGGAGACGCCAGAAAAGCGGCCGCATGCCTAGACTGGTCCCCGGGTTACTCGATTGATGAGACCTTAAATGCGGTCTTATCCGAACAAAGGGCAAAATGCCGGAGTGCCAATTAAGGAGTGCCGCGAAGCCGCATTTTGCTAAGGCTTATATGCACGGAATTTGGAGGTCACGCATCGGATTCGCGCTCCTTCTTGTTGCATTTTCGCTAATGTTACGCCATAGAAGCGGAATATGCGTTTGTACCGTGGCACGCTTTATTTTCACGGACACACAGCATAATTGCGGGCCCTAACATTTATTCAGCGTATCATTTGTGTCACATCATCACAATACCTAGATATTCCACAAGAACATTCCATATAATTCATGGTATATTTTAATTTTTATATTTTTTCTTAAAAATCCCGACAAAACAGGAGGCTATATGATACGTCTTATTTCTAATATTGAACGTATTACGTCGAAAATACCTATTATTGGCGGAGCTATTGCGTTTTTTTTGATCGATTTTGTTATCGGTATTCTTGCTTTTCCATGGTGGATCAAGCATCTTCGTGGCTTGTTGCATACCAACCATCTGATGTACGAAGCCATCAAACATCCGGTAAATGATACAAGCTCTGGTATTCCTGGTATTTCTCGTCTCGTTGCCGAAACAACAGCGATGCAGAGCGCGTTCCGACATCTACGTCGTGACCTGCTCGACGGGAATGGTCAGGCAGTAAACCGCCCGATCGAGTCTACCCGAAATTCTGGGGCTTTTCGGATCGACCCTCAAGTTCGGGTTGTCGAAGAGGTTGCCCAGCGACGCGCGCCAATTGATACGCGCAACCGTCTTCCGCGGCTTTCGGACTGGTCAGTGGAGACACCGCTCAGCAAAATGATGTCGACTCTCGGCGAGCCGCACACCATTCATCGTAAAATGTGGGAATACGCAATTTGCGTCGAAGGCATGAAGGATATGGGGCTATTCACGCCTGATGCAAAGGCCATTGCTGTTGGCGCGGGCTCGGAACGACCGCTCTATTACTTCGCAAATACATTGGATCGAATGGTTGCAACCGATCTATATGACAACCCTCAACATGAAGGGACGCCTGATATGCTCTCTTCACCTGAAAAATTCGCTCCTTTTCCATATCGCCATGAAAAGCTAGAAGTTTATCGAATGGGGGGGGATGCGCTTGATTTTCCTACTGGTGCATTCGACTATGCCTTTTGCTTGTCCTCCATCGAACACTTCGGTTCCCGCGAGATTCAACGCAAATCTTTCGAGGAAATGATCCGCGTTGTAAAACCTGGAGGCGGACTTTGCATTATCACTGAGGTGATTTTAAACGGTGAAGTGCATCCAGAATATTTTACGCCTTCCGAAATCCACGACATGTTTCTTACCAACGCGCATGCCAAGCTTGACGGTGGCCCCATCGATCTGACCATTACGGATGCTCAAATTGCATGCATCATTGACGTTCGCAACCCAATCGATATCCGCAGTGGTCCGCACGTTCTGTTGACGGATGGCAAGGTCCTCTGGACCTCGCTCAGTCTGTTCTTCCGACGGATTTAGGGCGTCGCCGTTGCCAAAAGCTCCCCTTCGCTTCCTTCTGCTCAACGGCGTCGTCAACAAAGTTGACGCGATCAGTCGCAGCCTGATCTTGAAACACGAAGCCCTTCGTGAATTCTTTGGCCAGAACGCCCTTGTCGATGTTGCGTGTTATGGCGGGGACGCCGACCTTCAAGGTATGAATATCTTCCGAAACTCGTCGGAACTCATTCGAAGCGATGTATTTCGAGACGCTAACTGCCTAATTTATGAATTCGGCATTTGCTATGATTTGTTCGACTCCATTCATGTCGCCCCCCGCAACGCGGCGGCAATCGGTGTATGGCACAATGTCACACCACCTAGCCTTGCCTATAATATTCAAGCGTTCAACACTCTAAAAATATCACTGACCCAGAGCACAAATTTATTTCACTGCGATCATATATTCTGCGACAGTCAGTACAACTTGGACGAAATATCACCATTAGATCCGTCGTACAGAAATATTTCTGTCCTGAATTTGCCTATTGAAGACTCATTTTTACATAATTCTGAAATTGTTGAACGTCACAACAACGATAAATGCTTGCAGTTTCTTTTTGTTGGACGTTTTGTTCGATCGAAGGGCGTTCTTGATCTGATTGTTGCATTCACCCGCGCAACCCGAAAAGTCCCCGACGTTGCTGTCAATCTTGTTCTGGTCGGCAACACGTCATTTTCCGAAGATTCCTACCTCAATGAGATAACAACAGCAATCAACAACACCGGAAATCGTAACATTCACTTCGCAGGAACAGCGTCGCAGGATGAACTTTTGAAATATTACACAAATTCAGATGTTTTTATCATGCCGTCTTATCATGAAGGATACTGTGTTCCGGTGCTCGAAGCATTCGCAAGCGGGTGTCATGTTATCGCTTATGACGCGGGAAACCTTTCCGCTATTGTTGGCGACTATGGTCACACTGTTCCGACCGGAGATGTTGAAGCTCTAACTGAAGCACTCGCCGACTACTTGATGGCAGTCGGCCAGGCTCGTCGCAACAAGCGGGAGCCGAGCATCCGTGCCGGAACGACGCGATTTTCTGCAAGAGATCTGAGTGAACGGGCACGATTGTACGCAATCTCGCACTCGATAGCTGCCTACAAGAAGAATTTTATCGCCGGCCTCGGCGACGTCATTCAGCGAAAGGGGCTTTGGATTTCTTAAGATGAAGACCGTATCTGTTGTCATTAATACATTTAATCGCGCGGCATCGCTCCGTGATGCACTTATCGGTCTGTCCAAGATCGACTATCCGAATTTCGAAGTTATAGTTGTAAACGGCCCGTCCACAGATGATACGCAATCCGTCTTGGCTGAATTCGGGCGCAAAATCAAAGCTGGCTTCTGCCCTGAAAGAAACCTTTCCAAATCCCGCAACATTGGAATTAGCCTTGCAGCGGGCGAGATTATTGCCTTCATGGATGATGATGCCGTTCCATCTACCCGCTGGCTTTGCGATATTGTTCCTCTTTTTGATGATCCGGCAGTTGGCTTGGCTGGTGGCCGCGTCTGGAATCATACGGGTCGCGTAGTACAGGCACATCAGATCATTTGCGACCGATTTGGCGGTGCAAAGGTCTTCGATCATCCTATCAGCGACCCTGCAGATGTTAATTTTCCATTTTCGCCACGATTCTGGAGTACACTGGGCACCAATTCTCTGTTTCGACGCGCTGCGCTTGTCGAGATCGGAGGCTTCGACGAAGAGTATGATTATTTCCTCGATGAAACCGACGTGTGTATCCGGTTAAATGACTTTGGCTGGATAGGCAGGTTTTCTAAAGTTGGCGATATCTATCACCGCTATCGGGCAAGCCATCTGCGCAATGATCATAACGCAATTCGCGATTGGCGTTCAATTCTGAAGAACAAGGCTTACTTCGCAATGCGCTACGGGATGCCATATTTTTCCTTGGCAGCGGCGGCAAACAATATTGAAGCATACTGTCGCGATGCGCGCGCCTCATCCGAGGCGGCGGAGGCGGTCGGTGCTCTGCCGTTTGGCACGACTGATGACTTTGATCGCTACGCTCCCTATGCAATCCAAACCGGCGTGCAAAGATCGTCCCAACCCATTCGAACGTGCATTACGAAAGGCGCAGCTGAGCCTGTTCTCGATTGGAAACCCTTTCCTGTCGCGCTCGCGGCATCCGAGCGGCTTCATCTGTGCTTTCTGTCGCAGGATTATCCACCCGGCGTTACAATGGGAATTGGACGCGTCACTCATGAACTCGCCACGGGTTTGGCCGCGAAAGGACATATCGTCAGGGTGATAGCCAAGGGGCAGGACCATCCGACAGTAGACTTCGAGAATGGTGTCTGGGTCCACCGCATTCCTCACGCGAGCGCACTTGCGCCGAAACCTTCGGAATGTCCGGATGTTCCGGATCATGTCTGGGGGCGCAGCTTGGCTGTTCGGGAAGAATTGCAACGCATTGCGAGCCTGGAACGAATTGATCTCGTTCAAGGTCCCAACTGGGATGCGGAAGGACTCGCTCTATTGCTGGACATTGAACGTCCCTGGCCGTTCGTGCTGGGTGTATATACGCCGATGTTGAGCGCAATCGAACATAACTCGAGCTGGAAGTCCGACTTGGCACTGCAGCAGTCTGTTCTGATGCCAATAGCTCGCGCCGAGACAATCTGTTACAAGCGCGCCGACGCTCTGTTGGCGTGTGGCCATGCAATTTTGGACGAAGTCTCTCAACGATACAAAGTGCCATTTGCAGGACGTTCTGTTGGGCTCGTGCCGCACGGTCTGCCAGATCTTGGTGCATCAGCAGTTCCGTCGGAAGAAAAGGCAACTGTCGATGTTCTGTTTGTCGGCCGCCTGGAAGAACGGAAGGGCATTGATGTCCTCTTTTCCGCGATCGCACGGCTCGCAGATCTCGAGAATGTGAACTTTCTGGTTGCCGGCAATGATCGGTTCATCACCTCATCCGGCAAGACGTGGCGACAGATCTTTGAATCCGCAGCGGAGACAGCTGCTTACCGTCATCGTGTGCGGTTTTTCGGGCAAGTGTCGGATGATGAACTCGACGGCCTTTACCGACAGTGTGATCTTGTCGTGGTGCCGTCGCGGTATGAATCATTTGGTCTTCCGATTGTCGAAGGCATGATGCGTCAACGCGCAATTATCTGCGCAGACATCGGTGGAATGACCGAATTAATAGACAGCGGAAAAACCGGACTGATATTTGCGTCTGAAAATGCTGAAGAACTCGCCAATGCACTCCGTCTGTTGATACTGTCCAGGGAAATGCGGACCAGATTCAGCCTTGCAGCTCGCCATGCGTTCCTGACACGCTTCACCAAGGAACGAATGGTCAATGATGCCGAAGACTTCTATCGTTCCGTTCTGGATGGGAGTGCGCCGACCTATTCGGCGGTATCACACGTCATGAAGCAAATCTGATCGGGATGCATTCCTGCTCCGGCTTGAGATAACCATCCTACAGTGGAATTTTGATGCTCTGCCCAAACCACCCTGTGCTGCTCTGTGCGAGCCGAACCTCAAGCCACGCGCCCGGCTCAAGGCGCCTCGGCCTTTCGATCTCAAGCGCGAGATAGACAGAGCGCATTGGCCCAACTGTGAGTGGGACAAGCTGCACGCGCTGTCAAGAATGTATTGGCTCTGATTCTGAACACGGACCACATAGCGCTCAGATAGATATGCGGCCTCGACCGGTCCTTCTACGAACGCAAGATCAGCTACCCCTACCGTACCAAGGGGGATCGCGGGCATTTCAACTCCACCGAAAGGCTCCGGCGAGGCAATCGTCCCGAATTCCGCGGGTTCATACACCTGATACCAGTCTCGAGACCGGAGGGTTCTCACGAGTTCGGCAGCACTTTCATCCCATTGGAGAACAACTGGCGCGACCACGCCATCTGGTACGACACTACCTGCCAAATAGGCCCCGATCGAGCTCGCCAACGATTCGGGCACGCCCGGCTGAAAGAAGTGCGCCGATTGGCTTCCAGATGTGACCTCCCGAAAAACGGGTAGATCGCTGGCGAACAGGGGTTTCCTGAAGCGGGCAGCCTCAATGAGCGGCAGCCCAAACCCCTCTGCGAAGGATGCGGCAATCACTGCCTCGGAAGATTGGTATAACGCGGATAGCTCCGCATCCGTTGGTTGCTCGATCCAGTACAAGCGTTTGTCAAACTCCGGGTGCGCTTCGATTTGCAGAACAAAATCGTCCATCATCCAGCCGCGCTGTCCGGCAAACACGAGTGATATGTCGTTTCCGCTATGCCAAAGCTGCTCGAAAGCCCGCAGCATCGTCCGATGCCCTTTGCGAGGTTCGAGCGTGCCGACCGCCAGAAAATAAGGCCTCTCGCCGATGTGCGGTACGCCGGCTTCCGGCGCTCCAGCCGAATGGAAATCAGCGCCGAGTGGCCAATAACCGATCCGGATTGCGCGAGCAAAGTCGATCTCGTTGAGAAGGTCGGCCACATCATCGGCAACTGCGCGCGAAATGCAAAGCAGGTTGTCGGCATATTTCAGGACTGTACCAAGCCATGCTTTGTAGACCTGAGGCATTCCGTCAACGCAGAAGGCGGGCGCACGCAGAGGCACAAGATCATAGATGACCGCAGTAATCTCTGCGCCAACCATTCGCGCGGCCCGGAGCAAATCGCCCATCTCCTTGTGGCGATGCCATGAACTATCAAGCAGCAGCAGATGATCACTCCTGCTGATGTTGAGTGTCTTACCTTCACGAACGGCTCCGATTTCGGTCTCATTCAGAAAGGATTCTGCACACATTAGATGGCAGGATTGATCGGAATAGAAAGGAGCGATGGGTTCGGCAGTCGCTTCCAGCGCAGCCACAGTCTTGCACACAACTCTCTGGATTCCAGTTCGTAATCCACTTTGGATCGTCTCGGTCACATCAATCAAAAGACGAGGCGTTTCACCAATCGGCGACTCCGCCAGTGCCATTATCTGTGCAATACTCTCGGCAGAAATCTGCCTGGAGCCCGATCTTGAGCTCAATAGTTGCGCACTGGTGCTCCTGATGGACGCCAAGCTTGGCCTTTCAAAAGCCTGCGAACCCAAATCCTCTAACACATTCAAAGCCAGGGACGCGCTATTCTTCCACGAGAAATTCTTGACTGCCTTACGCCCCACCGCGCGCAATTCCTCGACCCAATTGGGTTCTTTGATAAAGCGGGTAATCTTTCCAGCGAGATCGGCTGCGTTCCTCGGATCGAACAGGACCTCTTCGTTCTGAACAACCTCGGGCAACGATCCCGCTCGCGCTGCGAATACAGCAGTGCCACAGGCCATCGCTTCAAGAGCGGTGAGTCCAAATCCCTCCATCAATGACGGCTGGATTAGAACGTCTGCGTCAAGATAAAGTTCAGTCAATTGTGAATCTGAGGGGGAACCCAGAAAACGCAGCTTCTGGGGTGCCAAGCCTGCCATTTTCCAGGTTGCTTCCAGAGCTCCGGCATCCGCCGCGACATATGCACCAGCAACATCAAGCTGCACCATCGTCCTGAGAGGCGGCTCCAGCTTCGCGATCGCTTGAGCAATCAGACCCGCATTCTTTCGCCAATCCAAGGCACCAACATACAGGAGGCGGCATGGATCATTGTGTCTGCGAAGCCTGTCATTTTGCCTGCCAGTCGCAAAGGTTGCGGCCAACCCCGCAAAGATCGAACGGACAGCTACCCCCGGACAGATTTCCTTGGCCTCGCTGGCGGTAAATTCCGAAATCGCCAGGAGCAATGCCCTTTTACGCAACCCATCCAACCGCCGCTCGTATGCCTCTCGCGCCGTACGGAAGGTCAGATAGCGCTCGGAAAAGCGCAGTGGGATAAAGTCATAGCAAATTGCAGCAAGGGGAATGCCGAACGCCTCAAGCGAATGTAGGGGAATTGCGGGATCAGCAAAACCTTCGAAAGGGCTGGCGCAAAGTGCGACATCGGGCGCGAGGCAGGCGACGTGGTGGGCAAGCGCGATCTCACTGACTATTCGCTGCTCGGAATATCCCGACAGTGCTTCACCCACATCAGCGATACCGTGCCAAATATGAACGTTCTCGCGGCCGATCAGCGGCAAAAGTTGTGCTCGTGCTCTGATCGCCTCATCGGCGAAAGCGGCATTGAGCGACACAGAAATGCGAACATGCTCGTTTGCAGCCAAGGCTGAGATCAAATCAATGACGTAACGTCCAATTCCCCGCAGACGGCTTGCCGTTTGCAAACACTGACCGTCCACCCAAAGATGCATTACCTGAGCTCTCTCGGCGATGCGGCAGGGACTTCAGATTCGCGCAAAAGCTGCATCCATGCGGAATGGCGCTCTGAATCGACTGGCAAATTCCAGACAATGCCATCCTTGTTGCGTCGACCGGAGACCGTGCTTGTGCCGCGCACCACAAACACCTGAATGAGACGGTCAATGGCAGGGACTGCAGCCAAAATGCTATTGATACGATGCGCAACTGCGGGACGGCTTTCCACTTGCCGAACGATCCACATGAACGCGCGACTTGCTAGGAGTACGATCGCTGTCCCTAGTGAACGCACCGTGCTATTTGGGGGGGCATGTGCGCCTCGCATATGTTTCCTGCCTATTCAGACCACCCCAATGCCCGTAGCAAATTGCGACCATCAAGCAAACGCCGTTTTTGCTTGTAGTGGTGTTGGCGATGATGGCAGGACAATTGGCATGGTCGCCAAGAGACTGTCTCGTGAGAAAAATTGCTTTCGACTTTTCAAGATTTGCCGATTTCGTGTTCCAGCCTGGTCCAACAGGCATCGCGCGGGTTGATCTTGCGTTTGGGCGGTTTCTTGTCGAAAATCCGGAGCATTTCGCGGCAGGAATTCATGATCGATTTGGTATCCGCACACAGTTTTCGCTGCAAACGCTCAAGCGCCTCCTCAAACAGCTTGATCAGAATTGGAATGAAGAGAATCACATACCTATCGGCCAAAAGGTTGATGCTTGGCTGACCAACCCGGATTCTTCAATCCGAAGAATCCGGGCGCCAATTGCGTCGACAGGCCGCATAGCGCGTGGCATCGGTCAATTGTTGACAGGGTGGCCGTGGCACAATCCAACTGTTCGAATTCCAGAAGGGGCCGTTTACCTGAACGTTGCCTACGGCAGCGCCGACACGCCGGATCGACTGGAATGGCTAACCCGGAGGCCTGACATCGTGCCGGCCTTTCTGGTGCACGACCTGATACCCCTCGATTTTCCGGAATTCTTCTGGAACCAGAACGACACGCAGTTTCCGCAACGGATTGAAACGGTCCTGCGCCACGCGTCTATCGCGATCACCACAACAGAATGCATGCGAGAACAATTGTCGCACCTCGCAAAGAAGCGTGGGAGACAGGACTTGAAAGTGCACACTGCCTCTCTGCCACCAGGAGATGCCTTCCTTGTTCGCAGCATTCAGCGAAACCGGGCTCTCCAGCCCTACTTTGTCATCTGTGGAACCATAGAGCCGAGAAAGAACCATCTGCTGCTGTTGAACATTTGGCGCCAACGGCTTCAAGCAGGCTTGAGCGTGCCCAAACTGCTCGTCATCGGTCAACGCGGATGGAAAAACGAAAACGTGATTGATACGCTCGAACGTTCCCCCTATCTCGCTGGACATGTTCTTGAGGTGTCGGGACTATCGACGACCGACATGACACGCCTTGTCGCTGGCGCGCATGCCGCGCTTGTTCCCTCATTTGCAGAAGGCTTTGGGCTCCCGGTGGTCGAGGCGCTCGCCCTTGGGACGCCGGTAATCGCGTCCGACATCCCGGTGTTCAAGGAGGTCAGTCAGGGCAATGCGACATTTCTTTCGCCGCTCGACGGCCCTGCATGGGAGAAGGCGATCCTGACGCTGTGCGAGAACAACGAGGCGCTGGTTGCCGCACGAAGTCGGGCAACCCGGTTTGCGCCTCAGACCAATGCACGCTTCTTTGATGACATCATGCAAGCTATTGGCTCACATTAGGCGGCAAGCAATATTCAGCATCAGGTTCTGGGCCGATCGAGCGACGCTCAGGACATTTTCTGGCTACGCATCATGGGCTAGCCCGATGTTGCCCAGTTTATGCTACAATTGAAATGCGCCTAAGCCGTGACGCCACCGAACTCGATCAAGAACAAATTGGCCATCGATTGCTCCCTCGCGCATATGTACCCGAAATTCCAATGGCTTTTCTGGTTGCTCATTCACAAGTTCTGCGGTGACCTCGAAGATTCCACTCGCTGGAATATCAAATGTACTCAGTGCCAGGATCGTACCATCCTGCACGATATCAAATTCCGCCCTGTTGCCAGATTGGTTGCCGCGAACACGAAACTCCGCCTTAATTGACCAATCCCCTGGCGGAATGAAAAGATATGGCCCAAAATACAGAAACCGCGATGGACCAAGCATTTCGATCCATTTTCCCTCCGCTGCGGACAACTCCTTTCGCTTGTTTTGCATGAAGAATAAATTTCCATCCCAAACCAACTCGCCTCGAATTCCAACTTCGCATATGTCCTTTTCGCTCAGTACTATCCTGCTCAACGTTGCAATTTCTTCCGGCGTCAATGTCGACTTAGCTCGATCATGACAATATTCGTGCGGAATAATCAGAGGCATAAGAACTGATAGAGGACGAAATAATTCATCAGCGCTGCTTAATCCAAGATTTTTAGCAACGTACTCACTGATTGAATCAGATTTCAAAATTTCTAAATAATCACATATTTTGGATACGATGTCATCCAGTAACAAATCTGGAGAATTCGAAATTATGAGAGAATTTTTGCTAGCAATAGGAATTGCAATCAATGCAATATTTTTCCCAGCAAATCTAACACAATCCATATAGCTCATATTTCTGATAAACTTAGAATACTCAACAACGATTTTAGCAGACTCATAGAATACTACGCATTTTTTACTAATTCTACTCGTAACATCAACGATATTTTTCTCGGGGAATTCTGAGTATAATATTATGTTTTTAACTTTTTTCCCATCAATTGATTGCCGTAACGTCTCCAACGTATCAGCATGCACATAGTGACAACCCGAAAGCGAGGCCTCCACCAATGCACGGAGAATTCGAACTCCAAACATGCTAAATTCTGTTGGCACACCGAATACCGTGACAAGCACGCCCTCCCCCCTTCCTCATATGCTTAAATATTGCTCCGGCCATTTTAGGCTGGACGCCAGTCCGTTCGGCTATACAATTAAACTCTTTGAGAGGAAAATTTCACAGACGCACTCCGCTTACCTGTGCAGCCATACCATTTTCAGATTTCCCGAGTAAGGAATTAGGCGATCTATGAACTCTGAACAACTTGAAACGACTGAAGTGATCGCATTTCTCCCCTGCCGGACGGGAAGTCAACGTGTACCTAAAAAAAACACACGTCCTTTCAGTAAGGCCGGGAAGAGCCTTTTTGATATCAAAATTGCCCAACTTGTCGCCTGCCCGCGCATCAACCAAATCGTTGTGTCAACCAACGACCCCAATATCAAAAGCAAAGTGATGGCCCTGCAGCCCCATTGGAAAGGTCGGATTATTCTGGATCATCGACCAGACCACTTGTGTCTCGCATCGACATCGACTGACGCCCTCATTGGCTATCTGCCCACAATCATCCAGAACGGGCACGTACTTTGGACGCATGTCACCTCTCCCTTTGTGAATGCGGACGACTACAGCACAATTATCGATGCATATTTTACTGGCATCGCCTCTGGCGAATACACATCGCTGATGTCCGTCACAAAACTCCAAACCTTTCTCTGGGGCAAAACGGGTCCCATCAATTACGACCGCAAGCAAGAAAAATGGCCACGCACACAGACGTTGACCCCCGTTTTTGAGGTGAACAGCGCCGCCTTTATGGCATCGGCACGTGACATCAAGAATACGAACGATCGAATCACAGATCGCGTTCAACTTTTTGAGATTGAAAAAGCAAAATGCATTGATATCGATCATATGGACGAATTTATTCTTGCCGCAAAGATTTATGAAACAGTGAATATTATTCAAACCTCAGAAAAAAACTCCCGAGATCAACACCAATGATAATTGATTCAGATATTCATTTCGAAAATTGGAAATCAATAAACAAGAAAATATGGAGAAAAAACGAAGAATTTTCAAGGAATGACAAATTCATCTATGTAGATCTCTTTCATGACAAGATAGATTATCTTCTATATTCACTTCATGTCGGCAGCATTATTTCGCACGTTTCCGGCATCAGACCCATTGGGGTCACTGCGAAGACAGGCGCAGTTTGGTCATCCTGCCTCGATTACAATCCAGATCACGTCAAGGCCGTCGCCAACGGCTACAATATTGATGTAATTCACTACGTTGATCCGAGTCATGTCGGCTCAGCCATCAGATGGCTCACGGAGTCCGCGGCGCGCTGCAAACTGGATCTGCACCAGCTGGAAGGGGCCGTATTGCGCTCATTTCTACGCCAGGCAAAGCTCGATGATGGCTTCCCGATCGGGCGTTACATTCATGATTCATATCTACGGACAACGCTGAAGGAAACGATTGAGACGCTTGATCAGGATCTGGTCGGGCACGCAGCGTGGTGCCTCGCTTTTGACGCAGCAATACAAAGGTTGATCGTTGGCCATGTCGACTATTCGCCTTGGGGAATTCTGGCGCATCGGGCGATTGAAGCGGGCGGCCGGATTGCATATTTCCGAAACGAGGGAAATCTCCGCATTCACCTCGTCAACCCACCGATGAACCCTGACGACACCCTTTCGGGTCATATCCGCAGGAGCCATTCATCAATGATGAATGCGCATATCAATCGGCTTTGCAAAACTTTCCCCAATATCGTTGACGAGCATTTTCGTGCGTCCGCATCAAGCGCGCGATTCCGATCTCACAGGATTGTCCAGTCCCCGGTTGCCGACCTTTGTACTGACGCCAAGCGCAAAGCGCAGAACGTCCTGCGTCAACATTTTGGCCTTCGGGAAGGGAGGCCTGTGATCGGCGTTTTTTCCATCACGTTCGCCGACATACCCTGCCACGACACACAGGCCTTTGACGACAACTATCAATGGCTGCGAGATACGCTTTTGTTCGCAGCGGAACATGATGGCATCGACTGGTTGATCAAGATTCATCCGGCAGACGCCATCTATAACAGAACCAATGCAGCAGAAGCTCTGCAAGCGGAATTTGGCAATTATCCGCATATCCGCTTTCTGAAAGGAGATGTATCTCCTGCAGTTGTCATGATGACTTGCACTGCTGTTACGACCTTGCGCGGCACCCCCGGTCTTCAGGCCGCATCAATTGGGTTACCGGTGGTTTTTGCAGGCCGTGGCCAGTATTCCGATTTCGGGTTCGCATATGTCGAGGAGACACCCGATGCTTATTTTCAACGGCTCATCGATTGTGCTAACGAACCGTCTACGGATTCTGGGTTGGCCCTCCGCGCGCGCGCATTTCAATTCCTTGAGGATGTTGCATTTTCAAATGTATCGAGCCTGCTGGGCCCCTTCGGCGAGTTGATGGAAGCCGGCGATTGCCCCTGGGCAAGGCTTGCAAGCAGACTGCGCTGGTATCACCCCGAAAAGGATCCGCTCTATAGCGCGATCAAGCGCGCAATGGCCAGCAGCGCATCACGAGTTGGCGGTGATATTCTGGAATCACTCGAAATAGACAGGACAGCGCCTGCCTTGATGGAGTCGCAACGCTTCGTGACCCGCACGCGTTGGCCCGAGGGCTTTGTTCCGCTTACCGGATTTCATGAGCTCGAGAATTGGGGGGTTTGGACAGACGGATCGCCATTGGTTTTCCTTCTGCGCATGGAATCCGCATTTGCCGGTGCCTTGCGCCTCGAATTCAGGCTGACTGGCAAAATTCCCTCTGAGTGGGCACGCCCGAGCATTCGCATTGTCCGCGTCGACGGCTGCGAAGCCGTCCCCGTCGATGGCAGGAACGTCGATTCCTATGCATTCGAAACCCCTTCGGGCTTCTTCGGAGAGGATGGCTACCTTCTGATCGAACTCGAAAGCGAAGGTGGCACAGTGCCCTCAGAGGTCGGAACCTGGGTCGACCGGCGTAGGCTGGTTTTTTCCTTTGAGGAATTCGAATATGAGATCATTCCGGCAATTCGTGCTGACTCTCCATAATGGAACAATTGACGTTTGCGCCGTCTGATCACCCCCATATTTCTTGTCGCTTGACTCGGAATGTCTGATTGCACGTGCATTTGGAGGGTTGCGACCTTGCAGCCGCTTGACATCGGCGACACACATTGTGACGACCGTAGAAACGCACCCGAATGATGTGACCGATGGCGAACACGCGTATCAACAATAGCTTCCTCGCTGGTATCGAACGTATCGCTATCGATGCCATCTGCCCTCGGCTCCCCGCATCGGTCACGCCCGACAAACTCACCGCGTTCGGCACCTTCGGTGCGGCGGTGACGCTGCTGGGGTATCTTGCGAGCTGGAAGCACCCGGCTTTCCTGTGGCTCGCCAGTTTCGGCCTCGTGATCCACTGGTTCGGCGATTCGCTCGACGGCAATCTCGCGCGGTATCGCAAGATCGAGCGGCCACGCTACGGCTATTTCCTCGACCAGACGATCGACGTGTTCGGCAATTTCCTGATCTGTTTCGGCATGGGGCTTTCGCCCTTCGTCGACATGCGCGTCGCGCTCGTGTCACTGGCCGGCTATCACATGGTGTCGATCTATGTGTTCGTGCGGGCGAATATCGCCGGAGATTTCCATGTCTCGGTGCTCAATTCCGGTCCGACGGAAATGCGCGTCCTGATTATCTCCATGAATACGCTGATCTATTTTTTCGGCGCGCCGGAATTCATGCTGGCGGGCATCATGCTCACATGGTGTGATATCACTGTCAGTCTGTGGAGCATCGGCGTGATGATCGCCTTCCTCTATCTGATTTTCAGCTTCGCCCCGACCTTGCGCGACGCGGACGACGCCGATCGCGCGGCACGGCAGGCAGCGGCGGCAAAGCCGGAAAACTAGAGCATTTTCAGTGAATTCACATTCACTTCACTTGCTCTATCTTTTTATCTTGTCGCATTTTCGCTAGTGTGGACCTTCGGTTCTTCACGCGAACCGGAATCCACTTCGCTCGAAAATGCTCTAGCGCCCCTCACCCGGCGGAAACCGTCGCAGGATGCGCGCCTGATGCCAGCGAAAATAGGGCGCATAGAGCGAATGCACCCAGCCGAAGAGCGAGATCAGCGCGCCCGGGGCCAGGACAAAGCGTCCGGCAAGCGCCCCATCGACGATGGATCGAGCGACCCGTTCGGCGCTCATCACGCCGCCGCCGGCAGTGATCCGTTTCGTCGCCACGGGCTTGGCCTCCTGTTCGGCGGCAAGCTGCGGTGTATCGGTATCCGGCGGGAACGCCACGCCAACCGAAATGCCTGAAGGAGCGAGTTCCACCCGCAGGGTTTCGGCAAGCGCGCGGACAGCGAATTTGCCCGGCGCATACCCGGAATAGCCGGCGATCCCGACAAAAGCCGCCGCAGACGAGATCAGCGTGATGCGTCCGCCACCGCCGAGCTGCATGAAGCGCGCGGCGGGTCGCACCAGATTGAGCGTCCCGAAATAGTTGATCTCCATCTGCCGCCGATGCGCATCGGCGGGCAAATCGAGAAACATGCCAGGCTCAACGGTCCCTGCGCTCGTGACCAGCCAGTCGATGCGCCCGTGCGTCGCCACAATCTCGCTGAGGGTCTGCTCGCAGGCCCCGGCATCCACGACATCCAGCGCCCGCCAATGAACCGGGGGCGCGCCCTCGGCCTGAAGGGAAACCTGCGCTCTTGAAAGTTTTTCGGCTTCACGGGCCAGCAGGACGAGCCGATAGCCCTTGCCTGCCAGCAGGCGCGCCACCTCCAGCCCGATACCGCTCGAGCCGCCGGAGATCACGGCAACGGGCGCGGCGGTTGCCGAAGGCACTCCCCTCGCCCTTAGAAGACCGGAGCCGCGATCGCAGCCGCCGTGACCGAGCTGGACGCTGCCTGGAAGATCTGCAGCACCTTCTGCACTTCATTCAGCGGGGCATTGGCGACGTAGATCATGTCGCGATTGCGAATATTGATTGTCTGCGCGAGGAAATAGGAGCGCGGATCCCGCAGATTGAGGCGGTAGATCACCGGCACCCGCGTGTCACGCGCGGCGGCCTTGAAGTTCGGGTCAAGCTGGCGCGCGACATCCTGGCTCTCAAACCGCAGCAGGAAGACGCCATAGGGGTCGGAACGCGAGTCGATCAGGCCGCCAGCCTTCGCGATGGCCTGCTCCAGCGTGATGCCTGCGGCCTCGAACGGCACGACCGCATTGCGGCCGGCAGCACCGAAGACCGAGAAAGTCTGCGGATCGCGCACGACGGTGATCACATCCCTCGGATGCGCGTAGATGTTTTCGGAAGCATTGGCGATGAGGCGCTGCATCGGCACCGCGACCGTGCGCCCGTTGCGCTGCAAGGTGACGAAGGTTTCATGTGCCGCAGCGCGAACGCCGCCGGCCATGGCGATCACGTCCAGCACGCGTTCGCCACGCACGGAAAGCGGGACACGGGCACCGCTCGTGACTTCGCCCAGAACCGTCACGGAATTGGAAAGCCCCTGCGGCACCGTCACCAGCACCTGCGGCTCGATCGCCTTGCCGGTGAGCTTCTCGACGATGCGGCGCTCGACATCCGGCGTCGTCAGTCCGACGACCGAGATGCGGCCGGCGTAGGGAACGGTCACGGAGCCGTCGCGCGCAACGACCTGCTCGGGGATATTGGCGGAGCGGGCGCCGGTCGAATTGCGGTCGACCGCCGGGGATGAAAACAGACCACCGGCAGCGGCTTCCCACACGGTGACGCTGATGGTGTCGCCGATGCCGATGCGCTGGCTGGGCGGCGGGCGATTGTCGCCAAAGCTGGTCTGGAAGGTCTGCTGCCGGCTCGTGGAGAGAATCGAGACGATGCTCTCATCGACATCGCGCAGGATATAACGCGTCAACTCGCCTTCCTGGGCGGAGGTGACAACTTCGGCGGAGGTCGGACCGGTCGACGGCAGCGCCGCGCAGCCCGCAAGGGCTACCCCCAGCAGGCCGAGGCCAACAAATCCCGAACTCTTGATACCGCGCATCCCACCCAACCAACGTATCCGCCGATTCCCGACGGAACCTCACTACACACTCGTTACCCGAAAAGAAATCCTATACGGTTCGCTTGCGAATTCCTGCTGCAAATTCGCAACAGCCCTAACCCTCTGTTAACTGCGCCGGTGGATGCACCTATTCCGCGAATGGCGCGATTGAATCGTCGAGAAAATACCAGCGCGGGATGTTTGCCTGCACGATCGGCTCGATTTTCGCGTTGAGAAAGGCGACATCCGCAAGGGTATCTGGCTTGCCGCCGGGGTCGGGCAGGTCAAACAAGGCCCCGAATTTCAGTGAAAAACGGCAAGGTGCCGTGCGTTCGGAGTGGCAGACGACAAAGCCCGCGCCGGTGTGACGGGCAAGGCGGGCCGCAATCGCGAGGTTGCCCTTGGTGTGCGGTGCGCGCCCGAACAACGGCCCCAGCGCCCGGCCATCCAGCGTTTCATCGGGGAAAATCATCACCGTGCGATTTTGCCGCAGCAGTCGCATGCTGTCGCGCACGCCCTTCGCGTCCGGGCTCAGGAGTTCGACCCCGAACTGAGCGCGCGATTCTTCCACCACCCGCCGGTCAAAAGCGCCTGCCGGCGGCATGTAGAACGAAGCCAGCGGCACGCCGATATGCTGGAACATCGGGCCGAAGGTCTCCCAGTTCCCGGTGTGCAGGCCAAAAGCGATGATCGGGCGCGTGCCGGCCACAGCTTTGAACGCTTCGACGCCCTCCGCCACGAGCCGCCCCTCGCGAATGAAGCGCGGCATGACCGCGTATTCCGCCATGACGCGGCCGACACCATCAAGGAACGCCTCGATCATGGCATCGAGCTCGGCTTCGCTCGCCTCCGGACGGTGAATCCTGAGATTGCGCCGCGCCCCGGCCAGAATCTCCGGCCGGTTGCGATGCACGTTCCGGCGCACGGCGAAGCTGCCGATCGCCGAGGCCCAATCCGTTGGCAGATACCCGAACAGCCGGTAGAGCACCTGCTGGAGACGCTCTTCCGCGGTGCGCCCCCCCTCGCTCACGCGGCGGCCTTCTGGCGCAGTTCCGCCGTCACGGGGAGCCCGCCGTCGGGCCGCAGCGTCAGGCGGCAGACCGGTTCGGCGACATAGCCCGCGCGCGGGCGCACCTTGAATTTCTGCACGAGAATGGCGAGGCAGAGCACCGCTTCCGATTGCCCGAAATTCATCCCCGGACAGATGCGCGGCCCTACCGCGAAGGGGAAAAACACGAACGGGTTCGCCTTCACGCCATCGGCGAAGCGCTCGGGCATGAAGTGCGTCGGCTTGTCCCAGAGGTCGGTGGCGCGGTGCATCAGCCACGGCGCGATCATCACGAGATCGCCCTTCTTCACCGGGATATCGCCGATCATATCGGCCTCGCGCGCCTGCCGGGGCAGCAGCGGCACCGGCGGGTAGAGCCGCAGCGTTTCCAGCACCACCGCCCGGCACCAGTCGAGCTGGTCGACATCCTCGATGGTCGGTGAACGGCCCGGACACACACGGTCGAGTTCTTCAAGAATGCCCGCCTCGGCCCAGGGTGCGTTGGCGAGGCAATAGAACGCCCAGGTCAGCGTTGTCGCGGTCGTCTCATGCCCGGCCATGAAGATCGTTGCGGCCTCGTTGCGCGAGCGCAAGCTCGGGGTTGCGCTGCTGGCGCTTGATGAGCAAATCCACCATCGAGCCGGAATCGCCAGCACCCGCGAGGTGATCGGTGATGACCTTCTCGACCACCGAATGCACCATCTTCACCGACCGCCGCTTGTCCGGCCCGTGAAACACCGGCCAACCCTCATCCCAGCCGAGGAAATAGCCGAGATTGAAGTTGTCGATCGTCTTCTGGTAGCGCGTGAAGCCGCTGATGACCTGCTGCGCCGCCTCGGAGCCGAGATTGCGGCCGAACACGGTTTGCGCGATGATTTCGGCGGTGAGTTCCGCCATCGCGGCAGTCAACTCGAATTCCTCACCCGGCGCGCGGGCAGCCCAGCCTTCGGCGAAGGCATGCGTCACCGCTTCCATCGTCAGCCCGAAAGCGGGCACGCGGTTCTTGTGGACAATATCCGCCACCAGCGGGCGGCGCGTTTTCCAGGTCTCGCCTTCGGAGATGAAGAGCCCGTCGCCCAGCAGCACTTCGAGTGCGCGCCGCATCTGCGGGCTCTTGCGCTCGAAATTCGAATGCCGGGTCACCATCACGTATTTGATGTGCTCGGCGGTATTCACGAAGATCACCTGCCGGCCGAGGATGCGATGCGTATCGATGCCGGATTTGTAGAGATCGACAGTCCAGTTGCCGATCAGGCTGTGGCGTGCGCCGAGGAGAATATCGAGAAGGCCGGGGATCTCCTCACGCGGCTTCGGGTGCGGCGCGATGAAATAGCCCTCGCCGCGCTCCTCGATCACCTTTGCCGGTGTATAGAGCCGAAAACTCATATCCGCCCCCGCAGCACCAAATCCCTCAGCACCAAGTCAGCCAACACCAAGTCAGCCATGCGGCGCTGCAGGGTTATTCACCCCGCGACGGGGAGAGGTCAAGCCCTTGGCGTTTGATCCAGATCAGGCCACTCAGGTCACGATCGCGCGGTCCGTCACACGGCGCCAGTTGGTGCCGTCCGAAAAGGCGAGCACCGCGCCGCCACTCTCGTTCGAGACAAAAACCACCGCCCCTGCCCCGAGAGTGGACGCCGAGGGCAGGCCCGCAACAGTAAAGCTTCCGATGCGCAATTCGCCGTTGACGTGCAGTGTCGCGCTGGGCGTCGTGGTTCCGATCCCTACCTTGCCGGATGATGTGATGCGCAACCGTTCCGCACGCCCGGCCCCGCCGCTCGGAGTGGTATCAAACCGGATCATGGAAGGATGCGAACTTCCAACGGTCCAGGCACCATCGGCGTGGGCTGAAAAGCCTGCCGCATTGACGCCGCCCGGCATCGTGCCATCGCAGAGCGATCCAAACAGGATCTGGCCAAAGCGGTCCCCCGCCGCAACGGGGGTTACCCAGGTGTAGGTGAGCAGCCCGGCCCCGCCGCCCGCGCCGCCACCGCCCGCGTTGACAAACCGCGCGGTTCCCCCGTCCGGCGATTCAACATTGAAGCGGGTTGACATCGAGATCGTGGATATTCCGACACCGGTATTGCCGTTGGTCTGGTCGACCGTCAGCACATTGCGCCATGTCGCTCCATCCGCACTGGTCTTGAGGCGAAAGAGGTCGTCGCCCGCCGTGCCGATCTCGGCACGCCCCGAAAAGCCGGTCTGGAACAGGATGCTCGCGGTTTGCGCCGCTGCCGCCTTGTTGAGCTTGAGCTGATGCCCGGCGCCCTCGTGATTGAAGAGGGTTGCCGGAGAAGAAACCGACAGCCGGTTGGTGGTGTCTGCAGTGGCATTGACACCGAAAAGCGGCTGGCTCTGGCTTGCACCGCCCGCGACCAGCCAGGCCGCGCCGTCGAACGCGTAGAGCTTGTCCTCGTCCTGGACATAGACAAGCCAGCCTTCCTTCGGTGCGTAGATCATCCAGCCGCCATCCTGGAACGCGGCGACCTTGCCAACGTGCCCGGACCAGACCCCGCTCGCCCCGGCCGCGATGATGTAGCGATGGCCTTCTGCCGGGCTTGCGGGCGGTGTCGAAATTGCGCGTGAGACCGCCGAAAGCTGGACGAGGGCATCGAGCATGCGGAGGCTCTCGTTGAGCGTCACGTGCTTCTGGGCCTGCCCCGCCGCGAGATAAGGCAGGGTGAGATTAGGGGTCGTGGTCATGGGGGCTCCTGTGGCAGCGGGAATTCGCAGCGATTTCCTGCGAATTCTAGGCGCACCGGAGGCGGCGGGGATAAGTCCCGGAGAATCGATCTGGGAACTACAGCCAGCCCTTGATCTGCCGGCACACGGCCTCGGTCGATAGGCCGTAGCGGTCATGCAGCGTTGGCAATGCGCCAGCATCGAGAAACTCGTCCGGCAGGCCGATCTGGCGGAAGGTCGGCGTCACACCCGCGCGCATGAGGGTGCCGGCAACCGCCTCGCCGAGCCCGCCGACAACCGAATGGTTCTCAGCCACTACAACGAGCCGCCCGCCCTTGCTAGCCTCGGCAAGGATCGTCGCGGTATCGAGCGGCTTGATGGTGGGCACGTGCAGCACGGCGACATCGACGTTGTCAGCCCGGAGCACCTTGGCGGCTTCCAGCGCCCGCATGGTCATCAACCCGGTGGAAATCACGAGAACATCGCGCCCATCGCGGATGACCTTGGCTTTCCCCAACTCGAATGTGTAGCCGTATTCATCGAGCACCAGCGGCACGTTGCCCCTGAGGAGCCGCATGTAGACCGACCCCTTGTGCTCCACGATCGCCGCCGTCGCCTGGCTGATCTCGTGCGCATCGCAGGGGTCGATGATTGTCATGTTCGGCAGCCCGCGAAAGATCGCGATATCCTCTGTCGCCTGATGGCTCGGGCCATAGCCGGTGGTCAGGCCCGGCAGGGCGCAGACGATTTTGACGTTGAGGTTCTCCTCCGCAATCGCCATGCAGATGAAGTCATAGGCTCTGCGCGAGGCGAACACCGCGTAGGTGGTCGCGAACACCGTGAAACCCTCGCGCGCCATGCCGGCGGCGGCGCTCATCAGCACAGCCTCCGCCATACCCATCTGGTAGAAGCGATCCGGGTAGGCTTTCGAAAACACGAAAAGATCAGTGTATTTCGAAAGATCCGCCGTCATCCCGACGATATCGGGCCGGGTTTCCGCAAGTTTCACCAGCGCATGACCGAAGGGCGCGGGGGCGGTCCGCTGGTCGGGCCCGGCAATCGAGGCGATCATCGCGGATGTCTTCAGTGGTTCGCCGTTCGGGCCGAGCTTCACCTGGCGGGGCGTATATTTCGACAGTTTTGTCATTACGGCTCACCCCGGATGATGGCCGTCGCGCGGGCCTTGTCGAGAACATCGAGGGCTTTGGCCCATTCGTCAGCTTCCACACGCAGGAAGTGATTGCGCTCGCGCGCTTCGAGAAACGGCACGCCTTTCGCCATCTTCGTATCGCAGATGATGATGCGCGGTTTGGGCGCCTGAAGCGCCCGCGCGGCATCGAACGCCGCGATCAGCGCCGGGATATCGTTGCCATCCACCCGGCTCACATGCCAGCCGAAGGCCTCGAACTTCGGCCCGAGCGGTTCGAAATTGGAGATCGAGGTCGAAGGCCCGTCCGCCTGCATCAGATTGACGTCAACGATCCCGATGAGGTTGTCGAGCTTGTGCGAGGAGGCGCTCATTGCCGCCTCCCAGGTTGAGCCCTCGTCAAGCTCGCCATCGGACAGGAGATTGTAGACAAACGCCGGGTTGCTCTTGCGCTTCAGCCCGAGGCAGAACCCGACCGCGACGCCGAGCCCCTGCCCGAGCGAACCACCGGTGATTTCCATGCCTGGCGTATAGGCGGCCATGCCCGACATCGGCAGGCGGCTGTCATCGCCGCCATAGGTTTCAAGCTCGTTCTCCGGCAGGATGCCAGCCTCGATCATCGCCGAATAGAGCGCGATCGCGTAGTGGCCGATCGAGAGCAGGAAGCGGTCCCGCCCCTCCCATTCCGGCTCGTTGGGGCGGTATTTCAACGCATGAAAATACGAAACGGCCAGCACATCGGCGACGCCGAGCGCTTGTGCGATATAGCCCTGCCCCTGCACCTCACCCATGCGCAGCGCGTTGCGGCGGATGCGGTAGGCGCGCTCCTGCAGGCTGACATTGGCGCCGCGCGCAGGCGAGGCCGACGATGGATGATTCACGATGGCGTTCCTCCAGAGGTGGCAATCACCCCCCTGCTCTCTTTTCTGCCAGAGTGTGACGCGCACCCGATGGAATCAACCGCAAAACTTGCAAGGACTCTTGAATTCAGATCAACTATAGGAATGCATCACGCCTCGCTCCAGAGCTTGCGCGCCTTCGAGGCTGCCGGCCGAAATCGCTCCTTCCGTGCCGCGGCGGAAGAGCTGCACCTGTCGATCAGCGCCATCAGCCATGCGGTGCGCAAACTGGAGGAGACGCTCGGCGTCAGTCTTTTCGTCCGCTCCGGACGTGGCGTCCGGCTGAGTTCGGAGGGAGAGGCACTGTTGCGTTTTGTCAGCCGGGGGTTTGAGGAAATCACCCGCGGTATGGAACTGGTGACCTCCAGAGGGCCGCAGCTTCTCAAACTCCATTCTGCGCCAAGCTTTGCCGCACAATGGCTGACACCGCGCCTCGGCGCTTTCATGGAGCAGAACCCGGATATCACCGTGCGCCTTTCAGCCAGTGCCGAGCCGATCCGTTTTCCGAATGATGAGTTTGATGCCGATATTGTCTATGGCCAGCCCGATCAGGGCGGCGTGGTTGTCGTACCGCTTGGCATGGAAACGGTTGCCCCGCTGTGCTCACCGCAACTGGCCGCGTCCATCAAAGGGATCGACGATCTGCTCGACAAGGTGCTGATTGACAGTGATTTCAAGAAAGTGCGTTGGTCGGATTGGTTTGCCGCCAACAACATCGCCGCAAACCCGCCACGCGCGGCGCGATTTGATCGGAGTTTTCTGGCCATCACCGCCGCGGTTGAAGGGCTGGGAGTTGCATTGGAATCAACCCGCCTTGCCGAACGCGAGCTTCTGAGCGGTCGCCTTGTCCGCCCGCTCGGTGGTCAGACCCGCGATCAGGATTATGTCGCGCATTTCCTGGTCTTCCCGACAACGGGCCGGCAGCGCGCCGCGTTGCGCGTTTTTGTCAGCTGGCTCCATGATGCACTCGGTCTGCCGACGGCAGAGGCGCTTCTTGGCCTGCCGATGACGGAAGCGGCATCATGAGGCGATGCAACGCGTCACGCACTATGCCGAGGCATGCGGGCCGCAAGCACATAGACTGGCAATCCGGGTAGATTTGCGCTAGCGGCAACCACACCCGATCTTTGCGATACAAGGTTTTTTCTCTCCATGCCCCAGCCATCCGCCATCGTCCGGCCTGTCATCATGTGCGGTGGATCCGGCACCCGGCTCTGGCCTGCGTCCCGCGAGACCTTTCCGAAGCAGTTTGCCCGATCATCGGCGAACGCTCAACCTTTCAGGAAACGCTGCTCCGGGTTCAGGACCCGGTGATTTTCGGCAAGCCGGTCGTCATCACCAACAAGGCGCATCGCTTTCTGGTCGAACGGCAGATGAACGAGGTCGGCATTCCCTGCGATATCCTGCTGGAGCCGATTGCCCGCGATTCCGGCCCGGCGATCATCGCGTCGAGCCTGTTCGTGGCCGAGGCAAGCCCGGATGCGCTGGTGCTGATCCTTGCGGCAGACCACATGGTGCTCGATCCCGCCGGTTTCCGGCAGGCCGTCGCGGACGGGCGGGCGGCCGCGCAGAGCGGCGCCATCGTCACCTTCGGGATCGTGCCGACGAGCCCCGCCACCGGCTACGGCTATATCGCGCCCGGCGCACCGCTTGAGGGCAAGGCCAACAAGGTCGCCCGCTTCGTCGAGAAACCCGACCTTGAAACCGCCGTCAGCTACATCGCCAAGGGATATCTGTGGAATTCCGGGAACTTCCTGTTCCGCCCGGATGTCGTGATCGGCGAATACGCAGCAGGTGATGCGGGAAGCGTCGAGGCCATCCGCACTGCGCTCCGGAGCGCGTCCAGTGACCTCGGTGTGCCGGTTCTCGACGAAACGGCATTTCTCGCGGCAAAGAAAATCTCTTTCGATTATGCCGTGATGGAAAAGACGACGAATGCCGCCGTCATTGCCGGGGATTTCGGCTGGTCCGATATCGGCGGCTGGGATGCCCTCTGGGCCATCAGTCCGCGCGATGCGAACGACAATGCGGCGCATGGTGACGTCGCCTTCTTCGATACACACGCAAGCTATGCCGCCAGCGAAAACCAGCATGTCGCACTGCTCGGCGTCCGGGATATCGTGGTTGTCGCGACCCATGACGCGGTTCTGGTGGCGGACAAGGCCCGCACCGGCGAGGTCAAGGGCATCGTCGAAGCCCTGAAGAAACAGGGCCGCGGCGAGGCCACCACGCATGCCCGCGTCCACCGCCCCTGGGGATGGCATCAGGAACTGGAACGCGCGCCCGGTTTTCTCGTCAACCGCATCGTGATCTACCCCGGCGGGCGGCTTTCCTTGCAAAAACACGCGCGGCGCTCGGAGCATTGGGTCGTGGTCACCGGCGAAGCCCGCGTGACGAACGGCGAAAGCGTGAGCACGCTCGGCCCCAGCCAGTCGACCTATATTCCCGCCGGCACCGTCCACCGGCTTGAAAATATCGGCACGGCCAATGTCGAGATCGTCGAAGTGCAATGCGGCGATTATCTCGGGCCGGATGACATCATCAGGCTTGAGCCCTGACGGGCTTCCTGCCCCACCGTTACTGAAGCTGGACAATCTGCCAGTTGCCATTCCAGAGGCCGCGCGTTGCCGCGCGGGCCTCCTCCTCTGCTTCCTGCATGTCACGGCTCGGCAATCCCGCCGCACGGGCAAAGCCACTGCGCACCAGCTCCACCGCGATATTGCGGTTCTCCAGCGTGCAGCTGCCGAAAATCGTGTTCGCCGGCTGCGCCGCCGGATCGCTCACCGGATCGGGTTCGCACAGCACCGGCTTGTGACGGATGACGTTGAACAGCGCCACGCGCGCCATGATGCCGCAGGGCCAGAGCGTCTTGTCTGCCGCCTGACAGACGGCGCTGCGTTTGGGCGCATCAATCCCCGCGAGAAGAACGATCGTTGCGCTGCTGCGGAAGCTGCTGGCATCGATGTAGTCAAACGGTGGTTCGACCAGCACCGGCTTGCTCAGGCCCGAAATGCGCCCCAACGCCTGCGGCGAGAGCACGGATGAGGGCAGCGACGGCACGGCGTCGCCAGAATGACGTGCCGGCTCCGGTGGAGCCGCAATCACCTCGGGCGCCTGCCGCCCGGTCCAGACCCGCCAGTTGACATCGCGCAGGGAGTAAGCCGCCAGCGCGAGCCCCAGCGTGGCCGAAAACCCGATCAGGGTGAGAAGAACCGTCTGCTGAAGCTTCACCGCCGGCCCGTCGGCATGACGGCGCAGAAGTTTCCTGAACGGAAAATCCTCCTGAGTGTCAGCCGGTTTTTGGGGCATGCGCGGGGGCCAGATCGATCGAACCTAGGGCAAAACTCATGAACGGAGACGGTCTGATGCCGGATACCGCAGTTGTGCCTCCTGCACAATGCGATGCACTGGAGCGCCTCGCGCCCGATTGTGCTTTTCCTGACAATGCCTATCCTGACCGGACGATGAAGTCCGGGCGCGCCCCCTGCACCGGGCCGGGGAACCGGCCATGCCTGTTTTGACGCACATATCCGTTTTAGAGCATGCGCAGCACCACTCGGGATGCGATACGTGAAAAAGCTCAGGATGGCTTCGCTCCCTGGGGCGCTGCTGGCCCTCGCCTTGCCCTTGGCGGCGAAGGAGATCCGCGTTTCCGATCGGGTGTTCCTCGTCAGGGACAGGCCGGGAACACCGACCGAATTCCGGATGATCGTCAATACCGACCTCAAGGAGAAACCGGGCGACATCCCCGTTCTCGTCATGATCGTGGCACCCTCCGCGGCGCCTTTCACGGCCGATTGCGTGATCCGCGCCATCGCCGAGATCGAGCGCTGCCGCTAGGCCACATTGACGAGCAGGGGGTGCCGCGGCGAGCGACAACCCCCATTCTTTTCATTCGGAATTGCAGGCTGTATAACCCTCCCGGGCGTTCCAGACCCGCAGGAAGAGCCGCTTCGCATGGATACCGCGCTGAAGAACCGCACGCTCTCTGCCGCGATCGCGGACAGGTTGCGGCAGGAAATTCTCGGCGGCGTGCACGGTGCCGGCGTGCAATTGCGGCAGGATGCCCTGGCGAAAGCCTATGGCGTCAGTCGCATTCCGGTTCGCGAGGCCCTGTTCCAGCTGGAGGGCGAAGGGCTCGTCCAGATGGTTCCGCACAAGGGAGCGGTGGTGACGGGCCTGTCCCCGGATGAGGTGCGCGATGTCTTTGATCTGCGCACCCTGCTGGAGGTGCGCTTGCTCGCACAATCAATTCCCGCCCTTACGGAGGACGATCTTGCCGCGCTCGATGCGCTTCAGAAGACCTTTTCTGACGCGATCGCGCGCCACGATCGCCCGCAATGGGGCATGCTGAATGCCCAGCTCCATCTGCTGATGTATCGCCGGGCCCCCCTGCCCCGGACCATGGCGATTGTCGCCGCACTGCTGCAGACGAGCGAGCGCTACACGCGGCTCCAGCTTGTGACAAAATCCGCCTGGGAGCGCGCCGAGCGGGAACACAACGAGCTGATCGAGCTTTGCCGTGCGCGCAACGCTCCGGCGGCGTGCGATCTCCTGAAACGGCACATCGCGATCGTCCGCAGTGACCTTGAAGCCCTGATTGCCCCCCGCAAACGCTGACGGCGAATGCACCGCCGGCAGAGGGGATCTTGCCCGGCGCGTAACAATTGCGCGCCGCTTTCAGGTGCATATCGATCCCGGATATGGCGAACCCCGCCCTGGTTCCATGAGCCCGGCAAGCCGGAACCACACCCGCCGCCCGCGACAAGATCGGGGGGGCCGGTCGACTTGAGAGCGAGGAAACAAGGCCTTTGGCCGCCAGACACCCCGAATTCACTCAAATTCACAACTATTCAACAATTTTGTCCGAGGCTGCCTGATCATTGATTTCTGCGCAGATAAAACGGCACGCTCTTTTTTAACGAACCCTCTTCAGGACAGTCCCTTTGTCTGATGCGCGTCCACGGCTGACATTCAACCCGGTACGAATTGCCGTGCTGGTGGTTGTGCTCATCGTTGTCACGGGGCTGGCCGGGTTCAGCCTCTATCTGCCGCATGCGATGCGGGCCTCCGCCCTGGAAACCGCGCTGCAGAGCAATCTCGATCTCCTGAGCCAGATCAAGATGGTGCGCGGCTACTATATGCAGAACATCCTTTCACGCCTGACTGCCGGCGGCGTCATCAAGCCCAGCATGGACTATCACAACAAGCCGAACGAGATTCCACTGCCGGCCACACTCGTGAAGGAACTTTCCGAGCTGATGGCGCATGATGAGACGACCCTCTCGCTCGTCAGTCCTTACCCTTGGCCGCATCGTGAGGAGCGCCTTCTGACCGACTTCGAACAGCAGGCGTGGAATGAATTCCAGGTGAACCCGGACAAGATCGTTTTCCGGGAGGAGGTCAAGGACGGCAAACGGATCCTTCTCACCGCCGTTTCCGATCGCATGACGTCGCAAACCTGCGTCGATTGCCACAACGCGCACCCCCAATCCACCCGCAGGGACTGGAAGATCGGCGATGTGCGCGCCGTTTTCCAGGTTTCCCGTGCGATTGAACCCGTCCTTCTCAACGCCGAGGAGCGCAGCCATTACATCATTGCCGCAATCACTCTGGGTGCGGTGGGTGCTTGCGCGATGCTCTTCGGCTTCATGATGCTGATCGAGAGGCAATCGCGCGCCAAGCACCTTGCCGATCAGCAGGCCTATTATCTCGCCGAGCACGATATTCTGACCGGCCTGCAAAATCGCGCGCGCCTCCACGATGCGATCGAGCGCTCCTTCGGACAGGCACGATCACCCCAATATTCGACGCTCATGCTGATCGATCTCGACCGGTTCAAGCCGATCAATGACACCTATGGCCATACGATCGGCGATCAGGTCCTGATGGCGGTTTCCGGGCGGTTGCGCGCGATTTGCCGGGATGGCGACATGCTGGCGCGCCTTGGTGGCGATGAATTCGCGGTGCTGCTGGCGAGCACGTGCGGCCATGACGATGAACTTTCGCTGGCTCTGCAGATCTGTGCTTCCATGGCGCAACCCTTCGATATCAACGGGCAAGTCATGAGCATCGGCGCCAGCATCGGCGTCGCACGGATAGACCGGGATGCCAGCAATACGACAGATCTTCTGATCGCGGCGGATCTCGCGCTCTATGCCGCCAAGACCGACGGACGCGGAACGGCGCGGGTCTTCACACCGGATCTCATGGCTGAATCGCTCAAGCGCCGCCATCTGGAAGCGGATCTGCGCGATGCGCTGGATCGTGGTGACTTCGAAATCCACTATCAGCCGATCGGCTCGCTCACGACCGGCCGCATTACGAAATTCGAAGCCCTGCTTCGCTGGAACCATCGCGAGAGGGGCATGATTTCGCCGGCGGAATTCATTCCCCTGGCTGAAGCAACCGGTCTCATCCTGCCGATAGGCTCATGGGTCATTCGCCAGGCCTGCCGTGAAATCAGGGACATGCCGCTGCCGGTCAAGGTTGCGGTCAACCTCTCCCCCGCGCAATTGCAGCATGACGGCCTGCTCGATGTGCTCAAGGATGCTCTGGACGCCTCCGGGCTCGACCCCTCACGCCTCGAGGTCGAGATTACCGAGAGCATCATGATGGAAAACGATCAGAAGACGCTGGCGCTGCTCGCCTCGATCCGCGCGCTTGGTGTTCAGATCGCGATGGATGATTTCGGCACCGGCTATTCCTGCCTCTCGTATCTGCAGCACTACCCGATCAACTGCATCAAGATCGACCGCTCCTTCGTCCAGCGCCTCGGTCAGGAAGAGAATGCCCGCCCGATCGTCGGCGCGATCATTGCGCTTGCCCATGCGCTCGGCATGCAGACCGTCGCCGAAGGGGTGGAGAGCCGGACCCAGTTGCTCGAACTGGCCGATCTCGGGTGCGACGAGGTGCAAGGTTTCTATTTCGGCCGGGCGAGACCGATGCGGAGCATCCCCTCCAGCGCCCAAGCGGCCTAGAAAGCCTTACCCGTTCAAGCGGAAGGATTGGCTGGGGTACCAGGATTCGAACCTGGGAATGGAGGAATCAAAATCCTCTGCCTTACCACTTGGCGATACCCCAATGCTCCCGGAGCGCGGGAGGTCTGTTCGTTTATCGATTCCGTGAACTCGCTTCAACCGCCGATTTCCGGTTTTTGATCCCAATTCGACCGGGCTGGCACCGCCATAAACAATTTAGCGCAACGGGTGCGTTTTTCTTCAATCGAACCCTTGCAGCATCGCGGTCGGGGTTCTATAGAACCGCCTCTCGCTGGTCTCACGGAGTGTAGCGCAGCCTGGTTAGCGTACCTCGTTCGGAACGAGGGGGTCGCAGGTTCAAATCCTGCCACTCCGACCATGCGAGAAGTTTTCCGACATCGCTGAACCTGCGACCTTTCCGCCGATCATGCGGTCGGAGTTCAGCGCTGTGGAGCAGAGCCGGTTTACTTCCCCAAGAGCCTGTCTGCCTCCGCAGCGGCCACAAAGATGTGGTAGAGCGTGCTCGCCGGGACGGTATCGATCGAAATCTCCCCCGTGCCGTTGTAGCTGTCGTAATAGCCGCCGGCGAAGGGGCCGGAGAGATAGGTCGCCATCAGGTTGTCGATCAGCTTTTCAGCTGCCTCGTCGGCGCGTTCGACGCCGATTTCCGCCTGCGCGAGCCAGGCCTTGATCAGTTCCGTTTGCGGCCACAGGCGGCGCGAGGCCTTGCGCACCTGCTGGAGCGAATCAATCTCGTCGATCAGAAACCCGTAGTCCGGCTCGGCGGCGCGCAACGCGGCGCCCAGCAGATGGGTGCCGATCGGCGAGGCCTTCTGGCCAAAAAGCCGCTCGTACTTGCGGATGAGCCAGACCCATTCGGCCATGTGGCCGGGCTCGACGATCGAGGCTTCATCCTCGACGATCGGCTTCCAGTCCTGATCGAAGAATTCCAGCAGCAAGCCGGTTGAACGATCCAGAAATGTCTTTTCCAGCATCTTGCGGTAGCGCGTGGCGCGCATCGCCGCTTCCGGGTGGCTCACGGTCTCGACCGCAGCCATCATCGCTTCCAGCATGTGCATATGCGGGTTCTGGCGGCGCGGAAATTCTTCCGGGATCGCCTCCCGGAGATAGCCGGCCTCATCGGTGAGTTTGCTCTCGCAGAAATCGAGCACGAGATCGAGCAGCGCGCGCACCTGCGCATCCCCGGTCGCGCGGGCCAGCCACGAGAGCGCGAGAAGCGCGAACGCATGGTCGTAGGCATCGCGCTTGCCTTCGGCCACCGAACCATCCGGCTGGAGGATATGCACGAAGCCCGGCGCGCCATCGGGCGCCCAGGCTTTCTCGAGCATGTTTTCGAGGCCGCGGAAGGCGAGGCGCAGCCCGTCATGCCAGCCGAGTTCACTTGCATGGGCGAGAACATAGATCTGCCGCCACTGTACCCGCGTGCGACGGAGGACAAGATCGTCCGCCATGCCATCGAAGAAGAACCGCTCGTGGAAGCCGCCACGGCGCGCGTCCCAGCCCTTCGTGGCCCAGAACGGCAGGGCATCACGCTTCATCCACGTCACGAGCTGGCGCACGGACGCGCTTGCCCCGCGTGGTCGCCGCGCGGCGTTCGCTGCCGTCTGCGCATCCTGTGCCATGGCGTCACCCTTTCGCTGATCTCTAGAACAGCACTTTCATCGAAACTGGTCCAGATTTCGTTACCAACGCGCTGCATCTCGCGCGGATTTGCGACCTGTCGTCGTTGTCTCGCACGAGGCGAGGCGCTATGGAGCGCAGGTCTTTCCGGCGCTCGCCGGTTGTTCACCGAGATCGCCCGCTTCATGTCCTCTGCCTCTCTCACATCCGCGCCGCGCTTTCCCCTGGCTGCCCCCTGGCCACAGGCACCGGAAAACCGTGCGCTGATCATGGGCATCGTCAACGTGACCCCGGATTCCTTCTCCGACGGCGGGCAGTTCATGGACCACGCTGCTGCAATCCGCCATGCCGGTGAACTCGACCGTGAGGGTGCTGATATCCTCGATATCGGCGGCGAATCGACCCGCCCCGGCGCGGCGATGGTCGATGCCGACGAGGAGATGCGCCGTGTCCTGCCGGTCATCGAGGCGGTCACGCAGGCGCGGCCAAACTGCGTCATCTCGATCGACACCTACAAGGCGGCCACCGCCAAAGCCGCGCTCGGGCGTGGCGCACGCATCGTCAACGATGTCTGGGCGCTCCGGCAAGATCCCGGGATGGCCTCGGTTGTCGCCGACGCCGGCGCGGGCCTCGTGATGATGCATAACCGCTCCGAAATCACACCAGATCTCGATATCCTCGACGATATGCTGCGCTATTTCGAGCAGTCGCTCGGCCTCGCGGTTAAAGCGGGCATTGCCATGGATCGCATCGCGCTCGACCCCGGCATCGGTTTTGGCAAGACGCTGGACCAGAACCTCGCCGCCATCCGTGCCCTGCCCCGGCTTGCTGCCTTCGGTTGTGCGACGCTGCTGGGCGTTTCCCGCAAATCCTTCCTCGGCCTCATCACCGGCAAGCCGGTGGGCGAGCGCCTCGCCGGCACGCTCGCCGCCGATTGCTTCGGTCTGATGCTCGGGGCCGACATCATCCGGGTTCACGATGTCGCCGCGCATCGGGATGCCGCCCGCGTCATCGCTGCCCTCGCACCGCGTGCGAGCGGCATCAGGAGTTGAACATGGACCAGCATGCCCCGCGCAACCGCGACCGGATCTCGATCCAGCGGATTGGCGTTTTCGCCTATCACGGCGTCTTCGAGGAAGAGGGCCGCCTCGGGCAGCGGTTCTACATCTCGATCGATGCCTGGCTCGATCTTGCGGATGCGGGCCGCGCCGATGACCTCGAAAAATCGGTGTCTTACGCCGAGATTACGGCACAGGTGCAGGAAATCGCCGTCGGCAACCGTTACAACATCATCGAAGCGCTGGCCGAGGCCATCGCGGGCGAGCTGTTGCGGAATTTCCCGCGTATCGACGAGATCGCTGTCACCGTGGAAAAGCCGAATGCGGCGGTGGCCGCGATTCTCGAATCGATTTTCGTCACCATAACCCGGCGCCGGCCAGGACGATGAGACCGCGCGTGCGCGCCCCCGTGACAGCCTATCTCGCGGTTGGCAGCAACATCGGTGACAAGGTCGGCAATCTCCGCGCGGCCGTGGAGGCCATCGCTGCCCTGCCGGAAACCCGCGTGACCG
>WSYC01000016.1 GCA_009773635.1 Beijerinckiaceae bacterium | reverse complement strand
GCGCGTCGCCACCCGCTATGACCGGAACGCCGTCAACTTCCTCGCCGCAGTCTGCATCGCGGCAACCGTCAGTTACTGGTTATGAGTCTGGACCCTAGGGACGTCGGGCACGCATGCGATCAGCTCATGCCAGATGATGCCATTTCACTTTGCGCAAGATGGGGCCTCGCTTTTTGCGATTGCGCTTCAATGTTAAAAATTGAACTATCTGCCGATACTTTGACCACCTGTTTGACCTCTTGAGGAGTGAACGATGAGTGCTTCGATCATCGGCTGGGCGCATACGAGTTTCGGCAAGAAAGAGGAAAGCCTCGAGGAGTTGATCACGCTGGTCGCGCGCGATGCGCTGGCTCATGCGAAGATTTCTGCCGAGGAGGTCGATGAAATCTACCTCGGGCATTACAATGCCGGGTTCTCGCTGCAGGATTTCACGGCTTCGCTGGTGCTTCAGGCGGACCCGGCCTTGCGCTTCAAGCCGACGACGCGGGTCGAGAATGCCTGCGCTACCGGCTCTGCGGCGGTGCATCAGGCTGCCAAATCCATCGCCGCCAAAGCGGCCAAAGTCGTGCTGGTTGTCGGTGTCGAACAGATGACGCGCACGCCGAGTGCGGAAATCGGCGCGAACCTGCTCAAGGCCTCCTACTTGCCGGAGGATGGCGGCACGCCCGGCGGGTTTGCCGGAGTTTTTGGCAAGATCGCCGGCGGGTATTTCCAGCGCTACGGCGATCAATCGGACGCGCTGGCGCAGATCGCTGCCAAGAACCACAAGAACGGTGTCTCGAACCCCTATGCGCAGATGCGCAAGGACCTCGGCTTCGAGTTCTGCCGCACGGAGAGCGACAAGAACCCCTTCGTCGCCGGCCCGCTCAAGCGCACGGATTGCTCCCTCGTCTCGGATGGCGCGGCAGCGCTGGTGATCGCGGATATCGATACCGCGATGAGCGCGGAACGCGCGGTTCTCCTGCGCTCGCTCGCGCATGTGCAGGATTTCCTGCCGATGTCGAAGCGCGACATCCTCGCCTTCGAGGGCTGCGCCCGCGGCTGGAAGCAGGCGCTGGAGCAGGCAAAGCTCACGCTCGACGATCTCTCCTTTGTCGAGACGCACGATTGCTTCACGATCGCCGAGCTCATCGAATACGAGGCCATGGGCCTGACGGCACCGGGGCAGGGCGCGCGCGCGATCCTCGAGGGCTGGACCGAGAAGACCGGCAAGCTGCCGGTCAATCCGTCCGGCGGGCTGAAGGCCAAGGGGCATCCGATCGGCGCGACCGGCGTCTCCATGCACGCGCTGAGCGCGATGCAGCTCTGTGGCGAGGCGCCGGAAGGCATGCAGATCGAAGGCGCCAAGCTCGGCGGCATCTTCAACATGGGTGGCGCCGCGGTGGCGAACTACGTCTCGATCCTCGAACGCATTCGCTGAATGCAAGCATTTTCAAGCAAAGTGGAAACCGGTTTGCGTGAAGAAAATGCGACCAAGAAAAGAAGTGTATGCGAGGCGTGATGGCTTCAGATCACCGGAAGGCACGTTAGCATGCCTTCGACCTTTTCGATCGGCAGGCGGCGTGCAATCTTTTTTGTCGCTGCCTGCGGTTATCTGCTGAGCCAGTTCTATCGCTCGTTTTTGACCGTCATCGCCGATGACCTGATGCGCGATCTCGCGATCGGGCCGAAGGAGTTCGGCGAATTGGGTTCGGCCTGGTTCTTTGCGTTCTCGCTGTCACAGTTTCCGGTCGGTGTGGCGCTTGACAGGCTCGGTCCGCGCCGGACGATCGGCGGAATGATGCTCTCGGCGGTCGTTGGAGCCCTGCTTTTTGCCTCTGCCAGCTCGCATCCCGTGGCCGTTACCGGCATGGCGCTGGTGGGAGTGGGGTGCGCGCCGCTGCTGATGGGCACGCTCTATTTTTTCGCCAAAACCGAGGAGCCGGCGCGCTTTGCCTCGCTTGGCAGCGTGTTTCTCGCCTGCGGGCTGATCGGCAGTCTCGTCGCGGCGACACCGCTGGCGCTGCTGGTCGATGCTGTCGGCTGGCGGAGCGCGATTCGCATCGTTGCAGCAGTGACAGCGCTGGTGGCGCTGCTCAATTTCGCGATTTTCCGTGATCCGCCAAGCGAGGCAGCGCCTGCCGGAGGGTCACTCTTCGGCGATATTCTCGATCTCCTGCGCTTGCCGGCGTTCTGGCCGATCCTGGTGATGAGCTTTGCGATTTCCGGCCCGGTTTTTACCGAGCGCTCGCTCTGGATCGGGCCGTTTTTCGGCGAGGTCTATGGGCTTGATCTTATCGCGCGCGGCAATGCCGTGCTCGCGCTTGCCCTGGCGATGACTGGCTCCGCGATCCTGGCCGGGCCGATCGCAGGCTGGATCAACAACACGAAGTGGGTCGTGCTCACTGGCAACCTGATGTGTGGTCTTGCGTTTCTGGCGCTGGGGCTCTGGCCTGGGCTGCCGCTGGCGGGCTCGCTTGTGCTGATCTGCATCGCCGGACTGTTCGGCGTGACTTACGCCGTGCTGATCGCGCATGGGCGGCTTTTCATGCCCGGCCATGTCATCGGACGCGGCATCACCTTCATCAACTTCGTTTCGATCGGGGGTACCGGTGTCGTGCAGATTTTCTCCGGTCATGCCGTCGAAGGGATGAAGAAGGCCGGTCTTCCTGCGGCGGAAACCTATGCCAACCTGCATCTGGCTTTCGCGGTGCTGCTGCTGGTTTCCGTCGCGATCTACGCCTTCGCGCCGTCGCGCCCGCGCTGACACAAGGGCATTCGATCCGGATCCTGCCTTGTTCAGTCCTTGCGGCGGAACAGCAACTTGTCGATGCGCCGTCCGTCCATATCCATGACTTCGACGGTCCAGCCGTCGAGATCGGCGATCTCGCCATCGGCGGGGATGCGCCCGAAGGCTTCCAGCGCGAAGCCGGCGACGGTGCGGAAGCGCGCATCGGAGGGCACTTCGATGCCAAGCTTTTCCTCGAGTTCATCGATTTCGGTACGACCATCGACCAGGAACGTGCCGTCGGCACGCTCGATCACCGAGCGACTGGCAACCTCGTGCTCTTCCGGGATGTCCCCGGTGATGGCTTCGAGCATGTCCGTCAGGGTCAACACACCTTCGAAGGTGCCGAATTCATCGAGCACGAAGGCAAAGTGATTGCGCTTTTCACGGAAGAGTTCGAGCACATCGAGCACGGATGAAACCTCCGGCACGAAGATCGGCTCCCGCACGTTCTTTTCGATGTCGAGCGGTTTACCCTCCAGCAGAAGGTCCAGCAGGTCCTTCTTGTGGACATAGCCGAGCGGCTCGTCGATCGACCCGCCCTTGGCAACCACCACCCGGCTGAACGGGCATTGCCGGAGCTCGGCCCGCAAGACCTTCGGGTCATCGGCGACATCAACCCAGTAGACCTCGGTGCGCCGGGTCATGATATCGGACACCGGACGATCGGCGAGGCCGATGATTTCGCGCACCATCGCGCGTTCGGCCGGGGCGATGATGCCAGATTCCGTGCCCTCTTCCAGGATCGTGTGCACTTCCTCCTCGGTCACGGTGTGATCGCGGGTTTGCGGCACCCGCAGCAGTGTGAGGATCAGCGCGCTCGAAAACCCCAGAAGATTGACGATCGGGCGCCCGACCGCGCCAATGATGGCCAGCGGCTTGGCGACCCGTGATGCTACTGCCTCTGGATAGGCAAGCGCGATGCGTTTGGGCACGAGTTCGCCCAGCACCAGCGACAGGAAGGTGATGAGAATGACGACGATCGCATAGGCGAGCGGCTCGGCATAAACGCCAAGCAACGGGAAGGTGCCGAGGAAATCCGCGAGTTTCTGGCCGAGCGTCGCCGTGCCGAACGCGCCGGAGGCAATGCCGATCAACGTGATGCCGAACTGGACCGACGACAGGAACCGCGAAGGATCTTTCGAAAGCTCAGCCGCGCGGGCCGCGCCGGGATGCCCGGCCTCTGCCATTGCCTCAAGCCGGGCCCGGCGCGCCGAAACGACCGCCATCTCCGACATCGAGAAAAAGCCGTTCAGCAGCGTAAGACCGAGAACGACGAAAAGTTCGACCGCTAACATGGGTTAAGACATGGGACCTTCAGGGCGGCTCGCCCTCGCCGGGTTTCACCATGGCAGGGGATAAAAGTCCAGTCCCGTCTCCGATTTTGGCCTTTGCGACGCCGCCTCAGGCCTCCACGCCGCGGGCATCGATGGCCAGTGCATGCAACCTGCGTGCGAATTCCGCAGCGAGCAGGGCATTGATGCGCCGATGGCATTCGACCCGGCTCAGCCCGTTGAAAGCCGCCGCGCGGATGCGAACCTGGAAGTGCGTGCCTCCACCTTCGCGCCAGCCGCCGTGACCGCGATGCTTTTCGCTGTCGTCGATCACATCGAGGGTGGCGGGGGCGAGCGTGAGCAGGGTTTCGCGGATGCGGTCGGCGGTTGTTCCGGGACTTGTTGTTCCGAGGCTTGTCGTCATGGTTCTGGTATCCGATCCGTTCATGCTTGCTCAGCTACACGTGTCTTCCGGGTGCACATGTCTCCCGGCTACACTTGCCGGGTTTTTTTGCAAGTGCGATATCAAGGGTGATATCCCGTGCTTGCCCTCCGGTAGCCGCCGAACCTAAACTCGGACCATGATGAATCTCAATTCTCCCCTCTTTGACAAGATCCGGTCCAAGCCGGCGGCGGAAGAGGTGCGCCCGGATCAGGAGCCGCGCTGTCAACACGCCGGCTGCACCCGCAAGGGCGAATTCCGCGCACCGAAAGGCAGGGATCACGAGGGTCAGTTCTTCCGGTTCTGCCTTGAGCACGTGAAACAATACAACCAGACCTACAATTACTTCGCCGGCATGACCGACAGCGCCGTGCAGGACTACCACAAGGATTCGCTGACCGGACACCGGCCCACCTGGACAGTCGGTGTCAACGGCACGGTCGCGCCGGACTCGAAAATCGATGCGGCGTCGCTGCTGCGGGCCAAGCTCGACCGGTTGCGGCGCGCCCGCGAGGCGGCCGGGCAGCGCAAGAGCGTCGGCAAGGCCGCGCTCAAGGCGCTCGAATCGCTGGGGCTTGACGAGAGCGCCGACAAGGTGACCATTCGCCGACGTTTCAAGGAGCTTGCAAAACGCCTCCATCCTGATCTCAACGAGGGTGACCGCTCGCGCGAAGATAAATTGCGTGCGATCATCGACGCCTATAATTATCTCAAATCCGTGGGCCTCGCGTAGGCCCTGTTCCGCATGCAAAAGAAAGGGCCGGGCTCGCTCCGAGCGGCCTTCGGGTGATTGATGTCTGTGACCGCGCTAGCCGAAAATACGCACGCCGAAAACACCAACGGCGAGCCGGATACCACCGTTTCCGTCCGGGAAGCCTTCGGGATCGACAGCGATCTCGTTGTTCCCGCCTACAAGGCTCGCACGGAACACGTGCCGGACCTTGACCCGGATTACCTCTTTGACAAGGACACGACCCTCGCGATTCTTGCCGGCTTTGCCTATAACCGCCGCGTGATGGTCACCGGCTTTCACGGCACCGGCAAATCAACGCATATCGAGCAGGTCGCCGCGCGGCTCAACTGGCCGTGTGTGCGCGTGAACCTCGACAGCCACGTCAGCCGTATCGATCTCATCGGCAAGGATGTGATCGTGCTGAAAGAGGGCAAGCAGGTCACCGAGTTCAAGGACGGCATCCTGCCCTGGGCCTATCAGCACAATGTCGCGCTCGTGTTCGACGAATACGACGCCGGCCGCCCGGATGTGATGTTCGTCATCCAGCGCGTGCTCGAAGCCGCCGGCCGGCTGACGCTGCTCGACCAGAGCCGCGTCATCAAGCCGCACAAGGCGTTCCGCCTGTTCTCCACCGCCAACACGGTCGGCCTCGGCGATACCTCCGGCCTCTATCACGGCACGCAGCAGATCAACCAGGCACAGATGGACCGCTGGAACATCGTGACGGTGCTGAACTACCTCGCGCATGACAAGGAGGTCGATATCGTCCTCGCCAAGGCCAAGCACTACAAGGGCAAGGAAGGGCGCGAGATCGTCAACCGCATGGTGCGCGTGGCGGATCTCACCCGCAATGCCTTCATCAACGGCGAACTCTCGACCGTGATGTCGCCCCGCACCGTGATCACCTGGGCCGAGAATGCCGAGATCTTCGGTGATATCGGCATGGCCTTCCGCCTCACCTTCCTCAACAAGTGCGATGAACTCGAACGCCAGCTGGTCGCCGAGTTCTTCCAGCGCTCGTTCGGGCAGGAGCTGAAGGAGAGCGCGGTCAACGTGGCGCTGAGCTGAGGCCATGCCCGACATACGGCTGGATACGGATCGGTATGACGAGATCAAGGCGGCGGTTTCCGCCGGACTGAGCCGCTACAACGACCGGTTCTTGCCGGTTCCGCGGGACCGGTTTCCCCTCGCGCTGTCGGTGCGGGATGACGCCGGTGCAGTTATCGGCGGTCTCATCGGCGAATTGCGGATGGACTATCTCCTTATCGACCTCCTCTGGATCGACGAGAGCCAGCGCGGCACCGGCACAGGCAAGCGGTTGCTCGACATGGCGGAGGCCGAGGCCCGTAAATTCGGGGCGACGCATATGCACCTCTCCACCTGGTCGTTTCAGGCGCCGGATTTCTACAAGGCGATGGGGTTCACCGAGTTCGGCCGGATCAAGGATCATCCGGCAGGCTTCGATTTCTACTATTTCTGGAAGGCGGTTACGTGAGCGACATCCGCGCCCTGTTCTTCGATGTCTTCGGCACGCTGGTGGACTGGCGCGGCAGCATTGCGCGCGAGGTCCGGCGGCTCGGCCTTTCCGTTGACGGCGAGGCCTTCGCGGATGCCTGGCGCAACGAATACCAGCCGGCGATGGAGCGCATCCGCGCTGGCGGGCGCGGGTATGTGAAGCTCGATGTGCTCCACCGCGAGAACCTCGACCGTATCCTGCCGCGCTTCGGGCTTGAAAGCATGAGCGAAGCGGAGCGCGAAGCACTCAACCTCGTCTGGCATCGGTTGGACGCCTGGCCGGATGTGGTCGAAGGTCTGAAGCAGCTGCGCAAGCAGTTCCTGCTCGCGCCGATGTCGAACGGCAATATAGCGCTGATGGCGGACATGGCTCGCCACAATGGTTTTCACTGGGATGCGATCCTCGGCTCGGAGATCGCCCGCGATTACAAGCCCAAACCCGAGGTCTATCTTGCGGGCTGCGCGGCGTTTGATCTTGCGCCGGAGGCCTGCATGATGGTTGCTGCGCATTCCTCCGACCTCGCGGCTGCCGCCGCCTGCGGGCTGAAAACGGCGCATATCGCACGGCCGGACGAGCATGGTCCCGGCAAGGGCGAGACGGCGCCTGACGTCCCGGTCGATCATGCCGCGCGCGATCTTCTTCATCTGGCGGAGCACTTGTCGGCATGACCCTCACCAACCGCAAACCGGGCCAGCCCGAGCAATCTCCGGTCGAGCCGTTCAAGAAGGCGGTCGCCGGTGCCTTGCGCGCCATGGCGGGCAAGGAAGAGATCGAGGTGCAGTTCGCCGCCGACAGGCCGAGCCTTGTCGACGCCGGCGAGGTCGTCCGCGCCCGGCTGCCGGAGCCGCCGCGCAAGCCGTCGGCGAAGGATATTTCCATCCTGCGCGGGCATGCGGACAGCTATGCGCTCAAACTCGCCTGCCACAACGAGAAACTTCACCGTCGGCTGATGCCGGAAGGACTGGACGCCCGCAAGGTGTTCGAGGCGGTCGAGCAGGCGCGCTGCGACGCCATCGGCTCCAACCGGATGATGGGTGTTGCCCGCAACATCGATACGATGCTGGAGGAGCGCTACCTCAAGGCCAATCTGGCCGAGGTCAGCGAGATCGCCAATGCGCCGATGGAAGACGCGCTGGCGATGCTGGTGCGCGAACGCCTGACCGGGTTGAAGCCGCCGGCCTCGGCGCAGCGGCTGACAGACCTCTGGCGAGGGGATATCGAGGCCAAGGCGGGCAAGACGCTCGATGCGCTGTCAACCCGCGCCGAGGATCAGCAGGCTTTCGCCAAACTCGTCCAGCAGATGCTGGTTGATCTCGGGATGGTCGAGGCCGATCCGCTCGGGTCCGACAATGACGACGAGAAGGGCGACGATCAGGATCAGGATGGCGATCAGGACCCGCAGGACGGGCAGGATGGCGAGGCCGAGGAGAACGAGGGCTTCGAACTCGAGGAAACCGACGCGCTTCAGGACGACATGAGCGAGGGCGCGCAGGAAGCTGCGGATGCCCCACCCGGTGATTTTCCCGATGACGACGAAATGGCTGATTCCGAGGAGCCTGCCGAGGCGTCGCGCCCGCCGGTCTCGAAGGACAATGGGCGAGATGTCGGCGGCTACAAGGCCTATACCAACAAGTTCGACGAGACGATCGCCGCTGAAGAGCTGTGCGACACCGAGGAGCTGGACCGCCTCCGCGCCTATCTCGACAAGCAGCTCAACAACCTTCAGGGCGTCGTCGGGCGGCTTGCAAACCGCTTGCAGCGTCGGCTGCTCGCGCAGCAGAACCGCTCGTGGGAGTTCGACCTCGAGGAAGGTTCGCTCGACCCCTCGCGCCTCACGCGTGTCGTCATCGACGATATGCGCGGCTCGTTCTCGCCGCTCTCGTTCAAGCGCGAGAAGGATACGAACTTCCGCGATACTGTCGTCACCTTGCTGATCGACAATTCCGGTTCGATGCGGGGCCGGCCGATCACGGTTGCGGCGACCTGTGCCGATATTCTCGCCCGCACGCTGGAGCGCTGCGGCGTGAAGGTGGAAATCCTCGGCTTCACCACCAAGGCGTGGAAGGGCGGGCAGAGCCGCGAGCTCTGGCTCCAATCGGGCAAGCCGGCGAATCCCGGCCGCCTCAACGACCTCCGCCACGTCATTTACAAGAGCGCGGATGCGCCCTGGCGCCGCGCGCGCCGCAACCTCGGCTTGATGATGCGCGAGGGGCTCCTGAAGGAGAACATCGATGGCGAGGCGCTGGATTGGGCGCATCAGCGCCTGCTCGTGCGCAAGGAACAGCGCAAGATCCTGATGATGATTTCGGATGGCGCGCCGGTCGATGACACGACCCTGTCGGTCAATTCGGGCAACTACCTCGAAAAGCACCTGCGGGCGATCATCGCCGAGATCGAGAACCGTTCGCCGGTCGAGTTGATCGCCATCGGCATCGGGCATGACGTTACCCGCTATTACCGTCGCGCGGTCACGATCGTCGACGCCGAGGAACTCGGCGGCGTGATGACCGAAAAACTCGCCGAACTCTTCAGCGAGACCGCGTTGCGCGAGGCTGCTCAACCGCGCCGCGCCGCCGGAGGCCGCCGTTGATCACCCGCCGCCGGGTGTTGGCCGCTGCTCTCGGGTTCGGTGCTGCCACGAGCCTGCCGGAGAACCTGATCGCGAGGGATATGGATGGGCCGTTCGATGCGGCGGTCAGCGCCTATCCTTTTTCCGCCTTTTCCGTTTCGGATCGGGATCGCAAGATTTTTGGCAAACTCACGTTTGTCGGCGGCCTCGAACTGCGCTCGAAGGACCCGGAATTCGGCGGGGTCTCGAGCGCGCTGATCGACCCGGACGGGCGCGGGTTTGTTGCGCTGAGCGATCACGCGCACTGGATCACCGGGCGCTTCAAGGAGCAGAACTCGGTGCTCACCGGCATCGAGGGCGTGCGCGTCACGTCCATGATCGGCCCGGACGGGCGCCGGATGAAGCACTCCCGCTATTTCGACACCGAAGGCCTCGCGCGGATCGGCAGGACGCTCTTCGTCAGCGTCGAGCGCTCCCACGACATCCTCCGGTTCGATGATGGAATCACCGGACGCGGCAAGCTCATCGAGGTGCCCCCGGAGTTCAAGACACTCGGAGGGAACCGGGGAATCGAGGCGCTCGGCGTCATGCCGAGAGAATCGGCCTATGCAGGTGCGTTGATTGCGCTGGCGGAGCGCGCGGCCCCGGGGTCGGCAAGCCCGAACAACCCCGGCTTCATTCTCGGCCCGCGCGGGGGGCGCTTCTCGGTCCGTAAAATCGGTGCGTTCGATATCACCGACCTCGGCTTCCTGCCCGGCGGCGACCTCGTCATTCTGGAGCGGCGGTTCACGCCGTTCTTCGGGCTGGGGTTCCGCCTCCGCCGGGTGCCGATTGCGGCTGTCAAACCCGGCGCGATCCTCGATGGCGAGGTGCTGATCGAGGCCGATCTCAGCCATCAGATCGATAATATGGAAGCCTTGATGATCCACCGCGCTTCCGACGTCCGGACGATGCTCACACTCGTTTCCGACGATAATTTCTCGATTTTGCAGCGCACGCTGGTGTTGCGCTTTGCGCTGAACGACTAGAGCGCATCAAACGCAAAAGGGCGGCCCAGATCCGCAAGGGATGCTTGGGCCGCCAGAGTGCTTGATCAGAAAATAACGCCCGGAGGGCGCCGCCCGAAGGCGAGCCGAAGCCTCAGGCTGCGAGCTTCTTCTGCAGGTCGCGCTTGAGGTCGAGGGCGGTCGACGACAGTTCGCAGTCCGCCGCCTTGAGCAGGAAAGCGTCGAGGCCACCGCGATGCTCGACCGAGCGCAGGCCATTCGCCGAGATGCGCAGGCGCACCGAGCGGCCCAGCGCATCCGAGGTGAGCGTGACGTTCACCAGATTCGGCAGGAAGCGACGCTTGGTCTTGTGGTTCGAGTGGCTGACCTTGTGGCCGACCTGAACACCCTTGCCGGTCAATTCGCAAACACGGGACATATTCTACAAACCTCTCGTAGCCCGATCAGCGACAAACCGCGAACCGGGGTCAACCCTGAAAGCCGACAGCTTTCAACGCTGATGGGAAATCGGAAGCGGTGCGTATAGTCCAAGGGCGACGTGCGGTCAACGCTTGCCGGCCTTCGACATGCCGATTTTCGCCTCTCCTGCGACAAAAACCATCTGTCCCCCAGCCAATTGCCGGGAGGGCTTGCCACGAATCGGCCATGGATTCACATAATAGATGCAACGCTATGCATTTCGAGCCGAGGATTGGTGAATTTTTGATGCAGCAGAATGCTCCGGTGGCGCGTGTGATCGCCCCTGTCGAGATCAAGGCCGCCATGCGTAGCCGCCCCCGCGCGCTGTCGCTGGCGATCGTCGTTTCGGCAACGTGCCTTGCCGGGGCGGGTCCGCTGCGCGCGGCGGATGTCAACGTTCACTACGGCATTTCGCTGGCAGGGCTCTCCATCGGCAAGGCGCAGCTCTCGGCCGCGCTCAACGGTACCGGCTATACGTTGAACGTCAGTTCGGCGCTGACCGGCATCGTCGGGGCGGTCTCCAAGGGGCGCGGCTCGGCGACCGCACGCGGCAATGTCGGCGCCGGCGGGGTGCTGACAAACGGCTTTTCGCTTTCCGCGACGAACGGCAAGGACACCCGGACGATCCAGATCGCGGCGGCTTCCGGCTCGGTGCGGAATGTTGTTATCGACCCGCCGTTTGTCGACAAGGGCGATGGCGGAGACCGGATTCCGCTTAAAGATTCGCACAAGATCGGTGTTCTCGATCCCGTCAGCGCGCTCATCCTGCCGTCCAGGGCGACAGACCCGCTCGACAAGGCCAATTGTGACCGACGCATCCAGGTGTTCGATGGCAGCCAGCGGTTTGATGTTGTTCTCAGCTTCGCCGGTGTCCGGCAGGTGAAGGCGGATAACGGCTATGCGGGCCCGGTGCTGGTGTGTTCGGCGCGCTATGTGCCGGTTGCCGGGCACCGGCCGGAGCGGCGCGTGACCAAATTCATGGCCGAAAACCGCAACATCGATGCCTGGTTCGCCCCCGTGAACGGCGGCAAGCTGCTCATCCCCTACCGCATCTCCGTGAAAACGATGATCGGGACATCGGTGATCGAGGCCGTTGCGTTCAACCCCGGCTGAGGCAGACCTGCCTCGAAACGACACACGATATCTTAAGGGGTAGGCCCGAAAAGGCTTCAGCCGGACGCCAGTGTGCAACTCGGCATAGTGGGGCGAGTGGCAATGCGGCATGGATTAGCGCATTGAAATAAAAACAGAAATCAAAATTTCTTGAGGACGCGGCATTGGCATCAGGGGTATTTGCGAATCAGTTTGAGCTGATTCGTCGATGTTTTGTTCCTGTCCTTCCCCAAGTGTGAACGCGGGCTCGCCTCCGCCCCGGCGGCGAGGGAGGAAAGTATTAACCATGAAATTCGGAAGAATCTTGTTGACGGGCGATTCCACTGGACTCACGGGTCGAGTCTAGTTCCGCGCCCTGATTTTTTGGCAGAGTCGAGTGAATCAACAAAATGTGGTGGTTCGGGTGCAATAGTCGCGCACATCTTGAAGGTGAACAAAACATGATTCATTCGGGGTCGCCGATTCGGGCCGGATTCGTTCTATGCTTGTTCGAGAACTTCACGCGTTGCTGATTCGCGCGCCTGCCTTTGTCCCTGATTGGAACGCATCGGGGGAGAACAGCCCGAAATTTCCATTCCAGCCTTGTCGGGGCGGCCCAATCCCGCCACTTGATATAAGACGTTCAAGCGATTCACCCTGCCGAACGAATCCACGCGTGCTGAGGGCGAGATGACCCTGACGTTCCGTCTGCCGGCCGAAGCCAGGCACCCCGAGCCCCGCCTGCGCGGGCGTGGCGTGACGGCGGTGCTGGGCCCCACCAACACCGGCAAGACCCATCTCGCGATCGAGCGGATGCTGGGGCATGACAGCGGCATGATCGGCCTGCCGCTCAGGCTGCTCGCGCGCGAGGTCTATGGCCGCATCGTTGCGCGGGTGGGGGCGGATCAGGTCGCGCTCGTGACCGGCGAGGAAAAAATCAAGCCGAAGAACCCGCGTTTCTGGGTTTCAACCGTCGAGGCCATGCCGCGCGAGGTCGCGACAAGCTTTGTCGCGATCGACGAAATCCAGATGATCGCGGATTTCGACCGCGGCCATATCTTCACCGATGCGATGCTGCACCGGCGCGGACGCGGTGAAACGTTGCTTTTGGGGGCGCAGACCGCACAGCCGATCATCGAGCGCCTGTTGCCGGGGGTGACGATCCAGTCACGGCCGCGCCTGTCGCATCTGGCTTTTGCCGGCGAGAAGAAAATCACGCGCCTGCCCCCGCGTTCGGCGATCATCGCCTTCTCTGCCGAAGAAGTTTACGCGATCGCCGAGCTCGTGCGCCGCCAGCGTGGAGGTGCGGCGGTCGTGATGGGCTCGCTCTCGCCGCGCACGCGCAATGCGCAGGTCGAGATGTTCCAGGCCGGTGAGGTCGACCATATCGTCGCGACCGACGCCATCGGCATGGGGTTGAACCTCGAAATCGAGCATGTGGCCTTCGCTTCCGACCGGAAGTACGATGGGCGACGGCACCGGCGGCTGTTTCCGGCCGAGATCGCCCAGATTGCGGGGCGGGCCGGGCGCGCGACGCAGGATGGCACCTTTGGCACGACAGGGCGCTGCCCGGCCTTCGGCGAGGACCTCGTCGAGGAGCTGGAGGCGCATCGGTTTGATCCGCTGTCGCTCGCGCAATGGCGCAATTCGGCGCTCGATTTTTCATCACTTGAACGGCTGGAGGCCAGTCTCAACCGCAACGCAGGCGATGCAAACCTCATCCGCGCCCGCAAGGCCGAGGACGAGGTGACGCTGGAACTGGCAATCGTCCGCCCGGCGATCCGCGAGCTTGCGCGGGGCGAGACGGCGGTCAGGCGGCTGTGGGATTTGTGCCAGCTTCCAGATTACCGCAAGGTGTCGCCGCATAGCCACGCTGACCTCGCGATGTCGCTTTACGAGGCGATCATGCGGCGCGGCGCCATCGATCCGGACTGGTTTGCGCGGGAAATCAAGGCCTGCGACCGCATTGAGGGCGATATTGATGCCCTGTCCTGGCGGCTTGCGCAAATTCGGACCTGGGCCTACTGCGCAAATCGTCCTGACTGGTTGCGCGAACCAGAGCATTGGCAGAATGTCACGCGCACGCTAGAGGACAAGGTATCCGATGCGCTGCACGAACGGCTGATGCAACGATTTGTCGACCGACGCACATCGGTGCTGATGCGCCGCCTGAAAGAGAACGTGATGCTTGAGACTGTAGTGAAGCCAACGGGAGAAGTGCTGGTCGAAGGCCAGCATGTCGGACGGCTCGAGGGCTTCCGGTTCACACCGGATTCCGGCGCCGAGGGCGACGAGGGGCAGAACGCGGAAACGCGGAGCCTCGAGGCCAAGACGCTCAGGGCCGCGGCCGGCAAGGCGCTCGCGAGCGAGCTTGAAACCCGGGCAACCCGGCTCTCGACCGCGAACGATGATCAGCTCCAGCTCTCGCTGGACGGGATCATCCGCTACATCGGCGAGCCGATCGCGATCCTTCAGGCCGGTGCGCGGGTTCTCGAGCCCCGCATTCTTGTGCTGGCGGACGACGCCCTGACCGGGCTTCACCGCGAAATGGTGGAAACACGCCTCACCGCCTGGATGAAGGCGCATATCCAGAAGCTGCTCGGCGCGCTCTTCGCGCTCGAATCACCCGAAAGCCTCACGGGGCTGGCGCGCGGTATCGCGTTTCAGGTTGCGGAAAACCTTGGCGTGCTCGACCGACAGGTCGTTGCGAACGATGTCCGTTCGCTCGATCAGAACGCGCGTGGCGAATTGCGCAAGCTTGGCCTGCGCTTCGGCGCCTATCATATTTTCGCGCCGACGCTGATGAAGCCCGGTCCGCGCAGTCTTGCGGCGCAGCTTTATGCGCTGACCAAGGGCGGCGATCCCTCCGCCTTGCGCGATGTCTCGCATCTCGCGTTTTCCGGGCGCACCTCGATCCCGGTCGATCCGGCGGTCGACAAGGAACTCTACCGCGTCGCCGGTTTCCGCGTGGCGGGTCCGCGGGCGATCCGCGTCGATATTCTCGAGCGTCTGGCTGATTTGATCCGCCCCGCGATTGCCTATCGCCCGGGTGTCACCGAAGGTGAGCCGCCGGCCGGTGCCGCCGATGGCGATGGCTTTGTCGTCTCGGGCGGGATGACCTCGCTTGTCGGCTGCGCCGGGCCGGAGTTCGGCGAAATCCTGAAATCCCTCGGCTATCGCGTCGAGACGCGCAAGGGCCCGGCGATCACGGTGCCGATCAAGCGACCCGCACCGTTGGCGTCGATCGAGCCGGTAGTCGTGGCCGAAGCTGCCAGTGCGCCGGAAGGCGAGGCTGAAGCTGCCGAGGCACCAGCTGCCACCGATGAGGGTGCAGAAGCCGTTACCGCGCCGGAAGTCGCGATTGTATCATCTGCGGCACCAGAAGCCGTCGAGATGCCGGAAGTCGGCGCTGCGGCAGAAGATGCCCCCACGAGCGAAGAATCCGCACCCGAGGACGCATCGGTGGAAGAAGCCGCAGTTCCCGCCGAAGCTTCCGCTGCTGCCGAGCCGCAGGACATTGAAATCTGGCGCGTGGCACGGCAGGAGCGACCGCGCGGCGATCATGGCCGCCATCGGCATCAGGGTGCGCGGCGTGGCGGCGAGAAGCCGGCGGTTGGCGCTGATGGTGCCCCCCAGCCCCGGCGTGATGATCGCCGCCCGAACCGGGACGGCGCGCCGTCGGCCGATGCCGGCGCGCGTCAGGAAAACCGGGCGAAACGGTTCGAGAAATTCACACGACCGACGGGGGATGCTCTCGCCGCCGGGGGCACGGCAGAGGCCGGCAAGCCGGCTCAGGCGCGCACCGGGTTCGGCGGCAAACCGGATCAGGGGCGCAAGTCGGATCAGGGGCGCAAGCCTTGGCAGGGCGACAAGCCTTGGCAGGGCGACAAGCCTCGCCACGGTGGCAAGCCCGATCAGGGTGGCAAACCGCGGTTCAACCGCGAAGGCGAGCAGCCGCGCGTGTTTGGTGACCGTAAACCCGACACGGCCAAGCAGCCGGACCCGGATTCGCCTTTCGCCAAGCTTGCGGCCCTCAAGGCGCAGCTGGAAGGCAAATCCTGATCAGGGCGGCTGGCCAGCCGGAGGCGGATGGGAAAACGCGGCGGGAAGGCGGAACCGGAGACTGTTGTGGGAGCGCAGACGCTGCGGCTCGACAAATGGATCTGGTTTGCGCGTTTCCAGCGCTCGCGCGAGACCTGCGCCGATCTTGTCCGCAAGGGCCATGTGCGCGTTAACAGCCGTAAGGTTACCCAGCCCGGTGCGATGGTGCGCCCTGGCGACGTGCTGACGCTCGCCTTGCCCGGAAAAACCGTTGTCATCGAGATCACGGGGCTGGCCGGGCGCCGGGAAGGCGCCGCGTTGGCGGCTGGCCTCTACCGTTCTGTGGAAAATGATGCGCATCAAGGTGCGAAAAACGATTGATCCCTTCCCTTGCAACCCGGAGAAATCCGATCTAGCGAGAGGGGGACATCAGCCCGTGTTCCGGGAGGGCGAAGGCATGCGCCGATTTCCTCCTGAATTCCGGGCACGAAACGGCAGGAGAATGCGATGACCTATGTGGTCACCGATAATTGCATCAAGTGCAAGTACATGGATTGCGTCGAGGTTTGCCCGGTAGATTGTTTCTACGAGGGCGAGAACATGCTCGTCATCCATCCCGATGAGTGTATCGATTGCGGCGTCTGTGAGCCGGAATGCCCTGCCGAGGCCATCAAGCCGGATACCGAGCCGAAGCTCGAGAACTGGCTGAAGATCAACGCGGATTTTGCGAAAATCTGGCCGAATATCACGATCAAGCGCGATCCTCCTGCCGATGCCAAGGAGTTCGACGGCAAGACCGGGAAGTTTGAAGCCTATTTCTCGGATAAGCCCGGTGAAGGCGATTGATCGCGGCCCGTTAACCTTCCGAAGCAGCGGCAGCGATAGCTCCTTCGCGAGTTTTTGATTTCGCGGTGGAATCGTGATAGGGTGCCCCTGACAGTAAAGACAGGTGGCCGCTTCCTTGCGCCTTGCTTCCCATTGAACTGATTTTCAGAGCCTGCACGCAAGCTGCGCGCGGGCTTTGGCCGGTTTTTTGTGTCCAGGGTGCCCGGCAAGCGGGCTTTCTTCACACTGGTGAGGGTCCGGCATTCCCGTTTCGGGGTCCCCGGACCGAATGAAGTGGCGGCTTCCCGCCGTCATGGTTTCGTCCGTCCTGCCTTCGGGTGGCACGGGCGATGGTGAGGGACACGATGAACACAAAGAAGACGGCACTGCGCGATGGGTTCAAGCCGGGCGAATATATCGTCTATCCGGCCCATGGCGTCGGACAGGTGACGGCAGTCGAAGAACAGGAGATTGCAGGTTTCAAACTCGAGCTTTTTGTTGTCAGTTTTGCCAAAGAGAAAATGACGCTCCGCGTTCCGGTCGCGAAAGTCGCGAGCGTTGGCATGCGCAAGCTGTCGGATGCGGACGGGATTTCGAAGGCGCTTGACGTTCTTACCGGGCGTGCCCGCGTGAAGCGGACGATGTGGAGCCGCCGCGCCCAGGAATACGAAGCGAAGATCAACTCCGGCGACATTATTGCCGTCGCGGAAGTTGTGCGCGATCTCTATCGGTCCGAAGCCCAGCCGGAGCAGTCCTATTCCGAGCGTCAGCTGTTCGAGACCGCGCTGGCGCGTCTGGTGGATGAGGTTGCGGCCGTCGATGGCTCGACCGAGACCGAGGCAATGAAGCGCGTCGAGACGGGCCTTGCCAAGGGGCCGCGCCGTACGCGCGCCGCCGAGGCCGAAGTCGAGTCGGAAGCCGACAACGACGATTCGAACGAGGAAGCCGCCTGATTCTGGCGGGTGCCTTTCGAGGATATCAGGAGGCCTGTGGCGGATCGTCGCAGGCCTTTTTCTTTTTTCCGGCCTTTTCTTTTCAGCATTCGAGGAAATTTATGATCGTCCGGTGAACCGGATGCATGGGGCCGGCGTAAACCGTCAAAAGACAGGACGGGGAGACGTGCATGGCCCAGATCTCGGGAATTAGCCGTTCTTTCGTGAAGGCCGCGATGGACGCGCCGTTTCTTTCGCGCGAACACGAGCATGCGTTGGCCATCCAATGGCGCGATACCGGCGATCAGGGCGCGCTCGATCAGCTGACAACCGCGCATATGCGCCTTGTGATCGCGATCGCCGCGCGTTTCCGCAACTACGGCCTGCCGGTGCAGGATCTCGTGCAGGAGGGGCATGTCGGGCTGCTCGAAGCCGCCGCGCGCTTCGACCCCGAGCGCGAGGTGCGCTTCTCGACCTACGCGACCTGGTGGATCCGGGCTTCCATCCAGGACTTCGTTTTGCGCAACTGGTCGATTGTCCGCGGGGGGACGAGTTCGGCGCAAAAGGCGCTGTTCTTCAATCTCCGCCGGTTGCGGATGCGGATCGCCCGGCGCGCCGAAGATGAACCCGATCTCGACATCCACGCGGAGATCGCGACCGCTGTCGGCGTCCGGCGCGAGGATGTCGTGACGATGGAAGCGCGGCTTTCGGGCCCGGATACGTCGCTCGATGCGCCGGTTTCCGATGATGGATCGGGAAGCGCCAGCCGAGGTGATTTCTTCAAGGACACCGCACCGCTGCCCGATGAGATCGTCGGCGACAGCATCGACAGCGAACGGCGCTATGAATGGCTTCAAAGCGCGCTGACGGTGCTGTCCGAACGTGAATTGCGCATCCTGCGCGAGCGCCGTCTCTCCGAGGAGGGTGAAACACTCGAAGCGCTCGGCACCAAGCTCGGGATTTCCAAGGAGCGTGTGCGCCAGATCGAGAACCGGGCGCTTGAGAAGCTCAAGAAGGCGCTCATCTCCTGCAATCCGCGCATCGCTTCGGCGATGGGTTAAGGGCTTGGACCCCGGAAGTATTTCGTCCCTAACCGCCGATAATCTTGTAACTCGCGCCGGGCTGCAGGGCATCCCCCGGCCCGAGGCCATTGATCACATAGAAGCGTTCGAGCGCCTGCGGTTGTCCGGTCATGTAGGTGGCGACAATATCTTCCGGGCGCATTCCTGTCTGGGCCGTGATCAGGCGGATTTTCTGCCCCTGGACCGCCTTGGCTTCATCATCGGGCAGGCGGCGAAAAGTCTGCGCGGCCTCGCCAAACCGCGCATCCTGAGCTGCTGAAAGACCCTGAGCCGCGAAAATCAGGCGATAAACGAGATCGCCCGAGCGCAGCAGGAACACGCGGAAGGTCCAGTCCGGCCCGCGCGCGATGCCGGTCGCGGCCGCAAACTGGTTGATCGTCATCTCCTTGATCTCGGCGACCTTGAGGCCCTCGATCGGGTTCTCGGCCAGAAGGGCGGTCAGACTCTTGCTGGTTTCGATGCGGTTTGAATCGAGGCGCATCGCTTCTTTCGCGCCGGCGGTAACGCCGAGAACCGCCTGTGGCGAATTTTCGAGCACGAAACCATCGGGGGCATCGATCATGAATTTCAGGCGCGGGTGGATAAAGGCGCGGCCGCGGATGACGCCTTGTGACGGATCTTCGCCGAAGGCAAGGCCCTCGATCGCTTGCAGCCACTTGCCGCGATCGGCCTCGCCGACGCCGGGAGCACCATATTGCCGGGCAACGGCGATCGCGCGGGCGATGCGATCCGGCGTTGTCGGATGCGTCGACATGATATCGTTCCTGTCGTCGCCCGCCTTGCTGCTGATTTCCTCGCGCATCCGGCTGGATCGATCCAGGGCGATGAGAAACCGTGTTGCGCCATGCGCCTCGAACCCCGCTTTCGCGATCGAGCGCACGCCGACCTCGTCGGCATCGATTTCCTGCTGGCGCGAGAAGCTGGCGAGCGCGACGCGGGATTGATCGCGCATGAACTGGCTCGCGCCGGGGTTTTCCAGCACCTCAGTCATCACCCGACTGACGAGCACCGAGCGGCTCTCGAGTTCGGCACGCGCCATCGCGTGGCGGCCGGTGACATGGGCAATTTCATGCGCGACCACCGAGGCGATTTCCGAGGTGTCATTCGCCAGCGCCAGCAACCCGCGCGTCAGATAGACATAACCATTCGGCAGCGCGAAGGCGTTCACCGACGGCGAATTGAGGATGATGACCTTGAAATACTCGTTCGGGCGATCCGAAACCAGCCGCAGCCGGTCGCCGATCGTATTGAGCTGGGCCTGCACCTTCGGCGCGCGGTATTCGCCGCCGAAACCCGCAACGAGGCGCTTGTGCTCGCGTTCCAGTTCCGAGCCGGGCTCAAGCTGTGGCCCGGTGCCCGGCAGCTGCACGCGCCTCGGCTCGACGGGCGGCACGCTCAGGGGATCATTGAGGCAGCCTGAAAGCGCCAACGCCAGCGCGCTGGCCGCGAGCATGCGCGAAAAAGCATGGCCCCGAATGCCGGGCTTTCGGAATTTCAACTCTGCCACCGCGCCAAATGTCCGGTCGTCCATGAATGTGTTCCGGGCGGAAGCACCGGATCAGACCCGATTCTCCGTCCCTTATTCAACAGGGCCAATATGGTCGATACTCTCGACCCTCACTCTAGATAGTCCTTGTGAACCGACAATGAAACGGGTGACGATCCATTTCCCTTGCCAGAGCGTCGGGTTCTTCCGGGCCTCCTCCAGCAGGGACATTTGTTTGCGTGTCAGACCGAGGGAAGGTCCACCACGAAATGATGGCACGAAATTGACAAAGTGCATCGTGCGCCAGGGGCGGACGCTTTTTACGCGCCAGAGCGCTGCAATTTTACGCCCGGCATGGGCCTCGCGGGCGGTTTCGATCGTGCGGTGGCGGGCCGCCTGGGCGCGCGGCGCCCAATGTCCCCGGCGCGCCTTGATCGCCGTTGCCTCGTGTTCAACGAGTTTTTTCCAGCATACGGCATCGAATGGCTCCGGCCAGGCTGGCGCAAACCCGCCTTCGACCAGCCCGGCCTGAAGCCAGAATGGTGCCAGCGTGCCGCCGGGTTCGCGGACGAAGATATGCGCCGGCGTGATGCCCCAGCGATCCGGCCCCGCTGCCGGCTTCCAGCGGATCTGCTGGCCCTTGAGTGCCTCGGTCAGAAGGGTCTGGAGCTGTGAGCGCTGGCTGGGTTCGAGATGATCCGGCCAGATGATATTCGCCAGCCGGATGCGGTAGCCACCGGAAATCCGGAGGATGCCGTCAGGATTATGGTCGATAATCTCGGCTCCGATTGCGCCTCCGGGCTCGCAGGGCAGGGCGAGCGGTGCGGCTGGCGCGTGGCCGTTCAATGCCAGAAGCGCGACCATCACCGCAAAATTTAAACCAGACCGCCTCAAGAGGGTGCAATCCCCGATCAAATTCTGATATCGGGATCATAGGGTCCCGTAGCTCAGCAGGATAGAGCGGCAGTTTCCTAAACTGTAGGCCACTGGTTCGAATCCAGTCGGGATCACCACTTTGCGCGCGAATGCGCCTTTTGGCGGCAATATCGGCTGCAAGACCCGGAAATCCCCTGATATCTCGACGAGGTGGTTGTTCGTGGCTTTACACTGCCCGCCCCTTCGATGTGTTCTCTCGCGGCAAACGCAGAATCGGAGAGCGTCATGAACGTCGAGCCTGAGATCGAAAGCAAGGACAAGCGCCTCAACAGCCTCGTCGCGGCAACCGTGGTGGTGCTGTCGGTTTTCCTGGCGGTCTGCAACATCAAGGACGGGAACATCGTCCAGAACATGCAGATGCAGAAGGCCGACGAGGTCGACAGCTGGGGTGAATATCAGGGCACCAAGCTCAAGCTCGGGTTGGCGGAGGCGACGCTGGTGCAGCTCCGTGTTCAGGCGGCAGGGGCCGCACCCGGTCCGGTGGCGGATGTTATCGCCCGGGAAATGGCTGTGCAGCAGGGCGTCGTTGAAAAACAGACCAAGCAGGCGGCGGAGCAGCTCAAGAAAGCGCAAGCCTATCGGCCGGCGATCGAGGCGCTGGGGGTGACCGACGATCAATTTGATATCTCGGAGGCTTTTGTCTCCATCGCGATTGCGGTTGCCGCGGTCTCGGCACTGGTTGCCAGCTTCCCGCTGCTGTTTCTGGCCTGGGGTTCCGGGCTCGTCGGGATCGTCATGGGGCTCGCGGGATTCCTTGGCTGGAGTGTTCATCCGGCCTGGTTGGCCTCCCTGTTGACATGAAGCCGGCGAAGTATTTTTGTGGTGAATGCGCAAAACCCCTTGTCATGGCGGTGTCATTGCTCTTTCATGCGGCTGTCACAGAGTCCGACGACAAGGACTCGGTCCCCGTTCGGGTTGCTAACGGGGGAATCATTGGGAGGTTTTCATGACTTTTCGTCGCACGCTCGGCGCGACCCTTTTTGCTTTTACCGCACTTTCAAGTGTGCCGGCTCTGGCGCAGGTTGAAATCCAGTGGTGGCACGCCATGACCGGCGCCAACAACGACGTTGTCGTGAAGCTGGCGGAGGATTTCAACGCCAGCCAGAAGGAGTACAAGGTCGTTGTCAGCTACAAGGGCTCATACCCGGATACGATGAACGCCGGCATCGCCGCGTTCCGTGCCGGCAATGCGCCGCACATCATGCAGGTGTTCGAGGTTGGCACGGCGACGATGATGGCGGCCAAGGGCGCCGTGAAGCCTGTCCACCAGCTGATGGCCGACGCTGGCGAAAAATTCGATCCGAAGGCGTATCTGCCGGCAGTCGCGGGCTACTACTCGACCTCGAAGGGCGAGATGCTGTCGTTCCCGTTCAATTCCTCGTCCTCGGTGATGTGGATCAACAACGATGCCTTCAGGAAGGCCGGGCTTGATCCTGCCAAGCCGCCGAAGACCTGGCCGGATCTGTTCGATGCCGCCAAGAAGCTGCGTGCTGCCGGCCACGACAAGTGCGGTTTTGCCTCGGCCTGGATCACCTGGCTCAACATCGAGCAGTTCTCGGTCTGGCACAACGTGCCGCTGGCGACCAGATCCAACGGGATCGACGGCTTCGACACCGAGCTGAAGTTCAACTCGCCGCTGCACGTCAAGCATCTGCAGAACCTCGTGGATCTCCAGAAGGACAAGACCTTCGATTATTCCGGCCGCACCAATACCGGTGAGGGCCGCTTCACCTCCGGCGAATGCCCGATCATGCTGACCTCGTCCGGTTTTTACGGTAACGTGAAGGCCAACGCGAAGTTCGAATGGTCGAACGCGGCGATGCCGTATTACCCGGATGCTGCCGGCGCGCCGCAGAACTCGACCCTCGGCGGCGCCTCGCTCTGGGTCATGGGTGGCAAGAAGGCCGAGGAATACAAGGGCGTTGCCAAGTTCTTCACCTTCCTGTCGGACACCGACCGGCAGGCGCAGCTGCACACCGTTTCGGGCTATCTCCCGATCACGCTCGCGGCCTACGAGAAGGTGAAGGCCTCCGGCTTCTACAAGGCGAACCCCTATCTCGAGACCCCGATCCTCGAACTCAACAACAAGCCGCCGACCGAGAATTCGCGTGGCCTGCGCCTCGGCAACATGGTGCAGATGCGTGACGTCTGGGCTGAGGAAATCGAGAGTGCGCTCGCCGGCAAGAAGAGTGCCAAGGACGCACTCGATTCTGCCGTGAAGCGTGGCAATGAAATGCTTCGCGCCTTCGAGCGGACGGTCACGCGCTGATCAGTTCCCATAATTTCGGGTCGGGCAATATTGCTGTCCGACCCGTTTTTTATTGTCCCGGGGGTAGGGTATGGAAAAGCGTGTGACGTTTGATGGCAAGTTGTTGCCTTATGCGCTCCTGCTGCCGCAGCTTTTGGTTACGATTATTTTCTTCTACTGGCCGGCCATTCAGGCGGTCTATCAATCGTTTCTGATTCAGGATGCCTTCGGGCTTTCGACGCAGTTCGTCTGGTTCGAGAACTATACGCTGTTGTTTTCGAAGCCGGAGTATTTCCACAGCCTCCTCACCACATTGGTGTTTTCGAGCGTGGTCGCGTTTCTGTCGCTGTCGATTTCGCTGCTTCTCGCGGTGCAGGCGGACAAGCACATCAAGTTCGCCTCCGGCTACAAGACGCTGCTGATCTGGCCTTATGCGGTGGCGCCGGCGGTTGCGGGCGTGCTCTGGCTGTTCATGTTCCAGCCCTCGCTCGGGCTTGTCAGCCAGGCGATCCGCACGCTTGGCTTCGAGTGGAATCCGCTGCTCGATGGCAACCACGCCATGGCACTCGTGGTGATGGCGGCGACCTGGAAGCAGATTTCCTACAATTTCCTGTTCTTTCTCGCCGGTCTGCAGTCGATCCCGAAATCGGTGATCGAGGCTTCCGCGATCGATGGCGCGTCGCCGTTGCGGCGTTTCTGGACGATCACGTTCCCGCTGCTCTCGCCGACCACGTTCTATCTCCTGGTCGTGAACATCGTCTACGTGTTCTTCGATACCTTCGGCATCATCGATGCGACGACCGGCGGCGGTCCGGCCAAGGCGACGGAAACGCTCGTCTACAAGGTGTTCCACGATGGCCGCCTCGGTGGCGATCTCGGAGGATCGGCGGCACAGAGCGTGATCCTGATGGTGATGGTTATCGGGTTGACGGCGATCCAGTTCCGCTTCGTCGAGAAGAAGGTCCAGTACTGATGGCCGGCCTCTCCCGAAAGGCGTCCGTGCTCTGGAAAGAGCTGAGCGCCGAGGATCTGCGCGCAAAAGCCGCTGCGGATGCGATCGTCGTTCTGCCGATCGCCTCGATGGAGCAGCATGGCCCGCATTTGCCTGTTGGTGTCGACACTTATCAGGTGGAGGCGGTCTGCAAGGCCGGGGCAGAGGCGGCTGCCGGCGTCGATGTCGTCGTTGCGCCCGCGATGTGGTGCGGTCTTGCCGAGCACCACATGGCATTTGGTGGCACCTTCACCTTTGATCTGCCGACCTATCGCGCGGTGCTGCTCGCCTTGCTCAAGAGCATCCAGCGCCACGGGTTCACGCGGGTGCTGATCGTCAACGGGCATGGCGGCAACATCGCCGCGATGGCGGCCTTCCTGCCCGATTTTACCCGGGAGACGGGGCTTAAGATCGCGGCGACGACCTTTTTTGACCTTGCACAGGAGGCGATGGCTCCCTTGCTGGAGGATCAGAAGGGCTGCATGCACGCCTGTGAAGTCGAGACATCCCTGATGATGGCGATCGCGCCGGAAACGGTGAAAACCGAGCGGTTGCCGGAAGCCTTCGGTATGCTGGGCACCTCGACGGAGGCTATTCTCCGGCCCAAGATCGGGCGTTACCGCCCGTTCCGGGACATGACCGAAACCGGCGTTATCGGCGATGCCCGCCGCGCAAGCCGCGCGAAGGGCGAGAAGCTGCTGGCGGCTTCTGCGGCTGCGCTGGCCGATGCCCTTGGAAATACGGAGATCTGGCGCTGATGGTCGAACGTCGTTCAATTCTCGATTTTATTCCCCATCTCGTGCTGCTTCTGGGCATCGTGATCCTGGCCTTTCCGGTCTATGTCGCCTTCGTGGCCTCGACCTGGGATGCGGCCACCATCGCCAACGGCCACATGCCGCTGCGGCCGGGACCGCATTTTCTGGAGAATTACTACAAGCTGCTGTTCGTCGGGACGGGCTCGTCCACGCGCGAGCCGGTGGGCGTGATGATGCTGAACTCGCTGGTGATGGCGATGAGCATCGCGCTCGGCAAGATCGCGATCTCGCTGATTTCCGCGTTTGCGGTGGTCTATTTCCGCTTCCCGTTCCGGATGGCGGCGTTCTGGACGATTTTCGTCACGCTGATGCTGCCGGTCGAGGTCCGCATCTACCCGACCTACAAGATCGTCGCCGATCTCAATCTGCTCGACACCTACGCCGGGCTGACGATCCCGCTGATCGCCTCGGCGACGGCGACGCTGTTGTTCCGGCAGTTTTTCATGACCGTGCCGGATGAACTCGTCGAGGCCTCGCGCATCGATGGCGCCGGGCCGATGAAATTCTTCTTCGATACCCTGTTGCCGCTCTCGATCACCTCGATTGCCGCGATGTTCGTGATCCAGTTCATCTATGGCTGGAACCAGTATCTCTGGCCGCTGCTGATCACGACGCGCGACGACATGCAGACCATCGTCATCGGCATCAAGAAGATGATCGTCACCCAGGACGCGCTGACCGAATGGCAGCTTGCCATGGCGACCGCCATCCTGGCGATGCTGCCGCCGGTGCTGGTGGTGATCGTGATGCAGAAACTCTTTGTCAAAGGCCTTGTGGAAACCGAAAAATGAATAATGTCCAACTGCGCCAGGTCGGCAAGGTCTACGCCGGGGGCGTGGAAGCCGTCCGCGCCATTTCCATCGATATCCCGGACGGGAAGTTCTGCGTGCTCGTCGGCCCTTCCGGCTGCGGCAAATCGACGCTGCTGCGCATGGTTGCCGGGCTGGAGACGATCTCCTCCGGCGAGATCGTCATCGGCGACCGGCGCGTCAATGACCTCGATCCTTCCGAGCGTGATATCGCGATGGTATTCCAGAACTACGCGCTTTATCCGCATATGTCGGTCTACGACAACATGGCCTATGGCCTGAGAAACCGCCGCACGCCCAAGGCGGAAATCGAGGAGCGCGTGCAGGAAGCCGCGCGCATTCTCGAAATCGGTCACCTTCTCGATCGCAAGCCGCGCGCGCTCTCCGGTGGCCAGCGCCAGCGCGTCGCGATGGGGCGTGCCATTGTTCGCAAGCCGCGGGTGTTCCTGTTCGACGAGCCGCTCTCGAACCTCGATGCCAAGCTCCGCATCCAGATGCGGGTTGAAATCAAGAAGCTCCAGCGCGCGCTGGGAATCACGTCGATCTACGTGACGCATGACCAGCTCGAGGCCATGACGCTGGCCGATATCCTGGTGGTCATGAACAAGGGCAAGGTCGAGCAGATGGGCCCGCCGCTGACGCTGTACGAGCGGCCGGCGACGACCTTCGTCGCGGGCTTCATCGGCGCACCGCCGATGAACCTTGTTCCGTTGCCTGAGGGCGGGTTGCCGGGCCTGAAGCTCGCAAAGGTGCCCGGCTCGGGCCGGCTGACGCTGGGGATCCGGCCCGAGCATTTCGAACTGACCGCGCCGGGGACCGGACCGCATGCGCTCGATATCGACGTTACCGTGTCGGCGATCGAGGCTGTGGGGTCGGAAACCTTCCTCTATTGCGCGGTCGGCGGAAACGGGCCGGAAATCATCGTCCGCGTTGCCGGGAAATCCGAAATCGAGGCCGGCGCGACGCTGCGGGCGGTTGCCGAGGCCAAGAACCTCCATTTCTTCGATGATGAAACGGGCGTTCGCATCGCGGACTGACGGCGCGGGGTGCGCCGGCGGCATCGATTGCTGAGACAGGGAGGGCGCTGCGCCAGCTCCCTCCTTTGCCGTATTGCTGCAACGGCGAAAAGTATCATTGCCGGCGCGCCCCAATTTGCTTGCAACCAGCCCATATCCAACGCATCTTGCAGCCTTCGATCGCGGTTTTTTTCAGGACTGCCGGGGACGATACACCATGGCGATGGGCAATATTTTGCAGGACAATACGAAATCCGGGGACTTTGCCATCACGCCGCATGTCCCCAATTGCTCGACGTGCACGACGCGCCATCTGTCGATTTGCGCGGCGCTTGAGCAGGATGAGCTGCTGATCTTCGATCATGTCGTGCAACACCGGGGTTTCCCTGCGAAGACCGTGTTGTTCGATCAGGGCTCGAAGGCCGATTTCGTGTTTTCCGTTTCTGACGGCACGATCCGCCTGTTCCGCCTGCTGCCGGACGGGCGACGGCAGATCATCGGCTTTGCGATCAAGGGCGACTTCCTCGGCGTGGCAATGGATGAAGTCCACGAATATTCAGCCGAGGCGGTGGACCAGATCCGGGTATGCCGGATCCCGCGGGTGACCTTTGCGGCGATGCTGGATGAAAAGCCGCACCTTCTCAAGAAGCTGCATCAGCTTGCCGGCCGCGAAATCCATAATTCGCAGGAGCAGATCGTGCTGCTCGGGCGGAAAAATGCCGAAGAACGCGTTGCGGCCTTCCTGCTGTCGTTCCGTGAGCGGCTGGCCAAGCTCGCGACGCGCTCGGTGACGATCCCGCTGCCGATGAGCCGGCAGGATATCGCCGATTATCTCGGTCTGACGATCGAAACCGTCAGCCGGACGATCTCGAAGCTGGCGCGTGACAAGCTGATTGTCGTCCCGACGGTATCCGTATTCTGGATGTTGAACGGCTGGTCAGCCTTGCGGATGGATAGGCAGCCACCGTCTGGCCGCTGTCGTAGCAGGCTCGCTTTGCCCTATTCCCTTTTCGGCACGAAATTCTTCTTGTTCCGCGCTTCGGCTTGATTTGTGTCAAGGCCAATTGTGCGTTGCAGGATCATGGTCAGGACTGGGTCAGGGGGTCGCTCATCGCGGCGCCCTGTCCGCGTGCCTTCGCTGCGCTGCGGTGGCATTTAGGGGCAAAGGAACATGCGCATGAGCATCCAAAACGGATACCGTTCGATGAGTGCCAACGAGGTCGCCTGGGCGATCGCGGCAGTGGCGCTCACACTTCTCACACTTTTCATCGCGTCAAAGGCGACCGATCCCGGCTATGCCTTCCACATGTATGTGTTTGCGCTCGCGGGGCTTGCCTCGGTGATTGTCATCGCCAAGCGGGCTGCGGCGAATGTGCCGGTCAATCCTCCGCAGGAGATTGACGGCAAGCCGAACTATAACATGGGGCCGGTGAAGTTCGCGACGATTGCCTCGGTGTTCTGGGGTGTCGCCGGCTTTCTGGTCGGGTTGATCATCGCGCTGCAACTCGCTTACCCCGTGCTGAACTTCGATTTCGCCTGGATCCAGTTCGGGCGGTTGCGCCCGCTGCACACCTCGGCGGTGATCTTCGCCTTTGGCGGCAATGTGCTGCTCGCAACCTCGTTCTACGTGGTGCAGCGGACCTGCCATGCGCGTCTCGCGGGCGATATCGCACCCTGGTTCGTCGTGCTCGGCTACAATCTCTTCATTGTCGTCGCCGGTACGGGCTACCTGCTCGGCATCACGCAGGGCAAGGAATACGCCGAGCCGGAATGGTATGCCGATCTCTGGCTCACCATCGTCTGGGTGGCCTATCTGCTGGTGTTCCTGGTGACGCTCTGGAAGCGCAAGGAGCCGCATATCTACGTGGCGAACTGGTTCACGCTCGCGTTCATCGTGACGATCGCGGTGCTGCATCTGGGTAACAACGCGACCATTCCGGTGTCGATCTTCTCGCCGAAGAGCTACATCGTCTGGTCGGGTGTGCAGGACGCGATGTTCCAGTGGTGGTATGGCCATAACGCGGTCGGCTTCTTCCTGACCGCCGGCTTCCTTGCCATCATGTATTACTTCGTGCCCAAAAGGGCCAACAGGCCCGTTTACTCCTACCGGCTTTCGATCATCCACTTCTGGGCGCTGATCTTCCTCTATATCTGGGCGGGTCCGCACCATCTGCACTACACCGCGCTGCCGGATTGGGCGCAGACGCTGGGCATGACCTTCTCGATCATGCTGTGGATGCCCTCCTGGGGCGGCATGATCAACGGCCTGATGACGCTCTCGGGCGCCTGGGACAAGCTCCGGACCGACCCCGTGCTCAGAATGCTGGTCGTCTCGGTCGCCTTCTACGGCATGTCGACCTTCGAAGGGCCGATGATGTCGATCAAGGCGGTGAACTCGCTCAGCCACTACACGGACTGGACCGTCGGCCACGTGCACTCGGGTGCGCTCGGCTGGGTGGGCTTCGTCTCCTTCGGTGCCATCTACTGCCTCGTGCCGTGGCTCTGGAACAAGAAGGGCCTGTGGTCCGACAAGCTGGTGAACTGGCACTTCTGGATCGCGACGCTCGGGATCGTGCTCTACATCTCCGCGATGTGGGTCGCCGGTATCATGCAGGGCCTGATGTGGCGTGCCTACACCTCGCTCGGCTTCCTCGAGTATTCCTTCATCGAGACCGTTGACGCGATGCATCCCTTCTACGTCATCCGTGCCCTTGGCGGTGCGATGTTCGTGGTCGGCTCGCTGATCATGGCCTTCAACATCTACAAGACCATCGTGTCCGGCGAAGCGGAGGAGCCTGCAAAGGCTGCCCGGCCGGCTCTGGTCCCGGCCGAGTAAGGAGCAGAACAATGTCGCTCTGGAACAAGCACGCGATCTTCGAGAAGAACTCGATCATCCTGATCATCGGCATCATTGTCATGATCTCCATCGGCGGTCTCGTCGAGATTGCCCCTCTCTTCTATCTCCGCTCCACCATCGAGCAGGTGAAGGGCGTTCGCCCCTACACCCCGCTCGAACTGGCGGGCCGGCACATCTACGTCCGCGAGGGCTGCTACAACTGCCACAGCCAGATGGTCCGTCCCCTCCGGGACGAGGTCGAACGCTATGGCCACTATAGCCTCGCGGCGGAATCGATGTTCGACAAGCCCTTCCAGTGGGGCTCCAAGCGCACAGGGCCGGATCTCGCCCGTGTCGGCGGCAAGTACTCCGACGAATGGCAGCTCCAGCATCTCGTGAACCCGCGGACGCTGGTGCCGCAGTCGATCATGCCGGGCTATCCGTTCTTGTCGAAGAACGAACTCGACACCGCCGATATCGTCAATCATCTCAAGGCCAACCGCATCGGTGCGGTGCCCTATACCGACGAGATGATCGCCAATGCCGCCAAGGATCTCAAGGCGCAGGTCAACCCGGAACCCGGGCGCGGCCGACCTCGAGAAGCGTTACGGCAAGGTGCAGGTCCGCGATTTCGACGGCAACCCGCAGAAGATCTCGGAAGCGGATGCGCTGATCGCCTATCTCCAGGTTCTGGGCACGATGGTCGATTTCAAGGGCTACGACGCCAAAGCCAATTACCGCTGAGGAGGGGAGCCATGACCGAAACCTACGCTCTTCTCGCGGGGATAGCCCAGCAGTTCGGAGTCGTCTTCTTCATGGCGATTTTCCTGGGTGTCGTCGCTTACGCAATCTGGCCGAAGAACCGTGAAAAGTTCAATTCGGCCGCCGAAATCCCTCTCAAGGAGGATTGATCCGATGGCCGGACATACAACTGAAGACCGCGATCACATCACAGGAACGGCCACGACAGGCCATGAATGGGACGGAATCAAGGAGTTGAACACGCCACTGCCGCGCTGGTGGGTGAACATCTTCTACGCCACCATCCTCTGGTCCTTCGGCTATTGGGTTGTCTACCCCTCCTGGCCGCTGGTTTCGAGCCACCTGACGGGCGTGATCGCCTATTCCTCGCGGGCCGAGGTGGCGGTTGAACTCGATGCGCTCAAGGCGAAGCGGGCTGCACAGGCCGCAGACCTCGGCAAGGTCGAGCTTGCCGCCATCAAGTCGGACCCGAAACTGCTCAGCCTTGCCATGGCGCAAGGCAAGGCCGCCTTCGGCGATAACTGCGCGCCCTGCCACGGGCTCGGCGGCGCCGGCTCCAAAGGCTATCCGAACCTGAACGACGATGACTGGCTGTGGGGCGGCTCGCTCGGCGAGATCCACACCACCTTGCAGAACGGTATCCGCTCGTCCAACGACGACAAGACCCGGATTTCCGCGATGCCGGCCTTCGGGCGCGACGGCATCCTGAAAAAGGACGAGGTTCGCACGGTCGCAAATTTCGTCCGTGCCCTCTCCGGGCAACCGGTCGAGGCCGGGTATAATGCGGCCGCGGGCGCCAAGCTCTTTGCCGATAACTGCGCGGCCTGCCATGGCGACAAGGGCCTTGGTAACAAGGAGCTGGGTTCCCCCAACCTCGCCGATGCGATCACGCTCTATGGCTCCGGTATCGAGGATATCGTGGAAACGGTGACGAATGCCCGTGCCGGTGTGATGCCGGCCTGGAACGCACGTCTCGATGCTGTCACGATCAAATCGCTGGCCGTGTATGTTCACTCGCTGGGCGGCGGCAAGTGAGTCGTGCGTGAGTTTGACGAGCAAGCTTCGCGAGTAAGCTTTGCATGAGTTGGAACCGGCGGTGCCTTTCGAGGCTCCGCCGGATTTTCCGCCAAATCCCCTTCGCGCGCTTGGGCGCGATGCGGCAAGCAGGGCGCCTTCCTATGTCGACAACCGATTCCAACGATATCCCACTTTATATCTCCGCCAAGAAGGTCTATCCGCAGGCGGTGAGCGGATTCTATCGCCGCATCAAGTGGATCGTGCTGATTGCGACGCTCTCGATTTACTATTTTCTGCCGTTTGTGCGATGGAATCGCGGCCCGAATCTACCAGATCAAGCCGTGTTGCTTGATCTAGCCAATCGGCGTTTCTATTTCTTCCCGATCGAAATCTGGCCTCAGGAAGTGTATTTCTTCACGGGCCTGCTCGTCATAGCGGCCATGGTGCTGTTCCTGATGAACGCGATCGCGGGGCGCATCTGGTGCGGTTACCTGTGCCCGCAGACCGTCTGGACCGACCTGTTCCTCGCCGTGGAACGCTTCACCGAAGGCGACCGGCGTGACCGCATCAAGCTGGATGAGCGCGCTTTTGATATCGACAAAGTTGCCCGCAAGACGCTGAAGCATTTCATCTGGCTGATGATCGCCTGGTGGACTGGTGGTGCCTGGGTGCTCTATTTTGCAGATGCGCCGAAGCTGGTGCGCGACCTCTTCTTCGGGACAGCGCCGCTGACGGCCTATGTCTGGATCGGTATTCTCACCTTCACCACCTATGCGCTGGCCGGCATCATGCGTGAGCAGGTGTGCAACTACATGTGTCCCTGGCCACGCATTCAGGCCGCACTGACCGATGAGGAAGCCTTCAACGTCACCTATCGCTACGATCGCGGTGAGCCACGCACCTCGCTCAAGGGGGCTGCCAAGCTTCGGGAGGCCGGCGAGAAGGCGGGCGATTGCATCGATTGCAACCAATGCGTTGCGGTATGCCCGACCGGGATCGATATCCGGCATGGTGCCCAGCTCGAATGCATCCAGTGCAGCCTGTGCATTGATGCCTGCGACACCGTGATGACCAAGATCGGTCGTCCGACCGGGTTGATCGCCTTTGATACCGACAACAATGTCAAGGCGCGCGAAGCGGGAACGCCGGAAAAGCCGTTTCATCCGATCCGCGCCCGCACGATCATCTATTTTTCGCTGATCGCGATTGTCGGCGGCTCGATGCTGTTCCAGCTCGCGACGCGCTCGACGGCGGGGATCAACCTGATCCACGATCGTACGCCGCTGTTTGTTACGCTGGCGGATGGCTCGGTGCGCAATGCCTACACGGTGCGTCTGTTCAACAAGCGCCCGGACATCCGGCCCTTCGCGTTGACGGTGGAGGGGCCGCTTGGTGCCGTGGTTGAGCTCGTCAATGTCAGCGCGACCGCAGACTGGCGGCCTGTGGTCTCGGTCGAGCCGGATGCGACGCGCGAGGTCCGTGTGCTGATCACCGTGCCGAAGTCTTCGCTGAAGGACAAGAGCACGCCCATTGCCATCAGGGCGTCGGATCTCTTCGCGGGCGAGGTCGTCATTGCGAAAGATCATTTCTTCGGGCCCGGCTAGTCCATAGGAATGGCGAAATCAGGCTGCGCCGGCTTGCGGTGAGGGCTGAAGCCGATACGAACTGGTGATAGCGATGAGCTGTTGTGGAGCCTTTGTCATGCCTGTGGACCTGACCCCTTCGTTGCCGAAGCCGGCCAAATCGTTCGAACTGAAGGGCGGGCACGTTCTGGCGGCCCTGATCGTCTTTTTTGCGGTCATCTTCGCGGTCAACATGACGATGATGAGTCTGGCGATCCGGACGATGCCCGGCATCGAGGTGAAAAGCGCCTACGAGGCCAGCCAGCAGTTCAACCGGCGCCTTGATGCGATTGCCGAGCAGGACCAGCGCGGCTGGCAGGTGGATATCGGCACCGGCGGCATGCGGTCCGGCACGCCGTTCAGCGTTCATGTCCGCGACAAGGCCGGTGCCGAGCTTGGCGGATTGACCGTTCAAGCCCGTTTCGAACGCCCCGCCGATGCCCGTTTTGATCACAAGGTCGTGCTGGCAGACCTCGGCGCCGGGCGTTATTCCGCCGCGACGCCGGCGCTCGCCACCGGACAATGGGTGGTGACCGTCGAGATCATGCGCGGTGATGCGCGCCAGTTCGTCTCGCAACGCCGGATCGTCGTCAAGGAGTGAGCGGCGAGGGGGTGACAGGGATCCACCATGGCTGACCTCAAGGATTTCTCGGTTTTCGTGCGCCCTGCCGAGGATGGCAAGGCAGCGATGGATCTTGCCGTCGAGGGTATTCATTGCGCGGCCTGCATGCGCGCGATCGAGAAGGGGCTGGCCAGCGAGCCCGGTGTCGCCGGCGCGCGGGTCAATCTCGCCAATCGCCGCGTGACCGTGGAATGGAACCCGGATCAATCGACCCCGGAGCGCATTCTCGACCGCATGGACCAGATCGGGTTCAAGGCCTATCCCTTCAGCGTCGACCGCGCCGAGAGCAACGAGAAGCTGGAAGAAAAGCGTTTGCTGGTCTGCCTCGCGGTGGCCGGCTTCGCGATGATGAACATCATGCTGCTGTCGGTCTCGGTCTGGGCCGGCAATGTCTCGGACATCACCCCGGAAATCCGCGATTTCTTCCACTGGCTGTCGGCGCTGATCGCGCTGCCGGCGGCGATCTATGCCGGCAGACCCTTCTTCGAGAGCGCCTGGAAGGCCCTGCGTGCGGGCGCGGTGAACATGGACGTGCCGATTTCGCTCGGCGTCACCCTTGCCCTTGGCATGTCCGTGGTGGAAACGCTGAACCATGCCGAACACGCCTATTTCGACTCAGCCGTGATGCTGCTGTTCTTCCTGCTCATCGGGCGCTACCTCGAACGCGCGATGCGGCGCCGGACGCGCGCTGTGGCGACCAATCTCGCGGCGCTGAAATCCGAAACCGCCGTCAAGTTCGTCTCCGAAACCGAAATCCGCACCGTGCCGGTCGCAGCCCTCAAGGCGGGCGATCTTGTGCTCGTGCGCCCGGGCGAGCGCATCGGGGTTGACGGCGTGGTGATCGACGGCCGCAGCGAGATCGATGCCAGCCTCGTAACCGGTGAGACGCGCGCGCTCGCAGCCAGTGCGGGGACCGATGTCTACGCCGGCACGCTCAATCTCTCCGGCACCTTGCGCGTCCGCGTGCGGGCGGCGGAGGAGGGCACGCTGCTCTCGGAGGTGCAGGCCCTCCTTGACAAGGCCACCGAAAACCGTTCGCGCTACGTGCAGCTCGCGGATCGCGCGGCGCGGCTCTATGCGCCGGTGGTGCATGTCACCGCGCTCGTAACCTTTCTGGGCTGGCTCGCCTTCGGCATCGGCTGGCACGATGCGTTGATCATCGCGATTACCGTGCTCATCATCACCTGCCCCTGCGCGCTCGGGCTGGCGATTCCGGCGGTGCAGGTGGTTGCCTCCGGCGCGCTGTTCAGGAACCGCATACTTCTGAATTCCGGGGATGCGTTGGAGCGGTTCGCTGCGGTTGATACGGTGGTCTTCGACAAAACCGGCACCCTGACCCAGCCCAACGCCAGCCTGATGAATGCCGGGACGCTCGACTCCGGCCTGATCGCACTGGCGGGACGCCTCGCACTGACGAGCCGTCATCCGCTCGCTGCTGCCATCGCCAAGGCAACCGGCGCGCGCGAACCGATCGCCGGCGCGGGTGAGGAGCCCGGCATCGGCGTCCGGGCTGAGCTTGATGGCAAACCCGCTTTTCTCGGCAAGCCCGAGGCGGTCGATATGGCTTTCGAGGCGGGGAAGGTGGCGCTCGCCTATCCTTCGGCTTCGCTCATCGCCGTGCGCTGGGGCGAGACCGGCGGCATCATCGCCATCGGCCAGCAGCTCAGGCCCGATGCGCGCGAGGTGATCGAGGCTCTGAAGACGCGCGGTTTCCGGCTGATGATTCTCTCCGGGGATCATGAGGCGGCGGTGCGCGAGGTTGCGGGCATTCTGGAGATCGCTGATTTTGCCGCGGGCCTCAAGCCGCAGGACAAGATCGCCCGGCTCGAAGGCTTGCGGGCCGAAGGACATTTCACGTTGATGGTGGGGGATGGCCTCAACGATGCCCCGGCGCTGGCCGCCGCGCATGTCTCGATGTCGCCCATCGAGGCGACGCATGTTGCGCAGGCTGCAGCGGATGCTGTGTTTATCGGCGACCGGCTGAGGCCGGTGGGTGTTGCGCTTTCCATTGGCCACAAGGCACATCGGGTGATGATGGAGAACCTCTGGCTGGCGGTTGCCTACAACTTCATTGCCGTGCCGCTGGCGATTGCCGGCTGGGTCACGCCGTTGATTGCCGCATTGGCGATGTCGGGGTCGTCGATCATCGTGACCCTCAATGCCTTGCGTGCTGGTCGTAGTGCAGGAGATGTCTCGTCATGAACGTTCTTGCTTATCTCGTGCCACTGGCGCTGGCGCTGGGTCTCGCCGGGCTTGGCGCCTTCCTGTGGTCCATGCGCGCCGGGCAATACGACGATCTCGAGGGGGCCTCGCATCGCGTCCTCGACGACGACGACTTGCCGGAAAAATAGCGCATCGCGCGATCGGTCCCGGATTTCAGTCGATAAGCGGTTCATTCCCGTGAGAACATGGCTCTTGGCGATGTCAGGTCAGGGCGCATTTGCTTTAAGGTCATGGTGTCGCCCGATTCGGCATGAATGACGCGCTCGTCCCGCGTCCCCTTTGCCGGCGTTCCCTTGCAAGGCTTTGTGCCCCATGATCCGTCTGACCAAGAATTCCGTTCTGTTTCCGGTGATGCTGTTTTTTGCCGGGGTGCTCGCGCTCGGCGCCGCCGGGGCGCAAGGGGTGAAGGAAATTCGGGCCCCGCTCGAGGCCGGGCGGCTGGAGATCTCCCAGATCGAGGCGGCGCTTCAGCGCGAAACGCTGGATGACAAGCGTCTGGCGGATCTCAGGGCACGGCTGGAGCCGATCGTTCATGCTGTCGATGAGATCATCCAGCGCGAGCAGCCACGCGCGGACGAGATCAAGGCCCGGATCGAAAAACTCGGTCCGGCGCCCGATGCCGCAAAGAGTGAGACCGAAAGCGCAGACGTTTCCAAAGATCGGACCGAACAGCAGCAGCGATGGCGCGAAGCGGACGAGACACTGCGGCTCTCGCGCGCACTGGCACTGCGCATCGATCAGATGAAGGAAGCGATCGCGGATCGTCGCCGGCAGAATTTCACACGGCAGATCCTGCTGCAGGGGGCTTCGCTCGCCTCGCCGCTGCTCTGGATCGATGTGAGCAAGGCGATGCCGGGCGATTTCCGGGCTTTCCGCTTTCTGATGCTGCAATGGGCCGAAACGATTCTGGCGAACCTGCAATGGTTCGAGATGATTGTGCTCGCCTTGCTGGCTTTCATTGCATTTGCCGGCATCCCGCGCGCCCGGCAATGGGTGCGCAGCGGCTCGTTCGGCTTTGCCGAGGGTGACGAGCCCGGCGCGCCGCTGTCCCGGTTCGGCAAGGCGCTGGTCGCGCTCAGGATGGTGTTGCTCAATGCCATCGCGCCAGCGGGCATTTTCTATCTCGTCTACTGGCTGTTCCAGAGTTTTGCGCTGCTGCCCGGGCGCGCTGATCCGGTGATGGAAGCCATGGCAACCGGAGCGGCGTTCGTGTTTGGCATGAGCGGGCTCGCCGCCGGTCTTCTGTCACCGAAGCGTCCGGAGCGCCGGTTGCTTGACGTCCCCGATTCCATGGCGATCGAGTTCTGGCACATGATCCGGGCCGCAGCGCTCGTTGTGGCTGTGGGTAAGGTGTTCGACACCATGCAGGCGGCGATTGTCGCTTCGCTGCCGCTGACGGTCGCGACAAAGGGTATCTTTGCCGTGCTTTTCGCTGGCATCGTCGCGCGCGGCCTCAAGCGCGCCTTCAGGGCCGAGCCCGGTGTCGGGGAAGAGCCGGAGCCGCGCGCGACCAGCAGCTTGCTGCCGCTGCGGTTGACGCTGTTCGGCGCGACGTTCGCCATTTTTTTATCCGCACTGCTGGGTTATGTGTCGCTGGCGGGTTTTCTCGTCAATCAGGTGATCTGGTTGACCATTCTGGGGCTGGTTGCGCTGCTGATCCTCGTTTTTGTCGAGGAAGTGCTGGCGATCGGCTTGTCGTCCAAGGGCGTGTTCGGCAGCCGTGTGCGCGAAATGACCGGGTTGACCGCCGGGTCTCTCGATCAGGTCAGCGTCCTCGGCGCGGGGCTTGCCCGGCTTGTCCTGATCGTGGCGCTCGCCATGCTGGCACTGGCACCCTGGGGGCTCGATTCCTCCAATCTGGTCGGGAACCTCAAGGCCGCCTTCTTCGGGTTTCAGGTCGGCGGCATCACGATCTCGCTGTCGAACATCGCGGCGGCGCTGGTGCTGTTCGCGGTGGGTGTCGTCGCGACCCGGGCGATCCAGAACTGGCTCGATACGAATTACCTGCCGCACACCGGGCTTGATCTTGGCCTCAGGAACTCCATCCGCACGATTTTCGGCTATGTCGGCGTCATCATCGCGGCCATGGTGGCGCTGGCGCATCTCGGCGTCAGCCTGGAGAAGCTGACGCTCGTCGCCGGTGCGCTCTCGGTCGGGATCGGTTTCGGGCTGAAATCGATCGTCGAGAATTTCGTTTCCGGGCTGATCCTCCTCTGGGAGCGGCCGATCCGGGTCGGCGACTGGATCGTCATCGGCACCGAGCAGGGGACGGTCAAGCGGATCAACGTCCGCGCGACCGAAATCCAGACCTTCGACCGGGCGAGCCTCATCATTCCCAACGCCGAATTCATTTCCGGCCGCGTCAAGAACTGGATGCACGCGGACAGGACCGGCCGCATCATCATTCCCGTCAATGTCGACTACCAGGCTGATCCGGCCGAGGTGGAGAAACTGCTGACAGATGCCGCGCTCGCCCACCGCGAGGTGATGAGCGAGCCTCCTCCGAGCGTGATCTTCAAGAACCTCGGTGAATCCGGTCTCGATTTCGAACTGCGCTGCTTTGTCGACGTCGATTCGATGGCAACAACGCGCTCCGATCTCCTCTATGATATTTTCCGCCGGCTGCGCGAGGCGCGGATCGACATTCCCTATCCGACGCGGCGGCTTGAAATCACCAACCTGCCGGCGGGAGGCTTCCCGAATTCCGGTATCAATGCCACGGACGCGGCGCTGGCCGGGGAAGCTGGCCAGAAAGGGCCTGCCTGATGGCGCAATCCCCCCTGTGTGCGGTGCTCGCGCTGTTGACGCTTGGAGGCTGCGCCACCGAGCCCTCGCAGCGCCCGCAGCCGGCATTCTACGCCGATCTCGCGCAGCCCGGCTCGGCGCTCGATCCGAAAACGGCGACCGAGATCATCAATGCCTATCGCGAACGGAGCGGGTTGGCGCCGCTCGGCTGGGATCCGGCGCTTCAGCAGCAGGCCGAGGCCGAGGCGCGCCGCCTCGCCGAGAGGGGCGATTTGCTCGAAACGGGCGCGCGGGACGGTCTGGCGGCAGCGCAGGGGCTGCGGCGCAGTGTTTCGGGCGGCTATCACAGCTTCGCGGATGCGTTTTCCGGCTGGCGCGGCTCGCCCGCGCATGATGCGGTGCTCAAGCTCAAGGATGGGCGACGCTATGCCATCGCGGCAATCGCACGTCCGGCGTCACGCCATCGCGTCTATTGGGTGATGCTGGTCAGCACTCGCTGACCCCGCGCGTTATTTCGGGGGCAGCGGTGGGGCTTCGCGCACCAGCAGGATCGACACCCGGCGGTTCGGCGCAAGGAAAGGATCATCCGGGAACGCCGGGCTGGTATCCGCTTTGCCGACGATCGATTCGAAGCGATCATCCGGTACACCGCCATTCGACAGGATATCGCGAACCGCAACGGCGCGCTCGGACGACAGCTTCCATCCGGCACCCCGATCGCGGGCCGCGCCGCGGATCGAGCTGGTGTGCCCGGTAATGCGGATGCGGTTCGGCAGACGACGCAGCGTTGGTGCGACCGCCGAGAGAACCTTGCGCGTGCGCTCATACGGCAGGGCCGTGCCTTCGGGGAACATGGAACGGCCATCCTGATCGACGATCTGGATATCGAGACCTTCCTGGGTTTCCTCGATCACGACATTGCGTGACACTTCGGCGATCTCCGGCATTTCCTGCAATGCTTGGCGCAGCGTGGCAGCGGCGGTGGTGAAGCCGCGATCGGCCATGAAGGTGCCTTCGCTTTCCGCTTCATTCTGGGCGTTCTTTAGCGGGACGGCGATCGTGCCGGCTTGTTCGGGGGTAATCTTGTCGACATTGCGCAGTTTGCGGCGCTGGGCGGTCCCGTCGACATCGATCATTCCGGCGGCGCGGGTATGGCGCTGCGAGCCGAAGGCCTCGCGGATCGACCCCGCCATGATGGCGAATTCCTTGGTCTTGGGCTGCGAGAACGCGACCAGCATGACGAAGTACGCCAGAAGGAGACCCATCAGGTCGGCGAAGGTCACGAACCAGCCGTGTCCGCCTGCGTGAGCACCTCTTTTTTTCCGTGCCATGGCCTATCTCGATCCGTTGTCGTTCTCAGGCCGCCGCTTCGGCTTCGGTAAATTGGGCCTTGTGGTGTTCGGGCAGATAGGAAAGCAGCATTTCCCGGATGATGCCGGGGCTCTTGGCCTGCCGGACCTGCATGACGCCATCGATGATCAGCGAGCGCGAGACGTCTTCCTCTTCAAGCTTCAGATGCAGCTTGTCGGCAATCGGCAGGCAGAAGAGGTTCGCGATGACAGCGCCGTAGAGCGTGGCCAAGAGGGCCGTGGCCATGAACGGGCCAAGCGTTGAAGGATCGGACATATTGGCGAACATGCCGACCATGCCGAGCAGGGTACCGATCATGCCCCAGGCTGGTGCGCAATCGCCAATGGCACGGTAGATCTTCTGGCCCTCGTCGAGGTGGGCGAGGAAGGTGTCGCGATCCCGCTCCATGGTGCTCTGGATGAATTCGGCGTCGTAACCATCCACGACGTAGCGGATGCCCTGGGCAAGGAAGGGATCGTCGACCTTGTGGTTCTCCAGCGCCATCGGGCCGGACTTGCGCATGATCTCGGCGATCTTGGTGATTTCCTCGATCAGCGCGCGCGGGTCCAGCGCCCGCATCTGAAGCGCGAAACGCATGCCCATCGGCAGGCCGTGAACCATGGCGGAGAAGGGGAACCGGATGATCGTCGAGGCAGTTGCTCCGCCGAAGATCACGATCGCGGCATGTTCGGAGACGTAGATGCCGATGTTGCCGTCCATCAGCATCAGCAGCACGACCGTGCCAATGCCGAGCAACGTTCCGACGATTGTTGCGATATCCATGTTGATCAAGTCCTTCGGTCGCACAGGCGTGCGCCGCGCTTCAGCGGCCCCTCCTGCACGTTAGGGGGTGCAGCTAAAGGAAGGGTTAAGCTTAAGGATCATCTGCTCAGTTGACGTTCATCTCGCGCGCGTCATAAGCCGGGCATCCGCTGTTCCGAGGACCATCATGTCGCTTCCCCGCCTCTATCTGCGCGTCTTGCTTCAGCTGGGACCGGAATTGCGGCTCGGCGTCATGCTGGTGGTGGCCAACCTTGCGCTGGCGGTCGCGATGTTCGCAGAGCCCTATCTCTTCGGGCGAATCATCAACCTGCTGACCGGCACCCAGGGCGGCAAGCCTACCCTGCAGGCGCTGCTGCCGCTGATTTCGATGTGGCTCGGCTTTGGCCTCGTCACGATCATCGGCGGCGTCACCATCGCGCTGCATGCCGACCGGCTTTCGCATCGCCAGCGGCTCAACGTGATGAGCCAGTATTTCGAGCATGTGCTCACGCTGCCGCTCTCGTTCCATACCGGAACGCACTCCGGGCGGACGCTCAAGGTGATGCTCGATGGCGCAGCCGGGATGTTCTGGCTCTGGCTCGGATTCCTGCGCGATCATTGCGCCGCGCTGGTGTCGCTGCTGGTGCTGCTGCCGTTCACACTGCTGATCAACTGGCGGCTGGCGTTGCTGCTGGTCGGGCTTGTCGTCCTGTTTGCGGTGTTGACCGGGCTCGTCCTCAACCGCACGCATATGATGCAGGACAAGGTCGAGAGCTATCACTCCGAGCTGGCGGAGCACACTTCCGATGCCATCGGCAATATTCCGGTGATCCAGAGCTTCACCCGCGTTCAGGCGGAGTTGCAGCAGCTCAGGCTGGTGATCGACCGCCTGTTGTCAGCCCAGATTCCCGTGCTCTCGTGGTGGGCACTGGTTTCGGTCGCGACACGCGCGTCCTCGACCCTGACCGTGACCGCCATCTTCCTGCTTGGCACCTGGCTGCACCTCAACGACAAGGCGAGCGTCGGCGATATCGTGACCTTCATGGGCTATGCGACGCTGCTGATCGGCAAGCTCGAAGCCGCTGTCGGCTTCGTCAACCAGCTGTTCATGCAGGCGCCGAAACTCAACCAGTTTTTCGAGGTGCTCGACACCACCCCTCACGTTCAGGATCGTCCGAACGCGATCGACGCCGGCACGCTCAATGGCGAGGTGAGTTTCGAGAATGTGTCGTTCTCCTATGACGGCAAACGTGCCGCGATCGCCGATCTCAGCTTCTCCGTTACCAAAGGCAAGACGATCGCGCTTGTCGGTTCGACGGGGTCGGGCAAGTCGACGACGCTGGGGCTTCTCCACCGCGCGTTCGACCCGCAATCCGGACGGATCATGATCGACGGCCATGATATCCGTGATTTCTCGCTGCAATCGCTGCGGCGGAACATCGCGGTGGTCTTTCAGGAGCCGATGCTCTTCGCCCGGACGATCCGTGAGAATCTCGAGGTCGGCCGCGCCGATGCGACGGATGCGGAAATGCTCGATGCGCTCGAACGCGCGCAGGCGCTCGAATTCATCGGCCGGCAGGCGGATGGCCTCCACACCATCGTCGGCGAACGCGGCCGTTCGCTCTCCGGCGGTGAGCGCCAGCGGCTCTCGATCGCCCGCGCGTTGCTGAAAAATCCGCCGGTGCTGATTCTCGATGAAGCGACCAGCGCGCTTGACGCCTCGACCGAGCAGAAGCTTCAGAGGGCGCTGGAAGAGGTCATGAAGGGGCGCACGACCTTCGTCATCGCGCATCGCCTCGCGACCATCCGCAACGCCGACCATATCCTTGTGCTCGATCAGGGGCGGATTGTGGAAAGCGGCACGTTTGACGAGCTGGTGGCCGTCAATGGCCGCTTCGCGGCGTTGGCGCAGGCGCAGTTCATGGCGACGGCCCCGGCAGAGCCGGTTGCGGCGAAGTAGCGGCGCTTCAGGCCGCTTCTTCCTTCAGGAAGTCCAGCACCTTTTCCGCTGAGACGTCTTTCGCGATGAAGCTTCTCCCGATCCCGCGCGTGAGGATGAAGGTCAATGCGCCGCGGCTGACCTTCTTGTCCTGCCGGATGGCATCGAGGATGGCGTCGGGCGAACCGGCGCCGCCGGGCACATCGGCAAGCCGCGTCGGCAGGCCCACCGCCTGCAAATGCGCGGCAACGCGGCTCGGCACTTCCTGGCTGCACAGGCCTAGCTTCTGTGAGAAGCGATGCGCCATCGCCATACCGATCGCGACGCCTTCGCCGTGCACGAGCCGCGCGCCGTCATACTGCACAAGCGCTTCGAGCGCATGGCCGAAGGTGTGGCCGAGATTGAGCAGCGCGCGATCCCCCGTCTCGGTTTCGTCGCGCGCGACAATCGCGGCCTTGGCCGAGCAGGCGACCGCAACCGCCTCCTCCCGCTCGGGGCCACCGGCGAGGATGCCGCGCCAGGCACCGGCTTCCAGCCACTCGAAGAAGTCCGGGCGATCGATCAACCCGTATTTGACGACTTCAGCGTAACCCGCCTTCATCTCGCGCGGGCTCAGCGTATCGAGGAGGCCCGTATCTGCGATGACGATGCCCGGCTGGTGGAAGGCCCCGACAAGGTTCTTGCCAACCGGCGAGTTGATGCCGGTCTTGCCGCCGACGGAACTGTCGACCTGCGCCAGCAGTGAGGTCGGCACCTGCACGAAGCGCATGCCGCGACGGGCGATCGCCGAAGCAAAGCCCGCGAGATCGCCGATCACCCCGCCGCCAAGCGCCACCACCGCATCGCCGCGCTCCAGCCGGTTGGCGAGGATGGCCTCGACGGTCTGTTCCAGAAACGGCCAGCTCTTGGTCTTCTCGCCAGCGGGCAGGACGAGGCTGGCATGGGCAATCCCCGCCGCGCCGAGCGAAGCTTCCAGCGTTGCCAGATGGTGGCCCGCGACAATCGCATCGGTCACGATCAGGCAGCCGCGGATTTTCATCGCGGACGCAATGGCTTCGCCCGCCCCGGGCAGCAGGTTGCGGCCGATGAGAATATCGTAGGAACGCCCGGCAAGATCGACCTTCACCGTGCGGGTGGTTTGTGCAGTCGCGATCATTCCGGGGCGTTCCTGTTGTCGTCGTGCGAAGCGGAAGCCGTGCCGGCCTTCCCGTCGAGGTGAGCCAGCAAGGCATCGATCGCCGCCTGAACCATGATCTCGTGCGGCACTTCCTGGCTGAGGATCGAGGTGTCGGCCCCGGCATAGACAGGGTAGCGCTGTTCCATCAGCGCGCGCATCGTCGCTTCCGGGTCCTCGCCTTGCAGAAGCGGCCGGTTCTGCCGCCGCTGCACGCGGCGCATCAGCACCGGCAGTTCCGCGTTGAGCCAGAGCGACACGCTGTGCTCGCGCACGCGCTGGCGTGTTTCCGCATCCATATAGGCACCGCCGCCGGTGGCGATGACCTGTTGCCTCTCATTGAGGAGCCGGGCGATGACCTTGCGTTCGCCGGCGCGGAATTCGGCCTCGCCGCGCAGCGCGAAGATCTCGGGGATCGACATCCGTGCGGATTCCTCGATCGCATGATCGGAATCGACGAAATTCAGGCCAAGGCGCTGCGCCAGCCGCCGCCCCACGGATGTCTTGCCGGCACCCATCAGCCCGACGAGCACGATGTGGCGGCCTGCAAGCCGTTCGAGCAACCGCGCGGGCGCGGGCGTTGCAGGCAATGTCGGGGCGGGCGCGTCGTTCATTGAAAACCGGCTGCAAAAAAATCTCGCGCCACCTAATGCAAAATCCCGGACAAAATTCTACCGACATTTGCTACAACCTTGTATTGAATCGTTATTTGATGGCCTGAACGGATTTGTCGGGGGGGGAATCGGCACCGCCGATCACCAGCCCCGCGCAAGGTTTGCGGCCCTCCGGACGTGCCGTCGATGAATGGGTGAAGTTCGCGCATCATGCTTTTTCTTGCACGCATTCTGATTGTTGCCGGCATTGTGGCGGGCCTTGGCTATGCGGCGCTCTACGCGCTCGCAACCTTTGTCGAGCCCGAGCAGCGCGATATCGTCATCACGATTCCGACCCCAAGACCGAAGACCTGAGCACGGCATGAGCGAACGGCAGATCCGGGCGTTTCTTGCCATGGCCGCCGCCGAGCGCGGCGCCGCGAAAAATACCATCGAGGCCTATGCCCGCGATCTCGCCGATTATCTCGATCATCTCCGCCTCTCCGGCCTGATGACGGAGAGCGTCGGCGTGGCTGATCTCCGCGGCTATCTGCAATCCCTCTCCGAGCGCGATTTCAAGGGCACGACGATTGCCCGCCGCCTCTCCGCCGTGCGCCAGTTTCACGGCTTTCTCTATGCCGAAGGCCTGCGCGGCGATGATCCGACCGTAACGTTGGAAGGCCCGCGCCGGGGCAAGCCGCTGCCGAAGGTGATGTCGATCGAGGATGTCGACCGCTTGCTCAAACAGGTTGCGGACGAGAGTGCCCGCGTGACCAAGCCGGGAAAGGCGCAGCTTTCGGCCCTGCGCATGGTGGCGCTGGTCGAGCTGCTTTACGCCACCGGCCTGCGCGTTTCCGAGCTCGTCGCCCTGCCGGCGCAGAGCTTTTCTGCCGCGCGCGAAGGCATGATGATCAAGGGCAAGGGCGGCAAGGAACGCTTGGTCATCCTCACCGATGCGGCGCGGCAGGCGGTTCTCAACTTTCGCGAGGCGCTGGCGGCAAGCGGCCTTTATGCTCGCTCGAAATTCCTGTTTCCGGCCGAGAGCGAACTCGGGCACCTGCCGCGGCAGGTGTTCGCACGTGATCTCAAGCGGCTCGCCGGCGCGGCGGGTCTGAAGGCTGAAGCGCTCTCGCCGCATGTGCTGCGCCATGCTTTTGCGACGCATCTTTTGCAGAACGGCGCCGATCTCAGGATCGTCCAGCAGCTTCTCGGTCATGCCGATATTGCGACGACGCAGATCTATACCCATGTTCTCGACGAGCGGGCGCGATCGATGGTGCGCGATCTGCACCCGCTGAACGACGAAGGCGGTTGATTGCGCGCCAAATCGGATTGGACTTGACGGCAGAGGTCGCAATCGTCAGGTTGCGGCGCTTTCATGGGGGGCTTTGCGCCACCTCTGACATTTCCGGCTTCGCGTGGCCCGCCACGCCAGCCCAACCGAAGATGGTCCATGCGCGCGTATCTCGATTTCGAAAAGCCGGTCGCCGAGCTCGAAAACAAGATTGCCGAGTTGCGCGCCCTTGCGGCGAAGGACGGGGCGGCGTCGATCGATGATGACGTCACCCGGCTTGAGGCCAAGGCCGAGATCGCGCTGCGCGATGTCTATGCCGCACTGACGCCCTGGCAGAAGACGCAGGTCGCCCGCCACCCCGAGCGTCCGCATTGTCTTGATTACATCGAAGCGCTGATTACCGAATTCACACCGTTGGCCGGGGACCGCGTCTTCGGTGAAGATGCGGCGGTGGTCGGTGGTTTCGGCCGGTTCCGCGGCCAGCCTGTCTGCGTGATCGGGCAGGAAAAGGGCTCGAACACCGAAGCGCGCCTCAAGCACAATTTCGGCATGGCGCGCCCCGAAGGCTATCGCAAGGCGCAGCGGCTGATGGAACTGGCGGATCGCTTCGGCCTGCCGGTGATCAGCCTCGTCGATACCGCCGGCGCCTACCCCGGCATTGGCGCGGAAGAACGCGGTCAGGCCGAGGCGATTGCCCGCTCAACCGATGCCTGTCTCGCGCTCGGTGTGCCGAATGTCGCGGTGATCCTTGGGGAAGGCGGCTCGGGCGGCGCGATTGCGATCGCGACCTCGAACCGTGTCCTGATGCTCGAGCACGCTATCTACAGCGTGATTTCCCCGGAGGCAGCGGCTTCCATCCTCTGGCGCGATTCGCTGCGGGCGCAGGAGGCTGCGACGACGATGAAGATCACCGCGCAGGATCTGCTGCGGATGCATGTGATCGATGTCATCGTCTCCGAACCGGTCGGTGGCGCGCACCGTGCACCGCTGGAGGCGATCCAGTCTGCCGGGGAAGCGATCAGCGTGGCCTTGCACGATCTTGCGGGCATGAGCCCGCTGCAACTGCGCGAAGCGCGGGCCGAAAAATTCCTCGCCATCGGGCGCAAACTCTGAAAAACGCGGTATGTTTTGCGCCTGCACAATGCGGCCGGGGCCAATTCGTGCGAAAAGTTTCAGTTAACGAAGCCTTGATCTTAATGCGAGGTTTTGTAGCGCGCTGCGAATTCTTCGGCTAGGATCGTAGCCTTAATTCCGCCCGTCTCGTGGTTGATTGCCTCGTGCGGGTTTTGGTGGTTCGAACTGAGGTGTGGCCGTGCATCGTGCTTCCGGTCTTGGATTGATGGTCTCCCGCTTTGCTGTTGCCCGCGGTGCGCGCCTAGCCGGCGCGGCGCTGGCGGGTGCGTTTTTGCTGGGGGCCTGCTCGGAAGACGGTCGTCTGCCGTCCAATTCGCGGCACTACGTTCCGGTTTCGCCGCAGATGGAAGCCTTGATGAGCGAGAAGGGCATGAACGCCCGTTCGCCGATCCTCTTCCGCGCCTACAAGGCGGAGAGCGAACTTGAAGTCTGGAAGCAGACATCCTCGGGCGAATATGCCCTGCTCAAGAGCTTCCCGATGTGCCGCTGGTCCGGTCAGCTTGGCCCGAAAAAGACCGAGGGCGACCGCCAGGTGCCTGAAGGGTTCTACGCCATCACGCAGAACCAGCTGAACCCCCATTCGTCCTTCTATCTCTCGTTCAACGTCGGCTATCCCAACGCCTTCGACAAGCAGCTCGGGCGCACCGGCAGCCTGATCATGGTGCATGGCGCCTGCTCCTCGCGCGGGTGCTTCTCGATGACGGACGAGCAGATTGCAGATATCTACGCGCTCTCGCGTGAGGCGTTCGGCGGCGGGCAGAAGTCGATCCATTTCCAGTCGCTGCCCTTCCGCATGACCGCGCAGAACCTCGCGAAGTACCGCGCCGATGAGCACATGCCGTTCTGGAAGAACCTCAAGGAAGGCTCTGACCATTTCGAGGTCACGAAGCGCGAGCCGCAGGTTGCCGCGTGCAACGGGCGCTATCGGTTCGGTGTTTCCTCCTGCACTCCGACGCCGGAAGAGGCCAGTTCCAGTGTGATGTCGGCCGTGGCCGAGAAGCAGCGGCACGATGAACAGCAGGTCGCGAGCCTCATCCATGCCGGAGTGAAGCCGGTCAAGCGCGTCTATCAGGATGGCGATCAGCACCCGTCCTTCAAGCATACGATCTATGCTTCCGTTCAATCCGCTGATTCGGTTCGTCAGGTGAGCGCCGTGCCGCAGGGCACTTCAAGGGTCGCTGCGGTCTCGCAGCCGGACGCGCTTGATCATGGTGTTGTCGAGGTGCCGCATGAACAGGCCAAGGGTCTGAACCGTCAACAGCTGCTGGCCAAGGCGGCGCAGCTGAAGCTTCAGGAAGCCAGCGTACAGGCGACCGCTGCCGCAGCGCCTGCCAATGTTGCGCCGGCCGCGACAACGCCGGCCAAGGCCGCCGGAGCGGCAGCCGTGGCCAGAGCGTCTTCCGCCCCTCCGCCTTCCAGCGCGACGGCATTGGTTGCCACGGAAGCGCCGAAGAAGGATGAGCCCGCGTTCTATCGCCGCTGGATGGGCTCGCTCGGCAATCTGACCGCCAGCTCTACCGATACAACGGAGGTCCAGCCGCAAGCGGTTCAGGCCCCGTTGCCGCCGAAGGCCCCCAAACGCTAGGGGATCGCTGCGGACAGGGAGTTGGCGTCCGGCCTGCTTCCAACAGCAAAAAGGCGCTCATGGAGCGCCTTTTTTAATCCCAGATCACAAAGCTGGTTGCCGCATGCCTGTCGCAGTCCCTCAGGCCGTGCCCCAGTGCACGTCATTGGGTTCGAGGATGATGATGTTCGCATGCACCATTGCGTGGTAGCGGCCTGTTTCGGCAATCGCGGTCAGAAAACGGCCGAGTTCGGGGTAGCCGCCTTCGCCCGTGAATTCATGGGCATCGTCGATCAGCATGACATGACCCTTGACGGGTGAGTCCAGAATGCAGCGCACCTCCGCGCTGACGGGGGACGCCAGCACCCCATGTGCCGTTTCGCCGGCAGAATAATGCCCGTCGAGCCAGAACAGTGCGGGTTCCTGCAGGGTCGCGACGATCCGCGGCAGAACATCGCCCGCATCACCCAGATGCAGTTCAACGTTGCGCTGGCCGGCAAAGCGCTGGTTCGCCCGATCGAAATACTCCGCTGACAGCTCGACCGAGATGGCGCGGATACCCGTGGCCGCAACTGAAGCCAGGGTATCACCCTTGAAGGTGCCGGTCTCGACGAAGGTCGTCAGACCATGGCGCGCCAGCAGTGTGCGGATGATCTTGCGCTTGGCCGCGGGCACCGGCGGCAGAGGCATGCCGTCCCAAACCCAGCGCATGATCTGCAGGTGGCTGCGCAGGTCCTTGAAGGTGCTCAGCAGGGACATCGGCGCTCCTCAGGCGAAACGACCGTGGCAATGCTTGTATTTCTTGCCGGAACCGCAGGGGCAAGCCTCGTTTCGGCCAACCTTGCCCCATGTGGCGGGGTCGTTCGGATCGCGCTCGCGAACCTCTTCGGCCGGGGCGAACCCGAGCGCCGCGCCGGCGGCGGCGAAGGTGTCCTGTCCGGTGGCGGGGTCGATGTGCGAGGCGTGCATTTCCGGCAGTTCCGGTGCGGGCGGTGCCTCGAAGACGACCTCGACGCGCATCAGCTGGCCGGTCACGTGTTCGCGCAGCGTGTTGAGCAACTTGTCATAGAGCTCGAAGGCTTCGGACTTGAATTCGTTCAGCGGGTCGCGCTGGGCGTAGCCGCGCCAGCCGATCACCTGTCGGAGGTGATCAAGCGTCACGAGGTGCTCACGCCAGAGGTGATCGAGCAGCTGGAGAATCACCTGCTTCTCGACGTAGCGCATCACATCGGGCGTGTTCTTGGCTTCGCGTTCGGCATAGGCTTCGTCGGCAGCCTTGAGGATGCGCTCGCGCATTTCCTCATCGGCGATGCCCTCTTCCTTGGCCCAGTCGTCCACTGGCAGATCGAGCGCGAGGAAGCGCGCAGCCTCTTCCTTGAGTTCGGCGATATTCCAGGCCTCGGGGTAAGCCCCTTCGGGAATATTGCGGGCGATCATGTCCTCGACGACACCGTGCCGCATGTCGCGGACCGTTTCAGCGACATCTTCCTGCGCCATGACCTCGCGGCGCTGCTCGAATACCACCTTGCGCTGGTCATTCATCACGTCGTCGTATTTGAGGATGTTCTTGCGGGTATCGAAGTTGCGGGCTTCGACCTTCTTCTGTGCGGTTTCCAGCGCCTTGTTGACCCAGGGGTGTGCGATCGCCTCGCCTTCCTGCAGCCCGAGCTTCTGGAGCACGCTGTCCATGCGCTCCGAGCCGAAGATGCGCATCAGGTCGTCCTCAAGGCTGAGGAAGAACTTGGTGCGGCCCGGATCGCCTTGACGGCCGGAGCGGCCGCGCAGCTGGTTGTCGATGCGGCGGCTTTCGTGACGCTCGGCGGCGATGACATAGAGGCCGCCCGGTGCCTGGAAGGTTTTCGCGGGTTTCGAACCCTTGGCAGGCTCAAGCTCGATCACTTCGCCGGAATTGAGGACAATCTGGCGGTTGCGCTCGATCTCGTCCTTGATGCGGGTGATGGCGGCATCGCGCTCCGTGCCTTCAAGACCCTCGCATTCGCGCTCGATACGCATCTTGAGGTTGCCGCCAAGCTGGATGTCGGTGCCGCGTCCGGCCATGTTGGTCGCGATGGTGATCGCACCGGGAATGCCGGCCTGCGCGACGATGAAGGCTTCCTGCTCGTGGTAGCGGGCGTTGAGCACCGCGAAGAGCTTTTCCTGCGTCGTGCCCTGATCACCATCAAGCAGCGGCTTGAACGCGTCGGGGTCGCCAAGGTCGATCTGCTTGAAGCCGTGGCTGGCAAGCAATTCGCCGAGCGCCTCGGACTTCTCGATCGAGGTCGTACCGACGAGCACCGGCTGGCGGCGCGCCTTCGCGCGCTCGATTTCCGCGATGATGGCGAGGTTTTTCTCGCGTGCGGAGCGATAGACCTCGTCGTCCTGATCGAGGCGGGCCACCGGCACATTGGTCGGGATTTCAACGACTTCGAGCCCGTAGATCTGCTGGAATTCGTCGGCTTCGGTGCCGGCGGTACCGGTCATGCCGCCGAGCTTGTCGTAGAGGCGGAAGTAATTCTGGAAAGTGATCGAGGCGAGCGTGACGTTCTCGGGCTGGATCGGCACGCGCTCTTTTGCTTCGAGCGCCTGGTGCAGGCCTTCCGAATAGCGACGACCCGGCATCATGCGGCCGGTGAACTCGTCGATGATGACGACCTCATTCGTCCGGTTCTCCGGGTTGAAGCGGACGATGTAATCCTTGTCCTTCGTGAACAGGCGATGCGCGCGCAAGGAACAGTTCACGTGGTGGACGAGGGTGGAATTGGCGGCATCATAGAGCGAGCCGTCCTTGAGGAGGCCGATTTCGCCAAGAAGCTCCTCGATATGCTCGTTGCCGGCCTCGGTGAGGTGGACCGTGCGGCCTTTTTCATCGACCTCGTAATCCTCGGCCACAAGGCGCGGCAGGATGGCGTCGATCTGGTTGTAGAGTTCGGAACGGTCCTCGGTCGGTCCCGAGATGATCAGCGGCGTGCGGGCCTCGTCGATCAGGATTGAGTCGACCTCGTCGACAATCGCGAAGGCATGACCGCGCTGGCACATCTGCGCGAACTCGTACTTCATGTTGTCGCGCAGGTAATCGAAGCCGAATTCGTTGTTGGTGCCGTAGGTGATGTCGCAGGCGTAGGACGTCTTGCGCTCCGCGTCATCGAGCCCATGCACGATAATGCCGACGGTGAGGCCGAGGAACCGGTAGATCTGCCCCATCCATTCCGCGTCGCGGCGGGCGAGATAATCGTTGACGGTGACGACATGGACGCCCTTGCCGGCGAGTGCGTTGAGATAGACCGGCAAGGTCGCGACCAGCGTCTTGCCTTCGCCGGTCTTCATTTCCGCGATATCGCCGTCGTGCAGCACCATGCCGCCGATGAGCTGGACATCGAACGGGCGCTGCCCCAGCGTGCGCTTGGCGGCTTCGCGCACGGTCGCGAAAGCGGGCACGAGGAGATCGTCGAGGGTTTTCTCGCCGGCGGCGATCTGGGCCTTGAAAGTATCCGTCCGGGCGCGCAGGGCCTCATCGGAGAGTGCCGCGAGTTCGGCTTCCATTGCGTTGATGGCCGCGACGCGGGGACGGTAGCCCTTCACGCGGCGATCATTGGCGGAGCCGAAAAGCGTCTTGGCGAGCGCGCCGAACATGAAACGTCATCCTTGTTCTCGCCGGAGTGGCGGAAAGTTCTTCGCCGAAGCATCTCTTCGTTGAGAGAATCAACGCTGCGGCAAAAGCAAAGCGCCCGGAAAACCGGGTAATCTTGGAGCGGGAGATAAGGATCGGGGGGGGCGATTGTCAATGTTTGCCACGCTGGCGCGGCGTTGAAACCGCGAAAACCGCGCATAAAGTGAACATCGCGCCGGACTGGCGAGCCCTCAGGAATGGAAGGCCTCTTTCTGAACCTGGTGGCCCCTGATCGTCGGGCCGCCCTTGCTTCCCGTGATCGCCTCCCGTTCTTGCCCCTCGCCATCGGCGTCGACTTGGGCTAACGGAGGGCAAAGTCCCTCTTTTCTATCCCCGGCCGGCTCGGCCGGCAGTTTCTCATCCTTCCCGGAGCTCTCATGCGCACGCTGGCATTCACTACTCTCCTGCTTTCCGCCCTGCTCGGCCTTTCAGCCGCCGAGGCGCAGAACAAGGTTCTCGCCACCGTGAACGGCGAAGCCATTACCGAGGCGGATGTCAATCTTGCCGTGGAAGATGTCGCCTCGGAATATCCCAACCTGCCGCCGCAGGGCGTAAAAGACCTCACCCTCGATTTTCTCATCGAGATGAAGGTCGTGGCGCAGAAGGCGAAAGCCGACAAGATCGACCAGAGCGACGAGTTCAAGCGCCGTATGGCCTATGTCCAGCAGCGCGTGATGATGCAGCAACTTCTGATGGTCGAGGCCAAGAAGGTCGCCTCGGATGTCGCGCTGAAGAAATATTATGACGAACAGATTGGCCAGATCAAACCCGTCGAGGAAGTCCGCGCCCGGCATATTCTCGTCGAAGGCGAGGACGATGCCAAGAAGATCGCGGCGCGTGTCAAGGGTGGCGAGGATTTCGCCAAGGTCGCGAAAGAAGCCTCCAAGGACCCCGGTTCGGGGGCGGAAGGAGGCGACCTCGGTTTCTTCACTCGGGATCGTATGGTGCCGGAGTTTGCCGAGGCCGCCTTCGCGATGAAGCCGGGCGAGGTCTCCGCGCCGGTCAAGAGCCAGTTCGGCTGGCATGTCATCAAGGTTGAGGAGCGTCGTCAGAAGCCGGCCCCGACCTTCGATCAGGTCAAGGACCGCATCGCGCAGGCATTGGCCGGCAAGGCGCAGGGCGAATTCCTGACGCAGCTGCGCGCAAGCGCGAAAATCGTGAAGACCGAAGCGCCGAAGAAGGCGGAAGAGCCCAAGAACGGCGAACCCAAGAAGAACTGATCGGCGCCCGTTTGCGGCACTCTCTGAGCGTAAATCTCCTGTCGAGGATATGATTATGGCCGGCAAGAACGTCCCTGTTTCGCCTTTGGCTCCGAAGAAGTTCCCGAAGATGCCAGTGGTCGAGGGCGTCGCCTTCGCCACCGCCGAAGCGGGCATTCGTTACAAGGGGCGCACGGATGTGCTGCTGGCGACGCTCGCCGAAGGCACGACCATGGCGGGTGTCTTCACCCGGTCGAAATGTCCGTCGGCGGCGGTAGACTGGTGCCGGGCGATTCTGGCAGGAGGCAAGGCCCGCGGCATCGTCGTCAATTCCGGCAATGCCAACGCGTTTACTGGCCTCAAGGGCAAGGAAGCAGTCAGGCTCACCGCCGAGATCGCAGCGAAAGCCCTGAAGTGCAAGCCGGAGGAAGTCGCGCTGGCCTCGACCGGGGTGATCGGTGAGCCGCTTGATGCGACGAAGTTCAATGGCGTTCTCGCAGACTGCGCGGGCCGCGTGGACGGCGCTGTTTGGCAGGATGCCGCACGCGCCATCATGACGACCGACACCTTCCCCAAGGGTGCGTCGAAGACCTTCAAGGTCGATGGTGTCCCGGTGACGATCTCCGGTATCGCCAAGGGTGCGGGGATGATCGCGCCGGATATGGCGACGATGCTCTCCTTCGTCTTCACCGATGCTGCGATCAGCGCCGAGGCGTTGCAGGCCTGCCTCTCCGCTGGTGTGAAGGACAGCTTCAACGCCATCACCGTCGACAGTGACACGTCGACCTCGGATACCCTGATGCTGTTCGCAACCGGTGCCGCTGCCAGGCGTGGGCAGGCACCGATCACGCAGGTAAAGGACCCGCGTCTCTCCGCCTTCAAGCGCGCGCTGAACAAGGTGTTGCTCGATCTTGCGACGCAGGTGGTGAAGGACGGCGAGGGCGCCCGCAAGTTCGTTGCCGTCACGGTCGAGGGCGCGACCTCCAAGAAATCGGCCAAGCGCATCGCGCTCTCGATCGCCAATTCGCCGCTGGTGAAGACCGCGATCGCGGGCGAGGATGCCAATTGGGGCCGCATCGTCATGGCTGTCGGCAAGGCGGGCGAGCCGGCGGAGCGCGACCTCCTGTCGATCTATTTCGGTCCTTACCGGCTCGCGGAAGCCGGCGGGCGCGATCCGGCCTATGACGAGGCCAAGGTGTCCACCTACATGAAGGGCGACCGGATCGACATCCGTGTCGAGATCGGGCTCGGGCGGGGCAAGGCAACCGTCTACACCTGCGATCTCACCAAGGCCTACGTCGAGATCAACGGGGACTATCGCTCTTGAGGCTGCTGCTCGTCGTCGCGGCAGCGCTGGTCGATGCCGACGGGCGTGTGTTGATCGCGCAGCGGCCCGAGGGCAAGCAGCTCGCCGGCCTCTGGGAATTTCCCGGCGGCAAGGTCGAACCGGGCGAGCGTCCGGAGGAGACGCTCATCCGCGAGCTGGCTGAAGAGCTCGAAATCCAGGTTAAGGAACCTTGCCTTGCACCCCTGAGTTTTGCTTCGCACCGTTATGAAGATTTTCATCTGCTCATGCCATTGTATGTCTGCCGCAGGTGGGAAGGAACGCCCCGTGCGGTGGAGCATCAGGCGATCCGCTGGGTGGTTCCGTCCAGACTTCGGGATTTCCCGATGCCACCGGCGGACGAACCCCTGATCCCTGCGCTCATCGATTTGGTATGAACTTGGAGCGGCGTGCGGCTAGGCAGCGCACCGGCAGGAGGCCCGGATGGGACAATGGATTCGCCGATTTGCCCGCGACGAGCGCGGCGCGACGGCCATCGAATATACCCTGATCGCCAGCTTGATCGCGGCTGCCCTGCTGGCGGCCTGGCCGAATTTCTACTCCGGCTTCATGGCTTCGTGGACGAATGCCGGCGAGGCGATGACCTCGGCGCTGAAATAGGCTTGCGCACTGAAATAAGCCTGATGTTTGCGCCCGGCCCTAACGCTCTTTCCTGACGGCCTTCAGGGCGTCTTCCAGCCGCATTTTCGCGCTGCCCGGCTTCAGCGGCTTGGGCTGGCTCGCGTCCGGTGCCCAACCTGAAATCCAGATCATCTCGAAGGTGGCGCGGATGCGCCCATCCGCATCGGTATAGCGTTCCCGGTAGATCTCCGCCGCCCGGAGGATGATGCCGCGCGTGAGGCCGGGTTGGCCGGACCGTACCAGCATGGATGCCGTGCCTCCCATCGCCCGCAGATCGCGGATCAACGCGAAGAGATCAGGATAGCGCACGGTGAGCCGCTCGCTATCTGCCACCGGCAGCGCGAAGCCCGCGCGCTGGAGCAATTGCCCGGCAGCACGCACGTCGATCATCGGGAAGACCCTGAGGCCCGCCGCGCCACGGATCTCGCTCTCCGCTGTCATCAAGGCATCGCGCAACTCGCTCAGCGTATCGCCACCGGGGAAAGTCGCCATCATCAGGCCGTCCGGCTTCAGCGCGCGCCGGAGCTGGATCAGCAGGCCCGGCAGATCGTTGACGCGGTGCATCTGCATGCCGGAGAGTGCTAGGTTGAACGCACCTTCCGGCAGCGGTGCGCGGGTTTCGGCCGGGGGCACTGTGACCCGCTTCGTGCCGGGGCGAACCGCCTCCAGCACTGCGCCGAAAGCCCCGAACGGCGTGCCGAAATCCAGCACCGCCTCGAAGGGGCGAAGCACTGGCGCAAGACGATCGGTGAGATCATCCGCCATCCTGTCGAGTAGAAAACGGGCCGGGCCTTGCCGGGATGCGCGGCTGTCGGCGCGGTTTGCCTTGACGAAGTCGAAGAGTTCGGGAACCTCTTGGGCCATGTCGCTCACGCACAAATCCTCAGCCAGACCGCTGCCGGGCGCAGATACCACGGATTTGCCGGATGTCGCGGATTTTCCAGCGTCCGAAACGCCGGATATCGCGGATGCCGGCTGGCGCAGGTTCCTGCGGCGTTTCCATCCGCGCCATATCGCCGGCGGAGCGCTTCGCACTGGCGTCGAACTGCTCTATCCCCCGCAATGCGTGACCTGCGAGGCCGCGACCGCGACGCCTTTCTCGCTCTGCGTCACCTGCTGGAACGCGATGCCGTTGATTTCAAAACCGTACTGCGAACGCCTCGGCACGCCTTTCGCGGTGGACTATGGCATGGGCATGCTCTCGCCGGCCGCGATTGCGGATCCGCCGCGGTTTGATCGGGCGCGGGCGGTGGCACGGCACAAGGATACGGCGCGCGATCTCGTCGGCCGGCTGAAATATGGCGAGCGGCTCGATCTTGCGACCTTGATGGCGAAAATGATGGTGCAAGCGGGCCGCGACGTGCTGGAGGAGGCCGATCTCCTGGTGCCGGTGCCGATGCATCGCTTTCGCCTCTGGCGGCGGCGCTACAATCAGGCCGCGCTGCTGGCCAACGCCGTCTCGCGGCAGACGGGCGTGCCGGTCAACCTCGATGCGCTCCGGCGCATCCGGCATACCCGCGCGCAGGTCGGGCTCCGGCGTCCCGAACGGCAGCAGAACCTTCAGGGTGCCTTCGGCATTGCGCCCGAACATCAGGGGTTGATCACAGGTCGTCGCGTGGTTGTGATCGATGATGTCCGCACAACGGGTTCCACTTTGAACGCCTGTGCCCATATCTTGCGGAAGGCGGGCGCGGCCCGCATTGATGTCCTGACCTTCACACTCGTCGCCGATGGCGACATCTAACCCGAGAGCCTTCATGCCCGAGATCATTGTCTATTCGAAATCAACCTGCCCCTATTGCCGCGCCGCGAAGGCGTTGCTCGCCCAGAAGGGCGCGGCCTTCACCGAGATCGACCTCACCACCGATCCGGAGGGCCAGCGCGCGATGGCAAAGCGCGCTAACGGCCGCTCGACCGTGCCGCAGATTTTCATCGGCGGCCAGCACATCGGCGGCTGTGACGATCTTCATGCGCTCGATGCGCGGGGCAGGCTTGATCCCCTGCTCAAAGCCTAGGATGATACCGGCATGACCGTGCTCACCGTTGCCGCCCTCCAGATGCGCACCACCCGAGCGGTGGCGCGCAACATCGATGATCTCCTCGCCATGGCGAAGGACGCGGTGGCACGCGGCGCGCGCTTCGTGCAATCGCCGGAGATGTCGAATATCATCGAGCGCAACCGACCCGCGTTCTTCGAGGCGATCCGCCCCGAAGATGCTGATCCCATGCTCGCGGCGGTCCGGGATTTCGCGCGCCAGCACGCCGTGCATTTTCACCTCGGCTCGATCGCGGTGAAAGAGGGTGACAAGCTCGCCAATCGCGGCTTGCTGGTCGGGCCGGACGGCGGCGTCGTCGCGCGCTATGACAAGCTTCATCTGTTTGATGTTGATCTGCCGAACGGCGAAAGCTGGCGCGAAAGCAACACCTACACCGCCGGAACCTGCGCCGTCGTCGCGCCTTTGGCTCTGCCGCAGGACCTTGTCCGAAAACCGGACGCCACTTTTCGGGGTCCTGCGGTGCGGGACGCGATCCTCGGCATGGGCATCTGTTACGATCTCCGCTTTCCCGCGCTGTTCCGTGCGCTCGCCGAGGCGGGGGCGGATATCCTGACCGCGCCGGCCTGCTTCACCAGACAGACCGGGGAAGCACACTGGAGCGTTCTGCAACGCGCCCGCGCGATTGAGACCGGCTCGTTCATGATCTCCGCCGCGCAAGGCGGGGTGCACGAGGACGGGCGCGAGACCTACGGCCATTCCATCATCATTGACCCCTGGGGCCGTGTGCTCGCCGAGGCCGGCGATACACCCGGACCGATCTTCGCGGCGCTCGATCTTGCCGCTGTTGCCGATGCGCGCAGCCGTATCCCCGCCCTTCGTCACGCGCGTGACATTGCTGTTACCCGGCAGGGGTTCGGGGTGGAACAGGCGGCCGAATGATCCGTTACGCTCTCCAGTGCGAAGCCGCCCATGCATTCGACAGCTGGTTCCGTGACAGCGATGCTTTCGACGCGCAGGTTGCCGCCGGGCAGCTCAACTGTCCGATATGCGGTTCGCACTCGATCGTGAAACAGATCATGGCGCCGGCGGTGGCCGTGCATGATCAGGAGCCGCAGCCCGTTGTTGCGCCGGGGAGCAAGGATCACGAAATCCGGGCGATTCTCCGCGCCTTCCGCCAACATCTCGAGGCCAACGCCGAGAATGTCGGGGCTGAATTCGCCGATGAGGCCCGCAAGATCCACTACGGTGAAAAAGACGAGCGCGCGATTTATGGTGTGACCAGCCCGGACGAGGCGCGGGCGCTCGGCGAGGAAGGCATCGAGGTTCTGCCGGTTCCGGTGCTGCCGGATGACCTCAACTGACCGGATCGGCCCGCGGGATCACGCGGGCTTCGTGGCCGATGCGAGGTAGTTGACGTCGCAATCCCCTGAAAGCCGCCACTCCATCCCGAGCGGGTTCAGTACCATGCCGGACCGGTTGGCCGGCGCGAGCCCTGCAGCTTCGAAGCTGGCATCCAGCTCATCGGGCGTCACGAATTTCGCCCAGTCGTGCGTGCCGACCGGCAACCAGCGCAGCACATATTCCGCACCAAGGATCGCCAGCGCATAGGCTTTCATCGTCCGGTTGAGCGTCGAGGCGATCAGCATGCCGCCAGGCTTGAGCCTCAGCGCGGCCTCCATCACAAAGGCCGGTACATCCGGCACGTGCTCGACGACCTCCAGTAGCGTGATGGCATCGTACCGCGCATCCTCGGGCAGGGTCTCGATCGGGCTGGCGCGATAATCGATGGCGAGCCCTTGCGCCTCGGCGTGCGCACGGGCGACGGCGATATTTTCCTCCGCGAGATCGATGCCGGTGACGGCAAACCCCTGCCGCGCCAGCGGCTCGGCGACAAGGCCTGCACCGCAGCCGATATCGAGCAGCGAGAGCCCCTCGAACGGGCGCATCGCGCGCGCATCCCGTCCGAAATGGCGTGCGAATTCCTGCTTGAGGAAGCCGAGGCGGACAGGGTTGAGCCGGTGCAGCGGCTTCATCGGGCCATCGGGGTTCCACCAATCCGCCGCCATGGCGTTGAAGCGCGCGATCTCGCCGGCATCGACGAGCGCGCTCTGACCTGCGGTTGCAGCGTTCTTCATGGCTGACATCCTCTCGATTTTTCCGGCAGCGGCGCCGGAGATGGCATGGGCGAACGACAGCCGGGGTCCATTTTGTCGGTCCTTCGACGAAAATCCGGTTTCCACTTTTCCGGTTCATGCTCTATACGCCCGCGGTCTGCTTTTTCCACCCTGTCTGCATCAATTGATGCAGATGCGGGCGTATCCGAATGCGCGAAGGCTCTGATGCACAGTCCCAATCCACGTCCCCAGTCCGGCGGTCGACCCCGCCTCGTCATGAAGTTCGGAGGCACGTCGGTTGCCAATATCGAGCGCATCAAGAACGTCGCGCAGCACGTCAAGCGTGAGGTCGAGGCGGGCTATGACGTCGCTGTGGTCGTCTCCGCGATGTCCGGCAAAACGAACGAGCTCGTCGCCTGGGTGAAGGACGCCTCGCCGCTCTATGACCAGCGCGAGTATGATACCGTCGTCGCTTCCGGCGAGCAGGTGACCTCCGGCCTTCTCGCCATCTGCCTGCAGGCGATTGGCCTGAAGGCGCGCTCCTGGCAGGGTTGGCAGATCCCGCTCACGACCGATACCGCGCATGGCTCGGCCCGGATTGCCGGTATCGACGGCAGTGCGATGCTGAAGTCTTTCGCGGATGCAGGTGAGGTTGCCGTTGTCGCGGGATTTCAGGGCATCGAGCCTGGCGCCCAGCGCATCGCGACGCTCGGGCGCGGCGGATCGGATACGAGCGCCGTGGCACTGGCTGCGGCGCTCAACGCCGAGCGTTGCGACATCTACACCGATGTCGATGGCGTCTATACAACCGACCCTCGGATCGTCACCAAGGCGCGCCGGCTCGACAAGGTTGCGTTCGAGGAAATGCTGGAAATGGCATCGCTTGGCGCCAAGGTGCTGCAAGTGCGCTCGGTCGAGCTTGCGATGGTGCATAATGTCCGCACGTTTGTGCGGTCGAGTTTCGACAATCCCGCCCAGCCGATGCCGGGCACGCTGATCTGCGCTGAGGAAGAAATCATGGAACAGCCCGTTGTCACCGGAATCGCCTATTCGAAGGACGAGGCGCAGATCACGCTTCGGCAGGTGGCGGACAAGCCCGGCATCGCCGCAGCCGTGTTCGAGCCGCTCGCGGATGCCTCGATCGTCGTCGACATGATCGTCCAGAATGTCTCGGCCGATGGCGCGACGACCGATATCACCTTCACGGTGCCCTCGGCGGACTATGCCCGCGCGATGGATGTCATCAAGCAGCGCGAGGGCGAGATCGGCTATCAGCTGCTGCAGGGCGTGCAGGATGTGGCGAAGATTTCCGCGATCGGCGTCGGCATGCGCTCCCACGCCGGCGTTGCCGCCAAGGCCTTCAAGGCGCTCGCGGATCGCGGCATCAACATCCGTGCGATCACGACCAGCGAGATCAAGTTCTCCGTGCTGATCGACGTCGCCTACACCGAACTTGCGGTGCGCACGCTGCACTCGCTTTACGGACTCGACGCGGCGTAACATTCGATCCTCATGGGATCGTTGCCACAGGAACCCGGATCGGATCGCGCGCAATCCGCAGCTGATTCAGGGCGACCTGCCCTGAATCTGGTCGACACGGCTTGCGCCGATGCCATGCTGCATTGTAGCTCAGTGAAGGGCTGACTCGCCCCCTGTGCCCGCCGCTGTCGGCGGGCGCCGGCGAGATGGTCAGGGAAAGGATGCTCTGGTGATGCGAGGCTCCCTCGTCGGTCCGCGCGTATTGCTGCGCCGCCTGCGCGAGGTGATGAGCGAACCCGCCAGCGCGCAGGAGCGTCTCGACCGCATCGTCGTGCTGATCGCGAACAACATGGTCGCCGAGGTCTGCTCGGTCTATGTCGCCCGTGCCGACAACACGCTTGAGCTTTATGCGACCGAAGGCCTCAACCGGGAGGCGGTCCATCTGACAACGATGCGGATGGACGAGGGCCTTGTCGGCCTCATCGCGCGCGAAGCCCAGCCGCTTGCGCTGTCGGATGCGCAGAGCCACCCTTCGTTCTCCTACAAGCCGGAAACGGGCGAGGAGATCTACGCCTCCTTCCTCGGGGTGCCGATCTTGCGGGCCGGCAACGCCATCGGCGTTCTCGTCGTGCAGAACCGCGCCGCGCGCATCTACTCCGAGGAGGAAATCGAGGCGTTCCAGACCACCGCGATGGTGCTCGCCGAGATGATCGCCGGTGGCGAACTTGAAGCGCTCGCCCGGCCCGGCAGCGGCGGCACGGTCGTCAAGCGCACGGTGGCGCTGGTGGCCCAGCCGATCGCGGAAGGCGTCGGCCTTGGTCATGTCGTGCTGCACGAGCCACGCGTCGTCATCAAGAACCTCGTTGCGGATGACCCGGAGGCCGAACTCAAGCGGCTCAACGCCTCGCTCGAACTCCTGCGGGCGTCGATCGACGATCTCATGGATCACGGCGGGCTCAGCCATGCCGGCGAGCACCGGGATGTGCTCGAAACCTTCCGCATGTTCGCGCAGGATCGCGGCTGGATCCGGAAGCTTCAGGAGGCGATCCACACCGGGCTTACTGCCGAGGCTGCCGTCGAGCGCGTGCAGAGCGATATCCGCGTCCGGCTGCTCCGGCAGACGGACCCCTACCTGCGTGAGCGACTGCATGATCTCGACGATCTTGCCAACCGGCTCCTGCACCAGCTGACCGGCGCAGCCTTCACACTTGCGGCGGAGAACCTGCCGGAAAACGCCATTCTCGTCGCCCGTGCCATGGGGCCGGCGGCGCTGCTGGAATACCAGCGCCTGCGTCTCAGAGGGCTTGTGCTGGAAGAGGGGGGCGCAACCAGCCACGTCGCCATCGTCGCGCGCGCGCTCGGTATTCCCACGGTCGGCAAAGCCGAGGGCATTATCGGGCTTGTCGAGCAGGGCGATGCGATCATCATCGATGGCGCCAGCGGTGAAATCCAGATCCGGCCCTCGCCGGATGTCGAGGCCGCCTACGCCGAGCGCGCCCGGATGCGGGCGAAGCGGCAGGAGCAGTATCGCGCCCTGCGCGACAAGCAGGCGATTTCGAAGGACAAGGTTTCCGTCGATATCCAGATGAACGCGGGCCTGCTCGTGGACCTGCCGAATCTTGATGAAACGGGGGCGGCGGGTGTCGGGCTTTTCCGTACCGAAATCCTGTTCATGGTCGCGCCCTCGCTGCCGCGCGCCCAGGCGCAGGAGGCGCTCTACCGGACGATCATCGATATCGCCGACAGGCGCCCGGTCACCTTCCGCACGCTTGATATCGGCGGCGACAAGGTGTTGCCGTATCTGCGCAAGATCGACGAGGAGAACCCCGCGCTCGGATGGCGGGCCGTGCGGATCGGGCTCGACCGGCCCGCGCTGCTGCGCACCCAGTTGCGTGCCTTGCTGAACGCGACCCGCGACCGGGACTTGCGGATCATGCTGCCGATGATCTCGACCCTTGAGGAGTTCGAGGCTGCACGCGGCATGCTCAATCGGGAGCGTGAACGGCTGCGTCGCCTCAACCAGAATGGCCCGAGGCAGGTGCACCTCGGCGTGATGCTGGAGGTTCCTTCGCTGCTGTTTGATCTCGACCGGCTGTTCGCCGCAGTGGATTTTGTCTCTATCGGCACCAATGATCTCATGCAGTTCATGTTCGCTGCCGACCGCGAGAACGCGCGGGTGGCGACGCGCTTCGACACGCTTCACCCCTCGTTTCTCCGGGCACTGGCCAGCGTCGCACGGCTCTCGCGCGAGACCGGCAAGCCCGTCAGCATCTGCGGCGAGATGGCGGGGCGGCCGATCGAGGCGCTGGCCCTTCTCGGCCTCGGGTTCCGTTCGTTCTCGATGTCACCGTCCAACATCGGCCCGGTCAAGGCGCTGGTGCGCGGGGTTGATATTGGCAAGCTGGAAACCTTTGTCCGGGGCAAGCTGGAGACGGCGTTTGATGGCCCAACCCTGCGCGCGGATCTGACCGAATTCGCCGCCGCGCACGATCTGTCGTTTTAAAAAGCATTTTCGAGCGAAGTGGATGCCGGTTCGCGTGAAGAAAATGCGTCGAGAATAGCAAACGCGCCATGGCCGACATCACGCTCCCGGAAGACAAACTCGATGCCATTCTTGCGCGAAATGAGATGATTTCGCGCGAACTGGAATCGGCTTCCGATTCCGCCAGAATTGTCGCCCTGAGCCGGGAAGCCTCCGCGCTGGCACCCGTCGTTCAGGCGATTGCCGCCTATCGGACACTTGTTGGCGAAGGCGCTGGCGCCGAGGCGATGCTTGCCGATCCCGCGCTTGATGCCGAGATGCACGCACTCGCCTTCGAGGAAAAGCAGCGGCTGGAAGCCGAACAGGATCGGCTGGCGCGAGAGATCCGCATCGCGCTGCTGCCGAAGGATATGGCGGACGAACGCTCGGTCATCCTCGAAGTCCGCGCCGGCACGGGCGGGGATGAAGCCGCGCTCTTTGCCGGCGATCTCTTCCGCATGTACGCGCGCTACGCTGAACTCAGGGGCTGGAAGGTCGAGGTGTCCTCGGCAAGTGAAGGCACGGCGGGGGGCTACAAGGAGGTTATCGCCGAGATCAAGGGCGAGGGCGTCTTCTCGCGTCTGAAATTTGAATCCGGCGTGCACCGCGTCCAGCGCGTGCCGGATACCGAGGCCTCCGGGCGTATCCACACCTCTGCCGCGACCGTTGCGGTGCTACCGCTGGCGGAGGAGGTCGATGTCACCATCAACGAGGCGACCGATCTCAAGATCGAAACCATGCGCTCGCAGGGCGCGGGCGGGCAGCACGTCAACAAGGTCGAATCCGCCGTCCGCATCACGCATCTGCCCAGCGGGCTGGCCGTGGTGGTGCAGGAGGAGCGTTCTCAGCACAAGAACAAGGCGCGGGCGATGGATATCCTGCGATCGCGGCTGTTCGACATGGAGCGCCAGCGGCTCGACAGCGCGCGTGCTGCCGATCGTAAGACCCAGCTCGGCTCTGGTGATCGCTCGGAGCGCATCCGCACGTATAATTTCCCGCAAGGGCGGGTGACCGATCATCGCATCAACCTCACGCTCTACAAGCTCGATCAGGTGATCGAGGGCAGCGGGCTCGATGAACTCGTCGAGGCGCTGATCACCGATCATCAGGCGCAACTCCTCGCCGGGGATGAGGCGTGAGCGCCCCGGGAGATCCGGCAAACCTGTCCCCGGGCCTCACCCTGCGCGCAGCGGTTGACCTTCTTGCCAATCGGCTTGTCGCCGCGGATATCGACGAGCCGCGCCGTGAGGCACGCCTCCTGGTGATGACGGCGCTCGGGATCGATCTCGCAACCCTCATGCGGGGCGAGCAGATCCTTCTCGGCCCTGCGGTGGAGCGCCTCGCCGCGCTGCTCCTGCGCCGGGAAGCACACGAGCCCTTGTCCCGAATCATCGGGAGGCGGGAATTCTTCGGCCTCGATTTCGAGTTGAACGCAGCAACCCTCGATCCGCGACCGGATACCGAGACACTGGTGGAAGCCGTGCTGGCGGATGTTGATGCGGGCGTCAGGCGCGGGGCCCCGCTTGCGTTGCTGGATATAGGGACCGGCACAGGCGCCATCCTGCTCGCATTGCTGGCAAACCTGCCGGCGGCGCGGGGCGTCGGCGTTGATCTTGCGCCCGAAGCCGTCGCCATGGCCGCCGGGAATGCTGAACGCCTCGGCCTGTCGGCGCGGGCCGCGTTCCGGCAGGGTGATCTGCTCGCAGGGATCGATGGTGCGTTCGATATCATCGTCTCCAATCCGCCCTACATTGCCTCGGCAGAGATCACGACCCTCGAACCGGAGGTGCGCCTTCATGATCCGCACCTCGCGCTCGATGGCGGACCGGACGGGCTGAGCTTCTATCGCCGGCTGATTGCGGATGCGCCCTCGCGCCTTGCGCCGGAAGGCTTTCTGGCGCTCGAGGTTGGTTTCGGGCAGGCGGAAACCGTCGACGGCATGATGGAAGCCGCGGGCTTTCGCACGGTCGGGATGCGCCGTGATCTCGGAGGAATCCTGCGCGTCGTCTTCGGGCGTGCGCCGGCGGGGGACAAGAGCGGCCGGAGCAAGGGCTAAGCCCCAGAGATCAAACCAAGGAATGCTTGCTTCTGGCGAAGCCGCACGGTATGGAGTGGGGGAACGGTGCTGTGCACGGACGCGTTTCGATCCCTTCTCCCTCTTGGATCAGGAACCGGTTGAGCCCACCATTTTTCCGATATCCAGACCCGCTTATGGCAGGGTTCTTGAGGCGGGATCGCAATTCCGGCAGGGCAGGGCGAACAAGGCCTGTTCGGGCTGGTGACATGCGGGGCGAAGCCCCCCATTTGGGCCGGGGAGCACCGGATATTCCGGTTTTGGGCAACTGAGAAACCAATGAGACCAGGACAGAACAAGCGCATGCGCGGTCGCAATCGTCGCGGCCCGAATCCTTTGACGCGGTCATTTGAATCAAACGGGCCGGACGTGAAGGTCCGCGGCACGGCGCAGCACGTTGCCGAGAAATATACCCAGCTCGCGCGGGATGCCCATGTTTCCGGCGATCCGGTGATGGCGGAGAGCTATCTCCAGCATGCCGAGCATTACTACCGCCTGATCGCCGCGGCGCATCAGGCCCAGCTTGCGCAGCAAAATGGCACTGCCGACGAAAACGACGATGATGACGATTTCGATACGGCATCCGACCGTTTCAACGTCCGCACTGTCCAGCAGAATCAGCAGCCTGGCCAGCCGTCGTTTTCGGGCGAGCGGGGGCAGGGTGAAGGTGGCGAGGGTGCCGAGCCGGGCGACGGCGACGAACAGCCGCACGAGCGGCCTACCCACGAGCGGCAGGACCGTCACCCGGGTCGCGGCGATCGTCCGCACAACAACGACCGCAACCGCGACCGCAACCGCAATCAGGACCGTGGCTTTCGCCAGGGGAATGACCGCCAAGGGAATGATCGGAATGCCGGTGGGGATCGCGGGCAGGACCGGAATCAGGACCGCAATAATCCGGAACGTGGTGGTTTCGCTGAACGTGGCGGCTTCAATCCGAACCGCCCGCGCCGCCCGCAGCCCGATCTTGAGGGTGCGGAACAGCCGGTTCTCCCGGCCTTCCTGACTGCGCCGGTGCGCCCGATCTCTGTTGAGATGCCGGAAGCTGTTGCGACACAGGTGCCGGCGATTGCTGAAGCCGGGGACGAGGCCGGCGGTGCGCCGTTCCGTGCGCGTCGTCGTCGTCGTGTCCGCATTGGTGAAGGTGGCGAAGGCCCGGCCTTCGAGACGGAAACCTCAGGCTCCGACCAGAGCTGACGGGAAACATCATTCGGGCGAACCGGTATCGGATCGGTCCTCTGGACGCCGCGCTTCATCAGCGCGGCGTTTTTTATGGCCTGACATGTCCGGCGCGCGTTCCTGCCCGGCGTTGGCGGCAAGGCAGATTTGCGGCATGTCAAAATCTCTTGCCACCCCCTTTTGTTGCGATCAGGCCACACCTACATTGGGTTCAGGATGGCTGCTGCCTCGCGGGGCCTATCCGGACGTCTTTTCAGACAAGACTTCGCTTTGAAAAACTTCGCCTCATGGAAGGGAAGCACATGATTACCGAGAAATACACCGAGCGCGCGCGCGGATTTATCCAGGCCGCGCAGACAATTGCCCTGCGTGAAGGGCACCAGCAATTCTCGCCCGAGCACCTGCTCAAGGCGCTGCTGGACGATGATCAGGGTTCTGCTGCCGGTCTGATCGACCGCGCAGGCGGTAAATCCGCCGATGTGCGCCGCGCGGTGGACGCCGCGCTCGCCAAGGTGCCAAAGGTCGAGGGTGGTTCGGGGCTCTACCTCACGCCGCAGCTCGCGCGCGTGTTCGAGACCGCCGAGAAATCCGCCGAGAAGGCCAAGGATTCGTTTGTGACCGTCGAGCGGCTTCTGCTCGCGCTCGCCATCGAGAAGGACAATCCGGCCGGCAAGGCGCTGGCTTCGGCCGGCGTGACGCCGCAGAACCTCAATGCCGCCATCGAGGCGATCCGCAAGGGGCGGACCGCCGATACGGCCACGGCCGAAAACCAGTATGATGCGCTGAAGAAATTCGCCCGCGACCTCACCGAAGCCGCCCGTGAGGGCAAGCTCGATCCGGTGATCGGGCGCGACGAGGAAATTCGCCGCACGATCCAGGTGCTTTCGCGCCGCACGAAGAACAACCCGGTGCTGATCGGCGAGCCCGGTGTCGGCAAGACCGCGATCGTCGAGGGTCTCGCGCTCCGCATCGTCAACGGTGACGTGCCCGAAAGCCTCAAGGACAAGGCACTGATGGCGCTCGACATGGGCGCGCTGATTGCCGGCGCGAAATATCGCGGCGAGTTCGAGGAGCGGCTCAAGGGCGTTCTCTCCGAGGTGACCGCAGCCGAGGGCGGCGTGATCCTGTTCATCGACGAGATGCACACGCTCGTCGGCGCGGGCAAGGGCGAGGGGGCGATGGACGCCTCGAACCTCCTCAAACCGGCGCTGGCGCGCGGCGAGCTGCACTGCGTTGGCGCGACGACGCTGGAGGAATACCGCAAGCACGTCGAGAAGGATGCCGCGCTTGCCCGGCGGTTCCAGCCTGTGTTCGTCTCCGAACCGACCGTGGAGGATGCCATCTCGATCCTGCGCGGGTTGAAAGAGAAATACGAGTTGCACCATGGCGTCCGCATCACCGATTCGGCGCTGGTTTCGGCCGCGACGCTTTCGAACCGCTATATCACCGACCGCTTTCTGCCGGACAAGGCCATCGATCTCGTGGACGAGGCCTCGGCGCGCCTCAGGATGCAGGTTGATTCCAAACCCGAGGAACTCGACAGCATTGATCGCGAGATCATCCGCCTTCGCATCGAGCAGGAGGCGTTGAAGCGCGAAACCGACACCGCCTCGAAGGATCGCCTCGGCAAGCTGACCGGCGAACTCGCCGAGCTCGAGGAAAAATCCCTCACGCTCACCAACGCCTGGCGCGCGGAGAAGGACAAGCTCGGCGAGGCCCAGCGCATCAAGGGCGAGCTCGAACAGGCGCGCACGCACCTTGATCAGGCGCAGCGGCAGGGCGAATTCCAGCGTGCGGGAGAACTCGCCTATGGCATCATTCCGGCGTTGGAAAAGAAGCTCAAGGAACTGGAAGCCGCCGGCGCGCAGCAGGCGGGGGCGCTCGCTTCCGAAGCGGTGACGCCGGATATGATTGCGCAGGTTGTTTCGCGCTGGACCGGCATTCCGGTGGACCGGATGCTCGAAGGCGAGCGTGACAAGCTCCTGCGCATGGAACAGGAATTGGCCAAACGCGTGGTGGGCCAGCAGGAAGCCGTGGAAGCAGTGTCGACCGCCGTCCGTCGTTCACGCGCCGGGTTGCAGGACCCGAACCGGCCGCTGGGCTCGTTCATGTTCCTCGGCCCGACCGGTGTCGGCAAGACCGAGCTGACCAAAGCGCTGGCGTCGTTCCTCTTCGACGACGAAAGCGCGATGGTGCGGATCGACATGAGCGAATTCATGGAGAAGCACTCCGTCTCCCGCCTCATCGGCGCGCCTCCAGGCTACGTCGGCTATGAGGAGGGCGGCGCTTTGACCGAGGCCGTGCGGCGCCGGCCCTATCAGGTCGTGCTGTTCGATGAGGTCGAAAAGGCGCATGCGGATGTGTTCAACGTGCTCCTTCAGGTGCTCGATGACGGCCGCCTCACCGACGGGCAGGGGCGCACGGTCGATTTCCGCAACACGCTGATCATCATGACCTCCAACCTTGGCTCGGATTATCTCGTCGCGCTTGGCGAGGATGAGGGCGTGGATGCCGCGCGGGCCGATGTCATGGCCACGGTGCGCGGACATTTCCGTCCCGAATTCCTCAACCGGATCGACGAGATCGTGCTGTTCCAACGCCTCAAGCGGCAGGATATGGCTGCGATCGTCGATATCCAGCTCGGACGGTTGCGGAAGCTTCTGGAGGATCGCAAGATCACGATCGAGCTTGATGAAGCGGCCCGGCAATGGCTCGCCGAACGCGGCTACGATCCTGCCTATGGCGCACGCCCGCTCAAGCGCGTGATCCAGAAGAGCCTGCAGGATCCGTTGGCCAAGCTGCTGCTGGCGGGTGACGTGCTCGATGGCGCGACCATCCCGGTCACGGCCGGGGCGGGTGGCCTCATCATCGGCGATCAGGTGCTCGGTGCGGTCGAGAAGCCGCCGAAGGGTGCGAGGCTCAACTAAGACACGCCGCCGGCATCCTGACAGTATTTGGCACGATGCCGGCGACTTCGGACTTTCCAATCGTCTCGTGGATGGCCTAGAACGGGGCAGGGGGTGTGCTCCCCTCCTTCCCATTGCCCGGATTTTTGCCGGCAAGCAGGTTTCAGATCATCGTGTCTCTTCTCACCGTTGCGCCCGCGATTTTTGTCGTCATCTGGTCGACCGGCTGGATCGTCGCGAAATACGCGGTTCCCTTTGCCGATCCGTTGACGTTCCTCGCTGTCCGTTACGCCGTCGCGGCGGCGGTTGTCGGTATGCTGGTCGTCGCGCTGCGGGCCGAGTGGCCGAAGACGCGTGCTGCGGCTTTCCACGCGATGGCCAGCGGCGTCCTTCTGCACACAATCTATCTCGGCGGTGTCTGGTGGGCGATCGCCAAGGGATTGCCGGCGGGCGTTTCCGCGCTCATCGCTGCGGTCCAGCCGTTGCTGACAGCGGCGCTCGCGGCGCGGCTCGCGGGCGAGCGGCTGCGGCCGGTCCACCTTCTGGGCATCCTCATCGGTTTTGTCGGGGTGATCGGCGTGATCGCGCCGAAGCTGACGGGCGTTTCGGTCGCCGGCATGTCGGGTCTCGGCCTTGCGGTTGTGATCAACGTCATCGCGATGATTTCTGTGACCTTCGGCACCTTCTACCAGAAGAGATATGTCGCCTCCGGGGATCTGAGGTCGATCACTGTGCTGCAATACGTCGGGGCCTTCGCGACCACGTTGCCGCTGGCGATGTTGCTGGAGCCGATGCGCTTCGAATTCCGGCTGGAGACCTGGGCTGCGCTGGCGTGGTCGGTCGTCGTGCTCTCGATCGGCGCAATCGGCCTGATGCTGATGATGATCCGGCGCGGGGCGGTATCGAAGGTTGCGGCGCTGATCTATCTGATCCCGCCGACGGCGGCGTTGCAGGCCTATGCGATGTTCGGGGAAACGCTTGATCTCGTGCAGATCGGCTGCATGGGCATCGCCGCGCTCGGGGTTTATCTCGCGACACGGCCCTAGGGTGAATTCCCGGTCTTCAGCTTCAGGGTATTTTATTCAAAACGGCGGTTCGCGCTTTGCCCCGGACGGGTTTGGTCTATAGGTGAACGATCGTTTCCGAAAGGCTCCCGTCATGCGTGATCCGCACCTCTATCCCGCCCTGAGCGCCCGGGCGCTGCTCTTGCTGGTTGTGGCAATGGTGCCCTCGCTGGTTGCCAGCTTTGTCGGGCAACTCTTCACGATTCCTGCGTTGCGCGGCTGGTATGACCTCCTGCAGAAGCCGTTCTTCAACCCACCGGATGTCGTTTTTCCGCTGGTCTGGACGTTTCTGTACGCGCTGATGGCGCTCTCGTTCTGGCGCATCCTGCGCGCGCGGCCGGAGGCGGGCCCGAAGGGGATGGCGATCCTCATCTTTCTGAGCCAGATGGCGCTGAACGTCGCATGGTCGTGGGCGTTTTTTGCCAAGCGCTCGCCCTATCTCGGGCTTGTCGTGATCGGCTTCCTGCTGGTCGCAATCCTGCTGACGATCCGGGCGTTCAAGGCCATCGACCGGCCAGCGGGCTATGCGCTCTTCCCGTATCTCGCGTGGGTCGGGTTTGCCGCGCTGCTCAATGCCGCGATCGCGATCCAGAACCCCGGCGGATAGCGCTGTTTACAACCCGCGCCGTTCGAGCACGGCTTTGATGGCCGCGCGGAATTCGGCGAGCGGGAAGGGTTTGGTAAGCACATCCTCGACCAGCCCTTCAAGTTCGCGTGCGCGTTCACGCTGCTCGGCATAGCCGGTCATCAGCACAATCGGGAATCCCGGCCGTTCCGCCGCAACCGCGAGGGTGAGCGCGATCCCGTCCATCACGGGCATGCGGATATCGCTGATCATCAGATCAAAGCCGGTCTCGTCGCTTGTCAGCCGGCCCAGCGCATCCGCGCCGTCAACGGCCTCCTCGACGCTGTGCCCGTCGATCTGCAACGCGCGCAGCAGCGGGATGCGGACGGAAGGCTCGTCGTCAACGATCAGAATTCTGGCCATTCTCTGCCACCATCCGGGATTTCAGGCTTCGGGCTGGATCATGCCCACGAAGGGCAATTCCCGGAATTTATGTGCCACATCCATGCCGTAGCCGACAAGGAACGAATCCGGGGCCTGAAACCCGACGAAATCGGCTTCAAACTGCACCGCGCGCTTGACCGGCTTTTCGATCAGCACGGCGGCCAGAACGCGTTTCGCGCCGCGCGCCGTCAGCAGGTCCTTGGCGAAGGCCAGTGTGCGTCCCGATTCCAGGATATCGTCGATCAGGAGGACATCCCGGCCATCGACGTTGTTGTCGATATCCTTGACGATGGTGACCTGCCCCGAGGACGACATCCCCGAATGGTAGCTCGCGAGCTGCATGAATTCGATGCTGGGCGCCAGCCCGGCGTGGTGAAGCGCGCGGACAAGATCGGCCGCAAAAATGAAACTGCCCCGCAGGATGGCGATGACCAGCAGCTCTTTGGGATCGGATGCCTTGATCTCATCGGCAAGCTGACGCACACGGGCCGCGATCTGCTGGTCGTCGAACAGCACGCGGATCACGTGGTTGTCCGGCCCTTCGATGGTCAGATCCCGGGCGACCGGGGAGAGTGCCACGTCTGCGGCTGGCTTGGCTGAAGGGTGCTGGTTCGGCGGCGTCAAGGCTGTTCCCCGGTTCGCCGGCGCGAATCATCTGCCGCGCACTCTAGCGAATGGCGGCGACGATATCGTCTTTTGCCACAAAGCGCACCATCACCGAGTGCGATTCCGCCGGCGGGCTCGCGAGGCGGCGCCGGAAGGTGGTTTTTTCGCGCGGGCCCAGCTCGGGCTGGTCGACACTCGCCGTCCAGACGTAGATCTCCTGCCCGTTGCTGCCCCGGATCGACAGCCGCATGATGGGGATCTTCTGCGGGGACTGGGTGAGGTTCGTGACCGTGCCGGTGACTTCGAGGGTTTCGCGACCCTCCTCCTTCATCAGGCGGCTGCGGATATCGGAGATGTCGAGATTGCCCGGGGTCACGTTGAGGCCGACAGCCTCGAACAGCGGCGCGCTGGCCGGAAAGAGGCGGACGGCCTCGTTGCGCAGAATACCCAGCATCGCGAGCGTGCCGACACCTGCCGCCATCATGATAACGGCGGTCGAGCCGCTTTTCTTGCCCTTCGTCGGTGCGCGATGATGCGCCTCGGTGGCGGCAAGGTGTTTTTCCCGCCGCCATTTCCGGCGTTCCTCGATCGAGGCTTCGGAGGTGGCATCGCCTGCTTCATCCTGGGCACGGGCCAGGGAGGCCGGATCGAATTCGATGTGTTCGGCCGGTTTTCCGGTGCGGTCTGAAGCCTCCGAAGCGGTGCTTTCGCTGCTGGCCTTTGCCTCGTCCGCGAACAGGGCTTCGAGCTCTGCTGCCGAGATGTCATCGCCCTCCTGCGCCGGCGCCGAGGCGGATGGCTGGATGGCGGTATTGGTGTCAGGAGTGGAGAAATCGATCGCGTCGATTGCAGCCTGATCGAGCGGGCTTGTTTCCTCGGTGGCTTCGAATTCGGGGAGCGAATTGGCAGCTTCGCGATTAGCATCCAGTTTGGGTATGACTAGATTGGAGACCGCGCCTGATTCGGGATCTGCGGCTTCCCAAACCGTCCGGCAGGATGCGCAACGCACCTTGCGCGCACCGCTCGCAAAGAATGAACCTTCGAGGTCGTGAAGAGTGTCACAGTTGGGACAACGGATCAGCGCCATTTCGCGGTTCTGCGGCTCGTGCGTCAGCAAGGGGGTTCACGGAATGTGCCACCCTCGCTATTCCTGGCTGAAGAGCGTTAAGGGTAGGTAAAGCTGTGGTCGAAATCTCGGGCAATCCATCTGTGGACGTTGAGATCGGAGAGTCCCCCTCCGAGCTCGTACGGTTTGACAATGTGGGCCTGCGCTACGGGATCGGGCCGGAGATCCTGCGTGATCTCGATTTCTCGATCCATTCGCATTCCTTCCAGTTCCTGACCGGGCCTTCCGGCGCGGGCAAGACGACGCTGCTCAAGCTCATTCTCCAGACCCTGAAGCCAACCCGGGGCCGGGTGACGCTTTTCGGGCAATCCATTGCCGGCATTTCGAAAGCGGAGATGGCGCGGCTTCGGCGTCGGGTCGGCATCGTCTTTCAGGATTTCCGGCTGCTGGATCACCTCACGACCTATGAGAACGTCGCGCTTCCGCTGGTGGTGCAGGGGAGGGAGGAATCGAGTTACCGTGCCGAGGTCATTGAACTTCTGCGCTGGGTCGGCCTCGGCGATCGCATGCACATGCCGCCGGTGATTCTCTCGGGTGGTGAAAAGCAGCGCGCCGCGATCGCCCGGGCGCTGATCGTGCAGCCGGCGCTGTTGCTCGCGGACGAGCCCACCGGCAACGTCGATCCCAGCCTCGCGCGCCGCCTGTTGCGGCTCTTCATCGAACTCAATCACACCGGGACGGCGGTGGTCCTGGCGACGCATGATCTCCAGCTCATGGACCTTGTCGACGCCCGCCGGATGGTTCTCGCAGAAGGACATCTGCACATCTATGACTGAGGGCGCGCACCAGACCCCGGCGCCGGGAGCGCCGAAGGCAGACGGCGGGGCAGTATCCATGCTCGGCGCGGCGCTTGTGCGGCTCGTGCCCTCCGATCTTCTGGCGTCGCGTTCCGCCCTGTCGCCGATCCTGCCGGCACGCTCGATCGCGGGGCGGGCGCTGGTGCTGGTCATCGTTATCATGACCTTCCTCGCCGGGTTGACGGCGGGGGCAGTGCATCTTGTCGCGGATGCCTCCTCCGATTGGTCGCGCTCGATCGCGCGCGAGGTCACGATCCAGATCCGGCCGATGGCGGGGCGCGATATCGAGGCCGACGTCCGCATGGCGGCGGACCTCGGCAAGCGCGTCCGGGGCGTCGAGGTCGTCAGGGTGTTCGACCGGCAGGAAGGCGAGAAGCTGCTCGAGCCCTGGCTCGGCACCGGGCTCGACCTTGGTGAGCTGCCGGTGCCACGCCTCGTGGTGCTGAAATTTTCGGCAGGAAGCACCCCGGAACTTGCGAGCCTCAAGGCCGAGCTGGCGGAGCGCGTGCCCAATGCCGGGCTGGATGATCACCGCCTCTGGCTGGGGCGGCTCAAGATCATGGCGAATTCACTGGTGCTGATCGGCATCATCATCCTCGCGCTGGTACTGGTCGCGACCGGCCTTGCCGTGGCTTTCGCGACGCGGGGCGCGATGGCCGGCACGGCCCATATCATCGATGTCCTGCATCTGGTGGGGGCGGAGGATTCCTATATCGCGCGGGAATTCCAGCGGCACTTCCTGCGCCTCGGACTCAAGGGAGGCTTGATCGGCGGGCTGGCTGCGGTCATGTTCTATCTTGTGATTTCGCTGGCTTCAGCCAATTTTGCCATGAATCCCGGTGCGGAGCAGGTCGAGGCCCTCTTCGGGCGCTTCAGCCTGCCGGGGGCGGGATATGCCTCCGTGCTTGCGATAGGGCTGGTGATTGCCGCCGTGACGGCAATTGTCTCGCGCGCCACGGTCTATCGAACGCTGAGCGGACACGAATGAGCGAAGAGGGCACCCGGTCAACGCGCTTCTTTTCCGGCTCAAGCCGGGAATTTCTGGCGGTTGTGTTCCGGGTTGCCATCCTTGCGCTTGTTGCCATTTTCATCGGTGTCATCCTGTTCGCGCGCTCGCTGGAAAAGCGCGAACAGCGCGATCCGACACCAGCGGACGGCATTGTCGTACTCACAGGCGGCGCAGACCGGATCAATGATGCGCTGCTCTTGCTCGAACGCGGCAAGGGTCGTCGCCTCGTCATTTCAGGCGTGAATATCCACGCGCCGATGGAGGCGCTCAAGCGGCGCTGGCCGGGTCGGGAGCGGCTTTTCGAGTGCTGCGTCGACCTCGACTATCAGGCTCGCAACACCTATGGCAATGCGGTGGAGGCCCGGCGCTGGGCGCAAGGCCAAGGCTTCCGCTCCATCATTCTGGTCACGTCGAGCTACCATGTGCCGCGGGCCATGCTGGAGTTCGAATATGCCATGCCGGGCGTGTCGATCCAGCCCTATCCGGTTGTGCCGGAAGCCTCGAAGATCAACCGTTGGTGGCAGGACCCGACGCTGTTCAGGATCATCGTATTCGAGTTCCTCAAGTACTGGGCGGCCTCGATCCGGCATACGCTCGGATTTTCCGGCGGATAGAGCGTGTCGCACAAAAGTGGGCACCGGTTTTGTGTCGACGACACGCGAGAGGCCAAAGAGCGGCAGGATGCTTTTCCTTCGCTGTTTGGGCTTGTCGTCTGTTGCGCCATGGGGCAGGGAAATGCGGGCGGATCAATGCCGCCTTTTCCGGGATTTCGACGAGGACACCAACGTGCCGCTGATCATTCTGCGTTCGGCCCTGTTTCAGGTGGCCTTTTATCTCAACTGCACCTTCTGGTTCCTGGCCGCGATGCTGGCCTGGCCTTTCCCGTCGGGCGTCATGATGTGGTTTGCGCGCTCATGGGCGCGGACGAGCCTCTTCCTGCACGAGCACATTGTGGGGGCGCGGGTCGAATTCCGCGGGCTGGAGCGAATCCCCAAGGGGCCGGTGCTCGTTGCCGCCAAGCATTACTCCGCCTGGGAAACGATGGCGCTGCTGCTGTTTTTCCCCAAGGCGACCTATATCCTCAAGCGCGAATTGCTGCGCACGCCGCTGTTCGGCTGGCATCTGCTCAAGGCCGAGCAGATCCCGATCGATCGTGGCCAGCGCGCACAGGCGATGGCGAAGATGCAGGCGCACGCCAAGGCAGCGATGGGCAGAGGGCGCCAGCTCCTGATCTTCCCGGAAGGCACGCGCCGCAAGGTGGGCGCGAAGCCCGATTATAAATACGGTGTGGCGCGGCTCTATGCGCAGCTCGACGTGCCCTGCGTGCCGGTGGCGATGACCTCCGGCCTCGCTTGGCCACGCAACACATTGCTGCACTACCCACGCCCGATCCTCGTGGAATTTCTGGAGCCGATCCCGGCCGGGCTAACGCCGGAAGTCTTTTTCGAACGCGTTCAGGAGACGATCGAGAGCAACACCAACCGCCTGCTGGCCGAAGCGGGCTATTCCGCCAGCAGCGAAGCCTTGAGCCATGACAAGGCGTGATCGTCGATGCCGAGTTCGGCGAGCGAGGCGAGGGTGTTGAGCACATAATCCCGGCAGGCGCCGGATTCGCCGTATCCCTGCCGGATATGGGCCAGCAGGGTGGTGCGGTCGAGCCCGCGCGCGTATTGCTTGTTCCGGCGGTCGACGATGTAGGCAAGCGCTGGAACCCGCTCCCCGGTATCGAGCACGATTGGCCGGAGCACTTCCTTGTAGACCCGGTTCATCTGCTCACGCTCGGTGAGGTAGGCGTGGGTGGCCGCGACATCGGCGGCGGCGACGCGGAAGGCGATGCCGTGGCACGAGCCGCCGTGATCGAGCCCGAGCACCAGACCGGGTTTCTCCTGCGTGCCGCGATGGCGCACGGAATAGACGCACAGCGCCCGATGCGCGCCCCGGAGCAGTGCGGGCCGGCGCTCCTGATGTGCAAAACCGGGCCGCCACATCAGCGAGCCGTAGCCGAATACCCACAAATCCCCTGTCAGGCCGGCGACAGGCGAGATTGACGGCGGACTGATCGGCACGGTATCGGACATCTCGGGCAGGGCGGTGACTTTCAGGACAGGATCAATCAATGGCCGAAAAGATGCTGCCGCCGCAAGGGCTAACTCCCCGCCCCAAGCGATTTGGCCTTTACCTGCCGTTTGGCATCCTCCTGGGCATCATGGCGCTCTGGACCGGCTTCTGGTTTTTCAGCGCCAATGCTGCCGGCAAGATCGCGGATAATTTCATCGCGCGCGAGGGCGAACGTGGCCGCGACTGGGTATGCCCGGAACGCGCTGTCGGCGGCTATCCGTTCCGCATCGAGATTTCCTGCGTCAAGCCGCAGCTCATTCTCAAGAGCGCACAGGGGCTGCGCCATCAGGGCAGCCTCGGCGCGCTCTCGCTGCACGCGCGCATCCTGTCGCCAGGGCATTTCATCGCGGTGCTCAGCCCGCCCTTCCTGGCCAAGAACGACGACGCCGGCGATGTCGAGCTGACGTGGAAGAGTGCGCGGGCGAGCGTGCGCGCCGGGTTGCAAAGCATCTCGGAAGCCTCGGTCGAGTTCGTTGATCCTGCGCTGAGTGCGGGACAGGGCGAGAGGCGGGATATTGCGGCGCTGGCGAAGTCCTTCGAGGTGCACCTGCGGCATTCGCCAGGCGAGACGCCGGGCACGGATCTCGTCGCGCGGATGCAGGACCTCACCTTTGCTCCACTCGACCAGCTGATCGGCACGAAAGACCCGATCCGCATGGAAGTTCAGGCGACGGCGCCCGGGTTCATCCCCGATCCGAAACGGCGCTTCCAGGATGTGCTGGAGGAATGGCGGCGTGGCGGGCACAAGGCACGGGTCGTCGTGCTCAAGGCGACGAAAGGGCAAGCCAATCTCGATCTTTCCGGCGTGATGGGGCTTGATGAGCTCCATCGCCTCGAAGGCAATCTTCAGGGGCGTGCGAAGGGGCTCGATGCCCTCACCAGCGGGTTTGCCCGGCGCGGCGGCCTCGATCTCGGCGGGGTTCTGGGCAAGCTTGGCGGCGGGCAGGGGCTGCCCGTGGCGCTGGTGTTCGAAAACGGCCGCCTGCGCTTCGGACCGTTCCCGCTCGCCAATCTCGCGCCGCTCTATTAGGTCGTTTTGCTATCGCCGGAAGGAGGCAGCGGGTCCGCCTGCCGGCCGAAGTTCGGTGCGGCGGTTTCCTGCCCGGAGGCGATGATGCCGCGCCGGATCGCCCGGGTGCGCGTGAACAGAGCGTGCAGCGCGTCGCCATCGCCCCAGCGGATCATGCGCTGGAGCGCGAGCAGGTCCTCGCTGAAGCGGCCGAGCATTTCGAGCACCGCATCCTTGTTGGAGAGAAACACGTCGCGCCACATCGTCGGGTCCGAGGCGGCGATGCGGGTGAAATCGCGGAAACCACCGGCGGAGAACTTGATGACCTCGCCTTGTGTCACCTCTTCCATGTCCGCCGCCGTGCCGACGATATTGTAGGCAATCAGGTGCGGCACATGGGAGGTGATCGCGAGCACGAGATCATGGTGCTCCGGTGTCATCACCTCGACATTTGAGCCAAGCGCCTCCCAGAACGCTTTCGTGCGGGCGATGGCATCCGGGTTGGTGCCGGCAGGCGGCGTGAGGATCGACCAGCGGTTGACGAACAGTTCGGCAAACCCCGCGTCCGGCCCCGAATGCTCGGTGCCGGCGACCGGATGGGCGGGCACGAAATGCACCCCTGTCGGCAGGTGCGGGGCGACATCGCGGACAACCGCGCCCTTGACCGAGCCGACATCCGAGACAATTGCACCTGGTGCCAGGTGCGGGGCGATGGCGGCAGCCAGCGCGGCATTCGCCATCACCGGCACGCAGAGGATCACGAGACCGGCACCCGCGACCCCGGTTGCGACGTCGCCGGTCACGCTGTCCGCTATCCCGAGCGCGGTGACCCGTTCCTGCACATGGGCGTCCCGGTCGATGGCGACAATCGTTTTTGCCGCGCCGGATTTCCGGGCTGCACGCGCGATGGACGAGCCGATCAACCCGAGGCCGATGATGGCGAGGCGTTCAAACGGAGGTGTCATCCGGCTTGGCCCTTCAGGCTGGCTTGCCGGCGAGAAAATCCGTCAGCGCGGCGATCACCGCGCCATTGGCTTCTTCGCTGCCGATGGTGAGGCGCAGGGCATTCGGCAGGCCATAGGCGTCCATCCGCCGCAGGATGATGCCGCGCCGGGTGAGGAAGGCATCCGCATCCGGCGCACGTTTGCCAGCAACATCCGGAAAGTGCATCAGCACGAAATTGCCGACCGAGGGCGTAACCCCAAGACCAAGGCCCTTGAGCGCCGGCGTCACTTTCGCGAGCCAATGCGCGTTGTGGATGACAGCCTTGTCCTCGTGCTCGCGGTCTTCCATCGCGGCAGTGCCGGCAGCGATCGCCGGGCCATTCATGTTGAACGGGCCACGGATGCGGTTGAGCACGTCGATGATCGCCGCCGGGGCGTAAAGCCAGCCGATGCGCAGGTTCGCAAGGCCATGGATCTTCGAGAAGGTCCGGGTCATCACGACATTCTCGCTGGTGGCGACGAGTTCGATGCCGGAGGCATAATCGTTGCGGCGAACGTATTCGGCGTAGGCGGCGTCGAGGACCAGCAGCACGTTTGACGGCAGGCCGGCGTGCAGGCGCTTCACCTCTTCGAACGGAATGTAGGTTCCGGTCGGGTTGTTGGGGTTGGCGAGGAAAACGACGCGCGTTTTCGGCGTCACGGCGGCAAGCATCGCGTCGACATCCGTTGTCAGGTTGCGCTCTTTGGCGACAACAGGCGTTGCGCCGGTCGCCAGCGTCGCGATGCGGTAGACGAGAAAGCCGTGCTCGGAATAGAGGCCTTCGTCGCCTGCCCCCATGTAGGCATGCGCGAGCAGCGAGAGCAGCTCGTCCGAACCCGCGCCGCACAGGATACGGTTGGGGTCGAGCCCGTAGCGGGCTGCAATCGCCGTGCGCAGCTTTTCTGCAGTGCCGTCGGGATAGAGTTCGAGCGTGTCCGCGGCTGCCTTGTAGGCTGCAATCGCATGCGGGCTTGCACCGAGCGGGGTTTCGTTGGACGAGAGCTTGTAGAGCTTCACGCCCGCCGGGGCCTTGCTCTTGCCGGGCACATAGGCGTCAATCGAGAGGATTCCGGGGCGCGGGGTCGGGGCGAGAGACACGGGACAAACTCCATCCTGCCGGATGATCGCCGCCGGCGCGGTTCGGACCTCAACGAGAAACGTCACCGCCTCCGGGGGCAGAAACGGGTGGAAAAATCGAGCCTTATCGTGGAAGGACGAAACGGCGGGCGTGGCATCCGATCTCGATATAGCGCGATGGCGCGCATTTCGCGCCAGCCAGCGCATCCGTCAATGCCTTCGTTGATATTTCTGCCGGATGTGCCACCAGAAGATTGGCGCCATTGGCATCGCCGGCGGAGGAAACAAGTTCGGCTCCGAGGGCGGCGAGGGCGTCGGCAGCACCCATCCGCCATCGCTCCGCCCGCACCGAGGCGAGCACGGTTTCCCGCGCAAGGCCGTCGCGCTGGGGGCGGGCAATGACAAAAACAGGAAGCCCGGCCGGATGATCCGCCCGTTCGGCGAACGGCAAACGCGCGATGATCTTCGGCGCGGTCGGGCGTTCGAGCCCCTTCCACCAGGCACCCAGCATCGCGGATTGATCGATGCGGAACATGCCGAGATCACCGTGTGAGGCATCGACCGCAGCAATCACCGCCATCGAATCCTCGGCAGGAACCAGGGGTACGGTGAAGCCGAAATGAAAGCGCATGCTCTCTCGCATCGGCGTGTCGCCACCGGAGAGATCCGCATGCACGGCGTAGGGAACCTGCGTGAAGGTCGAGGTCGCCATGATCACGCGCCAGATGTTCTCCGGGGCATCCACCGGCCAGCGACCGGGGGCCTTGAGCACGATCTTGCGCATCAACTCGGCTTCGCGGTCCGGGCGGAACGCCGAGCCGGTGTCGCCTGCAGCCCGCTTGGCCTCGATGACGCGCCCGACAACATCGCCACGCTCCACGAGCAGCGCGTGAATGCCGGCGTCGATCCGGTCGATTTCTGTGCGAAGGCCGGCGAGAGGAGAGGGCGGTTGGGTCATCAGGCTCACAGGGTTTGTGTCGGAGTCCGGTTCTTGAAGGCAGGGTCCGGCTTTTGAAGGCACGCCTTTGGCCAAGCGCATGCAAAAGCACCCGTGCCAGTGATAGAACCCGGAGGGGCGGGTCGCAAGTCGGGTTGCGGGAGGGACGAATAAGAGAAAAGACTTGTTCGTTTCAGCGAACGAGACTAATCTTTTTATCAAACTTGTCCGCCATAAAGGATTTTTTGTCACCGCTCGCAGACGGTGGGACCTTGCGGCGCAAGAAAGTGCGGGGCAGCGAGAATGAGCGCAGGGATCAACGAGGTCGAGGAGCCCAATTCCAAGGTCCTTCGGCTTGGCGCTGATGCGCCGCTCCAGCTTGAATCCGGGGCGATCCTCGCGCCGCTCCAGATCGCCTACCAGACCTATGGCACGCTCAACGCCGAGCGTTCGAACGCGATCCTCATCTGCCACGCTCTGACCGGGGACCAGCACGTCGCGAACGTGCACCCTGTGACCGGCAAGGCGGGTTGGTGGCTCAGCCTTGTCGGGCCCGGCAAGCCGATTGATACTGATCGCTTCTTCGTGATCTGCTCGAACGTTATCGGCGGCTGTATGGGGTCGAGCGGGCCGGCTTCGATCAATCCACAGACCGAAGAGCCCCATGGCACTGATTTTCCGGTGCTGACGATCGGTGACATGGTGCGCGCGCAGGCGCGGTTGATCGATTTTCTGGGGATTGAAACCTTGCTCGCCGTTGTCGGCGGCTCGATGGGCGGCATGCAGGTTCTCGCGTGGGCTTCGATGTTTCCCGATCGTGTTTTCGCTGCAATGCCTATTGCTTCGTCGGCAAAGCATTCAGCCCAGAATATCGCCTTTCACGAGGTCGGTCGGCAGGCGGTGATGGCAGACCCGGACTGGCGGCGCGGGCGCTATGTTCTCGAGGGAACGCGGCCGGTCAAGGGGCTTTCCGTCGCCCGCATGGCCGCACATATCACCTACCTCTCGGAGGCGGCGTTACAGCGAAAATTCGGGCGGAATTTTCAGGATCGGGACGCGCCGACATTCTCCTTTGACGCTGATTTTCAAGTCGAATCCTACCTTCGCTATCAAGGTATCAGCTTCGTCGAGCGCTTCGATGCCAACTCGTATCTCTACCTGACGCGGGCAATGGATTACTTCGATCTCGCGGCAGACAATGGCGGCTCGCTGGCGGCGGCGTTCAAGGGTGTGAAGACACGATTCTGTCTTGTTTCCTTTACCAGTGATTGGCTATTTCCGACATCAGATAGCCGGCAAATTGTTCATGCGCTCAATGCCTCCGGTGCTTCTGTTTCCTTCGTCGAAATCGAATCCGACAAGGGGCACGACGCCTTCCTGCTCGAAGAGCCGAACCTCTTCGCGACAGCGCGTGGGTTTCTCGACAGCGCTGCACGGGCGCGCGGCATCAAGGAGGCGGGGCGATGATACCGGGAGCCTTCACCAATACGGAAATGCGGTCTGACCATCGCCTCGTCGCCGGCATGGTCAGCGCGGGCTCACGGGTGCTGGATGTCGGCTGCGGCGATGGGCTGCTGCTGCATCACCTGGCCCTGAACAAGAATGTCGATGCGCGGGGGATCGAGCTATCCCGCGAGGGCGTTGCGGCCTGCGTTGCCAAGGGGTTGGCGGTGATTCAGGGCGACGCCGACACCGATCTTGCTGATTACCCCGATGATTGCTTCGATTTTGTGATCCTGTCCCAGACCCTGCAGGCGACGCGGCAGCCGCGCGTGGTTCTCGAACAGATGCTGCGGATCGGGCGCAACGCGATCGTTTCGTTTCCGAATTTCGGCCACTGGCGCATCCGTGCGAATCTCATGTTTCAGGGTCGGATGCCGGTGACGGACAACCTGCCGGACACCTGGTACAACACGCCAAATATCCATTTCTGCACGATCCGTGATTTCGTGGCACTGGCTGAGGAATTGAACGCCAGGATTGTCCGGGCGGACGCTCTGAATGCAGCCGGAAAACCAGTTGCTGTGCAGTTGCCGTGGTGGTTCTGGAATTTGCTCGGTGAACAGGGTATTTTCTGGCTTGAGCGCGGAAAATAGCTGGCTAATTTATTGAGCTTCAATCGGCTGACGCAGCTTTGCCCGCTGTCGCGCCGCCGGTTGGAACGAGCATTGGCTGCAAAATGCCGCGAACACGGGCCGCTTTGCCCACCAGCGCCGGGCGATAGACCTGCTTCGTCGCTTCGATGACATAGACCCCGGCGAAGGGCAGCGGCAGGTTCGAGCCCAGTCGCTCCCAGGCCATCGCTGTCCGCAGGAAAAACCGACGCTGGATCGGCGGCATGAACAGCGCCTCCCCCCAGTGCGTGGGCGTGAACAGAGCCTGTCGCATCAGTCCGGTCAGCTGACGTTTGGAAAACGGCTGCCCATGCCCGAAGGGGGTGGTATCGAGCCGTGCCCAGGGGCCGCGCCGGTTTGGCACGATGATCATGATATGCCCGCCGGGCGCGAGAACGCGCCAGACCTCGCTCATCAGCGCCGCCGGATCGTCGGAGGTTTCGAGCGCATGGACCATGAGCACGCGGTCCACAACCTGATCGCGCAAGGGAAGATCGGTGGCCTCGACGAGGCTGGCGCAGGAGAGCTGGCCAGGCGGCCAGGCGATCACCCCCTGACGTGCCGGCATGAAGGCCAGCGTCCGTTCCGTGCCTTCACGCAGAGCGTCGAGATAGGGTGTGGCATAGCCGAGCCCCAGAACCGCAAGGCCGCTCAGGTTTTCCCACCGGCTGCGGATGCCGCGCAGGATCATCTGCTGAGCGACATTGCCGAGTGGGCTCGCATAAAACGATTTGAGGTCGACGACATCAAGATGCATGAAGAAATATCTTGTTTTCCGGGAGATGCTGCGCGAATCCGGGTGCCAGTCATGCTGAACACCCTTATATCAGCCTGACAGAAACGTGGCGTGCTGCAAGGTGCGTTGCACTCATCATATGGGAATTGGTTGATGGAAATCGAACTCTTTATGTGCCGCTCCGACAATTACGGGGTGCTGATCCGCGATCCGAAAACCGGGGTGGTCGCGGCGATCGATGCGCCAGAGGCCACTGCCATTGAGACGGCGCTGGCTCGGCGTGGCTGGAAGCTTGACCTCATTCTGATCACGCACAGGCACTTCGACCATGTCGAAGGCATCGCCCCGCTCGTTGCCAAATACGGTGCCAGAGTGATCGCGCCGGTGCTGGCGAAGGCGGATGTTCCCGGTGCTGATCGCTATGTCGATGAAGGCGATATCGTCGAGGTCGGCGCGCTCCGCGCCGATGTCTGGGCGACTCCGGGGCATTGCGTCGATCACGTCAGCTATCATTTCGCGGCCGGGCAGGTGATTTTCGTCGCCGATGTGCTGTTTGTGATGGGGTGTGGCCGCGTGCTCGATTCCACCGCGGATGCGCTTCACGCCTCGGTCAAGCGGATTGCCGCCCTCCCGGATGCGACGCGCATCTATTGCGGCCATGAATACACGCTCTCGAACGCCAAGTTCTGCGCCCACATCGAGCCGGACAATGCCGCCATCGCCGCGCGATTGAAGACGTTCGAAGCGGCACGCGCTGCCGGTCAGTTCACCGTGCCGACAACGGTTGGGGACGAAAAAGCGACGAACGTCTTCGTGCGGGCAGCCAACGCAGCCGAGTTTGCCGCCCGGCGCGAGGCCAAGAACACCTTCTAAGCCAAGAACACCTTCTAAGCCAAGAACAAAGCCAAGAACACCTTCTAAGCCAAGAACACCTTCTAAGCCAAGAACACCTTCTAAGCCAAGAACACCTTCTGACAGGAAAGACTGCTTCGATGTCGTCCATGGATAGTTTCGCTGCTCAGGATATCATCCGGCTACTCGATCTGAAGCCGCACCCGGAAGGCGGGCACTTCCGCGAGACTTTTCGCGACGCTGCGGTGGATGCCGCCGGTCGCTCGGTCGGCACTGCGATCTACTATCTTCTGAAAGTCGGCGAGATATCGGCCTGGCACCGGGTTGATGCCACCGAGATCTGGCACTGGTATGCGGGTGCACCGATGATCGTATCGGTCAGCGAGAGCGGCCAGGAGTCTGTTGTGCATCATCTAGGGCCGGTGCTCGATGGCGGGCAGCGGCCGCAGATCGTCGTGCCAACGGGGCATTGGCAGAGTGCGAGGAGCCTGGGCGGGTGGTCGCTGGTCGGCTGTACGGTTTCGCCCGGCTTTTCGTTTGACGGGTTCGAGATGGCGCCGCCCGGCTGGCACCCCGGAATGGGAAGAGCGGGAAAATAGCGATGTTCCCTCAACTCTTTGGCGCGCTCGTGGATGTTCAGGCCTGCGAGGAGCGGCTGATGAACGCATGGCCGAGCCACCAGACCCTCGTTGTCGGGGATTGGCTTTGCCGCTTTGCCCGGGGGTATTCAGGGCGCGCGAATTCGGCCTGCGTCGTGCGCCCGGGCGCAACCCTCAATGATGTTGAAATCCGGCATGTTGAGGCGCTCTACTCCGAGGCGGGCTTGCGCCCCTCGTTCCGACTGTCGCCGCTTGTCGGCACGGCGATCCGCACCGATCTCGACGTGCGTGGCTACAGGCCGGAGGATGCGTCTGTTGGCATGATTGCACCCGCGATAGCCGGGACTATTCCCGATGCCCTGCACCTTGAGGCCGCACCAACCGCGGCATGGATCGAAGGTGCATGTCGCTGGCAGACAGGCGCAAAACGCGATACCGCCGCCTTGCGCGGCATCGTCGAGAATATCCGGGTGCCCACACGATACGCGACTCTTCACCATGACGGCCAGCCGGCAGCCTACGCCCTGATCTCGCTCGATCGCGGCATGGCGGAATTCGGCTCGGTGATGGTCGATCCCGATCGTCGCGGGCAAGGCCTCGGGCGGGTGCTGGTTTCCGGCATCATCGCCTGGGCGAAAAGCGCCGGCGCGGAACGTATCTTTCTTCAGGCGGCGATCGAGAATGAGATCGCGCGCGGTCTTTACGCTTCGCTCGGGTTTGTCGATCTCTATACGGCGGCCTACTGGCGCAAGCCGGACTGATCAGATCGCCTTTCGCGTCATTTCGAGCGTGCTATCACTGCTCCGCCGACAATGAGCGCGCAAGCAAGCGCCAGCGACCAGCCGGCTTCGGCGCGACCCGCGAGAACCAGCGCCAGTGTCGAGATCACCGGTGCGGCATAGGAGGCGGTACCGAGAAAGCGGATGTCGCCGCGTTTCATGCCGATATCCCACAGGAAGAACGCCGCGCCGACGGGGCCGAGCCCGAGGGCGACGATTGCGCCCCATGTCTTGAGGCCGCTGGGAAGGGCGAGTGGCTCCAGCACCACATGCGCGAGGCCAGCGAGCGCGGCCGTGACGAGACAAAACCCGACAACGGCCTCGGTCGGCACCGCGGCCATCCGCCGCGAGAGGACGGAATAGCTCGCCCAGGCGAGCGCGAAGAGGAAGGCGAGGCTGTAGCCGAGGAGGGGGAGGGCAGTCCCGCCCCCGATCCCGCCCTTTCCGAGCGTCAGGGCGATGATGCCCGTAAACCCCATAGCCGCCCCTGCCACGTGCCGCCCGCTCAGTTTCTCGTTCGGCAGGAATCCGGACATGAGCACGATCAGCAGCGGCCAGAGATAGCCGATCAGACTGGCTTCAGCCGGAGGCGCATTCTTCAGCGCACCAAAGTAGAGTGCGTGGGAACCGAAGAGGCCGCCTACTCCGAGCAGCCATGCAAGAACAGGTTGCCGGAGCTTGCCGAGTTCGCCCCGCGCAGCGAGCAGGGCAAGACCCAGCCCACCGCCGATCGCGAACGTGAGGGCGGTCAGCAGGAATGGCGGCACGCCTTCGGTTGCCGCGGTCAGGAGAGCCAGCAGGCCCCAGAGCAGGATGGCACCAAGACCACATAGAGTTGGGCCGGCGGGCGTTGTGGGAGAAAGCGAGAACATAGCTCGGGATAAGGGGGATCAGACCAAAAGAAAAGGGCCGGTTTCCCGGCCCTTCCAGTGATTTCCACCAAACGCTGCGCGCTCAGATCATGTACTGGCCGCCATTGGCGGAGAGTGTCGACCCCGTGATGAAGCCGGCGTCATCCGAGACAAGGAACACCACTGCGCGGGCGATTTCATCCGGCTGACCGAGGCGACCGACCGGGATATGCGGCAGGATCGCCTTTTCAACGATAGCGGGGTCGATCGCCATCACCATCTCCGTCGCGATATAGCCGGGGCAGATCGCGTTGACGGTGATGCCAGCCTTGGCGCCTTCCTGTGCCAGTGCCTTCACAAAGCCGATGTCACCGGCTTTCGCGGCGGAATAGTTCACCTGCCCCATCTGCCCCTTCTGGCCGTTGACCGAGGAGATGCAGATGACGCGACCGAACTTGCGGGCGCGCATGCCTTCCCAGATCGGGCGGGTCATGTTGAACAGTGAATTCAGGTTGGTGTTGATGACGCCATACCACTGGTCTTTTGTCATCTTGTGGAACATGCCGTCCTTGGTGATGCCGGCGTTGTTGACGAGCACCTCGACCGGGCCGAGATCCGCCTCGACGGCGGCAATGCCGGCGACGCAGGCGTCGTAGTCCGAAACGTCCCACTTGTAGGTCTTGATGCCGGTTTCGGCCGTGAACGCGGCTGCCGCCGCATCGTTGCCGGCGTAGGACGCCGCAACCGAATAACCCGCTGCCTTCAGCGCTTTGGAGATCGCCGCGCCGATGCCGCGCGAGCCGCCCGTAACCAATGCTACCCTTGCCATGATGCTTCCTCCTAGAACGCTGTTTTTGGCTTTTTTTTATTGAGATTTTTGAGAGTTCAATGTTTGAATAAGGGGCTTTTGCCCCCAATTCATGGCGTTGAATGCGATTTTATCGCTCGACGCAGAGTGCGACGCCCATGCCGCCGCCGATGCACAGCGTGGCGAGGCCCTTCTTCGCGCCCCGGCGCTGCATCTCGAACAACAGCGTGTTGAGGATGCGCGCGCCCGAAGCACCGATCGGATGGCCGATGGCGATCGCGCCGCCGTTGACGTTGACGATCGACGGATCCCAGCCCATGTCCTTGTTGACGGCCAGCGCCTGTGCGGCGAAGGCCTCGTTGGCTTCGACGAGATCGAGATCGCCGATCTTCCAGCCGGCCTTTTCGAGCGCGCGGCGCGAGGCCGGGATCGGGCCTGTGCCCATGATCGCGGGATCGACACCGCAGGTCGCCCAGGAAACGATACGGGCCAGCGGGGTGATGCCGCGCTTTGCCGCATTGGCTTCGGTCATCAGCACGGCAGCCGCCGCGCCGTCATTGATGCCGGAGGCGTTGCCGGCGGTGACGGTGCCTTCTTTCGAGAAGGCCGGCTTGAGCTTGGCCATCGTCTCCAGCGTCGAGCCATGACGGGGATATTCATCGGCATCGACGATGATATCGCCCTTGCGGGTCTTGACCGTGAACGGGATGATCTCGTCCTTGAACTTGCCGGCCTTCTGGGCGGCTTCGGCCTTGTTCTGCGAGCCGACGGCGAAAGCATCCTGCTCGTCGCGCGTCAGCTGCCATTTGGCGGCGACGTTCTCGGCGGTATTGCCCATGTGGTAGCCTTGGAAGGCATCGAGCAGGCCATCGCGCAACATGGTGTCGAGCATTTTCAGCTCACCCATCTTGGTGCCCGAGCGCAGGTAGGCGACGTGCGGCGACAGCGTCATCGATTCCATGCCGCCGGCGACGATGATGTCCGCATCGCCATTGGCGATCTGCTGCATGCCGATCGCCATGGTGCGGAGGCCCGAGCCGCAGAGCTGGTTGAGGCCCCAGGCCGTCTTTTCCTGCGGAATGCCGGCGGCCATGGCGGCCTGGCGCGCAGGGTTCTGGCCCTGGTTGGCCGAAAGAACCTGGCCGAGAATTACTTCGTCGACTTCGGCGGGGGCGACCCCGGCGCGCTGCAGTGCGCCGGTGATTGCGGCAGCACCAAGCTGCGCTGCCGGCACATCAGCGAAGGCGCCATTGAAGGCGCCGACAGCTGTGCGGGCTGCGCTTGCGATAACAATCGAATTTCCAGACATGCTTCTCTCCTCGCCAGGGTCTTGTGGTCTCTGTTTCGTCGGGCTCGCGGGAGTGCCCGCGCCCTCTGGTCCAGGCTTCCTGATCCAGACTTCGGTTTCCCCGATTTAACCGTCCTGACTATGAGACTTGCCAAGAAACTATCGTCAAGCGAGAAACAAGGCTAAGAAGGTTGCACCTGCATTGCGCTGTTCGAATAGCTGGGCCAAAAAGCCGGGCTTCCCTTCGGCCATTCGCGATGAAATAATGCGGAAAGTTGGCGTTTCGCCGGATTGTGGAGATGAAATGGCGGAAACTGGTACTAAAGAGCCGACGGTCATCAAAAAGTATGCCAACCGGCGCCTCTACCACACCGGGACCAGCTCCTACGTGACGCTGGAGGATCTGGCGTTGATGGTTCGGCAGGGCGAGAACTTCGTCGTGACCGACGCCAAGTCCGGTGATGACATCACGCGGTCGGTTCTGACACAGATTATTTTCGAGCAGGAGAACAAGGGGCAGTTCCTGCTGCCGATCACGTTTCTCCGGCAGTTGATCCAGTTCTACGGCGATAATATGCAGTCGCTGGTGCCGAAGTATCTGGAATTTTCGCTCGGCCAGTTCATGACCGATCAGCAGAAACTGCGCGATCAGTTCACCAAGGGCTTTGGCGGCAATCCATTCCCGACCAACCCCTTCGTGCAGAATCCGATGGTCGCGATGGAAGAGCAGGTGCGCAACAATATGGCGATCTTCCAGGATGCCATGCGCGCCTTTGCACCTTTCGGCGCCGGCAAATCGGGTGATGCGGAAACTGCAGATGCGGGCAAGAAAAAGGGCAAATAGGCTGGCCTTGCGAGGAGGCGCGAGGCGCTTTCTCCTGAACGAAGCCTAGTTGTTTGCGCCGGATTTCATGGGATCGATGCTCAGGCGGTCAACTTGAGCGGGTCGGCCTTGTGGCGCGGCACACCGTCGTGTGCCTTGCCGAGGAAATCGCCCTGGAGATATTCGACACGCCAGGATGTGAGCAGCGTTGCCGTCTCCTCGTCCTGGACCCATTCCGCCACTGTCTCGATCTTGAGATGACGGGCGAGCTGCAGCAGGGTCTGCACGAAGAACCGATCGTCGGCTGAGCGGGCGAGGTTCTTGATGAAGGTCCCGTCGATCTTCAGAACGTCGATCGGCAGCAGCCGCATGTTGCGGAACGAGGTGTGCCCGGCGCCGAAATCGTCGATCGCAACCCGGGCGCCAAGCTCCTTGATCCCCTCGATCAGTGTGCGCGCCGCGTTGATATCCTCGATCAGCGATGTCTCGGTGATCTCGACAATGAGGCGGCGTGCGACGCTGGGGTCCAGCGCGAGCTGGGCGCGGAAGGCCGACATCCAATCCGGGTGCAGCGCGGTGGCAACCCCGACATTCACGGTCAGGACGATATCCGGCCGCTCCCGCAGGGTCTCGAGCGCGAGTTCCACGACGCGGTGATCGATGAGGTGGAGAAAGCCGAGCCTTTCCGCGACCGGAACGATATGCCCGGCGCCGAGCCATTCGCCCTCCGGCGTCACCATGCGCACCAGCGATTCATACATCGCGACCTCGCCGGTCTGCGAGGCGATGATGGGCTGGTAGGCCAAGCGGATGCGGCGCTCGTTGAGGGCGGAGAGGACAATATCGGTCGATTCGCGGTTGGTGGTGCGTTTCGATTGCGTATCGGGGTTACGGCAATAGGCGGTGAACGAGGTGTCGTGGCGCTCGCCGGCATCGGTCAGTGCTTCCTCGCAGGCGTGCAGCGCTTCCATGGTCGTTTTGGCTTCAAGCGGCACCGCGACGCCGCCGATATGCACCGCCGCCGAAATCGGCCCGGCGCTGGTGTCGATCGGCGTCGAGCGGATGGCGCTGCCGAGGCGGCTTGCAACGAACTCCATGTGTTCGGCGAGGCTTGGCGCGAGAATGATGCCGATCTTGTTGGTCGCATAGCGCCCCAGAATATCCCGACGGCGGATCGTGCTGCGCAGGCGGCGAACGATGGCGGCGATAACTTCATCCCCCACCTGATAGCCATAGGTCTTGTTGAGCTGCGCGAGGTTGTCGATGGCGACCATCATCACCACGATCCCGCGTGAATCTTTCGCATTGGCATCGATGGCATGCGCGAGTGAATTGCAGAAATCCGCCCGCGTCAGCGCGCCGGTTGCGGGGTCGAAATGGCGTTTCGTGACAATCGCCAGCTCTTCGGCGGTCGGGGCGAGAACCCGGCGGCACACGCCGTGCACAAGGCGCGGTCTGCCGGCCTCGTTGGCGAACCAGCGCCCGGTATCCTCGACCCAGAAACGGACCCCGGGAGCCGGGTTGACGAGATAGCGTGCGGCGAAGGGAACGCCGGTTCCGAGGTCCTTGCGGTCGCTCTCGAAGATTTCCGCGTGCCGCGAGGTCGGGCTTGCCTGATCGACCAGCGTGGCAAAGCTGGTGCCGGTGCCGAGCGACGCCATTTCCCGAAGTCCGAAAAGCGGCGCCGCGTCGACGCTCCAGGTCATATGGTCCGTTTCGATGTTCCAGGAATAGGTCGCGTCGCCGAAGTCCTCGCCGGTATCGTGCACAGCTTCCGGCTCGTGAATCTCGGAACCGTCATCCTTCGACAGCGCCGGATCGGCGAGCGCTTGCCCTGGGTCTTGTGCCATCGTAGCCCCGCGTCGGCTTTCATTGATATCGGGCGTCCGCAGCATGAGGCGACGACTGAAATGCGACCCGACGAGAAATCCCGTCTCGAATATGCAACTTGAACGGTAAAGCTTTGCTTACAGACGAGGTCCTCGCAGCGGCATTCGGCATGCGATTTGCGAGTTTCGGGCATGAGCACAATCAAGCCCCTCGCCCTGTACCAGATCGAAACATTCGGCGCCGGAATCCGGGATTTCCAGTCCCGGAACGAGCCCGGGACGGGGCTCGTGCCCCGCCACGGTCAGTCGCAGGATCGCTCCAACCGGGAGAAGGTCATGAACAGCAATCATGCGCCGCGGCGCGCAACCGAGTTTCTGGTGCAGTTGATGGTGGATGGCGACAGCGATCTGCGCAAGGTCATCGGCCGCAAGGATATCGCCGAACGGCGTGAAGCCGCCTATGGCGCGGCCCTGGCCAACAGGCCCTCGGCCCGGCCGCTCAGCTTCCTGACAGTGATCGGCACCATCTGACGCCAGCGGCAGACTGTTTCAGGCACAACAAAAAGGCCTTGTGCGCGTGCTCAAGGCCTTTGCTTTCTGGGACAGGCGCGATATCGGCCCAACCAACCCGGAGAGGTTATTCGGCGCTCTTGGCCGGCAGAACCTGACGACCGCGATACATGCCGGTCTTCAGGTCGATGTGATGCGGGCGGCGAAGTTCGCCGGTGTTCTTGTCCTCGATGTAGCTCGGGGCGGCGATCGCATCGGCGGAGCGACGCTGTCCACGCTTCATGCGCGAAACTTTCTTTTTGGGAACGGCCATGGTCAAACTCCTCGGCGAGGCCCGGAAGACCGGACCAATAACCAGACGACGATCTGGGATAATTCGTGAAGGGCGCTCTATAGTCGCTTGTTTCAGGAAAAGCCAGAGCAAACTCGCATCTCTTGTGACGGCACGAAAACACGCCTAATCCAGCGCCGGATATGGCATGAAACAGGCGGGGGCATCACCCCGAAAGGGTCGGGAGCCAAGACTGGATGGATACTGCATTTCTCTCCGCCCGGCTCCAGGGTGTTGCTGCCGAGGTCGATGCCTTCATGGGGGTCGCCCTGACCACCGGGCGGCGACCAGAGCGGTTGGTTGCGGCGATGCGGCACGCCGTTTTTGCCGGCGGCAAACGGATGCGACCCTATCTCGTGATGGAATCGGCGCGCCTTTTCGGCGTCGAGGGGCATGCCCCGCTTTGCGTTGCCACGGCGCTGGAAGCGGTGCACTGCTATTCCCTCGTCCATGACGACCTGCCGTCGATGGATGATGACGACATGCGTCGCGGCCAGCCGACGGTTCATCGCGCGTATGACGAGGCAACCGCGATCCTTGCCGGCGACGCGCTGCTGACGCTCGCGTTCTCGATCCTGACACAGTCCTCGCTGAAACTCACCGCTGCCCGCAAGCTGCGCCTCGTGGCGATGCTGGCGGAGGCAGCCGGGCTCGATGGCATGGTTGGCGGGCAGATGCTCGATCTGGCCGCAGAAGGGCGATTCGCCGCCAATGCGCGCCGCCAGAAACTGGGGAACCGCGCGATCCGGCGGTTGCAGGCGCTGAAAACCGGCGCGCTGATCGAGTTCGCCGTGCTCGCCGGCGCCGTGCTCGCGCCGCGCACCACGCCGGTGGAGAGGCGGGCTCTGGCCGTCTACGGCCGCAACCTCGGGCTCGCCTTCCAGATCCGGGACGATCTTCTCGATATCGAGGGTGAGGCGGCGCGCGTCGGCAAGGCGCTGGCCAAGGATGAGGCCGCTGGCAAGGCGACCTTCGTCGCCTTGCTGGGCATCGATGGTGCACGTCGCGAGCTTGACCGCGCGAGCGATGCCGGGCGCATGGCGCTGCAGGGCGCATTCGGCAATCAGGCCGGGCCGCTGTGTGCGTTGCTCGATTTCAACCGCGCCCGTGACCATTAGCCGCATGTACCGGTGCCAGATTACCAAGCTTTCACATGCAGGCCCCGGCGCAATTTGATATGCAGGCCGCATGAAGAAAATTTTGCTGATCGGTATCGTCTTGCTGGGTGGCCTCGGGGTCTGGGCTCTGGCCTCGCGCAACGCGCCGGAGGGCGGGGATGCCAGCCAGCGTTATCGCTCGGAGAAGGTCCAGCGCGGGCCGATCATCGCATCGGTGTCCGCAACAGGTGCAGTGACGCCGACGACGACCGTGATCGTGGGCTCGCAGCTATCCGGGCAGGCTGTCGAAATTCTCGCCGATTTCAACAGCGAGGTGAAAGCCGGGCAGGTCATGGCGCGCCTCAACCGCGATACCCTGATGGCAAAATACGACGCGGCGCGGGCCGATCTCGCGCAGGCGAGGGCCGCGCGCCAATTGTCGGATGCGCAGGCCGAGAAAACCCGCGCCGATCTGCGCAAGGCGGAAGCCCAGGCCAGCGATGTTCAGGCGCAGCTCCAGCGTGCCGATGCACTGCTCATCGACGCTGAGACGACCTTCGAGCGCCAGAAGAGCCTCAAGGCGCGCGGCATCGCCACCGAGGTGACGCTGCAATCCGCGACGACCCAGCGCAGCACATTGGCCTCCTCCAAGCGCTCGGCCGAAGCACAGATCGCCTCCTCCGCCGCGCAGATTGCGGCGCTTCAGGCCGATCTCAAGATCGTCGAGGCGCAAAAGCTTTCCGGCAACGCCCAGATCGCCAAGAACGAGGCGCTGGTGCGACAGATCGAGGTTGATCTGGCCAATTCGGAAATCCGCTCGCCGGTGGATGGCGTCGTCATCCAACGCAATGTCGAGCTCGGGCAGACCGTGGCGGCGTCGCTGCAGGCGCCGACACTGTTCCTCGTCGCGCAGAACCTGAAACTGATCGAGATCTATGTGAACGTTGATGAAACCGATGTCGGGCGCGTGAAGCCGGGGCAGGATGTCGAGTTTACGGTCAACGCCTATCCGGCGCGCACGTTCAACGGCAGGGTCAAGCAGATCCGGCTGGGATCGCAGACCGTGCAGAACGTCGTGATCTACACAACCGTGGTCGAGGTCGCCAATGACGATATGGCGCTGTTGCCGGGCATGACCGCAAATCTGAGGATTTTCACCGAGCGCAAACCCGATGTGCTCCGGGTTGCCAATGCCGCCCTGCGCTGGCAACCCACCGGAGCGCCCCGCGCGGCCGGCGGCAACTCCGAGCCTTCCTCCACCGCGCCCAGTGGGGAAAGTCCAGCCGGGCCCTTTGCCGATCCGCAGCCGCAGGGCGGGGGTAATCAGGCGGCGATGCTGGCGGCGCTCAAGGCCGAGCTTCAGCTGAGCCCGGAGCAGGTTGCTGCGGTCGACAAGCTGGCGCAGGCCATGCGCCGCGAGATTCAGGCTGCAGGGTCCGATCAGGCCGCCCGTCGCGAGGCTGGTCAGGCGGCGCGCCAGCGTTTCAACCGCGCTGTCGAGGCGGAACTGACGTCGGAGCAACAGGTCAAGTATCGCGCGATCCAGGAGGCGCGGCGCGGGCGTGCGCAAGGCAATGCCACGGCCCGTGCCGCCAATGGTGCGCCGGGGCGGGTGTTCGTGCTCGATGAACGCGGCAATCCGCGCCCGGTTTCGCTGCGGCTCGGGGCGAGCGACGGTGCGTATTCCGAGGTACTCGGCGGCGATCTCAAGCCCGGTGATGTGCTCATCACCGGCACGGTCGGCACGGCCAAGGGTGCGCGGCAGGGCTCGATGCCCCGGTTCGGGTTCTGATCTCCGTGACGGCCAATGCCCCCAGCCAACCTCTGATCGAGGTGCGTGATCTTGAACGGACCTACCAGATGGGTGACGAGCGCGTCGTCGCACTGGCGGGGGTAACGACAACGATCATGCCCGGCTCGTTCGTGGCGGTCATGGGGCCTTCAGGCTCGGGAAAATCGACGTTCATGAATCTGATCGGCGGGCTCGACAAACCTGATCGCGGCTCCTACCGGCTCAAGGGGCGCGAGGTTGCCAACCTCTCGGCGGCGGATCTGGCCACGACGCGCAACCGCGAGATCGGCTTCGTGTTCCAGCAGTTCAACCTGCTCCAGCGTGTCGATGCGCTCGGCAATGTCGAGCTGCCGATGATCTATGCCGGCGTGGGGCGGGCCCGGCGGCGAGAGCTCGCCGCAAAGGCGCTGGCCAGGGTGGGTCTTGCCGATCGCATGACGCATCTGCCGCTCCAGCTTTCGGGCGGGCAACAGCAGCGGGTCGCGATCGCGCGGGCGCTGGTGAATTCTCCTGCCTGCCTGCTGGCGGATGAGCCGACCGGTGCGCTCGACAGCCGGACCTCGCTCGAGATCATGGCGCTGTTCCAGGAACTGAACCGCGAGGGCATGACGGTGATCATTGTCACCCATGAATCCGATGTCGCCGAATTTGCTGGTCGCGTCATCCGTTTCCGCGACGGCAAGATCGTATCCGATGTCGAGCAGGTCCAAAAGGATGCCGCCGCCAGCCTCGCCAGTTGGGCGGAAGCGGCATGAAGCGGGCGCAACCATGAGCGTTCTCGACGCCTTCCTCTCCTCGTTATCCGCGATTCGCGCGCATGCCCTGCGCTCGGTCCTGACGATGCTGGGCATCGTCATCGGCGTTGCCGCCGTGATTGCGATGGTCTCGGTCGGCAATGGCGCGCGTGCACGTGTCAATGCGCAAATCCAGGCGCTGGGTGCCAACCTCATCATCATCATTCCCGGCAATATCACTGCCGGCGGCGCGCGGCTCGGCACAGGCAATGCCGCGACGCTGACCGATGCCGATGCCCATGCTCTCAAGGCCGAAGTCGCGGCGATCGAAGCGGCGGCCCCGGTGGTGCGCGGCGGCGTGCAGATCGTCGCTGGCAGCGCGAACTGGGCCTCGGTCGCGCTTGGGGTCGATCTCGCCTATTTCGCAGCGCGCGAATGGGCGGTGGAAGAGGGGCGGGAATTCACCGAGGAGGAATCCCGGCGCGGTGGGCAGGTCGCCATCATCGGCCAGACCGTGGCGCGCGAGCTTTTTGCCGGCGGAAGCCCTATCGGCGCCCAGATCCGGGTCAAGAATGTGCCGTTCGAGATCGTCGGCGTGATGACGAAGAAGGGCCAGAGCATGGGTGGCACCGATCAGGATGATGTCATCCTGCTGCCGCTGCAGACCGCGCGCCAGCGTGTCGTCGGTACCAGTCGCGCCAAGAACCGCTCCGTCAACCAGATCACCGTGAAGATCCGCGAGGGCGAGGATATCGCCGCTGCCGAGGACGAGATGAAGAAGCTGCTGCGGCAGCGCCACCGGCTGCAGGACGGGCGCGACGACGATTTCTCGGTGCGTAACCTCGCGGAGATCCAGGCGACACAGGAAGGTAGCGCCCGCACCATGGCGATGCTGCTGCTCTCGGTGGCGGCGGTCAGCCTTGTGGTCGGCGGCATCGGCATCATGAACATCATGCTGGTGTCCGTCACCGAACGGACGAAAGAAATCGGTCTGAGGATGGCCGTGGGTGCGCGCCCGCGCGATGTCATGGCGCAATTCCTGATCGAGGCGACGCTGATCGCGCTGATCGGGGGGGTGATTGGCATCCTCATCGGTATCGGCATCTCGATGATCTCGGCCGATATCGCCGGCTGGCCGCTGGTGATCGACCCCGCCATTGTTGCGGCGGCCTTCGTCTTTTCCGGGCTGGTCGGGGTTGTTTCGGGCTTCTATCCGGCGTTCCGGGCGGCAAGGCTCGATCCGGTCGAGGCGCTGCGCGCGGCGTGATGGCCCAGCTTCCGGGTGATTTCAGGCGGACAGAAGCACGGCCTTGCTTGTCAAACCCGGCGCGTTTCGCCATGTGAAGGGAATAACCGTTTCCTGAGGAAATCCGATGCCCCGCCCGCTTGATGGTCCGCGCCTTGCCCCAAAATCCGGTCAGGCCCGACAGCTCGTCGTTTTTCTGCATGGCTATGGTGCGGATGGCAACGATCTCATTGATCTCGGGCAGAACTGGGCGGAATTGCTCCCCGATGCCGCCTTCGTCTCGCCGCACGCGCCGGAGCCCTGCGGCATGTCCCCCATGGGGCGGCAGTGGTGGCCGCTGACGATGCGCGACCCCGCCGAGCGCTGGCGCGGTTGCCAGCAGGCCGCGCCGGACCTCGAGCACTTCCTCACCGAAGAGCTGGCCCGCCATCAGCTGCCTCCCTCCAGCCTCGCGCTGGTTGGCTTCAGCCAGGGCGCGATGATGGCGATGCACGTCGGTCTCAGGCGCGAGACCGTGCCGGCGGCGATCATCGCCTATTCCGGCTACCTTGTCGGGCCGGAACATCTCAAAACGGAAGCGAAGGGCAAGCCGCCGATCCTGCTCGTGCACGGCGATCAGGACACTATCCTGCCGGTTGATTCGCTGTTCGAGGCCATGGACGGGTTCGGCAAGGCCGAAATCCCCTGCCAGTGGCATCTTTCGGTTGGTGTCGCCCATGGCATCGATCAGGGCGGGTTGATCCACGGCGGGCTGTTTCTGGCCCAGAATTTCGGGCTGAAAATTCCGGTCTAGGTCTGATCAATAGCCGTCGGCACCGTCGAGATTGGCGGAATCCGTGCCTGCCCGCGCTTTCGCCAACTCCTGCCGGGAGGCGAGCCGCAGCAGGATCTGGTCCTGCCCGATCGTGAGCAGGTGATAGCCGCGCGCGGCGAGTTCGCCCGCCCGCGTTCCGTCCATGCAGAAGGCGCAGGCGAGCTTGCCGTGCTTGCGGGCAGCCTGAACGACTTTCGTCAGGCCTTCATCGACCAGCTTGTGGTTGGCATCGACAACCCCGCCATTCGTCAGCGTGATTGAAAGATCGGATGGCCCGACCAGCACGCCGTCAAGCCCCTTCACCGCGAGAATATCATCGAGCGCGGCAAGCGCCTCGCGGGTCTCGATCATCGCAATGGCCAGCGTGAAATCATTCGCGCGGCTGAGGTGATCGAAGCCGGAGAGTTTGGTGAGATTGCTGGCGCGCGCCGGACCCCACGAGCGAGCGCCATGGGGCGGGTATTTCATGAACTCCACGAAGGTCTTGGCATCGGCGACCGAATTGATCATCGGCGCGATGATGCCGGCCGCACCCCAGTCAAGGAAGCGCGAGGCCTCCGCGAACTGGCCGACCCCGATCCGCACCATCGCCGCCGCGCCGGCGGCATGCGCGCTGGCGATGCCGGCCTGAATGGTCGCGTAGTCGTGAAAGCCATGCTGCCAATCGAAAACGGCGCAGTCGAACCCCTCTGCCAGCATCGCCTCGACGACCGCGGGGTCGCGCATGCCGGACCAGGCCGCGAAAGCTGCGGGACCCTTGCGGAGGCGGTCGGCAAACGTCAGGAGCGGATTGGCGGTCATGGTTCTCTCGGGCAGCTTGAGGATGTCGGCGGCGGAGGCTTCAGACAAAAAAGCGCCGCCCCATCGGCGACGCTTTCATCATGCTGAAATCCGGGCGCGATTCCAGCCCGGATCGTATGCTGCATCCAAAAAAGATGGATTCAGGTGCCGGCCTGGATTTCCGCGATGGCCTTGGCCATCAGTTCATCCATCGTGCGGCGGATGACATGTTCGGAGACCTCAACCTTGCCTGTCGCGAGATCCTTGGCGATCTTGCGGAACACATCCTCGTCGCCGGCCTCCTCGAAGTCCGCCATGACGACAGACTTGGCGTAGGCGTCGGCTTCCGCGCCGGAGAGGCCAAGCTGGCCGGCGACCCATTGGCCCAGCAGCTTGTTGCGGCGCGCGCTCGCCTTGAACTGAAGCTCGGCGTCATGCGCAAACTTCTTCTCGGCGGTATCTTTGCGATTGTCGAACGTCGTCATGGCCGTGGAGCTCTCTTGTCTCGAAGGGGCGAAAGGCTTTTCAGGTTCCGCGCGCTGTTGCCAGCGGGCGCGTCGGTAAGGGAATAGGGACGCGAGGCTCGGAAATCAATGGTTGTTAAGTCTAGTTTGTGTGCCGTGCAACATTGTATCGCGGGGCGGGATCGGCTACGGTCCGGTCGACCGGGGGTCATGAAGCGCCAAAGAGCCATTGCGGCGCGGCGTAGTCCTCATGCCCTCGCGAAGTCGCCGATGCCGGCGCTCGTCAAGACAAGGAGCCTCGGCACCCATGGATTTCCCCAAAACACGGTACATGCCGATGAAAAGTCGTCGCCGCATCTATGAAGGCAAAGCCAAGGTCCTGTTCGAAGGCCCCGAACCCGGAACGCTCATCCAGCATTTCAAGGATGATGCCACCGCCTTCAACGCCAAAAAGCACGAAATCATCGACGGCAAGGGCGTTCTGAACAACCGCATCTCGGAATATGTGTTCATGCAGCTGAATTCCATCGGCGTGCCCACGCATTTCATCAAGCGGCTGAACATGCGCGAGCAACTCATCCGCGAGGTTGAGATCATCCCGCTCGAAGTCGTCGTGCGCAATGTCGCCGCCGGCTCGCTCTCGACCAAGCTCGGCATCGAAGAGGGCACGCCGTTGCCGCGCTCGATCATCGAGTTCTACTACAAGAACGACAAGCTGAATGACCCGATGGTCTCGGAAGAGCACATCACGGCGTTCGGCTGGGCGACGCCGCAGGAGATCGACGACATCATGGCGCTGGCCATCCGCGTCAACGATTTCCTGACCGGGCTGTTCCTCGGCGTCGGCATTCGTCTTGTCGATTTCAAGATGGAATGCGGCCGCCTGTATGAGGGCGACATGATGCGCGTTGTCGTGGCCGATGAAATCTCCCCCGATTCGTGCCGCCTCTGGGACATGAAATCCTCGGACAAGCTCGACAAGGACCGGTTCCGCCGCGACATGGGCGGGTTGATCGAGGCCTATTCGGAAGTGGCGCGCCGCCTCGGCATCCTCACCGAGGGGGATAACCCCGTCGCGGGCGGGCCGAAACTGGTGCAATAGGGCAGGTGTCATTCCCGGCGGCGCGTGGCGCCGAACGGGAATCCATCTTGCGCTTTCTGCGTGCCTGAACCATGGATTCCCGACCGCCTGCGGCGTCGGGAATGACGCGGGAAGCGGTTGCGCTCTCCTCCCAGAAGCGCTAATCCGCAGCGATCCTTTCCGCTACCATCTTGCAAGGTCCTTCCATGAAAGCGCGTGTCACCGTCACCTTGAAGAACGGCGTTCTCGATCCGCAGGGCAAGGCCATCGAAGGCGCGCTGAAGTCCTTCGGGCTGGAGGGTATCGACAGCGTCCGGCAGGGCAAGGTGTTCGATATCGAGATCACCACGGCCGACAAATCCCGCGCCGAGGCTTTGCTCAAGGAAGCTTGCGAGAAGCTGCTCGCGAATACGGTGGTCGAGAATTACCGGGTTGAGGTTTTGGGGTGATGCACGCTGCTGTCATCACATTCCCCGGCACCAATCGCGAGGGCGATGTCGCGCGCGCGCTGATCCAGGCGGGTGCAAAAGTCACCCACGCCTGGCACGCGGATTATGATCTCCCGGCGGGAACCGATCTCGTCGTGCTGCCCGGCGGGTTTGCCTATGGCGATTACATGCGCACCGGCGCGATTGCCGCGCGGGCGCATATCATGGATGCCGTGCGCGCCCATGCCGCGAAGGGCGGCTATGTCCTCGGCATCTGCAACGGGTTTCAGGTTGCGTGCGAGGCCGGGCTGCTGCCGGGCATCCTGATGCGCAACGCCGGCCTCAAGTTCGTCTGCCGCATGCAGCACCTCCGCGTCGAGCGCAACGATACCGCCTACACCTCCGCCTACACGCCGGGGCAGATCATCAAGGTCTGCATCGCGCATGGCGAGGGCAATTACATCTGCGATGCCGAGACGCTCGCGCGCCTTGAGGGTGAGGGCCGCGTCGCCTTCCGCTATTGCGATGAGGCTGGTGACATCACGAAGCGCAACCCGAACGGCTCGCTCAATGCCATCGCCGGCATTTATTCCGAGAACCACCGCGTGCTCGGCCTGATGCCGCACCCGGAAAACCTGATCGAGAGCCTCGTCGGCGGCACCGATGGCAAGGGCATGTTTGCAAGCCTCGCGGGCGCGGCCTGACGCCACGCGCGCGGTTCGCCCGCCGGCTCAGGCCGAGAAGCGCTTCTCGATGTAATCGGCGACCAGCGCCTTGAAATCGCTCGCGATCGCGGTGCCTCGCAAGGTCAGCGCCTTTTTCCCGTCGATGAAAACCGGCGCGGCCGGGGTTTCACCGGTGCCGGGCAGGGAAATACCGATATCCGCATGCTTGGATTCGCCGGGCCCGTTGACGATGCAGCCCATCACCGCGACATTGAGCGTTTCCACGCCCGGATAGCGCGTCTTCCATTCCGGCATCGAGGTCGAGATCCAGTTCTGGATGTCCCGCGCAAGTTCCTGAAACACGGTTGATGTCGTGCGTCCGCAACCGGGGCAGGCGGCAACCAGCGGCACGAAGGTGCGAAACCCCATGGTCTGCAGCAGTTCCTGCGCGGCCTTCACTTCCAGCGTCCGGTCACCGCCCGGTTCCGGCGTCAGCGAGAAGCGGATGGTATCGCCGATCCCCTCCTGCAGCAGGATGCCGAGCGCCGCCGAGGAGGCCACGATGCCCTTCGAGCCCATGCCGGCCTCGGTGAGGCCAAGATGCAGCGCATAGCGCGAGCGATCAGCCACCATGCGGCAGATGGTGATGAGGTCCTGCACCGCCGAAACCTTGGCGGAGAGGATGATGCGGTCCGCCCCGAGCCCGATCTGCTCCGCGCGTTCCGCGGACAGCAGCGCCGATTGCACCATGGCTTCACGCAGGATCGCCCGGGCTTCCAATGGCGCGGCGTTTTTCGCGTTTTCGTCCATCAGCGTGGTCAGCAGTTCCTGATCGAGCGAGCCCCAGTTCGCGCCGATGCGGACGGCTTTGCCGTGCCTGATCGCCAGCTCGACAATCGCGCCGAACTGGCGATCCTTCTTCTCGCGAAACCCGACATTGCCGGGGTTGATGCGGTATTTGTCGAGCGCTTCGGCACAGGCCGGATGATCGGTCAGCAGTGTGTGGCCGATGTAGTGGAAATCACCGACCAGCGGCACATTGACGCCGCGCCTTGCGAGCTTGTCGCGGATGTGGGGCACAGCTGCGGCGGCTTCATCGCGATCCACCGTGATGCGGACGATTTCCGAGCCCGCCCGCGCCAATGCCGCGACTTGCACCACCGTGCCGTCGATATCGGCGGTATCGGTATTGGTCATCGATTGCACGACGATCGGCGCGGGGTGGCCGGCGATCATGCCGCCAACCTGCACATGCCCGACCTTGACGCCAACCGATGCGTGGCGGGCATGCGGACCAAAGGTCGCGAAACCATCTGCTGCTTCGCGGCAGGGGGGAGGAATCAGGTCCATGGTCAGGCCTTCGCGAGGTCAGTGCTGCAATTGCGGCAGATGCCGGCGAGTTCGACAACCTGACGGGTTGCCGCAAAACCGTGCTCCGCTGCCACAGCAGCCAACGCACCCGAGAGCGGGGTCGCGACGGCTTCCTCGACATGGTGGCAGCGATCGCAGATCAGAAACACGACGCGCTCACCCGCGCCGTGCAGGTGCGGGCAGGCGATGAAGGCGTTCAGTGTTTCGAGCCGATGGATGAAGCCGTTCTCGCGCAGGAAATCGAGCGCGCGATAGATGGCAATCGGGGCCGGGCCGCGCCCGGTGCCGCCCTCGCGCAGCGCCTCGATGAGATCATAGGCGCCGAGCGGTCGTTTCGCCTCGGCCAGTGCCGCCAGCACGGCGCGGCGTTGCGGGGTCATCCGCACGCCGTTTTTCAGGCAGATCTCGTCGGCGGCGCGCAGGGTTTCCTGCGTCGGCACGCGATGCGCCTCGCAACAGGCGTGGCCATGGTCATGCGCCGGAGCGATCGCCCCGTCCCGGCCACCGGAATAACGAAGGGTCAGTTTTGAAGCCATGCGCATCCTATAGCGGCTATCCGCCTTTCTGGCGAGATGATCCGGCTGTATATTGCAACGCGAAATGCTAGAACCCGTCCGGTTTTGTGGGGCCGGCACAGCGTGCCGATGGTTTTGAAAAGGGAATAGAGAATGTCGATGAAGGGCAAGAACGCATTGGTCACCGGTTCCACGAGCGGCATTGGCCTCGCCATGGCGCGGGCTTTTGCGGCCGAAGGTGCCAACGTGATGCTCAACGGTCTCGGTGATGCCGCCGAAATCGAGGCGACCCGCGCTGCGATCGAGCGGGAATTCGGCGTCAAAGCACTCTACAACGGCGCGAACATGCTCAAGCCCGAGGAAATCCGCGCGCTGGTGGCCGAGGCGGAAGCAGCCTTCGGTGGCATCGATATCCTCGTCAACAACGCGGGCATCCAGTTCGTCTCCCCGGTCGAGAGCTTCCCGGATGACAAGTGGGAGCAGATCATCGCCATCAACCTCTCATCGGCCTTCTATGCGATCAAGGCAGCGGTGCCGGGCATGAAAAAGCGTGGTGGCGGGCGGATCATCAATCTGACCTCGGCGCATTCGCTGATCGCCTCGCCGTTCAAGTCCGCCTATGTCGCGGCCAAGCATGGCGTCGCCGGGCTGACGAAAACCGTGGCGCTCGAAGTCGCGCTCGACAAGATCACCGTCAACGCCATCGCTCCGGGCTATGTCTGGACCGCACTCGTCGCCAAACAGATCCCGGATACGATGAAGGCACGCAACATGACCGAGGACGAGGTGAAGCAGAAGGTTCTGCTCGCCGCCCAGCCGACGAAGGAATTCGTGACGGTCGAGCAGGTCGCGGGCCTTGCGGTCTACCTTGCCTCGCCGGCGGCGGCCTCGATCACCGGCACCACCGTCTCGATGGACGGCGGCTGGACCGCGCAGTAACGCCTGCAATGCGCTGACGAGTGAGCCTTAAGGGCTGGCCGCCAGCGCTCTGCGCGCCCGCCGCGCCTTGCGCCACTCCGAGAGGTTGGCTATCAGCATCAACGAGGCCGGGGTCACGATCAGCGTCAGGATGGTCGCAAACGTCAGGCCGAAGAGCGTTGCGCTCGAGAGCTGGATCCACCATTGCGTCGCCGGCGCGCCCATCGTCACCTCGCGTTCGAGGAAGTCGACGTTGATGCCGAACGCGATCGGCGCGACCCCGAGTGCCGCCGAGCCGGCCGTCATCACCACCGGTCGCGCGCGTTCGGCGCAGGTCTTGATGATCGCGTCCATCGCCGCCATGCCCTCCCTGCGCAAGTGATCGTAGGTATCGATCAGCACGATGTTGTTGTTCACGATGACCCCGGCGAGGCTGATGATGCCGAGGCCCGACATCACCACGCCGAACGGTTGCTGCATCACCAGCAGCCCGATGAAGACGCCGATCGTCGACAGGATCACCGAGGACAGGATCAGCCCGACGCTGGTGAAGCTGTTGAACTGCGCCAGCAGCACCGCGAAAATCAGGAACATCGCCGCGCCGAACGCCTTGATGAGAAAGGCCGAAGCCTTGGCGCGCTCCTCGTCCTCGCCCTTGAGGCGGAAGGAGACGCCGGCGCCGAGATCCATCTTCGCGAGGGCCTCGGTGACCGATTTCTGCACGACAGCCGATTGCACGCCTTCGCCGACATTGGCGGAAACGCCGATCACCCGCGTCGCATTGACGCGGTTGAGGATGCCGACAGCAGGCGTCGCCTCGCGCGTCACCAGCGTGCCGATCGGCACCGGGCCGACGGGGGTATTGACCAGCATGTCGTCGAGCTGATCGATCGAGCGCTTTTCCTGCGGGTAGCGCAGCAGCACATCGACGGATTTGTCGGTTGTTGCCGGGCGGTATTCGGTGAGTTTCACGCCGTTCGTTACGAGCTGGACGGCGGTGCCGACCGTGCCCGCGCCGGCGCCGACCTTCGCGGCCTCACCCCGGTCAAGCCGCAATGTCCAGTCGATGCCGGGTAGCGGCAAACCGTCATCAATGTCCTTGGTATCGGATCGCGCGGCGAGCATCGCGGCGACCTTCTTGGCAGCAGGCCCCAGATTGGCGGGGTCGAGCGCAGCAAGTTCAATTTGTACCGGTTTGCCGGTTGGCGGGCCGGCTTTCGGCTTCGAGACGGCGATTTCGATGCCCGGGATATCGGCGGTTTTCGCGCGGATATCATCCATGATCTCGTGTGCCTTGCGGCGTTTGCGCCAGTCGATGAACTCGAACTGGATCACTCCGACCGTATCGGCGGAAACCTCGTTGTTGCCACCGCGTCCCTGCTCGCCGATGCGGGTGTAGATGGTGTCGATTTCGCCCATGTCCTGCATGCGCGCCTCGACCAGCCGGACAAGCCTGTCTTTCTCGGTGAGGCTGAGGTTGCCGCGCGCCCGCACCTGCACGAGCGCATAATCCGGCTCGACATCGGGAAAGAACTCGACGCCCTTGCCGAATTTGCCGTGCAGCACCGGCACCACGATCATCATCGCCACCGCCAGGAGGATGGTGACACCGGGGTGCTTCAGCGCCAGGCGGACCGTGCGCATGTAGACCCCCTCGCGGGCCGATGCGGCGGCGGGCGTGTGTTTGGAGTGCCCAATGACACTGCCGAGGGCAGGCGCGAAGAACAGCGCGAAGGCAAGGCTCGCCGAGAGCGTCGCGATCAGCGTCAGTGGCAGGTACTTCATGAACTCGCCGACGATGCCCGGCCAGAACAGGAGCGGCGAGAATGCCGCAATGCGGGTCACGGTGGCGCCGATCACCGGACCGGTCATGCGGCTGGCGGCGAGCTGGTAGGCTTCGGCCGGCGGAATGCCCTCCGCCATGCGCCGCTCGGCGAATTCGCCGACGATGATCGCATCGTCGACGAGTTGGCCCACAGCGAGAATGAGCGAGAACAGCACGACGATATTGACCGTGAGCCCGGCGAGTTGCAGCCCGAGAATGCCGACCAGCGACGAGAACGGGATCGCAAGCCCGATGATGCCCGTCGGCCGGAAGCCGAGCGTCGCGAGGATCACGGCAGCCACCAGTACGATGCCGGTGATCACGGAATTCTGGAGGTCAGCGAGCATGGTGCGGATGCCCTTCGAGCGATCCTGCGTCGTCGTCAGCTCCACCGTGGCGGGCAGCAACGCGCGTGCCTTCTCCAGTGCGTATTTCACGCCATCGACCGTATCGATCAGGTTCGCGCCGACGCGCTTGGATACCTCGATCGTGATCGCCGGTTTGCCGTCGACGCGGGTGATCGACACCGCATCCTTGAACGTCGGCCGGACTTCGGCGACATCACCGAGGCGCACGACCGCACCCGGCGTCGCCAGCACCGGCAGCTTGAGAATGTCTTCCGGTTTCTCGATCAGGCTCGGCACCTTCACCGAAAAACGCCCGGTAGTACTTTCGAGCGCACCGGCCGCGATCAGCGTATTGGAGCCGCCGACGATGCGCACGAGATCATCGAGCGAGACGCCGTAGGCCGCAAGCAGCGTTGGCTCGACGATGATCTCCACGACTTCGTCACGCGCGCCCTTCAGCTCTGCGGCGAGCACGCCCGGCACCTGCTCGATGCCGGTTTTCAACTGGCGCGCGAGGCGCACCATGGTCTGTTCGGGCACGTCGCCCTTCATCGCGATGATGATGACCGGGAACAGCGAGAGATTGACCTCGGTAACCTTCGGCTCATCCGCATCGCGCGGCAGATCGCGCTTGGCATCGTCGACCTTCGCGCGCACATCCGCCACCGCTTTCTTGGCGTCGAACCCCGGCTGGAATTCCAGCAGCACGTAGCCGCCGCCCTCGAAGGCCGAGGCGCGCATTTCCTTGACGTTCGAGACCGATTTCAGTTGCGTCTCCAGCGGGCGCAGGATCAGCCGTTCGACATCCTCCGGCGAGATGCCGCGCTGGGTAATCGAGACATAGACGATCGGAATCTGAACATCTGGCTCGGCTTCCTTCGGGATGGCCAGATAGGCCGAGGTGCCGGCCACCAGCAGGAACAGCAGCGCGGCGATCGTGAGCCGCACGTGCGAGATGCCGTAGGCGATGAGCGCGTTCATGGTGTTTTGGGCTCATTCGGCTTTTTGGGCTCGCCGCCTGCCGGTGCGGCTTCCGCACTCTCGCGGACGGGCTCGACGGTCTGGCCCTCGCGGATGAAATCCTGCCCACGCACGATGATCACGGTGCCACGTGCGAGGCCGGAAACCCAGAGGGTGCTGTCCTCGTCATCGACCAGCCCGACCGGCGCGAAGCGGACAATCCTGCCGGCGTCGACGATCCTGAGGCCCAGCTGACCTTCGGCGGAGAAGGTCAGCGCCGACCGGGGCACCCGCGCCGCCTCCACCGGCGCCAGCACAAGGCTGACCTCGGCGGCGATGCCATCGGGGATCGCGGCATCTGCGTTCGAGAACTCGATATCGACGCGGTAGGTTCGCGTCTGCGCGCTCGGGCGGCGCGAGACGAAGCGGATTTTCCCGGACCGGACCTCGCCGGTCACCAGCCGGATTTCGGCGGGATCGTTGATCCGGAGCCCGGCGAGGCGGCGCTCGGGCAGCTCGATCACCGCCAGCATCGGATCGGGCGCGATGACATCGGCGATGATCGCCCCCATTTGCAGGCCCTGGCCGATTTCGATGGCAACATCGTTCACAATGCCCGCGATCGGCGCGACGATATTCGCGCGCAGAAGTTCCGCCTCGGCGGTCGCCAGTGCAGCCTCCGCCGCCTGCTTCTCCGCGCGCAGTTGCTCGAGGTTCAGCGTCGGGTAATTGCCGCGCTTCGCGAGCGCCTCGCGGGCATCCAGCTCCGCCGCGCGCTGCGCCAGCCGCGCCTTCGCCTGTGCGACATTGGCCTCGCGCGCTTCATCCGAGAGTTCGGCGATAAGATCGCCGACCGCGACGCGCGCACCGCGCTTGACCGCTACGCGCGTCACGATGCCATTGGTGCGGGCGCTGACAATGACGCGCTGGTCGCTCTGCGTCCGGCCGGTGAGGCTGAGCTTGCGGGCGTGCTGCCGGACATCGGCATCAGCAACGACAACCCGGAACAGCGGCTTTTCCGGCTGCGAGACGCGCGCGGATTTCGTGGGGCCGTGATCGCTCCTGAGGTAGCCGGAGCCGATCCACAGGGCCGTCAGGGCGATGATTGTCAATGCCGCAAAACGCGCCCGGAACATCAAAAGCCTCTCTTTGCAACCAATAAAGACACTACGCGTGAAATGTATGCACGGATCAGGAGCGGCTTGCACCCCGCCGGGATTGACCGTGTGGCGTGCATGACGCATGACCCCTGAATGATGGTTGATAGAGCAGTGATCCTGTCCTTTCCAGTGCAAACATGGCGAAATCCGGGCTTCGGTGTACGGGTGCGCCGGGTTGAACAGGGGATGCTGCATGCCTGACGCTGGCGAAAGACCCGCTTTTACCTCCTCGCAGCGGCTGGGGTTTATCCGTGCCAACACCGCGCTGCTGCCGGTGCCGCATGTGCCGGAGATATCGCTCCATGTTGCCCATGAAGCCATGGAGCCGCCGCCGTTCTGGGCCTTTGCCTGGGCGGGTGGGCAGGCGCTGGCGCGCTACCTCCTCGATCATCCCGCGGTTGTCGCCGGCAAGCACGTGCTCGATTTTGCTTCGGGGTCCGGGCTCGTCGCGATTGCGGCGATGAAGGCAGGCGCGCGGGTGGTCGAGGCGGCGGAAATCGATGCCTACGCAATCGAGGCCATCGGGCTCAACGCGAGAGCCAATACCGTTTCTATCGCCGCTTCGCTGGGCGATATCCTCGGCGAGGATCGGGGATGGGATGTTATCCTCGCCGGCGATGTCTGCTACGAGCAGGGGATGGCGGCCCGGGTCATCGGCTGGCTGGAAGGCTTGCAGGCGCGTGGTGCAACCGTGCTGATCGGCGATCCCGGCCGGAGTTATCTGCCGAAAGCCAAGCTCACGGAACTTGCGACCTACATGGTGCCGGTGGTTGGCGCGCTCGAGGATAACGAGGTCAAGAAGACGAGTGTGTGGGGGATTGCATGACCCACGTATTGGCATATCCTCCCCGGCTCATTGATGGCACTCTGGAGTAAGTGGTCCATGAAGAGGCTGTTGGCATTTTTTCTTGGCTTCTGTGCTTTGTCGGGAAGTGTTCTGGCGGAATGCAAGGCGCATTTTCATGGGCGACAAAGAGAGCTGAGCACAGGCCTGGTAACGGGCGTTGAAAAGGGCGCGCCATGCACGATTTCGGTGTATCTCAGCGGCTCCGGAAGGACCTCGCTTGCGGGTGTGATTATTGTTCGCCCACCCCAGCACGGTTCACTCACTGTCGAAGGTGCATCGCTTATCTATACCCCGAACAGGAATTTTGCCGGCACGGATGCCTTCTTCGTCCGGTTCCCGATGAAGAATGAAGCGGGGGAGCGGCGCAAAGGAGCGGGCATCAAATTCAAAGTAACAGGCTGAAAAAGGCCCGGATTGCTCCGGGCCTTTCGCATTTCAGTCTTCGGCAGGATTTCCTTAGAAATCCATACCGCATCCGATCCCGGCTGTTGCCGGGGATCGGAGTTTCCCATACCGCATCCGATCCCGGCTGTTGCCGGGGATCGGAGTTTCTCTTTTGGAAGGGGCGGGCAGGATTTCCTTAGAAATCCATACCGCCCATGCCGCCCATGCCGCCGCCGCCCGGCATCGCCGGGGCCGACTCGCGCTTGGGGGCTTCCGCGATCATCGCTTCGGTGGTGATCAAGAGGCCGGCGACCGAGGCCGCGTCCTGGATCGCCGTGCGCACGACCTTGGTCGGGTCGATGATGCCGGCCTTGACCATATCGACGTATTCGCCGGTCTGGGCATTGTAGCCGTCATTGTAACCCTTGGCTTCGACGAGCTTGCCGACGATCACGGCGGCGTCGTCACCGGCGTTGTCGATGATCTGGCGAGCCGGCGTGGTGAGCGCCTTCTTGACGATCTCGATGCCGATCTTCTGGTCTTCATTGGCAGGCTTGAGCTTGCCGATCGCGCCAGCGGCACGCAGCAGGGCAACGCCACCGCCCGGCAGCACGCCTTCTTCCACCGCAGCGCGGGTGGCGTTCAGCGCGTCATCAACGCGGTCCTTCTTTTCCTTGACCTCAATCTCGGTCGAACCGCCGACGCGGATCACCGCGACGCCGCCGGCGAGCTTGGCCAGACGCTCCTGGAGCTTCTCCTTGTCGTAATCGGAGGTGGTCTCCTCGACCTGGGCCTTGATCTGGGCGACGCGCGCCTCGATCTCGGCCTTGGCGCCGGAACCGTCGACGATGGTGGTGTTCTCCTTGGAGATCGTCACCTTCTTGGCGCGGCCGAGCATGTCGAGCGTGACGCTCTCCAGCTTGATGCCGAGGTCTTCCGAGATCACCTGGCCGTTGGTCAGGATGGCGATGTCCTCGAGCATCGCCTTGCGGCGATCACCGAAGCCCGGCGCCTTGACGGC
>WSYC01000015.1 GCA_009773635.1 Beijerinckiaceae bacterium | reverse complement strand
CATCGCCACGCGATACGACAAACTCGCCAGAAACTACGCCGGATTCCTCAACCTCGTCGCAGCTCTAAGATCTTGCATGTGAATGTAAACACCGCCTAGAACAAGCCTGAGAGCGGACTATCGTTCCTTTAATGACGAAAGCCCGCTCTCAAACTCAAGGCGGGGATCATTCCACTCCAACAAGGTTCATTTCGCGATGACGACACGGACCGCCCCGCCTTCCTGTGCCGGAACGACAAGGGCTGACACATCCAGAAACGCCCGGATCACGTCGATATTGGTCTTCGTATGCTCTGCCAGAGGCCCGGTCACAAAACGGCCTCCTGCACCGAGCGCCAGGGGAAGCAGAAGCCGATCGGCAAGGTGCGACCCGACAGGATGTGCTCCTGCCAGATAGGCTGATGCCTCCCGCACGGCACCTGCGGCCCCCGCTTCGCTGCTGACGCCTTGGCGCCCGAAGCCGACGAAGACCTCCGTGACATTCTCGTGCACGACATGGATCGAGACGGCATTGCCCGGCCCTGATGCGCCATCGAACCCGCGTGGATGCTCTCGAGATTGCCCTTCCCACACACGATGAAGCTTTTCGAGGCGCATCTCGATCACCTTGCGTATGGCATCGATCGCGTGACCCATCATCACCCGCCGGTTCATCATCGCGAAGGTCTGCACCCATTCCACCGCCTCGACGTAATCGTCGAAGTTCGCTGTCCCCTCCGGGAAATAGGCGAGATCCTCGTCCGGCAGGTTGACGAAGTAGCGACGCATATCCGCCTTGGCCCGTTCGATGAAATAGGTGCCGGTGACGTTCCCTACCCCGCGCGAGCCCGAATGCAGCATGGACCAGACGCGATCCTCCTGATCAAGGCGGACCTCCAGGAAGTGGTTGCCCATACCAAGCGTGCCGGGATGACGAGCTGTATTGGCCTTTTCCAGCTTCGGATGTTTGTCGATAATGGCTCTGGAACCCGCATCGAGCGATGTCCAGTCGTCCTCTGTCGCCTTTGGCAGATCACGCCAGGAACCAACGTCGCGCTTGCCGCGCCCGACCGGGCAACCATGCGGCACGGCGCGCTCCAGCGCAGAGCGCAGCGGCAGCAGGGTATCCGCTAGTGCTGACGGAGATGACGATCCTCACCACGCTGCGCACGGCCGCGACGTCGGCGCTCGCCTTCAAGGCGCTGCTGGGCGTTGACCGGCTCCGCCTGTTCGATATCGATGCCGGGGCGAGCAGCCGTTGCGCTCGCAACCTGGCCCGTTCCGGCTTTGACATCGAGATCCGTCGCTCTGCCGAGATAGCGGTTCTGAGTGCCGAGATCATTACGACGGTCACCGCCGACAAGAGCAACGCCCCGATCCTGACCAACAACATGGTTGGCACCGATGTGCGCATCAACGCGGTCGGCGGCGATTGTCCGGGCAAGACAGAGTTGCACGCCGCCTGAGCCGGACATGGCCCCTTGTCCTGCACCATCCGCTCATATCGGCGGGTGCCTCACGTCCTTTGCGCCACATTGCGGCGCAAAAATCGCTCGCCGCGCGTGAAGCCGGCAGCCACGGCGCCATTGAGGGCGATGTAAACCAGCCCGGCAGCAGCAAACACTTCGAACGGGCGGTAGGTTTCGGATGCCATTTGCTTGGCAAGGCCGGTGATCTCGAGAATGGTAATGGTCGAAGCCAGCGCCGTGGCCTTGATCATCAGAACCACCTCGTTGGAATAAGCAGGTAGTGCATGACGCAGGGCTTGCGGAAAGGCGACCGTCACAAAAACCCTGCAGCGTGACATCCCGACAGCCTGCGCCGCCTCGATCTGGCCCCAGGGCACAGCTCGCAATCCGCCGGCGATCAGCACGGCCTGGTAGGCGCAGGTATTCAGGGCCAGCGCGAGAATGGCGCAGAACCATGCCTCGCGAAAGAGACCCCACAGGCCAAGACTTTCAAACAGGCTGCGGAACTGCCCCGACCCGTAATAGATCAGGAATATCTGCACAAGCAGCGGACTTGACCGGAAGATATAGACGTATCCATTGGCGATCCACCGTGGCAAAAAAGCTTGTGAAAGCAACGCTGCGGCTACGCCGATAGCCAGAACAAACCCGATCAGCAGCGATGCCACAGCCAACAGAATGGTGCGGGGGATGCCAACGGACAGATGCGCCAACGCCTCCGCGATAAACGCAAAATGATCTAGGAACCCCATCGGACACCTCGATCAGCGGATGCTTGAAGCCGGACGAACAGGCGTTGTGACAGATAGGCGATGACGATGAATATCACCAAGGCGGCGAAATAGAAGGTGAAGGGCTGCTTGGTTGCATCAGAACCGATCGAGGCGGTGCGCATCACTTCGGTGACTCCGATAATCGAAACGAGCGCCGTGTCCTTAAGCGCGAATTGCCAGACATTGGTCATGCCCGGCAGCGCCATCCTGAACGCCTGTGGGGCAACGACGAGGCGGTTTCGTTGCGACCGCGTCATGCCGACGGCCTCGGCCGCCTCGATCTGGCCGCCCGGAACCGCCAGCACCGCCCCCCGGATGACTTCGCAGGCATAGGCGGCAACCGAGAGTGCGATGCAGACGACGCCTACAGCGAATGACGGAAGGTCGACACGATCGTGAATTCCAAGCACGCTTGAGGCAATCCAGCTGCTCAGGGCGCCGCCACCGAAGAAGACGAGGTAAATCACCAGCATTTCCGGGATTCCGCGCATCGTCGTCGTGTAGACGGCCGCCGGCACGTTCATCGCCGGCGTGCCCGAGAGTTTCATGGCCGCAAGCAAAGTGCCGAGGGCCGCGCCGACAAGATAGGCCGCCGACGCGATCGCTACGGTTGTCAACACGCCACGGGCCAGCTCGTCGCCCCAGCCCGTGTCACCCCATGCCAGAATGCCAAGATCCATCGGGTTCCCCTTCGCGGCGGCCCCGCGTCACTTGGCGGAAATGTCGATCCCGAACCACTTCACAGCAAGCGCCGACATCGAACCGTCACCGAGCATGCCGCCGATCGCAGCCGAGAATTTCTTCTGCAAGTCGGTATCCGTTTTCCGCACCCCCACGGCGACGCCGCGCCCCAGCTGGCCTCCCGTCATCAGCGGACCGAATTCGACCAGATCGGGTGTTTTCTTGAGAATCGGCGCGAGGAATGTAACCGAGGTGTAGCCCACGTCGATCCGTCCTGCCGTAAGATCCAGGATCATGTTGTCCATCTTGTCATAGGACTTGATGGTCGCGCCCTTCATGTGCTCCTTGACAAACCCCTCGTGCGCTGTCGCTGCCTGTACGCCGATGGTCTTTCCCGCCAGCAGCTTGGAAAGCTTGCCGATTTCAGCGGTTTCGGTCGCATCGATATCCTCTAGGGTGATCGCCGGGAGCGAAGAGACAAAGTCTGCACCGGTGCCCTTCCTGGTTGTCACGAACCGGATCGGCGTCTTGACATAGGGCCGGCTGAAGCTGATCACGGCCTCGCGCTTTTCGGTGATGTTCATGGCGGCCATGATGGCGTCGTATTTATTGGCCAGCAGGCTCGGCACGATGCCGTCCCACGCCTGCTCATGCACTTCGCAGCTCAAGGCGGCGCGCTTGCATAATTCGGCGGCCAGATCGATCTCGAACCCGACCAGCTTTCCGCTGGAGTCCTTGAAGTTGTACGGCGCATAAGCGCCTTCAGTGGCGATCCGCACCGTTTGCGTCTGCGCCTGGGCAATGCCCATGAAACACAGGGGGGCGGCGAGAAGCAGGGTTTTCAGTCCGTTTTTCATGGCTTACCTCCGGTTATAGGAACTTCTTGAGAAACGAACGGCAACGCTCGCTTCCCGGATTGCTGAAAATCAGGTCTGGCCTGCCTTCTTCCTCAACACGTCCGTCGTGGAAGAACATCACATGCGTCGCCACATCGCGGGCGAAGGCCATCTCATGGGTCACGAGGATCATCGTGCGCCCTTCAGCGGCGAGACCCTGGATAACCTTCAGTACCTCTCCAACCAGCTCGGGATCCAGCGCCGAAGTCGGCTCGTCGAACAGGAGCGCTTCAGGTCGCATCGCCAGCGCCCTTGCAATCGCCACACGTTGTTGCTGTCCGCCGGACAGTTGAGCCGGAAATGCATCGGCCTTGTCAGCCAGCCCCACCCTGTCGAGAAGATCAAGCCCGATGGCCCGTGCCTCCTTGCGGTCCTGGCCGAGCACGTGAATCGGGCCGGCGATGATATTGTCGAGGGCGCTCATGTGCGTCCAGAGATTGAAACTCTGGAACACCATCCCAAGCCGCCGCCGCAGTTCTGCCTTTGCCTTCGGTGTCGTGCCGCCAGCTGGCCCGCTTCGGTTGAAATCCAGTGTGATGCCGTTGAGCCAGAGGCTGCCTGCATCTGGAACCTCGAGAAGATTGAGACACCGCAGGAACGTGCTTTTTCCGGATCCTGAACCGCCAATGATCGCAATTACGTCACCCTTGTTGGCTCGCAGCGAAACGCCCCGCAGAACCTCGAGGGAGCCGAAGGCCTTACGGATGTCGGTCGCGACAAGAGCTTGCATGTTGTTTCCAGACCGTGCTTGCGAGATGATTAATAACTATGTAGTTAATGATTGCAATCCATATTTCGGACATGCGAGAAGAAACCCACGGACCCAAGGAAGGCCGCGATGATCTCTGACGATCTGATGGGCGATGTGTGGCCCACGGTGCAGCCCGGCCGCGCCACGTCCGACTATGCGCGCGTCACACTCGCCGGCAGCGCGCCTTGCGAGGTGCGTAGCTGGCAGGAGCTGTGCCTGACGCTCACGGTCGGGCGCTTCGGGTTTGATGACACCGGCGGATTTCGGATATCCCTGCGCTTCACCCACGACGGGGGCGCGCTTCAATCACATGACCCCGGTGCAGCAAATTACATCAGCGCAAGAAGCTCGACCGGAGTGCGTATCGCTGTCCACTGTGAAAGCCACGGCTTCCGGCCGTGGGACAAGGCTGTGCGTTTCGAGGTCGTGGGCGGCGCGCTCAAGCCGGGGGATAAGGTGTTTGTCACGATCGGCGACCGTTCGGGTGGCGCGCCGGGATTTCGGATGCAGACCTTCTGCGAAAGCGCGTTTGAAATGCGCGTTGCGGTTGACCCCTGCGCCACCGGATTTTTCGTGCCGCTCGAGGAGCGCATCGCCATTCCTGTCGTTCCCGGCCCTCCCGTGCGCTGGAAGGTCATCAATCCCACGGCCCGTCGTGTAGGGACCATGATTGGCGTTGGCATCGTCGGTGAAGATCTATGGGGCAACGCTTCGGATCGCGTCGAGGGGCCGCTGGTTCTGCGGTCAACCGGGCCGGCCCTGATCCCACCTGTGCGGATCGACTGGGTGCCGGGCGCGCGATCCCATAAAATCGAACACCCGCTTGATGTGCCCGGCACCTATCGGTTCGCCCTGCTTGATGGAACAGGCGCGACGCTTGCCGAGGGGGCACCGTTGGCGATCAGCAATGCCGAACAGACTTTCTGGGCGGATTTGCACGGGCAGAGCGGTGAAACGGTCGGGATCAACTCGATCGAGGAATATTTCACCTTCGCCCGCGACATCGCGTTTGTGGATGCCTGCGCGCACCAGGCCAATGACTTCCAGATCAAGGATGCCTTCTGGGACAAGATCAACACCACGACCCGCGCATTCAATGACGAAGGCCGGTTCGTGACCTTTCCCGGATACGAGTGGTCCGCCAACACAGCCGTCGGCGGCGATCACAACGTCTATTTTCGGGATGAAGGCAGGCCGATCATCCGATCATCACACGCCATGATCGAGGACAGGCACCGGCTTGAGACAGACGCCAACGATCTTGCCGCGCTCTACGCTGCCCTTGCGCAGGAGGATTGCGTGCTGTTCGCCCACGTCGGCGGTCGCCCTGCGAACCTTGCGGCTGCACACGACCCGAGGCTTCGGACGGCTGTCGAGCTTCATTCTGACTGGGGCACGTTCGAATGGATGATCCATGACAGCTTCCGCCTCGGCCATCGCGTCGGCGTGGTCTGCAGCAGTGATGGACACAAGGGGCGGCCGGGCGCGAGCTATCCCGGAGCAGCGAGTTTTGGCGCGCTGGGCGGTCTCACGTGCTTTCGGGCTGATGCGCTCGACAGGGACAGCCTGTTTGACGCCATCCGCAGGCGGAACCATTACGGAACCACCGGCTCCCGGCTGCATCTGGATGTTCGAATGGCTTTCGATAAGCCCGCCGAGATATTTCACCGCGATCCCGCAACGGGCGCGGACCCGTACGGCACCTGCAACCGGGCGAACATGGGCGAGATCGCACGCAGCGCGGCTGACATGGCAACGGTCAACATCAGCGTTTCGGCCGGCTCGCCAATCCTGTCGGTTGACCTGTTCACCGCCAGCCAGATCGTGGCGACGTTCCGCAGCTATACCTTTGATGATCTGGGCAATCGGCTCCGGATACTCTGCAACGGGGCGGAGTATCGCGGCCGTGGGCGTCAAACCTTGTGGACGGGGGCTGTGACATTCTCGGATCCCGAGGTGGTCGGCATGACGCCCATCAACTGGTGGAACCCTGAGCGGCCGCTGCTCCACGAAGGCCCTGGCAAAATCCGTTTTGAAGCGGTCACCACAGGCAATTTCTGTGGCTTCGATGTGGCGCTTGATCGGCTTGAGGGAACGGTTCACGTCGCCACCAACATCGTGGAAGGGATGTTGGATCTGGCTGACCTTGGGGTCGAGCCGCGAATTCTGGATGGGGGAGGTCTGGAACGCGCAATATCGATGCAGCGGTTGCCCGACCGTCTCGAAACGACCGAAATGACCGTTTCGCATCGCGTCAGGCTTTTCGACGATGGGGATACGCCCGTCTGGGTGCGGGTGCGCACGGAGGATGGTCACGTCGCCTGGTCAAGTCCGATTTATGTCATCCGCTAGGGTGCGGTCGGCGATCGCGCGCTCAGACCAGCAGGCGGACATTCCCGAGATCCGTAGGGATGGAAAACACCTGGTAGGAGAAGGGTTGATCCCGGTAGGTGTAGCCGCTTGCTTCCAGCATCATCACCGGCCTTTCGGTCGCGACGGCGAGAACGGACACCTCTTCTTCGGTGGGCAACCGGAACGAGACGCTATGGGTTGCGCGCAGCGTCGGCATCCGCAGGGTGTCGCTAAACACCGCGCGCAGGTTGATGTCATTGAGAGTGCTCATGCCCAGATCCATCAACTGGTCGTAAAACTCGCACGAAATATAGAGCCGGCTCATCACCATGAAGCGGTCACCGATGGACCACTGCCTGACGATGCATGCAAACTCTTTCACCTCGGGAAGAAATCGGTTCCAGCTCCCGCTCTCGCGGGTCCTGATGATCGAAAGCACCGTACTCCGGCATGACAGGGAGGTGCCAGTTTCGATGTCCGAAAAGCGCAGGTGCCAGTTCATCGAGTTGACATCGACCCGCGAGGTCAGCCGGGTGCCATCCTTGCGTCGGCGCGCGATAATCCCCTTGGCGGTCAGCGTCCGATAGGCCGATTGAACCGTCCCCAGAGAGACCGGCAGGGCTTCCGCCAGAGACAGCTCTGCAGGCATCTTATCGTTTGGTTGCCAGTAACCGTTTTCAACACACCGCAAGATCGACTCTACAACAACGTCGGTTTTCCGGCCGCCGTCTTTGGATAGGACCTCGTATTGACGCACGATGGCCCGGATCTGAATATCGAACTTGGACATGAGCCTGCTTTCTCCCAAGACTGCCTGCAGGGCAAGGCAGTTCCGCAACGCGAATTGCACTTTTCTTGGCCGCAACAACGTTATGGGTGCTGCCAGACGAGCCAAAATAGTCTCGGAAAGCGCCCTATCCCGGCATTGCTTAGACCGCGCAGAGTTGGCGCCACTCAGTGAGAGCAGCAGTGCGGCGTTCCTTGAAGCTTGCTCGCGAAGTGAGGGTGCGTTCCTGGTTGAAGCGGTTGTAGATCGAGCCGTGCGGCGCAGCAAATTTCTGCAAACTTCGCATGAGCCTGAACCGGAGCATGGCCCGCTCTCGTCGCCGGAAAGGCTGGCGAGAATTCTCGGCGCGGTTGTTCAACCAGCGCCCGACCTCACGCTTGTCGATGGCGCCGAGGACTTTCAGTGCGGAACCGTAAGATGCCAAACGATCGGTGACGATCGTTTCGGCCAGACCGTGTCGACGAAGCGATTTCCTGAGGAACCTCGACGCTGCTTTCCTGTTGCGGCGCTTCGAGACGAAGCTTTGGAGCACTTCACCCTTGTGATCAACGGCGCGCCAGAGGTCGTATTTCACACCCTTGATCTTCACGAAAACCTCACCGAGGTGTCAGCGTCGATTCTGGAATGAACGCATCGCCTGAACCCTGGCACGGCGGATTTCGGCCGCGAAAATGCTCCCAAACCGGTTCCGCCAAAACCGAACTGTCTCATGTGTGATGTCGATGCCGCGTTCGTGGAGAAGATCCTCCACTTTCCGCAGCGAAAGCGGGTGGAGAACATACATCATACCCGCCTGGCGGATGATCTCGGGCGACGCCTTGAAATACCGGAAAATGCGGGCATTGCTCATGCTGCCCGGCTCGCCGCCCACTCCACCGAAGGCAACCCGGTTTTTCCTCTGACATTCCCCTCCGGGCATCGGTTCCCCCTCGTCGATCTTGCCGGGAAAATTCTACAAATGCCCCCCTCCAATTTGCAGGGGCACGTCAAGTCCTGAAGGAACGGGAACGACGGGAGCCGTGCGGGTGCGCTACACGCTGGCGTTCAAGCAGAGGGCGGTTCGGCTGGTTGACGGAGACGCCGATTGCGGTGATGCGACAACGCCCGGTTCAATAGGCAGAAACGGGCAGGGTAACTCAGACGAAACGGCCTCGGGCAACACCGTGCGGCTCACTTCGGTTCATGAACTGAAAATCTTCAAGCTATTGAATATTATGGATATTCGTGAGAAAATTCCTTAAATTCTCCGGAAAAGGGGCGTTGACAAATGTGAAGCCACCCCCTACACCCGGCCGCCTACAAGACTGGAATTCGACCTGCTTCTAAACGAGCATCCCCGGAGAGGTGGCAGAGTGGTCGATCGCACCGCACTCGAAATGCGGAGTACTCGCAAGGGTACCGGGGGTTCGAATCCCTCCCTCTCCGCCACTATCCCATCGCAAACTCCAAAACCTGTGCCTCTGCGCTCGAAATTCCTTTTGTGTTCAAAGGGTTTGCGGGACGGAACCGAACCTTTGAGACCGACCGGGCGGTGGCCTCCAGTCTCTGAATGGGCTTCTGTCTCATTCTGCACGAACCTCGACGTTTGCAGTTCCGGCGAGAATTCTCAATTTTTCCAGCATGTTGCTAAGTCTGGCCGATTATACGTTTCCGACCCACACTCCGCATTGCAAAGCAGTCTGAGAACGCGAGGTAGTCGTTCCCGAGCGCGATCAAGGGTGGTTCAGAGCAGGATCCGCCTCGCACCGCCATGGCTCAGGCAAAGACGCGCGTCTTTTGCTCGGCCCATGGCAGGTCGGCGATTCCGGTCAGGTCATTGATCGTGATGCTCGATGGGCGTCGCGCGATGACCAACTCCTTCAGAACGTCCGGCGACAGATAGGCCAACCGGATCATCCTGCCGATGAAGCGGTCGGTGACATTCTCAGCAGCAGCGATGTCGTGGATGGTGGTGGCGGTACCACTCTCCAATTGGCGCCGCCAGCTCCATGCCCGCGCCAGTGCCCGCAGCAATCGCGCATCCTGCACCCTGTCAGCGGCTGACTCGCTTTCTGATGGCGCTACGATCCGTGGCCTCCCATTGCGTTTGCGGATGGTCAACGGGATGACGACGCGGATCGTATTGTCAGGGTTCGTCATGCTTTCGCCTTTCCTTCACGGGGCGTGACCATGTCCCGGATGATCGAAGTCAGACCATCCTGACGCAGATCGATGGCAATGCCTCCGGACCCGACCGTGACACGACCGACAAGCAGCTGGACGATACGGGTCTGCTCGGAAGGAAACAGCGCCGTCCAGAGCTGGTCGAAGCTGCCAAGTGCCGAGACGACTGCTCGTTCGTCTGCTTCAGGGACTTCGTGTCGAATGGCGTCGACCGTGCGAGCCGCGATCTCTGGAGCCCGGATCATTCGCCGGACCTCGCCTACGACCGCATCCTCGACCATCCCTGCGGGCAGACGCTGGATGGATGGCGAATCCGACGATGGTCGGCATTTGATCAGGTCCATCGAGGCATAGTAGCGGTAGAGCCGCGACGCCTTCTTGGTGGCCGTCGGCGTCATCGCCGTGCCGCTATCTGTGAAGATGATCCCCTTCAGCAGCGACGGTGTCTGGCAACGGGTATGGGCTGCCCGGACGTGGCGGTTCTCTTGCAGGATGCTCTGGACCTTGTCCCATAATTCACGGCTGACGATGGCCGCATGTTCACCCGGATAGGCCGTGCCCTTGTGGACGGCTTCGCCGAGATAGACGCGGTTGTTCAGGACCTTGTAGAGGTAACCCTTGTCGATGCGCTTGCCGCGCTTGTTGCAGACGCCTTCGGCCACCAGCGTCTTCGTCAGGACGGTGGCTGATCCGATCGCCGAGAACCGCTCGAAGATCATGCGGACAATTGATGCTTCCGCCTCATTGATCACGAGCTTTCGGTCCTTGGCATCGTAGCCCAAGGGGACGAAGCCACCCATCCACATGCCGCGCTTGCGTGAGGCTGCGACCTTATCGCGAATACGCTCACCAATGACCTCGCGCTCGAACTGGGCGAAGGAAAGCAGAATGTTGAGCGTCAGGCGGCCCATGGACGTCGTCGTGTTGAACGACTGCGTCACAGAGACGAAGGTCACGCCATTGCGATCCAGAACCTCGACCAGCTTCGCGAAGTCCATCAGCGACCGGCTGAGCCGGTCGATCTTGTAGACGACGATGACGTCGATAAGCCCAGCCTCGACATCGGCGATGAGACGTTTCAGGCCGGGTCGTTCCAGTGTTCCGCCGGAGAAGCCGCCATCGTCATACCGCTCGCGGATCGCGGCCCAGCCTTCGGCGCGCTGGCTGGCGACATAGGCCTCGCAAGCATCGCGTTGCGCGTCGAGTGAATTGAATTCCATGTCGAGCCCTTCTTCGCTCGACTTGCGCGTATAGATCGCACAGCGCTGGCGCCGGATGGCGATGGTGGCTGACGGTGACATGCTCATCGCTCGTTCCTCCGCGCTTCACCCAGCCCGAAGAAACGGTAGCCGTTCCAGTTGACGCCGGTGATGTTCCGGGCCACCGCCGAGAGCGACTTGAACTTTCGGCCCTGCCAGTCGAAGCCGTCCCGCAGGATGGTGACGGTGTGCTCAATCCCATCCCATTCACGGATCAGCCGCGTCCCGACCACCGGATTGCGATCGTCCGCGATGATGGACTTCCGGTTGATCCTGCCTTCCGTTTCATCAGCCAGCAGATCCAGCATCCGTCGCGTCTCGCGCGACGGACCACTATAGGTCAGCTCCTGAATGCGGTGCCCGATCCGGAGTTCGAGGTAGCCCCTACTGTTGTTCGGGGCGGCGGTGGCGAACAACGCCACCCACTTCGATTTCAGCTCGCTGACCGTCATCCGTTTCAAGTCCGCCAGCTGCGCAAGGACGGTTGCGTCGGTTTCGGCACTGTCTCCGGGGCGCGTCGGACGCGGCTCTGTTCGCTTCGCGCTCGTCATCGGGTGTCCCCCGAGCGCGCACGCGGGCGGCGACGGCCATTCTTCATGGCGAGAATGTCGAAGCCGTCAACGGTTTTCGACGATGCCGTGGTCTGCCGAGAAAGAATGCGCCCTATGCCAGCGGCCAGGATGCGCCCCACCTCGGAGAGGCGTTCGTTCGCCGACATGTTGTCCGGCGGTAAGGGATTTGGACCGGATCGGGAGTCGTGCATGGAGACCGTTCGCGTTGAGTTGTCGATGAGCGAACGGTAGTCGTAAAACCGAAATATGCAATACAAATCAATATGTTATCGTATACCTGCGAAGTATTTTGAAATGCTGCGCAAGCATTTCTCTGTTATGATGCTGCACATCGAGCCCAATAGCGACGAATCTAGTCTCGGTATTCGGTCGATCGCGCTCCCATGAATCGTTCGTAAGTATCATCAATCCTGATGTCGTCAGGTTCCGAGCGACCATGGAATCGGTTTGGCCCCTCATTGGGGTAGATCAGCAGCGTGACGGTCATCTCGTTCTTGGGTGAGAAGATCGTCATCTCGAAGACGTCCTCGTCCCCTTTCCACACGCCCTTCTTGTGCATGATCCCGGCTCTGGCGGCAGCGTCGTCAACTCGGAGGGCTGCAAGGGACTGGCTCGGTAATTCCACCGTTTGCTGCCGGGCTGCATAGTAGATGCCGGACTTGAAAAGGCGCTCGCTGGACCAAGTCCAGTCAATGAAGCCACTTCGGCTGACGACAATCATCGCCCGTTGGCGGGTGATACCCAGCCATTTCAGGATGGCTGCAGTGACGGACACTTCGTAGCGGTCCGACAGATGACGGACCAACTCCATGTCGAACTTCTGACCATCCGTCTGCTGTCGAAAATCATCCAGCGGCATCAGCAGAAACGAGGCAAACGTGTTCGCCTGGGATTCGATCTGACCATGCTCTGAACGCCAATCGCCCATATCGCGGCTGGAGCAGCGAATGCCGTCGGGCGATCTGTGCCTGTGAAGGAGATAATGGCCGAGCTCATGGGCGAGGGTGAAGTTGATCCGCCCCTTCGAGGTGATGGCGCTGTTGTAGATGATGCCCCATTCACCGGTGCCTGAATCGATCGGCATGAGCATGCCTTCGAACTTGGGTGTGAGATCGAGGCCGCCGACTTTCGTGATCGGGGCATCTGGGAAAACGTTTCGCGAATATTCAATCGCGATGTCGGCGACCTTTATCGGAAAGCGCGGCGAGCCGTGCGCGTCATGAAACGCGCGAACCAGTTTCGACAGGTGGATCGCCCAGCCTTCCGGTGTCGTCGGCAGCTTCAATCTTTCTTTCTCCACATGTCGACCATCTGCTCGATCTTCTTTTTGTCGTCGGGATCCAGTTTACTAAATTTACGGAAGAACGCCTCCTTGACCACCTCTTCACCGGGCTCAGACGAATCATCCAGCAGGTAATCTGTGGTGACGGACAGGGCTTCAGCGATTTTCGTCAGCTTTTCTGCGGACGGCTTTCGGGTGTCCCGGTTCTCCAACTCCCACAGGTAACTCTTGCTCGAATCCGTAATCTCCGCGAGCTTGTCTAAGGAATATCCCTTTTCCTGCCGATGCTTACGGAGCTTCTCTCCCAGGGATGCCATCTAACTCACCTCATGCGTTTCGCATTTTTCTGTTCGGTGTATGGCGAACAGGAACGTACTTGACAAGAGATTAGCGCGCGTGTTCGATATAGATCGAACGAAAGCGTACCCATCAGGAGATTCCCATGACCAAGCGCAATCCCGGAACACATCATGTCGTGCCCAGCTCCAACGGTGGCTGGGACGTTCGTCGCGGCGGTGCAGATCGCGCCAGCGCCCACTTCGACCGCAAGTCCGACGCCGTCGAGCGGGCGCGGGAAATCAGCAGCAATGCCCGCACCGAACTGAAGATCCACAACCAGGACGGCCGCATCGGGCAGTCCGATTCGCACGGGAACGACCCGCGCAACATCAAGGGCTAAGGAGGTCCGATTATGGCGTCAGTGACGAGCTTCATCCGCAACATGCCTGCCTCGTCGCTGCAGGCCTATTTCGAACACACAGGCATCGCATTGCCGACGACAGTCGACTGGACTGCGCCCGAGCCGGAGGTCGTCCGGGTCGCGCTTCGCGCTGTCGATGAGATGGACGAGGAAGCAAAGGCTCGCGTCCTGAATGACGCCGAGCGGGTCAGCGGGCTCGCTGACGATGCCGGGCAAACCGCGCTCTACAGCGTGGTCGACGACCGTGCCCTTCTCGACGTTCTCGCGAACGGCCATGCCCGATCACTCTGGATGTTCTTGAACGCGCCGATCCTGTTCCGTCACGCCGAGGAAGTGCGATTCACGGACGAGAAGCGTCGCGGGCGCAGTTGGGATGGATTCATCATCGAAGCCGGCTGCACGGTAAGCCGCGATCCGATCGCCATCGATGCATTCAAGGCGTCTCTGCGGACTCGCTTTGCCTCGGCCAACGTCCACGTCGATGTTTTCGAGCGTGTGCGCGCGACCTTCGAGGGTGAGGACTGCGATCTGGTTCAGATTACCGTATACCGCGAAGGCCTGCCGGACGATCTTCTTGCATTCGATGACGGTGGTTCCCTCGTGCGGCGTGCCTATCGCCCGGTCTTCGAGGCTGCGATGACGTATGAACCCGCGACGGGCGTAGTCGAGGTTGTGGCGAGCGACCGGGAGAGCCGTGCCGAGATGGCGATGTTTCTGGCCCGAGATCTCCTCGGCGTCGACTTCCAGAACGAAAAGGTGCCGGTTCGGCGCTATGATCTCGACGTTCTGCTGTCTCCCTTCGACTTTCCGACCGACCTCGAAGACGGTATCGAGCGGGTCGATGTCCGCCTGCTGCGGCTGATGCCGCTCGACACTGTCGGCGAGCGCGTGACGCTTGAGTGCATGGCCAAGGCGGGCCGCACCATCTGGAGCATGGCGGAGGAGCGGCTCGGACCGGGCAATCCGATCGACGGCGGATGGGTTGCCACGCAGGCCAAGCTGGCCATCAAGTTCCACCCCAAAGGCGACGCGAAGCGCGGCCGAACACTCCCGCTGACGATCACCATGCCGCATGGCTGCAATCTCAGAGACCAGACCGAGGAAGAGCAGTTGATCGGCGAGAAGTATCTCCGCCGATGGGGAATCCTGGCCGATGACGCGCTCTCTCCGAAGTTCTGATAACGACGCGCTGGCCCTGATCTGCGCGATTGCCCAGACCCGTGATGCGCGCATCACCTCCGCGGCCTTGTCTAACCACCACCCGGCAGCCGGCGCGCAGCTTCAGGCGCTCGGCGTGCTGACCCGTGTGGGCGATGAGGCGGCGGTGACGTCTTTGGCCGATCATGAGGATACGCCGGTCGCCCTTGTGCGCTCGCCTGATGGTCGTTCCTTTGGATATTTCAGCCCGCAGGCGGGATGGGTCACTGCATCGCCGGACGATCAATCGGTCTTTGCCCTTAGTTTTGAGACCCTTCTGCCGAAGCTCCTTGATGGGCTCGACTGCCCGTTGGTCTCCCGTCCAGTGCAGCTGCTGCCCGGTTTGCTCTGGGAGGTTGGAGGCGCCCGTTTGCCGGGGCGCTCGGCCCGTGTGCCTGTCTGGATCGGTCGCCGCCTTTCAGACCCGGCGACATGGGCCTTGCTTCTTCAGCAGTTCCAGCAGCGTCCATCTCCCGGGCTGCGCATCGTGCTGTCGCTGACAGCCGAGGCGAAGCTCCCAAAGACCTATGTCAGCGGGCATGAAATCATCGCAGTTCAATCCGTCATCGATGCAAACGACGGTTTCCGGATCGATCCGCAGATCCTCGCCGCGCGCCTGGCGCATGGGCGCGACGACGGCCAGCCCGCATCGATGGCTGCGGATGGAGCTTCGATCACGGTCAGGGGCAAGAGTTACGCGTTCACCGGCACGAAGCAGCGCGCCATCATTCGTCACCTCTTCGAGGCGTGGCAGCGGGGCGAACGCGAATGCCTGACAGCTGCTGTATTGGAAGCCGCTGACTCTGGCGACCAGGTCCGGACACTCGGCAAAGCGTTCAGGGGGCGCGCCGACTGGCGCGAATTCATCAAGGAAGAGCGCGGTCGATGCTGGATCGACATCTGATGCCCATCTGACCCATCGCTGAACCGCCTTCGGGCGGTTTTTTCATTTCAGCGCACGGATTTGCGATTCCTCCACTGGCTCCTCCCTTTCTCCTCCCCGGCTCCTCCCCACGGCAAAGCCATTCTCTCCGCAGGTTTTCGACACAAACCCAAGGAGACGAAAATGACCGTCAGGCATCTGAACCAGATCGAGCTCGCCGCTCGCTGGAACATCAGCCACCGCACGCTTGAGCGTTGGCGGTGGTCCGGGGAAGGTCCCCGTTTCATCAAGATCGGCGGCCGGGTGGTTTACCGGCTGGAAGACGTCGAAGAATTCGAGGCGGTCCAGCTCTGCAAGAGCACCGCCGACAAGCCTGCCCTCAAGTCGGCGTGAGGGTGGCGATGACGATCCCCAACCACATCACACTCGACGCGCTCCGGCAGATGCCGATCGGCGACATCGTGGCCTTGCCCTCCGAGCAGCTGGCGCTCCTCCATGAAGAAGCCGACGCCGCGCTAAAGGCAGCCAAGACCCTCAAGGACTGGCTCGATGGCGCCATCGGGCTCCGCTACGGCGACCGCGCGTCACAGGCGCGGATCGCCATGGCGAAGGATACCGGAACGGTCCGCTTTGCCGACGGCGCGGTGACGGTCGTCGCCGACCTGCCCAAGAAGGTCGAGTGGGATCAGGCGAAGCTCGCTGCGCTCGTCGAGACCATCCGCGCCGAGGGCGAGAACCCTACCGACTATGTCGAGATCACGTTCGGCGTCTCCGAGCGCGCCTACGGCGCATGGCCGGAATCGATCCGCCGCGCCTTCACCCCGGCCCGCACGCTGAAGACCGGCAAGCAGACCTTCCGACTTCTCCGCGACTGAAAGGATCACCCATGTTCCCGTTCGGCAAATCCAAGCCCGAAGCCCCTCTGTCCGCGCTCGAAGCGTTGAAGAAGGCCCACTACAGCCTCGCATCGTTGCCTGAGACGATCCGGATCCCGGCAACGCCGGAGCGCGGCGAGACTGACGCCAAACCGGTCACCGAGGCGACGATCGACGACATCGCCTTCGCACTGCGCGGATTGGAGGCGGCGTCCAGCGCGCTCATCGATCAGACGTACGCGCTGCGCAAGCTCAGCCAGATCGCTCGTGATGCCGGCGCTCTCGGCGCGCACCGTGCCGTCGAGGCTGCGGCCCGCGCCAAGACGGGGCGCTGACCATGGCGCTCCCCATCATCACCGCTGACCAGCGGCTCGCGGAACCTCGCGGCATCAAGGGCACGATCTTCGGCAAGTCCGGGATCGGGAAAACCAGCCTGCTCTGGACGCTCGAAGCCGAGACGACGCTGTTCATGGATCTCGAGGCGGGCGACCTTGCCATCGAAGGATGGCCCGGCGATACGGTGCGGCCGCGCACCTGGCCCGAATGCCGCGACTTCGCCGTGTTCATCGGCGGGCCGAACCCGGCCCTGCGCGACGACCAAGCATACAGCCCCGCGCATTTCGCGGCGGTCTGCGAACGCTTCGGCGATCCCGGCGTCATGGATCGCTACCGGACGGCCTTCATCGACTCGATCACGGTCGCCGGCCGGCTGTGTTTCCAGTGGTGCAAGGGCCAGCCCGACGCCTTCTCCGAGAAGACCGGCAAGCCCGACATTCGCGGCGCTTACGGCCTGCATGGCCGCGAGATGATCGCGTGGCTCACGCACCTCCAGCACACTCGGGCGAAGAACGTCTGGTTCGTCGGCATCCTCGACGAGAAGCTGGACGACTTCAACCGGCGCATCTTCCAGCCGCAGATCGACGGTTCGAAGACCGGACTCGAACTGCCTGGCATCGTCGATGAAGTGCTGACGATGGCGGAGATCAAGGACGACGCGGGCACGCCCTATCGCGCCTTCGTCTGCCACACGATCAATCCGTGGGGCTTTCCCGCCAAGGACCGGTCAGGGCGTCTGTCGCCCGTCGAAGAGCCGCATCTCGGTCGGCTGATGACGAAGATCCGCGGCCCCGTGAAGCCCGCCGCCGAGCGCCTGGCGTTCAGCCGGCCGGACGCCGCGAAACCCACCACTGACATCACCCATCCCGAAAACGCCTGAAGAGGAGCAACCAGTCATGTCTGGATCCTGGAACGACTTCAACGACGCCAAGCAGAACAGCAACATCATTCCGAAGGGCACGCTGGCCAAGGTGCGCCTCACTATCCGCCCGGGCGGCTTCGACGACCCGGCTCAGGGCTGGACCGGAGGCTACGCGACGCGTGGCACGACCGGTTCGGTCTATCTGTCCGGCGAGTTTACCGTGCTCGAAGGGCCCTATGCGCGGCGCAAGATCTTCACGCTGATCGGGCTTTATAGCCCGAAGGGTCCCGACTGGGCCAACATGGGCCGCAGCCTGATCCGCGGCATGCTGAATTCCGCCCGTGGCATTTCCGACAAAGATTCCTCGGCTCAGGCGCAGGCGGCGCGCCGCATCAGCGGTTTCGCCGATCTCGACGGCCTGGAGTTCGTGGCCCGCATCGATGTCGGGACCGACACCAACGGCGAGGAGAAGAACGAGATCCGCGCCGCCGTCACGCCGGACCACAAGGAATACGCGCCGCTGGCCGGCGCAACGGCAAGGTCGCCAGTTCCGCAACCGGCGCAGGCTTCGATGCCGCAGCCGGGCATTCGTCCCTCCTGGGCGCAGTGAGGGCGGCACCATGTTGTTGCGCCCCCGCCAGAAACTGTTCGTCGAGCGAAGCGTCAGCGCGCTTTCGCAACACGGAAACACGCTCGCCGTGGCCCCGACCGGGGCCGGCAAGACGATCATGCTCTCGGCTGTCGCAGGACGCATGATCGTCGATCCCGATGCCAAGGCCTGCGTCCTCGCCCATCGCGACGAACTCACCGACCAGAACCGCGACAAGTTCCGTCGTGTCGTGCCTGGTCTCTCCACGTCCGTCGTCGATGCGCGCGCGAAGTCCTGGAAGGGACAAGTGACCTTCGCAATGGTTCCGACGCTGACGCGATCCGGCAATCTCGATGCGATGCCGGCACTCGATCTTCTGGTGATCGACGAGGCGCATCATGCCGCGGCCGACAGCTATCGCCGGATCATTGACCAGGCGCTGCAGAGCAATCCCGCGTGCCGGATTTATGGGGTCACGGCAACGCCCAACCGGGGTGACAAGCGCGGCCTTCGCGCCGTCTTCTCGAATGTCGCGGACCAGATCCGCATCGGCGAACTGATTGCCTCCGGCCATCTCGTGCCGCCGCGCACCTTCGTCATCGACGTCGGTGTCCAGGATGAGCTCACCAAGGTGCGGCGCACCGCCGACGACTTCGACATGAGCGAAGTCGATGCGATCATGAACCGGACTCCGGTGACCGACGCCGTCATTCGGCAATGGCAGGAAAAGGCCGGAAGCCGGCAGACGGTCGTGTTCTGCTCCACCGTCGATCATGCCCGCAATGTCGCCCGGGCATTCAATGGCGCGGGAATTCCTGCCGGGCTCGTCCATGGCGAAATGCCGGATGCCGAGCGCAAATCCCTGCTCGCGGCCTATGCGGCGGGCGATCTTCGCGTGGTGGTCAACGTCGCGGTTCTGACCGAAGGCTGGGATCATCCCCCCACGAGTTGCGTCGTCCTCCTGAGGCCGAGTTCCTACAAGTCGACGATGATCCAGATGATCGGCCGCGGCCTGCGCACGGTCTCGCTGGATGAACATCCCGGTGTTCTGAAGACCGACTGCGTCGTCCTCGATTTCGGCACGTCGACGCTGCTTCACGGATCTCTCGAACAAGATGTCGATCTGAGCGGCCGGGAATCTACTGGCGAGGCACCGACGAAGGACTGCCCCGAATGCGGCGCGGTCGTTCCGCTCGCCACCACCGAGTGTCCCCTGTGCGGCTACCTTTGGGAACGGGATCAGACAGGCGAGGCTACGCCGCTCGGCGAGTTCGTGATGTCGGAGATCGACTTACTGAAGCGGTCGAGTTTCCGCTGGTGCGACCTTTTCGGCGACGACGCCGCGTTGATCGCCAACGGCTTCAACGCCTGGGGCGGAGTCTTCTTTCTCAATGGCCGCTGGTACGGCATCGGCGGAGTGCAAAAGCAGCGGCCGCATCTGCTGGCGGCAGGCGAGCGCACGGTCTGCCTCGCGGCAGCGGATGATTGGCTGAACGAGCATGAGAGCGACGAGAGCGCGCACAAGACAAGGCGGTGGCTGAACCAGCCGCCGACCAACAAGCAGCTCTCGTTCCTGCCGCCCGAGTACCGGCAGGACTTCGGGCTCACGCGCTACCAGGCATCGGCGCTCCTAGCGTTCCGCTTCAACCGCGATGCCATTCGCTCGCTCGTCTTCGGCGCAGCGGACGCCGCTCCCGCTGACCTGATCGGGAGGGCTGCGTGATGGAGCGCCCCCATGAACATGACATCCTCGGACCGTCTGCGCCTCTGGCATCCGCGTGGGACGCTCTGCGCCGTTTGCCGCTGTCCGACCCGTGGCTTTGGCTGGTTCGACCCGGTGCGATCGAAGCAGCCGCGCCCCTCGGTCTGGTTCTGCTCGATCGCCTGCCAAGGCTTCTGGACACGCTTAACGCGGGAGCGTTGGGCCATGGTTGACCTAACCGAACAGGAAAAGGCGGCCATCCGCGCCAGCATGAAGCCGATTGCCGAGATCATGGAGGAGATCGGCTGGCAGACCCGGCTCGCCGAGCTCTCGGAAGCTCAGGTTCAAACCCTGATCGAAGTCGCCATCGGCGGATTTCGGGATGCAATGCGTGGCATCGCCCAAGGCTCAGCGGGAACGCGCGAGGATGCGGAGGTTCCGTTCTGATGCTGGACTTCAATCACCGCTCTCTGATCGCCGGACATATCAACGGGCTGATCGACGACAGCCTCGATGCCGCGCGCGCCGTGACGCCGCCCCGGACCTATCTGGGTGGATCGCGGCTCGGGCAGCCTTGCGAGCGCGCGTTGCAGTTCGAGTTCGCCGGTGCGCCGAAGGACGAAGGCTCCGACTTCGACGGCCAGACGCTGCGGATCTTCGAGATCGGACATGCGCTTGAAGATCTGGCCGTCCGCTGGCTCCGTGGTGCGGGCTTCGATCTCTACACCCGCAAGGGCAATCGCGCGGACGGGGAGCAGTTCGGCTTCTCAATCGCTGGTGGCCGTGTTCGCGGTCATGTCGACGGGATCATCGCGGCAGCCCCCGGCCAGTTGGGCCTTGCCGTTCCCGCGCTTTGGGAATGCAAGACCATGAACGCCAGGAACTGGCGGGAGACTGTTGCCAAGGGTGTCGTCATCGCCAAGCCGGTCTACGCGGCGCAGATCGCCCTCTACCAAGCGTACATGGAAGCCAGCGTCTCCGGCATCTGTTCCAATCCAGCGCTGTTCACCGCCATCAACAAGGACACGGCCGAACTGCACCACGAGCTCGTGGCCTTCGATGCAGCTCTTGCCCAACGGATGAGTGATCGCGCAGTCCGGATCCTTCAGGCGACGGATGCGGGCGAATTGCTGCCCCGGATCGCGACCACCCGCGACTTTCATGAATGCAGGATGTGCCCCTGGGGCCAGCGCTGCTGGGGCCTGCCGGCATGAGCGATCACAACGTCGTTTCCCTCGATGCCTGGCGCGACTTCAACGATGCGACGCCACAGGTCGATCCGTTCGACGTCGAGCCGGATCGTGAGCAGATCGCCGTCTTTCTCGATGTCGTCTTCGGCTATTGCGACGGCTGGGTGCCGCTGCGGGGCTTCATCGACAAGGGCCAGGGGATCGACGGCCGCCCGCACAATGCCTGGATCGAAGCCGACGCAAACCTGCTGGAGAAGGCGATTGCTTTCGCAGGTTGGGCGGCGCGCGAAGGTGCTGCCTTCTATGTGGTGCCGGGAACGGTAGCCGAGAGCGGCAAGGCCAAGTCCGTCGACGTACGCCAGATGCAAACGATGCTCGTCGATCTCGATGCCGGCGACATCGCGGCCAAACTCGACCACTTGATCCGGCATCTGGGCGAGCCGACCCTGATCGTCGAAAGCGGTGGCCGCACGCCGGACGGTCTCGACAAGCTACATGTCTGGTGGCGCTTGAACGAGCCCGCCGAAGCCGAGGACATCACTCTGCTGTGCCGGTTGCGCGGCGACATCGCAATCAAGGTTGGTGGCGACACGCATTTTCGTTCGGCGCACCAACCGATCCGTATGGCGGGATCCATTTATCACAAGGGCGGCTTCAAGCGGCTCGTCACCATCCGTCGCTACAACTCGCATGTCGAGGTGGACCTACGAGATTTCGCGGAACAGGTCGACGCAATGCCGCCTCTCGTCGGCGTCGGATCGGAACCAGGACCAGCCACCTCGAAACCGTCCATTGCCGATGTTCTGACAACGCCGGTTCGGGAAGGCAGCGAAGACGCATGGACCAGGTTTCAGGGTGCGAGCGCTGCCATCGGCCATTTCATCCGGCTGGCCCATGAGGGGCGTATGAGCCGTGACGATGCCTGGGAGGCGATTTGCCAGTACAACGCTGCGATGCTGCGTCCGAGCTGGCCTCTGGAACGGCTCGCGACGGAGGCGCAGCGCCTTTGGCGCCTCCATGAGGAACGTCACGGTCCGCCGCTCGAACGTCTGGCGGTTCCGCCGATGTCGCTATTGCCAGCCTTCACCCTCGGCACGCTCCTCGACGACAGCAGCCCGATGCCGGACGACATCATCGGCCCGCGCGTGCTCACGCCAGGTGGAATGCTGGTCCTCGGCGGCGCGCCCAAAGTCGGCAAGAGCGACTTCCTGATCAGCCTGTTGGTGCACATGGCGGCCGGCATCCCGTTCCTCGGCTTCGCGCCGTGCCGCCCGTTGCGGATCTTCTATCTGCAGGCCGAGATACAGTACCACTATCTGCGCGAGCGGCTTCAGGGCATCCGGCTCGACCCGGCGCTACTCTCTGCCGCCCGCAACAATCTGGTCGCGACCCCGAAGGTCCGAATGCTGCTCGATGCGGGCGGTGTTTCGCGCGCCGTTGCCGCCGCCCGGGCGCATTACGGCCATGGCGCGCCCGACATCCTCTGCGTCGATCCGATCCGCAACCTCTTCGATGGCGGCCCTGATGGCGGCGGCGAGAATGACAACACGGCGATGCTGTTCTTCCTGCAAGAACGTGTCGAGGTGTTCAGGGATTCGGTGGCGCCGGACGCCGGCCTGATCCTCTGCCACCACACCCGCAAGATCACGAAGAAGCAGCTGGCCGAGGATCCTTTCATGGCGCTCTCGGGCGCTGGAAGCCTGCGCAGCTTCTATACCTCCGGCATCATCATGCACCGGCCGGACGAAGAACGTCCGGAGCGGATGCTGCATTTCGAGCTGCGCAACGGCCCGGGCATCGAGCCGAAGATCATCGACAAGACCGACGGACGCTGGGTGGAAGTCGACCGTTCGGGCGAGCGGCTGGTGCGCAAATCGCTGGGCGAACGGCTCGATGCCGAGCGCGTGCGCAAGCACGATGTCATCCTCGGCATTCTTCTCGACGAAGCGTTGGACGGTCGACTCTACACCATCAACCAGTTCGCGGAGGCGTTCGAGAACCGCGGCGGGCTTGGCGGCAAGGACACGATCCGGGACCGCCTGAACGTGCTTGCTACCAAGGGCTTCGTGAAATTCGTGCGTGATGGCGCGCCCTATGGCTTCGGCCCATCCCGGTCCCGTTTCGGGTTTCTGTGCGTCGAAGCGATGGCCATCCCGACCGACGGCGAAGCGGTCGATCCCGAAACCGGCGAGGTCTCGCAGGCCACCATCGCGGTCCTGCCGACCCATTACAAATCGCCCCAGACCGGCGCGTTGCTCGAGGTCGAGAACCCGCATGTCTGGGTCTATCCGGAGGGCGAACCGTCATGATCGCGCTCGCGTCACTCCTCGCGCAGGCCTGCGCTCCAGCCAGATTGCACCAGATGGGGTGCGGTTCCGAAACTGCTCCGTCATCCCCGCGCCAAACTGCGCTCAACCCCGTCGAGACCAGATTGGGCGCGGTGCCCAAACTGCCCCTTCGGAATTGCGCACCCCCCAGATCGGCTGCGCTGCAATCAGATTGGGCGGCGAGTGCTGGCCGAAACTCCCGAAACTGGAATTTCCTCATCCACGTCAATGACTTGGCGTGGCCAGCAAGTTTAGGGGGCAAAGCCACCCCCTTCAGGGGTGGGGGAGACCGCCGCAGGCGGGGTCTCCCAACTCCACCCCCAGGTGCTGCGCGCGCGTGGCGTGCGGCAAATCTCTCATCCCCAACAACACTCGAACAGGATCAACCAGCATGAGCATGCATCCATCCCCCGTCCTTGTCGCCGACTGCCAACCTGCACCCATCGGCTCTGCATCTGCGGGCACCAGCATCCTCGCCCTCGATCTCGGCACCACCACCGGCTGGGCAAGCCTCATCGGCGGCATCATCCAGAGCGGCACGGTCTCATTCCGACCCAGCCGCTATGATGGCGGCGGCATGCGCTATCTGCGCTTCCAGCGCTGGCTCGACACGCTCGTCCACAACAATGACGGCCTGGCCGCGATCTACTTCGAGGAGGTCCGTCGGCATGTCGGCACGGATGCCGCCCATCTCTACGGCGGCTTCCTGGCAACACTGACTGCGTGGTGCGAGCGCGAGCAGGTCGCCTATCAGGGCGTTCCGGTCGGCACCATCAAGCGCTTTGCGACCGGCAAGGGCAACGCTGACAAGCACGCGGTGCTCGCCGCCGTCACTGCGCGCGGCTTCCGGCCTGTAGACGACAACGAGGCCGATGCGATCGCCATCCTGCTCTGGGCGATGGAGACCCGGGGAGGTGTGCTGTGAGGTGGTCGCCACGAGGATATGGCGGCCAACGCCGCAGCCCTGATGACGTCAAGCGCGATGGCTGGCGCGAGCAGCGCGTCCTTGCGGTGTCGATCGACGATGCCCGTCTGACCTGGCCCGAACGTGAACTGATCCGGCAACTCGGCGAGAAGCTCTATGGCGATCGCAATCAACCCAAGGAGGCGCGCCGATGACCAACTGGACGCCAAGCCTTGTCGAAGCACGTCTCGCCGAAGCAGCCTTCGTGCTCAAGCGCCTGCCCGAACCCCGGCGTCAGGGATACTTCAGCACATGGCCCGAGATCATCCATGGCTTTGCCGACAAGGTCGAACAGGAACCGAAGCCGATGCGTGTGCTTCCGTCGCCTGCGGCCATCAGCCGGATGGAGGAGACGTTGAGCTGGACCGTCGGGCTGGATCCGGTCGATGGCAAGATCATCTGGCTGCGAGCGCACGGCGAGCGCTGGAAGACGATCTGCTGGACTGTCGGCTTGCAGCGTTCGGCTGCCCACCAGCACTGGCTCTACGCGCTGTGCGTCATCGCTTTCCGGCTTAACGGGCGGCGGCTCAACCGCAGCTACTCGAAGCGCAAGGTGATCGAACTGGCTGGTGCGGCGCAGCGGTGAGTAGCGGCGAGCAAAGTGTCCGTCGGACAGTTTTCGCGCGGACAGAAATGCAGGTTCAGGGTAGATTTTGGGCTATTCTCGGGACAGACGCGTTCAATGAGCTTCGCCTTCCCCACCTGCCCAGCAAGTTTGGTTCCTTCCCGGCCACTATCGTATGCGGGAGGGCGCGGCGCGAAACGTCGCTAGCGACAGGCCGGATTTTTTGGGAAGCCACCCGGAGTCCAGCGCCTTTCGTGGCCGCTCGGAAGTTCTGACGAACACAAGCTTTTTTGCCTTATGACGCCTGCCATGCCTGGACCCTTCGCGGAGTCCGGCTCGGCATCCGGCATCCAGCGGCCAATCGACGACGACACGCTCAGCCATCACCGGACATCATGACCCTCAGCTTCGCCCCCGAAGCGATCGAGACCTGGCCGCTCGACCGCCTGCGCCCCTATGCGCGCAACGCCAAGACCCATGGCGCGGACCAGGTCGCCAGGATCTCCGCCAGCATGGCGGAGTTCGGCTGGACGGTCCCGGTGCTGGTGTCGAGCGACGGAGAGGTCATAGCCGGCCATGGCCGGATCATGGCTGCCGCGCAGCTCGGCCTCACCGAAGCGCCCGTCATCGTGCTGGATCATCTGACCGAAGCGCAGCGTCGTGCCTACCGCATCGCCGACAACAAGCTGACCGAACTCGGGGCATGGGACGAAGCGCTGCTTTCCGGCGAACTGCAGGAACTCGTCGCCGATGAATTCGACCTGTCGCTGATCGGCTTCTCCGATGGCGAACTCGACCGGCTGCTTGCGCTGGAACCGGGCGCCGAGGCATCCGACGGCGCGGGCGTCGCGCCTGTCGTAATCCCGGAACCGCCCCGCAATCCGGCCTCTCGCCTCGGCGATCTGTGGATGCTTGGCGATCACCGGCTGCTCTGCGGCGACAGCACGAGCGCCACCGACGTTCGTCGCCTGATGAATGGCGAGCGAGCCATCCTGTTCGCCACCGACCCGCCTTATCTCGTCGATTACGATGGCTCGAACCATCCGACCCGCAACAAGGACTGGTCACCTTCCTATGGTGTGACTTGGGATGACAGCAGCCAGGGAGCTGAACTCTATGACGGGTTCATCGCGGCGGCCGTTGCCGAGGCGATCGCCGACGACGCTGCCTGGTATTGCTGGCATGCCTCCCGCCGCCAGGCGATGCTGGAGGCCTGCTGGGAGAAAGCGGGCGCGTTCGTCCATCAGCAGATCATCTGGGTGAAAGACCGCGGAGTTCTGACCCGGTCGCACTACCTCTGGAAGCACGAGCCCTGCTTCATGGGCTGGATTAAGGGCAAGCGCCCGCCGAAGGTGGCCGAGGAAACGCTGCCCTCGACTTGGGCGCTGCCCAGCTTCGCCAAGAACGACCGGCCGGATCACCCGACGCCGAAACCACTCGACGCGTTCGGGATCCCAATGCGCCAGCATGTGGCGCGCGGTGGACTTTGCTACGAGCCGTTTTCCGGTTCGGGATCGCAGATCATGGCAGGCGAAGCCAATGGCCGCCGTGTCTTCGCGATGGAAATCAGCCCGGCCTATGTCGATGTCGCCATCGAACGCTGGCAGGCCGACACGCGACGCGAGGCGATCCTCGACGGCGACGGACGAACTTTCTTGCAGGTGAGAACTGAACGGCTGGGCGACGGAGCTGGCAGTCCGCCCGATACATCCGAAGCCGACGCCAATCCTGAACCCGCGCGAAAGCGCAAATCTGCCGCGTGACATGGATGACCTGGCTCTACATCCCTCTGGACATAGTTCCGGAGCCGGAGACGCGTGCCTCTTCGGCCTCTCCCTCTGCTCCGGCGCGGGCGGACTCGACCTCGGGCTCACCATCGCACTACCCGGATATCGTGCTGTGGGCCATGTCGAACGGGAAACCTTCGCCGCAGCCATTATCGTGGCGCGGATGGAAGATGCGTCCCTGGATCGCGCGCCTGTCTGGGACGATGTTGCCAGCTTCGACGGCAAACCATGGCGTGGCACGGTGGATATCCTCTCTGCTGGCTATCCGTGCCAGCCGTTCTCCGTCGCGGGCAAGCGCCGCGGCGCGGACGATCCGCGTCACCTCTGGCCTCATGTCGCCCGCATCATCGCTGAGATCGAGCCGCCCTTCGTCTTTCTTGAGAATGTCGCCCATCATCTCCGCCTCGGCTTCCCCGAAGTCGCCACAGGACTGGTCGGCATGGGCTACCGCCTTGCGGCAGGCCTCTTCACGGCGGCGGAAGTCGGCGCGCCCCACAAGCGCGAGCGGCTGTTCATCCTCGCAGTCCGCGAAGGAGACGAACTGGCCAACCCCGCGCGCCTGCTCCGGGACCCGGTCGAGTGGCGGGAACCGGACGGAATTGCTGCGGCTCTGGCCGACGCCGAGGGCCAGCGCGAACGAGAACCGGCAGACGAAGCCGACGCCGTCGCAGGACGCGGGCCAGCACGGGATGAACCTTGCGACGACGGCAGCGCTCTGGCCGACGCCGCAGACCGACAGCTTCCGCAGCCGAGGTGGCGAGCGGCGCGACGAGAAGGGTCTGGACCGGATGGCGCGGGACTGGCCAACGCCGATGGCGAACGACGGCTGCAAGCCGAGCGCGGGCAACCGCCGGACGGCCGATCTGACCCATGCGGCGGGAATGTGGATGACGCCGACGGCGCGCGACCACAAGGACGGGGCGACCAGTCTGGCCAACACGCCAGTGAACGGCCTGCTTGGCCGCCAGGTCCTGACGACGCCGATGGCTGGACGCGATACCTCCGACATGCGCCGGACCTTGAACCCGCTGTTCGTAGAGGCGCTGATGGGCTGGCCCACCGGGTGGACCGGCTTCGACTTTGCGGCAACGGCGTGGTGCCACTGGTTGCTGCGCATGCGCTCAGAACTCTCGCAGCTGAATTGCTGGCCGCTGGATGATCAGATGCTGGCCGGCCTAAATTGAGGTTATCCTTGATGGCGATGGCCCCGCCTCTCACTTGCACGAAGGACGGCTTGCCGCGGAAAACGCTGTCGCAAAGCCATAAAGGAAATTGTTAACCATATGTGCCATGGTTTAGAGAAACTCTGTCGTGAGGGATTCGCAGGTAAATGACGCAGAAAACTCTGCATACGATCGGATACGAAGGAAGTTCTATCGGCGACTTTCTGGCAACGCTGGAAGCAGTCGGGATCGACCTTCTGATCGATGTGCGTGATGTTCCGATCTCCAGAAAGCCTGGATTCTCAAAAACTGCGCTATCGGGCTGGCTGCAGACCTGCGATATTGAGTACCTGCATCTCAAGGGTCTCGGAGATCCCAAGCCCGGACGGATCGCTGCGCGCGAAGGGCGCTACGATGACTTCCGGCAGATTTTTGGAACGCACCTGAAGTCTTCAGCCGCGCAGACCGATATGCGTCGCGGATTGGATGCCGCCTCGAAGAAGGTGGCATGTCTCCTTTGCTTTGAGCGCGATCATACTCACTGCCATCGCTGCATCGTTGCCGAGGAAATGGCTCACCGCGGCGGGTTTCGGCTTGTCCACCTCGGAGTTCAAAGCGGCTTGAAGGCCAAGATTGGTAAGGGGTGTGAACGCACGCATGACGGAGCACTTGCCCTCGTCGGGTAACACCGAAGCGGTCGTCATCATTAAGGCAGCACCCCAAGTCGGTCAGCGACATGGGGAAACAGTTTGCTGCGCCGGTCTCGATCTTTATGGCCAGTGGCTCCGTCTATATCCGGTTTCGTTTCGACTGCTTGATGCCAACAAGAAATTTGGGCGGTGGGACCGCATCAAATTCAAGTGGCGGCGCCCGAATGATGATCCGCGCCCGGAAAGCAGGCGCGTCGATCAGGACTCGATTGAAATTGCTGGTGAACTAAAGCGAGGGGAACGCGAACGATTCCTGACGAAGTCGATCATCACCAGCCTTCAACGTGAGCGCGACGCCGGTCGATCACTCGCGCTGCTGAAACCAGACGTAATTGAGTTTGTCGCCGAAAAAAAATCAGCTTCCGATCTCGACGAAGAAACAAAGCGCTTCGATGCTCTTCGAGCGCAGGGCGATCTCTTCTCGAAACAAGCGACGCCATATCGACCGTGCCCCTATCGGTTCAAGTACCGGTATCGCACCGAGGACGGTGAACGCTTTGGCACCTGTCAGGACTGGGAGATTGAAGCAACGTACTTCAATTGGTCGAACCAATATGGGGAAACCAAAGCGCTCGACGAGTTGCAGCGTGTTTTCGGCGAGGAATACCCGAAAAAGGGTATGCTCCTCGCAATGGGCACCCACTCGCTTTACCCCGATACATGGCTGATCAATGGTGTGATCCGCCTCGACGATGTCAAACAGTCGTCTCTCTTCTGAATTCCATCGGAGATTTGCTCTTGGCTCAGTCGCGCGTCACGTCGCTGGCCGAGTCCCTCGCCAATGTCGCGGTAGGCTACGGGCTTGCCGTCATCACGCAGCTCCTCGTCTTTCCCCACTTCGGGCTGCACACGACACTCGCCGAGAACCTGACGATCGGAGCGATCTTCACCGTGGTGTCGATTGGCCGATCCTATTGCCTTCGAAGAATGTTCGAGGGACTGCGCGTGTACCGGGAGAGCAAGAAAGCCGCCGAGGCCTGACCTCGACGGCTTTGGGATGTTCGAGTCAGGCGATCCGGTAAATCCGCCCGCGCCCCTCGACCTTCTCCGAGGTCACGTCGAGCCCAAGTTTCTTCTTCAGTGCTCCGGCAATCGCGCCGCGCACCGTGTGGGCCTGCCAGCCGGTGGCTGCGGTGATCTCCTCGATGGTTGCGCCGTCCGGCGCGCGCAGCATGGCGATCAGCGAGGCCTGCTTAGTTCCGGCGCGTGGCGTGCGCGTCGAAGATGCGCGCTCGGGAGCAGCGTCCGGTGTGGGATCCTTTGGCGGCTCTTCTGTCGCGCTCGGGCGCGCAGTGTCGGCATCATCCGGCTCGATGCCGATGGCGGCAAGACCCGCGTCGGTGGCGACCAGCGTCGTGCCGTGGCCGTCGCCGGTTTCGCGCCAGACCGGTTCGCAACGTCGTGAGTTTACTTCGACCTCCTGCAGCAAGCCCTTCGCGATCATCGTGCCGACAACCTTGGCGGCTGCGCCACCGCGCAGGCTGTCGGGCAGCGGCAGGGCGATGCGTTCGGGTCGCTGCGCAGCAGCGCTCAGAATGATGGCTTGGGTGTCGGAAAGCTGGGTCATCGGAACCTCCGGTTCGAGAGCGCCGCGACCATCGCGGCGCTTCTACGAGGCCAAGCCCCGCAATCGCGGGGCTGGCGCGGAGGTCGGCGGGATCATTCGGCGTGTTCGCCTTCGCGGAAGGCGCTGTCGGTGATGCGCTTCAAGAGTTCGGCGTAGTGGGCGAGCGTTCCGACGTGGCCCCAATGCACCTCGTCCGGATGAACATCGAAATGCTCGTCGCTCAGGGCGGTAAGCCGCGCCAGCATGGAGTCGATCTCGACCTTACGAGCGATGAAGGCGTCGAGGGCCTTGGCGTTTTGGGGTGCGCGGGTCATCCGGGATCTCCTTGGTTCGTGACCCCATACAGGCTCTGTCCCGGACGCTTATCAAGGCAATAAGTGCATCAAAACATTATGTTTTCGGAGCGGACATGCAGGGCTTGAGCGAGCGCCAGTACGCGTCCCATGTCGGCTTGTCGCGGGGCGCGATCCAGAAGGCGAAGACCTCGGGACGGCTCGTCCTTCATGCCGATGGTTCGATCGATGCGCGGGCAAGCGATGCGCGCCGCGCGTCGATGACCGATCCCTCGAAGCAGCGCCGGTATGGCGGCGATGCCAAGTTGAAGCCCGTTCCCGATGCGGCCTTGTCCGCGGTCGGCGACACGCTTCGCGAAAGCGGGATCGCGCAGTCCCCGGTCGGCGGCGGAACCACGTTCCTCCAGGCCAAGACCGCCAACGAGGTGCTGAAGGCTCAGGAACGGCGTCTGCGTCTGCAGCGCATGAAGGGCGAAGTCATTGATCGCGCGCGAGCGACCGCTCTCGTCTTTCGACTGGCGCGCGAGGAACGCGATGCGTGGGCGAACTGGCCCGCACGGATCGCAGCACTGATGGCAGCGGAGCTCGGTCTCGAAGCACACAGGATGCAGAAGGTTCTGGAGACCCATGTCCGAGCGCACCTCGCCGATCTCGCCGAGGTCGCCACAGATTTTCGCTGACGCGGACCGTCGGTCCGAGGAGCTGTTCGCCTTCGAAGGCGTGGATGCGCTCGTTGGCGCCTGGCGCGACGGCCTGACGCCCGATCCTGCGCTCAACGTCTCGGAATGGGCGGATCGGCATCGCTTTCTGAGCCCGAGAGCATCGGCCGAGCCCGGGCGCTATCGCACCGACCGCACGCCCTACATGCGCGCCATCATGGATGCGCTGTCGCCGGGCAACGCAGCGCGGCGCATTGTCTTCATGAAGGCGGCGCAGGTCGGGGCTACCGAGGCCGGCAACAACTGGATCGGCTATGTCATCCACCATGCGCCGGGGCCAATGCTTGCGGTTCAGCCGACGGTGGAGCTGGCCAAGCGCTTCTCGCGCCAGCGCATCGATCCGCTGATCGCGGAAAGCCCGGTGCTGCGCGAGCGCGTCAAACCGCAGCGCTCGCGAGACGCCGGCAACACGGTTCTGTCGAAAGAATTCCCGGCGGGGCTTCTGGTCATCACCGGCGCCAACAGTGCCGTGGGCCTGCGATCCATGCCGGCGCGCTACCTGTTTCTCGACGAGGTCGATGCCTATCCGCCGTCCGCCGACGAGGAAGGCGATCCGGTCGCCTTGGCCGAGGCACGCACGCGCACCTTCTCGTGGCGCTCGAAGGTTTTTCTCACCTCGACGCCGACGATCCATGGCGTCTCGCGGATCGAGCGTGAGTTCGAGGCCACCGACCAGCGGCGCTACTTCGTCGCTTGCCCGCATTGCGATCACCGCCAGTGGCTGCGCTTCGAGCGTTTGCGCTGGGAGAAGGGTCACCCGCACACGGCGCACTACTCTTGCGAAGCCTGTGAGGGCCGGATCGAGGAGCATCACAAGACCGCCCTGATGATGTCCGGCGAATGGCGTCCGACGCGCGACGATGCGCACTCGGGAACAGTCGGCTATCACCTCTCCGGGCTCTATTCCCCGGTGGGCTGGCTCTCATGGGCTGATATCGCCCGGATGTGGGACGCCGCGCAGACCAGCGACGAGGCCAAGCGCAGCTTCAAGAACGGCGTCCTCGGCGAGACCTGGATCGAGACCGGCGAAGCGCCGGACTGGCAGCGGCTCTACGAGCGGCGCGAGCTATGGCGCATCGGCACGGTGCCGAGCGGCGGCCTGTTCCTCACGGCAGGCGCCGACATCCAGAAGGATCGCATCGAAGTCTCGATCTGGGCCTGGGGTCGCGGGCTCGCGAGTTGGCTCGTCGACCACATCGTCATTCCCGGCGGCCCGGACAATGCCGAGGCTTGGGCCGCTTTGACGGATCTCCTCGGCCAGACCTGGCCGCACGCCCATGGCGTTCGCCTGAGCCTCTCGAAACTCGCGATCGACACAGGCTTCGAAGCGCCTGCCGTCTATGCATGGGCGCGCCAGCAGGGATTTGCGCAGGTCATTCCCATCAAGGGCGTCGAGGGGTTCAATCGCGCCGCGCCGGTGACCGGCCCGTCCTTTGTCGATGCGACGGAAGGTGGCCGGAAGATCCGCCGCGGCGCGCGGCTCTGGACGATCGCCGTCGCGACCTTCAAGGCCGAGACCTATCGATTTCTGCGCCTTGTCCGTCCCACCGACGAGGATGCGGCGGATGGAGCGCAGGGCCCAGCCGGACTTGTGCATCTCCCGCAGGGTGTCGACGCCGAATGGGTGAAGCAACTCGTCGCCGAGCATCTTGTGACCATCACGACCAAGCGCGGCTTCCAGAAGCTCGAATGGCAGAAGGTTCGCGAACGAAACGAGGCTCTGGACTGCCGGGTCTATGCCCGCGCCGCGGTCTGGATCGCTGGAGCCGATCGCTGGTCCGAGGACAAGTGGCGCGATCTCGAAGATCAGGTCGGTCCCCTGCCAGCGGACACTGAAGACACGCACGCGGACATCGAAGCCGGGCGTCTCGCCCGTCCAAACCCGCCATCCACCAAGCGGCAGAGCGACTGGCTCGGCCCGCGCGGGAAGTGGTTCTGAGGAACAGTCATGGCCTGGACGACCGACGAACTCAATGCGCTGAAGCGGGCCTATGCCAGCGGCACGCTCCGGGTCAGCTATGACGGCAAGACGATCGAGTATGGCTCGGCGGACGACCTGCTGAAGCGGATCCGCACCATCGAGACCGAGATCACGGCATCGTCCGGCATGTCGCGTCAGATCGCGGGCTATGCCGGGTTCGGACGGGGCGACCGGTGAGTCAGATCACCTTCCTCGACCGGATGGTGGCGTGGGCCGCACCCGAGGCTGGTGTGAGGCGGGCGCTCGCGCGACGTAGCTTCGAGGCGCTGAGCGCCAAAGCCTACGGCAATTCCCGTGGGTATGACGGCGCGGCCAAGGGGCGGCGCGCCGACGGATGGAAGGCGGTAGGAACATCGGCTGACGCCGAGATCGCCGCCGCAAGTGGCCTTCTGCGGGACCGCATGCGCGATCTCACCCGCAACAATCCGCACGCTGCGAAGGCTGTGTCCGTCCTGGTCAACAACATTGTCGGCAGCGGCATCATTCCTCGCGCTGCGACGGGTGACGCGAGGCTCGACGAGACGGTGGACCGGCTCTGGACCGACTGGTCCTCCGCCTGCGACGCCGACGGACAGCTCGACATCTTCGGGCTGCAGACCCTCGCCGTGAGGGAAATGATCGAGGCTGGCGAGGTGCTGATCCGCCGCCGCCCGCGACGTCCGAGCGATGGTCTGGCCGTTCCGCTCCAGATCCAGATCATCGAAGCAGATCTGCTGGACAACATCCGCAACGGCGATCTCGCCGATGGCGGGAGGCTGCTTCAGGGCATCGAGTTCGATCCGTTGGGCCGACGGCGCGCCTATTGGCTCCATGCCCAGCATCCGGGCGACGCCGTCGTCACCATGCGCCGACGTCTGGAGAGCCTCGCCATCCCGGCGAGCGAGGTTCTGCATCTTTACGAGAAGCAGCGCACGCAGGTTCGCGGTGTCCCATGGGGCACGCCGGTGATGCGGGCTCTGCGCGATCTCGATGACTGGACGCAGGCCGAACTGGTCCGCAAGAAGACGGAAGCGTGTGTCGTCGGCATTGTGCTTGGCGCCGACGAAGCCGATCAGGGTATCGCCCCCTCAGTGGTCGACGCCGATGGCAATCGTGTCGAGCAGTTCGAGCCCGGACTGATCGCCTATGCGCGCGGCGGCAAGGACATCCGCTTCAATCAACCCGCCACGACGGCAGGCGTTGGCGAGTGGCTCCGCGCGCAGCTTCACATCGTGGCGGCGGGATTCCGCATGCCCTACGAGCTGCTGACCGGCGATCTCAGTCAGGTCAATTATTCATCGATCCGGGCGGGGCTCGTGGAGTTTCGTCGGCTGATCGATGCCGTCCAATGGCAGATCGTCATCCCCGTTCTGTGCCAGCCTATGTGGGTCTGGTTCTGCCAGGCCGCATGGGCCGCCGGGAAACTCCCGCGGCCGGACATCGCGGTCGAATGGTCTCCGCCACGTTTCGAAGCCGTGGACCCGCTGAAGGACGCGATGGCCGATCTTCTGGCGTTGCGTTCGGGCACCATGTCGCTCGCGCAGGCCATCGCCCGCCAGGGCCACAACCCCGACGCCGTGCTCACCGAGATCGCCGCCATGAACGCGAAGATCGACGCCCTCGGGCTTATCTTCGACAGCGATCCGCGCCGTGTGACGAAAACCGGCGTGATGCAGGCCGACACGACCGGCCAAGCCGACAATTCTGACAACTGAGCTTTTGCCCCATGACCCGAAACATCGACCTGCCACCGCTGACGCGGGCGGCGGACCTGTTGCCTGCGTCGATCGATGCGGCCGAACGCACCATCGACGTGGTCTGGTCTACAGGTGCCCGCGTGCGCCGCAATCCCTTCTTCGGCGATGCCTTCGACGAGGAACTGGCGATGGATCCGCGCGCCGTCCGTCTCGATCGCCTGAACGCGGGAGCACCCCTCCTGAAGGTGCATGACGCCTCCGCGCTCGACAGCGTCATCGGCTCGGTCGTGCCGGGCACCGCTCGTATCGAGAATGGACGCGGCATCGCCCGTGTCCGCTTCTCCGACCGGGCCGAAGTCGAACCGCTCTGGAAGGACGTCGAGGCCGGGCACATCCGGGCGGTCTCGATCGGCTATCAGGTCCATCGCTTCGAAGTGACCAAGCAGGCAGGCGCGCCGGAGCTGTGGCGCGCGGTCGATTGGACGCCCTTCGAGATCTCCGCAGTGCCGATTGGTGCTGATCCGGCAGCGGGCTTCCGCGCCGACGAACCCCTTCACCCCTGCGTCGTCCATCGTGCCGACGCTCCAACTCAGGAGAAAGCAGCCATGGACGACGCTGTGACCGACAATGCCGAAACGCATACCCGCCAGGCCGCGCCTGAAGCACAGGATCGCATATCGAACGCGCCGCTGATCGATGCAGAGGCGATTGCGGCCCGCGCGCGCGATTCCGAACGCGAACGTGTCGGAACCATCTACGATCTTGCAGGTCGCCTGCACCTTGAGCGCAGTTTCGCCGACGATCTCGTCAAGCGTGGCGTGACGCTCGATGCAGCGCGCAGCGAGATCCTCGACAAGGTCGCCACCGATGCCGAGAAGACGCGGGTTTCGCCCCAGGTCAGCGTTCCGCTCGGCGGTCGCGATGAACGCGTCACCCGTCGTGACGCCGTGTCGAATGCCTTGCTGCACCGATATTCGCCCACGCTCTTCCCGCTGAGCGAACCGGCGCGGGAATATCGCGGCATGACGCTGCTCGAACACGCCCGTGAGTTTCTGGGCAGTGCGGGCGTCAATGTCCGGGGCATGTCGCGCGACGAGATCGCCACCCGCGCTCTGCATTCGACATCGGATTTCCCCGAAGTCCTCTCGGCCGTCACCAACAAGACGCTGCGACAGGCCTACGAGGCCTATCCGCGAACGTTCATCCCCTTCTGCCGTCAGGTGCTCGCCACCGACTTCAAGGCGATGCAGCGGGTGCAGATCGGCGAAGCTCCCCAGCTTCTCAAGGTCGGCGAAGGTGGCGAATTCAAGCGCGGCACGATCGCCGAATCGAAGGAAAGCTACCGCATCGAGACCTATGGGCGTGTGGTGGGCATCACCCGCCAGGTGCTGATCAATGACGATCTCGATGCTTTCACCCGCATCCCGGCCATGTATGGAACGGCCATCGCTACACTCGAAAGCGACGTCGTCTGGGGCATCGTCACCGCCAACGCAAACATGGCGGACGGCGTGCCGCTGTTCCATGCCACCCACAAGAACCTCGCGTCTCCCGCCGGCGTGCCCAGCGTGACGGCCATCGGTGACGGGCGCACCGCCATGGCCAAGCAGACCGGGCTCGACAAGAAGACGGTTCTCAACGTGCGCCCCGCCTATCTGCTGGTGCCCGCCGCCCTCGAACTCGCGGCCGAGCAGATCATCGCGCAGAACCTCGTTCCCGCGAAAACAGGGGATGTGGTGCCGCAATCGATCCGCACGCTGACGCCGATCGCCGAACCGCGCCTCGACGTGGCGAGCGCGACGGCCTGGTATCTCGCCGCAAGTCCGGCGCAGATCGACACGATCGAGTTCGCCTATCTCGAAGGCCAGCAGGGAGCCTACATTGAGACCCGCAACGGCTTCGACGTCGACGGCGTCGAGATCAAGTGTCGTCTCGATTTCGGCGCGAAGGCGATCGATTGGCGCGGGCTGTTCCGCAACCCCGGCGCGTGATCTTCGAGCCCGTCAGAATCTTCACCAACATCTCGGAGTCAGTTCCATGAAGAATTACGTCCAGCCCGGGCGAACGATCACGCTCGCCGCTCCCTATGCTGTTGCCTCTGGCGACGGACTTCTCGTCGGCGCGATTTTCGGGATTGCGACGGCTTCCGCAATCCTTGCCGAGCAGGTGGAAGCCTGCCTCGTCGGTGTGTTCGACCTGAAGAAGACCGCGTCGCAGGCCTGGAGCGTCGGCGACAAGATCTATTGGGACAACACCAACAAGGAGGCCACCAAGACGGTCGGAACCAATACGCTGATCGGCGCTGCGGTTGAAGCCGTCGGCAATGGCGCTGGTGAGACGATCGGTCGGGTGCGCCTCAACGGAACGGCATAACGATGTCCGCCTTCGCTTCGGCCATCGATGCGCTCTTCGCCGATCCCAATATCGGCGAAGATGCGCTGTGGAAGGCGGGCGGCGTCGGCGCTGGCCTCGCTGTCCGTATCATTCGGAAGTCGCCCGACCGTATGGCGGATTTCGGGGACAGCCGCGCCGTGTTGCCAACCGTCGGCATCGATATCCGGCGCTCGCAGGCGGCAACGATCACCGAGGGTGATCTGATCATGATCGGGGCCGAGACGTTCAAGATAATCGGCGAACCGATGGGCGATGCGCTCGGGCTTGTGCTGGCGTGCGAAGCGTTAATTTCCTGAAATGGCTATTTATAGATCTCAGGAATCACTCGGGATCGAGATCCCGTCTCTCTGGAAAAGCTCGGGTCATTTGATTTGAGTTTGCGTTTTTCAACCAAAAATCAAACATATCGATGCCCTGCTCCAGCTTCTCATGGTGCATAACTTGAACCGTGTCCTCTTCATCATAGGGAGAACCTAAGCCAGTGACGTTCCCTGTATCACCCATTACAATATACTCGAACGACTTTAGGGTCTTTTCGTCTGGAGCTGCTAAACCACGCTGGATCGGAAGCTTTGCACCAGGCAATAACCCTACACGGAAAATTTCTGGACCGACGATTTCGTAGTATGCTGGCTCAGAAGAAACAAATGGATGATAGTACAAGTGAGGTGGTGCTAGCAGACGAGTTGGAACGGCTACCTCTAGCGAATTCGTACGCCCCGTTGTGCTTTCTCTGTAGACCTGTATCTCAAGAATTTCTTCGATAGGACGATTTGACGTCGTCTGAAATTTAAGAATTCCATCAGATGCCATTGCAATCCGGTTGAGATCCTCAGGGTGTTCAATTTTAGCGAGGCTGGTCAGATAGACGTAGGCCACATTCTTCAGGCGTCGTGTTCCCTGCAGGTTCCAAGATGACGCCCAGAATTCTTGCGAGGCGCGGATGCTGAAATAGGCATCTTTGTTCGTATGATGAAAAAGCTGGACAGCGAAATCACCGTTCGCCATGCGCTTACATCGGCCTGAGCTGCACGGTGCAAGATGCTTTGGGCCCTTTATTTGACATGCGTATAGTTGAGCCCCGTCGGGATAAGCCATCACGTGCGCATCCGAATGAATGCGTACGATCAAGCGGGTTGGCATCGTCGAACGAGGACGGCCAACATCCGCGCTGAATTCCGCAATGTGTCGACCCGGCTCAACGTTGAAGCCAATGATGCATGGCCCGAAAAAACTAGGTTGAAAGAATCGCCACGGCCCTGATTTTGCGAAGATCATATCGGGGATGATCACAGTGCCTCGGTCACTGTGACCGAGCCGAACCTTTACAAAACCTTCGTGCCAAATACCTTGTTCAAGGTCTCCAGCAGGAGAAAGACGAACAGGTTTTCCCGCAAGCATTGTTTTCAACCGTCGTCGTGAGCGCAGATCAGGCATTTCATTATCATGAGAATCGTCTTGCTGTCTGTTGCTGAGGCTTAGGTGCGCTACGCGCAGCCCATCGGTCCACACCTTCGAGAAGGTAGTATGCGCTTCACCATCCAGCGTCCCGATCTCGGCAAAGCCCTTGCTGAGACCGAAAAGGATATCGAACGCGCTGTCACGTCGGGGATACGCGACGCCGCCAATGGCCTGAAGCAGGATCTCCGCGAAGATGTCGTCGCGGCCGGGCTCGGAGAACGGCTGTCTCGGACATGGCGGGGAAAGACCTTCCCCGAGGTGGGCGAGAGCGCCGAAGCCGCCGCCTATGTCTGGTCGCGGGCGCCGAAGATCGTCGATGCCTTTGACCGTGGCGTGGTAATCCGTTCGACACGCGGGCTGTTCCTGGCGATCCCGACCGCTGCCGCCGGCAAGAGCGGACGGAGTGCCGTTGGCTCGCGCGAAAAGATCACGCCGGAAGGCTGGCAACGGCGAACCGGTCTGAAACTGCGGTTCGTTTATCGCCGTGGCCGTCCTTCGCTGCTGGTCGCGGATGATGCCCGGATCAACACGCGCGGTCTCGCCGCCCGCAATCGCCGCAAGACCGGACAGGCCAGCGTGATCGTGTTCATTCTGGTTCCACAGGTCGCTCTGAAGAAACGCCTCGATGTCGAGAGCGCCGCCAAGCGGCAAGCCGCGCGCGTACCATCGCTGATCGCGCGGCACTGGCCGCAATCCTGAAGGCTTGTCATCCATGGCTTCGAAACGCGAAACCGTCATCGCGGCGGTGAAGGCGCTTGTCGCCGCTGCCCTGCCGGGCGCGGAAGTGAAGCGCAATCTGGCCAAGGCCGAACGCATTCCGCCCGGCGGGCTGGTCGTGATCCGCGACGGCGATCCGGGCGAACCGGAGGTCAGCCTCTCGCCGCTGACCTATCTTTATTCGCACCACATCCTGCTTGAGATCGCCGCTTACGAAAGCGCGACCCTCACCCGCGAGCAGGTGGTGGACGCCATGATCGGCGCGATCGGCGCGGCGGTGATGGCGAACAGGACGCTCGGCGGGCTCTGCGACTGGATCGAAGCAGAAGCGCCGGTGACGGACGATATCGAAGCGCTCGGCGCCTTGCCCGGACGCTTTGCCGATCTCGCGATCCTCGCCGTCTACGCGACGACCGATCCTTTGAACTGAACCAACAACGACAGGAGTATTCCCATGGCACGCGCACGCGGCGCAAACGCCGTCATGGCTGCGGTGTTTGAAGCCACCTATGGCGTCACGCCCGGCACGGGCTTTCGCAAGCTGCCTTTCGTCTCGGCCAATCTTGGCGAAGAGCAATCCCTGATCGAAAGCGATCTGCTCGGCTATGGGCGCGATCCGCTGACGCCGGCTTATGACGTGGTGTCGAACGAAAGCGACATCGTCGTGCCCATGGATCACCGCAACATCGGCTTCTGGCTGAAGGCGCTGTTCGGCAATCCGACGACCTCCGCGTCGGTGGCGGCCAAGGGCTCGATCCTGTTCTCCGCCCAGCCCGTGGCGAACGCGACGGTCACGATCGCCGGAACCGCCTTCACCTTCGTTTCCGCCGCGCCAACTGGCAATCAGATCCAGATCGGGGCCAATCTCGGCGCGACGCTGACCAATGCCGTGACCGCCCTCAACGCCAGCGTCGTGCCAGCAGTCGCGGCGGCGACCTATGCCCAGACCGGTGGCAACACGCTGACGATCACGCACGATACGCTCGGTCTTGGCGGCAACAGCTTCACGATAGCCTCGTCCACCACGCCTGCCTCGAATGGCACGGTCTCGGGCGCGACGCTCACCGGCGGGGCGAACGGCCACACCTTCGTCTCCAGCACGCAGAACCTGCCATCGATGTCCATCGAGGTCGGCCTTCCCGACGTGCCCTTCTTCGGCATGAACTACGGCGCGCGGGCGAACAGCCTTTCGATCCAGGCGCAGCGATCCGGGCTTCTGTCCGCAACCGTCAACGTGATCGCACAGGGCGAGGCGACGGCTATCACCACCGGCGCAGGCACGCCGACCGCGCTCGATGTTGAGCGCTTCAGCCAGTTTCAGGGATCGATCACCCGCAACGGCGCGGTGCTCGGCAACATTGTCTCGGCGGAACTGATGTATTCGAACAACCTCGAAAAGATCGAGGTCATCCGCTCCGACGGGCGCATTGCCGATATCGATCCCGGTATCGTCAAATGCTCGGGCAATCTCAATGCGCGGTTTCAGGACACGAGCCTGCTCGATCAGGCCACCGCCCGCACGCCCTGCGAGATCGCCTTCGGCTGGACCATCGACGCCAGCCGCTCGCTGCTCTTCACCGCGCATCGCGTGTTCCTGCCGCGCGGCAACCGGCAGATTCAGGGGCCGGGCGGCATTCAGATGCCCTTCGCCTGGCAGGCCGCGCTCGATCCGGTCCTGACCAAGACCTGCACCGTCGTTCTGACCAACGACGTGGCCTCCTACTGACCTTTCCTTCCCCGCAACCCGCCATCCAAACCAAGGAGCCACAATGCTCAAGCTCGAACCCGTGTCCGCCGAACCCTTCTGGCTCGATGTGCTGCCCGGCGTGCGCATCCAGTTTCGGCCAGTTTCTGTCGCCGCAATGCTGATCGCGCGCGGCGCTGCGGGCGAAGCGCTGAAGGCTGGTGGCGGACAGGCCACGATCGAGGCGGGCGCGGCCTTCACCCGCGCGCTCGCCCAGACCGGCATTGTCGCCTGGGAGGGGATCGGCGATGCCAAGGGCAAGCCGGTTGATCCCGACAGGCAAGCAATCGAGCAGTTGCTCGAACTCTGGCCTGCCTTCGATGCCATCGACCGCCTCTACGTTGGCCCGGCACTAACGAGGCTCGACGAAAAAAACGTCTGATCGCCCTGGCCGAATGGCACTTCGACGGCGGCGAAAGCTATTGCGCTGCCTGTCCTCTTCGCTGTGCGGGCTGTCCCTATGACGAGCACGAGCCCGAGACTTCCGAAGGCTTGCTCGCCTGGGCGGTAATCCGCCGTTCGGCCGGACAGGTTCGAGCGGTGATGGGCGGCGTCTATGCGCTCGACTTCGGCGCGATCCTGATGCTAGCCCACGCCATGGGCGCGCTGAACCCGCTTCTCGTCGATGTCCTGCCCGAGATCGAACCCATCGTCGTCAACGCCTATCGCCGGAACGCTGATCCATCATGAGCGCCACGAATGTCTCCATCCGCCTCGGCGTTGAGGGGAAGGCGGAGATCAAGCGCGCCTTCGAGGAAGTCGGGCAATCCGGGCAAGCGGCCTTTGGCTCTGTCGAAAAGGCGATGGACCGTTCCGGCGCCGCGACCGACCGCGAGGTTGCACGGCTCAAGCGCCTGGCAGAAGCGGCGCGTATGGCGGGCGAAGCCGACGCCTCGCAGAAGCGGTTCAACACTGTTCTGAACGTTGACCGCCCGATCCCGAAATCCGCCCGCGACTCCGCCGGCGTCTTCGAGGAAGCGGCACGGGAGGCGGAAAGCTTCGCAGCACGAGCGAATGCGCTGCGCGCCGCGATCGATCCCCTCGGTGCGGCGCAGGCCCGCCTCAACCAGGCACTCGCCGAATACGCCACGCTCGCCAAGCGTGGCGCAATCACCTCGGCTGAACATACCGCCGCGCAGGCGCTGGCGAGGCAGCGCTTCGACCAGACATCGCAGGCGATCAAGGGTGTGGGCAGCGCAACCGGCCTCACCCGCAACCAGCTTCTGACGCTGCAATACACGTTCAACGACGTGGTGGCGTCGATGTCCACCGGCATGTCGCCGATGACCATCCTCATGCAGCAGGGCGGTCAGGTGACGCAGGCCTTCGGCGGCTTGCGGGGAGCGATTGCCGCTTTCGGTTCGGCACTCGGCGTGGTCGGCGGAATCGTTGCCGGTGTCGGCGTCGCAGCCGTCGGCCTGACCGCGGCATGGGTCGCGAACGATGCTTCGACGCGCGCGGTCACGACCGCTCTCATGGGCGCGGGACGCGCCTCGGGCGCAACCGCCGTCGAACTTGAGCGGGTCGCCCATAGTGCCGCGGAAACCGGCAAGGTCTCGGTCACCGCCGCCCGCGAAATGGAAGTGGCCTTCCTGCGCACCGGCAAGATTGGCGCCGAGGAAATGGGCCGCGCCATCGGCATCGCTCGCAACTTTGCGGTCACGATGGGCGTCGAAACCAAGGCCGGCGCCGAACAGCTTGCAACCGCTTTGGCCGACCCGGTGCGCGGTGCCGACGAACTCAATTCCCGGCTCGCCTTCCTTGACGACCGGACGCGGCAGTATATCCGCACGCTGGTTGATCAGAACAATCGCACCGAGGCGCAGCGGGTTCTGCTGAACGCGCTCGTGCCTGCGCTCGCCGATGCCGAACAGGCGACCAACGCCTTTGGCCGCGCTTGGAACTATGTCGCCCGCCAGGCCTCGAACGCCTTCGACGCCATCGGCAAGGCGGTGGATCGCGCCGTCGATGGCCGCAATCCATCCGAAGAACTCGATCTCCTGAAATGGCAGCGGGATCGGCTGCGCGAAAACATCCGCGGCAATGTCGTGCCGCTGATGCTGCCGCAGGTCGAGCGCCGCATTGCCGAGATCGAAGCCCAGCTTGCCGATCAGCAGCGCCGCGCCGCGCAGCTTGCGGCGGAAGCCCGGGCGAACCAGCTTTCGGTTCGAGCGGGTGAAGCCGCCCGCGATATCATCCCAGGCGCGCGCGACCTCGAACGCCTGCGGCGTGAACAAGCAAACTTGCGCGCGGCGCTCGATGATCCGCTGACGCGCTCGAAGCTCAACGATGTCGCGGAGGTCGAAGCCGCCTATCGGCGCGTGACGGCTGAACTGGCGCGCTTCCGACCGGCGGTCGATGCGGCGACGCAAGCCGTCGTCACGCAATCCTCTGTCACGGAAGTGTCGATCCGTTCGACGCTGGCGCTGGCGAACGCCTATCTCGAAAGCGCCTCGGCGGCCGAGCGCGCGGAAGCCCGCAAGACCGGCTTGATCGATCAGGCGCGCGAAGGCATCGATGCCGAAGCCCGCGCCCGCCAGGCGCTGCGCGAACGCATCGCCGAGCAGGCGGCGCAAGCGGGAAAGCAGGTTGCCGATCTGACGGCGGAAGCGTCCGCGCAGAAGCGCGTCAACGAAGCGGTCGCAGCTGGCTCGCTGGCTTCGGCTAAGGCCCAGCAGGTTATGCAGGTGGAGCAGGCGCTTCGCCCGCTCCTGACAGCCCAGGCGCTGGCCGAGGGCGAAGCGAAGGAAACCCTCACCCGCATCATCGAGCGGATGCGCGAAGCCTATGGTCGGCTCTTCGTCGAGCAGGAACGCGCGCAGACCCTTTCGGCGAATGAGGATCGCCGCCGCGAGATCGAACTTCTCACGCGGCAGGTTGCGCTGATCAACCAGACCGTCGCAGCGCGCGGCGATGCGCTGGCCGTCATGCGCGCCGAACAGGAACTGCGGCGCCGCGGCGTCGATCTCGCGAGCGAAGAAGCGCGGGCCTATATCGAGTCTGCCCGCCAGATCGAAGGCCTGAACCGGACGCTGCGCGGCCAGGAACAGCTGCGCGACCAGCGCGACGAGATCACCCTGCTGGAACGGCAGGTCGCCCTTGTCGGCGCATCCGTCGCCAAGCGCTCCGAGGAATTGGCAACCCTTCGCGCGATCCAGCAATTGCGCCAGCGCGGGATCGATGCGGCAAGCCCGGAAGGGCAATCCGCCATCGGGAATGCCCGGCGCATCGACGAACTCAATCGCCAACTTGCCGGTCGCCAGGCGCTGGAAGATCAGAAGGACGAGATCACCCTTTTGCAACGGCAGATCGGGCTGATCGGCCAAAGCGCTTCCGAGCGTTCCGTCATCATCGCCCAGCTGCGCGCCGAGCAGGGCTTGCGGTCGCGCGGGATCGATCTTGCGAGCGAAGAAGGCCGCGTCATCGTCGAGAATGCCGGCAAGATCGAACGCCTGACGCAAGAGCTTCAGCGGCAGGATGCCGCCTACCGCGCCATCGAGTCCGCCGTCGGGTCCGCGCTCGATCGCTTCGCCGATGTGCTCGCGCAGGGCAAACTCGACTGGAAATCATGGGCCGATGCGGGACGCCTCGCGCTTCAGGATCTGAACCGCGAGATGATCAAGCTCGCTCTGCTCAATCCCCTGAAGAACCTGCTTTTCGGTTCAAACCTGCCGACCTTCGGTCAAGGGAGCGGCATCCTCGGCAGCATCTTCTCGAGGCTATTCCACGAGGGCGGGCTGGTCGGCGCGGGCGGCGTCGGCCGCATGGTTCCGGCAGGCGTCTTCGCCGCGGCGCCGCGTTTCCATGACGGCGCCTATCTCAAGCCCGACGAGGTGCCGGCGATCCTGCAACGCGGCGAGCGCGTGCTGAACCGCAAGGAGGCGCGCGCCTATGAACGCGGCGATCCGCGATCCAGCGGCGCGGTCGTCAACGTCACGATCCAGACGCCGAACCCGACCGCCTTCGACGCCAGCCGCACCCAGATCGCGGCAGGGCTCGCCCGCGCCGTCCGCTCCGGCATGCGAGGGATGTAATGCCGCAACCGTTTCTCGATATCGCCTTCCCCGGATCGGTCGGGCGTGGCGCGACCGGCGGGCCGGGCTTTTCGACCCAGATCGTCACGCTCGCCTCGGGCGCGGAGCAGCGCAACGTCAACTGGTCACAAGCCCGAGGCCGCTGGAACATTTCGACCGGCATCCGCAGCCGCGCCGACATGGCGGCGGTGATCGCGCATTTCCATGTCGTGAAAGGTCGGGCCTATTCGTTCCGCTTCAAGGACTGGAACGATTTCGATGCCGTCGATCAGGCGATGGTGCAGATCACTCCGACCGTCTGGCAGATCGTCAAGCGCTACAACCGCTCAGGCTATGAGCACGTCCGCACGATCACCAAGCCGGTTGCCGGATCGGTCACGGTCAAGATCGCCGGAAGCCCGGTCACGCCTGCCGCGATCGATACGCTGACGGGCCGGATCACTTTTGCCTCGGCGCCGGGCTCTGCGCCGACTTCCTCGTTCCAGTTCGACGTTCCCGTCCGCTTCGACACCGACAGCTTGCCGGTTCAGGCGAACGCCTGGGATTTGCAGATCGTCAACAACATCGACCTGGTGGAAGTCCTCGAATGAAAACCCTGCCTCCCGCGCTCGCAACCCATGTTGCGGGCGGGCTCACGACGCTGTGCCGCTGCTGGCGGGTGGATCGCCGCGACGGCGTGGTGATGGGCTTTACCGATTTCGACCGCGATCTCGTCTTCGATGCCGTCACCTACAAGGCGGCGTCTGGATTCACCGCGACGGCCATCGAAGGCCAACTTGGCCTGGCCGTTTCAAACCTCGATGTGCAAGGCGCGCTGTCCTCCGATGCGCTCACCGAGGACGATCTCCATGGCGGGCGCTACGACGATGCCGCCGTCACGATCTATCTGGTCAATTGGGCAGACGTGGCCCAGCGCGTGATCCTGCGCGCTGGCAATCTCGGACAGGTCGCGCGCGGGAAGCTCGCCTTCTCCGCCGAATTGCGCGGCCTTGCCGCCAAGCTCGATCAGCCGGCAGGCCGCATCTTCCAGCGCTCCTGCGCCTGGGACTTGGGCGACCTGCGGTGCGGGATCGATCTCAACGCGGCCGGGCGCAACGGCACTGGCGCGGTGATGCAGGTCCTCGATGCTTTTGAATTTCTCGGCTCCGGCCTTTCCGGTGTCGCATCGGGCGTACTCACGCGCGGCAAGCTGGTCTGGACTTCCGGCGTGAACAACGGCCTTGCGGTGGAGATCAAGGCGCATTCCTCCAGCGCCGGGGTTTCGCGGATCGCCATCGCCCTGCCGATGGGCGCACCGGTGTTGGTCGGCGACACGTTCAGCGCCACAGCGGGTTGCGACCGCACCTTTGCCACCTGCCGGGATCGCTTCGCCAACACGGTCAACTTCGGCGGCTTCCCACACATGCCGGGCACCGATTTCGCGATGTCCTATCCGAACCAGGGCGCCGGGAACGACGGCGGCAAGATCACATGACAATCCGCGACAAGATCATCGCCGAGGCGCGCTCATGGATCGGCACGCCCTATCACCATCAGGCGGCGCTCAAGGGGATCGGCTGCGATTGCCTAGGCCTCGTGCGCGGGGTCTGGCGCGCGGTCTATGGCGCCGATCCCGAACACCCGCCCGCCTATTCGCGTGATTGGGCTGAGACGCTGCGCGAGGAGACTCTGGCCGATGCCGCCGGCCGCCACATGATCCCGTTGGCGCTCGATGCGTTCGATCCCGGCGATCTCCTGCTCTTCGCCATCAACGACAACGCGCCCGCGAAACATTGCTCGATCCTCGTCGCGCCCAATCGCATGATCCACGCCATCGAGTCCCACCCGGTGGCGGAGGTCTCGCTCGTGCCGTGGTGGCGCAATCGCCTGCGCTTCGCATTCCGCTTTCCCGAGATCTGAGAAAAGTCGGCTAGTCCGATGCGGTCTGCGCAAGCCACGCGGCGATATCGTCGATTGACCGAAACAGTGTTGAGGAATCCGAACTCGACGGCATGAAGCCGCAAGACTTCCAGAACTCCTCCGCCTCGCCGTCGATCGCTCGAACAATGACTGCCCGCCCGCCGATTGTCTCCGCCGCCGCAACGCAACGCTCCAGCGCGTGACGGAGAAGAGCGCTGCCCACACCCTTGCCCGCGTAAGCAGTATCAACGGCAAGCTGGCCGAACAGAATGCAGGGAACCGGATCAGGCGGTCGGCCGGTGCGCACCTTGCGGGACAGGATCGAGGGCGGAACCGCCGTCGGTGCAAGTCCGTAGAAGCCGATCACCCGCTTGTTCTCCCGGATGACCATCACGCGGGTGAAGCCCTTGGCCTGATTGGCAAGCGCATAGGTGCGCAGCCAGTCGTTCAGAGCGGATTTACCGCAATCGAACGCTGACAGATCGTGGTCGGCATTGAGAGGTTCGGGCGGCGAAATCATCCCTTGGACGCTTCGCCCCACGGTGCCTTACGCGAAAGCCGTTCAAGCATCTTGGCAGGGATCGCGGCAACCGGCGCGTCAATGGCGGCGACGAACTGCAGATAAGCCTCCGGTGCCAGCCGCACCACGGTCTCGTTGAGAATGGCGATCTGGGCGTCGTGCAGCGCCGCCCGGCGCATGAACTCCGTTCGGGAAAGTCCGCTCAGTTCCGCGCCGCGGTCGATGATGCCGAGGTCGTCGTCCCGGAATCGCATCGAAACCGCCACATCCCGCTTTTGGGCCAGATCAACCATGTCGCAACTCCTTGTATTGCGTTTCTATATACACGCCCTCTCCCGGAAAAGCTAGCCCCATGGCCGTCCTTCTCCTCACTGCCGCAGCCTCCGCGCTGACGGCGGGCGCCTCGGCGTTTGTCCAGATCGCGGCAGCAGCGGCGGCAACCGCTGTCGGTAGCTTCATCGACAACCGCTTGTTCGGCCCGTCGATGGGCAACACGACGCAGGAAGGGCCGCGCCTCGACAGCTTGCAGGTTCAGGCCTCAACCGAGGGCGCGGCGATCCCCGAGATTGCTGGGCGGGTGCGGATCGCGGGCCAGATCATCTGGGCGACGAAGTTCAAGGAAGTAGCGACCACGACGACGCAGCGCTCCGGCGGCGGCAAGGGTGGCGGTGGCGGCGGCGGATCAGTCACGTCCACCACCTATTCCTACTTCGCGAACTTCGCTGTCGGGCTCTGCGAGGGGCCGATCGACCGGATCGGCCGCATCTGGGCCGACGGCAAGCCGCTCTCGCTCGCGGGCATCACCATGCGGGTGTATCGCGGCACCACGAGCCAGTCGCCCGATCCGCTGATCGAAGGCGTCGAAGGCACCGGTAATGCGCCCGCCTATCGCGGCACCGCCTATGTGGTCTTCGACAATCTCGCGCTGGAAAAGTTCGGCAACCGCCTGCCGCAGCTGACCTTCGAGGTGTTCCGGCGCGTGTCTTCCACGGCGGGCGACAGCCTTGAGACCATCGCGCGCGCGGTGACCATGATCCCGGGCGCGGGCGAGCGTGCCTATGACACGAAGGTCCAGAAGCGCGATCTCGGCGGCGGCTCAACGACACCCGAGAACGACAGCGCCGGGCGCTCGACCTCAGACTGGTCGGTGGCGCTCGATGATTTGAAAGCCTCTCTGCCGAACGTCGATACGGTGTTTCTGGTGGTCGGCTGGTTCGGCGACGATCTGCGCTGCGGCTCCTGCACGATCCGCCCGAAAGTCGAGGTCGCCAACAAAGCAACGACGCCCGACGCCTGGATGGTTCACGGCCTAGCCCGCTCCGGCGCGCTCGTGATGTCGCTCAGCGCGGGTAAGCCCGCCTATGGCGGCACGCCGTCGGACGATACCGTCGTTCGTGCCGTTCGCGATCTGAAAGCCCGCGGTTATGCCGTCGTCTTCTATCCGTTCGTGTTCATGGACGTGCCCGCCGGGAACGCGCTCCCGAACCCCTATGGCGGCACCGGCCAGCCCGTCTATCCCTGGCGCGGGCGGATCACTTGCCATCCCGCCGCTGGCCAATCCGGCACGGTGGACAAGACGGCGGCGGCGGGAACGCAGGTTGCGGCCTTCTTCGGCGCCTGCCTCGCGTCACACGTTTCGGTCTCGGTCAACGCCAGCACCGATGCGGTGACGACCAGCTATTCCGGCCCGGTCGAATGGGGCTTGCGCCGGTTTATCCTTCACTATGCCAAGCTCTGCGCGGCGGTGAACGCGATCGATGCTGGAACCATCGACGCCTTCCTGATCGGATCGGAATTCCGCGCGCTCTGTTCGGTGCGCGACAGCGCCACGAACTTCCCTGCCGTCGCCCGGCTGAAGACCCTCGCCGCCGATGTGAAGGGCATTCTCGGGGGCGGTGTGAAAGTGAGCTACGCCGCCGACTGGTCGGACTACAACGGCTATCGGCCCGCCGACGGATCGAATGATGTCTTTTTCCATCTCGATCCGCTCTGGGCCGACAGCAATATCGATTTCGTCGGGATCGACTGGTATGCGCCGCTCGCCGACTGGCGCGACGGCACCGGCCACCTCGACCGCATCTCAGGCGCGCCCTCGATCTATGATCGCGCCTATCTGCAATCGAACATCGAAGGCGGCGAGTTCTTCAGCTGGTTCTATGCCAGCGACACCGCCCGCAACAATCAGACCCGCACCACAATCACCGACGGCGCCTATGGCAAGCCATGGGTGTTCCGCTCAAAGGATCTGCGGAACTGGTGGCTGAACCGGCATTACGACCGCCCGGGCGGAGTCGAAAGCGGATCGCCGACGGCGTGGCTGGCGCAGATGAAGCCGATCTGGTTCTGCGAACTCGGCGTGCCCTCGGCCGACAAGGGCGCGAACCAGCCCAACGTCTTCTATGATCCGAAGTCGTCCGAGAGCTTCCTGCCCTACTTCTCGAAGGGCACGCGCGACGATCTGATCCAACGCCGCGCGCTTGAAGCGGTTCTCGCCTATTGGGCGCCTTCAGGTGCCAATAACCCGACTTCCGGCGTCTATAGCGGCCGTATGATCGAGGCCTTCGGCATCTGGACATGGGACGCACGGCCCTATCCCGCCTGGCCGGGCCGGGGCGATCTCTGGTCGGATGGTGATCTCTATCCGCTCGGCCATTGGTTGAACGGAAAGGTCGGCCTCGCCGATCTGGCGGCGCTCGTCGCCGAACGCTGCCGGCGCGTCGGCTTTACCGCTTACGATGTGTCGGCATTGGTCGGCGTCGTCACCGGATATCTGCGCGACCGGCCGATGAGCCCACGCGCCGAGATCGAAGCGCTGGCGTCCGCCTATTCCTTCGATGCGGTCGAAACCGACGGCGTGATCCGCTTCGTGCCGCGCGGACGGTCTTCGGTCGCAACGCTGACCTTGCCCGAACTCGCTGTTCCCGATCAGGGCGAAGAGATCACGCTGACGCGCGGCCAGGAAACCGAACTGCCGAACGAGGTCGCGGTCGGCTTCACCGACGCCGTGGACGAATATAAATCCGGTGCAGTCTCGGCGACGCGGCTTGCCGGGTATTCCGAGCGCAAGAGCGATCTGCGGCTCGCGCTGGTGATGGATCAGGTTCAGGCGCAATCGATTGCCGATCGCGCGCTGGTCGAGGCTTGGGTTGCCCGCGAGACCGCGCAACTGACGCTGCCGCCTTCGCGCATCGCGCTCGATCCAGGCGACGTGATCGATCTCGTCATCAACGGCAGGGCGCGGTCGTTCCGGCTGACGCGCGTGCTCGACAAGGGCGCGCGCGAAGCCGAAGCGGTGCGAGCCGAAGCGGCGATCTATGCGCCGCCGCTGAACGGCATCGCCCCGCCGACTCTGACACCGCCGCCGATCTATGGCGCAGCGGTGTTGCGGCTGATGGACCTGCCGCTGCTGCGCGACACTGACGACGGCTTCTCGCCCTATGCCGCGGCATCGGCTTCTCCTTGGGGCGGCGTCGTCGTGATGGACAGCGCCACCGGGTCCGATTTCGTGCTCGATACAACGCTCGCCGTTCGGGCCACCGTTGGCGAAACCATCCAGCCACTTTCCTCAGGGCCGACGGAGTATTGGGACGAAGGCTCAGTCCTCGAGGTGAAACTCTATGCCGGGGAACTGGAAAGCGCCACGCCCGAAACAATCCTGAGCGGTGGCACGAACAGCCTGGCGCTCGGCATGCCCGACGGCGATTGGGAGATCGTCCAGTTCGCCGATGCGGTCCTGACCGGATCGCAGACCTATCGGCTGACGAAGCTGCTGCGCGGACGCCTCGGCACCGAACATGCCATCCGCTCGCCGCTGGCCCTCGGCGCACCTGTGGTTCTGTTGAACGAAGCTGTCGCCAAGATCGACGGCAAGCCCGCCGAACGCCTCGCGGCCCGCTTCTATCGATGGGGACCGCAGGCGCTCGATATCGCCGATCCCGCCTGGCAGCAGACGACCTTCGCCACAAAGGCCGTCGGCCGAATGCCGTGGTCTCCGGTCCAGATCGCGGGCGCGCGCAATGGCGGCGGCGATCTCACTATCACTTGGGTTCGGCGCACCCGCTTCGGCGGCGTCTGGGCTGATGGCGTCGATGTTCCGCTGAACGAGGAAAGCGAGCGGTACGAGGTCGATGTGATGAACAGCGCGATCGTCGTCCGCACCTTTCCCGCGACCACGCCGACCGCCAGCTATTCCGCCGCCCAGCAGATTGCGGATTTCGGATCGGCGCAAAGCTCGGTCTCGGTTCGCGTCTATCAGCTCTCCGCCTCCGTCGGGCGCGGCTGGCCGGGCTCCGCCATCATCTGAAGGAACACGCCAATGCCGACGCCTAACCTCGGCCTGCCCACGCTTGCGCAAGGGCAGGCGCAGAAGGAGATTGCCCATAACGATGCGCTGCTGCGCCTCGACGCCCTGGTGCAAACCAGCGTCAAGAGCCGGGCGTTGGCGACGCCGCCGGGAAGCCCGGCCAATGGCGAGCGCTGGATCGTGCCAGCCGGCGCAACCGGCGTCTGGGCGGGCCAGACCGACAAGATCGCCTTCTGGCGCGAGGGCGCATGGGCCTTCTTTGTGCCCGTCGTCGGCTGGCGCGCCCAAGTCGAGGACGAGCGCCTCACCGTCGTCTGGACCGATGGCGCATGGCGCGACCGGATCGTCGGCACCGCGAACGGCGGCGCGATCCGGCTTGTGGCGCTTGAACAGGAACTGACGCTCACCGGCGCCTTCGTCGATGCCACCACCGCCGTGATCGCCGACCGCATGATCGTGCTGGCGGTCGCCTCGCGAACCACGCAGGCGATCACCGGCGCGACCTCCTACGGCGTCGGCGTTGCCGGCAACACCAGCCAGTTCGGCGGTTCGCTCGGCATCGCGCTCGGCTCGAACAACATCGGCGTGATTGGGCCTTCGGCCTTCTACGCCAACACGCCGATCCGCGTCACCGCGGCTGGCGGCAACTTCACCGGTGGCAAGGTGCGCGTCGTGCTCTACGCGCTCGCCTTCACCGCCCCGACCTCGTGACCCCAATTCCGAACATCCAGGAGAATTCCATGAAAAAGGATCTGCTTTGGCCGAGCGCGCCAGGCGGCGTCGCAGACGTGCCTGGCGGTATTGCGGGCCATGTCCGAGGCGCTGCCTTGCAGGATCAAGACGGCAGGTTCGCACCTATGGTCAGCATTCTCGGCGCGCCAACGAAGTTTCGTGACGCCTTCGAGGCATTCGACACGACCGCAAGATGGAGAGCTACCTCGTGATCTCCAAGGATCCGCTCACCGAGGCAACCGAAACCATCATCGAAACGCTCGATCGCTTCGTTGTGCCGGTGCGCGTTGCCGCCGGCATCTCGCTTTCGCAGCGGATCAACGGTCAGGAATTCGCCTTCGAACTGGTCTCGACCGATGACTGGCCGGGCGCCATTCCCTTGACGCCGGCAATCCCGGTCGCCATCGCCTCGATCTCCCAGGCAACGACGACGCTCTCCGTCACGACTACTGCGCCGCATGTTCTGAAGATCGGCGAGAAGGTGTCAATCGGCGGCGTCAGCGACAGCCGTTTGAACTATTCCTGCCTGACGGTCGCAACAACTCCGACACCGACGAGCTTCACCGCCATTGCCGGCCCGCAGGGCACGATCCCCGCGGTAACGGCCGGTCCGTTCACCAGCGGTTCGGTCAGCAAGGCCGATCCGCTGGGCTATGCCCGCAACGGATCGAGCCTCATCTTCGAGGGCACGACGGCGACGAGCGAGAGCTACTATGTCCGCTCGGAGGGTGGCGATGCGCTGCCTTCCGGCACGATCGCAGGCAATCACGCGGCAGCCTTCTCGGTCTCGACCGCGGCGACGCAGCTTGTAAACGCAGCCGGCGCTTATGCCTTCGCGCCACAGGGCCTCTTCGAGATCATGCCGCAACTCGAAAAGGTGACGTTCAGCGGCTCGCCAATCGACAGTGCGGGCGCAATCTCGGCAATGTTCAAACGCTCGCAGGTCGTTCCCAATCCGGCCCGGGATTACAAGCTTCGCCTGCGATCGAAGAACCACCGTTCTCTTTCGCGCCCCGTCGGCAAGATCGTCTCGGCGGCCAAGGCTGGTTCGGCAACGGCGACGATCACGTTCGACCAACCACATGGATTGACGGTTGCCGATTTCGTCACGGTCTATGGCATCCGCGATCAGGTGAACTTCACCAATCTGGCAACCCCGACTGCCGTCGCCAGCGTTCCCAACGCTATGACGATCACGATCGTTCTGGGCGCGTCCGCGACGGCGACTTCCTATGGCGGTGTCGTCATCCGGGTGAATGGCGGCGTCTTCGGCGCGCCCATCGGCCAGGTCGCTCAATCCATTGCGCGAAGCGCAAATGTGCTGACCGTCACCGGCTCGGCAGCATGGTCGGGTCTGCAGATCGGCCAGTACCTCAATCTGCATGGTGCGCGCGACGCTGTATCCGGCGCCGATCTTGGGATCGACGGGTCCTATCGCGTGCGAGACGTCGCATCGACCGCGCTCGTTCTCGAACCTATCGGCGCGGCACCGAGTGGAGCCGATATCGGCACGACGAACTGCGGCGGCGCGGTTCTGCCTCGCACCGACTTCCGGTTTCACTTCATCCGCGTGATGGAGTTCACGCGCCTCATCACCGAGTCCATCGGTGGTTTCGGACGGGTTGACCAAATGGACGCCGCACCGGTCCTGGTCACCAACGCCGTCTCGGCAGTCACCGTGACCGGCGGTGTGGCGCAGGATGCAGCAGCGGGCAACCCGGTCGGTATCGGCGCACGTGCTGCCAACGCCAACCAGGCAGCGATGTCCGCGACCGGCGATCTCGTGCACCTAATGGCGACGATGATCGGCGCGCTCGTCAACAAGCCGTTTTCAATCCCCGAGGCAGATTGGAGCTATGCGCCAGCCGGCACGATAGCCAACACGGCGGATATCGTGATCGCCGCCGCCGCCGGTGCGGGGATCAGGCGCTACATCACTTCGATCCAGCTGATCAACACCAACGCAGTCGCCACCGAGTTTGTCGTCAAGGACGGCTCCACGGTGATTTGGCGCATCTGGCTGCCCGCAAACATGACAACGCCGTGGGACATCGACTTTCCCACACCTCTTCGCTCCAGCGCCAATGCGGCACTAAACGCAGCTGCCATCACCAGCGGAGCCAGCATCTATCTCGATGCACAGGGCTACACCGCTCCCTGACGCAGCCTACGCCACAGGCGCGCACACGGCGCGAAAGCCACACCGCCGCATGGGATGGCATAGCCGCATTCGAATTCGCCACACAGCGCGCCCCGTGGGCCACCAATGGCCAACCCCAAAAGCAAAGGACGAATCCATGCCTGCAATAGCTGCGGCGGCGGTCACTGTCGCGCCGGAAACTCTGACGATCACCTGGCTTGTCGCTGGCGGGATCATCGCTGAACTCTTGATCCTGATCGTCTTTCTCGTGCGCGTCGCGTGGTGGTTGTCGCAGCGTTTCACGCTGATCGATGCAACCCTTGCCGCCAATGCGAAGGAGATCACGGCCATTAAGATGGATGTCTCGAATGACATCGCCGGCCGCAAGGTCGTCGCTGAAGCCCGCACAGACATCGCGCAGATAAAGGCGACGCTGATCGAGTTTCGGGAACGCATCGACCGGATCGAAGCCAACGAGGACGGGCGCAAACACGCCTGATCTGCCGCCATCAACCCCAACCGTAACCCGACCGAAAGCCCGCCCCTCCGGCGGGCTTCGTCGTTTCAGGAGGTCGCAATGCTGCCTGCCCAATACCGATGGCTCGAAGCCGAGTCTGGTCCGCGCATGATCATCGAAGCGCTGAAGCAATACGGCACGCTCGAAGCGCCGGGCGAAGCCGACAATCCGAAGATCATCGGCTGGCAAGAGGAACTTGAAGCTGCCGGTCTCGGTCTCGTCTATGCCGGCGTCTATCGGCACGACGCGATCCCGTGGTGCGGCCTGTTCATGGCGATTGTCGCCCACCGCGCCAACATCGAACGCCGCCCCGAGCGCAATCCGCCGCGCCTCTATCTGGCAGCGCTCGAATGGGCCTCCTTCGGCGTCTCGGTTCCGAAGGGCGCGGCTGCACTCGGCGATGTGCTCGTCTTCAAGCGCAAGGGCGGCGGGCATGTCGGCCTCTATGTCGGCAACGACGCCTCGGCCTTCCACGTTCTCGGCGGCAATCAATCCGATCGCGTCTCGATCACCCGGCTGTCGCGCAACCGGCTCGTCGCAGTGCGCCGCCCAGCCTATCGCGCTCAGCCCGCGAACGTCCGCCCGATCCCTCTCGCTGCGAGCGGAAGCCTCTCCGTCAACGAGGCCTGATCCAACCCAACCAAGGAGATTTCCATGAACGCCGTTCTTCAGTTCGGTGCGGGCTACCGCACCTACATCATCGCCGCCGTGCTCGTGCTGGTGGTCGTCGTCGAGAAGGGCGTCGGCATCGATGTACCGGGCGTCGATGTCGGCTCCGACTGGCTCACCCAGATCCTTGCCGCGCTCGGCCTCGGCACCCTGCGGGCCGGGATCACCGGGGCGAACAAGTGACCGGCTGGTTCGCCCTGGCCCTCATCGTCGCGGTGGTCGTCGCCACCGCGACGATCTTCGTCGCTGGCCGAAAGGCAGGCGCCGCCGCCGAGGCGGCGAAAGCCCGAGAGGCCGAACTCAAATCCCAGAAGGATGCTTCCAATGCCAAGGACCGGATGCTCGAAGCGGGCGCTTCCGCTCCTCGTGATCGCGACGCTCTCGCTGACCGCCTGCGCGACGGCACCTTCTAGGCCGTCCGTCGTCTGCCCGCCGGTCGCGGCTTATGACCGCGCCTTCCAGGCGCGGCTTGCCGATGAAATCCAGCGCCTGCCACCCGGCGCGGCGCTGGAACAGGCGATGCTGGACTATGCCCGGCTGCGCGATCAGGCGCGGGCTCGTAGCGCGAAAATGAACTCGCATGAGAAGTTGTCGGATAGAAAGGTCAACTCGACAGACCAATAACCTGATTACCTGTGCCGTCGACGCGCATCTCGACGGTGGACGATTTCGAGAGAAGGTACGAGATGGAGCCTCCCAGCGCGAACGGGTATATCATTGGGTTTGAGTCGAGGCTTGCCACTGGCAGGCTGCGACCAGCGTATCTCAAGCATGCTTCTGCCAGCCAAGCGGCGACTGGTGAGCCATGGAGATCGATTGATTTCTTGCGGATAATCCTTTTGCCATTCTCAAGTCTCTCGATGGCACCCCAACTGGCTTGAGATTGAAGGACCATGTTCGTCATGCGGCGCGTTCCCTCGCGTTCTCCATAGATTTCAGCCATTCTTCTGTGGATTTCAGCGGAGGTGCATTCGCCTTGCAGAGCGGTGAGCCTGCCAACTATCTCTGCCACTTTCCCAAAAAATGGATAAGTGGCCAACGCCATCCCCCAAGTCATGGCAGGAACAGAGATATCCGGCCCATCCCGATAAATTTTGGCCCCGCGATCCGCGAACTCGACTAAGTCTGAACGCAGCGGCTCCAGCCACAGCCGATTCAGCACCGTTCGTGTCTTTTTCTTCGCAGCAGTACCGGGGTGAGATGCGTCTAGAATTTTGGCAAGATCATCAAGATTTGAAACGCCAGCCCTCACGCGAAGCGCAGCTTCCGCCCATTCCAGTTTGATGAAACGGTCAAATCCGATCTGAGGTGCAGGCGACTTCATCAAGTAGATCTCTTGATTGTTATTTTTACGAATGGAACGATCGCTTCCTCTACGGAGATTCCACCGTGCGCGACGATCTGGTCTCCCTTCGGAACGAATGCTCCCCGGGTGCCGGCGTATAGCGGCAAGAAGTCGGACGGTAGTCCAGCGATATCGAAACGAAAGCCGTCAATTCCCTCGGGCACTGATTCAGCGAGGGCATCACTGCGATATGTCCGCACCCTCTCACCTCTTACTTCCGAAACAACTCCTTGGTTGAGCCGACCAATCCCTTCCGCTTCGACATTTCCGTGGTCAGCGGTGAGGTAGATCTGATACCCGTGCCTTGCGAGCATCAGGAATAGCTCCTCAACGAACCCGGTGTCGCACCAAGCGCTGATCTGCCCGGCAATACCTCGCTTGCCCAACATCGCGCCGTGGACGATTTCGTCGACCATATCGACGACTATTCCGGCGACCTTCGTGGCCGGGTGGGAAATAGCGTCTTCCAACTCAGTCAGTTGAGCATTCCGCTTGAGGCTCTTCTGATAGTAGATCTCCGGCTTGCGTAGACCATTTTCCTGCCAGAACCGTTCCCACAGCAACGGCTCTTGAGACGTCGTCGAGATGGAGCCCGCGAATTCTCGTGGCTTCAAACCGGAAAAAAGCGCCTGCCGGGAGACCGATGTGAGAGTTGGAAGCCAGGCGAAGCAAGCACCGTCTTCTACTGCAAATCCCGGAACGCGCTCCGTGAGATACTCACGGATCTGGATCCACTGATCCATCGCGAGGCCATCGAACACAAGAAGTGCAATGCGATCCTCGCCAGCGCTGCGGCGTAGCGCGAGAAACCTTGGCACATGGTGAACCATGACTGGCGCTTTCGCGGCAGGCAGGGACGGCAGATCAGCGAAATGCTTCAAAATCCATGCTTTTAGTCGTTCATCTGCTTCATGTTGCAACTGCCGGACTTGTTTCAATACGGTATCTGCGAGGCTCGCGTTCAAGCTATGGAACCTGAAGATCACCTCGCCCAATCGGCGCGCGAGATCGCCCCAGTCACGATGCGAAGAATCTATGCCAGGCAGCTCCCCGGAAATCCTCGTCACGCCATCACGGACGAGATCGGCAAGCGCATTGGGATCACTGATGAGCCCCACCTTGGCCCAATCCGGGATGCCAATGGGAGAGCCTTTGATGGTTACCGGCTGGAGTGTTGCCTCAAGAAACATCGTGTCCACGATCATCCGGACATCCGGATGCTCAAACGGAATAGCAATTGCGCGAAACGCCTCTGTCGGCTCTGCATCCGAGCTTCGAGAGCTGTGGACGCCGTACTGCCCCAGAAAGCGCTCCCAGGCATCTTGCACGACACGCACCATGTAGCTCTTCGAAGAGAGCAACTCGGCAACCGGAAGATCTACAAGCGTGGTTTCGCTCAGAATTGCAGATACATGATCCGCGAGGAGATCCGGCAGGCCAGATCCGCGGTAGTGCAGGCGTAAGACTTCTCGCCAGAAATCTTCGGGGCGGTTGAGCAAATATGGGCTGATGCGGAAGATGTGCGTAAGGATGAAATCTTTGGTGGCACTCTCACCTAAAGGGTGTGTCCCATGCCGATTGTGGGCTGCAAACAGCGCCTCGTGGTATTCGGAGCCAATTCGTCGGATCACACTATAACTGAGCTTGGGAAACAGGTCTGCCAAGCCCAAACGGACCTGTCGCCCATCGCGAATGTAGTCCCAAGGTAACACGTTCACATCGCTGCCATGGAGCTGCAAGATCAGCGCTTTGGCAGATCCATCCTTTCCCCGGTCCCACGCTGCTCGATAGCGCTCTTCGTACTCTGTTCGAAAGGCTATAGAATCCTCAAAAGGCATGACTTCGAAGCCCCGCTCTCGAAGGCTCAGCAGCATCCGTTCGTCCAAGAGAAGATCGTCCGGATCGCATGCAATCCAGAAGTGGGACAAGTCGACAGGAAAATCGTGCACGATCCTATCAATCCAGGCGCTCATGATGCACCTGCCGAAATCTCCCCGATGCGCAATACCAGGATGGCATTGAGATCGGGAGCGTAGGCCTCGGAGGCATCAAGCTGCGCCATGCGGATGTCGTGGTCCAACTGAAGGCGCTTTCGACGATGCTCTCTCACATTCTGAAGGCCGATGCGGCCAACGGCTTGATGCCGGGCTTCATAAGCGTATTGGGCGCGCTCGCGTTCTTCCTGAATGCGGGTTTTGTGCGCTCCGGCCAGATCGGAGAATATGCGCTCGCCTTGGACCATGGCAGCGCTGCTCGATTTTTCGAACCAAGCCGCCACATCCGAGATCGCTGGCGGTCCGACCAACGTCACCTGTTCGGTGAGCAGCAGATCCCAGATGCGCTTGGCTGTCGGCAAAAACGTGCGCCCCTCATCGTTTATGAACACGGGCATGAAGCGTCGCCGACTGAAATCGTCTGCAGACAAGCTGACCTCCCATAACGACCAGACCCCACGGACGCTTTCAGGCAGTCCGGCGATCCGAACGATCGGCATGGGCTGGCCTGCCACGCAGCGCGGCAGGTCGCTGATCAGTGCGCGAGCTCGGGGATCCTCAAGGGTTACCCACTCGATCGCCGGATTGCCTTCGGCGGTGCGCGCGTCAAAGCAAACCGAGGCCGTCTCGCTACCATCGCCCCAGCGAACCCGCCATGCATGGCCATCCTTGGTCGCTTCACCGCCCCTCGATGGCAGTCCGGTCGTGATCGCCCGCTCAAGCCAGAATTGCGCTGGATGATCCCGCCATTTCCGCGCATCGTCGGCATCAAGGTCGTGACCATCAGCAAGGAGATCGCTGCTCTTGCGGCTTTCCGCGATCGTTGACCGAAGCTGCGATACCACGGCATCGCATTTGGCTTCGATGGCGTCGGGATTCTGCAATCCCTGGACGAACAGTTCGTCGAACAGCGGCTCCGCCTCGACGGAATCCATCACATCGGCGGCTTTGTCGACGCCGAACTCCTCGGCGATGATCGCAAGCTTGGTCTCCAGCACCTCGCGAACGCGGTGCTCGACCGTATCTTCGAGCACGAAGTTGATCGCGCGGACGACATGAGGCTGCCCGATACGGTCGACGCGGCCGATGCGTTGTTCGACCCGCATCGGGTTCCATGGCATGTCGAAATTGACGATGACGTGGCAGAACTGAAGGTTCAGACCTTCGCCACCGGCATCGGTCGAAATCAGGATGCGCACCGTTTGCGCGAATGCCTTCTGGGCGCGGCTACGGGCGTCGAGATCCATGCTGCCGTTGAGTGTCGCGATCGAGAAGCCCCGGCTCTCCAGGAATTCAACAAGCATCGCCTGTGTCGGCACGAACTCGGTGAACACGAGGACCTTCAACTCCGGATCGTTCTCTTCCTGCTGGAGCTTGTAGATCAGCTCCAGCAGCGCTTCGGCTTTCGCGTCTGTTCCCTGCGCTTCGGTGGACCGGGCGAGCCTCAGCAGCGTGTCGACTTCCGCCTTCTCCATCTCCCAGCCTTTGGCCTGGACGGCGATGTCCACCTGCGTCTGGCCGTCGAGATCCGCCCATTCGTCGACATCGGCGGTGTCGAACAGCGATGGCTGGGCCGGCGGCTTGTCCAGCAGAGCCTGGCGTTTTTCGAGCGTGACACGAATGGCGGCCGTACTGGATGTCACCAGCCGCTGCATCAGGATCATGAGGAACCCGATATGCCGCTGCTTCGCGGCCATGGCCTGATTGTAGCCGTGGCGCACATAGTCGGTGACCGCCTCGTAAAGCTGCTGCTGAGCCGCGTGACGATCGAGCCAGGCGACCGGATGAAGGCGCGTCATGCGGGGCTTGAAGAGAGGCTTGCCTTCGGCGTCGATCGCGACACGCTTCTCGGTTCTGACGACGAAGGGGCGCACGCGCTCGCTGGTCACGCTGCTTTCATCGGGAAAGGAATCCCGGTCGACCAACTGCATCAGCCGCATGAATTGGTCGGTCTTCCCCTGATGGGGCGTTGCTGACAGCAGAAGCAGGTAGGGTGCTGCTTCAGCAAGCGCCGCGCCCAGCTTGTAGCGCGCGACCTGGTCCGTGCTCCCGCCCATGCGGTGTGCCTCGTCGATGATGACGAGATCCCAGGATGCCGAAATCAGATCCTCGAAGCGTTCTCGATTGTAGGTGCTGAGCTGCTCCAAGCTCCAGCCCCGACGCGCCTCCATCGGCTTCACGGAATCGAGCGAGCAGATCACTTGATCATGCAGCCGCCAGAGGTTTTCCTCGTCATTCCGCCACTGGCGGAAGGCGGAAAGCTCTGCCGGCTCGATGTACTGCAGCGTCTCTCCGAAATGGAGCCGCATCTCGGCCTGCCACTGTCGCACGAGCCCCTTTGGTGCGACCACGAGGATCCGCTTGGCCATGCCGCGCAGCTTGAGTTCGCGCAGGATGAGACCGGCTTCGATGGTCTTGCCGAGCCCGACCTCATCCGCCAGCAGGTAGCGGATCCGGTCGCGGCTCATCGCCCGGTTCAGCGCATAGAGCTGATGCGGCAGCGGCACGACGCTCGATTGGATCGGCGCCAGCAACAGATTGTCTTCGAGCGCGTCGAGCAGCTTCGCCGCCGCCGCCGTATGCAGGATCTGATCGACCGTGGGCCGAACCTCGTCCAACGGTGAAAGGTCCTTCCCTCGCGCCCGCACGACGGCATCCTTGGCAGGCAGCCAGACGCGATAGGCGGTCTCGCCCCAGACATCCTGACGGTCCACGACACGGCAAGGCGCGGCATGCCGTGCATGCCAGCACCACTCGCCGATGCCATATCCACCGCCCGCCTGTGTCACGCATTGGCCTCCATGCGTGTGAGCGCGCTGTCGTACCAGAACAGCAGCTTCTCATCTTCCTGCAGCGCCTCTTCCGGCACCTTCTGGGCAATCGAGATGATCGTCTTGAAGTCTTTCGCGGCCCACGCGGATCGGAAGCCCGCACGCAACACTTCGAGCCGGAACTCTTTCAGGCGTCGTCCCGGCGCATCGCGGTAGGCTTCAAATTCCTTCAGCAGCGCTTTTTCACGCTTCTTCTCCAGATCCTGTGCCTTGTTCGGATCGGGCACGAACCAGCGATCCTTGGCCTTCGCCTTCAATCGTGGGTCGGATTTTTCGAGGTTCCGAAGATCGTGGAAGTTCGTCGACAGGTAGTTGTGGATCTGGCTCGGCACGTCGCCGGATGCGTCATAGCGCAGGAAATTATCCTCCAGCAGCTCAGAGAGTTCGGGGCGGGTTTCATGCTTCTTCCAGCCCGCCCCAAGCTGCGTCATAAAGTCAGGGTGCAGTTCCTGATAGGTCGAGGGGCGCTTGCGCAGGAAATCGGTCAGCCAGTCGATGGCGCTGCGCTCGTCGGCGACGAACATCTCCATCTGCGGCGCCTGAGCAACTTGCGCGCGCTTGCGGTCGTACTCGGTAACCTGTTCGGGCAGGAACACCATGCCATCGCGGCCAGGAAAGCGACTGCGTAACCCATCTTGGAATTCCTGGCTGGAGATTGGCACAGCAACGTTGTGCCTAACGAACCACGCAATCATCCTGTCGAAGATAATTCTTGGATCTCTTTCTGCGATGAACTCTAAGACGCCGGACTTCATCTTTACCGATGGGAGATAGGAAAGATGCGTTCTCACAAAATCCCAAACAGACTGCTCATTCCCTCCTGAGCTAGCAAATCTCTCCTCTAGGCCTCCGTTAGGCTTATAGGCCGAAATGACAAGATCTTGCTTTACGGCGGTTGTCGTCGTAACTGCCTTGAAGCTGCCTTGCTTCTTATCGAGCGCAGAAATATTAGCGACAACGAATCCCGCCTCCTGCAATGCAATCTGAATTGCATTCCAGACTGATGCCTTAGTATTCGAAAATTCCACAGTCATCCAGCGGCCTGGCTTCAATATTCGATAGGCCTCTCGAAAACATGCCGACATCAAAGCACGATAATCGTGCAATGTTTTTCCGTGAGAAGTGTTCTCTACTGCTTCATCTGCGATATTTGTGGAAACACCCAGCCAGCTCTCCCATATGTAATTTAGTTCTGAGTAGCTAATGTTCGCCCCAAACGGCGGGTCGAGAAATATGTAATCAATGCTGTTATCAGCCAATAGCATTCTTCCGCTGTGACCCGTTGAAATACACTGGCGTGAAATTTTAGGATTGTGCGCACGCACTATCATTTTAGATTTTTCAAGAAATGCATTAAATACATTCTGCTCCCCCTGAAGGGACGGCACATAAAGCGTTCCTGCCGTCCACCCTTTCATAGGTCCAGTCGACTTGTCGAACCAAGCGGGAGCTCTAAATCTCGACATTTTTGTGAGTACAGAAAAGCAATCCAAGACAGTCATCTTTAATATGGATGCAACTTCGTCATCACCAAATGAATTGATTAAAGCAGATATGGCGTAAAGATTTCTGTGTGTGAAATAATGATGTGTATGCGTCATTCCGATTGGGTCGTTTCTACGAGATTCACGCCCTTCCATCATCCGATCGGCAGGATAGGCGAACGGAATGCGAATTTTTTGCAGCTCTGCAATTATCTCTAGATCATGAGCGTCCGGCTTTTTCTCGAAGCGGGCTGATCCGGAGCTGTAATTTATCATTACAGGAACCTGCTTTGCGCTTCTCACATTTTGCGAGATTGCAGTATCGTATTCGGATGAATACGCACGCTCCATGCTGTTCTTACTAATTTGAAATGAGCAGTGTGGACAGTGAAACTCGTCAAGGACTTTCTTCTGCTTTGTGTCAACGGCCACATCCCAAAACACGATCTCTCCGGCGCACTCCGGGCACGAAAACACATCAGACCAAACGGTGTAGTTTATGCGTCCCTTGGACTTGCCGCCTCCGTGAGTTGTCTCGTAAATCCATCCGATCGCATTTTCGACTTCACGCAGAGCGCCTTCCGCACGATTTTCATACAAGTCAATTTTGAAGTTGTTGTTATAATTTTTTGAAATAAAGGTCGCCGCAGGTGCAAGATCATTCAGGATTGCGTTCCTTCGACCAATTTTAGATATTTTTCGCCAATTCAATTTGGCGCCTTCTTGGTAGGACTCAAGAATAGACCCATCCTTCTCAACTCGATAACCCAGTGAATTAACGACAGACGAATCGTCGCACAACTGGGCTGCTACACCAGTCATCCCGGTTCCACAGAACCCGTCGAATATGACGTCGCCAGGTAGGGTGTAGTGAAGGATGTAGCGCACAATAGCTTTGTACGGGACTTTCGTGTGATATCCGTGCGCGTTATAGATTACGTCGTTTTTCCCTTCGCTCACGTCGCTCGCAAACGGCTCCTTTTCACGATGACCGTCGTGCTGTCCATAAAGGGTACCATTGTAGGCAACGAAATCCGTGAGCCAAGGGTTCGGGCAAGCGGTATAGTAGGGTGGATCCGACATCGCGAGGATCGCCTCATCCGTTCCTTTCGGAAACCCTTCCTGCTTGCGGAACTCGGCATCCTTCAGCTTCGCCGCCAACAGCGTCAGAAAATGTTCCCGCCGCGCCTGATCGCTTGGGAAGGTCTTCCCGAGGCATTCAACAGGGCCGGTCTGAGGTGATTGTTTCAAGAGGTCATTCATGGGGCCACACCTTTAGACGGCGTCTAGTTTTGCGCGGATGCTGGGATAGGAGTACGGCGTGTCAGGCTTGCCGCCGTGCTGGGCGGTCATCTCGTCGACAAATCGTTGCCAATGGTCGCGCGATGCAGGCAGAGCCGCTGAAGTCAGCTTGAAAACTTCCAGCAGAACGTCTGCTGTCCCCGACGCGTACGAAATTTGGCTGTTTCCGAGCACGGCATCGAGGATTCTGCGGATGTCATCAGCCGCGAAATGCCGAGCGAGAGGAATTACGACAGTCAGTCCCAGCTTCTCCGCATCCCGATAACTTCCTGAGGCAGAATAGATGTCGATGCCGAATGGCACGAACTCTCTGCAGGGATTGTCAGATAAGAGCTGTACGCGCTCGGGCGCTGCGAAGCTCGTGAACTTCGCTAATAAGGTGTCAGCCAATTCAGGAATAGCAAACGCATCGAAGACGAGATGGTCTTTCAAGTCCTCGATCGTACACTCCTCGATCAGGCGTACTAGACGCAACTTGACTGGTTCAGTAAGCCAACCCCACAGTTGCTGTTCTGCACCGATATAGGTACAGATGTTCAGTAATCGATCGTCGCCCACGCCATCAAAGAACTGACCGACGAAGGGACGGGCGATCTCCTCAAATATCCGCGTCTTCTTCGCGGCGACCTCGCTAAGTGTCCATGCAAGTTGGCGCTTCTTTCTGAGCAGCTCCTCTTCACCTTCTAAGAACGGTGCCTTGAGCAGAACCTTGATCAGGTTTGCTACCAAGGCGTCTTTGGAGCGATTCAGATATTTGGCCGAGACGAAGGTCCTGATGCCTTCCTCGGTTGACGGAAAAGAAGGACTGAGAACGTCTGCCTTGAAGCGGTTAAGTGCACTCTTTCCCTGAAGCGGGGCATGAATTAGCAGGCACTTCAGAGCGTGAACGAGATGCGATCTGACGAGGTCCGGAGACGGTTGAAATAGTTCGTCCTCCGTGATGAAAGCCGGGTGCGCGCACTGGTGGCGGTCCTCCTGGATCCTCCTGAGCGTCTCGTACTCGTGAGGCGTGACGAGCTGCAGAGCGTCCTTAGCCGTATCCAGCAGCTCTCGCTCCAGTGCCTGCATCTGCACAATGCTCTTGTGCTCGATCGCATTGTCCAGTCTCTCAATGAACGCGATGGAGGCTGCATCTCCTTGGCCAGCCAGTTCTCGAGCCTTGGAGAAGACGTCGTGCACGACTGCGATCCAGACCGACATGATTGCCGAGCGAAGAGCTCCTCCGCGATATGCCGTAATCGCTTCCTCGACCAGTCGACGAGACTCCCGATCACGGACCGAAAGGGAAAGGACGTCTATGTCGGTAACTGCTTGAATCGACATGTGCGTCACTCCACCACGAAGCGGAGTTTGGTCGTGTCCTTGCCCTTGCAGCGGTCGTTGAGGAGGCTCTCGAACCGCTTACGCAACTCGTCCGGCGATGCCGGCGATCCTCCCTGAAGCAGCGCTTGTCTGATGTCGTCGCTGGAAATCCCGATTTTCTCCAGCCCTGACAGCGCCTCCTGAACCGCGGAAACGAAGTCCGGCGGCACGGGATCGGGCAGCGATTTCGATTTCACGAAACCATCGACCAGCGTCCTGGCCGCAGGGCGCAAGAGGTCGAAGTTCGACTGGATAATCGGGTCTTCGAGGTTGTCGAGGAGCGTCTGCTGCCAGCCGCCCAGCAGCCGGTCCAACTCATCATCGAGCAACTTGAGGACGTTGGCCGCAGGCAGCATATCCCCTTGCTCGTTCGCCGGGCGGAAGCCGCAGTGCGGACAGACCGGGCTCGCTGCAAGCTCGGAGTCAACGAGCGCGGCGCAACTCTTCAGCTTGTCGAGTTTCTCCTCGAAATTCGACAGCTGACTGGTCGGCATCAGGGAAATGCCCGCCAGAGCGCGCATCGACACAAGGCGCGGATCCTTGCGCAGAACGGACTTGGTCTTGTCCTCCGCGACGCCCAGACGGGCCTTGCTGTGCTGCCCGACATAAGCTGTGAGGTAGTCCCTCTTCAACTGGCCGAGCGTCTGCCTGTATTCAGCTGCGTGCTCCGCCGTCCGGTCAGCGGCGAGCTTGTCGAGAACCTGCTTTCGGGTGGCTTGCGCCTGCTTCACCCATGCATGATCTGGAGACAAGACCATCTCGGCCTGAGACAGGTAACTGGCGGTCGTCCCCAATTCTGCGACGAGATCCAGCATCCGCTCGATCGCATCCAGGATTTCGAGGTTCTTTTTCTGGGCTGCGATGTCGTCGGCGCTGATCCTCAGGTTCTTCAGCTTGCCCACGGTGTTGTAGGGTGACAGGCTTTCGGAGAAGCTTTTCAATGCATCGAGCTTCGAGCGCCAATCGCGGATCTCTTCATCTCGAAGGAGCGACTGACCCCAGAAGCTCAGCCTTCCAGCCATGTCTGTGGAAGCACTGAGCACGCGCCGCGTCAGTTTACCGACTTCTTCCTGAAGAAACTTGACAGGCTCGTCCGAGCCTTGGGTCGCCTGCTGTGCAAGCCCTGGCGGCAGCGCAAGCAACTCGAACAGCGCTCGAAGGATGGCGACATTGATCTCCTTCGGAGCCTCGACGTGTTTGAACTGCTTCAGTTCGTCGAGCGGTCGTTCAGCCAACAGCGTGATCTTGCCGGAGTCGATTTTGTCGCCGGTGATCGCCAGGACGATGTCGCCCGCATAGACCAGTCCGCCCAACACGGCAACCAACAGGTCAGGCTCAAGGCGGAATTTGACCGGAGCGAAATGCTCGACGTCTGTGACTCCGCTGAGTAGTTCGCTGCGGTTGAGCACCTGGCCGTGACCCTTCGCATTGAGCCGGGCAAGTACCTCTTGTGCAAATCGCGACCGAGCAGGGTCGATACGCTCACCATCAAGCATCTCAAGGCCGTCAAGGATGACCACGGCATCTTTCGTGCGCGTTCCGCCTGCCAAGGTGCGAAGAGCATTTGCAACGAGCTGCTTCCTGTTGGTCTCGGTCACCAATGCCGAGAAGGTCGGATATTCCGGCGCCACCTCGGCAAATCGGTTGTTCAGTGCCAAGCCGGAGATGATGTTCACGACGTCGCGGAAGTTGATGCGCTCGTCCGCACCGAGCCGCGCCTTGTCTCGCAGGGAGATACCCTTGGCCCATTCCTGCAGTGTCTTCGTTTTGCCCTGGAAAGTGACCTCATAGGCGGTCATCTGCTTTTCCTGGAGCCACTTGCTCATATCGCGCAGCGCGTCTTTGGCCTTGTCGAGGTAAATTGATTTCGCCCCGCCACTGGCTGTCGACGCGAGGTCCTGTGCCGCCGCATAGACGGACAGGTGACGCCTGATCGCATCATCGAGCCCCTTCAGCCGGAAGAAGACCTCGTCGGCCTTGTGTTCATCCCGGAAGCGCGGTGGCTCGAACGGCTGAATGAAATAGATATAGAAGTCTCGCTCAGGTTGGGCCGTCGGACGGTCGTTGGGTGCGCCGAAGAATAGATAGCCATTGCGCTCTACCCGGCGATCCTGCCATTCGATTTGATACTGCCAGATTTGATGGCCGGTGACGTATGTTGTTTCGTCTGTGCGCTCCATGAGTTGCCGAATGGCACTGTAGTAAGCGCGATCAAGCGTGTCGTCGGAGAGCGCTTCAGCCCGTTTGTCTATCTGGGCGTCGTAGTCGATATCCTTCTTCAGATCGAGATAGTACTGCTCGGTGTCGGGCGCCTTCGAAATGAACTGACCGTTCACGGTCTTCAGCGTCTCTCGAAGGACAGTTTGGACAAGCGAGAGGAGGTCAGCCTCGGGCTCACCGCCCATATCTCCGATGCCGGGCTGAAACAGGCAAAGCGTGTCGCGAAGTTCCTCGGCCGTTGGGCCAACCGGGACATAGATGTCGCCGCCGGTAGTCAGGCGATGCACCGCCAGCCCATCGATGATCCGCAGCGCCATGGGTTTGTATGCCGGGCGTGTGAAGGCTTTCCGGACCCGCTCTGACAACACTTCAGAGATCTTGAGCACAGGCCCGATATTCGGATCTGCGCGGAGGACAGAGTTCGAAGTCACCGTATCCCAGAATTTGTCATAGCCGATCAGCCCCGGGCGGTCGTTCGGCACTTCTTCATTCAAGATCGCTTGGATTTGGTCCCGCAGCGTAACCAGCGCACCGCGCTTCTCCGTGAACACCAAGCGTTCGAATGTGCCGATGTAGTCGGGATGAACCGGAAAGAGCCGGACATACTCGTCCATACGCTCATTCATGGAGCCATAGAATTTCGCGAATGGCGTCAGATATGTACGGATCTTGTCTTGCTGAGCGGCCGTCTTTTTCAAAAGGCGCTCGGCCACGACAAAGCTTACGTCCTGGCGAGCAAGCAGGACTTGGGAGAAGCGGTCCTTTACGCGACGCAGGCTGTCGGCGACGTGCTGGAAGCGGCTGCTGTCGAAGATCGCTTCCTGAACACCAGCAACAAAGCGGAAGCGAAGATGCTTGGTGACCTCACCAATCTCACGCAGGAAAGAGAGGTCAAGGACAAGATCGTGGTCTTTTCGGGACCGAAGATACTCAAGGAATTCATCCACCACGAGAAGGACGCCCTGGTTCGGGTGCACTTCTGCAAATGCCGCCATCATTTCTTCGAACGCGGACTTGTTGTTTATGACCTTGTCGGCGGGCGGAAAGGCGAAGCTCACGCCATGCTTTTCGAGGAAAACCTCAAGCTGCTGCGTGATGATGTCCCGGAGAGACATCTGGCTTGAGACCTCGATCCGGTGAACTTTGAACTTCCCTGCAATTGCGCCAGCAGATTCAGCAACTTTAGGATGACGGATCATCGAGACATATGCGGCGTCCTCTGCCACCAGCGAGAGCACCGACATAAGGTGTGACTTACCAGTTCCGTAGTTTCCGACGACCAGCACGCCCTTATGGTCCACTGCTTCGTCGAATGAGAGCTGTGGTATTATGAGCTTTGAGATGCGCTCTGCCATGTCGTCGGAGATGACGTAGGTCGAGACAAGCTTCTTCGCCTCGTCCGGGCGGTTAGCGTCCAGAAGCTGAATAACCGACTCAATCGGCTCAAACTGAATGAGATCGCCATAGTGCATCGGCATCCCGCATTCCCCCTTCAATGAATCTTGAACGGGACCAGGCCGTCGATGCCGTAGTCCTGATGTTCTGGATGTCCTGTTGTGGCGTAGGAAAGTCGGCCTTCCCGAAGTTCTCCTGGCCACGCCGCAACGACGCGACGCGCGTGAGCATGCCGCTTCAACAACTCGAGCGGGCTTAACTTTAGCGTCTGGTCGAATAAGATCTCGATATTGTCCATTATCAGCAGGCCGTTGTGGGAAGAATCATCCGCAAGCTCTTTCAACATGTCCGTCGCTTGCAAATGTCTTCGTGTACTGGAAACCAACAGCAATTTACGACCTAACTCCATTCCGACATTCAACAAGCGCATCTGCCTATTTTCAGCCAGTCGACCCAGCAGACTGCTCTTTCCTGTACGAGGGTGGCCAATCAGGAGAACCAACTTGCTGTTCAGGCCCGAAACATCCTCAACGAGACGATCCAACGCTTCGATCATCGTCAGCCCTCCATTCTGGACGAGGCTGTCTGAGCATGCGATCCCATGCCGAGTTCAAGGCCATTGAGCAGAACGATCTGCTGGTCTTGCGGTCGCCGAGCTGCAGGATCGGTGTCGAGACCAAGCCGTTTGAGCGCGTAGTACAAAAGTGCCTTTCGGACAGGGATCTTGGCCCTTCCGCTGTGCATCCCATAATCGAGAGCGATAACCTTCTGCTGCGTTTCAGAAAGGGCTGGGTGAGGCCCGACTTCCAACGTCACCTGCTCATTCCAGTCCGAGTCCGAGTCAGCGCTGATCTCACTTGAGCGTGTCGCACGCGTCTCCAACATGCGGGAGAGAAGGAAATCCTTGAATGCTTGATCCGTCAGACAGAACGCCCTGACATGCCAACGGAAGCCATCGAACCCAATGGCATGCGGAGCAATCCATCGCCAAAGCGGCTCCGGCCTGGAAAGCGACTGGTACCGAATCTCGATTGCTTCTGACCGGCGTATTGCCGAAACGATGGAGCGAAGAGTGGCTGCGACCACGCCTCGGACCGGCGTGGGAGCGGCATCGAACTGCGGAATTGCACCAATCCAGCAATCGGATCGGTCCAGGATGCCGTCCGCGACAGAGCGCAGCTGGGCCAGGTATCGACTTGCATCCGGCTTGAGGAAAAGCGGAGAAAATCCGTCTCCTCTGACGTAGGTCCGGGCGCTCTTGTCGTAGGCCATATTGGTCGGTGCGAGGGCGATGTAACGGTTCAGGTCGGTGGACGACTGGTTCACCGACACGCCGAACGCTTCCATCAAATCCCCTCGATTCACTTGCCCCTCCCAAAACAAACGGAACTCGATGAACTCGAGTCGTCGCTCGACGCCCCATCGCAGGTCCGCCTTGTCCATCGCCACCATTCACTCCCAGTGACACGACCCACACCAAAACTAGGCGCACCCAGTTACTGGTTTCACTCGGGAAACTATCGGAAGAGTTCCGCGCTTTCAATCGAAAAGGGGCGAATGCCTGAGCACTCCGACCGATATCTTGGATCAGAGATGCCTTCGGGCTGTTTAGATGCGTCTTCCGCAGGGCGCGATTTGGGCGTGCCGGGAACCAAATGCGCTCGACCGGCACGCCCGTTTCGTCGCGTGACCAGCCGTGACAGGTCACGCGGCCGGCGAAACATCGACCGGCCTGGTGGGCTCCGGGCGGGTCCGCCGCCATCCCCACCGCCGCACTCGATCCGCCCCACAGTGCGGCGTCTCCTGCGGTCCCCGCGCTTTTCGGGTCCGGGTCCCCATCATTTCACTGACTCAACCTGTCAGGTCGCTTCGGACGGCAGCGTTGAACTCATCTCGGCGATCGCCTGAAACTCGGCCATGAATTCCGGCCGGTGCTGCATCAGATATCGAACGATCCGACCATTTCCCAACAGTCGCGTGAGATAGCCTTTTATCACGGTAAGTTGCAGATGGTCTTTGCCATAAGAATCCTGGATCGACGTGATCACCTCTTGCAACCGGCCGAGCTCGCGCTCCATCCGCGCCATGGCTTCGGGTGTGATGCCCTTCAACAGCTTCGGCTTTTCAGCATCAACCAATTGCGACTGCGGCGTCCCGGCCAGGATGGCAGAGGCATAGCTGACGGAATAATTGTTCGCATTGACCAGCAGCTCAGCCGCCTCGATCTGACGAAGCGCCTTCATCTTGCGCAATACCTCGAACACGGCCATCGGGCACGGCTTGTCCTTTAGAAAGGCGATTGCCTCCTCGCAAATGCCGTCAAGCATGCGGACCTTGCGCTGGACGCTATGCACGTTGATTGACAGAGCTTTCGCTATCTTCTCCTCTGGGACGCCACGTTCGATCGCACGCAGGATCATCTTGTGTTCCTGGACGGCGGCCAGCCTGCTCACCCGCTTGTTGTAGGTGAAGGCCTCATCGTCGGTGGAAACAAGACACTCAACCTCATTGCGTCCCATTTCCTTCAAGATCTCTATCCTCAGATGCCCATCGAGCAGAAGATAAACGCCGGGCTGCTTCGGATCGCGCGCCACGACCGGCGGCTCGACCAACCCGACTTCCTTGATCGAGGCGGCGATCTGTCGGTACTTCTGGCTCGCTTTCACGGTCTTGCGCAATGCATGCACCGGCAGGATCGAGTTCACAGGTAACAACACGCAGCCATCCTCAAATCCGAGAGTGACGGCATCGGGGCGGCGACGCGGATCGGGTTTCATGACGTCGACCTCGCTGCCATGCTCTGTTCCAGATAGGATGGCATCGTTTCCAGACCTTCGGCGCGCAAGAGTGTGACGAAATGCTCGTCGGCACGCAGCGTGCGGATTGCCTCGACGACAAACAAGAGCCGGCTCTGGGTGACATCGGCCTTCTTGATCATCAATTTCTGGCGGTCTGCCTCCTGACGATAGACGCGAACGAGCGCTTCGCTCGTCAACGGACGATGGGAAGGATCGTGTCGACCGAAGCGGCTTTCTGGCACCTGCGGCCCACGCCGCTGTCGTTGTTGCAACAATCGACGAACGGCGGCGAGCTTCTTTCCTCGCAGCTTTTTCTCTGTATAGGCCTGCGTCAGTGCGCGCTGGGCACCCTCATCATCGGTACGCGCAATCTCGATCGCTAGGCTTAGCGGCAACAGACCCGTCTCCACAGCCGATACAAGTCGCTCTTCGCCACGTTCCAGTAGACCAGCGATCATGTTCACGTATTCTGGGCTGACCCCGATCTTCTCCGCGATCTGCCGATCACTGTAGCCACGCTTCCGAAGCGCCCCGACTTCCTGCATCAGATCAATCGCCCTGTGCTGCCGACGGGCACAGTTTTCGACGAGGCTCATCACCAGACAATCACTTTCATCGGCATCAATGACAATCGCGGGAATGGCGGTCTGCTTGAGCTCGATGAACGCTGCAAGGCGTCCTTGGCCGCACACAAGATCATATTCCACCGGGTCGCTTCCCGGACGCTTGGCGACGGTAATCGGCCGCTTCAGCCCGATCCGCGCGATGTTGTCGACGATCTCCTCGAAGTTTCGCCTATTGCGAACGCGCGGGTTCAAGACCCGGATCTGTTCCGTCGCAATCAACTTGATCTGCTTCTGCCCGCCGATCAGGGTTTCGTCCGCCATTACGCTGCCTCCGAAAACTTGGCCCGCCCGGCGAGCGCAAAGAAGAAATCGAGATTGTCGAACCGGTAGGCGTCGAGCGACAGGCCGTTCTGTTCAGCGAGCTTCAAACGCATGGTACTCATGTCGATCGTCGGCAGCAGGTAGTAGTCGAGGGGTGCCTCGTTCAGCTCGTCCATCCGGATTGCGATCGTGATGTCCGGGACCAATCCGGTGTCGAGGCGCAACCGCCAGCGCAAAGCACCACTCCGCGTTTGAAATGATCGCGAGATCACGATCGACGCCGTGAATTCCCCATTGATCGATAGGAGATCGGTGACAGGGTTCTGGGTCGCCACGCCACCAGCGCGCTGAACGCCAGAAACGACGTCGGCGACAATGCGCGGATGTTCGCGGCGCAGCGCGCGATTGATTTCGATGTACCTGTAGTCACGCTCTGTATCGTAACCGATCAGCTCATAGGCGCGCAGCAAGCTCCCGAACCGGTGCCGATAGATGCTCGAAGACGGCATCTCGTCGCGCTCATCTATGATCAGCCCGGACAGTATGCCCTGTTGTTCCAGCAGAGCGCGGAGCATCGAAAGAAGCTCGTCATCGGAAAAGTGACGAGATCGTGCATCGACGATTGCGCGTGCACGATCAAACAATGCCTGATCTACAATTGACGGATAAATCCCTTCTGCGCGAACCCACATGTCACGTGGGTTCACGATCCGTCGCTGCTTCAGCTTGAAGGACACCTTGTTGAAGACATTGTTGCCGATGTATTTTTCGTTGGTCAGGACCTGATGAACCGACGCTCGCGTCCACGGGCGCTCCAGATCTGTCAACAATCCTCGTCCGTTCAGCGTCGATGCGATCTCGCGTTCAGATCGGCCTTCATCGACGAACATGCGATACATTTGCCGAACGACATCTGCCTCCTGCGGCGGGCCTCCCACAAGGACTACCCGGTCGGTTTGCAGGCTCTTTCGCTCGCCGCGCGTCAGTTCGCCCTTTATGTTGCGATGCTCGTCGATCAGCACGCGACGAAGCCCGTAGCCTGGCGCGCCGCCTTGGCGGAAACCCAGTTCAACCAGCCTGCACTGTCCCGCGAACACCTTCACCGACAGTTCGCGGCTATACTCGCCGGCCATTACTCGCTTGACGGTTTTCAGCAGATTTGAGCCAATGCTGCCATCATTCTCGAACTGCTCGCCGCAGTAGTGAACGCGAATTCCGGCACGAGAGCAGACATGCTCGTGGTAGGCTCCTTCGTCAGCATCCTGAAATCGACCCCAGCGGCTCACGTCGTAGACCAGGATCGCCGAGAAATCCGCGATCTTGGATTCAACTTCGGCCATCAACTTCTGCAACGCCTCGCGCCCATCGAGTCGCAACCCGCTTCGGCCTGAGTCTTCAAACACCCGGAGGATTTTCAGTCCTCTCGTTGTTGCATAATGTCGAATGACATCCAGCTGATTCTCAGTCGAGTACTTCTGGTGGTCCGTGGACATGCGGACGTAAGCAACTGCGGGTGTCTCTGCACTCGTTTCGTCGTCGCGCGATCGCGGAATACTCGAGTGCAGCCTCCTCACCAATTTACCCTCACGCAAATCCGTTCGTAACGCGATGTCCCTTACAACGGCCCGGCTCAATTCTCCTCGGTGATTTAACGCCAAGGAGGGTGGAATGTCGTTTCCGAAAAAGGGCAAGTTCTTTCCGGGTCAAAACGGGTGTAATGGTGGCGGGCATTCCGATGACGGATTTTTCGCGGCAGAAATTGCGGCCGCTCTGAATCGGTCACTGGGCTCGACTCATGCTGGCATCAAGACGGCGGCCGGATGGACCGGCGCGAATGAACGCACTGCGAAGAACTGGTTTTCAGGACGTTATGGTCCGAGCGGGGCGCACCTCGTGGCACTTGCCAGAAACTCGGACGAAGTGATGAATGCGTTCCTGATGATGGCAGCGCGTCAGGATCTGATCGCTGCGACGAAGCTCGCCGGGGCTGAGCAGGCCATATCAGACTTGCTGCAAGCCGTCCGAAGCCTGAGTGGCGGCTTGGAGTAGGAAGAGATGCTCTGGATCCCAGCGCATCTCGAAGGTCGGGGCGGAGGGAGATGTTCAATTCTCGCTGCGCGGAAGGACATCAGGCATTGGGCTGACCGGCGGCCTGCTGGTGGTGAGGCACCTCTGACGTGCTCCTACGGATCTGCATGAGCTCGTAAGCCTCGACGTCGGCCAAGCGATAGACCACCCGCCCGCCGATCTTTATGAACAGCGGCCCATCGCCGGACCATCGCCAACGTTCGAGAGTGCGGTGACTGATGTTCCAGCGGGCAGCGAGCTGGATTTGGTTCAGATGCATGGATGCCATTTCGTTTCCTTTCGCAAGTTTTGGACTGACTGCGATAGGACGTAGGCTCGACGAAAAAATACTATCAAGGCATTCGTTGAACGCTTCCGCCGAGTTCACGGCATCAGCGAACAACTGCGCGTGCGGCCTTTTATGTCGGTGTTCTCAGCATTATTTCTCTGTAACAAGCGTCCCGCTGAGACGATTTGGCCCGTATCCCTTTTCCTCCGCCATAAATTCTTCTAATGAATTGATTTTGTTCATATTTTCAAAATAGATGTTTTTAGAACCACAAAATGGCCTACAAGCAAATCGGCGCTGCGATTTTCAAACTGCACAGGATACGGTTGAATGATCGCGCCCTCGCCATTCACAGGGCTTGACGACGACAGGCCGTTTCCCAGCCCATAGTGCATTTGCCATGAAAGGAACTATCGGGTGGATGGCGGCTTCGCGCCCCATGCACGAACTCGCTTCGCGGGATGGGCGCTGGTGGCGAGGTTGCCGCCATCAACTCTGCGGTCTCGGCCTTGCGCTTCCTGTTTGCGGTCACGCTCGGCCGGCGTGATCCCGCGCGCAGCCTTGTGGTGACCCGCTTCCACCGCAAGCTCCCCGACGACCTCAGCGTTGAAGAGGTCGCCCGCCTTGCCCCGGTTGCGGCGGTCGCATGAGCATCATCGAGAGCGTCGCCCGTTCCTACCGATCGCGCGGACCACCGGCGCCGGAACCATCCCCCCGGGAGGCACCCCCATGACCCGGCATGGATTGAAAGAACGATACGCCAAAGCGCCATGCTGTTGGCCACGTGAGGCTCATGTCGCCCATTCTGCCGAGCGAGCAGAAAGTGGCGGCATCAGCACCGATAAAGATCGCTTTATGGCGCGCCGAGGGCAGACAATCCAGCGGTTTGGGCGCAAAATGCGCCAACCGGCTGTCGGCCCGGGAGACGCAGATCAGACCGAAATCGTCAAATCCCCATAACGCGAAGAGGCGGGCCGCGGGTTCCTGCATGGGGGCTTTCGTACGCCTCCGGCACCCGAAACCCTTCACTGGTTGCGGTCGATCGATAGCCTTGAGCCTTTGCCCGCAATCGGACATCCGGAGCCTTCGGCAAACCCGGGGCGATTCGGTCGTCACTGTCATCTGCCTGAATTTTAGGCATTCTTAAGGGAATCTCTTTACTGATTAAATCAGCATCCACTAATAAAAAAACGTCGAGGATCGATGTCAAAGCTCTCCTCCCTCCCTGCCTTCCTCGTGCAGCGCGCAACCCTCAGAGCCATGATCATCGGACTGGGCTTGCTGGGGGTGGCAGCGGCGCTTGCCATCGCGGTCGTCGGCTATCGCGCCACACAAGCCATTGATATCCTTCAGACCCGCGCAACCCTCAACGCCGCCGTCGAGGAAGACGTGGCAAGGCTCGGCACACAGCTTCTGCTCGCGCGCCGCGCCGAGAAGGATTTCATCATCCGGCGCGATACCCGATATGTGACAGCCAATACGAAGGCGCTGGAGCAGGCGACAGCAATCTTCACCTCAATGCGGAAAGAGGTGGTGGTGCTCGATCCGGCGCTCGTGGAGACCATCGACCGGATCGAGCCCCAGCTCGGCGCCTACCGAAAGGCGTTTGAAGGGCTTGCCAGTGCTGAGATCAAGCTTGGGCTGGATCACAACAGCGGTCTTCAGGGCACGTTGCGCAAGGCCGTGCAGGATGCGGAAGCCATTGTTCGCGAAGCCGACAACGCGCAACTGACGGTGTTGATCCTCATGATGCGGCGGCACGAGAAAGATTTCATGCTGCGTGATGACCCGCGCTACCGCGACGATCTTGCCAAGCGGGTCGAGGAGTTCCGGCGCGCTGTGACCTCGATTTCCGACCCCGCGAAGGCGAAGACACTCACGGAGAAGGTTGCAGTCTACAAGACCTCGTTTGATGCCTATGTCGCCGAGAAGCTCGAGGCCAGGAAGCGGGCGGCGGACCTTTCGAGTGCCTACGCACAGGTCGAGCCATTGCTCGCCGCGCTCGAAAAACGGATCGACGAACTGACAGAGCAAGCGCGCGCAGAGATTGCCCGGCAGCGCCTTGAACAGGATCGGACGACCCTCGTCCTCGTCGGCGGTATCCTTGCACTCATCACCCTCCTTGCTCTCGCCGTCACCCGTGCAATCGCCTCACCGATCGCGCGCATTACCTCGGCGATGCGTGAGATCGCGGGGGGGCAGTTCTCCATCGAGATTCCCGGTCGCAACCGGCGGGATGAACTCGGCGCCATGGCCGAGGCGCTTGACGTTTTCCGCATGAACGGCATCGAGCGCGAAACACTGAAGGCGGAGACCGAGCGCGAGCAGGAAGCACGTGCGCGCCGGCAGGCCGCGCTTGAAGCGGCCATTGAAGCCTTCGAATCGAGTGCGACCACGGTGATGGCCACGGTTGCCTCGGCCTCGACCGAACTTCAGGCCGCAGCCGCCAGCATGTCGGATGTTGCTGAGGAGACGCTGATGCAAAGCACAAGCGTTGCCAGTGCGGCGGAGCAAGCGTCCACCAGCGTGCAGGGCGTCGCGGCAGCCGGGGAACAACTCTCTGCCTCCACGCACGCAATCCTCGAAGAGGCGCAGCGCTCAAGCGGTATCGCAGGGAAAGCCGTGGCTGATACCGAACAGACGAATGCGAAGGTACGCGAGCTGCTGGTCGCGGCGGACCAGATCGGCCGGGTCATCGAATTGATCCGCGGCATCGCTGGCCAGACCAACCTTCTCGCACTCAATGCCACGATTGAAGCGGCTCGTGCCGGGGATGCCGGCAAGGGCTTCGCCGTGGTCGCCTCCGAGGTGAAGGAACTGGCTGGGCAAACAAGCCGCGCGACCAATGAGATTGCCGGTGCCATTGCAGCGATTCAGGCCGTGACAACAGAATCGGTTGAGACGATCCGGCAGATCACCCTGACGATCAGCGATATGAGCGAGATTTCCGACGCTATCAGCCGGTCCATGGCCGAGCAGGAGCGCGCGACTGCCGAAATCGCGCAAAACGTCCAGCAGGCCGCTATTGGCACCGGCGAGGTCTCTTCGGCGATCACGCATGTGACGACTGCGGCGACAACCTCCGGCGCGGCCGCTTCGCAGGTACTGGGCGCTGCCTCGGAGCTTGCGCATCAGTCCGAGGTCTTGCGCAGCGAAATGGATCGCTTCCTCGCCTCGGCTCGTGCCGCATAGCGCCCCATCGAGGGCGTTAGGGTCCAGACCCTAGCATAGAACGTTTTTGCCCTCAGCAACGCCGGGCGGGCGTGGATGCCGCGCGTTTTGCAAGTTGCCCTTTTGCGGATATCTTCCGCCTCGGTCGCTCCTCTGCCTCCCGGTCGACATCCGCAGCATATAAGCGCCTGGCGGCCGCTACATACCCTCACGGGGCTCGCATCGCCGGCAACAAAAGAATTGGCGCATACAGAACGGCAAAGCCGAGAAACCCGAGGCACCAGAGCAAACCCGATAGCGGGAGAAGCCACATCGTTGTCGCCGGCAGGAGCGCGACTCCGATCCGCGTCAAAGCCGAAAGGCCGATGGCGAGGTAGATCAGCGTCGTGCCCAGTGGCGCGGTCAGGGGTCTGCCGGAGTGCCCGCGGCTCGCGCGCGTCATGACGGCGAGGGTCATCAGCCCGATTGCACCTGCGGTCCAGGCATGGATCGCAGCCTGATGCCAGCCGTGTTCCCCTGTGAGGCTTGCGATACCGGAAAGGACAAACCCAATCGGAATGAAAGCATAGGCCGCGTGCAGCACCGCGACCAGCGGTTCGGCCAGAGTGCGATCCGGTGCCCAGCGCGCAAGCCGGATGGCCTGAATGCAACCGGCTGCCAGCAAGGCTATGCCCAGCGGAATGATACCCCAGCCAATCAGTGGCGTGATCACCCAGCCTGCGAGCGCGATGCCGCCGAAGCCCATCGAAAGGATATCAAAGCGGCCAAATTCCTTCGGTTCCCGACCGGGATTTGCGCGCTTGATCCAGTTTCGGGTGAAACTGGGGACAATCCTGCCGCCGACAATCATGATCAGCATTATCGTCGCCGCGATGCCAAGTCGCGTTGCGATTTCGCTGCGGCCAAACCGCGCGGCCTCATAGTGAAAGCCGATCTGTGCGAGGATAATCAGGAATAGCGGCACGAGAATCTTGAGGTTACGCCAGTTGCGACCGGCGATGATCTCGCGGGCCGTCACCCCCAGAAGCGCGAACGGAAAGAGGAGCGTGCCCGCAGCCAGTGCCAGGGGCGAGAGGCCGGGTGATACCAAGACGGTTCCCCGCGCCAGTAGCCAGAGTGCAAACAGACCTGCCAGCGGCCAGCCGACAACCGGCAATCGTCCTGTCCAGTTCGGCACCGCGGTCAGCAGAAATCCCGCGATAACCGCCGGAACATAGCCGAACAGCAATTCATGAACATGCCAGTTTACCGGCGAAAATGCACTTGGAAGCACAAGAAAACCAAGAAACCATGGCGTCCAGAGCGCGATCAGCAGGGTTGCGAGTACGCCGGCGGAAAAGAAGAACGGTCGAAATCCATAGCTCAGGAAAACAGGCCCACGCCATGCCCGGAGCTGCTGCATCGTGGTTGCCATGATCACTGATACCGTGAGCGTTGTCGCCCCATCGGGAGCAATTCTAGAATTGACGTCTCAGGTCTGACTATCGCGCACCCGCTTTCACGGCCTTGCGGGATATCAAATTCACCGTCAACTCAGTCACACTGTCTCCGAAAGAAGAGGCGACGCTCCATGCGCCGCCCCCCGATATTTCAGCACCCGGCGCTCAGAAGAATCCGAGCTTCTTCGGCGAATAGCTCACCAGCATGTTCTTGGTCTGCTGGTAGTGGTCGAGCATCATCTTGTGCGTCTCGCGACCGATGCCGGATTGCTTGTAGCCGCCGAAGGCCGCATGCGCCGGATAGGCATGGTAGCAATTGGTCCAGACGCGCCCGGCCTGAATGGCTCGCCCGAAGCGGTAGCAGCGGTTGGCATCGCGGCTCCAGACGCCGGCACCGAGGCCGTAGGGCGTGTCGTTGGCAATGGCGAGCGCGTCATCCTCGTCCTTGAAGGTGGTCACGGAGACCACGGGGCCGAAGATTTCTTCCTGGAACACACGCATCTTGTTGTGGCCTTCGAGAACGGTGGGCTTGATGTAATAACCGCCGGCCAGTTCTCCCGGCATGGTCTTGCGCTCGCCGCCGGTCAGCACCTTCGCGCCTTCCTGCCGGCCGATATCGAAGTAGCCCAGGATCTTTTCGAGCTGCTCGGAGGAAGCCTGCGCGCCCATCATCGTGCTCATCTCAAGCGGCGAGCCCTGCACGATGGCTTCGACGCGCTTCAACGCGCGCTCCATGAAGCGATCGTAGATGCTCTCGTGGATGATGGCGCGGCTCGGACAGGTGCAGACCTCGCCCTGATTGACCGCAAACATCACGAAGCCCTCGATCGCCTTGTCGAGGAAATCGTCGTCCTCGGCCGCGACATCCTTGAAGAAGATGTTGGGCGATTTGCCACCCAGTTCCAGCGTCACCGGGATGAGGTTCTGCGTGGCGTATTGCATGATGAGGCGGCCGGTCGAGGTCTCGCCGGTAAACGCAATCTTGGCGATGCGGTTAGAGGAGGCGAGCGGCTTGCCCGCCTCCAGCCCGAAGCCGTTGACGATGTTGAGGACGCCCTTGGGCAGGAGATCGCCGATCAGCTCGGCCCAGACCATGATCCCGGCGGGGGTCTGCTCGGCGGGCTTGAGCACGATGCAATTGCCGGCGGCAAGCGCAGGCGCGAGCTTCCATGCCGCCATCAGGATCGGGAAGTTCCACGGGATGATCTGCCCGACGACGCCAAGCGGTTCGTGGAAATGGTAGGCGATGGTGTCATTGTCGATCTCGCCGATCGAGCCTTCCTGCGCCCGGATGGCGCCAGCGAAATAGCGGAAATGGTCAATTGCGAGCGGAATATCGACAAGCGTCGTCTCGCGGATCGGCTTGCCGTTATCCCAGGTCTCGGCGAGTGCGAGCCTGTCGAGGTTTTCCTCCATGCGGTCGGCGATCCGGTTGAGGATCAGCGCGCGCTCAGCGGGGCTGGTCTTGCCCCAGGCATCTTTGACAGCATGGGCGGCATCGAGTGCCGCCTCGATATCGGCGGCATCCGAGCGCGCGATCTCGCAGACCGGCAGGCCGGTGATCGGCGAGATATTCTCGAAATAGCGCCCGGATTTGGGGGCGCGCCATTCGCCGCCGATGAAGTTGTCGTAGCGCTTGGCGAAGGGCGCTTTCAACGCGATGTTGAGATCAATTTTCGTCATGGCTTCTCTCCCTGAGCAACGCCATCGGAATGCGGCGTTCGGGAAGATCTATCGACGTGAATGGATTTCGACGGCAGAGGGGTGGGCGATCCGGGCGCGGCCGACTGTCGCAACCCTGCGACAGTTCCGGGTGGGATTATGGGCAATGGCCCTCAATTGCAGCGCAATCCGAGCCGGTTGAGCATGCGATGCAGGGTCGCGCGCGAGATGCCGAGGCTGCGCGCGGCTTGCGTGACATTGCCGGAAGCGCGTGCCAACGCGCGCTGGACGACCGAGCGTTCGGCCTGATCCAGTGTCTCGGGACCACCACCCGTTTGCGTCATCACATCGATCGCGGGGACACGCCGCGTCAGCGTGGCGTTGGTGATCCCCAGCGCCAGCCGGGCCGCGCGGGTCGCGCCAATGACAAGATCATCGCGGTCGACGGCCAGCAGGGCGCTTCCGCCCTTTTCAGTCCCGGCAGCGAGAACAATCCGTGCATTCGCAAAAGCCTGCGCGAAATGCTCGGCCTCGATCTTGCGGGCAGCATCGGCCACCGCCATCGCGATAAGATGCACGAACCCCTCGGTCAGATCGGCACGGCAGGATGAAACATCAAGGGCGGCGGCAAGTTCGCCATGCTCGTCATAGATCGGCGCCGTGGTGCAGCTCAGGGCCGAATTCCGGGCGTGAAAATGCTGGTCGCGGTGGATGGTCAGCGCACGGCTCTCGGTGAGGCAGGTGCCGATGCCGTTCGTCCCCTCGTGTTCCTCGCTCCAGACCGTTCCGGTCCACAGCCCCCATTGCTCGAAGGTCGCATCATCGGACCTCGCGCCGCGCCGGTCGACGGGAACGCCGTTGCGATCCGCGAGCAGCACCGAGCAACCGACACCGCCGACAGCCTGAAACAACCTGTCGAGGCTTGGCTGCGCGGCAAAAAGCAAGGGTTCTATCGCCTGCCGGGCCTGCGCGAGTTCGATGTCGGAGATGCGCCCCGGCGTGGAGGCCGTTGCCGGGTCCAGCCGATGCAGGCGGGCGCTGCGCTCCCAGGAGGCAATCAGCGGCGAGCGTGCGGATTTCCCGGAGGTGATTGCCGCCGTGATCCTGCCCGCGTGTTCTGAGACGAACCCGGCACCCATCGCGTTTCCCTTGGAGCATCCGTCGACCTGACAGGATCGGCTGCCGCTCTCATCTTATTATTTTCAGCATCCGCTTTCTCCGCCAACCGGTATCCACTTGGCGGGCGGATGCTTACGGGCTTTCTTGTGAAGCCTCGCGCAAATATCAGCGCAAATTTGGCGTTCCGGCAAGTGCGCCAGATCAAACCTACCCGATGTGATGAGGTTCAGGCCGGGTTCCACGCGCGCGAGACGGGTTCGAAAACGCGCGTGAGATCGATCGCGCGGCAGGCGATCTGGTCGATGACGGCATCAAGGCTTTCAGGCTTGAGATAGAAGGCCGGCACCGGCGGCATGACGATGGCGCCCATTTCGGTCACCGCCGTCATCGCGCGCAGATGGCCAAGATGCAGCGGCGCCTCGCGCGCGACCAGCACCAGCGGCTGGCGCTCTTTGAGGCGCACGTCCGCCGCGCGCACCAGCAGGTTATCCGACAGCGAATGCGTAATGGCGGCGAGCGAGCGCATCGAACACGGCGCCACGATCATCCCGGCCACCGGAAACGACCCGGAGGCGATGCTTGCGCCGATATTCCGGTTGTCGTGCACTTCCTCCACCTGCGTTACGAGGGTTGCAAAAGCATCCGGCCCGACCTCTTCGGCCAGCGTCCGTCGCGCAGCTTCCGAGACCACGAGGTGTGTTTCCGAACCAAGTTCGGCGAGGCGTGCCACCACCGCGCAGCCGATGGCCGCGCCGGAGGCCCCGCTGATGCCGACAATGATCCGGGGTTTCGCGTTCCCTGCCTTCATGGTCGCATGCCCCCGATCTCGTTGAGAACAGCGGGCCAGAGGCGATCCACATCCGCTTTTACTGCGTCCGACATGGCGAGTACGCGGCCCCATTCGCGGGATGTTTCCGCGCCGATCTTGTTGGTGGCATCGATGCCGAGCTTGCCACCGAGGCCCGGCTCCGGCGAAGCAAAATCGAGATAATCGATCGGCGTGCGGTCGATCTGCATCAGGTCGCGCGAGGGGTCCATCCGCGTCGCGAGCGCCCAGGCGACATCCTTCCAGTCGCGCACATCGATGTCGTCATCGACGACGATGATCGTTTTCGTGTAGCTGAACTGCGGCAAGAGGCCCCAGAGCGCCATCATCACCCGGCGCGCCTGACCGGGGTAGCGCTTGTCGATCGCGATGATCGCCATGCGGTAGGAACAGGCTTCCGGCGGCAGCCAGAGATCGCGGATTTCGGGGATCTGCCGGCGGATCATCGGCAGCGCGAGATCGTTGAACACCGCCCCGATCACCGAGGGTTCATCCGGCGGCCGGCCGGTGAAGGTGGAGAGATAGAGCGGATCAGCCGCAAGCGTGATCGCGGTGACCTGCATCAGCGGGAAGGGCTCCACCGCATTGTAATAGCCGGTATGGTCGCCGTAAGGCCCCTCCGGTGCGGTCTCGTCCGGCGACACCCAGCCTTCAAGGATGATCTCCGCATCGGCCGGCACCATCAGCGGCACTGTAAGCGCGGGCGCGAGCCGTGGCCGCTCGCCGCGCAGCACGCCGGAGAAGCGCAATTCCGAAACCGTTTCCGGCAACGGCAGCGCGGCGGAGAGGATCGTTGCCGGATCGGCACCGATGGCAACGGCGACCGGCATGTTCTCGCCGCGCTGTGCCCAGTTCCGGTGGTGCTTTGCGCCGCCGCGGTGCGCGAGCCAGCGCAGGATCGCCTTGTCTTTCCCGAGAACCTGCATCCGGTAGATGCCCGTGTTGTAGCAGCCGGTTTCCTCCATGCCCGCGTCGGGCGGGCGGGTGATGACGAGCGGCCAGGTGATCAGCGGTGCGGGTTCGTCCGGCCAGCAGGTCTGGACGGGCAATCGCCCGAGATCGACATCCGCCCCGAGCCGCCGTTCGGCCTGGCAATGCGGCGCGGAGACGATATTCGGGCGGGTCGCCAGCGCGGCACGCACCATCGGCCAGCGCGACAGCGCATCCCGAAAGCCATCCACCGGCGCTGGTTCGCGCAAGGCGGCGAGGATTTCGCCCAATTCCCCGACCCGCTCGCGCTTGACGCCGAGGCCGGCCGCGACGCGCGCCTCGGTGCCGAAAAGATTGGTGATCACCGGCATCTCGGCCCGGCCACGCGGGCCATGCGCCGCCGAGAATTCGAGCGCCGGACCGCCCGCCTTTAGAACGCGGCGATGGATCTCCGTCATCTCATGCACGAGGCTGGCCGGCGTTGCGACCCGCGCGAAGTCACCCTCGCCTTCGAGGTGCCGGAGGAAATCCCTGAGGGTCCGGAATTTCGGAATATCCCGCATCAAGCCGGCGCTTTCCCATGAACGGCCGCGTCATGCGGTTTGCACCTGCCTGCGCCGCTCCGACGTTTTGTGCTTTGAGATAGCGCAAGGAGGTCAGCGATCAGAGGGCCTATGAGGCACCTATGAACGATGCCCCGATCCCCCGGCTTCCCCTCTTCGCGGTCGATCTGCTGCGCGGGCTGCCGTTGCCGGTTCTCGACCATGCGATCAGGCGGCTGGCGGAGGGCGCGGTCGACCGTCACCCCTCGCTCTTCGCGCGGCTCGGTGCCCATGCCGCGACCACGTTCCTGATTGATCCCGTTGATCTGCCGTTCGCGCTTCTTCTCGTTCCGGCCCGCGCGGGAAAGCGGGTCGAACTTGTCCGCCGGGACCGTTCCGCCGGTTGGGATGCCCGTATCGCCGGGCCGCTTGCGGCGCTGATCGGCCTTGTTCACGGCACCTATGACGGCGACGCGCTGTTCTTCTCGCGTGATCTCACGATTGAGGGCAACACGGAGGCCATTCTTGCGTTACGTAACGCGATTGATGACGCCGAGATCGATCTTTCGGAAGAGGTCCTGGCGATGCTCGGCGTGCTGCGTGCGCTGGCGGAGAAGCCGTTCTGGCTCCTGCTGCCTTTTGCTGAAAGGGCCAGCGGTGTCAGCCTTGCCCGGAACACCACCCGGCAGGCCAACGGATGATGCCGGGTATGCCAATCCGGCAGGAGCGGCTGGAACTCGTCTGCCCGGCAGGCACGCCGGCTTCGCTGCGCGGCGCGGTGGATGCGGGGGCGGATACCATCTACTGCGGTTTCAACGACGAGACCAATGCCCGCAACTTTCCCGGTCTCAATTTCTCGCGCGCCGAGATGGCCGAGGGCATCGCCTACGCGAAAGCGCGCGGCGCGAAGGTGCTGGTCGCAATCAACACCTTTCCCCGCGCCGGTTCGGAGGCCCTCTGGCACAGGGCGGTGGACGACGCATTTGCCGCCAGTGCGCATGCGGTGATCCTCGCCGATCTCGGCCTGCTCGCCCATGCGGCGGAAAAACACCCGGACCGGCGACTCCACCTCTCGGTTCAGGCCGCCGCCGCCAATGCCGACGCGATCAACTTCTACGCCGAGGCTTTCGGCGTGAAGCGCGTGGTGCTGCCGCGCATCCTGACGGTGCAGGAGATCGCGGCGATCAACCGCGATATCGATGTGGAAACCGAGGTCTTCATCTTCGGCGGGCTCTGCGTGATGGCGGAGGGGCGCTGTTCGCTCTCCTCCTACGCCACCGGAAAATCGCCGAACATGAACGGGGTCTGCTCACCGGCCAGCCACGTCGAATACCGCGAGGAGGGCGGTGATCTCGTCTCGCGGCTTGGCGGATTCACGATCCACCGGGTCGAAAAGGCGGCGGCTGCGCCTTACCCCACCCTGTGCAAGGGCTGCTTCGCCGCGGGTGACTATCGCGGCCACGTCTTCGAGGATCCGGTCAGCCTCGATGCCGTCGCGCTGATCCCGCAACTGGCGAAGGCCGGCGTGCGGGCGCTCAAGATCGAGGGTCGCCAGCGTTCAAAAGCCTATGTCGAGGCGGTTGTCCGCGCGTTCCGCCGCGCGACCGAGGCGCAGGCCGCCGGCCTGCCGATCCCCGCGAGCGAACTCTCGCGCCTGACCGAGGGGCAGCAATCCACCGCCGGTGCCTATCGCAAAACCTGGCGGTGAGACAGCACCGGAACTGAGGAAATTCGCTATGGACCTGACAATCGGCCCGCTTCAGTTCAACTGGCCGGCACAGCAATGGGCGGATTTCTACGCGCGCATCGCGGATGAAGCACCCGTCGACCGGGTGGTGCTCGGCGAACTCGTGTGCTCGAAACGGCTACCGTTCTACGCGGACCGCATCCCCGATGCGATCGAGCGGCTGGAGCGGGGCGGCAAGCAAGTCGTGTTGACATCGCTGGCACTCGTCACCCTGCCGCGCGAACGCCGCGCCGCCGCCGCGCTGTTCGAGGATGATGCGCCGGAAGTCGAGATCAATGATCTGACGCTGATGCGTTGGGCGGGCAAAACCCGGCCTTTCTCGATCGGCCCGCTCGTCAATGTCTACAACGAGGGCACGCTGCGTTTTCTCGCGAACAAGGGGGCACGCTCGATCTGCCTGCCGCCCGAACTTCCCTTCGCCTCGGTCGCGGGACTGGCCGAGGCGGCGCGTGCGGAAAATGTCGGCTGCGAGGTCTGGGCCTTCGGACGGGTGCCGCTGGCGATCTCGGGGCGCTGTTATCACGCGCGGGTGCATGGTCTGGCCAAGGATTCCTGCCAGTTCGTCTGCGACCGCGATCCGGACGGGCTGACAGTCGACACGCTTGACAGGCAGGCGTTTCTGACGGTCAACGGCGTTCAGACGCTCTCCTTCAATTGCGTCAATCTTGCCGGCGACATTGCTTCGCTTGCCGGTGCAGGTGTGAGTTCATTGCGGCTTTCGCCGCACTCCGGTGATTTCGTCAGGGTGACCAAGGTGTTTCGCTCGGTTCTGGAAGGCAGGACAGATGGCACCGGCGTGGATGTCGAGCTTGCTGCGCTGGGCCCGCCGATGCCCTTCTCCCGCGGCTTCATGTTCGGCGCGACCGGCGCAGAATAGAAGCTGCCGGTCAGGGGACTGTCCCATCCGGTGTTTCCGGGGCGGGTAAACCAGCGTGCAACGTGCGAAAATGACGCATGTCCCGCGCTCCGGTTGCCGCCGCGACGGCGATCGCATCGAAGAGGAGCGCGAGCTCCTCGAAGACCGAACCATCGCTCTCGTCGGCACGAATTTCATCGAGCTCCCGCAGGAGGTCGAGCATGGAGGCAATCTGCTCCGCCTGATGCCGCGCATCCTGAATGAGGGTTCGCAGATGTCGTCGCCGTTCGAGCAGTTCGAAGCGATCCAGCGCCAGGTCCAGCTTGTCACGGCATTCGCAGTCGAGATCGACCGTCCGAATGATGGCGCGGATTCTCCCGATCGGGGCAGAGCTTGCGATTGTGTCATGAGCCATGCGGCATCTCCAGTCGGCCTTGGCTTGCGTCTCGAATATCAAGGCCGGCTGGGAGAAGGACAGAAGCAGCATTTTTGGCAATGATCCGCCTCAACCGGCGCAATCAACCATGCCAGAGGCGTCTGTTTTTCTTTGGCTTGCCAGAGCATAGCCCGAGAATGTCGGCTCTTCCACATCAAGAGCTCAGAACCAGACAGACCGCTTCCGGCCCCATTTCAGCCATTCACGATAGTGCAGATGCAGAAAAACGCACTATTGCTCATTAGGAGGGCCGTTGCGCTACACTCCCCAATCCGCCACGATCAGCCCCGGCACGCGATCAAATTCACGGCGATTGGCTGAGATGAGGACTGCGCCACGGCTGCGGGCTTGGGCAGCGACAAGCACATCATAGGGGCCGGCGGGTGTGCCTTGGCTGGCGAGATGGGCGCGGATGTCGCCAGCATGATCGGCGTCTTCAACTTCAAAGGCCGCGATTTCAATCGGTAATTCGAGAAAACTTTGCAGGAGCGCCTCGCTCTGAGCGCGCTTGACGCTTTTCGCGACGCCATAACGCAACTCGTGAAGCACGACGGTCGAGAGAAGGATGGTCGAGCCTCGCGCGACTTCAGCGTCGAGCCGCTGCGCGATGGCCGGAACCCGCTCGGTCAAAACGGCGATGATGGCGTTGGTGTCGAGAAGAAACATCGGCTGACCCTACTCGAAGGAGAGGCCATCGTCTGGCATTGTCGGCTGTTCAGGACGACCTTCGGGGAGAAAGTCGGCGGCTCCCAAGGCGCGCAGCTTCGTCCGCCATGCCTTCACATCGAAGGCGGGCGGTTCGATGGGTTCAAGAACAAGCTTGTGCCCGAGGCGCCTGATTTTCACTTCCGTTCCTGGCAGCCGGAACTCCTTGGGGAGCCGTACGGCCTGAGAGCGACCATGCATGAAGACCTTGCCGGTCGGTTCCTTGCGCGCCGTCGCCATGACGATAGCCTCCAATTGGTATCATCAAAAATATATATCATGGAATGCGCGATGATCAAACTGGCGCGCGCTGGCCTGTGTTCAATTGTGACTGACGGGCACAAGGCACAATGGCTGCCTTTTGTCATTCCCGCCACCACTTCATACTGCCCTCGCATCCGGCATCGAGCCTGATTTTGCCATTGCCTTTTTGATCGCGGCGCAGCGTGCCGGTGCCACGACCCCCAGCGTTTCCCCGTCATTCGACGCTGCGACCCGGCAGGTGACGGCTCCTGTCGAGGGATTGACGCTGCCGCTCGCCCCCATGGCGCATGAGCTGATCATCGCGCAGCCGGCCCACCCGGTCCTGCCGTCGAGCAACGCCGCGGCACCGCTGGTGATCGAGGCGCCGGTGACGGCGTTCATGATCTCGAACGGCGCGAATGTCGAGAAGGCCGCGCGCCTGACAGACACGATCTCGGCCTATCTTGTGGCGCAGCCGACCAGAGGCCGGTGAAGCGCTCAGGCGGCTTCCGCGCGCAGCAGCATGCCGAAGAGATCGCGCGGATCATCCGGGTCGGCCAGCAGATCAAGTTCGGCAAACATCCCGCTGCGGTCCAACTCACCCGCGAGCCAGCTGAGCGCCGAGAAATCCTCGATCGCAAACCCGACGGAGTCGAACAGCGTGATCTGACGCGGATCGCACCGGCCCACCGCGTGACCCGCGACAACCTGCCAGAGCTCGGTGACCGGATGGTCTGCTGCGAGCTGCTGGATCTCGCCCTCGATCCGGGTCTGCGGCGGGTATTCGACAAAGATCCCGGCGCGGCGGAGGATATCGGCGTGCAGCTCGGTCTTGCCGGGACAATCCCCGCCGACAGCGTTGATATGCACGCCCGCGCCGACCATGTTGTCGGTCAGGATTGTCGCATTCGCCTTGTCGGCGGTGACGGTGGTGATGATCTCGGCCCCCATCACGGCAGCTTCGGCGGAAGGGCATATCTCGATCTCGAAGCCGTAGCGCTGGAGATTGCGGGCGCATCGCGCGCTGGCGCTAGCATCGATGTCAAAAAGCCGGAGCTTGCGGACCCCGAGCAGGGCCTTGAAGGCAAGCGCCTGGAATTCGGACTGCGCGCCATTGCCGATCAGCGCCATGGTATCGGCCCCCGCCGGTGCGAGATGCCGCGCGGCCATCGCGGAGGTGGCGGCGGTGCGCAGCGCAGTCAGGATCGTCATTTCGGTCAGGAGCAAGGGATAGCCGGTCTCGACATCCGCAAGCACCCCGAAGGCGGTGACGGTCTGGCGGCCATCGCGCGTGTTCTTCGGGTGTCCGTTGACGTATTTGAACGCGTATTGCCCGCCATCACTCGTCGGCATCAACTCGATGACCCCGTCAGGGCTATGCGAGGCGACGCGTGCGGTCTTGTCGAAGCACGGCCAGCGCCGGAAATCGGCCTCGATCCGGGCGGCGAGATCGGCCAGCACCTGCTCGACGCCGATCTGAAGCACCAGCTTCATCATGCTGTCGACGCTGACGAAGCGCACGACATTGAGCTTGCGGTCCATAAGCTTGCCATCCATGGCTCAGAAACTCCGGGTCGGGCGGTCGAGCACGGAGCGACCCATCAGGCTGGCGGTGAGATCGACGAGGAGCCGCGCCGTGCGGCCGCGATCATCGAGGAAGGGGTTGAGTTCGACGAGATCGAGGCTCGTCACGCGCCCGCAATCGTGCAGCATCTCCATGATGAGATGCGCCTCACGGAAGGTCGCGCCGCCCGGCACCGTGGTGCCGACCCCCGGCGCGATATCCGGATCGAGAAAATCAACATCGAGGCTGACGTGCAGAATGCCGTCCTGCCGCGCCACTTCATCGAGAAAATCGCGCAACAGCGTGCCGACGCCATTCTCGTCAACGGCGCGCATGTCGTGCACGCGAATACCCAGCTCGACAAGCCGCCGGCGCTCGGCGGGATCGACACTTCTGAGCCCCATCATGCAAACCCGCGCCGGATCGAGCGGGGTGGAAAGCGGCGGGAAATACCCGGAGAACCCCGGCAGGCCGAGCGCATAAGCCATCGGCACGCCATGGAGATTGCCGCTTTCCGTCGACTCCAGCGTATGCAGATCCGGGTGGGCATCGAGCCAGAGCACGAAAAGCTTGCGACCGGCTTCGGCGGCATGGCGCGCATGGCCCGAGAGCGTGCCGGCTGCGAGGCTGTGATCGCCCCCGAGCACGATCGGCATGCCGAGCGTGCTGGCCTCGTGCACTTCCGCTGCGAGCGTTTCGGTCCAGCCCGCGATCTCCGCGAGCGACCGGATCGCCGGGTTCGGGTGCGAGCGTGCCGGACGCGCGGTCGCACTCAGATTGCCCCTGTCGAGCACCTGATAGCCCAGGGACTGCAAGGCTGGCCCGATACCGGCCGCACGAAAAGCACTCGGCCCCATGTCACAGCCCAGCCGCCCGGTGCCATCCTGCACAGGGGCTCCGATCACGATACAGGTCTTGCGGTTCATGTCATTCCTCCAGCCTGTAGAAAGATAGCGGCCGGAGATGGCGAGATGAACAGTCAAAATTGCTCTTTTGTACGATTTGATTTATCAATATGAGAAGTATTTTCGATCATAATGGGCATATCATGGATGATTTCGATCAACGGTTGATCACGCTGCTGCGCCATGACGGGCGGCGGAGCGTCTCCGATCTCGCACTCGAACTCGCTGCGTCGCGCGCGACGGTCCGCGCGCGAATGCAGCGCCTCGAACACACAGGCGATGTCGTCGGTTATACGGTCGTCCTGAAGGCGGATGTCGTCTCCGCGCCGGTCCGGGGCATCACGCTGATCGAGGTTGAAGGCCGCGCCAAGGACAGGGTCGTCGATGCCCTCAGCGGCTTCGCCGAGGTCACGGCAATCCATACGACAAGCGGAAAATGGGATCTTGTCACCGAGCTGAGCACCGAAAGCCTCACGGCGCTCGACACCCTCCTGCACCGCATCCGGCTGGTTGCGGGCATCGTGGCTTCCGAAACGCATCTGCTGCTGGCAACGCCCCGCTCCAGTCAGGCGAGGCTGGGGCCGACGTCATCTTGAAACCGCATCGGGAGGCCGGCGTCGCGCGCCGCCCTGTCGGGATTGGAGGATGCCGGCTGGAGGCGCGCCGCGATCCATGCGGTGAGCGCGGGAACATCGGGTGCAAGCCGCTGCTGGAAGGAGCCTGCAAAGGCATGCCAGGCATCGAGGTTGCGCATCGGCACCCCGACCACCACCGGGACCCCGCATGAAACGGCTTCGGCGATGACATCGCGCAGCCCGCCGCCCTCGCTCTCGATCTTGCCGAACTTATTGATGACCAGAAGGTCGATCGGGCCTTCCAGTGCCTTGCTGGCGAGCACGGCGGCGTGCGCCAGCCCGCTCTGATCGATGCGGCACCCGCGTGCCGCCGTGCCCCGGTCCTCCGACAACCCGATGCGGGTGCCGGTCGCAAGGTCTTCGAGCGCCATATCGCAGCGGGAGCGATCCCGTCGCGTGATATCGTGCTGGATCACGCCGGCAAGGCGCAATCCGGCGTTCTGGGCTTGCCGGACAACGGTTTCCAGCACGACATCCGGATAAGCGCCCTCCTCGTAGGCGAGGGTGGCGATCATCGGCCGGGAGGGCTCCTGCAGGAATAGCAGTTCGGGAGGCGACATGGTGTCCTCAAAAATCAGGCGGGCGGGCGAAAGGCGCGGCAGCGCGCCGGGTCGGTTTCGAGGCGCGCGGCCCCGATCAGATCAAGTCCATAGGGAATCGCGGGGAACACCGCGTTGAGGCAGGTGCGGATCGAACCGGGTTTGCCGGGCAGCGTGACGATGAGGCATGCCCCCCGCGTTCCCGCGAGTTGGCGGGAGAGGATGGCGGTCGGGACCGTCTCGAAGCTGATCCGGCGCATAACCTCACCAAAGCCGGGCAATTCCCGGTCGATCACGGCGTGCACCGCCTCGGGTGTGAGATCACGCGGCGCCGGGCCGGTGCCGCCAGTCGTCAGGATGAGATCGCAGCGCTCCGTATCGGCCAGATTGACGAGGCATTCCGAGACGGCGGCGATACCGTCGGGGATGACGCGGATGACCGGCTCCCAGGGCGAGACCAGAAATTCGTCCAGCACGGCCCGGATCGCCGGCCCGCTTTCGTCGGCATAGATGCCCTGACTGGCGCGGTCCGAAATCGTGACGATTCCGATGCGGGCGGTCTGTTTCTGCAAGGCAGTGGTCATGATGCGGGTCCGGGGTTCAGGCCATGGTCGGGGCAGCAATCAAACCCTTCCTGCGGCTCGAAGGAAGTCAAATCTGCAAAAGCTTCGATGGCATGCCGGCGGAGCATGCTTTCCGGCTCGACCGGATTGACGATCCGGGCGTCGATGGTCGCGAGGGAATCGCGCTCGGCGAGCGAGGTCACCGGCGCTCCGAGCGCGCGGATCAAGCCGTCATGCACGCCGTAAATCCAGCCATGGATGGCCAGCGGCACCCCGCGCAGCCAGGCCTGCTCGACGATCGGCGTCGCGGCGAGCCGGCGCACCTGCAGCTCGATGTTGATTTCGCACATGCGGTCAAGCCGCGTTCTGGGATCAGGGATGGCGTCCAGCAGCGCACGATGCTTGCGATAGAGCATCACGATCGGTTGCAGCCAATGGTCGACCAGCGCCGACTTCTCCTCGCTCAGCGCCCGCTCGATGCCGCCGCAGCTGTAATGGCCGCATACGATGATGTGCCGGATTTCGAGATGCTGGATCGCAAATTCCAGCACCGCGAGAATATTCATATCGCTGGTATGGACGATATTCGCGATGTTGCGGTGGACGAAGACCTGTCCGGGTTCGAGCCCGAGCACGTCATTGGCCGTCACGCGGCTGTCCGAGCAGCCGATCCAGAGGTATTGCGGCCGCTGGTTCTCCGCCATGCGCCGGAAGTAATCGGGATCATCGCGCGTCTTGGCCTGCGCCCACGCGACATTGCGATCGAAGAGTTCATCCAGCGGTGTCATTGAGCAGGAAATCCCCGTCGGGCTTTCATGGCAACGCGCAATTTTTCGATATCGTTCTTCCGAAGCCGGACTTCCGCGATGACCATGATCACTGCGTTCTCGAACATCAGGCTCTGGTGCTCACGTTCGACGTAAGCCGTCAGCCGTTCGGAAAGCTCATGGGAAATCGGGCTCAGATCATGGGCCGGAAGGCTGCCGAACCTGTCGACGAGATCATCGATGAAGGCTTCGGAGTCTGTGTGATAGGCCTCGACCTCCTGAAGCGACCGGATGAAATCGAGATCATCCGCCGAGCGGCCTCGCAAGGTCGGGTAGAGCAGCAGCCGCTCATCCTCGAAATGCTGCTTCAGCTCACCCCGCAGGAACCTCGCGATCTCGCGCGCACTGGTTCCGTCGATCTTTTCGTCCCGCGCCACCTGCCTGAGGTAGGCGCATACCGCCCGGTGCCGGTCATGATCGGCGATCAGATACTCGAGCGGCAAGTCGAGTAGCTCCGGCGGCAATGCCGGAACCGAAAACCGTCCGCTTTCAGGACCCGTCATGACAGCCTCCCGTCCCTCCGCATGAACAGCTCTTCGGGGAATGGGGTGCCTCAGGAGATGCCAGCTCCTGCTCGTCCCGGGCCAGCGCCCATTCGGCCATGTGGCGCAGACACGTGGCAGCGGGCTCCTGAGACCGTTCGAGCGCTGTCATGACAGCAAGCCAGTCTTCATCGCTGGCGCCCTGGCTGAACCGCGCAACCGAGGCGGAAGCATAGTCGCCGGGGGTCTCGCCATGATGCCGGCCGGCAGCCTCGATCCGTGTCAGCAGGACGAGATCGCCGATCTCGCCGAGCAGCACCTCGGAATACGCCGCGGTCTCCAGTTTCGCCAGAAGCGTTCCGAGCAGCATGTCAGGCCTCACTGGTCGCGGGATTGTCCGGGCGGGACAAGGTCGACGCCGATGATCGTGGCCTCGCTCGCCAGCAGCTCGACATAGTGCTGCTGGGCCCGGCGGCGCACGGTGTCATCGAGATAGGCGGCGATCCGGTCCTGCACGATGTCGAAGGGAATGGTCTCGCCATCGACCCGCTGATCGAGCGCGACAATGTGAAGACCATACCGCGTCTCGACGATGCCCGGCGCGTCCCCCGGCACCATCATCGCGAGCGCCTTTTCAAACTCCGGCACAGTCTGCCCCGGACCGATCTGGCCGAGATTGCCGCCCACCTTCGCGGAGGGACACGCCGAATGCACCATCGCAAGGCCTGCGAAGGACTCCGGGGCGGTACGCAGACCCGCGCACAAGACCTCGGCCTGCGCCCGCGCAGCATCGCGGGCCTCGACATCGCCGGGCGCGGCGGGTAGGAGGATGTGCCTGGCCGCGAAAAGCGGCGCCGAGCGGAACCTCGCCTGATTGCTGTCGTAGTAGCGGCGGCAGGTGTCGCTGTCGGCGGTCGGCACTTGCACTTCCCGCTCGACGAGCGCCCGCATCGCGGCTTCGTCCTCGGTTTCCCGGCGGCCCTCCTCATCCGTCATCGGCACGGCCTCGATCTTCAATGCTGCCGCCCGCTGGCGCAGTAATTCGCGGACAACCAGTGCCGCAGCAGCCTTTTTCCAGGCCGCGACCGGCGTTTGTGCCTGATGGTTCTGGGTCTCCCGCGCGATATCGCCACGCGGGATGGTGATGCCGTTGACGCTGACCGTGCGCGGTCTGGCGTCGATCGCCGGAGACTTGAGGTCGCAACCGGCGGAAGAGGTGGCAGGCGTGCTCATCGCCTCACTCCGCCGGGGTCAGATTGCGCCGGGTGCGCACGATCTGGTAGCCGCGCCGCCCGAGATACCAGATCGGCGCTGACCAGACATGGACGAGCCGGGTGAACGGGAAGACGAGGAAGATCGTCATGCCCAGCACCAGATGCGCCTTGAAGATGATGTTCACATCCTGAACCTGCTTCCAGGCATCAGCCTGAAGGGTGAGAACACCCTGCGCCCAGGTCATGAATTTCACCATTTCGTGCCCGTCCATATGGCCAAGCGACACCGGGATGGTGGCGAGGCCGAGCAGCAACTGCGCGAAGAGGATCAGCAGGATCGCGGTATCCGAAAAGCTCGACGTCGCGCGGATGCGCGGATCGAACAGGCGGCGATGCGTGAGCATCGCGATGCCCACGAGGCACATCAACCCGGCAAGGCCCCCGACCACGATGGCGAGGCCCTGCTTGAAGCCGTGGGAAACGCCGAGCGCATCAAAGATCCAGATCGGCGTCAGAAGCCCGGCGAGATGGCCGAAGAAGATGACGAGGATGCCGACATGGAACAGGTTCGAGCCCATGCGGAGCTGTTTCTGGCGCAGCATCTGCGAGGAGCCGGTCTTCCAGGTGTATTGCTCGCGATCGAACCGGATGATCGAGCCGAGCACGAACACTGTCAGCGCGAGGTAGGGATACCAGCCGAACAGGGCGTGATGGATGTAGCTAGCCATGACTGTTTCTCCCTCGGATTATTGCCGGGAACCGGAATGATGGATCGTGGTGCGGGGCTGGGAGGCCGGAACCTCCATGCCCGGTGCGGGGCGGTTCGCCTGCCGGAGTTTCGCGCCAAGCCCTTCCTTGCCGCAAGCAGATGCCGCGCCGGGGCCGAAGAGCACTTCCTCTTCCTCCCAGGCGGCATCGAGCGCTTCAAGGTCATCCGGCTCGGGGTCCGGCTCGGCCATCAAGGCAGCCAGTGCGGCCTTGTCGGGCTTGGCTTTGGCGAGGCTGAGCAGCCCGCGGAAAATCGCCTCATAAGGCGACTTGCGCTTGGCCAGCCGCTCGGCGAGCGCGGTGAGAACATGCGCCGGCTGGGCGATCAGGTCGATCGCCTCCTGCGGTGAACGCGTCGAGGCATATTCGAGGAACAGCGGCAGGAAATCCGGCAGTTCCTCGGTGGTCGGCGTGAACCCGCCTTCCTCGTAGACCTTGATGAGGTCGACCATCGCCTGTCCGCGATCCCGGCTTTCGCCGTGAACATGCTCGAAGAGATGGAGCGAGAGCGAGCGCGTGCGGTCAAACAGGAGGCCGAACGCCTCCTGCCGATCGAAGAGATCGCCATCCCGGAGGTGACCGATGAGCGCGAGAAGCCCCGCGCGGTCGGCCTTGCCCAGAAGCGTGTCAACCTCGATCACTGCGGCGATTTCGGGCAACGCGGCGATCAACCCGGCTGACGGGTAGGTGAGGAGCGCGGAAAGCGCCTTGAGGGTGCGCATCACGCAATCTCCATCGGGGTTTTCGCCGGCTTGCCGGTGATGGTTTTCGCGCCGAACAGGTTGGTTTCGGCGGAGGAGCAGCCATTGCCGAAGGAGAAGCCGCAGCCGCCCCGGAGGTCATAGGCATCTTCGGTGGTTTCGCGATGCGTCGTCGGGATCACGAAGCGATCCTCGTAGTTGGCGATCGCCATATAGCGATACATCTCCTCGATCTGGAGCGCGGTGAGGCCGACCTTGTTGGCGATGACCTCATCGATGACGCCATCGACCGTTTTCGAGCGCATGTAGCCACGCATGGCGAGCATCCGTTCGAGCGCGGTTGCCACCGGCTTCTCGTCTCCGGCGGTGAGGAGATTGGCGAGATAGCGCAGCGGGATGCGCAGGCTTTTCACATCCGGCATGCCGCCATCCGTGCCCATCTTGCCGGCTTCCGCCGCAGCCGTGATCGGCGAGAGCGGCGGCACGTACCAGACCATCGGCAGCGTGCGGTATTCGGGATGGAGCGGGAAGGCGACCTTCCACTCCATCGCCATCTTCCACACCGGCGACTGGCGCGCCGCTTCGAGCCAGGCTTCCGGCACGCCGTCGAGCCGCGCCTGTGCGATCACGGCTGGGTCGTTCGGATCCTTGAAGACCTTGAGCTGGGCCTCATAGAGATCCTTGTCATCGGGCGCGCTCGCCGCGTTCTCGATCTCGTCGGCGTCATAGAGCATCACCCCGAGGTAGCGGATACGCCCGACGCAGGTTTCCGAACACACCGTCGGCTGGCCGACCTCAAGGCGCGGATAGCACATGATGCACTTCTCGCTCTTGCCCGAGGACCAGTTGTAATAGATCTTCTTGTAGGGGCAGCCGGAGACGCACATGCGCCAGCCCCGGCACTTGTCCTGATCGATCAGGACAATGCCGTCTTCCTCGCGCTTGTAGATCGCGCCCGAGGGGCAGGAGGCCACGCAGGCCGGGTTGAGGCAATGCTCGCACAGGCGCGGGAGATACATCATGAAGGTGTTTTCGAACTGGCCGTACATCTCCTTCTGGACGCCCTCGAAGTTGGCGTCCTTGGAGCGCTTGGCAAATTCACCACCGAGAATCTCTTCCCAGTTCGGCCCCCATTCGATCTTCTCCATCCGCTGGCCTGATATCAGCGAGCGCGGCCGCGCGGTCGGGAAGGCCTCGAGTTCGGGCGCCTTCTGGAGGTGCTCGTAATCGAAGGTGAAGGGCTCGTAGTAATCGTCGATTTCCGGCAGGTCGGGGTTGGCGAAGATATTCGCCAGCACCCGCCATTTCGAGCCGATCTTCGGCTCGATCCGGCCATTGCTTTTACGCTTCCAGCCGCCTTTCCAGCGGTTCTGGTTCTCCCAGTCCTTGGGGTAACCGATGCCGGGTTTCGTCTCGACGTTGTTGAACCAGGCGTATTCCATGCCTTCACGGCTCGTCCAGACGTTCTTGCAGGTCACCGAGCAGGTGTGACACCCGATGCACTTGTCGAGGTTGAGCACCATCGCGATCTGAGCGCGGATTTTCATCGATTTTCTCCTTACTCGGCAGCCGTCAGGGTGGGGGTGGCGTCCTTGGCGGGACGTTCGAGCCAGTCGACCGTCTTCACCTTGCGGATGATGACGAACTCGTCGCGGTTGGTGCCGATCGTGCCGTAGTAGTTGAAGCCGTAGGAGAGCTGGGCGTAGCCGCCGATCATATGCGTCGGCTTGAGAACGGCGCGGGTCACCGAGTTATGGATGCCGCCGCGGTTGCCGGTCATTTCCGAGCCCGGCACGTTCACGATCTTCTCCTGCGCGTGATACATGAAGAGCGTGCCCTCCTTCATGCGCTGGGAGACAACCGCACGCGCCACCAGCGCGCCGTTCGAGTTGAAGGCTTCCACCCAGTCGTTGTCGACAATGCCGGCCTTCCTGGCGTCCACCTCGCTGAGCCAGACGATCGGCCCGCCACGCGAGAGCGTGAGCATCATCAGGTTGTCGGTATAGGTGGAGTGGATGCCCCATTTCTGGTGCGGGGTGATGAAGTTCAGCACCACTTCCTTCTCGCCGTTCGGTTTTGTCCCGGCGATATGGGCGGTGGTCTTCAGGTCGACCGGCGGGCGATAGACGCAGAAGCCCTCGCCGAAGGCGCGCATCCACAGGTGATCCTGATAGAGCTGCTGACGCCCGGTCAGCGTCCGCCACGGGATCAACTCGTGCACGTTGGTGTAGCCGGCGTTGTAGCAGACCTTCTCGCTCTCCAGCCCCGACCATGTCGGCGCGGAGATGATCTTGCGCGGCTGGGCGACGACATCGCGGAAGCGGATCTTCTCGTCTTCCTTGGGCAGCGCGAGATGGGCGTGTTCGAGACCCGTGGTCTTCTCCAGCGATTGCCACGAGCGCACCGCCACTTCGCCGTTGGTTTCCGGTGCGAGCATCAGCAGGGTTTCGGCGGCATCGATATCGCTGACGATCTTCGCCATGCCCTTGGTCGGGCCATCCGTATGCACGCCATTGAGCGCCTTGAGATGCTCGACCTCGTGATCCGTCTTCCAGGCGATCCCCTTGATGGCATTGCCGACCTTCTCCATCAGCGGGCCCAGCGAGGTGAAGCGGGCGTAGGTATTGGGGTAATCCCGTTCGACAACCGTGATCGTCGGCATGGTCTTGCCGGGGATCGGATCGCACTCGCCCTTCTTCCAGTCCTTGACGTCGAAGGGCTGCGCGATCTCGTTGGGGCTGTCGTGCATGATCGGGTTGAGCACGACATCCTTCTCGACCCCGAGCACCTCCGGCGCGACCTTCGAAAAGGTTTTCGCCAGCCCCTTGTAGATTTCCCAATCCGAACGCGCCTCCCAGGCCGGGTCCACCGCGCTGGTCAGCGGGTGGATGAACGGGTGCATGTCGGAGGTGTTGAGGTCATTCTTTTCGTACCAGGTCGCTGTGGGGAGCACGATGTCCGAGTAGACGCAGGTGGTGGACATGCGGAAATCGAGTGTGACGAGGAGGTCGAGTTTCCCCTCCGGAGCCTTCTCGTGCCAGACGGCCTCTTTCGACTTGGCCTTGCCTTCCTGACCGAGATCCTTGCCGAGCACGCCATGCGTGGTGCCAAGGAGGTGCTTGAGGAAATACTCATGCCCCTTGCCGGAAGAACCCAGCAGGTTCGAGCGCCAGACAAAGAGGTTGCGCGGCCAGTTCTTGGGGTTGTCCGGGTCCTCGCAGGAGAGCTTGAGCGAGCCATCCTTGAGGCTTTTGACAACATAGTCCTTCGGATCCATGCCGGCCGCTGCGGCATCTTTCGAGACCTGCAACGGATTGGTCTCAAGTTGTGGCGCCGAGGGCAGCCAGCCCATCCGTTCGGCGCGGATGTTGTAGTCGATGATCGCGCCGTCCCAAGGTCCTGCCGGTGCGGTCGGGGAGACGATATCGCCGACATTCACGGTCTCGTAGCGCCACTGGTCGGAATGGGCATAGAAGGCCGAGGTCGAGTTCTGCTGGCGGGGCGGGCGGCCCCAATCCAGCGCGAAGGCGAGCGGCGCCCAACCAGCCTGCGGGCGGAGCTTCTCCTGCCCGACATAATGCGCCCAGCCGCCCCCGGACTGACCTACGCAGCCGCACATCACCAGCATGTTGATGACGCCACGATAGTTCATGTCGCAGTGATACCAGTGGTTCATCGCCGCCCCGATGATGACCATGGAACGCCCCTTGGTCTTCTCGGCGTTGGTCGCGAATTCACGCGCGACCTGAATGATCTTGTCGCGGGAGACGCCGGTGATCTTCTCGGCCCAGGCAGGGGTATAGGGCACCGCCTCGTCGTAGGAACGGGCGTCATAGAGCCCGCCATAGCCACGATCGACACCATAGTTGGCGAGGAAGAGGTCGTGCACGGTCGCAACCAGCGTTTCGCCTTCGGCCGTCTGGATGCGGCGTACCGGCACGTTGCGGGTCAGCACCGAGGGGTTGTTGTCGGAGGTGAAGTGCTCGTGTTCGATGTTGCCGAAATACGGGAAGGCGACCTCGGCCAGCTCGTCCCGGAAATCGTCCAGCGAGAGCCTGAGTTTTGTGTCCTTGCCTGTGGATTCCTTCTCTTCGAGGTTCCACTTGCCCTGTTCGCCCCAGCGGAAACCGACCGAGCCCTTGGGCACCACGATATCGCCGGTATTCTCGTCGTAAGCGACGGTCTTCCATTCCGGGTTGTTCTTCTCGTCGAGCGAAGCATCGAAATCGGAGGCGCGCAGGAAGCGCTCGGGCACGTAGGAGGTGCCCTGTTTGACCAGCCGCACCAGCATCGGCATGTCCGTGTACTGGCGGACATAATCGCGGAAATACGTCGCCTGCCGGTCGACGTGGTATTCCTTCAGGATGACGTGCCCCATCGCCATCGCGAGGGCTGAATCCGTGCCCTGCTTCACCGAAAGCCAGATGTCGCCGAACTTCGAGGCTTCCGAGTAATCCGGGCAGATGACGGCGGACTTCATGCCGCGATAGCGCGCTTCCGTGTAGAAATGCGCGTCGGGCGTGCGGGTCTGCGGCACGTTCGAGCCCCAGAGAATGATGAAGCCGGCGTTGTACCAGTCCGCCGATTCCGGCACGTCCGTCTGCTCGCCCCAGGTCTGCGGCGAGGAGGGCGGCAGGTCGCAATACCAGTCGTAGAACGACATGCAGACGCCGCCGATGAGGCTGAGATAGCGCGAGCCCGCCGCATAGCTCACCATCGACATCGCCGGGATCGGCGAGAAGCCGAAGATGCGGTCCGGACCGTGGGTCTTCGCGGTATAGGCGTTCGCCGCCGCGATGATCTCGTTGACCTCATCCCAATGCGCGCGGACAAAACCACCGTGGCCGCGCTTCTTGGTGTAGCTCGCGCGCTTGTCCGGGTCCTCGACGATCGAGGCCCAGGCCGCGACCGGGGTGCGCACCGTGCGCGCCTCGCGCCAGAGCCGCAGCAGGCGGGAACGGATCAGCGGGTATTTCACCCGGTTGCCCGAGTAGAGATACCAGCTGTAGGAGGCCCCGCGCGAGCAGCCGCGCGGCTCGTGGTTCGGCAGATCGGGCCGGGTGCGGGGGTAATCTGTCTGCTGGGTTTCCCAGGTGACGATGCCGCCCTTGACGTAGATCTTCCAGCTGCACGACCCCGTGCAGTTCGCGCCATGCGTGGAGCGCACGATCTTGTCGTGCTGCCAGCGCTTGCGATACCCATCCTCCCAGCGACGATCCTCGCTGGTGGTGATGCCGTGCCCATCCGAGAAGGGCTGTTTGACCTTGGTGAAGAAGGTCAGACGATCAAGAAAGTGGCTCATGGCAAGTCTCCGGTCAGGAAGGATTCAAGCGGTTCATCGGGAAGCGGTGCTGGGATGGCAGAGGAATGCGCAGCCAAGTGATTTGCATGCGAGGAAGACGATGCCCGCCCATAGCGCTACCCGGAGCATCATCGCGAACACGGTGCGCAACTCGTAGGTTCCACCGCCCGCGATATGGATCAGGAGGGCCACCGAGGCAGCCAGCAGCATGACCAGCATCAAAAGTGACGTTTGCGCGCCCCAGCGCCGCCACATCATCAGTCCCATTCCCGCGGCGATATAGACTGGCGCGCTGAAGAAGTTGAACCAGAGGATGAAAGGCACGACCGCGCCAGCTGCCGCGCGCGCCTCCGCGCTGCCAAACAGGGTCATGCCGCCGGAGACGAGGCTTGTGATGCCGAAAACGACCGCGACGCCTCCGAGTGGCACCGCCCAAGCCGGGCGCGGGGAGGGCATCCCCCCCGCTTCGGGTGTGTTCGCGTTGCTCACCGCACGGCTCCCGAAATTGCCGGGCCAACCGGCGCTGAGGGCCCGCCGCGCTCGACATCGAACAGCAGGCCGCCGCGCCGGGTATAGAAGAACCAGGTCACGAGGACGCAGCTCACGTAGAAGGCGAGGAAGCCCCAGAGCGCGGCCTGTGGCCCGCCGGTCATCGCGATCGAGGTGCCGTAGCTCTTCGGGATGAAGAAGGCGCCATAGGCCGCGATCGCCGAGGTGAAGCCGATGATCGCCGCGCTTTCCTTCTCGGATTGCTTGAGCGCTTCGGCCGGGTTCATCTGCGGCTCCAGCCGCGCGATCTGCTTGCGCATGATCGCGGGGATCATCTGGAAGGTGGAGGCATTGCCGACGCCGGTCAGGAAGAACAGCGCGAGGAAGCAGGCAAAGAAGCCCCAGAACGCGCCCGGCTGATCCTTGATGCCGAGGAAGTAGAGCACGCCGCCGACCGCAAAGATCATGCCGACGAACACCCAGAAGGTGACACGGCCACCGCCCCACTTGTCCGAGATCCAGCCGGTTGCCGCGCGGGAGACCGCACCCACGAACGGGCCGAGGAAGACGTATTGCAGGCTGTCCACGGCCGGGAACATCGTCTTGGCCAGGAGCGGGAAACCCGCAGAGTAGCCGATGAACGAGCCGAAGGTGCCGACATAGAGCCAGCTCATCAGCCAGTTGTCCTGCCGGCGGAAGATTACTGCCTGGTCGGCAAAGCTGGCTTTCGCCGTGGCAAGATCATTCATCCCGAACCAGGCCGCAATCGCGCTGGCGATGATGAACGGCACCCAGATGAAGCCGGCGTTCTGCACGAACAGCTTCTGGCCATTCGAGAGCGGCACACCCTCGCCACCGATGGCACCAAAGACGCCGGCGGTAATGATCAGCGGCACCACGAACTGCACCACGCTCACCCCGAGATTGCCAAGGCCGGCATTGAGCGCGAGCGCATTGCCCTTCTCCTTCTTGGGGAAGAAGAACGAGATATTGGCCATGGAGGAGGCGAAGTTGCCGCCGCCAAACCCGCAGAGCAGCGCGAGAATGACGAAGATCAGGTAGGGGGTCTGCGGATTTTGCACCGCAAAGCCGATGCCGAGCGCCGGCAGGATCAGCGACCAGGTGGACAAGGTTGTCCAGAGCCGTCCGCCGAAGACCGGCACCATGAAGGAGTAGAAAATGCGCAAGGTCGCGCCGGAAAGCCCCGGCAGCGCGGCGAGCCAGAAGAGTTCGCCGGTCGTGAACTTGAAGCCGATCTGGGGCAGCTTGGCCACGACCACCGACCACACCATCCACACCGCGAAGGCCAGAAGCAGCGCCGGGATCGAGATCCAGAGGTTGCGCTTCGCGATGGCGCGACCTTTCTCGTCCCAGAATTTCTGGTCCTCCGGGCGCCAGTCCTCGATGACATGGCCGGAAAGCGCACCCTCGTGATGCGGCTCGTGGATCGGCTGCATTTCAGGAAGTTGCGGCAGCTTCGCCAGCGCAGGGCCGGCAGCTTCCTGCTCCATGTGGCGGATCGCCATATGCATCCAGATCAGCGAGGCTGCGACGATGGCGAACAGCAGCATGAAGCAGGATTGCCAGATGCCGGTCTGGTCAAGGAGCCAGCCGAAGGCCAGCGGCAGCACGAAACCACCGAGGCCGCCGACAAGACCAACCACGCCGCCGACCGCGCCGACGCGGTCGGGGTAGTAGACCGGGATGTGCTTGTAGACGGCGGCCTTGCCCAAACTCATGAAGAAGCCGAGCACGAAGGTCATGACCATGAACCCGCCTGCCCCTGTCGCGATGCGGAAGGTGATCGGCCCGCTCACGCCCTGGACGGTGTAGTCCGTGGGCGGGTAGGACAGCAGAAAGGTGCAGATTACCGAGACGATGAACGTCCAGTACATGATCTTGCGGGCGCCAAGCTTGTCGGAGAGATGGCCGCCATAGGCGCGGAACAGCGAGGCCGGAATCGAGTAGACCGCGCCGATCATGCCGGCGGTCTTGATATCGAAGCCGTAGACGCCGATCAGGTAACGCGGCAGCCAGAGCGCCAGCGCCACGAAGGCACCGAAAACGAAGAAGTAATAGAGCGCGAAGCGCCAGACCTGAATGTTCTTCAAGGGCTCCATCATGGCCGAGAGCGGCTCAGGCTTTGCGCCTGTCCGACGACGTTCGGCGAGATCGGGATCATCCTTGGTCATCATGAGGAACAGGACGGCCGTCACCAGAAGGCCCGCGGCCCAGACCATGGCCACCATCTTCCAGCTGTAGGCCACCATGACTGCGGGTGCCGCGAACTTGGTGACGGCTGCGCCGACATTGCCCGCACCGAAAATGCCGAGCGCCGTGCCCTGCTTGCCCTTGGGATACCATTTGGACACATAGGCGATGCCGACCGAGAACGAGCCACCCGCGATGCCGACGCCGAGCGCGGCGATCAGGAAAGTGGTGTAGTCATAGGCATAGGTGAGAAGGAATGTGGCGAGCGCCGCCGAGATCATCGTCCAGAAATAGACGACGCGGCCGCCGTATTGATCCGACCAGATGCCGAGCATCAGGCGGATGAGCGAGCCGGTCAGGATCGGCGTGCCGATCAGCAGGCCGAATTGCGTCTCGGTAAGACCTAGGTCCTTTTTGATCTGGATGCCGATAATGGCGAAGATCGTCCAGACGGCAAAGCAGACCGTGAAGGCAAAGGTAGACATCCAGAGCGCGGCGCCCTGTTCGGATTTTGAAATCGGTACTGTGGCCATGTCGTGCCCCCCAATGCGGAACGCTTTCCGCGTCGGGCGCGACGGTTGACTCTGCCGCGCAGTTTCCCCTTGATGTGGATCAAGCGGAACCAGCCTCGACAGCGATTCAAGGCGGACTCCGCAAAAGCACAATTTTTGCTGAGTAATCGTCATTTTTGGCTGGAACAAAGCGCAATTTGCAATTTGATAAATATCAAGATATAAATTGGCGCTCAACTCTTGAGCACGAACAGGATCAACCCATGAGACCCGAGGAATTCGATCTGGTCGGCTCGGTGTCCCTGATCGCGGCTGCAGCGGAAGAACACCGCCCGCAACTCCTGCGCGGGGCCTTTCTCCAGCGCTTTCCGGCCCATGTCGAACTGATCCGGGAGGGCGAGCCGCCGGACTTTCTCCACATCGTCGTCGAGGGGCAGGTCGAGCTGTTCTCGCGCTATCGCGACCGCGAGACGACCGTGGGGGTGCTGGGTCCGGGCAGCAGTTTCATTCTTGCGGCAGTGGTGCTCGACAAGCCCTACCTCAAGTCGGCGCGGGTGCTCTCGTCCGCCCGCATCCTGATGGTGCCGTCGGAGGCAATCCGCGCGATCTTCGACATCGATGCCGGCTTCGCGCGGGCGTTGACGCGGGAATTGGCACAAGCCTATCGCGGCGTGCTCAAGGAGCTGAAGAACCAGAAGCTTCGCTCCAGCCTCGAGCGCACGGCGGCGTGGCTCGTTCGGTTCAACGCCGAAACCGGCGGGCTGAACCAGTTCGACCTTCCCTTCGACAAGAAAGTGCTGGCGGGGCGGCTTGGCATTGCACCGGAAGTCCTGTCGCGAACCTTCGTCACACTGCAATCCTACCGCGTGCGCGTGGCCGGACGACGCATCCACATCGAGGACCTCGCGAGCCTGACCAAACTCGCCTCGCCAGACAACCTGATCGACGATCCTCTGGCCTGATGGGTCGATCCGACGATGACTTGGCACTGAAGGAAGATGGCGCACCCAGCAGGATTCGAACCTGCGACCTTTGGATTCGGAATCCAACACTCTATCCAGCTGAGCTATGGGTGCTTCGCTGATCCGTTTAGACGATCAGCGCCAGCGCCGCAACGGCGGTTCGCCCCGTCGCGGGCAAAAAACATTGCGATTCACCGCAAAGTGCGCCTCGATCGCCCGCGGCAAGCGGCACTCACAGCCCTTCGAACAGCAGGCTCGAAATATAGCGCTCGGCGAAGGACGGCACGATGAACACGATGTTCTTGCCGGCATTCTCGGGCCGCCGCGCAACCTCCAGCGCTGCCGCCGTCGCCGCGCCCGACGAGATGCCACCCGGCACGCCTTCCGTGCGGGCAAGCAGGCGCGCGGTCGAAATAGCGGTCGCGCTGTCGATCTTGACGATCTCGTCGATCACGCCGCGATCGAGGATATCCGGCACAAACCCCGCGCCGATGCCCTGAATCTTGTGAGGACCGGGTTCGCCACCCGACAGCACCGGGCTTTCGGTCGGCTCGACCGCGATGATTTTCACACCGGGTTTGCGGGCTTTGAGCACCTGCCCGACGCCGGTGATCGTGCCGCCGGTGCCGACGCCGGCGATGAAGATATCGACGGTGCCATTGGTATCGTTCCAGATTTCCTCGGCGGTCGTCGCACGGTGGATCGCGGGGTTCGCCGGGTTCCTGAACTGCTGCGGGATCACGGCGTGCGGGGTTTCCGCGACGATCTCCTCGGCCTTGGCGATGGCGCCTTTCATACCCTTCGGGCCTTCGGTCAGCACGAGTTCTGCGCCGAGATAGGCGAGCATCTTGCGCCGCTCGATCGACATGGTCTCCGGCATGGTGAGGATCAGCCGATACCCCTTCGCAGCCGCCACGAAGGCGAGCGCAATGCCGGTGTTGCCGGAGGTCGGCTCGACCAGCACGGTCTTACCCGGCGTGATCAGGCCGGCGGCTTCCGCGGTCTCGATCATGGAGACGCCGATGCGGTCCTTCACCGAGGAGATCGGATTGAAGAACTCCAGCTTGGCAAAGAGGTTCGCTTTCACGCCTTCGCTGCGCGCCAGCCGGTCCAGCCGCACGATGGGCGTATCCCCGATCGTCTCGGTGATGGAGCCATAAACGCGCCCGCGACCCGGCTTGCGGGCGGCGGCTTCGGCATTCTTGGAGGCATGGGCGGTCATGACACGAAAACTCCCGGCAGGAACATGCTGGAAAGCTAGGCGCGCGCAACACCGGAAACAAGTTCTCTCAACTTGTGTTTTTCAGCGCAAATTCAGGACAGTTTTCTTGTTTTCAATCGTCCTAGAGAAAATCAAACTCCAGTCGATCCAAACCCGCCCTCGCCACGCGCGGTTTCCGCCAGCGTGTCGATTTCGACGAAAGCGGCCTGCACCACCGGCGCGATCACGCATTGCGCGATCCGCATGCCGCGGGTGATCGCAAAATTCGTTCGCCCGTGGTTGACGAGGATCACCTGCACCTCGCCGCGATAATCGGCGTCGATGGTGCCGGGGGCATTGAGTACCGTGACACCGTTCTTCAACGCGAGGCCAGAGCGCGGACGCACCTGCGCCTCGAAGCCGGTCTGAAGCTCGAAGATGAACCCCGTCGGCACCAGCATGCGCGCGCCGGGTGCCAGCACCAGCGGCTCGCCTTCAGCGATGGCGGCCGGAAGATCAAAGCCGGCAGCATCGGTGCTCTGATACGCGGGCAAGGGCAGGCCTTCGGCATGCGGCAGGCGCTTGAGGCTGAGGCGGGGGCGGGATGTCACGGCAATCAGCTTTCTTTTCGGGCGAGGGTAACGGCAAAGCGGGCGATCAGCGCGCGGGCAACGGCGGCCTTGTCCATCTCGGGAAGTGTTTCGGCGCCGGCATCGCCGAGAATATGCACGCGGTTGCGATCTCCGCCCATCACGCCGGATCCCGGCGAAACATCATTGGCGACGATGATATCGCAGCCCTTGCGGGCGCGCTTGGCCTGCGCATGCTCGACGACCTTCTCGGTCTCCGCCGCAAAGCCGACCACCAGCGCCGGGCGCTTGCTCGGGTGGCGGGCGATGCGCGCGAGAATATCCGGATTTTCGGCCAATTCGAGCGGAGGAATGGCCTTGCCATCCTTCTTGAGCTTCTGCCCGGCCTCGGCCTTGACGCGCCAGTCGGCGACCGCAGCAGCGAAAATCGCGATATCCGCCGGCAGCGCGGCTTCTACCGCCTCGTTCATCTCACGCGCGGTCTCGACACGGACGAGCATCACACCCGCTGGCGGCGGAAGGCTGACCGGGCCAGAGACGAGCGTGACGCGCGCACCCAAATCCCGCGCGGCTTCCGCCAGCGCATAACCCTGCTTGCCCGAGGACCGGTTGGCGATGTAGCGCACGGGGTCGATCGGCTCATGCGTCGGCCCGGCGGTGATCAGCACGTGCTTGCCGGCGAGCGGGCCGCGCGGTGGCGCCAGCTCCTTCACGGGCGGTGGAGCCGGCATGGGGATCGCGCCGGAACCGAACATCTCGTCGATGGCCGCGAGAATTTCAGCAGGTTCAGCCATACGGCCGGGGCCATATTCACCGCACGCCATGTCGCCCTCATTGGGGCCGACAAAAGTGACGCCATCGGCACGAAGCGTGGCGAGATTTCGCTGCGTGGCGGCGTGCAGCCACATGCGGACATTCATCGCCGGGGCCATCAACACGGGTTTGTCGGTGGCGAGCAGCGTGGTGGAGGCGAGATCATTGGCGAGGCCATTCGCGGCTTTCGCCATGAGATCGGCGGTTGCGGGCGCGACCACGACAAGGTCCGCGACACGCGACAACTCAATATGCCCCATCTCGATCTCGTCGGTCAACGAGAAGAGGTGATCATAGACCTTCTCACCCGAGAGGCTGGCAAGCGTCAGCGGTGTCACGAACTCGCTGCCCGCTTTCGTCAGGATCACGCGCACGCCGCCGCCGGACTTCTTGATCAGGCGGATGAGTTCGGCGGATTTGTAGGCAGCGATGCCGCCCCCGATGATGAGCAGGATGGAGCGTCCTTTCAGCATGGCGGGTCTCCCGGCTAGAGCATTTTCGAGCGAAGTGGGGATCGGTTCGCGTAAAGAAAATGCGACAAAACAAGAGGATAGAGCAAATGAAGTGAATGTGAATTCACTGAAAATGCTCTAGAAGCTTCGGAACAGCAAGATCACGTGCACCAGCGCGATGATCCAGAGCGCAAGACGTATGCCTGAAAAGGCGGCATGACCAGTCTGCGGCTCCGTATTTTCGTTCCCCCGCGCCTCGATCGCACCGAGCAGCGTCTCGCCGCGCGCGACAAGATCGGGCATCTTGCCGATGGCCCGCAGCATCGAGGCCGCATCGCGCCCGAGTTCCTCGATTTTGCCGACGGGGCCGAGGTTGCGCTCGATCCATTCGCGGATCACCGGCTCCGCTGAATGCCACATGTCGAAGGTCGGATCGAGGGTGCGCGAGACGCCTTCAACAACGACCATGGTCTTTTGCAAGAGCACGAGTTCTGTTCGCGTCGCCATGTCGAAGAGCGCGGTGATTTCGAACAGGAGACCGAGAAGATGCGCCATCGAGATCTCTGCGGCGTTGCGGCCATGGATTTTCTCGCCGACCGCGCGCAGCGCCTGCGCGAAATCCTCCACCGAATGCCGGACAGGAACGTACCCCGCCTCGAAATGCACTTCGGCGATCCGGCGGTAGTTGCGGGTAATGAACCCGAGCAGGATTTCCGCCAGAAACCGCCGCTCCTTGAAACCGAGGCGGCCCATGATGCCGAGATCAACCGCCACCAGCGTGCCATCCCGGAGTGCGAAGAGATTGCCGGGGTGCATATCCGCGTGGAAAAACCCGTCGCGCAGCGCGTGCCGCAGGAAGCTCTGCATCGCGACGCGGGCGAGCGCCACCCGATCTATCCCGGCAGCATCGAGCGCCGGAAGATCGGTGAGCTTGATGCCATCGATCCATTCGAGAGTCATGCAATCGCGAGCGGTGCGCTCCCAATCGACCGAGGGCACGCGAAATTCGGGGTCTCCAGCGATATTTTCCGCCATTTCCGAGAGCGCGGAGGCTTCAAACCGAAGGTCCATTTCCAAGAGGACGGTGCGCTCCAGCGTCTCGACGACCTCCACCGGCTTCAGCCGGCGCGAGGACGGCACGAAGCGCTCGATCAGCCGGGCGACATAGAGTTGGGCTGCGATATCGCGGTTGAAGATCTTCTCGATGCCCGGCCTGAGCACCTTCACCGCGACAGGGCGGCGAACCCCGTCGATCTCGACCTCGCAGCGATGGACCTGCGCGATCGAGGCCGCTGCGACAGCTTCACC
>WSYC01000014.1:221018-227216 GCA_009773635.1 Beijerinckiaceae bacterium | reverse complement strand
CCGCGCAGCCGGCCGTGCCGGGCGCTCTGCCGCCCGCCGGCGCGCCGGGGGCAGCGCCCGCACCCGCAACCGGTGCGACCGTTCCGGGTGGCGTCATGCTGACCCGCGAAGCCGCGCTGGCGCTCTCGCCGCGCCTGAAGATCGAGACTCCCGCGCTGCAGGGTTCGATCGCGCTCAAGGGTGGGCGGATCGACGATCTCCGCCTCATGAAGTTCCGTGAAACCGTCGACAAGACGAGTCCGAACATCACGCTCTTCGCGCCGGCGAATTCCAAGGATGCCTATTTCGCCGATTTCGGCTGGGTCGGTGCCGCCGGCCAGAGCGCAGTGCTGCCGGGTCCGGACACGCTGTGGAAAGCCTCGGCGGATACGCTCAAGCCCGGCGCGCCGGTAACCCTGAGCTGGGACAACGGTCAGGGCCTTGTCTTCTCGCGCAAGCTCGAGATCGATGACAAATACCTCTTCACGATCTCGGACAGCGTGAAGAATGGCAGTGCAGCACCGGTCGCGCTCTCCGGCTATGGCCGCATCTCGCATGTCGGCACGCCGACCGTGCTCGGCTTCTACATCCTGCATGAGGGGTTGATCGGCTTTCTCGCCGACAAGCTCGAGGAGTGGAAGTTCGACGATCTCAAGAAGGCGAAGTCCAAGACCTACGCGAAAAGCGATGGCGGCTGGCTCGGCCTCACCGAAAAGAACTGGGCTTCGGCGCTCATTCCCAACCAGCAGAAGCCGTTCTCCGCTGCCTTCGGCGCGACAGGCACCGAGCCGGTCTACGAGGCCGCCGCGATCTCCGAAGCGCAGACGGTTGCGCCGGGCGCTTCGGCGGAAACCTCGATGCAGCTTTTCGCCGGCGCGAAGGAAGTCAATGTCATCAACGGCTATGGTGCCGCACTCGGTGTGAAAAGCTTCGATCTGATGATCGACTGGGGCTGGTTCCACTTCATTACCAAGCCGCTCTTCATCCTGATGGATTGGGTGTTCAAGCTCGTCGGCAACTTCGGCGTCACGATCCTGATTGTCACGGTGCTGATCAAGGCTGCCTTCTACCCGCTCGCCAACAAGTCCTACGCCTCGATGGCGAAGATGAAGGCCGTGCAGCCGGAAATGCTCGCCATCCGCGAACGCTTCGCCGATGACAAGATGAAGCAGCAGCAGGCGATGATGGAGCTCTACAAGAAGGAGAAGATCAACCCGATGGCGGGCTGCCTGCCGGTGCTGGTCCAGATCCCCGTGTTCTTCGCGCTCTACAAGGTTCTGTTCGTGACCATCGAGATGCGGCATGCGCCGTTCTTCGGCTGGATCAAGGATCTCTCGGCCGCGGACCCGACGAACCTCTTCAATCTCTTCGGGTTGATCCCGATCCAGATGCCGGATTTCCTGCATCTCGGTATCTGGCCGATCATCATGGGCATCACGATGTGGGTGCAGATGAAGATGAACCCGGAGCCGACGGACCCGATCCAGAAGACCATGTTCGCCTGGATGCCGCTGATCTTCACCTTCATGCTCGGCTCGTTCCCCGCCGGCCTCGTGATCTACTGGGCCTGGAACAACCTGCTTTCGGTCACGCAGCAATACGTCATCATGAAGAAGATGGGCACCAAGATCGAGCTGTGGGACAATCTCAAGGCCGTGTTCAAGAAGGCCTGAGTTTATCCTGCGAACCGCAGGGCTTCGCTGCGGTTCGCAAAGCACCTCGCATGAGCTCGAGCGCGCGTTCGCGCTTCGGAAGAACGCACGAAGGGGCGGATGTCGTGGACGAACCCGAGATCGATTTCACCGAAGCCGGACGTCGCCTTTTCACGCGCGAATGCGAGTTCTACTGGGCTGCTGCCAAGAAGGACGGGCTGCCGCCGCCGCGCGGGGTCGAGATCGCCTTCGCGGGGCGCTCCAACGTCGGCAAGTCCTCGCTGATCAACGCGCTGGCCGGCCGCACGGGCCTTGCACGCACCTCGAACACGCCGGGGCGGACGCAGGAGCTGAACTTCTTCGAGATCGCCGGAGCCTTCTCCATCGTCGATATGCCCGGCTATGGTTTCGCGGCTGTCGGCAAGGACAAGGTCTCCGCCTGGACCGGGCTGATCCACGATTACCTCAAAGGCCGGGTCGAACTCGCGCGCGTCTTTCTGTTGATCGATGCGCGCCACGGCATCAAGGATACCGACAGGCCGATCCTCGATACGCTCGGTAAATCAGCCGTGGCGTATCAGGTTATCCTCACGAAATCGGACGAGTTGACCGCCGCGCAGCGTGGCGCACGGCTCGCCGAGGTCGAGGCCGCCATCAAGAAGAACGCGGCAGCGCATCCCCAGATCATCATGACCTCGAGCCGCAAGAATGATGGCATTGCCGAACTCCGCGCCTCCATCGCCAGCCTGCTGAACGATCGCTCGGCCCTGCCCGAATGGGCGACAGCCGAATGACCGGCCTGCTGATCGCCCTCGGCGGGATTTCCGGCGCGCTTGGCGTGGCGCTCTCGGCGGTCGCAGCGCATTACCCCGGCGCAAACAATCTGAGCACTGCGGCGGAATTCCTGCTGCTGCACGGCCCGGCGTTCTTCGCGCTGGCGGCGCTGGCGCGAACGCAGGCGCTGCCGCGTTGGAGCATCCTTGCCGGCGCGATTGTGATCGCGATCGGACTCGGGCTTTTCTGCGGCGATCTCGCTTCGCGCGTCTTCCTCGGTGAACGGCTGTTCCATTGGGCTGCGCCAGCCGGCGGCACGCTGCTCATTCTGGGTTGGCTCTGGTTCGCGCTGGCCGGAATTTTTTCGATGGTTGCCCGGACGAATCCGGCAAAGACCGATTGAGATTTCCGCCGATGTGCCGTTTAACAGCCATCCCAGTCTGCCTGAGGGTTCTGTCATGTCCGCCAAATCGCTGCCCGATATCCATACCCGCGCCGAGGTGATCGCCGAGGCGCTGCCCTTCATGCAGCGCTATGATCAGGAAGTGGTGGTCATCAAGTACGGCGGCCACGCGATGGGCGACCGCGCGGCGGCGGAGGATTTCGCCGAGGATGTCGTGCTGCTGGAATTGCAGGGCGTCAAACCCATCGTCGTGCATGGCGGTGGGCCGCAGATCGGCAAGATGCTCGACAAGCTAGGCATCAAGAGCGAGTTTCAGGGCGGCATGCGTGTTACCGACGCCGCGACGGTCGAGATCGTCGAGATGGTGCTCGCCGGCTCGATCAACAAGCAGATCGTCGGCTGGATCGGCGCCGAAGGCGGCAAGGCCATCGGCCTCTGCGGCAAGGATGGCGGTATGGTCACCGCGAAGAAGATGGTGCGCACGGTGCGCGACCCCGATTCCAACATCGAGCGCGAGCTCGACCTCGGCTTCGTCGGTGATCCCCACAAGGTCGATCGCTCGGTGCTCGATGCGGTGCTGAAGGCCGAACTCATCCCGGTTCTGGCCCCCGTCGCCATCGGCGAGGACGGCCAGACCTACAACGTCAACGCCGATACCTTCGCCGGCGCGATCGCGGGCGCGATGAAGGCCAAGCGCCTGCTGCTGCTCACCGATGTGCCCGGCGTGCTCGACAAGGACAAGAAGCTTATCGAGCAGCTGACGGTGGATGAGTGCCGCAAGCTGATCGCGGATGGCACGGTCACCGGCGGGATGATCCCGAAGATCGAGACCTGCATCTACGCAATCGAGCAGGGCGTCGAGGGCGTCGTGATCCTCGATGGCAAGGTGCCACACGCGGTGCTGCTTGAACTCCTGACCGAGCATGGCGCAGGGACGCTGATTACAGGGTGAGGGGTTCCTCGTAATCCACCTTCATGAAATAGAGCCCGTCCGGCGGTGCGACCGGGCCGCAGCGCGCGCGGTCTGCTGCATCGAGCGCGGCGCGCATTTCACTCACCGGCCAGGTGCCGTGACCGACTTTAACGAGGCTGCCGACCAGCGAGCGCACCTGATTATGCAGGAAGCTGCGGGCGCTCGCCTCGATATGCACCTCCTGCCCGTGCCGGGTGACATCGAGCCGCTCCAGCGTGCGGATAGGGCTTTTCGCCTGACAGGATGACGCCCGGAAGGTCGTGAAATCGTGTTTGCCGAGAATGGATTGCGCCGCGGCGTGCATCAGATCGGCATCGAGCGGGCGGGCGACGTGCCAGACGCGCTGTCGGTCCAGCGCCGAGTGCGGGCGTCGGTTGAGAATGCGGTAGCGATAGTGCCGCCTGATGGCCGAGATGCGGGCATCGAAGCCATCCGGCGCGATCTCGGCGGAGAGAATGGCGACGGCTTCACCCGCCGCAGTCAGGTGGGCGTTGAGTGCATCGCGCAGCACATCCGTGCGCCAGTCCTTGTCGAGATCGATGTGCACGACCTGCCCGAGTGCATGGACGCCGGCATCGGTGCGTCCGGCGCAGATCAGGCGGCGCGGCGGCTCCTTGAGCTTGCTGATTGCACGCTCGATGGCATCCTGCACGGTGCGGCCGCCAGTCTGGCTCTGCCAGCCCTGATAGGGCGCGCCGAAATATTCGAGCGTGAGACGGAAGCGCGGCACCGGCGTTCAACCGGCCGGCGAGACTGAGGCGACGTGCATCCCCGGCAGGATTTTCGCACCATTGAGAAATTCCGCCGCGCTCATCGCGCCCTTGCCGGCGGGCCGGACTTCAAGCAGTCGCACTGCGCCCGACCCGCAGCCAATGGCGAGAGCTTCGTCAATGACGGTGCCGGCTGTAGCTGCGCCTTCAATCGGCACCGCGCGCAGCACCTTGATGCGCTTTGCGCCCTGCCCCCAGTCGATCTCGAGATAAGCGCCGGGCGCGGGGGAGAGACCCCGGATATGATCGTGCACGGCCTGCGCGGGTTTTGAAAAATCGATCCGGCATTCGTCCTTGGTAATCTTGGCGGCATAGGTCACGCCCGCCTCGGGTTGTGGCGAAAAGCCGAGCGAGCCACGCGCCAACGCCGCCAGCGCCCGCACCATCAAATCTGCGCCGACAACCATCAGCCGGTCGTGTAAAATGCCGGCAGTCATCTCCGGCGTGATCGTGACGCGTTCGGCCATGGCGATCGGGCCGGTATCGAGCCCTTCCTCCATGCGCATCACCATGACGCCGGATTCCGCATCCCCCGCCATGATCGCGCGCTGGATGGGCGCTGCGCCGCGCCAGCGCGGAAGAAGCGAGCCATGCAGGTTGAGGCAGCCGAGCGCGGGCGCATCGAGCACCGGCTTGGGCAGGATCAGCCCGTAGGCCACGACGACCGCGACATCGGCCTTGTGCGCGGCGAATTCGGCCTGAACGTCGGCATTGCGCAGGGATTTCGGCGTGAAGACAGGAATGCCGAAGCGCTTCGCGGCCTGATGCACCGGGCTTTCGACGAGATCGAGCCCGCGCCGCCCGCCCGGAGCCGGGGCGCGCGTGTAGACCGCGACGACCTCATGCCCCCCGCCGATGATCTCGGTGAGGGTGGGCACCGCAAACCCCGGCGTGCCCATGAAGATGACGTTGAGGCTCACGCCTCCTCATCCTTCATCTTCGCGAGCTTGGTGTATTTCTTGATCACCCGGTCGCGCTTGAGCTTCGAGAGGTAATCGATGAAGAGAATACCGTTGAGGTGGTCAACCTCGTGCTGGACGCAGGTCGCGAGCACGCCATCCGCCTCGATCTCGTGCTCCTTGAAGTCGATATCGCGATAGCGCAGGCGGATCTTGTCCGGGCGTTCGACGCTTTCATAGTACTCGGGGATGGAGAGACAGCCCTCTTCCATCACACGCATTTCCTCGGACGACCAGACGATCTCCGGATTGATCAGCGCCATTGGCTCCTGGGTGTCGTCGCGCTTGGAGACGTCCATGGTGACCACGCGCAGCGGCGTGCCGACCTGGATTGCTGCCAGCCCGATGCCCGGTGCGGCATACATGGTTGCGAACATGTCATCGACCAGCTTGCGTACGGCCTTGTCCACGCCCTCGACGGGTTTTGACAACAGGCGAAGCTGGGAATCGGGCAAAAGAACAAGCGGTTTGACAGGCATGGCAGGGTCCTGAGGGCCGGGAAACAAGATCCAGAGAGCCGGGAAAAGTATCCCGCCGGCTCACATAAGACTTGCAAAGCGCCCGGTCAACATGTTCATTATTTGTTCCATATCCGAATCGTAGGCGCGCGCGTATGTCGCAAATCATTCTCGTTCTGGGCACCTATGCCGTCACGCTGGGCGATGCTCTGATGGCTGCAGGCGCTTTG
>WSYC01000014.1:150741-220990 GCA_009773635.1 Beijerinckiaceae bacterium | reverse complement strand
CGCTGCTGCTGATGTTGCTCGTGTGGCAGAATGTCCGCGCGACCGGAGCGAGGGCGCTGGAAGCAGCCGCGGCGGCCGAGCGCCAGCGCGAGCTTGACGACAAGGTCGAGGCGATGAACCGGCTGCAGGCCGAGATGACCGGGAGGATGCAGACGCTGGCGGAAGTGTTCGGCTCGCGCCAGTCCGATCTCGCACGGCTGATGTCCGAGCGGCTCGATTCCGTCAGGACGTCGATGACGACCTCTTTGAGCGAAACCGCGCAGAAAAGCGCGGAATCGCTCGGCAAGCTCAATGAGCGGCTGGCGGTGATCGATGCCGCGCAGGCCGATCTCAAGGGGCTGACCAGCGAAGTGCTGAGCCTCAAGGATGTGCTGGCGAACAAGCAGGCGCGCGGCGCTTACGGGCAGGGGCGGATGGAGGCGATCATCCGCGATGCCTTGCCCGCGTCCGCCTACCGTTTCCAGCCGACGCTCTCGAACCGCGCGCGTCCCGATTGCGTGATCGATCTGCCCGGCGATGACCGCCCGATGGTGATCGACGCGAAATTCCCGCTCGAAGGCTTTGCCGCGCTGCGCGAGGCCGGCACCGATGATGCACGCCTTGCCGCCGAACGCCGCGTGCGGCAGGACCTCTCGACGCATATCAAGGATATCGCGGAAAAATACCTGCTTGCCGGGGAGACGCAGGATATCGCGCTGCTGTTTGTGCCCTCCGAGGGTATTTACGCCGAATTGAGCGAGAAGTTCGACGATATCGTCCAGAAATCACATCGCGCCCGCGTGCTGGTGGTCTCGCCGTCGATCCTGATGATGGCGGTGCAGGTCGCGCAGTCGATCGTGCGGGATGCGGCAGTGCGTGAACAGGCGCGCATCATCCAGAGCGAGCTTGGCAAATTGCTCGATGATGTCCGCCGCCTGTCGGACCGCGCAGGCAAGCTTGATCAGCACTTCCGGCTGGTGCAGGAGGATGTTTCGGGCATCATGACCTCGGCGGATAAGGTCAACCGGCGCGGCACGCGCATCGAGGCGCTGGAATTCGAGACGCCGAATGCGCCGGAACTGAAGATCGAGCCGCAAAGCGAGGTGATCCCGACGCTTCCGTTCAAACGGCAGGTCATCTGACGAGAAACCCGGTCAGGCGAAATACGCCCGGATCGCGCGGCCATAGATCGCCGCGAGCATGTCGACATCCGAAATCGCGACGCGCTCGTCGGTCTTGTGCATGGTCTTGCCGACGACGCCGAACTCGATCACCAGGCAATAAGCCTGGATGAAGCGGGCATCGGAGGTGCCGCCGGTGGTCGAAAGCTGCGGCTTGCGCCCCGTTTCCGCTTCCACCGCACCCGCCACAAGATCGACGAAGGGGCCGGGCCTGGTGAGAAACGCTTCGGCGTTCGTCGGGTGGCAGACGAGTGTGAAATCCGGCGCGTCGTTGACCCCCGCAAGGCGGCGGCGAAGCTCCGCCTCCAGTGTCTGGCTCGTCCAGGTATCATTGAAGCGGATGTTGAATTTCGCGGTGATCGCACCGGGGATCACGTTGCGCGCGCCATTGCCGGTATCGACCGAGGTAAACTCGAGATTGGTCGGCGAAAAATGCGCCGTGCCGGTGTCGAGCGGTTCTTTGAGAACCGACATCAGCCGCATCAGCCCGTCGATAGGGTTCCTCGCCAGATGCGGATAGGCAACATGCCCCTGAACACCCGCGACCACGAGATCGCCGGAGAGCGAGCCGCGGCGGCCGATCTTCATCATGTCACCCATGGTTTCCGGGCAGGTTGGTTCTCCGAGGATGCAGGCATCGAAGCGCTCGCCGCGCGCCTTGGCCCAGGCGAGGAGCTTCACCGTGCCGTTGATGGCATCGGCCTCCTCGTCACCCGTGATCAGGAAGGCGATGGAGCCCTTTTCGGGAATGCCATGCGCGTCAATGTGATCGAGCACGGCGGCAATGGAGGCCGCGACGCCGGACTTCATGTCGCAGGCACCCCGGCCACAGATCTCGCCGTTGATCACAGCGCCGGAAAACGGCGGCTCGCTCCAGCGCGCCTCGTCGCCGACAGGCACGACATCGGTATGTCCGGCGAAAACGAGGCAGGGGGCGCCCGAACCGATGCGCGCGTAGAGGTTTTCGACATCATAGGTGCCGTCTTGCGAAAACACCGGGCGGTGGACCTCGAAGCCATAGGGTTTGAGCCAGCCTTCGATCAGCGTCAGCGTGCCGCCCTCGTTCGGCGTGACCGAGGCGCAGGTAACGAGATCGCGCGTCATGCGTGCGGCACGGGACAAGGCGGACATGGGTTTGCCTCTTCAAACGACGGGTTTGGGCCGGTAGGGCGGCGGCGGGATATCGTTGTGCGCTTTGCGCAACGCGGCCGACCAGCGTTCGCGCAGGTCGTGGTAGTAGGGTTCGCCCGCGTAGTAGGGTTCGCCCGCCTCGATCCGATGCTCGACCTCCGGTATGATGGCATCGCGCCGGAGCACCAGAATGTCGATCGGCAGCCCGACGCCGAGGTTCGAGCGCATGGTCGAATCCATCGAGATGAGCCCGAGTTTGAGCGAATCGTAGAGATCGGAGGAGAAGGTCACCGCGCGGTCGAGGATCGGCTTGCCGTATTTGTGTTCGCCGATCTGGAGATAGGGCGTGTCCTGCGTCGCCTCGATGAAGTTTCCGGCCTTGTAGAGCATGAACAGGCGGAGCGAGCGCCCGGCGATCTGTCCGGCAAGCAGCATCGATACTTCCACCGAGGCGCCATGCTGTTCGAGCGCCGGCCCGTCTGTGCGATAGACATGGCGGATGACCTCGCCGACGAATTGCGCGGCGCGGAACATCGAGGGCTGGTCGAGCAGTGTTTCAAAGCGCCCGTCCTCGCGCTCGAGGCCTTCGCGCAGGATCGAGATCACCGACTGGGTGAATCCGAGATTGCCTGCGGTTGCCAGCGCGAAGAGCTTCTTGCCGGGGTCACGAAAGACATGCAGCTTGCGGAAGGTCGCGACATTATCGAGCCCGGCGTTGGTCCGGGTGTCAGCGATCATCACGAGGCCCTCGCCTGCGAGAATTCCGACGCAATACGTCATGGGGCTATGTCTCCGGCACGGTATCCCTCGCGGATAGGCCGCGCGGGTCAAAAAGAAAAGAGCCCGGGCGCCAGAAATGGCGTAGGGTCCCCGAGGGGAATGAAGGGTAGGCGAAGACGATCCTTATTGCTCGACGAGCGCACGCCCTTCGCTGAGCGAAACCGCGACGTGCATATCTTCTCCGGACCCGCCAAGGCGGGAACCCCGGATCGGCGCGGCCTCGAGATAGTCACGCCCCACGGCAATACGGATGTAGCGCGCTCCCGGGCAGATTCCATGTGCGGGGTCAAAGCCGATCCAGCCAAGGGCCGGCACATAGGCTTCCGCCCAGGCGTGTCCGGCGTCCTGATCGCCAGTGTCGGTGCGGTGGAAATAGCCGCTGACATAGCGCGCGGGAACGCCGCGGGAGCGCGCCGCGGTCACGAAGATATGCGCGAAATCCTGGCAAACGCCGGTGCGGGCGAGGAAGGCTTCGTCCGCCCGGGTTGCCGCGTCCGTCTCGCCGGGCACAAAGGCGAAATCGCGGTGGATGGAGGCATTGAGCTGATGCAGGAACGCGAGCGTATCGCCGCCCTCCTGTCCTGCAATATCCGCAGCGAATTCCGCGATCGCCGGGCTCGCTTCCGTCAGGCCTGTGTGGCTGATCCAGTAGGCGGGCGGGAAGCGCTCCAGCGTGCCGCGCACCATGCCGCCATCATCCGCGATGTCGATCTCGCCCTCGACGAGAATGCGCAGGCCGGTCAGCGGGCCGTCGATCGAGAAGGTATGGCAGATGTTGCCATAGGCATCCTCGTCGCGGTCGAGCCGGCAGTCGGCGTCGATCTCGACGCGCCACTGGCGGACGAACTGGCTCTGGTGGTTGCGCGGCGTGAGCCGCAGGATCTGGATCGCACCACGGGCGGGCTCGGCGTAGTCGTAGCGGGTTTCGTGCCGAAGTTTCAGACGCATGCGCTTTGCCCGGCGAAATATGCCGCTCCTGCTGTCACAAACTCTTCTGGAGCATGGCCTGTCATTGGAGATATTGCTCGCTGATCGCCATGCCGAGGCGGTTATTGTCATCGAGGAACTGCGCGAGAAATTCGTGCAGCCCGGTCTGGAACAGCGTGTCGATATCGAGGTTCTGCAAGCCCGCATAAGTCTGGCGCACGAGGCGTTGGCTCGGCCCCTGCCGCCCGTAGCGTTCGGCGAGGAAATCGAGCACGCGGTTGAGGTCCTCGTAGGAGGAGATCAGCGAGCGCGGCTGCTCCGGCTTCAGGATCAGGAAATCCGCGACCAGCCAGGGCTTGATGCCGCCGCGATAGATCAGGTGGTAGGAATTCAGTGCCGATACCGCGCGCAGCAGCGCCGACCACTGGAAATAGTCGAGCCCGCCGCCGACCGGCTCGGTCTTCGGCAGCACGACGTGGTATTTCACATCCAGAAGGCGCGCGGTGTTGTCGGCGCGCTCGACCAGCATGCCGAGGCGCTGGAACCAGAAATGGTCGGTGCGCAGCATGGTGCGGTAGGCGCCGCCGTCGAAGCGCAGCGAGACCTCTTTGACGAAGCTGAGGAACTTCGTCAGATCCTTCGAGGTAAAACTCTGGAACTTGAGGCGCTGCATCTCGTTCCAGGCGTCGTTGAGGATCTCCCACATCTCCGTGGTCATCGCTGTACGCACGGCGCGGGCATTGTGACGCGCGGTCTCGATGCAGGCGCGGATCGAGAACGGGTTGTTCTCGCCGGCGATGATGAAGTGCGTCACGTTGGCCTGATTGGCGACATCGTGGTTGGCGAAGAACGCCTCCCGGCACGCGGCGATATCGATCGCGCTTTCCCACTCGTTGGAGGTGCCGGCATAGGCGGAGGGCAGCGTCGCCAGCCTGAGCGCGACATCGAGGATGCGGGCGAGGCTTTCGGCGCGCTCGACGTAGCGGGAGAGCCAGAACAGGTTATCGGCGGTACGGGCCAGCATGATCGAACTCCCCTCAACCCTGCTTCTGGGCTTGCGACTGACCGGCGCGGGCCGGGTTTGGCTCATCGTCGATCACCCAGGTATCCTTGGTGCCGCCGCCCTGGCTCGAATTGACAACGAGCGAGCCTTTCTTCAGCGCGACGCGCGTCAACCCGCCCGGCACGATGCGGACCTTGTCGGCACCCGAGAGCACGAACGGCCGGAGGTCGACGTGGCGCGGTGCGAGGCCCTCGTCGACGTAGCAAGGCACGGTCGAGAGCGCGAGCGTCGGCTGGGCGATATAGTTGTCCGGGTTCGCGCGCACCTTGGCGGAGAACGCCTCGCGCTGCGCCTTGGTGGCATGTGGGCCGACGAGCATGCCGTAACCACCGGAGCCATTGACCTCCTTGACGACGAGATCGCCGATATTGGCGAGCACATGGCTGAGCGAGGACGCCTCGCGGCAGCGCCATGTCGGGACATTCGCAAGGATCGCATCCTTGCCGGTGTAGAATTTCACGATCTCCGGCATGTAGCTGTAGACGGCCTTGTCGTCGGCAACGCCGGTGCCTACTGCGTTGGAAATCGTCACATTGCCTGCTTTGTAGGCAGACATCAGCCCCGGAACGCCCAAAGTGCTGTCAGGGCGGAAGGCGAGGGGGTCGAGGAACTCGTCATCGACCCGCCGATAGATGACATCAACGCGCTGCGGCCCCTCGGTCGTACGCTTGTAGACGACGTTCGAGCGCACGAAGAGGTCGCGCCCCTCGACGAGTTCCACACCCATGCGGTCGGCGAGGAAGGAGTGCTCGTAATAGGCGGAATTGAACGGCCCCGGCGTCATCACCACCACATTCGGCTCACGCGAGGCCGATTGCGGCGCCACCGAACGCAGCGTCGCCAGCAGTTCGTCGGGGTAGTGGTCGACCGGCTTGATGCGCAGCCGGCTGAAAAGCTCGGGGAAGAGCCGCAGCATCGCCTCGCGGTTTTCCATCATGTAGGAGACGCCGGAGGGCGTGCGCGCGTTGTCTTCGAGCACGTAGAACTCATCCGGGCCGGTGCGGACGAGATCGATGCCGGCAATATGCGAATAGAGCCCGGCGGCGGGCTTGATCCGCGTCATTTCCGGGCGAAAGGCCGGATTCGCGAGGATGAGGTCCTCCGGCACGATGCCGGCCCGGACGATATCGCGGGCGCCATAGACATCGCCGATGAAGGCGTTGAGCGCTTTCACGCGTTGCTCCAGCCCCTCCGCAAGCCGGTTCCACTCGGCATTCGACAGGATGCGCGGGAGAATATCGAACGGGATGATGCGTTCCGCGCCCTGTTCGTCACCATAGACGGCGAAGGTGATGCCGATGCGCCGGAAGAAGGCCTCTGCTTCCGCCTTGCGGTTGCCGATCAGCTCCGGGCTCGCCTGCTTGAACCAGGCCGCGACTTCGCGATAAATCGCGCGGGGATCGCCCTCCATGCCGCCCATCTCATCGAAGACAGTCCGCTCACTCATAACGCCTCCCCCAAGGAACAAGGCCCGGCAGATGGGTTTTCCCACATTGGCTGCTCTGCCATCGTCCGTCGTCACGCGGTTTCCCGCAGCAAGCACCGGGCCAAAAGCAGTTTGTTCCTGTTCCCTGCTTGCATCTTGGCTGTTCTTGGCGTGAATTCAATCTCCCTTATCAATTGCGGTCGGGATGAGCGGGCGATTGTTCGACATCGGTAGGCCTTTCCTCGCTGGGACGATTTCGCTAAGGGTAGAAAATCCTTCAAGCTTAAAATAATAGGCGACACTCGAATGGCGAAAGCAGCGTTCAACTGGTCCGATCCTTTCCTTCTTGACGATCAACTCTCGGAGGACGAGCGCGCGATCCGCGACGCCGCGCGGGACTTTGCGCAAGGCGAACTCGCGCCGCTGGTCGCGGACGCCTACCTCAACGAAACCACGGACCCCGATCTCTTCGCCAAGATGGGCGCGCAGGGCCTCCTGGGCGTGACGCTGCCGGAGGACTATGGCTGCGCGGCGGCGAGCTATGTCGCCTACGGGCTGGTCGCGCGCGAGGTCGAGCGGGTCGATTCGGGCTATCGCTCGATGATGTCCGTGCAATCGAGCCTCGTGATGTATCCGATCTATACCTACGGCTCGGAAGCACAGCGGAAGAAATATCTGCCGAAACTTGCTTCGGGCGAGTGGATCGGCTGCTTCGGCCTCACCGAGCCGGATGCGGGCTCCGACCCTGCCGGCATGAAAACCCGCGCCGAAAAGGTGCAGGGCGGCTACGTGCTTACCGGCACGAAGATGTGGATTTCCAACGCGCCGATCGCCGATGTTTTCGTCGTCTGGGCGAAGAGCGCCGCGCACAACAATGAAATCCGCGGCTTCGTGCTGGAAAAGGGCATGAAGGGCCTCTCTGCACCGAAGATAGGTGGCAAGCTCTCCCTGCGGGCGTCGATCACCGGCGAGATCGTGATGGAGGGCGTCGAGGTTTCAGAGGACGCGCTGCTGCCGAATGTTTCCGGCCTCAAGGGTCCGTTCGGCTGCCTCAATCGGGCGCGCTACGGCATTTCCTGGGGCGTGCTCGGCGCGGCCGAGGATTGCTGGCACCGCGCGCGGCAATATGGCCTTGACCGCCACCAGTTCAACCGGCCTTTGGCGCAGACGCAGCTCTTCCAGAAGAAGCTCGCGGATATGCAGACCGAGATCACCCTCGGCCTTCAGGGTTCACTCCGCGTCGGCCGGCTGATGGACGAGCATCGCGAAGCCCCCGAGATGATCTCGCTCATGAAGCGCAACAACTGCGGCAAGGCGCTCGATATCGCGCGGGCCGCCCGCGATATGCATGGCGGCAACGGCATCCAGATCGAATACCACGTCATGCGCCATGCGCAGAACCTCGAGACCGTCAATACCTACGAGGGCACGCACGATGTGCATGCGCTGATCCTCGGGCGGGCGATCACCGGGCTTCAGGCGTTCTTCTGATGCCAAACTCGTCCCTGCCGGCGGCAGATCCCCGCGCCGAGATCGCGGAGCTATCGACGCTCCGCGACGTGCTGCGCTATGCCGTCAGTGCGTTCAGTGCGGCCGGGCTGCACCATGGCCATGGCGCGACCACGGCGCTGGATGAGGCCGCGTTCCTCATCCTCGAAAGCCTCCATCTGCCCATCGATGATTTCAACGCCTTTGCCGATGCGCGGCTGACGGCCCGCGAGAAGGCAATGCTCGGCGAGCGGCTCGCCCTGCGCATCGAGAAGCGCATTCCGGCAGCGTATCTGACCGGCAGAACCTACCTGCACGGGCTTTCGTTTCGCTCGGATGCGCGCGCGCTGGTGCCGCGCTCCTTCATCGCGGATTTGCTGTTCTCGCCGCTGTTCGACGGCAGCGGTGGCCCCGCCGCGTTGATCGCCGAGCCGGAGGCGGTGACGCGGGTGCTCGACCTCTGCACGGGGGGCGGCAGCCTCGCGATCATCGCCGCGCATGTGTTCCCGAACGCGATTGTCGATGCGGTGGAACTGTCGGAGGCGGCGGCATCACTCGCGGCGGAAAACATCGCGGATTATGGCCTTGAGGACCGGGTTAACCTCTATCGCGGGGATCTCTTCGCGCCGGTCGGCACAGCGAAGTACGATCTCATCATCACCAATCCGCCCTATGTCGATGCCCAGACGATGGCAATGCTGCCCGAGGAATTCCGGCATGAGCCGGAAATGGCGCTCGGGAGTGGCGAGGATGGGCTCGATCTTGTCCGCCGCATCCTGAAGGAGGCACCCGCCCACCTCAATCGCGGGGCGGGGCTGCTGTGCGAGATCGGCCTCGGTCGGGAAGCGCTGGAAGCCGCCTACCCGACGACGCCGTTCTTCTGGCTCGATACCGAAGCGAGCGAGGCCGAGGTGTTCTGGCTCAAGGATCGGTTCCCGCGGTAGAGCGAGGCGGCGAGCGTCAGGCGACCGCCCGCCCGGGCGAGTCCTCCGCCTCGGCAAGGCTTTCGGAAGCCATCAGGGCAGAAATCCGGGCATAGGCATAGCCGAGTTCACTGGAGATCGTCTCCCGGAGCGGGGCATAGAGCTTCTGCGCCTCGCCGCGTGCGGCCTTTTCGAGATCGCTGGCGCCAGCCGCGACGCGCTGGGCGCCGAGCGACAGGCTCATGGATTTGAGGGCATGCGCAGCCTTGCCGAGACGGGCGGAATCGTCAGCTTTGATCGCGGCGTCGATTTCCGCGAGCGCCGGCGGGCCATTCTCGAGATAGAGCCGGTAGATGCGGGAAACGGCCGCCTTTCCGCCCATCGCGATCATATCGAGAAGCTGGCGGGTGACGGCGGGTTCAAGCACCGGCTGCTCGGCATCCGGTTCCGCGAACGCTTCGGGCACAGGCGAGCGCGGCGCGAGGGCGGGAATATCGGGGATGATCGGGATGGCAACTGCGGCCGGCGCTGCCCCGGCAGCCGGTTTCGCGCTCTCGACGAGCCAGGTCTTGAGCGTATCCGCCATCGCCTGCATCGTGAAGGGCTTGTGGAGCACGCCGTTCATGCCCGCGCTCTTCCAGGCGTCGGCGTGCGCGCCGACGACATGGGCGGTGAGCGCGACGATCGGCAGCTCGGTGCGGCCGGTTTCGCGTTCCCATTCGCGGATCTTGATCGTGGCTTCGAAGCCGTCGATATCCGGCATCGAGCCGTCCATGAACACAAGATCGTAGCGCTTGGCACGCACGGCCTCGATGGCGGCGCGGCCGTCAACCACGGTATCGCACGGCAGGTCGAAGCGACGGAGCGTCTCGATGATCACTTCGCGGTTGACCGCGTTGTCGTCGGCCACCAGCACGAGACGGTCGGAGTATTGCGCGATCTCCGCCGCCGCAACCTGTGTGCCGGTGCGCTTGACGGTATTGCCGGCAAGAACATCGGCGATGGTCTGGGCAAGGTCGCGGCGTGAGATCGGCTTGATGAGCTGGCCCTGCGCCAGCCCCTGATCGATGACACGGTCAATCTCCGCATCACCGAAGGTGCCGACGGCGATGGTGGGTGCGCGCCGGAGCAGCGGGCGGATCGCGGGATCGGCGAGCAGCGCGGCTTCGGCGATGATCAGCTTCACATCATTCTGGCCCGGCACCAGCGCATCGGAAACGGGATCACCGACCTCGAAGCCCTGATCGGAGAGGTATTTTGTGAGGTTCTCGGTGGTAGCAGCACCGGAAACCGCAAGCAGAACCCGGCCCGGTCCATGGCGTGCCGGGGGTTTGGCCGAGTCGAGCCGGTCGACGTGGATGATCGGCACCGAGACGTAGAAGGTCGTGCCCGCGCCGAAGGTGGAGCGCACGAACAGTTCTCCCTCCATGGAATCGACAAGGCGTTTGCAGATCGCAAGACCAAGCCCCGTGCCGCCGAATTTGCGCGTGGTGGTCTGGTCGGCCTGGCTGAAGGCTTCGAACACCGTGTCGAGCTTGTCAGCGGGGATGCCGATGCCGGTATCCGCCACCGCGAACAGGATGTTCGCCGGCCGCTCCGGGTCACGCGCGGCGGTGAGGTTGACGCTGCCGGATTCGGTGAATTTCAGGGCGTTGTTGATGAGGTTGGAGAGCACCTGGTTGAGGCGCACCGGATCTGCCCCGATACGCGCCGGGATGTTGGCGGCGATGTGCGTGGAGAGATCGAGCCCCTTCGAGCGTGCCTTCTCCTCGAAGAGCTGCGCTACCGTCTCGATGACATCATCGACGATCACGGGGATGGTTTCGAGCTCGATCTTGCCGGCCTCGATCTTCGAGAAATCGAGGATATCGTTGATGATCGCGAGCAGGCTGGAACCCGAACGCGCGATGACATCCGCAAAGCGTTTTTGCTTGGGCTGGAGATCGGAGGCGGCAAGCAGTTCCGCCATCACGAGAATGCCGTTCATCGGCGTGCGGACCTCGTGGCTCATGGTGGCGAGAAAATCCGATTTCGCGGCATTGGCCGCATCGGCGTTTTCCTTGGCGATGCGATAGTCCTGTGTGCGGTCGGCGACCTCGCGTTCGAGGTTCTGACGGTGCTGCGCCAGCTTGTCGTCGCGGAATTGCACCTCGTCCAGCATGGCATTGAAGCCATTGGCGATGGCGCCGAGTTCGTCTTCCACCTGACCCTCGATCCGCCGGCCGAAATCATGACGCAGCCGCACGTGATCCATGGTGCCGGTGATGCCGGCGATGCGGGTCACGATGCTCCGCTGGATGCGGAAGGCGAGCAGGAAGCCGACAAGCATCGCCACCAGCCCGGCAAGCGCTGCGCTTTGCAGGCTGTCGAGGGCATTCTTCGCGACCTGCGTCGTATCGGCGATCAGCGTCATCGTGCCGATGGTCTCGCCGCCCGAAATGACAGGCACCGTCACCGTGATGCTCTCCTGCATCAGCAGCGCCACAATGGCGAAGGGGCCGGAGAGCGCCGGCGGCTCATGCACGAGCAGCACGCCCTCGCCCATCATCGCGAGGACGCGCCCGTCGGGGAGCGACAGGCTGGCGTTGAGCAGGCCCGGCAGCCGCGCCACCGCGCGCAGCACGCGCATGGCCTCGCCCTGCGAATTCGCCTGAACCGCCTCCGCCGCCGCCGAGGCGAAGATCTGCGCGGTGGCCTCGATCTCGGCGCGTTTTCCTTCCGTGAAGCGCAGGGCATCGCGATAGACCGAAACCCCGGTGGCGATCGTGGTCGCAGCCAGGGTCGAAACGATGATCAGGGTGAGGAGCTTGGTCCGGATGGACAAGGGAACTCCGAAAGTTTGTGGTGAATTTGCGAAAATATCGCCGAAAACACTGATCTTCCCGTTAACGTTGTAACGAGGGCTTAAGTCTCGCTGGGTTAAATGGCCTCGAAAGGCCCCAGACATGAATATCGCTGCCCGGAAAGTAGTTCCGCCCCATGCGAGCAAGGCCGCTCCAATGCGTGTGCTCGTCATCGATGACGATCCGATCTACCGCGAGACCTCGCGCATGTTCCTGTCGATGTATGGTCGCGCCGTCACGCTGGCACAAAACGGAAACGAGGGTATCGCGCACGCGGCCGAAACTGATTTCGACGTCATGATCTGCGACCTTGAAATGCCGGATATGACCGGCCTCGAGGTCATCGCTGCCGTCAAGCAGATGCCGCGCCACCGCGATCTGCCGATCATCATGGTGACGAGCCGCGACGACGCGATGGCGATCGACCGCGCTTTCGAGCTTGGCGCCTCGTCCTTTGTCGTCAAGCCGGTGAACTGGACGCTGCTTGATCACTACGTGCGCTTCGTGCGGCGCGCCGCCGAGAACGAGATCACCGCCCGGCAGGCGCATGCGAATGCCGAGATGCTCTCGCGCTCGAAGGACAATCTGCTGGCGGTTCTTCGCCACGAGATGAAGACCCCGCTCAGCGCCATCGTCGGCTTCACGAAACTTGCCGTCGAGGCGCAGGCCTCCGGCGATGTCAGCGCGCTGCGCGAGCAGCTTGATTTTGTCCGGCAATCCGGCGAGCGGCTTCTCGCCAGTTTCACAGATATGGCGGCCTATTCCGATCTGATTTCGCATAAATTCGAGTTCCAGCCCGAGCGCATCGCCACATCCTGGATCATCGGGGAAGTGCTGGATCATCGCTCGCACAAAGTCGTCAGCCGGGGTGTCGGCCTCGTCAGCCGCGAAGCCTGCCAGGCCTGCTTCATCAACGCCGACCAGACGCTGCTGACCTCCGCGATCGTCAGGCTCGTGGACAATGCGCTGATCCACGCGGTCGACGCGACCCGCATCGAGGTTGCTGTCGAGGAAGCCGAGGGCGGGATGATCCGCTTTTCGGTTGCGGATGACGGCGCAGGCATGCCCGGTGATCGCGTGGCGAGCTGCCTCGCGCCGTTTGCGCAGGACAACATGTCGCTGTCCCGGTCGAGCGAGGGGCTTGGCCTCGGCTTGCCGATCGCCATCGAGATTGCCCGCCTGCACGGCGGAACCCTGGCGATGACGTCCGAGATCGGCAAGGGAACCTGCGTTGCGATCACGCTGCCGAAAGCGTGATGGGATCGGCGGCAAGCCTATAGCCTTCGCGCCCCGAAACGTGGCATGAAACGGGATATCTGGTGCCTCAGATGCCTCTGTTTTCGGGAATTTCATCGTGGTGACGATCGCCTCAACGCCGCCGTTCGAGCCTCATCCGTCGCGGCATGCTATTCTGGCGGAGGCGCATGCGCGCCCGTTTTTCCGGCTCGAAGTGCCCGCGCGTATTCTCGCGCTCGCTTTTCTGCGCGGCGATGTGCCGGCGGCAACCGTGCGGGAGCGGCTCGATGCCTTCGCCCGCGCCCATGGCGCGGCACCCGCGCCATCGGATGCGAAGCACCACCGGATGCTGCTGCCGCAAGGCCTGTTCCGCTGGGAGGAACACACCGAATTCACCACCTTCGTCTTCATGCTCAGTGGGGACGCCGCCCGGTTCGACCTCACCGGCGGTGAGCTCCTGCGCGCGCTCGCCTTGCCCGAGCAGCCCGGCCCGCATCTTGTTTCGGTGGATATGTCGTTCATCCCGGAGACGCAGGCCGAGATGGCGATGAGCCACGTGCAATCCGGGGTGATCTCGGTCAGTGCACTCGAGGACGGGCGGGCGCGGGTTGCCTCCGATTTCATCCCCGATGAATCCGGTTTTGTCCGCTTCGTGGTCGTCAATCGCGATCTGCCGGACCGACGGCTGGGATCGCTCGCGCGCGACATCATGGAAATCGAAGTTTACCGCTCGCTGGCACTGCTGGGGTTGCCGGAGGCGCAGCGCATCGGCCCCATCGTCCGGGAGATCGAGCGTGGCCTTGCCGATCTCATGGGGGATCTCGTGCACCAGCAGAGTCTTGAGGAAGGCGATGCGCTGCTCTCGCGCCTCACGGACATGACCGCGCGCGCCGAGGCCGAAATCGCCCGCACGAAATTCCGCTTCGGGGCGACGCGTGCCTATGGCGCGATCCTCAGCGACCGGCTGAGCGCCTTTGGCGTCTCCGCGACGCCGGATGCTCCGACGATTGCCGCGTTCCTCACACGGCGGAACGCGCCGGCCTTGCGCACCTGCGAGACGATGGAGGCCAACCTCGTCGATCTCGCGGCGCGCCTGACGCGCGCCTCCGGCCTGCTGCGCACGCGCATCGACGTCGAGCTCGCCAAGCAGAACAACGCGCTGCTGGGCGGCATGAGCGAGCGCACGCGGTTGCAGCTGCGGCTCCAGCAGACGGTGGAAGGGCTTTCGGTTGCGGCGATCAGCTACTATGTCGTCGGTCTCGTCGGCTACCTCCTGAAGGCTGGCAAGGAAGCGCATCTCTTGCCGCTGCCGCTTGATCTCGCGATCGGGATTTCCGTGCCGCTCGTCGTGCTGGCGATGGCACTGGTGGTGCGGCGTATCCGCCACACGCATACGAGGGAAGGGTCATGATGGCCGCGACCTCCCGCTCACGTCTGTTCGGCTGGGTCGTCGCGGCGGCAGTGCTGGCGAGCGTGCCGGCCTCTGCGGCAGAGCTTCTGATGTTCGAGCGCGCCGGCTGCGCCTGGTGTCTGCGGTGGCGGCAGGACATCGGTCCGATCTACCCCCGGACCGACGAGGGGCAACGCGCGCCGCTCCGCCGGATCAGCCTCGATGCCGGCCCGCCCGCGATCAAGGGGCTGAAGGAAGCTGTGTTCTACACCCCGACCTTCGTGCTGATGGAAGAGGGCCGCGAGATCGGCCGGATCACCGGCTATATCGGGGAAGATGCTTTCTGGGGGCTGCTGACGATGATGATCGGCAAGCTTCCGCCAGCGCCCTGACACTGATTCAGATCACGGCCTCGATCAGGAACGGCCCGTTTTCCTGAAGCCCCGCGCGCACGGCGGCGACGAAAGCCTCCGCGGTATCTGCCCGCAGCGCCGGAACGCCCATGCCGCGGGCGAGCGAAACCCAATCCAGCGCGGGATCATCGAGCGAGAGCATGTCGAGCGCCTTGCGGCCGGGGTTCGTGGCGCCCACAGCCATCAACTCGCCGGTCAGGATCGCGTAGGAACGGTTCGACCAGATCACGGTGAGCACCTTCGCCCGCACCCGCGCCTGGCTCCAGAGCGCCTGCAGCGTATACATCGCGCTGCCATCGGCCTGGAGGTTGATCACCTGCCGTTCCGGCACCGCGACGGCGGCGCCGAGCGCCAGTGGCGGGCCGATGCCGATCGCGCCGCCGGTAATCTGGAGCCAGTCGTGTGGCGGCGCATTCGCCGTGATGGGGGCAGTATGTCGACCGCTGGTGATGGATTCATCGACGATAACAGCGCCTTCCGGCATCAGCGCGGCGATCGCGGTCATCGCGGTTTCGGCGGTGAGTGTCCCGTTCGGCAGCGGCGGTCTTGCCAGAGCTGCACGCGGTGCATCCGCAACGCGCGCGCCGACAGCCTCCGCGATCCGCTCGAGCGCATCCATGAGATCGTACGTGCCGTCGGCAACCGGCAGGATTTCGGCGCCTTCCGGTGCAAGACGGCTCGGCTTGCCGGGGTAGCCGAAGAAGGCGACGGGATCGGGCGCGCCGAGAAGGACGAGAGTGGAAAAGGGGCGAAGTGTCTCCAGCGAAAGATCGATGGGGTAGGGCAGGCGCGGCAGAACCACATGCCCCGCCCCGCGTTCGATCCGCGCAAGCGACGTGCGTCCCATGATTTTTGCGCCGGTCTTGGCGGCAATGGCACCGGCGAGCGCCAGCGCGGGGGCTCGCACAGCATCCGCGCCGAGAAAGAGCAGGGTTTCCGAGCCGCGCCTGATGGCGGCGACAGCGGCTGCAATCGCCTCATCTGAAACGGCGGGTCTGGCGGGTGGCGCAGCGGGCATGACGGGCGTCGCTCCCGGTCCCCATGCCGTGTCCGCCGGCAGGATCAACGTCGCGACCTGCCCCGGTCCTGCGGCGCAGGCGGTTCGTGCGGCGGTGATCGCATCGGCACCATCCTGCGCGATCCCCCGGCTGTCACGTCCGGTGCGGAGCCAATGCGACATCGGCCGCGCGACGCCTTCGGTGTCCGAGGTCAGCGGTGCATCGTAGCCAAGGTGCTGCGTGGTGTGTTCGCCGACGATGTTGACGAGCGGCGTTCCGGCCTTCTTCGCGTTGTGAAGATTGGCGAGCCCGTTCGCGAGGCCGGGGCCAAGATGCAACAGCGTCAAGCCGGGACGCCCGGTCATCCGCGCCCAGCCATCGGCGGCACCGGTCGCAACGCCTTCGAACAGGCAGAGCACGCACGCCATGCCCTCGACCCGATCGAGCGCGGCGACAAAATGCATCTCGGATGTCCCGGGATTGGAAAAGCAGACATCGGCCCCACCGGCAACCAGCGTGCGCACGAGGCTTTCGGCACCATTCGTTTCCGGTCGTTCGCTCATGATGGCGGATAGGTCCTGTCGGAGAGGGAGGGGATCGTCGGGAGATCACCGCCGCGCGATGGTCGCGATCACCGCGATGCCTTCGATCCACCGGATATTCGCCGCGCCGTCAAGGCTCACGGCATGGTTGACGGGCAGGGCATGCTCGCGGCCATCGATCTCGACGCGCGTTTCAATACTCGGCGCATGGATGATGTGGCGGGCAAGCGGCAGCGAGAGCTCGCCGCTCCCGGTCAGAACGACGAGGTCGATCGTCACGCTGTCGCGTCGGGCGATCAGGTTGATGACTTCGACCGGGCCATTCTCCAGCCGGCTGACGATCGGTGTGCCGCCATCGTAGCGGGAGGGCACGAAGGGCTGGCGGAGATCGATCTCGCCCGTCGGCGTCTCCAGCACCAGCCCGCTGCCGCCGATGACGATTTGCAGACGTTCGAAGCCGGTGAGATCCGAAAACGGGGCGGGCGCAACAATCCGCGTCCGCCCCAGCTGCCAGATGACGCCGGACCAATCCCCGGGTGGAGCGCCGGGAAGGCGCTCGCCGGCGATCGTCGTCGAGACGCCGCCACCGTTTTTCCAGGGAATATTGAGATAGTCAGCCGGGGAGAGCGGCTGGTATCGCGTGTCCTGCGTCATCGAGGGCTGCCCCGGCGTTACTGGGCGATCTTGATCTTCAAGGGCGCACCGATCACGGTGTTCCAGGTCTGCACGCATTCCGCGCCGCAACGCTGGGCGAACGAGGGCAGGATGGCTTTTACCAGCGCGCGCGTCCTTGCGCAGGGTTTCGTCCGCCGCCGTCACCGGCACCAGCTTCATCGCCGCCGGGGCACCCTCGCCGCAGGTCCCGGTGCCGGTGTTGCAGTTGATGCCGGTCTGGGTTTCGGTCTTGGCCTGATCGAAGATCGAGTCTTCCAGCTTGAGCATCTGCGCCTCGAGGAAGGCCTGCACCTTCGGATCGAGCGTCGCCCACCACTTCTTGTTGGCAAGGAAGGCCGCAACGCCGAAGTTCACTGGCATCGGCGAGATGAATTTTGCGGATTCATGCCACTTCGAGCGATAGCCGGAGAGCGCGCCGGTGATCGCGCAATCAATCACACCCGAGCCGAGCGCTGGCTGGACTTCCGCGAAGGCGAGGTTGATCGGCGAACCGCCGAGATGATTGACGAAGGCCTGTTGCGAGGCGCCGGAGGCACGAACCTTGCGGCCCTTGAGATCCGCGAGCGAGGCAAAGGCATCGCGGCAATAGACGACCTGCGCCTGATAGGTGCCAAAACCGAGCAGCTTCAGCCCGTGCTTCTCATCGAGGAACTTCGCATAGGTTGGCCGGAAGCCCTTGAGAACACCGTGCAGTTCTTCCACTGAGCCCACGAGCCCGACGAGATCGGCAGCTTCGTTCATCGGCACTTCGCCGGAATTGTAATTGAGCACGGTCATTGCCATCTGCATCGTGCCTTGCGAGACGAGCCGGAAGATTTCCGGCCCCTTCAGTCCCAGCTCGGTGAACGGCTTGAGCTGGACCTTGATCGCGCCGGCGGATTCCTTCGGCACGATCTCGTTCCAGAACGGCACCTCGCGGCTCGTGTACATCGAGAGGTTGCCGATCGAGCCCACGACATTGAAGGTTGTGTTCGGCAGACCGGTCGTCTGCGCCTCGACAGCGCCTCCGGTCATCCCCAACGCTGCAAAACCGGCCAGAACGAGTTTCTTCATGGTGATTGCCTCTTCTTCATGGTGATTGCCTTCCGGCAAATCTGAATTGATCGGGCTCAGCCCGCTTTCGGGTTGAGGATGGTCGGAAGCCACAGCGCGAGCTGCGGGAAGGCGATAAGAATGACGATCATGATGAGCATCATCAGCACAAACGGCAAGGACCCCAGACAGATATCGGAAAACTGCCCCCTGCCGCGGACAGTCTGCACGACGTAGAGGTTGAGCCCGACGGGCGGGGTGATGAGCGCCGCCTCCATCAGGATGACGAAGATGATGCCCCACCAAACCGGCGAGTAGCCCAGCGCCTTGATGACCGGCACCACCACCGGCGTTGTCGCTATCATCATCGACAGCGTTTCCATGAAACAGCCGAGGATGAGATAGAACACGATGATCGCCGCCAGCATGCCGAGCGGAGGCCAGCCGAGCTTGAGCACGAGATCGGTGATCGCCTGCACAAGCCCGATCGACACCATCACGAAGTTGAGGAAGAACGCCGCGATCACGATCAGCATCACCATGCAGGTCGTCCGCACCGTGCCTTCGAAAGCCCGCAGCATCACCGGCAGCGTAAACTGGCCGTTGGCGATAACCAACCCAAGCGTGGCGATCAACCCGAGAGCCGCCGCTTCGGTTGGAGTCGCGATGCCGGCATAGATCGAGCCGACAACGACCATGAACAGTCCGAGCGGCGGGATGAGGTGCTTGAGCCCCGCCCGACGCAGCGCCCAGAGGTTGGATCTGTCCTGTTTTGGCCCGCCCCAGTGCGGGCGCCACAGCACCGCGCCGAGCACCATCAGCGAGAACAGCCCCGCCAGCATGAACCCCGGAATGAACCCGGCGGCATAGAGATCAGCCACGGAAGTATCCGTGAGCACCGCGTAAATGATCATGTTGATCGAGGGCGGAATGAGGATGCCGAGCGTGCCGCCTGCCGCGATCGAGCCGAGGAACAGCGGGCGGTTGTAGCCGCCCTTGTCCATATTCGGGATCGCGACCGTGCCGATGGTCGCAGCCGTCGCGACCGAGGAGCCGGAGGTGGCCGCGAAGATCGCGCTCGCCGCGATGTTGGTGTGGATCAACCCGCCGGGAATGCGCGCGAACCAGGGCGTCAACGCGGTGAACAGCCGCTCGCTCATGCCGGAGCGGTGCATCAGCTCGCCCATCATGATGAACATCGGGGCGGCGATCAGGATGAAATCGTTGGATGAATTCCACGCGAGTTCGCCGAGCGCGCCGATCATCGGGAAGAAGGCAAATTTCTCCGAGAGGACATAGCCCATCAGGCCGAGGGCTGCCGCGACCGGCAGGCTCAGTGCAACGAGGACGGTGAGAAGGCCGAGTGCCCAGGCAATCATGGCTGTACCTTTTCGCCAGAAGCCGGAACGCCCGCCTGCTCGATTTCCTCGACAACGCGCAGGCTGCCGATGAGATGGTTGAACCCGCCCCGCTCGCGCCTCATCAGCCGCGCGAGCGCCTGAAACGGGATCAGCACCGCCATCGCAGCGAACCAGAACAGCCCGACCCACCAGATGCCCTGCGGCAGGATCATCGGCGTCTGCAGGGTCGAGACGGATTTCGCGCCCATCGCCCAGGATTGTTGCAAGGTGCCGAAGGAATGCCACGCAAGCGCCACCGCGATCAGCGCCAGCGCCAGCGAAGCGAGGATATCGCAGGCAATCCGTATCGGATCGGGCAGGGAATCGAGCAGGATATCGACCCGGATGTTGGATTTCGACGTGACCGTGAACGCCATGCCGAGCCCGATGCAGGCGGCGAGGGCATAGCCCGAGATCTCAAAGCTCTCGACCATGCCGCGCTTGAAGAAATAGCGGGTGACGACATCGATGGTGATCAGCCCGGCGCAGCCGAAGAGGATGATCGCGCCCGCGGCCCAGGCCAGAACGCGCGAGATGCGCTGGGGCAGGGGTTCATCCGGCAACAAGTGTTCTGGCAGGCCTTCCCGCGTCGTCTCCGTCATGGCTCGCCCCCGTTTACCCCGGCGCCTGAATACTCCGCCAAACCGGTCGCCGTGACCAGCCCGTCGATTTTGTCCGCTGCCAGTCGGTCGGCCGGGCGTTCCGCTGGCGGGCCGAAGCCGCCGCCGCCCGGCGTGATCATGCTGACGATATCGCCCATGCGAAGTTCATGCCCGATCGTTTTGGCAGGCAATTCTGTCGTTGTCGCACCGCGTGTCACGGAAAGGCGCCCGCCCTTGCCCGGCGACCCGCCCGCAAGCCCGTAGGGGCGCGAGACGAAGGCGTCGAAGGAGCCGTTGAAGAGCCCGCGTTCCGCCAGAAACTCGAAGGATCGCTCCAGCCCGAGCCCGCCGCGCGTTCTGCCCGCCCCCCCCGAATCCGGCACGAAGCCATAGCGCGTGAAGCGCAGCGGGAAAATCGCTTCGACCATTTCGATCGGGGTGTTCTGGCCGTTGTGGAAGCCGGCCGCAAAACCGGAAGGGCCGTCGACCTCCGGGTGCGCGCCCCAGCCGCCGATGGAATAGTCGAAATAGACCTGCCGCCGACCATCCTCGTGCAGGATGTTGATCGCGTGGTTGAAGGTGACACCGTAATAGGAGGCCGGGATGCGCTCCGGCACGGCGGCCGCGAAGGCCTTGAGCACGGCGGTCGCGATCCGGTGTCCAGTCAGCATCCGCATCGAAACGGGCGCGGGAAAACGCGCGTTGACGAGCGAGCCCTCCGGCGCTGCGACGGTGATGGGTCGGTAACAGCCGGAATTGGCGAGCGCTGCGACGCCTGCCGCCGCGATGGTGGCGTAGTAGACGGCGGATTTCGTCGTTGCCATCGTCGCATTGATCGGTCCGCGCGCCTGATCGGCAGTCCCTGCGAGATCGACGGCAATCTCGTCGCCCTTGATGGTCAGCGTCACCGCGATGCGCTTCTGACCGGGGTCGAGCCCGTCGCCATCAACGAAATCCTCGGCGTGGTAGACGCCATCGGGCAACGCGCGGATCGCAGCGCGCATCGCACGCTCGGAATGATCGAGCAGCGCCGCCCCAACCGCGATCAGCTGGTCGATACCATAGCGTGCCGCGAGGCCGCGCAACCCGCGTGCGCCCATTTCCAGCGCCGCGATCTGGCTGAGGAAATCGCCTCTGAAGGTTTCGGGGTCGCGGACATTCTGGAGGATGGTTGCGAGAAGATCATCCTGCATCGCGCCGGCCCGCACGATTTTTACCGGTGGCAAACGGAAGCCTTCCTGGAAAATCTCGACCGCATGCGCGTTGTAGCCACCCGCCGCGCCGCCGCCGACATCGACGTGGTGGATCAGCGTGCAGGTGATGGCAATGCGCCGCCCTTCAACATAAACCGGCTTGAAGGCGATGAAATCCGGCAGGTGCTGGCCGCCGCAATAGGGATCATTGGTGACGATGACATCGCCGTCCTGCCACGCCTCCAGCGGCAGGTGATGCGCGATGATCTCCTGCAGGCACAGTTCCATGGAATTGAGGTGCACCGGCATGCGCGCGGCCTGCGCGACGTTGCGACCCTCGCCGTCGAAGACGGCGGTCGAATAATCGAGCAATTCGCGCACGGTGGTCGAGCGGCTGGTGCGCCAGACCGTGATCGACATTTCCTCGGCCACGGCCACAAAGGCATGGGCGATGATTTCCATCAGGATCGGATCGACCCTGCCGGGTGTTGCCGAGGTGCTCATGCTGCATCTCCGATTTTCCGGGCCATCATGTCGCCACTGGCGGCAAGGGTGAGGGTCCAGCCCTCGGTCAGGAGCAGGGTCGTGTAGTCTTGCTCGATGATCGCCGGGCCGATCACGGGGCTGGCTACCGTCAGGGTGTCCTGCTGGAAGACCGGCACATCGCGCCAGCGACCGCCGAGGTAAACCTGCCGGAAATCCGGGGTGGGAGCGCCGGGCGCGGCCGCCATCGCGTGACTGCCGATGCCACCGAGCGCGCCGATCCCCATGAGCCGCAGCGTGACCATTTCGACGCTCTCGCGCCGGTCGTCGAACGAGAAACGCTCGAAATGCTGGCGGTGAAATGCTTCGATGAGCGTCGCGATGCCGGCAGCATCGAGCGGGCCATCATCCAGCGGCATCATCAGCTCGAACGCCTGCCCGCGGTATCTGAGATCGGCGGAAAAATGCAGGCTGACCGCCTCGGGCGGCAGCTTGTCCGCCGCGAGGAGGGCGCGACCGGTCGCGGCCATGTCGGCCCGCAAGGTGTTGATGGTCCCGGCGGCATCCGCATTCAGCGGGGTGATGCGCGTCCGCGCGAGGTCATGCGCGATATCCGATTGCAGGATGCCATGCGCGGAGAAGGTCGAGGGATTGCGCGGGAAAATCACCGTCAGCATCCCGAGTTCATCCGCGACTTCCACAGCGTGCAGCCCGCCAGCCCCGCCGAAGGACATCAGCGCGAAATCGCGCGGATCAAGCCCGCGCTCGAACAGCGACAGCTTGATCGCCCCCGCGAGCTTGGCGGTGACGACGCCGAGAATGCCTTCCGCCGCGGCCTCGACCGTCAGCCCGAGCGGGGTCGCGACCTTTTCGTCGAGGGCTGTGCGCGCGGCCTCCGCATCGAGCGGAAACGCGCCGCGCATGAAGCCCTCAGCGCCGAGCCGCCCGAGAATGACATTGGCATCGGTGGTGGTCGGCGCGGTGCCGCCACGCCGGTAGCAGACCGGGCCGGGCTTCGCGCCCGCGCTCTCCGGGCCGACCTTCAATCGCCCGGTGGCATCGACCGAGGCGATCGAGCCGCCGCCGGCGCCGATGGTGCGCATCTCAACCATGGGAACCCGCAACGGCAGACCGTCGACTTCGCCCTGTGCGATGACCGCGCGGCGACCGTTCTGGATCAGCGCGACATCATAGCTGGTGCCGCCCATGTCGACGCCGACGATCCTGTCGAGCCCGAGCGCGTGAGCCAGCCGTTCCGCTGCGAGCACACCGCCCGAGGGTCCCGAGAGCAGCAGCTTGACGGGCGCAATTGCCGCCGCTTCGGGCGTTGTCGCGCCGCCGTTTGACTGCACGAGATAGAGCGGGGCTTCGAGGCCGGCACTCGCCATGCGGGCCTTCAGCTTCATGATATAGGTCTGCACCACCGGCATCAGCATCGCGTTCAGAACGGTGGTCGAGGTCCGCTCGAATTCACGGATTTCCGGGGAAACCTCGTGCGAGCAGGAAATGCGCAGGGTGGGCAGCTTCGCCCGGAGATGGTCGCGGATCGCGATTTCATGCGCCGGGTTGAGATAGGCATTGAGAAGCGCGATCGCGACGACGCCGACACCGCTCGTTGCCACGGCGCGCGTGATGGCATCAAGACTTGCCGGATCAAGCTGCCGGACAACCTCGCCTTTCGCGCCCATCCGCTCGACCACGCCAAACCGGCGGCGGCGCGGCACCAGCACGCTCCGGCTTTCCGGTTTGAGGCTGTAGACATCCTTGCGGGCGTGGCGGCCGATTTCCAGCACATCCTCGAAGCCGGCGGTCGTGATCAGCGCGCCTTCCGGCAGGTTACGCGTCAGCACCGCATTGGTGGCGATCGTCGTGCCGTGCATCAGGAGGCGGATATCACCAAGCGCGAAGCCGAAGCGTTCAGCGGCACCGGTGACAGCGTTCATGAAGCCGATCGAGAAGTCGTCAGGTGTCGTGGCAGTCTTGAAGCTCACGCTCTCGCCGGTCGCAAGGTTGACGCATTCGAGATCGGTGAAGGTGCCGCCGATATCGATCGCGAGGCGAAAGCCGGATCCGGCCGCAGGCGATGCTGGGGCGAGCGATGCGGAATGCGCCATCTCAGCCGCGCTCCGCGGCTAAATGTTCGCACAAAAACGGACTGTTGAACGGCATCGCGACCCCCGTCATCTGCGGCGGCGGTTTGCCACACCCTGGCATCTGTTCCCCCGACCATGCCAAGCTAGCCACGGGTCTTGATTTCCGTCCAATTATAAGTTTGTGTAGTTATCAATAAATTTTATTTATCGAAATGAGCCCATGATCGACTTTCGCGCGCTGGAAACCCTGGTCTGGGTCGTCACGCTCAGAAGCTTCCGAGCGGCGGCGGAGAAGCTGAACACCACGCAGCCCGCGATCTCGCAGCGGATCGCGGCGCTGGAGCGCGAGATCGGGCATCCGCTCCTGAACCGGGCCAGCCGGAATGTGACGCCGACCGCGATGGGGCGGCGGGTGCTCGACCATGCCGAGCGGTTGATCAGCGCGCGGGCGGAGATGCTGGCGGAACTGGCCGATCCTTCCAGCCTGCGCGGAAACCTCTCGCTGGGGGTCAATGAAACCATTGTCCACACCTGGCTCCCGGCGCTGATGGAGCAGCTCTCGCGGCGATTTCCGGGGATCGATCTCGATATCGATGTCGATATTTCCGACAATCTGCGCAATCGGGTCATCGCGCAGGAGATCGATCTCGCGCTGATGCTTGGGCCGGTGGTCGCGCCGGAACTGCTGACCTGCGATCTCTGCCGCTATCCGCTGGCATTCATCGCCTCGACCGAGCTGGATTTTGGCGAAGCGCCGCCGGATCTTGCTGCAATCACCCAGTACCCGATCCTGACCTTTGCCCGGAATACACTACCGCATCGCGCGATCCGCGAGGTTTTCTCGCGCCCGGAATTGCCGAGATCGCGGATACGCGCCTCGTCCTCGCTCGCGACCATCGTGCGGATGACGCTGGATGGGATCGGCGTGGCGGTTATCCCTGCGGCGATCGTGACGCCGGAAATCGCCGCCGGGCGGTTGGTATGCCTTGATCCGGGCGAGGCCTCGCCGCAAACCGGTGCGCGCCCTGGCCTCAAGCCGCTGCGATTTTCCTGACCGGAGCTGCCAGAAGGGCTTTCAGCCGCTCCCGCGGTGCCGGGCGGCCGATCAGGAAACCCTGCACCTCCCGGCAGTTGAGCGCGCTCAGCATATCCTTCTGATCACGATCCTCGACCCCCTCGGCGGTGGTCGCCATGCCCAGCGAATTCGCGAGCTGGATGATGGCCCGCACGATCGCACCCGCCTCGGCGTCATGTGCGATGTCGTTGATGAAGCTGCGGTCGATCTTGAGCTTGTCGAACGGGAAACGGCGCAGATAGCTCAATGAGGAGTAACCGGTGCCGAAGTCGTCCATGGCAATGCGGACACCGAGATCACGCAGTTCGTGCAGCACGGCCAGCGCACGATCCGTATCGCTGATGAGAACGGATTCGGTAATTTCCAGTTCAAGCCGCTTGGCATCGAGGCCCGATTTGCGCAACGCGTGCTTGACCGTCGCGACCAGGCTTTTCGCCATGAACTGGCTGGGCGAGACGTTGATCGCAACACCGATATGGGGCGGCCAGCTCATCGCTTCCCTGCAGGCTTCCAGCATGGTCCACTCGCCGATCTCGACGATGAGACCAACCTCTTCAGCAAGCGGAATGAAGTCATCGGGCGAGACGAGGCCACGCGTCGGATGGTTCCAGCGAATGAGCGCCTCGCAGCTCTCGATCGTCTGCGACCTCAAGTTCATCAGCGGCTGATAGAACAGTTCGAACTCGCCGACGGCGATCGCGCGCCGGAGATCGAGCTCCAGAAGCCGGCGGGCAAGCACGGCCTCGTCCATGCCCGGCTGGAAGCGCTGGGCGAGGCCCCGCCCGTCCGATTTCGCGCGGTAGAGGGCGATATCCGCGTTGCGCATCAGCGTTTCCGTGTTCTCCCCGTCATCCGGCGCGATCGCGATGCCGATGCTGGCGCCGATGACGATATGGTGGTCATCGATCAGATAGGGGCGTTCGATTGCGCCGATAATGTCGAGTGCGAGAGCCTCCGCCGATGCGGCGTCCACACCTGGCACGATCAGAACCGCGAATTCATCGCCGCCGAGCCGGGCGATGGTGCCGTGTTCCTGCACGATCATCCGCAGGCGGTCCGCGACTTCGCGCAGCAGGCTGTCGCCCACGGGGTGCCCCAGCGTATCGTTGACGCTCTTGAAGTGATCAAGATCGATGCAGAGCACCGCCGGCGACAGTCCGTCCGGGATTTTCGCCAATTGCTGCTCGATCACCTTGTTGAAGATGACACGATTGGCGAGCCCGGTGAGGGAATCGTGCTCGGCGAGATAGCGGATCTGCTCGTCCGAGCGCTGCTGGCGCGTGACATCCCGCAGCACCTGCACCCAGCCGCCCTGTTCGAGCGGCTGGAAATTGATCAGGATGATGTGACCATCCTCCAGCTCCGCGGTGCGCTCTGTGGCGATGCCGGCCGCCATCATCTCCGGGATGTCGTCGAGCGGAAGATCGGACTGGATCAGTTTCGCCTTGAACTGGTTGAGGTCACCGGCAAATGTTCTTTCATCGGTGCCGGCCGGGCGATCGACGCACCGGTGGTAGGTCATGTTGGCGATGACCAGCCTGCCGCGCCCGTCGAACATGGCCAGCCCGTGCGCCATATGCTCGAGGGCGATGTCGAGCTTCAGGTGCTCCTGCTTCCAGCGTTCGAGAATGGCCTCGCGCTGAGCATCCGCAGCCTCGATCTCGGCGATCATCAACCGGGTTGCCCGTTCGGACCGGGCGCGCTCGATGTCGAACTGCGAATAGGCCTTGTCGATCAGTTCGCACAATTTCGGGATATCGATGCCGCCGTCGTCGACGGTGCATCGGGCAAGCTGGCTTTTGAGAACAGTGTGCATGGCTGTGATCAGGCTGCTTCGGAGAAGGTGGTGATGGTCATCGTCTGGTTGTGGAACTCGCTGCATCCCGACACGGCATGGGGCGAGATCTCGCCATAGGAGTAGAAGCCTGCCATCGCAGTCTTCTCGCCAAGGGAACGGCGGGCCGCCGCGACCTCGCTGATGATGCTCTCGCCCATCAGGATGCGACGTCCGATGCAGCTGATCAGGATCGCTGCCGCATCCGAATGACCGCAATCGAGCCCCGTCATGGCTGCGGTTGCCGCTTCGGCCGAGGCTTTCGCAAGCCGGTCGAAATGGCCGCGCATCAATTGGGCTGTCCAGCCTTCGGGCATGTCGCCGGCGAAGGTCATGCTGCCGGTGGCTTTGTCGATGGCCAGAATCGTCCGCACGAGCGACCGGCCCGGGCGATGGGGGTCCGAGATCAGCAGGGGATAAAGGAGTCCGGTTCCCGGCAAGCCTTCGGCCTCCTCGCCAAGATAGGCCTTGTAGAGTTCCAGCGCCGAGCAGCCGTCGATTTCGAAGAGCTGGTTGCCGGTGGAGCGCGTGATGGAGCGCCGGGGGCCGAATTCGCTCCAGCCGCCGGCGCTGCCGTGGCCGATGCGCATCGCCGCCCCGGCAAAGCCGACCGCGACAACCTCGCCTTCAAGGCTTTCTCCGTCGAGATGCACAAGCGTGCGCTCGAAGCTGGCGCCATCGCCGGCAAGGCCACCGGTGATGACGACCTGATCGTCCGCAATCGATCGCAAACCCGCAACCAGCTGGCTGCCGTTGACGTTCAGGCCGTCAGACAGAATGAAAATGCCTTTGAGATCCGGTCGGGCCAATGCCTCGGCCAGGCGTTGTCCGGCGTGAAAGGAACCTTCCGCCCCCGCGACGGCGACCCGGGCGACGGTGAGCGCGGTGTGATCGAACTGCATGGCCATGGCCGAGCCGATCTCGTCACTGACGTCATCATCGACAATCTGCCCGCCGGTCGAGCACGCGACGATATGCGCGCCGGGATAGGTCTGCCGGAGCTGATCCAGCGCAGGGGTGGCGGCGATCCAGTCCCGGTTGCCGAAGGCGAGCACGAGCTGGGCTGCCTGCAACCGATTGGCGGGCACTGTCCAGCCGCGGGTCTGGGTCCATGCGAGGGTTTCGGACTTCATCAATCGATCTCCGGTGCGGATCAGGTGAGCGGCAAGATGCCATGGAGCAAGTATTGCACGCATAAGTTGTATTTATCTTACTGAAGCCGGCGAAATCCGGGATCGCCGGTCAGGAAAGTCGGGAAGCCGGTCAGGTGCGCCGCTGCCACGCGAGGCCGGTGCGTCGGTCGAAGGCAGCCGTGACATCCCTGAAAATCAGCAAGGCTGTCACGTTTTGGTCGTGTTGCCGGGCGATGGAGCAGGGAGTTGACCTCGCTTCCGCCTTGCCCGATATCGGGGAACGGTTGTCGTCTTCCGGGTTCCCCGGATCGGGTCCGGAGGGCGTATGAACGAAAGCGATGGCATGCATCCTGCCGGTGACGCCGAGGTCGAAAGGCTGGCGCGCCGCAACCGGATGCTGAAAATCGGTGGAACGATCGCCAGTGCGGCGCTGTTCGCGATAGCCGTTGGTGTTCTCTATCTGGTGATCCAGGAACTCGATGCCGCCGAGGTCAAGGCGGCTTTTGCGCGGGCAACCGCCCGGCAGATCGGGCTCGCGCTGATCTTCACGACCATCTCCTACCTCATGCTGACCGGCTATGACTGGATCGCGCTCAAAGAGGTGACCGTGCTCAGGATCCGGTACCGGATCGCGGCGCTGGCCTCGTTCACGAGTTATGCCGTGAGCTTCACGCTTGGCTTTCCGCTGCTGACGGCCGCGACCGTGCGCTATTGGATCTATTCCTCGGTCGGGCTCGGGGCGAGTGCCATTGCCAGCCTGACGCTGATTGCCGGCGTTACCTTCTGGCTCGGTATGGGCGTCGTGCTCGGCAGCGTCATGATCGCGGCACCGGGAGCGACCGCGACCTTCACGCGGCTGCCGGCATCCCTGAACATGCTGATCGGTTTCGGGGTCTGCGCGGCGGTGGGCTTCTATCTGCTGCTGGTCAAGCGCGGCAACCGGCGCGTGGCGGTGCAGGGCTGGCAGCTCCGGTTGCCGGGCGTCGATGTCACGCTCAAGCAGATGGGGCTTGGGGCGGCGGATGTCTGCGCGGGCGCCGCCGTGCTGTTCGTGCTGCTGCCGCCCGACGCCAATGTGCCGTTTGCGACCATGCTGGCGGCCTATGTTTTCGCGTGCCTGCTCGGCATTGCCAGCCATGCACCGGGCGGGATCGGTGTCTTCGAGGCGACCATGCTGCTGGCTTTGCCGGGCGTGCCGAAAGAGGCGCTGCTCGGCGCGCTGCTGGTCTACCGGCTGTGCTATTACCTCGTGCCGTTCGTTGTTGCCCTGATCCTGCTCGGCACCCGCGAAATCATGATCCGTGCCGGCATCCTGAGACGGCAGCTTGCTCTTCCGCCGGAGCCGCCGAATGGATGATGAACTCCAGCCAGCCACCGCATCGGTCCGGGATCGGGTCCTGCAGTCGCGGGTTCTGCGGCTGTTGGCGCTGGCGGCTGCGATCAGCCTGCTCGTCATCGCGCATCTCTCCAGCCTGCCCTGGCTGGCGCATACGCTGGCCCTGCTCCTGATCTGGTTGATCTATGCGGGGTGGAAATCGGCGGACCGCCGGCAGTTGCGGGTATCGGATGCGGGCCGGGCACGTCGTCTGGGGCCGGAACTGCGCCTCAATGCCGTTCTCGATGCGATATCCTCGCCGACGATCCTGATCGATCATCGCGCCAATGTCGTGCATGCCAATGCAGCGGCGCTCAAGGCCTTCCCGGGTCTTCGGCACGGGCATCCGGTGTCCTTTACATTGCGGACGCCGGCGATGCTGGACGCGCTGGAGGCGGTGATTACCCGCGAAACGCAGGTCCAGATCGAGATTTTCGAGCGCGTCCCGCTCGAGCGCAGCTTCGATGTCATCATCCGGCGCCTGGCGCAGGCGTCCGAGGATGCGCCAGCTCTCAACGGCACGGCGTTCGCCGTGATTTTCATGACGGAGACCAGCGCGGCGCGGCGCATCGAGGCGATGCGCGTCGATTTTGTCGCCAATGCCAGCCATGAACTCAGGACACCGCTGGCCTCCATCCTCGGGTTTATCGAAACCCTGCAGGGCCCGGCACGCGATGATGGCCCGGCGCGCAGGAACTTCCTCGCCATCATGGAGACACAGGCCCGCCGCATGGCACGCCTGATCGATGATCTCCTCTCGCTCTCGAAGATCGAGATGAGCGCGCATATTCCCCCTGCGGGCGAGGTCGATCTCCTGCCGCTGGTGCGCTCGGTCTGCGATGCGCTGGGCGGGCTGGCGCGGGATCGCGGCGTGGCGCTCAAGGTCAACGCGGATGATGCGCTGCAGACGGTCATCGGTGATCGGGATGAACTGCTGCGCGTTTTTGAAAACCTGATCGAGAATGCGATCAAATACGGCCAGAGCGGCAAGGTGGTCGATATCGGCTTCGAGAGCGTCGAAGATGCCGTGCACGGCCGCATGGTGGCGGTCACGGTGCGCGACTACGGGCCCGGCATTGCCGCGGAACACCTCCCGCGCCTGACGGAGCGGTTCTACCGGGCGGATGTCAGCGAGAGTCGTGTTCTCGGCGGCACGGGGCTGGGACTTGCGATCGTCAAGCATATCGTGACCCGGCATCGCGGCCGCCTGACGATCATCAGCCAGCTCGGCGACGGGGCGGCCTTCTCTGTGACGGTCCCTGCTGGTAGATTGCAAAAAGATCATCAATAACAGAATGATAAACTGTCATTTTTCTGTCGTCACGACACTATAGGAACAGCTAATCGAGCGAAATCGAGTGCCTGGAATATGCCGGGCACGGCGCTCTGGTCCTTCAAGGAGGCGTCCCGTCATGAATAAAAAATTTCTCGGCATTTCCGTCGCCGCCCTCGCCATGGCCGTTTCGGTCGGTTCGGCTGTTGCGCGCGATCAGATCCGCATCGTCGGTTCGTCGACGGTTTATCCTTTCACGACGGCGGTCGCCGAGCAGCTCGGCAAAGCCGGCGGGATCAAGACCCCGGTGGTTGAATCGACCGGCACCGGCGGCGGCATGAAGATGTTCTGCGAAGGCGTTGGCGAGAATTTCCCGGATGCGACCAATGCCTCGCGCCGGATGAAGATCGGCGAGTTCGAGGGCTGCCAGAAGAACGGCGTCAAGGACATCATCGAGTTGATGGTCGGTTATGACGGGCTGACGCTGGCACTCTCGAAAAAGGCGCAGCCGCTGAAGCTGACGCGCGCCCAGGTGTTTCTGGCGCTGGCGAAGCAGGTGCCGGGCCCGGATGGAAAGCTGATCGCCAATCCCTACAAGACCTGGAACCAGGTCGACGCCGCCCTGCCGAACCGCCCGATCGAGGTTCTCGGCCCGCCGCCGACCTCCGGCACGCGTGACTCGCTGCATGAGCTGATCATGGAGCCGGGCGCCGAGCAGATCCCGGCGATGAAGGCCCTCAAGGCGGCCGATCGCAAGGCGTTCGATGCTGCCTGGAAATCCATCCGTGAAGATGGCCCCTATGTCGAGGCTGGCGAAAACGACAACGTGATCGTGCAGAAGCTCGAGACCAACCAGAATGCCATCGGCGTTTTCGGTTATTCCTTCCTTGAAGAGAATGTCGCCAAGATCCAGGGCGCTTCGATCGATGGCGTCATGCCGGATATGGATACGATCGCCAGCCTGAAGTATTCGCCGTCGCGCGAGCTTTTCATCTACATCAAGAAGGCGCACATCAGCGTCGTTCCCGGTCTCGACAAGTTCGCGGCGGAATATGTTTCGGACAAGGCGGCGGCAGAAGGTGGTTACCTCGAGAAGAAGGGGCTCGTCCCTGTTCCCAAGGCCAAACTTGCGACCTCCAAGGCCAACATCGCTGCCCAGAAGGTCATGACCGGCGAAGGTCTGTCGAAGTAATCACGGATTGCGCGGCTTCCTGCTTCGGCGGAAGCGGCGGATTTCTGCAAGCAGAAGTCCCGGTCACAAGAAAAGACCTGAGACAATACGCGGACGCCGGAGTGGCGTCCGCCTTCCAGAATGGTGCACAGGGAAGCGTTCGTGGCTGGCCTCTATTTCATCCTGATGATCGTGCTGGCGCTCGGCGCCTTCATCATCACCCGCTCGAGTGCGGCGCGGCTCGCCGGAACGGCGACGATTCATTCGCGCCCGACCTATCACGGTCTGCTGGCGGCGATGCAGGTCTTCCTGCCGATGCTCGCCATCCTGTTCTTCGGTTCCCTGCTGGCCACGCGCTTCGTCGAGCAGCAATCGCTGGCCGCGATGGACCCTGCGTTGCTGGCTGATGAACTCCACCGTGGTGCGGCGTATCGCGATATCCGCCGGTTTGCTGCCGGTGGTGCGGTTGCGAACGCAACGGATGGGCTCAAGGCAGGGGCGGCAACCTTCGCCTATCTCAACACCCTCACGCAATGGGCGATCGCGGGCATCGGGCTCAGCGCCGGCCTTGCGGGGCTTCTCTTCGGGCTGCGCACGGTCACGGCCGAGTTCCGGGCGCGCAACCGCTTCGAGCGCATCGTCGCGGCCCTGCTGCTGGCCTGTGCCGGACTTGCGGTGCTCACCACCGTCGGCATCGTGTTCTCGGTGCTGTTCGAGACGGTCCATTTCTTCCAGAAGGTTTCGCCGGTTGATTTCCTCTTCGGCACGCACTGGTCGCCGCAGCAGGCGATCCGTGCCGATCAGGGTGGCGCGTCCGGGTCGTTCGGCATCGCGCCGCTGGTGGTCGGCACGCTGCTGATCTCGACCATCGCCATCCTTGTTGCCGGCCCCATCGGCCTCTTCGCCGCGATCTATATGGCGGAATACGCCTCGCCGAAATTCCGGGCCTGGGCGAAGCCGATCCTTGAAATTCTCGCGGGCATCCCGACCGTCGTGCTGGGCTTCTTCGCCGCGTTGACGGTTGCACCGGTGATCCGCGAGGTCGGAACCGCGCTCGGGCTCAATGTGGCCTCCGAAAGTGCGCTGGCGGCGGGGCTGGTGATGGGCATCATGATCGTGCCTTTCGTCTCCTCGCTGTCGGATGACGTGATCACGGCGGTGCCGCAATCGCTGCGCGACGGCTCGCTCGGCATGGGCGCCACCCATTCGGAAACGATCCGGCGTGTGGTGCTGCCGGCGGCGTTGCCGGGCATCGTGTCAGCGTTCATGCTGGCGATTTCCCGCGCGGTCGGCGAGACGATGATCGTCGTGATGGCGGCCGGGCTTGCGGCGAACCTTTCCTTCAACCCGCTCGATGCGGTGACGACCTTCACGGTCCAGATCAAGACGATCCTGGTCGGCGATCAGGAGTTTGACAGCGCAAAAACGCTGGCGGCCTTCGCCCTCGGCTTCGTGCTGTTCTTCTTCACCCTCACGCTCAATGTCATCGCGCTCGCGATCGTCCGGAAGTATCGGGAACAATATGACTGATGCCGTTCTCACGTTCGCGCAAACCGGGCCGCGCAAGGTCGATTTCTTTTCGGAAGAAGCGATGGCCCGCGTCCAGAAGCGCTATCGCGCCGAGGCGCGCTTCAAGGCCTATGGTCTCGGTGCGGTGGTCCTTGCCGGAATTTTCGTGGTCATCCTGCTGGCCGATATCGTCAGCAAGGGGCTGCCGGCCTTCTTCGAGCACCGCATTGCGCTCACGGTGACGCTTGATGCGGCCAAGATCGATCCCGAAGGCAAGCGCGATATCGAGGTGCTCCGTGCTGCGGACTATCAGCGCCTGATCTACGATGGGCTGCGGGAAGAGTTTCCGGGCGTGAGCGATCGGCGCGACCGCCGGAAGCTCGAGGGTCTGGTGTCGACCGGCTCGGGCAACGACCTGCGCACCCTCGTGTTGCGCAATCCCTCGATCATCGGCCAGAAGACCACCCTGCCGGTGCTGCTCTCCGATGATGCCGATCTCTATCTCAAGGGCATTGGCACCCGGGTCGAGCGCGCGGTGGGCAAAGGGACGCTCGACATCAAACAGCAGGGCAAGACGGTCGAGCTTGTTGGTTCTGCGGGGGCATTTGCCGCGCCGCTGGCCGACGTCAAGGCCCGGCTGAAGCGTCTGGCGAGCGCGACGGAATTCGAACTTCAGGGGCTCTCGGCGGCTCAGGCCACCGCGAATGCCGCACTCGAGGCCCGCCGCGAGGACCTGACGGCACGGGTCAAGGATTTCCGCCAGCGCTCCGGCGATCCGGCTTCGGCTGAAACGCTCGACCCCGCGACGATGCCGAGCGAGCTGGTCGAGATTGCCGGCGGGCTCGTCCGCCTGACCGAGATCGCACCGGGCCGCGCGGCGGGCGTTGTGCTTCTGCCGCTCGCCGCTGATGCAACGCGCAGCGACAGCTGGCACCGCACGACCTACACGACGCCCGAGAGCAACCGCCGGATCACCGATATCGAAATCGCCTGGCTGGAATCCCTGCGCGGCCGCAAGCTGACCGAGAAGGGCTTTGCCTGGCGCTTCTTCACCAATGGCGACAGCCGGGAGCCGGAACTGGCGGGCATTCGCGGTGCGCTTATCGGTTCGGCGCTGACGCTGGCGGTGACCTTGCTGTTCTGCCTTCCGATCGGCGTTGGCGCGGCGGTTTATCTCGAGGAATTCGCGCCGAAAAACCGGCTGACGGATATTCTCGAGGTCAACATCAACAATCTCGCGGCGGTGCCCTCCATCGTCTTCGGCCTGCTCGGGCTGGCGATGTTCCTGAATTTCTTCGGGCTGCCGCGTTCGGCACCGCTTGTCGGCGGCCTTGTCCTCGCGCTCCTCGTGCTGCCGACAATCATCATTGCCTCGCGCGCGGCGTTGAAAGCGGTGCCGCCGTCGATCAAGGAGGCCGCGCTGGGTGTCGGCGCCTCGCACCAGCAGGCGATCTTCCACCACGTGCTGCCGCTGGCGATGCCGGGTATCATGACCGGCACGATCATCGGCATGGCGCACGCGCTGGGCGAGACCGCGCCGCTGCTGATGATCGGGATGGTTGCCTTCATCGTCGATATTCCGCAGGCGATCAGTGATCCTGCGACCGTGTTGCCGGTGCAGATCTACCTCTGGTCGGATCTGCCCGAAGTTGCCTTTCAGGCCAAGACGGCTGCCGCCATCATGGTTCTGCTCGCCTTTCTCTTTGTCATGAACGGTGCCGCCATCCTGCTGCGTCGCCGGTTCGAACAGCGCTGGTAGCTGGCTGATGTCCGAGGATACCGCTATGAATTCCGCTTCCATACTGACGGCCGAGGCACCGAATGCCGCTGCCAGTGCGGGTCTTGCGCCCGAGCCCAAGGTCGTCGCACGGAATGTCGATGTCCATTATGGCGAAAAGCACGCGCTCAAGGCTGTTTCGGTCGATATCCCCGCGCGGGCGGTGACGGCGTTCATCGGGCCGTCCGGCTGCGGGAAATCGACCTTCCTGCGCTGCATCAACCGCATGAACGACACGATTTCAACCTGTCGTGTCACTGGTGAAATCACCATCGACGGGCAGGATATCTACGATCCCCGCCTCGATGTCGTGCTGTTGCGTGCGCGGGTCGGCATGGTGTTCCAGAAGCCGAACCCCTTTCCGAAGACCATCTACGAGAACGTGGCCTATGGCCCGCGCCTGCACGGCCTCGCCAGCGGCAAGGCGGAACTCGACGAGATCGTCGAACGCAGTCTTCGCCGCGCAAGCCTCTGGGAAGAAGCGAAGGACCGGCTCGGGGAATCCGGCACCGGGCTTTCCGGCGGCCAGCAGCAGCGTCTGTGCATCGCCCGCGCCATCGCGGTCAGCCCGGAAGTCATCCTGATGGACGAGCCTTGTTCGGCGCTCGACCCGATCGCGACCGCCAAGATCGAGGAGCTGATCGACGAGCTGCGGACGAATTTCACGATCGTGATCGTGACGCATTCGATGCAGCAGGCGGCGCGCGTTTCGCAGCGGACGGCGTTTTTTCACCTCGGCACCCTTGTCGAGGAAGGCGCAACCGATCAGATTTTCACCAATCCCCGGGATCGCCGGACGCAGGATTACATCACCGGCCGCTTCGGCTAACACATGTTGATGTGCCGCACCGGCGCAGGAGACCTCCTACATGACGCAACATACCGTTCGAGCTTATGACGAGGAGCTTGGCACGCTCTCCTCCAAGATCAACCAGATGGGCGGTATCGCGGAAGCGATGCTGGTCGATGCGGTCGATGCGCTGGCCAAGCATGACGTCACGAAAGCGCGCAGTGTCATCGAACGCGATGCGCAGCTCGACTCGATCCAGCACGATATCGAGGAGCTGGCGGTTCTGATCATCGCGCGCCGCCAGCCGATGGCGAATGACCTGCGCCATATCATGGGCACCATCCGCATCGCCTCGGACATTGAGCGCATCGGGGATCTCGTCAAGAATATCGCCAAGCGGGTCACCGTGATCGAGGAACGCTTTCTCGGTGTTCGCTCGGTTACCGGCATCCAGCACATGACGCATCTGGTGCTCGGGCAGGTCAAGGCCGTGCTTGACAGCTTTGCCCAGAACAACCCGGACCTCGCGCGCCATGTCTGGCTGCACGATGGCGAGGTCGATACGCTCAACAATTCGCTGTTCCGCGAGCTTCTGACCTACATGATGGAAGACCCGCGCGCGATCACCTTCTCGACGCATCTGCTGTTCATTGCCAAGAACATCGAACGCGCCGGCGATCACGCCACCAACATCGCGGAAACCGTGTTCTTCATCGAAACCGGGGAGCAGCTCTCCGGCCCGCGCCCGAAAGGCGATTCCTCGGTATTTGCCGTCAGCGGCAAGGACGCGTGAGGTCCCGCCGTGGCACCGCGTATTCTGGTGGTCGAGGACGAGGAAGCACTTGCGATCCTCCTCCGGTATAACCTGACGGCCGAAGGCTACGAGGTCGATCACGTCGCCCGTGGCGACGAGGCCGATCTGCGCCTGCGCGAAAGCGTGCCGGACCTCCTGATCCTCGACTGGATGCTGCCGGCGCTCTCCGGCATTGAAATCTGCCGGCGGTTGCGCGGGCGACCCGAGACGGCGCGCCTGCCGGTGATCATGCTCACGGCGCGCGGCGAGGAAAGCGAACGCATCCGCGGGCTGACGACCGGCGCCGACGATTACATCGTCAAGCCTTTCTCGGTGCCGGAGCTGGTGGCTCGCGTGCACGCCCTGCTGCGCCGGGTGAAGCCCGACCACGTTGCGCATCGCCTTGCGCTCGGCGATGTCGAGCTTGACCGCATGACCAAGCGCGTCCGGCGCGGCGAGCGCGAGCTGCATCTCGGGCCGACCGAGTTTCGCCTTCTGGAATTCCTGATGAAGAGCCCTGGCCGCGTTTTCGCGCGCGAACACTTGCTCGATCAGGTCTGGGGGCAGGATGTCTATGTCGACGAACGCACCGTTGACGTGCACGTCGGGCGGCTGCGCAAGGTTCTCAACCGGCGCGGCCAGACGGATCCGATCCGCACCGTGCGCGGCGCGGGCTATTCCTTCGACGAGAATTTCGGCAAAACGGCCTGATCAGCGCTGGCACCTGCCGCAGCATGAGCCATCAGAGACTAAAAAAACCCGCCGACTGGCGGGTTTTGTCAGAATTGATGCAAGAGCTATTCGTTCAGCCAGCCCGGCGACGATCCCCGTGCGGCTGGAACGCGATGCGGGCATGGGCTTCGCAATAGGTCTTGCCGCCGCTGCAATCCGCGCCGCAATAGGCGAAATCGGCGTGCATCGGGTCACCGAGTGGCCAGCGGCAGACGCCTTCGCGCAACTCCATGATGGAAATCCGGCGCGACATCGGGATCACGACATTTTCCCGCACCGGCATCACTTCCGGCTCCGCATCGACCATTTCGATCACGGCGAGATTACCCCGCACCGAAACCGAGCTCGTGCGTGCGGTGGTCTTGACCACCTTGCGCGGACGTGCGGCCGAGACGGGCTTGGCCTTCGCGCGGCCGGAAAGGCCGAGCCGATGCACCTTCCCGATCACGGCATTGCGGGTTACGCCGCCGAGCTCGGTCGCGATCTGGCTCGCGCTGAGACCCTCGCTCCAGAGCTTCTTCAGCTGCTCGATGCGATTTTCATCCCAAGACATTGCGACTTCCATGAGACCTTTGCTCCCTGCCTGCCGGAAAGCCCGGAATCCACCACTTCATCCGCGACAAGACCGCAGATTGTCCCCGAAAGCCGGGGTGGTGAAAACTGAACCGGAACCAGCCCGTTTGCGCTGCCCGCCGCCTTGGCAACAGCGCACTGCCTGAAAAGAACCCTATCTGATCGGAGCGCTCAGGTTGAGAGTCCGAAACGCCACATCGGCTGTTTTCAACAGCGATAATCAGATGAATTCGATTGCTGCTCCCATGACGCCCAACTGTGGCAATGGCATGGAACGTTGACTTTTTTCTCGAATTGGTTGAAGAAAAATGCGCAAAGCCGCCCCTCAGGGCGGCCTTCTTTTTTGCTGGTCAGACGGGGTGCGCGGGGAAGGCTTTCCGCGTCGTCCGGCAGGCCAGTGCCCCGTTGGAGCCGCGCGGTGCGGCCGTTGGAGGATGCCATGAGCACGATGACGAAGAGCGAAACCGCTTCTCCCGCCGCGCTCGCCGTCCGATCGACCGGTGCGCATCTGCTGCCGACCTACGCGCGCGCCGAATTTGCGTTCGAGCGCGGCGAAGGCGCGTGGCTCTTTGCGGAGGACGGCCGCAAATTCCTCGATTTCGGCGGCGGCGTCGCGGTCAACGTGCTTGGCCATTCGCATCCGCATCTCGTGGAAGCGCTGGTCAATCAGGCGCAGAAGCTCTGGCACACCTCGAACCTCTACCGGATTTCGGGCGGCGAACGGCTGGCGGATCGCCTGTGCGAACTCACCTTCGCGGATCGCGTGTTTTTCACCAATTCCGGCGCGGAAGCGCTCGAATGCGCGATCAAGATGGCGCGCAAGTATCACGCCGTGAATAGCCAGCCGAACCGCTATCGCATCATCACCTTCGAGGGCGCCTTCCACGGCCGCACGCTGGCGACGATTGCCGCCGGTGGGCAGGCGAAATATCTCGAAGGTTTCGGGCCGAAGGTCGACGGATTCGATCAGGTGCCATTCGGCGATCACGCGGCGTTAGAGGCCGCGATCGGGCCGGATACGGCCGGTATCCTCATCGAGCCGGTGCAAGGTGAGGGCGGCGTGCGCTCGCTGCCGGCGCAGTGCCTGCGCGGGTTGCGCGAACTCTGTGACAAGCATGGGCTGCTGCTGCTCCTTGATGAGGTCCAGACCGGCGTCGGGCGCTCCGGCAAACTCTTCGCGCATGAGTGGGCCGGGGTCACCCCGGACATCATGGCGATCGCCAAGGGCATCGGCGGCGGCTTTCCGATGGGCGCGTGCCTTGGCACGGAGAATGCCGCCAAGGGCATGACCGCAGGCACACATGGTTCGACCTATGGCGGCAATCCGCTGGCGATGGCGGTCGGCAATGCCGTGCTGGATGTCGTGGCCCAGCCGGAATTTCTTGAGCAGGTGCGCCGCACGGCGCGCGATCTCAACCAGCGCCTCGCGCAGCTCATGGATCAGCACCCGGATATCATCGAGGAAATCCGCGGGTCGGGCCTGCTGCTCGGGATCAAGTGCAAGGTGCCTAACACCGAGTTTGTCGCGGCGGGCCGCGAGGCCGGCATCCTCACGGTTGGTGCGGGTGATAACGTCGTGCGCCTGCTGCCGCCGCTCAACATCGGCGAGAACGAGATCCGCGAAGCCTATGACCGGCTCGAACGGGCCTGCGTGGCGCTGGAGCGAAAAGCCAAGGCGTGAGGCCGGCGCGGCCTGACATGCATCATCCGGCCGGGCACCCCGGCCTCCTGTGACCCCATTGGAATGACTGGCCAACCCCATGGCGAAGACAACTACAGTTTCCCGGAATCTCTCCCGGAACCAGCGTCATTTTCTCGATCTCTCGGACCTCGGGGCCGATGAAATCCGCAGCATTCTCGACGGTGCCAGGCGCATCAAGGCGCGGCGGCGTGCCCCGCTCGCCTCCGACAAGGTGCTGGCCGGCAAATCGATTGCGATGATTTTCGAGCAGCCCTCGATGCGCACGCGCATGTCGTTCGACATGGGCATCCGCGAACTTGGCGGCGAGAGCATCATGGTCACCGGCAAGGAGATCGAGCTTGGCGAGCGCGAAAGCATCGCCGATACCGCACGCGTGCTTTCGCGCTATGTCGATGGCATCATGATCCGCATGCTCGATCACCGCCAGCTTCTCGAGCTTGCCGAGCATGCTACCGTTCCCGTGCTCAACGGCCTCACGAAAACGTCACACCCCTGCCAGGTCATGGCGGATGTGCTGACATTCGAGGAGCACAAGGGCTCGATCGCCGGACGCTCGATCGCCTGGGTGGGGGACAGCAACAACGTGCTGCGCTCCTGGGTCGAGGCGGCGGCAAGGCTCGAGTTCACGATCAAGGTCGCAACCCCCGAGGAGCTCCAGCCCGATCCGAAGATGGTGGAATGGGCACGCGCCAACAAGGCCGACCTCCGGCTGATGCGCGATCCGCACGCCTGCGTCGAGGGCGCGGATTGCGTCGTCGCCGATGCCTGGGTCTCGATGGGCGATAAGGATGGCACGCGCCGCCACAACCTTCTCAAGCCCTATCAGGTCAACGCCGCGCTGATGCGCGATGCCGGCAGCCAGGCGATCTTCATGCACTGCCTGCCGGCCAAGCGCGGCGAGGAAGTGACGGATGCCGTGATGGACGGGCCGCAATCGGTCGTGTTCGACGAGGCCGAAAACCGCTTGCACGCGCAGAAGAGCATTCTCGCCTGGGCGTATGGCGAGAGCTTCGCCTGATGGCGGCGGCGGTGTTGCCGGGGGCAATTCCGGCGCTCGGCGCGGACAATATCGTGCTGCCGTTCCACGTCACCGCGCTTGATACGCGCGGGCGGACGATCCGCCTCGGCCGGATGCTCGACGAAATCCTTGCGCGCCACGCCTATCCCGTTGCAGTGGAGCGGCTTCTGGCCGAAGCCATCGCGTTGACGGCGCTGATGGGCACATCGCTGAAATTCGACGGGCGCTTCCAGCTCCAGACCCGCACAGATGGCCCGGTCAGCATGCTGGTGGTCGATCTCGCCATGCCGGCGGCGATCCGGGCCTATGCCCGCTTCGATGCGGCGGCGGTTGCCGCGCTCGGAGACGATGCCCTGGCCGGAAGCCTCATCGGCAACGGCCATCTCGGCTTCACGGTCGAGCAGACCGCGCTTCAATCCCGTTATCAGGGCATTGTCGCGCTCGAAGGGCAGGGGCTTGAGGCAGCGGCGCTGCAATATTTCAGGCAATCGGAGCAGATTCCCTCCACCTTGCGCATCGCTGTGGCCGAACATCGGGTTGCCGGCGGCGCGCGGCACTGGCGCGTCGGCGGTATTCTCGCGCAGTTCCTGCCGACCTCGCCGGAGCGGATGCGGCAGGCTGATCTCCACCCCGGCGACGCGCCGGAAGGGGCGATCCGCCATATCGTCGAGGAAGATGACGCCTGGGTCGAGGCGCGGGCGCTGGTGGAAACCACGGAAGCGATCGAATTGGTCGATCCCGAACTGGGGCTCGACCAGCTTCTCTACCGCCTGTTCAACGAGCGCGGCGTCACGGTGTCCGATCCCGTGACGATGCTGGATCAGTGCCGCTGCTCCGAGGATCGCATCCGGGAAACCCTGCAGCAATTCGAAGCGCAGGATCTCGAGGAGATGCGCGAGGCCGATGGCCTGATCGCGGTCACCTGTGAGTTCTGCAGCCGGAAGTATCGCCTGTCGCTGTAGCGATCAGTTGACGGTGCGCGGCTCGAACGGCGCGTCGAGCGAGAAGGCGGGAATGGCCACCTCGAAGCGCTTGCCATCCGCCGCAACCATCTCGTAGCTGCCGACCATGATCCCGTGACCCGAGGTCAGCGGGCAGCCGGAGGAATAGCGGAACATTTCGCCCGGCCTGATGATCGGCTGTTCGCCGATGACCCCGAGGCCGCGCACATGCTGCGTCTTGCCGCCGCCGTCGGTGATTTCCCAGTGGCGGGCGCGCAACTGCACCGTTTCGGTTGAAAGATTGCGGATTTCGACAGCATAGACCCAGAAGAACTCGCCGATTTCCGGGCGCGAGCGCTCGGGCGCATACTCGGGCTCGACGGTCACCTCAATGCCCTCCGTCACCGCGCGGTACATGCCAGAACCCGTTTCTTGTTGTGGTTGCGGACGGGAGCATGCCTTCGCGGCGCGAAGGCGTCAATTGCCGGTTGTGGCAGGCCTTCGCGCAACCCGAAAATCAAGAAAATGTGGGGAACAAGCGCCGGCGCGGTCTCGCCGGTTGCCTCGATCGGGAGCCTCCTGTAGCGATCGAGAGGCCGGAAAGACGGCCCAAGCCGGATGTGAAAGTAACCGATGTGAGCGCGCAGGCAGCCGAAGCCGGAATTTTCTCCGATGCGATGATCGAGGCCCTCGTGTCCGAGCGGGCGATCGCGCTGCCGATGCCGCTTGCCATCGGGCAGGTGCAGCCGGCGAGCCTCGATCTCCGCCTCGGAAAGCGCTGCTGGCGCATGCGCGCAAGCTTCCTGCCGGGGCAGGGCGGCAGCGTCGCCGAGCGGATCGCCGCCTATTCCCTGCACGAAATCGACCTCAGCCACGGCGCGGTGCTGGAAACCGGCTGCGTCTATGTCGCGGAAATTCTCGAAGGCCTTGCACTGCCGGCGGACGTCTCGGCGACCGCAAACCCCAAGAGTTCCACCGGGCGGCTTGATGTCTTCACCCGTGTGATCACAAACGGCGCTTCGGCCTTCGATACGATTTCAGCCGGCTATACCGGGCCGATCTTCGCGGAAATCTCGCCGCGCACCTTCCCGGTGTTGGTCCGGACGGGAAGCCGGCTGTCGCAGATCCGCTTCCGGCGTGGCCATGCCCGGATTTCGGACGCGGCGCTGGAGGCACTGCACGCGCGCGCGGGACTGGTGGATCGCGATGCCGCGCTCATTCAGGATGGTATCGTGCTCTCGGTGGATCTCGCCGGTTTCGACGGGCAGGGGCTCGTCGGCTATCGCGGCAAGCGACACACCGGGCTCGTCGATGTCGACCGCGTCGGGGCGTATCGCACGGCGGAATACTGGGAGCCGATCCATCTGTCCGGCCGCCGCGAGCTGGTGCTCGACCCCAACGAATTCTACATCCTCGCCTCCAAGGAAGCCGTGCATGTGCCGCCGGACCATGCGGCCGAGATGGTGCCGTTTGACCCGATGATGGGCGAATTCCGCGTGCATTACGCCGGCTTCTTCGATCCCGGCTTCGGCAATGCTTCCGCCGGCGGCGCCGGAGCCCGCGCCGTGCTGGAGGTGCGCTCGCGCGATGTGCCCTTCATCGTCGAGGACGGGCAGGTCGTCGGCCGGCTGATCTACGAACGCATGGCGATGCTGCCCGAGAAGCTCTACGGCGCGGGCCTCTCGTCCAACTATCAGGCGCAGGGCCTGAAGCTGTCCAAGCACTTCATCGACTAGGTCCGGTCTTTTCCGCAGCATCGAGCCGGGTGCGGATTTCGCGCAGCTCGGCGAGGATCTGTGCGGTTTCCGAGCTGTCATGCAACAGATGCTTCGAACTTTCGGCCCTCTCGTCATCGAGCGCGGTAACGACGACGCCGATGAAGAGGTTCAGCATCATGAACGCCGAGAGCAGGATGAAGATCACGAAATACGCGATGGCGTAGGGGTGTTTTTCCATCAGCGGCTTGACGACGCCGTTGGACCAGTCATCGAAGGTCATGACCTGGAACAGCGTGTAGGCGCTCATGCCAAGCGTGCCGAACTGTTCGGGCGCATCCGCGCCGAAGAGCTTCGCGCCCATGACCGCGAAGACGTAATAGATCAGCGCCATCAGCAGCATGATCGAGCCCATGCCGGGGACGGCCCCGATCAGCCCGGAAACGACCCGTTTGAGCGAGGGCAGGGCGGTGATGAGGCGCAGCACGCGCAGCACGCGCAAGGCACGGAGCACCGAGAGCGAGCCCGTATCCGGCAGCAGCGCGATCCCGACCACGAAGGCATCGAAGACATTCCAGGGGTCCTTGAAGAAGGCTCCGCGCTTCACGACAATCCGGGCAAGCAGCTCAGCGGTGAAAATGCCCAGCAGGATCTGATCAATGAGGTGCAGCAGGGCACCGTGCGTCGCCATGATCTCCTTGCTGGTTTCGAGCCCCAGCGTGATGGCATTGAGAATGATGAGGCCGAGGATAAACCGTTCGATTTTTTCATTTTCGACAATTCGGCGCAGCCAGTTCATGATGGTTTTCCCCCGTGAAGACGCAGAACCTAGTGCAGATATGTGACGCCGTTGAGGGGGTTCGCGCGAATCCCGGCGCTTTTCCAAAGCCTTATGCGCGAAAGCCAGCGAAAATGGCCGGCGGATCAGCCCATGGCGCTCCCATGCCTCTCCCGCCTCCGTGCCCGGGTGGTGCGGAAAGGCTTGCATCGGGGCACAGAAATTGGCTATTGAGCCTCATCGTGCGGGTGTAGTTCAATGGTAGAACGGCAGCTTCCCAAGCTGCATACGAGGGTTCGATTCCCTTCACCCGCTCCAGAATTCCCCCCACTTCGAACCCTCGTTTGAGACCGATCCCCGGACGCACGCTTCGCGCAATCCTTGCAGGATCGTCCGGAGGGGATCAGCGGTCTGCCGCGCGCTGGTAGTCCTTGATGTCGGAGAAGGTGATATCGGGGTAGCGCTCGGCGTCGTATTGCAACGAGAACGGGCTCGGCGCCATGAAGACGGGCGCGCCATCAAGATCAACCGCCATCGCCGAACCGTGCCGCTCGATGAAGGTTTCGAGCTTCTTCGGGTCTTCCGAGGTGATCCAGCGGCAGAGCGTGAAGCGTGAGATCTCGTAGCCGATTGGCAACCCGTATTCGCCCTTGAGCCGCGCCGCGAGCACATCGAGCTGAAGCGCGCCGACGACGCCGACAATGGCGCCCGAGCCGTCATTCGGCACGAAGAGCTGGACGACGCCTTCCTCCGCGAGTTGCTGGAGGGCTTCGCGCAGCTTTTTCGCCTTCATCGCATCCTGTAGCGTGATGCGGCGCAGGATTTCCGGCGCGAAACTCGGCACACCGCGGAAGACGATATCCTCGCCTTCGGTGAGCGTATCGCCAATGCGGAGTGTGCCGTGGTTCGGCAGGCCGACGACATCGCCCGCAAAGGCTTCATCGGCGATCGAGCGATCCTGCGCGAAGAAGAATTGCGGCGTGTTGAGCGGCACCGGCTTGCCGGTGCGCACGAGCTTCGCCTTCATCCCGCGCTGAAGCCTGCCTGAGCAGATGCGCATGAAGGCGATGCGATCACGGTGGTTCGGGTCCATGTTCGCCTGGATCTTGAACACGAAGCCGGTCATTTTCGCTTCGCTCGCTTCCACGAGCCGTTTGTCAGCCTCCTGCCCGCGCGGGGAGGGCGCATAGGCGGCCATGGCGTCGATAAGGTCACGCACGCCGAAATTCTTCAGCGCCGAACCGAAGAACACCGGGGTCAGATGCCCCTCGCGGAAGGCGGCGAGATCGAATTTCTTGCAACCATCCTCGGCCAGCATGGCCTCTTCTTGCCAGGCCGCGACCTCGAAGGGTGGGAGAAGGGCCAGAAGGGTGGGGTCTTCGAGGCCGCTCACCGGCATCACTTCCGTGTCGTTGTCGAGCCGGCGGACCGATTTTGTCGCGAAATCATAGGTGCCGGCGAAACTTTTGCCGCGCCCGATCGGCCAGGTCACCGGCGCGGTGTCGAGCGCCAGCGTCTTCTCGATCTCGTCGAGAAGGTCGAAGGGGTCGCGCGCCTCGCGGTCGAGCTTGTTGATGAAGGTGACGATCGGGATGTCGCGCAGGCGGCAGACCTCGAACAGCTTGCGGGTGCGCGCCTCGATGCCCTTGGCGGCGTCGATCACCATCACGGCGGCATCCACCGCTGTCAGCGTGCGATAGGTATCTTCCGAGAAGTCCTCATGGCCCGGCGTATCCAGCAGGTTGAAGACGCAATCGGCGTACTCAAAAGTCATCACGGAGGTGACGACCGAAATCCCGCGATCGCGCTCGATGCTCATCCAGTCCGAACGGGTCTGCTGGGCGTTCTTCTTGGCCTTGACCTCGCCGGCGAGCTGGATCGCGCCCCCGAACAGCAGCAGCTTTTCGGTGAGCGTCGTCTTGCCCGCGTCCGGGTGGGAGATGATGGCGAAGGTCCGCCGCCGTTTGACCTCACGCGCAACCTGCGCGTTCTCGGGCGGGGCGGAAGAAGAGCGCTCGAGCGCCGGGGTGTTCATCGGGATTTCCACTTGGTCGTCGTTGTCTTGGTCGTCGGTGTCTTGGTCGTCGGTGTCTTGGTCGTCGGTGTATTCGGGCTCATTTGCAGCCTGCCTGACAGGCGCGTCGAGGGTGGCGTTTAGCAGCTTCTTGGCCGGACGCACACCGCAAGTTTTCCGAATACCTCTTTAACAGAAATCGAAATCACAGCCCTTGTCGGCCTGCATCACGCTTCTGAGATAGAGCGCGAGATAGCCGCGCGAAGGTTCGGTGAGATGCGTGGGCGGCACCCATTCAGCCCTGCGGCGCTCAAGCTCGGCGGTTTCCACGTGCAGGTGGATCGACCGCGCCGCAACATCGAGCGTGATCATATCGCCGTTGCGCACGAGACCGAGCGGCCCGCCGACGGCGGATTCCGGGGTGATATGCAACACAATGGTGCCAAACGCCGTGCCGCTCATCCGCGCATCGGAGATGCGGACCATATCCTTTACCCCGGCGCGCGCGAGCTTTTTCGGAATGGGGAGATAGCCCGCTTCCGGCATGCCCGGCGCGCCCTTGGGGCCGGCATTGCGGAGCACGAGAATATCGTCGGGTTTCACATCGAGATCGGGATCATCGACGCGGGTTGTCATGTCCTCGACGCTTTCGAACACCACGGCGCGGCCCGTGTGGCTGAGCAGCGCAGGCGTTGCCGCCGAATGTTTGATGACCGCACCTCCGGGCGCAAGATTGCCGTGGAGAACCGCCATCGCGCCCTCCGTGCGGATCGGGTTTGCGCGGGTGCGGATGACATCCTGACCCGGCACATCCTCGGCACCAGCCGCGATCTCGCCCAGGGTCTGGCCGTTGACATTCATCGCCGAAAGATCAAGCGCCGACCCAAGGTTCTGCATCAGTTTCGGCACGCCGCCCGCGTGGTGGAAATGCTCCATGTAATGATCGCCGGAAGGCTTCAGATCCACGAGCACTGGCACATCACGACCGATTGCATCGACCATGGCGAGATCGAAGCCGTGCGGTGTGCGGTTTGCCATCGCCGCGAGATGGATGATGCCGTTGGTCGAGCCGCCGATCGCCTGCATCACCACGGCAGCGTTGCGGATTGCGGCCGGCGTCACGATCTCGCTCGGGCGTGGCCCGCCGGCCTGAGCCATGCGCGCGGCCACGCTGCCACTCATCTCCGCGAGGCGGATGCGTTCGGCGTGTGGCGCGGGGATCGTCGCACTCATCGGCAACGCGAGGCCCATCGCTTCGATCATGCAGGCCATGGTGCTCGCGGTGCCCATCACCATGCAGGTGCCGACGGAAGGCGCAAGGCGCTCGTTGACCACCTCGATCTCGGCCTCATCCATCTCACCGGCGCGGTGTTGGCCCCAGAGGCGGCGGCAATCGGTGCAGGCACCGAGCACCTCGCCCTTGTGATGCCCGACGACCATTGGCCCGACCGGAATGACGATGGTCGGCAGATCGACGCTGAGCGCGCCCATCACTTGCGCGGGAAGCGTCTTGTCGCAGCCGCCGATGATGACGAGCGCATCCATCGGCTGGGCGCGGGCCATCTCCTCGGTATCCATGGCCATCAGATTGCGCAGGAACATCGAGGTCGGATGCGCGAAACTCTCGTGGATCGAGATCGTCGGGAACACCATTGGCATCGCGCCGGCGAGCATCACGCCGCGTTTCACGGCTTCGATCAGATCCGGCACGTTGCCGTGGCAGGGGTTGTAATCGGAGTAGGTGTCGGTGATCCCCACAAACGGGCGGTTCAGTGCATCGTCCGAATAGCCCATCGCCTTGATGAAGGCCTTGCGCAGAAACAGCGAAAACCCCGCATCGCCGTAAGCCGTCAGGCCCTTCTTTACGCCCTTGGTCATGGCATCCCCCGTTTTCGCGCCGGTTTCGACACTAGGCGAGCGCTTCGGCGAAGGCGAGGGTGGAAATGCCATCGAAGGATGGTGTTGCTTTTCCGGCCCAACCGCGCGCATCTTGCGGCAACAAATCGATGATCCTGCAGGAAGCAACCATGCTGCTCGACAATAAAGCCTCGGGACTGTTCCCGATCGCGCCAACCCCGTTTCACCCCGATGGGCGGCTCGATACCGCATCCATCGACACCCTGATCGCGGCCTACCTCAAGGCGGGCGCGACCGGCATCACCGTGCTCGGCATCATGGGCGAGGCGCCGAAGATGGAGGCCGAGGAATCGCTGGCCATCGTCAAGCAGTTCATCAAGGGCATGGGCAAATTGCCGGTGATCGTCGGCGTGTCCTCGCCCGGTTTTGCCGCGATGCGCTCTCTTGCGCGGGCGTCGATGGAGATGGGCGCAGCCGGCGTGATGATCGCGCCCCCACCTGCCTTGCGCACCGATGACCAGATCACCGGCTACTACCGGCAGGCGATCGAGGCGATTGGGCCGGATATCCCCTTCGTGATCCAGGATTATCCGCTCACGCTGAGCGTGGTGATGACGCCGAAGGTCATCCGCCAGATCGTTCAGGACAACCCATCCTGCGTCATGCTCAAGCATGAGGATTGGCCGGGTCTCGAGAAGATCTCCGCCTTGCGGGGGTTTCAGAAGGATGGCTCGATGCGTGAGATTTCCATCCTCACCGGCAATGGTGGGCTGTTTCTCGATTTCGAAATGGAGCGCGGCGCCGATGGCGCGATGACCGGCTATGCCTTCCCGGAAATGCTCAGAGGCCTTGTGAAACTGATGAACGCCGGCCAGCGCGATGCAGCGCACGACCTCTTCGACGCGCATCTGCCGCTCCTGCGCTACGAGCAGCAGCAGGGCGTGGGCCTCGCGGTGCGCAAATACGTGATGATGAAGCGCGGGATGATCGCCTCCGATGCCCAGCGCAAACCCGCCAGCGCCATTTCCGCCGTTGCCCGCGCCGAGGTTGATTACCTGCTGGCGCGCCTCGTCAACACGGGACATGCCGTAATCAAGGCGCTATAATGCCCGCGTCGCGGATGGAGAACGGCATGCACAGGATCGAAAACGGCAGTTCAGGTGCTCAACCCGATGGTTCCTCTGCCGGGATGAGCCGGCTCGCGGTTGCCGGCGTTGTGCTGGGATTTGCCGGCCTTGCCAGCGCCTTCTGGGCGTTCAACGGACCGCGTGTTTTCGCCGAGGCTATTTCGGCGGCCTGGGTCCTGTGCTTCTGACGTGCGCCTCGTCGATCGGGGCGAACCGATCCGGCGTCTTTGCCAGGCCATGATCCGTCTTGTGCCAGTGGAACGGTCGGTGGTGCAGTTCGTAAAGCGCGCGCCACGCCGCCAATGAGATGAGAAGGTGGGTTACGGGGGCCAGCACGACATAGGGCAGGAGCGCGAGCGCCTTGCGTCGCCTGAGCGCGGCGATGGCCGGAATGCCTTCGGCGAGCACCGCCACGACCAGTGCCAGCACCAGCATGGAATCACCGATTGTCAGCAGAGCCGAGCCGCTGCCGAGCGGGGTCGGGCTAAACAGGCGGAACAGCACCGCCACGGCAAAAACCGGATAGAGCAGGGCGCCAAGCAGCACCGCGATCCCCATCGACCCCGTGATCATCATCCGGAATGTGCCGAATTCCCGGGCCAATTGCTGCGGCCGGCGCGCATGGACGGCCAGCGTCTGCATCCAGCCCTTGAGCCAGCGCGTGCGCTGGTTCATCCACGGCCGAAGCGTGTTGGGCGCTTCCTCCCAGGTGGTCGAGCGCAAATCCGCGACCAGCCAGCCGAATCGCGCGAGCCGGAGGCCGAGATCCGCATCCTCGGTGACATTCCAGGCGTCCCAGCCGCCCACCTGCCTGAGGACCTCCGTGCGGAAGTGGTTCGAGGAGCCGCCAAGCGGCATCGGCCATTGGGCGCGCCCCATGCCGGCCTTCACGCAGTCGAACAGCGCCGCATAATCAATGGCGAAACGCCGGGTCAGAAAGCCGTCATGCACATTGGAGATGGCAAGCCGCGCCTGCACGCAGGCAACCTCCGGCGCGGAAGCCCTGAACAGCGCTGCGGCGCGTAAGAGCTGGTCCGGCTCCGGGGCGTCCTCGGCGTCATACACAACCACCAGCCCACCGTGGCATAACGGCAAGGCAGCGTTGAGCGCACGCGGTTTCGTGCGTGGCTGGCCCGGCGGCACAGTCATGACCAGCATCCAGGGTTCCAGCTCGGTGGCGTCGAGCGCGGCGCGCGTCTCCGCGTCATCGGCCTCGACGAGCAGGAAGGCTTCGAGCCGGTCACGCGGGTAGATCAGCGCAGAGAGATTTCGCACCAGCTGGCTGGCGATATTGGCCTCGCGATAAAGCGGCACGAGAATTGAATAATGCGGCAGATGCGCGGTTTCCACCGGCGGCGTTGCCGGGCTCGGCGTGCCGCTTTCGAACGTCGCCGTCAGCACGGCAAGCCCGGCAATGATGAAAACCGGGGCCAGCACGAGCGGCGGCAGGACCAGAGCCTGCATCGGAAAAACCCAGGCGATCACAATGAGCATCGTAAGGGTTGCCAGTCCGGCGAAGCCGGAAAGGGCCTTTGATCGTGCGCTGGATGGCGCGGCATCCGCGCCGGGAACACCGGGTGGGATGCGTGCCGAAAACGGCTCCGGCAGGGCATGGGCGGCGCGATGGGCGATCTCGTCGCTTTCCGCCAGGACCAGTTGATCAAGGAGCGCCTGACGCGTCGTCAGGATGATCATCGGTCGCTTGCCGTCCTGATGCCGGCGCAGGAGAATTCCTGCCAGCAGCCCGTTCGGCGCGATGACGCGGAGCCTTTGCCCCGCCTCGGTCATGCCGCTGTAGGAGCGGAAGGCGAAGGCCTCATCGGCCGGGGTTCCCTGAACGGGAGGCGGCGGCAGCGCAGAAAACGGCACCTCCAGCATGGTCGCCAGGGCTGCGACGAAATCGCGCTCGCGAATCACGCCGTCGGCAATGGCGAGATCGAAGGGGTCCGTGGCCAAGAGGTGTGCCCGGGCTTCGATCTGTCGCCAGCGCGCGAGCGAGAAGCCGCAGCGGGCAGCAAGCTCCTGGGCGACGCGCGCATCATGCCCTGCTGGTTCGGCCGGCGGGCGACGCGCGGAAGAGGCAATCTGATGGTCGTTCATGGAAGTACCGAAATGCAACCGGGGAACACTATCGGACTTTTGCGCAAAGGATAGTTGTCCTTTGGCCTGACAGGGATCGACATCAGGACGCAGCTCAGAATTGCACTAGCTTTTCCGGCTAAAAGCGTGTAATAGAAATACTCGAAATGAGCATATGTGACGGGCTTGCTCTCCCGGGTCGTTTGGAGTTCACGATGGACAGCGTGCAATCCGGCAATGCCAGCCTCGCTCCGGCGAAGCTTTCGAGCGTTTCGGCTGCGAAGGATGACATCCTGCCGCGCCCCGATCTGAGTTACACGCCGGAGGTCGCGGCCGAGACCGCGCATCTTTACGAGCGCGTGAAGCACATCGTGCCCTCGGTCGAATGGCCGTTCCATGCGCCGTATGTCGCGGCGATCAACCGCCTCAAGAAGCAGCGCAACGCTGTCATTCTCGCGCATAATTACCAGACGCCGGAAATCTACAACTGCGTTGCCGATGTCGTGGGCGACAGCCTTCAGCTTGCGAAGATGGCAGCCAAGCTCGACGCTCGCATCATCGTGCAGGGCGGCGTGCATTTCATGGCGGAAACCTCGAAGCTGCTCAGCCCGGAGAAGATGGTGCTGATCCCGGACCTGAAGGCCGGCTGCTCGCTCGCCTCCTCGATTACCGGGGCGGATGTCCGCCGGCTGCGCGAAGCCTACCCCGGCGTGCCGGTGGTGGCCTATGTCAACACCTCCGCTGATGTAAAGGCCGAAGTCGATATCTGCTGCACCTCCGCGAACGCGGTGCAGGTGGTCGAGAGCCTTGGCGTTGACCGGGTGATCTTCGTCCCCGATCAGTATCTTGCAAAATATGTCGCGAGCCAGACCAAAGTGAAGATCATCGCCTGGCACGGCGCCTGCGAGGTGCATGAGCGCTTCACCGGCGAGGAACTGCGCCGCTATCGCGAGGCGGACCCCTCGATCAAGATCATCGCGCACCCGGAATGCCCGCCGGATGTGATCGCGGAAGCCGATTTCACCGGCTCGACTGCCGGCATGATCGATTACGCAAAGGCCCAGCACGGCGGCAAGGTGTTGCTCGTCACCGAGTGCTCGATGGCGGACAATGTCGCGGCTTCCGCTAAGGATGTCGAATTCCTGCGTCCCTGCAACCTCTGCCCGCACATGAAGCGCATCACGCTGCCGAAAATCCTCGACAGCCTGCTCACGCTCACGCACAGGATCGAAATCCCCGAGGAACTCGCTGTTCGCGCCCGCCGCTCGGTGGAGCGGATGGTGAACCTGACGCAGTAAAATGGCAGGGCATCAACTTCCTCAGCCGACTGAGCTAGGCGCTAAGCTCGGTCAAAATGTAAGACATTTGCTCAAGCTCTTTGGGGCGTATGCTCCTAGAGTAGGGCCATTGATACAAACATGGCTTGAAAAACAGCTGGAGTCTGCTGAAGCAAATTTAGTAAAAGCAATTGAGGATGGAGATATAGATCAAATAGATAATACAAATTTTGATTATCTTGTTCCAAATGTTTATTCATATATGGAAGCCGCTAGGAGTGGAGAGCATATTCACAATCTTAGAATTTTGGCTGAAATTCTTGTGTCTGGATATAGTAAGATTGAGCAAGCGCCATTTGCTGTTAGAAATGCAGCAAAACGCCTTAGCGGCATGTCAGTGAGGGACTTGGAATTATTGACGATTTGCCATCGGTCATTTTTGCGATCCAAAAATGATCCTATAAGAGAAAAATTGCGGAGCGATTGGCCAGATTGGACTTGTGTCGATTATTTTAGAGATGAGTTGGGAAACGGAAGCGAGTCTACTGTTCGCAACGCACTTTCTGAATTCCTTGTTAGGGGATTTTTATCTGTAGATTTGCAGCCGAACACCTTTGGTGGAAATGGGTATTATAAAACCCCATATTTCGAAGAGGTTATCTTGGCAGCTCAGAACATCAGCAAGAGCTAGCCATGCCCTCCATTCTCATCATCGGCGGCGGCCTCGCGGGGCTTTTTACGGCGCTCAAGCTCGCGCCCATCCCCTGCACCGTGCTGACGCCGGTGCCGCTGGGGCAGGGCGCCTCCTCGGCCTGGGCGCAGGGCGGTATCGCCGCCGCGATCGGCGAGGGCGACAGCATCGAGAGCCACGTCGCGGATACGCTCGCTGCCGGCGCGGGGCTTTGCGACGCCGCGATGGTGCGGCTCATGGCGTCCGAAGCCTCGGACCGGATCCTCGATCTCCTCGAATATGGCGTGCCCTTTGACCGCGATTTGCAGGGCAAGCTGATCCAGTCGCGCGAGGCCGCGCATTCGGCCCACCGCATTGTGCGCGTCAAGGGCGATATGGCCGGCAAAGCGATCATGGAAGCGCTGGTTGCGGCGGTGCGCAACACGCCGTCGATCCGCGTGATCGAGGGGGCGGAGGCGACCGAACTCCTCAAGGACGGCAACAGCCGGATCGCTGGTGCGCGCGCCGACGTGAAGGGTCGCGTCGTGCGCTTTATCGCGGATCATGTCGTGCTCGCCACCGGCGGCGCGGGACAGCTTTACGCGGTGACAACCAACCCGAAGGAGGCCTGGGGCTCGGGCCTCGCGATGGCCTCGAAGGTCGGCGCGACGCTCGCAAACATGGAATTCGTGCAGTTCCACCCGACCGCGATCGATATCGGGCGTGACCCGGCCCCGCTCGCCACCGAGGCGCTGCGCGGCGAGGGCGCAACACTGGTCGATCGCGATGGCCGCCGCTTCATGCTCGATCTGCATGCCGATGCCGAACTTGCGCCGCGTGACATCGTTGCGCGTGGGGTTTTTCAGGCCATCAAGGCCGGGCGCGGCGCGTTTCTCGATACGCGCGCGAGTATCGGCAAGCATTTTTCGGAGCTGTTCCCGACGGTTTACGCCACCTGCAAGTCGGCGGGCATCGATCCCGTGACGGATCTCATCCCGATCGCGCCGGCGGCGCACTACCACATGGGCGGCATCTGGACCGACGAGAATGGCCGCGCGCTCGGCGTTTCCGCGCCGGAGGGGCTTTTCGCGGTCGGCGAAGTCGCCTGCACCGGCGTTCACGGTGCGAACCGGCTGGCGTCGAACTCGCTGCTCGAAGCGGTGGTGTTCGGGGCAAGAGTGGCGGCGAAGATCGGGCAGGGTGAGAGGTTTGTTCCTGTGACCGCCGTCGAGGATGGCAATGCCCTTTTTGAGCCTGATTGTCGTCACGAGATCACTCGTTTGCGCAAGGCGATGCAGGAGAATGTTGGCGTTGTTCGCAATGGCGATGACCTTGCCGACGCTGCTTTTGGTGTCTTTATGGAATTGCGCAATGAAGGCGGTTCCCGCGCATTGCGAAATATGGCGGGAATTGCCTACATAATTGGTGAGTGTGCTTCACTCAGACAGGAAAGTCGTGGCGGCCATTTTCGCTCTGACGCACCGGAGGCTTGGCATGACCGCAAGTGGAGCCTTGCCGAATTGTGGGGTGACGGCTCTATTGAGAAAAGCGTTCTCGTCGCAACGCATCAGAGCATGTCAACATGACAACCATGATCTCCCCGCTTCCCCAGAACCTCGTCACCGAGGCCGTTGCCCGTGCGCTCGCTGAAGATCTTGGCCTTGCCGGTGATATCACCAGCCAGGCCTGCATTCCCGCCGCGATGCAGGCGAACCTCGCGATGGTCAGCCGCAAGCCGGGCGTGATCGCCGGCCTCGCGCTCGCGGTGGAAGCCTTCCGGCAGGTTGACCCCGCGCTCGTCGTGACGCTGCACAAGGCGGATGGTGATGCGCTTGAGCCCGGTGAAACCGTGCTCACTGCCACCGGCAATGCCCGCGCGATCCTCGCCGGGGAACGCACGGCGCTGAACTTCGTCGGCCGGATGAGCGGCATCGCAACACTGACGGCGGAATACGTCCGCCGCGTCGCGGGCACAAAGGCGAGCATCGTCTGCACCCGCAAGACCACCCCCGGCCTGCGCGCCTTCGAGAAACACGCCGTTTTGTGCGGCGGCGGCCGGAATCATCGTTTCGGGCTGTTCGATGCGGTTCTGATCAAGGACAATCACGTTGCGGTGGCGGGCGGCATCGTGCCGGCTCTGCATGCCGCAAAGGCTGCCTGCGGCCACCTCGTCAAGATCGAAATCGAGGTCGACAGCCTCGATCAGCTCGATGAGGTCATCGCTGAGGGCGCGGATGTCGTCCTGCTCGACAACATGAGTGCCGCGACGCTCGCCGAAGCCGTGGGCCGGGTGAAAGCAAAACGCCCGACGCTTCTCACGGAAGCCTCTGGCGGCGTGAACCTTGAAACGGTCGCAGGGATCGCGAAGTCGGGCGTCGATCTGATCTCGGTCGGCGCGCTCACGCATTCAGCCCCGGTGCTCGACCTCGGGCTCGATATCGTGATGCAGGACTGACACCAAAGGTCCTCAGAAATGACCTTTCCTGAAGAAAGGTCTTCTTCGGGCATTCCCTAGCATAAGCCCGGCGTCGCATTCGCTCCTGCGCCGGCCATCGGTCAAGACCGGCGGCCGGTGGTACAATAGGGCTCAGCGCAGGCGCTGCCATCCGGAATGGCCGGGTGAAATCTGCACATGCCGGTGGCGTGTGGCGTATTCCGCCGGCACCGTCTCATGCGTGACATAGCCGGGATTGACGAGAACCGTGCGCTGGCGCGTGCCATGGATGGCGGGAACCGTATCATAGACGACGCGCTCCTCGCTCACCTGAACATGCCGGTGGCGGGTGGCATATTGCGCGGGAACCGTGACCCAGCAGCCGATCTCGCGGCCCCAGCCATCCCGCGTCACCTGCCAGACCTTGCTCGCGGGTGAAACCATTACGGTTTCCGCAACTGTCGAATACTGCGCGGGAATGACGCGGGCAACGCGATGTTCGGGACGCACCACCACCGTTTCCTGCACGGCACCGTATTGCGCGGGGACATGGCGGGCATAGGTGCGGGCCGGGCGGACCTCGACGGTTTCGGCGACCGTGCCGTAAACCGGCGGGTGGTTGACGCGCTCGTAGCAATTGCCGACGCAGTTGCCGCCTGCCGTTGCGGTCGAGCCGCTCGCCAGAATTGCAAGAAGGGATGCAGCAGCCAGTTTACGCATAGGGGCACCTCATTGAAATCTCTGAGATGAGCTTTGATTCAACAGGGGTCAGATGCAAGAAAAACACGATAAAAGTGTCATGATTTCAAATGGGAAGGTAAATTAACGGGCTTTTTGGTCTGAAATTTACCAAGCCGGTTAAGATGAGTTAAGAAAAGAGGCGGGAATGCGGCCAGAAAATCTGCCTGAAATCCTGAGGTCTCAGGTCTGCCCCGGCCGAAGCCTGTAGAAAATATGCCGGCCGATACGATCCGTGCGCTTGAGCTTGCGCGACCAGTACGGCGCAACGTAGGTCGCGTGATAATGCGTGGAAGCGCCGACCGCGCTGTTGTAGCTCTCGCCCTCCATCACATCCCTGGCGATGCGTTGGGCAGTGCTCCAGGAAGCCGCATCATTGATCGCGAGGCTTTTCCCTTCGCAGGCGAAGGTGAACTGGCACGCCTTGTATTTGTGGCGGTTCTGATAGACGACGCCGCAGACATTCGTGGGGTAGAGCCCGCTTTTCACCCGGTTCAGCACCACCTGCGCCACCGCAGCCTGTCCATCCTCCGGCTCGGAGCGGCTTTCGAAATAGATGGCTTCGGCGAGGCACTTCTGTTCGCGCTTCAGGCTTTCGGGGTCGATGAGATCGAGATAGCCTGCGCCAAGCTTGAGTTTTGCGGTCTCAACGGCCCCGCCGCGCGGGCTGGCATGCACATGCGCGAACGCGGGAATCCGCATCGCGGCAGCGGCGATGATTTCCGGCTCGACCGGCGCCGGCGTCACGGATGCGAGGATCACCGCGCGACTGACGGCGGGCGTCGCGCCATCCGGGCGCGACAGCGCAAGCCGTTGCGGCGAGGTGCCCTGTGCGGCGACGTCACCGGAGGTACCGCCGTGCATGCCGGGCGCGAGGGTCCGACCCTCGAAACGACTGAGGCGTGCGAGCAATGCCTGGCTTGCCCGCGCGATCGTGACGGCAGGATCGAGCTTGCGCTCGGGCAGCACGGTTCGATCGAGCACGAAGAACAGAGGTGCGCCGATCTGCTGCGGGCGTGCGAGCTCACGACCGAGATCAACCTTGCGGATATGCGGGATGAGCTTGGTCCATTCGGCGCTGGTCGCATCAGCTGGCGCAGGAGTCGATACCGTGGGCTGGATGCTCAGGGTCGACAGGCGGGGCGGGGTCAGGGTCAGGCGATGCGGCTCGATCATCGTCGAGCGGCGGAATTCACGGTCGAGCACGCGGGTATTCTCGCCGGCAGCGGCGGTGAACGAGACCACCAGCGCGCAGGCGATGCTCCACGGTGCGGCGGCTTCGATCAGCACGCGGGCAGCACGGCGCATCCGCAGCACTTTGCGTCGCCCGATGGGTTTGCCGATCCCGGAAAGATCCGAATACTGACGCAACAGAAGATCCCCTTCGTGTCCGCGTGGTAACGCGCAACACAATTCCTCATTCCGGCGAAGATGATCGCTGTTTGAGGTTCAGGGGGTCTTAAGCGGAAAGGTTAATGAAAATCTTTCCGCTTCACGTTTTTTAACAGGGCCGCTCTATACTCAACCTTCGGCCTTCGTCACCTTGCCGAGCGCGGCCTGTGCTGCCGCCAACCGCGCGATCGGCACGCGGAACGGCGAGCAGGACACGTAATCGAGCCCGACGCTCTCGCAGAAGGCGATCGAGGCAGGGTCACCGCCGTGCTCGCCGCACAGCCCCAGCTTGATGTCCGGGCGCGTGGCCCGGCCACGGTCCGCCGCGAGCTGGACGAGTTCGCCGACGCCTTCCTGATCCAGTGTCACGAACGGATCTTCGGCGAGGATGCCGCGCGCCTTGTAGGAGCCGAGGAACGAGCCGGCGTCATCGCGGGAGATACCGAGCGTTGTCTGCGTGAGATCGTTGGTGCCGAACGAGAAGAATTCGGCGGAACGCGCGATCTCGCCGGCTTTCAGCGCCGCGCGCGGCAACTCGATCATCGTGCCGACCTGATAGGGCAGGCTCATGCCGTGCTCGTCGCCGACCTTTTTCGCCATGGCGTCGATGCGGGCTTTCACGAGATCAAGTTCGGCCTTGGTCATCACCAGCGGCACCATGATCTCCGGCGTCACGATCGCGCCGGTGGATTTGCCGGCAGCGATCGCGGCTTCGAATACTGCGCGGGCCTGCATTTCCGCAATTTCCGGGTAGGCGACCGCGAGGCGGCAACCGCGGAAACCGAGCATCGGGTTCGATTCCTTCAATTCCAGCGCGCGCAGCCGCAGCTTTTCGGGCGACGCGCCCATCGCTTCAGCGACTTCCTGAATCTCGCGCGGCTCGTGCGGCAGGAACTCATGCAAGGGCGGGTCGAGCAGGCGGATCGTCACCGGCATGCCCTTCATGATCTCGAAGAGCTCGATGAAATCCGAACGCTGCATCGGCAGCAGCTTGTCGAGCGCGGCGCGGCGGCCCTTCTCGTCGTCGGCGAGGATCATCTCGCGCATGGCGATGATGCGCGCGCCTTCGAAGAACATATGCTCGGTGCGGCACAGGCCGATGCCTTCGGCGCCGAATTTCACCGCCGTACGTGCGTCGAGCGGGGTCTCGGCATTGGTGCGGATTTTCATGCGGCGGAACTGGTCGGCCCAGCCCATCAGCGTGCCGAATTCGCCGGAGAGTTCCGGCTGGAGCATCGCGATCTCGCCGAGAAGAACCTGCCCGTTCGAGCCGTCGATGGTGATGAAATCACCGCGCTTCAAAACCTTGCCGCCGGCGCTCATCGTGCCCTGAACCATGTCGATGCGGATCGCGCCCGCACCGGAAACGCAGGGTTTGCCCATGCCGCGCGCCACCACCGCCGCATGGCTGGTCATGCCGCCGCGCGTTGTCAGAATGCCTTCGGCGGCGTGCATGCCGTGGATATCTTCCGGCGAGGTTTCAACGCGCACGAGGATGACCTTGCGCTTGTCTTTCACCGCCTGCTCGGCCTCTTCCGAGGTGAAGACGATCTCGCCGGTCGCGGCACCGGGGGATGCCGGAAGCCCGGTCGAGAGCACAGCGCGCGTCGCTTTGGGGTCGATGGTCGGGTGCAGAAGCTGGTCAAGTGCGGCGGGGTCGATGCGCTGGATTGCCTCTTCCTTCGTGATCAATCCCTCGTTGGCGAGATCAACGGCGATACGGAGCGCGGCCTTCGCCGTGCGCTTGCCGTTGCGGGTCTGGAGCATCCAGAGTTTGCCCTGCTGGACCGTGAACTCGAGATCCTGCATGTCGCGGTAGTGCTTTTCGAGCAGGCCGTAGATGCGGACGAGTTCCTTGTAGGCCTCGGGCAGGGTGGCTTCGAGCGAGGGCTTGTTCGACCCGGCGGCGATGCGCGCGGCCTCCGTAATATCCTGCGGCGTGCGGATGCCGGCAACGACATCCTCGCCCTGCGCGTTGATCAGGAATTCGCCGTAGAGTTCCTTCGTGCCGGTCGAGGGGTTGCGGGTGAAGGCCACGCCGGTGGCGGAGGTTTCGCCCATGTTGCCGAACACCATCGCCTGCACGTTGACGGCGGTGCCCCAGCTTTCGGGAATGGCGTGGAGATCGCGATACTTGATCGCGCGGGCATTCATCCAGCTACCGAACACCGCGCCGATGGCACCCCAGAGCTGCTCGTGCGGGTCCTGTGGGAAGGGCTTGCCCAATTCGCGCGCAACGCATTCCTTGTAGGCACCGACGATGTGTTTCCAGTCTTCGGCCGAAAGTTCGGTATCGAGGCTGTAGCCCCTGGAATCCTTGAACTCCTCAAGGATATCCTCGAAGTTGTGGTGTTCGAGGTCGAGCACGACGTTGGAATACATCGTGATGAAGCGGCGATAGCTGTCCCAGGCAAAGCGCGGATTGTTCGCGAGGCTGGCGATGGCTTCAACGGTCACGTCGTTGAGGCCGAGGTTGAGCACGGTGTCCATCATGCCCGGCATCGAGGCGCGGGCACCGGAGCGGACCGAGACCAGCAACGGGTTCTTCGCATCGCCGAAACCGCAGCCGGCCAGCTTGCCGACGTGTTTGAGCGCGGCATCGACCTCGCCCGCAAGCTCCAGCGGATAGCGCCGGTCGTTGGCGTAGAAGGCGGTGCAGACCTCGGTCGAAATGGTAAAGCCTGGTGGAACCGGGAGCCCAAGGTTGCACATCTCGGCGAGGTTCGAGCCCTTGCCACCAAGCAGGTTCTTGAGAGCGGAACTGCCTTCCGCCGTACCATCCCCGAACGTATAGACCCATTTCGTCATGAGACTTCTCCGATCAGTCATCGTCGCGCCTTCTTCGCACTTGCGAAAAGGATGCTTTCTCCTGTCGCAAAAGTGTCGCGAAGGCAACCTCTACGATCAGGCAAATCGGGGATTGCATGCTTCAAATCCCGCGTTAAATCTCATTCCTGGTCACAAGGGCAGAGCGATCACCGGCGATGGCATGGGCGGGGACGGGGTTTCCGGCGTTGAAACGGGCACGGCACGGCTTTTTGCGCGGCGCGCTCGTCGTCGGGCTCTTCTGGCTGTTGCCGGCGCATGCCGCCAATGCGCAAACTGCCGAACCGGCATCGCGAAGCCCGGGGAGTTTCATGATTCCGGGCTTCATCGACCCGGAACGGCGGCTGGAGCGCCGTGATTTACCGCGCAATACCACCCTACGCTTTGTCACCGAGGAGGATTTTCCGCCGTTCAACTATGTCGGGCGTGATGGTGTGCTGGCGGGGTTCAACATCGACCTCGCACGGGCGATCTGCGCCGAATTGAATGCCAATTGCACGATCCAGCCGCGCCGCTGGGATCTGCTGCTGCCTGCTGTCGAGCGCGGGGAGGCGGATGCCGTGATCGCTGCGCATCGCATCACGGCGGACCTTCGGCGACACTACGAGGTCTCGCTGCCGACGCATCGTTCGCCCGCGCGCTTTGCAGCCCGGCGCGACAAGGCGATTGCTTCGGCCGATGTCCGGGATCTCCAGGACAAAGCCGTCGCCGTGGTCGGCGGTTCAGCGCACGAAGCGTTTCTCAACGCCTTCTTTCCGTCGGTCCGGCTGACGCGCTTTGATCGGCTCGACCAGGCGCTGGCGGCCACGCGCAGCGGCGAAACCGATCTAGTGTTCGGGGATGGCGTCACCATCGCCTTCTGGATGAACGGCTCCGAGTCGCTCGATTGCTGCGGCTTTGTCGGCGGTCCGTTCACGGAAGGGCGCTATTTCGGCGAGGGTGCCGGCATCGTCATGCGGCGCGGGAATTCGGACCTGAGGAGCGCCATCGATTACGCGCTCTGGCGGATCAGCCGCGACGGGCGTTTCGCCAAGCTCTACCTCAAGCATTTCCCGATTCCGTTCTATTGAGCGCCATAGCGCGGGATTTGAGCCGCATCGCCGCATGGGAATTGACGCGCCGAGCGCTGGCCCGTAACCAGAGCCCTTCGTTTTCAGCAGGTTCAACCCATGTCCGACCTTTCAGCCTATCGCGATTCAGCACAGACCTCGGCCGCCTGGCCATTCGAGGAGGCCCGCAAGATCGTCGCGCGGATCGCCCGGACCGGGAAGAAGCAGGTGCTGTTCGAGACCGGCTATGGCCCCTCGGGCTTGCCGCATATCGGCACTTTCGGCGAGGTCGCGCGGACGACGATGGTCCGGCGCGCGTTCGAGACGCTGACATCCGGCGAAATCCCCACCCGTCTCATCGCTTTTTCGGACGATATGGACGGGCTGAGGAAGGTGCCGGACAACGTGCCGAACAAGGCGCTGCTGGCCGGCGCGCTCGGCATGCCGCTGACGAAAGTGCCGGACCCGTTCGGCACACACCCGAGCTTCGGCGAGCATAACAACGCCCGCCTCAGGGCATTTCTCGACCAGTTCGGCTTCGGGTATGAGTTCATGTCGTCGACCGAGTGCTACCGTTCCGGCATGTTCGATGCGACGCTGCTGAAAATGCTCGAGCGCTACGAGGCCATTCAGGCGGTGATGCTGCCCTCCTTGCGCGAGGAGCGGGCGTCGACCTATTCGCCCTTCCTCCCCATCCATCCGGTAACCGGACACGTCATGCAGGTCGCCGTCGACGAGGTGAAGGTCGATGCCGGCACGATCGTCTGGCGCGATCCTGACACCGGCAAGGCCTACGAGACGCCGGTGACCGGCGGACACGCCAAGCTGCAATGGAAGCCGGATTGGGCGATGCGCTGGGTCGCGCTCGGCATCGATTACGAAATGGCCGGCAAGGATCTCATCGACTCCGTGAAGCTCTCCGGCGAGATCGTCCGGGCGCTCGACGCCGAGCCGCCGGAGGGGTTCAACTACGAGCTCTTCCTCGATGAGAACGGCCAGAAAATCTCGAAGTCCAAGGGCAATGGCCTCACGATCGACGAGTGGCTGACCTATGCCTCGCCCGAAAGCCTGTCGCTCTACATGTTCCAGCGTCCGCGCGAGGCCAAGAAGCTCTATTTCGACGTCATTCCGCGCGCGGTGGACGAATATCTCTCGTTCCTCGACGCCTTCGAGCGGCAGGACGAGAAGAACCGCCTCGGCAATCCGGTCTGGCATATTCATGGCGGCATGCCGCCCGCGCCGGAAAAGATCGCGGCTGCGGGCTCCAATCAGGCGGCGACGGCGGTGAGCTTCGGCCTGCTGCTCAACCTCGTCGCGGTCGCGAATGTCGAGGACAAGGGTGTGCTCTGGGGCTTCCTCCAGCGCTATGCGCCGGGCGCTTCGCCGCAAACCCACCCGCGGCTCGACCGGCTGGTCGGCTATGCGATCCGTTATTTCGCGGATTTCGTGAAGCCGAAGAAGGTGTATCGCGCCCCCGATGATGTCGAGCGGGATGCGCTGGCGGCGTTGAAGGCGAAGCTTCTCACGATGCCGGCGGATGCCAGCGCCGAACTCATTCAGGAGGCGGTCTATGACGTCGCGCGCGCGGTGCCGCGCTATCAGGATTTCAAGGCCAAGGGCGCGACGCCCGAGCGTCCCGGCGTCTCGAACGCCTGGTTCAACGCGCTTTATCAGGTGCTGCTCGGCGAGGAACGCGGGCCAAGGTTTGGCTCGTTCGCGGCGATCTACGGCATCGCGAACACCGTAAAACTGCTTCAGAACGCGCTCGATGGCGTGCTCATCCGCGATCACGAGGCCTTTCTGGCGGCAAAGGCTCCGGCCGGCGGCTGACGGGTTACTGGCTCGCCCAGATGATGCGGGCGAGCAGGCGGATATCCGTCAGCGGGCATGGTGGCAGTTCGCTGCCTTGCACGGTCGAAAGGTGCAGATGGGTTGCTGTCTGGCGCCCGAGAACGGCGATCTGCGCGGTTCCGGCGTCATTCAGCAGGAAAACGCGGTCGCCGCGCCGCTTCTCGGAATCCAGCGAGGCGATAATGATGTCGCCGTCGCGATAGACCGGGGCAAACGGATCACCCTGCACTTCCAGCGCGAAAATATTGGTGTCGCTGGCCGAGGGAAAGGCAATCTCGTCCCAGCCGGTGGCGCGTATCTGGCCGTTCTGATCGAACCAGTCGTGCGCCGCTTTCCGCATCGGGCGAAACGGAATACGGCGAACCGGTGTCGGATTGCGCGGGATCAGCTGCAGGAATTCATCCACGCTCGCCCCGGTCGCAGCCAGAACCTTGGCGATGGACTCGGTCGAGGGCCAGCGAAGCTGCCCTTCGCTGTTCTGGCGCTTGGAGCGATTGAAGGTCGTCGGATCCAGCCCGCCCAGCTTCGCGAGGCTGGAGGGTGTAAGACCTTCGTGAGCAGCCAATGCATCAATTGCTGCCCAGATCTGAGAATGAGTCAGCATATCCCGCCCAAGTCCTGATGTATGGGAATGTCGACTATCAATTTTGTCTTCCGGCGGCAATTATATTAGAATACTGACAAAAATGCGGATATTGCGCTGACGCTTGCGATCAAGGCTGACAAGGACAAGAGCAATTGCGAAAAATATTCAAGATTCTGAGCGTTGAGGAATGGCAGAATTTCAAGAAAACAGGCCGTTTTCTCGGATCGTTTGTCGATGTTCGGGACGGTTTTATCCATTTTTCCTATGCTGATCAGCTTGAGGAGACCGCACGCCGCCATTTTTCAGGGCGTGACGATCTTGTGTTGCTTGCGGTTGATCCTGCGGGTCTCGGCGACAGCTTGCGGGATGAAATCTCACGCGGAGGGGCATTTTTTCCCCATCTCTTTGCACCTCTTTTCATCCGTGATGTCGTGTGGGATAGGCCCATTGGTTGCGATGAGGCCGGAATGCCGGTTCTTCCCGCGCTCGATTCCCATCCGGTTCAGGGGACCCCATGATGTTCGGCTCGCTCTTTCCCCTGCTCCAGCCCCTGCTGCATCGGGTTGACCCGGAGAAGGCGCATGACCTTTCAGTGGCCGCGCTCGAAAAATTGCCGCTGCCGGCCTGCGGACCGGATGATCCCCGGCTGGCGGTGACAGCCTTCGGGCTCGAATTTGCCAATCCGGTCGGCATCGCGGCTGGGTTCGACAAGAACGCCCGCGTGCCGGATGCCCTCATGCGGCTCGGCTTCGGGTTCGTCGAGGTTGGCGGCGTCACGAAGCACCCGCAGCCCGGCAACCCGCGACCACGCGTCTTCCGACTGGGCGAGGATCGTGCGGTCATCAACCGCTACGGCCTCAACAGCGACGGTATGGAGGCGGTTGCGGCGCGGCTGATGCAGCGGGATGGCCGGGGGAAGGGCTCCAAGGGTGTCCTTGCTTCCAGAGGAGTTCTTGGCGTCAACCTCGGGGCGAACAAGGACAGCTCCGACCGGATCGCCGATTACGTCGATCTCACGCGTCGCCTCGGGCCACTGGCCGATTTCCTGACCCTCAACATCTCCTCACCCAACACACCCGGCCTGCGGGATCTGCAGGGGCGCGCCTTCCTTGACGAACTGATCGCCCGGGTTCTCGAGGCGCGGGCGGCAGAAGGCCTTGCGACACGCATCCTCCTCAAGATCGCCCCGGATCTCGACGATATCCAGCTCGACGATATCGTCGCGGTTGCGCTGAGCCGCGGGATCGACGGGATGATCGTCTCGAACACGACAATCGCGCGTCCTGCATCGCTGAAGGATCAGGCGACCGCGCGCGAAGCGGGCGGGCTGTCCGGCAAGCCGCTGTTCCGGGCGTCCACCATTGTGCTCGCAAAGACGTTCCAGCGCGTTGACGGAGCATTTCCACTGATCGGCGTTGGCGGCATTTCAAGCGGCGAGGATGCCGTTGCCAAGATCGCGGCCGGCGCGAGTCTGGTGCAGCTCTATTCCGCGCTGATCTATCAGGGCCCGGCCCTGATCGGCGAGATCAAGAGCGCCATTCTGCGCGCAATGGCGCGGGAAAACGTTGCGGATGTCGCGGGCCTCGTCGGCCGCGGGGCAGACGTCTGGGCGAAGGCTTCCGCGTAATGCCGGCTCAGCCAGGCACTTCTTGTTAGCCCGGCACTTCGAGTTTCGCGGCGGCAATCACGGCCTGCGTCCGGCTTTCGACGCCAAGCTTCATGAGAATGGCGGAGACATGGGCTTTCACCGTAGCTTCCGACACCGAAAGCTCATAAGCGATCTGCTTGTTGAGCAGTCCCTCCGACAGCATGGTCAGCACGCGCATCTGCTGCGGGGTCAGGCTTGCGAGGCGCCGCACCAGCGCGCTGGTTTCCTTGTCCGCGCCCTCGCCAAGCGGGATGTGCGGCGGGGTCCAGCTGCCGCCGGCGAGAACGGCACGCACCGCCTCGTTCATCTGCTCGATCGGCGTCGTCTTCGGGATATAGCCGGATGCACCAAATTCCATGCACGTGCGAATGGTTGCGGCATCATCGACGCCGGAAACAACAATCACCGGCACCGACGGATGCTGCGAACGCAGGAAAGTGAGGCCGGAGAAACCGCTGACGCCGGGCATCTTGAGGTCCAGCAGGACGAGATCGACGTCGGAGTCACCTGAAAGGGCCGCTGTGGCTTCCTCGAGTGTTCCGGCTTCGATCACCGTAAGCTCGCCGAAAACGCCATTGACCGCCTGCTTGAGAGCGCCCCTGAACAGCGGATGGTCATCCGCGATGATGATGGTTCCCCGATCAGCCACACCCGACATACTTGCTGTCATGTTTCCGCCCCGCTTTCACGCTGCCTCATCTGCCGCGCAGCAGCGTCTTTTTTTGCGCTTGCTATGATGATGAACGCCAATGATGCCTATTGGCAAGAACACTTGCTCGTCTATTAGACATCTGGGCGTTGTTCCCGACGAATTTTGTGTTTTTTTCACTCTGGGGGTCCCATGACCAGCGCGCTTGTCACCGCGCTTGCCATCGCCGGGTTCGCGCTGCTGGTTTTCGGCGAGCGCATTGGTCTCGGCCCGCAGCTCGCGGCGGCGGGGGTGATCGGCGTTTTTGTGGCGATCACGCTCTCGCTGGCGTTGGCGAGCACGACCAGCCGGCTGACCCGCTTCATGGCGGGTAGCGAACGCGGCGCCACGCTCGGGTTTGTTGCCTTTGTTGCCGTGCTCTTGCTGGTGGCGGCAGGAATTGGCCTGACGCCCGGCCGGACAGCGGCCGGAGCGATCGCGCTGGGGGCCGGTTTCTGTGTCGCTTACGGGCTCCTGCCGTTCAACCCCTGGCGGAATTTCGCCGGGGCGATGGTCTCCGGCGGGCAGGATCGTGATCCCGGCGAGGAAACCCGGGGCGCGCTTAGCATCACGATGCTGGCGGTCATGCTGGCCGCAGGGCTCCTCGTCTTCCACGCTTTTCCGCCGATCATTGACCGGCTGGCCGAGGTGACGGGCACGACGCGATCCCGCTCGGCCGGTCTCGTCGTCTCGCTGCTGGCGCTGGTTCTTGTTCTTGGCGGCCTCCATGGGCTGGTACGGTGCGCCAAGGTCATGCTGGTTCTGGTCATCATCACGGCGGTGGTTCCTTTCGCTGCGTTTCTGGCCGGAGATGTATTTGATCAGATGAGTGCAGACCTTCTCGGTCGGCTTGGCCAGAGCGGGATTCTCGGCCAGAGCGGGATTCTCGGCCAGAGCGGGATCAACCTGACCACCGAAACACTGGGAGGGCTGGCTCTGGCGGTGGAATGGCCGGCTCTTGTGCTCGGAGCCGCGCTTGGGCTCATCGCAAAACAACCTGCAACCGCTGTCCGTTCTGCTGCAGGCAGGGTGCTGTCCATCGGGGTTGGCATTCTCCTCGCCATTCTCCTGGGAACGATGATGAAGACGGGGCAGGCGCTGTTCGATGACGGGATTGCGAGCCGTCTTGCCGCCACGGCGCCCGCTCAATGGCCGATCTTTGCCTTCGACGAGACCCTGCGCGGCTGGCTCAGTGTGTGCGGGATTACGCCGTCCGATGCGCAGGCAGCAGCACGGGCCTGCACGCCGACCGGCTCGGCGCGCGCGGTGTTGGCGGCGGGATCGCTCCGCTTCGATCCCGGCCTCGCCGCACCTGCACTTGCAGCGTCGCAGGGTTGGCCGATCATCCTCGGATTTATCTGGGGGATTTTGTTCCCGCTTTTCGGCGTGCTGGCCATCGGGTTCCTGGTGTTTTCGGCGGCTTCGGGCGCCGCGGAGCGGATTTTGTTCCGCAGCATCCATCCGAAAGCGCTGCGTTCCTGGCGGCTGGCGATCACGCGGCTTGTGCTGCTGGCGGGGCTTGGCGGACTCTATCTTCTGGATCGGCAGGGTATCCGGCTTGACCCACTGCTGTTGCGCTGGGCGATCCTGGGATCGGTGATGACCGCGCTGGTGGCGATGCTGGCTTTCCGTCTCATCCTGATCATCCGGTTTTTACGGAGGCGGCGGATGACAGCCGCGATATCATCGGCGTCCGCGCTGGAAGCACCTTGAGCATCCAGATGGTCAGACCTGCTCCGTTTTCGACCCAGACGTCCGGCGATCTCACGGCGGACCGGCGCTATGCCTATGGCGATGGTGCCTTGGGGGATGGCGATTTCGTCGCGGCGCGTGATCTCTTCGCGCAGACTCTGGAGCTGGCGCCGGGCTGGCCACCGGCGCATCTGGCGCTTGCCAAGGCCTGTCTCGCGCTTGGAGACGAGGCGGCGGCTGCCGAAGCGTTGCGCCAGGCATGCGCGCTCGACCCGGAGGATCGGCTCGGAGCCGGCGTCCTGCTGGCGCAGATCAGCGGCGAGCCCGTGATGCCGGATGCCTATGTTGCCGGCCTCTTCGATGAATATGCCGGGCGGTTCGACAGTCATCTTGTCGGGGCGCTCGACTACCGTGCGCCAGAGATGCTGAAGGCGATGCTGCAGCACGGTGACCCGCTGAAGGGCACGATGTCGGAGGTGCTCGATCTCGGTTGCGGCACCGGGTTGATGGCGCGGGCGCTGGCCGGGACCAGCATGGCTTTTACAGGGGTGGATCTCTCCGCCGGCATGCTCGCGGTTGCCCAAACGACGGGGCTCTACCGGCGGCTCGCCTGCGCCGAACTGCTTGCCTTTCTCATGCGCGAGCCCGATGCGCGCTACGATCTCGTGATCGCGGCCGATGTGTTCTGCTATGTGCCCGATCTCGCACCGGTGTTTGTCGAAACCCGCCGCGTGCTGCGATCGGGCGGGCGCTTTGCCTTCTCGGTCCAGACGCATCCGGGCGCGGGGGTGATCATCGGCGGGGATAGCCGTGTCCATCACGCGCCCCGGCAGATCCACGACTGGGCGGCAGCGGCGGAGCTCGATGTCCGGCAGGAAATCCCCGCCTCGACGCGCCGGGACCGCGGCATTCCCGTGCCGGGTGCGCTGTTCGAGCTTTTAAAACCCTGACGCGCGCCATCCTTGCGGGGGATGGTTTTCACCTTCCCCCCGGAGGCGACCTCAATCCTTGCGGAACACGACGTTCGCGATCCACCCGAGCGCGATCGCCATGAGAACGGTGAAAAGCGCATAGGCCCAGGCATTGAAGCGGGCGGCATTGGCAACAAAGGCGTCGAAACCGACCTTGCGGACAACGAACCCGGCCTGAACCGTTTTCAACGGCACGCCATCCGAAAGCACGGAGATATTGACGAGATAAAGCCCGGTCGGGGCTTTTGCCGGCAGGCTGATCCGGGCGGTGAAGAGATTGGGGCGGATCATGATGATCGCCTTCTCGTTCTGGGCGAGGCCGCCTTCCTCACGCCTGAGCCGCAGGAGAGCGTTGCGGAAGCCGAAGTCATCGACGTCCTTCTCGGTCTCCGGACTGCTGGCGCCGGGCAGGAAAAATTCGAGACCCAGCTTCAACCGCTGGCGGATGGTGTCGTCGACGATATCGACAAGCGGGCGCGAGGAGAGCACCGAGAAATAGAGCGGCACCTTCGCATAGCGCCGCCGGTTGTCGGTCAGCCAGATCGGCCCGAACTTTCCCTTGCGCTGGATGACGATATCGCCCGAAGGGCCCTGGACATTGGCGACGATATCGTAGGTGCCGGTGCGCGTCAGCGTGTTGGCATCGCGCTCGATGAGCCCGAAGACGGTGATATCGGCGCCAGTATACGTCGAGGTAATCGCGACCTCGCGCGTCGAGAGCGCCAGAACAAGTTCTTCCGCCCGTGCCGGGGCGGGCGCGAGAAGCATCAATCCTGCGATGAGCCCTGCGAGACCGGGCGTAATCCACCGCCCGCTCATCGTTCGAGTTCCGTCGTGTTGACCGAAAAGAGGTCGGAGGGATCGCCGACAATATCGAACGCGAAGCGGACCCCCACAACAAGGATCAGCAACGCCAGCAGCAGCCGGAACTGCTCGCCCTTGAGCGCCTGTCCGGCGCGTGCGCCGAACTGCGCGCCGATGACCCCGCCTACCACCAGCGTCAGCGCGAGGAGGACATCAACCGCCTGCGACATCGTCGCATGCAGCACGGTAGCGACAATCATCGTCACGAGGATCTGGAACAGCGAGGTGCCGACGACAACCGAAGTCGGAACCCGGAACATATAGATCAGCGCCGGCACGACCAGAAACCCGCCGCCGATGCCGAGCACGGTGCCGATGAAACCGATGACCGCCCCGAGCGCGATCAGCGGAATGACGCTGGTCGACATCTTCGAGCGGTGAAACCGCATCGGGAACGGCAGGCCCTCATACCAGCGATGCTCGCCCGGGCTTCTGGGGAGTGCCGGCTTGCCGCGCCGCCGCTGCACCAGTGCACCGATGCTCTCAACGAACATCAGGC